>CAVVEY010000007.1:0-699055 GCA_963747385.1 uncultured bacterium | reverse complement strand
AGCGGCGAGTCGGGAGACGGGAGCTTCTTCGGGAAGATCAAGCGGGAGGTTTCCCTCGACCATTCGTTCACCGTCGTCGAGAGCTCGCGCACCGGAGATCTCGCGGGGCTCTATCTCCTCAAGCCGTCGCTGCTGCAGAGAAACGGCGTCACCGTTTACGGCGTGAACAAGCTCCGCGAGGAGTGCACGCTTTTCAATTCGTCGCGGATATTCAAGCTGCGCGTCTCGTATTCCCGCGAGGACGAGGAGGACAACAGGCTCGAGGGATCGTTCGCCGAGAGTTTCTTCCGGGAGGTGCGCGTCCGGGCGGAATCGGCTCCCTGGAACGCGCTCGCCATCACGTGGGAGACGGGCACGGGCCTGCGAAAACGGGAGGTCACGGGATTCTCGGGCCAGAATTACCGCGTCGGGACGAACTCGCTGGCGCAGATCCTCAGCTATCGCTTCAATCCGTCGACGAAGCTTTCGCTCGACCTCGGCGCGGAGAGCCGCTCGGACGAGGTATCGGAAGCGAAGCAGATATCGTACATGGCGACCCCGTCTCTCTCGTCATCCATCGGAGAGCGGCTCAACGTCGCCTCGCTTTTCAAGCTCACCTATACGGACGCGAAGGCCGAGACCGGGAAGCCCCTGTTCTTCCTCGAGGAGGGGCTTCGCGAGGACTGGAGTCTCATGGGGCAGTATCGCTTTTCGCGGAACATCAGCTTCGGTCTCAATTACACGGGGCGCCGCGAGAAGGATTACGCGGGGGAGGTGAAGACGGTACATGACCTCAAGGTCGAGAGCCGCGCTTATTTTTAACACGGCGTTCGTCCTCATGCTGCCGGGCTTGTCCGAGGCGGGCGTGATCCGCGCGGTGGGATACTCGGGGTGCGAGGCGATCTCCGCTTCCGAGCTCGCGCGGCGGAGCCCTCTCCGCGCCGGCGTGGAGTATTCGGATTCGCTTGTATCGTCCGAAATCGCGCGCGTCGATTCGCTCTATTTTTCGAATGGATTCATCGGCGCGCGGGTCCGCGTCGATACGTCCGCTTCCCCGGACGGTATCGACGTCCGTGTCGCGATAGAGGAGGGGGAACCGGCCCGGATCGGAAAAGTGGCTGTGAGCGGGGCGGAGCTCATCGGAGAGGCCGAGGCGACGAGTCGCGTGCGGCCGCCGGCGGGAGGGCGATTCGATCCGTTCGTTCTCGAGGAATCGCTTCGCGGGCTTCTCGCGTTCTACAACGAATCGGGATATCCGTACGCCCAGGTGTGGCTGACCGGCTTTCGCTATCTTCCCGCCGCGAACGAGGTCGAGCTCACGGTGTCGATTTCCGAAGGGGAGCGTTCCCGTCTCTCCCGCGTCGTCTTCGAAGGGATCGCGAAAACCGATTCGTCGACGGCGCTTCGCACCTCCCGCCTCGAGCCCGGTTCCGTGTATGGCGAGAAGCGCGTCGCGGAGCGCGCTGAAGTATCTCCGCGGGTCCGGCTATTTCGAATCGGTCGGAGACGCGAGGATCGAACGGCGATCGAGCGGCGCCGTCGACGTAATCATTCCGGTCAGGGAGATCGAGCGGGGCAATCTCTTCCAGGGCGCCCTCGGGTTCTCCCGGAAAGCGGGAGGGGAGTACGTTCTGAACGGGGCGATCGATCTCGAGCTCGGGAATATCGCGGGGACCGGGCGCAAAGCCCATTTCGGCTGGCTGAACGACGGCGAGCGATATTCGAAGCTCGCCCTGAAGTTCAGGGAGCCGTTTCTCTTTTCGAGCCTCGTGAGCCTGGACGCGGAGCTCTCCCAGGTCATTCAGGACAGCACCTACATGTGGAATTCGGGCGGACTGTACTTCGGCATCCCGCTCGGACCGCGCACGTCGATCGTCGCCGGAGCGGCGGCGGACAGAAACGTGCCGGGTTCGGGAGATCTCGCGCGAAGCGTTCGCGAGCGCTTCCGTATCGGCGTCGCGATCGAGGACCCATCGGGCTTCGCGCTCAACGCGTTCGTCGAGGGAGCGTACCGGAAAAGCTATTTCAGGGCGAATCGCGCGGAACGCGACGGGGAGTTCCTGTACCGCGTCGAGGGGAGCGCCCGAAGAAGCGCATGGGGGAACCAGAGCGTTTACGGGAGGCTCGTCGCCGAGGCTGTCCATTCGGGGGGAGACGTTCCGCTCGCCGAGCTCTTTCCGCTCGGCGGCGCGACGACGCTCCGGGGATACCGCGAAAGCCAGTTCCGCGGGGAACGGGTCGTATTCGGGAATCTCGAATACCGGTTCGGGGAGGGGGGATGGCTCTTTCTCTTCGATGACGCCGGCGCGTTCTTCCGGCGCGGCGAAGGATGGGCCGTGAGAAACGGCGCCGGTTTCGGGTTGCGGTCGCAATCCCCGCTCGGTATCGTGGCCCTGAGCTTCGGCGTCGGAGAGGAGCTCTCCCTCGAGGGAACGCGCATTCACATTTCGCTCGTGGAGAAATTCTGATCCCGCGATTGACGGGGCGCCTTCCGCGAATGTATAATGAGCCCATTGCAGACGGAGAGAGGAGCGAGGATTGACGGAATTCGAAAGGGCCATGAAGGGCGAGCTGACGCCTGCGCTCAGGTCGGTGGCCGAGGACGAGCGCGTCGAGGCCGAGACGCTCAGGCGCCTCGTGGCCGAGGGGCGAGCGATCGTCACGGGCACGGCCCGCGCGCACTGCCGCCCGATCGGTATCGGCCAGGGCCTGCGGACAAAGGTCAACGCGAATATCGGAACGAGTCCCGCGCATGACGATCTCGGCGTCGAGCTCGAGAAGCTCCGCGTCATCATCGAGGCGGGCGCCGACGCCGTCATGGATCTTTCGACGGGCGGCGATCTCGACGCGATTCGACGGACGATCCTCGCGCAATCGACGATCCCGCTCGGAACCGTTCCCATATATCAGGCGATCGTTGAAGCGACCCGTTCGGGGAGGGACATCGCCGACACGGAAACGGACGCGTTCTTCGAGGTCGTCGAGCGGCACGCGCGGGACGGCGTCGATTTCATGACGATACATTGCGGGCTCGTGAAAAGGCTCGCCGAGGCGGTCGCCTCCACGAGAGTCGCCGGCGTCGTGAGCCGCGGCGGGTGCTTTCTCCTCCAGTGGATGGTCGCGAACGGCAAGGAAAATCCCTATTACGAGCACTATGACCGGCTCCTCGATATTGCCGCGAAGTACGACTTCGCGCTGAGTCTCGGCGACGGGCTCAGGCCGGGCGCCATCGCCGACGCCACGGACGTCGCGCAGATGGGCGAGCTTCTCGTCATCGGCGAGCTCGTCGATCGCGCGCGCGCGCGCGGCGTGAGCGTTTTCGTCGAGGGACCGGGGCACGTGCCGCTCCAGGACATTCCCTCGCACATGATCATGCAGAAGCGGATCTGCAAGGGCGCGCCTTTCTACGTTCTGGGCCCGCTCGTCACGGACGTCGCGCCCGGATACGATCACATAACGAGCGCGATCGGGGGCGCGGTAGCCGCCCAGTATGGAGCCGATTTTCTCTGCTACGTCACGCCGGCCGAGCATCTGCGGCTCCCTTCGGTCGAGGACGCGCGCGAGGGGGTCGTCGCGGCCCGCATCGCCGCGCACGCCGGAGACATCGCGAAAGGCCTCCCCGGGGCAGCCGAATGGGATCTCGACGTCTCCCGCGCCCGCGCGGCGCTCGACTGGGAACGCGCGCTCTCGAGAAGCATCGATCCCGCGACGGCCCGCCGCATGTTCGACCCCATATCGGGGGATTCGGAAAAGCTCTGCTCGATGTGCGGGATCTACTGCGCGATACGGGGCACGCAGAGGAGCAGGGACAGCCGGAAGCGGCAGGGCTAGGGATGCCCGGCGCACATCGCACGCGCGCCGCGCGCCGCCGCGGGGTTCGACGCTCGAAGCCGTTCGATGCGCTCGTTTCGCTTCTCGATTCGTACGGATTCACCCTGCCATCTTCTGCAATCGATCTCGGCGAGGAACGCTTCGTTTCGCGCGTCGCGAGCGGCTGCGTCCCGCCGGCGTATCTCGGCGTTCTCGCCGAGCGGTGCAATCTCGAAGGGCTCCCCCTCATCCGGAAGGCGATGGAATGGGCGGAACCGCGGGGAGCCTGCCCCGGGGAACGCTCCGGAGCCTCGTCCGCGGCGGGGCCCTCCGCGGATGCCCGCGCGCCGGATCTCGAAGAGGCCTTCTCGCTTGTATTCGCTTCGCTCGGCGAGGAGCGTTCGGGTCAGCTCGAAATGGCGCGCGCCGTGCGGAAGGTTCTCGCGGAGGGCGGCGTCGCGCTGCTCGAAGCGGGCACGGGCACGGGCAAATCTCTCGGATACCTCGTTCCCTCGATCCTGCATTCCCTCGAAACAGGAGAGCGTGTCGTCGTTTCGACGCATACGAGGAATCTCCAGGATCAGCTCTTCCGGAAGGAGATGAGCATTCTCGAGGCGGCGCTCTCGATCGACGCGAACGCGGCGAGGCTTCTCGGCAGGGACAACTATCTCTGCACGAAACGTGTGATCGCCCGCGCGTCGAGCCTCGCGGTCGAGACGTGCGCTCCGGCGCTCGCGTTCGCGCTATTCGTCGCATGTGCCGACGGAGGAACGCTCGACTCGCTCGGAGCCCTTCCGGGGGGCGCCGACACGCGCTCGCTCGCCGCGCCGCCGCGCTGCCCGATGAACGCATGCACCTTCGCCGGACGCTGTCCGCTCGTCAGGGCGCGCGCGCACGCG
Source organism: uncultured bacterium (assembly GCA_963747385.1). Lineage (GTDB taxonomy): Bacteria > Krumholzibacteriota > Krumholzibacteriia > Krumholzibacteriales > Krumholzibacteriaceae > SSS58A. Next base: position 694,367 of record CAVVEY010000007.1, on the reverse strand, counting down.
CGGGAGGCGCGGATCCTCTTCGTGAACCACGCGCTGCTGCTCACCGATTACCGGCAGGGGGGCTCGGTTCTCGGCCCCTACGCGCGGGTGATCTTCGACGAAGCGCATCATCTGGAGAAGTGCATCATCGAGAATCTGTCGGTGAGGGCGTCGCGGGACGATGTCAGGCGCATTCTCGAGCCGCTGCGGCTGGCGGACGCGCGTGATGACGCGTGGAGGCTGCTCTCTCACGAGCTCGAATCTGCGACGATCCCGGGAGGCGTGAAATCCCTCAGAAAGGATATCGTGCGAGCCGCGCGGGATCTGGAGAAGGCGTATGCGGATCTTTTTGCCGGGATCCGGGGCATTCTGGATGTCGGAAGACAGGCCAGATCGATGAGAACCCGCTACGTGGACGGGGGCGAAACCTTTGCCGACGCGCAAGATGCGTTCAACGCTATCTATTTTCATATAAATAACATAATAGATTTATATAAACCAATACGTGAAGCCGAATTGTCCCGGGATCTCGAGGCGATTCAGCAGGATATGGCCTATGCGTGCGAGGAGCTCGCAACCCTCGCGGAAGGCTTGAGATTTCTCTCGGCCGGGAACGTGGAGGATTCGGTTTTCTGGCTCGACTGGGGTCCCGACGGAACTCTCAGGGAGATGTGCGGATCGCCGCTGGAGGTGGACCGCCCCTTCGCCGATTATCTCGAGGGAATCCTCGGATCGGCCGTCTTCACCTCGGCGACACTCTCCCAGAACGGGAGCTTCGCCCTGCTCAGGGATCGGCTCGGCATGAGGTTCCTGGCGTCGAAACCGTGCGAGCTCGTCATTCCCTCGCCGTTTCCGTTCGACGAGAATTGCCTCGTGCTCGTCGTTTCGGGCCTCGGCGATCCGAACGCCGCCGCCTTCGGCGCGCCGGTCGCGGATCTGGTCGCCGGGCTCGCCGCCGGGGTCGGGCGCAGGACGATGGTGCTCTTCACCTCGTATCGCCTCTGCAACTCCGTCGCGGAAGCGCTCGCGGACAGCGGCGTCGGGCGCCCCGTTCTCGTGCAGGGGGCGGGAGAGAGCAGGGAAGCGCTGTCGGGAAAGCTGCGGAAGCATGAGGGAGGAGTGCTTCTCGGCGTGGCGAGCTTCTGGGAGGGGGTCGATTTTCCCGGTGAGGAGCTCGAGGTGCTCGTCATACCGAAGATTCCGTTCCCGGTCCCCGCGGAGCCCATCGTCGAGGCACGGTCGCAGAGGCTTTCGTCGCTCGGCGAGGATCCGTTCGAGAAGCTCTTCCTGCCCGAGGCGATCCTTCGCATGCGGCAGGGATCCGGGCGCCTGATCAGGCGCATGAGCGACCGCGGCGTCATCGTGATACTCGATTCGCGCCTTGGGGTCAGGCCGTACGGGGGAGCGATTCTCACGTCGCTGCCGTCGAAGAACATCGAGCACGTGACGGTCGAGGAGTGCGTCGGGCGCGTCGCCCGATGGTTCGCCGGAACCTGAACCCGCGCTTTGGAGTTGCCCAACCGGCGCAAAAGCCGTATCGTCAAAGGGAAATTCCAGGATTCCGGAGGTGAGGATCGTATGGACAAGCGAATCATCAGGGCGCCGCGGGGAACCGCGATGAGCTGCAAAAGCTGGTTCACGGAGGCGCCGCTCCGCATGCTCATGAACAACCTCGATCCCGACGTCGCGGAGCGCCCGGAGGATCTCGTCGTCTACGGGGGGCGCGGCAAGGCCGCCCGGAACTGGGAATGCTACGACGCGATCGTCGGCACGCTGCGCGGCCTCGAGTCGGACGAAACGCTCCTCGTTCAATCGGGAAAACCGGTGGCCGTTTTCAGAACGCACGAGGACGCGCCGCGCGTGCTCATCGCCAATTCGCTTCTGGTTCCCCGGTGGGCGACGTGGGAGAGCTTCTGGGATCTCGAGGCGAAGGGGCTCACGATGTACGGTCAGATGACGGCCGGCTCGTGGATGTACATCGGCACGCAGGGCATCCTTCAGGGAACCTTCGAGACCTTCGCCGAATGCGCGCGGCAGCGCTTCGGGGGCACCCTCGCGGGAAAATTCGTTCTCACCGCCGGGCTCGGCGGGATGGGAGGGGCGCAACCGCTTGCGGTCACGATGAACGGAGGCGTCTGCCTCGCGGTCGAGGTCGATGCAGACCGGATCGAGAGGCGCATCGAGAAGCGCTATTGCGACGAGATGGAGTCCGATCTCGACACGGCTCTCGAAAAAGTGCGGCGGGCCGTGAAGGAAAAGAGGGCCTGGTCGATCGGGCTCCACGCGAACGCCGCCGACGTGTACCCCGAGCTCGCGCGCCGCGGCGTCGTTCCGGACGTCGTCACGGATCAGACCTCCGCGCACGACGCCCTCAACGGCTATGTCCCGCGCGGATACGACATGAAGCAGGCCGCCGCGCTGAGGAGCGCGAATCCCGACCGCTATGTCAAGGAGGCGACCGAATCGATCGTCCTTCACGTGCAGGCGATGATCGATTTGCAGGAACGCGGGGCGGTCGTTTTCGATTACGGCAACAACATCCGCGGCCAGGCCGAGAAGGGGGGGCTTTCGAACGCCTTCGCCTTCCCCGGCTTTGTGCCCGCGTTCATCCGGCCCATGTTCTGCACGGGCAAGGGACCGTTCCGATGGATCGCTCTGTCGGGAGACGAGAAGGATATCCACCGCACGGACGAGCTCGCCCTGGAGCTCTTCCCCGATAACGAATCGCTCTGCCGCTGGATCGAGCTCGCGCGGGAAAAGGTCGCTTTCCAGGGCCTTCCGGCCCGCATCTGCTGGCTCGGCTACGGCGAGAGGGAGCGTTTCGGGATCGCCTTGAACGATCTCGTCGCGAAGGGTGAATTGTCGGCTCCCGTCGTTATCGGCCGGGACCATCTCGATTCCGGCTCCGTCGCCTCCCCGTTCCGCGAGACCGAGGCGATGCGCGACGGGAGCGACGCGATCGCCGACTGGCCGATCCTGAACGCCCTGCTCAACGCCTCTTGCGGCGCCGCCTGGGTCTCGGTTCATCATGGCGGAGGGGTGGGGATGGGTCTTTCGATCCACGCCGGGCTCGGCGTCGTGGCCGACGGAACGGCGAAAGGGCGCGAAAAACTGGCACGCTGCCTGCGGTGCGACCCTGGCACAGGGATTGCAAGACATGCGGATGCCGGATATGAGATAGCCATTGAGAAGGCGAAAGATGCAGGGCTTCACATACCCATGCGAAAGCGATGAAGCCTGATTCCGACGGGCGCCATGGCCGTTCTCATTTGAGTTTGCGATTGCGGGTGTGCATTTTGAGCAGCTCTTGAAGGCTGACTTGTAGCATAAAAAGGAGTGGCGCTTGCACCAGACCGTTGATCTGCTGCTTTGCGGCGCCGGACAGCTTGTGACTTGCCGCGGTTCCGAAAAGGGGCCGAAGCGTGGCAAGAATCTATCCGATCCCGGCATCGTTTCCGACGGGGCGATTGCGGTTTCCGGGGGAGTCATTATCCTCGCGGGTAAGCGCGCCGAGGTCGAAAAAGGGATCGGCGGGGCCGGGATTTCGCGGACGATCGATGCAGGCGGGCGTGTCGTGCTGCCGGGCTGGGTCGATCCGCATACGCATGCCGTCTTTTCGCGCTACCGTGCGGACGAGTACGAGGCGCGCATTCGCGGGGAAGGCTACCTCGAGATCGAGCGCCGCGGGGGCGGGATCAGGAGAACGGTCCGCGAGGTGAGGGAAATGGACGAAGAGCGTCTCTTCGAGGTGAGCCGCAGGCGGCTCGCCAAAATGCTCGATGGGGGGACGACGACGATCGAGATCAAGAGCGGTTACGGGCTCGAGCTCGAGGCCGAGCTCAAGATGCTCCGTGTCATCGCCCGCCTCGGGCGGGAGACCCCGCTCGACGTCGTGGCGACCTTCATGGGCGCGCATCAGAAACCTCCCGAATTCGACGATGCACGGGCGTATCTGCGGGTCGTCATCGACGAGATGATTCCCGCGGTCGCGCGGCAGAAGCTCGCCGAGTTCATGGACGTTTTCTGCGAGAAGGGTGTTTTCGACGTCGAAGAGACGCGGGAGATTCTCGAGGCGGGGCGCTCCGCCGGTTTCGGCCTGAAGGTGCACGCGGACGAGATCACACCGATGGGAGGCGCGGAGCTCGCCGCGCGCATGGGCGCGATCTCCGCCGAACATCTCACGAAGATATCGAGCGCCGGAATACGCGAGCTCGCCGGATCTGATACGATTGCCGTTCTCCTGCCGAGCACGAGTTTCGCGCTGGGCTCGCGCGATTTCGCTCCCGCGCGGGAGATGATCGAACGGGGAGTCGCCGTGGCGCTCGCGACCGATTTCAATCCGGGAAGCTCTCCTTCGTGCTCGATGCCTTTCGCGGTCGCCGTCGCCTGTTCCCAGATGCGCATGACTCCGGCCGAGGCGATCAACGCGGCGACGATCAACGCGGCGCACGCCGTCGGCAGGGGCGCCGAAGCAGGCTCCCTCGAGAAGGGGAAGAAGGCGGATTTCGTCGTGTACGACGTCGAGGACTACCGCGAGATTCCGTCGCGGGCGGGAGCTGACCACGCGATCACCGTCGTCAAGAGCGGCGCCGTCGTCCGGGAACGCCCCGCGTTCGAGACGGCAAGCGAGGTCGGGTTTTGAGCAAGGCGAACCAGATACGTCAGAAGGCGCAGGAATTCCTGAGCAAGGGCCATATCGAAAAGGCCATTCAGGAGTACCGCCGCCTCCTTACGATCGAATCGAAGAACCCGAATCTCTATAACGAGCTCGGCGATATCTATCTGCGCGCCGGAGACAAGGCGCAGGCCGTGCAGAATTTCGAAAAGGCGGCGACGATATACGAGAAGGTCGCCCTCTATAACAACGCGGTCGCCGTCTGCAAGAAGATCCTGCGAGTCGATCCCGAGAAGATCGATACGATGTTCAGGCTCGGAGAGCTCAGGGCGAAACAGAAGCTCACCGGCGAAGCGGTCACGTTTTTCACGCAGTACATCGAGGCCGTTCTCGAGAATCCGCAGGTTCTTCTTCCGCGGGCGCAGAAAGATGTCGACCTCATGCTCGAGCTCATGCCGTCGAACGAGGCCATGCTGGCGATGGCTGTCGGGATCTACGAGCAGCTCGGCATGAAGTTGAAGGCGATCGAGGTCTACGGGAGGCTTGTCGCGATCGCCGTGCAGGAGAAGGACTCAAAGCGGCAGATCCGATACGCGCAAAAGATCGAGGAGATAAAGGCCGCTCTCTCGCCCGCGGAGCTGGAGCGGATACAAACGATCGAGACCGCAGGGGGCGGGGCGCCGGGGAGCGCGGCCCCGATAGCCGGAGAAATGGCCCCGCCGCCGGAGGATGTCCCGGCCGCGGAGGTCGATTCCGATGAGGCGCCCGCGGCTCTTCCGTCCGATTTCGATCCCGAGCCTCCCGGCGACGAATCCGCGCCCGCCGAAGCCGCGGCGGAAGCTGAAGGCGGAATCCCGGGCGAATCCGGCGTCGATGCCGGCGTGGATGAAGCGGTGGAAGAGGCGGAGATGGTTGCGGCGATGAGCCAGGGGCGCGAACCCGGCGTGACCGACGGATCGTTCGCCGATAGGCGGAAGCATTCGGAGGACGCCGCGTCCCCGATCGCGAGCGAAGCGCCGTCCGGCGAAACGCAGCAGGACCGGCCGGACCCGCCGGCCGCGACCTTTGCCGAGACCGGTTCGGAACGGGGGGAAAACCTCGCCGAGGAGATAACGAGCGACGTCGAGAAAGACGACCTCAGGAGTCATTTCGATCTCGGAATGGCGTATCTGGAGATGGGCCTCTACACCGAGGCGATCCGCGAGTTCCAGTCAGCGTCGCGGGCCCAGGAGTTCCTGCTCAGCAGCATGGAAATGATCGGCTATTGTTTCCTCAAGTGCAATCAGCCGCGCCTCGCCGTCAAGCAGCTGACGCACGCTCTCGCGATCGAAAAAGCGTCGGGCGCGGGGAGCCTCGGCATTCATTATAACATCGGTCTCGCCTACGAGATGCTCGGCGAGTTCGAGACCGCCCGGGAGCATTTCGAGGAAGTCTACATCGTGGATATGTCCTTTCGCGACGTCGCGGAAAAAATGAAAAAATTCAGCACGGTTATTTGAAGCGGATCCCCATGGAACCCCAGACGGCGCCTTGCGACCTTCATCTCCATTCAACCTACTCGGACGGGACCATGTCCCCTGAAGAGATCGTGAGCTACGCGCAGGCGGTCGGGCTCTCCGCCGTCTCGATCACCGATCATGACACGATAGACTCGCAGGCCGAAGCGCTCGACGCGGGGAAGCGCTGCGGAATCGATGTCGTGACGGGGATAGAGTTCAGCATCGAGGAAGACGGATCGAGCGTCCACATCCTCGGCTATTGTTTCGATCACGAGAATCAAGCGCTCGCGGCGAGTCTCAGGGAGCTCGCGGGCTCGCGCGTGACACGGGCGGAAAGAATCGTGAGCAGGCTCGAAGAGCGCGGGATATCGATACCGTTCGAGGAGGTGCTCGCGGAGGCCGGCGGCGGGAGCGTCGGGAGGCCGCATATCGCCCGTGTCCTGAAGAGGCGGGGGCACGTTTCGAGCGTTGCGGAGGCGTTCACGCGCTACATCTCGGACAGCGCTCCCTGCAACGTGCCGAAGGAGGTGCTCTCCCGCGGGGAGGTCGTCCGGCTCATATCGGGAGCGGGGGGCGTCGCCGTATGGGCCCATCCCGGGTGGAATATCAGGAAGACGGATCTCGCGGAGCGGCTCATCGCTTCCGGCGTGCGCGGCGTCGAGGTCTGGCACCCGAATCACACGGAACGGATGCGGAAGGATATCCTGGATCTCGCGCGGGAGCGCGGGCTCGTATGCACGGGCGGGTCCGACTTCCATTTCATTGAATTGATCGAAGCCGATATCGGCGAGATCACGGCTCCCCGCGAAAGCGTTTCCGATCTGAGAAGGGTCGCCGCGGAAGAGCTACATTTGCCTTGACCCCCTTTCCGGGCCTCACGTAAAGTCCGGGACACGGTTCGAAGAGAAACGGTCCCCAGGACCTCGTCCCTTTGCTATCCATGGAGCGTTTTCCGGCATGGCACACCGGCGCGAGCGCACGGTCATCCTCGCCGCTCTTTTCGTCGCTCTGAGCGTGGCCCTCGGCTTTCTTCTCGCCGGGATTCCCAACGTCGAGCTCATGACGCTCGCCGTTTTCATGGGGGGGATATCCTGCGGCGCTCGTCTCGGCGGCGCGATCGGCGCGCTTTCCAGCCTGATCTTTTCGCTTCTCAACCAGTTCGGCCCTGCGCCGGCTCCGCTTCTGATCGCGCAGGTCGCGGGTTTCGCCCTCATCGGTTCGGGAGGCGGGATCGTCGGACCGCATCTATCTCCGGCCCGCGCGTCGGGCGCCGGGGCGAGCGCCGCGGCCGGTTTCGCCCTTACGTTCGTGTACGACGCCCTCACGACGGTCGCGACCGCGTTCGTCGCGCTCGGGGCGTCCCGATTCATCGAGGGTCTCTGGGGTGTCGCCCTCGCGGGGATCGGCTTCGTCGCGGTGCATATAGGCGTCAATACCGCCATTTTTGCCGTGGCGGTGCCGCCGCTCATGAGAGCCGTGCGCGCGTGGCAGGGAGGAGAGGCCTCATGAGGCGAACGCTTCTCGCGATATTCCTCGTCCTGCTGTCTTCGCGGCCGTCGGGGACGGCGGAGCTTCCCGGCTCCATGGCGGGGGATTCGCTCCTCATGCCGACAGAGGTATTCGTCATCACGCGCGAAGAGCTCATCGATAGGAACGTTCATACGTTCGACGATATTCTGCTGCTGCTTCCGGGAATCTCGCTGCGGCGCGAAGGGCCGCATGGGGCGGACGGGGCTTTTTCCATCGACGGGCGGAGCGACCGGGGCGTGAATCTTCTCGTGAACGGCGTTCCCGCAGTCGACGGCTACACGCTCGAATCGCTGACGCGATTCCTGCCGCTGTCGAGGCTTCTCCGGGTGGAAGTATGCTACAGCGGCTCCCCGTGCTTTTCGGGCGACCTCTCCTCACGTGGATTCATCAACGTCGTTCTCGAGGAGGGGGGGCGGGAAGGCCCGGCTTCGGAGATCGATTTCACCTATGGCACGTCGAACAGGCGCTCGCGGCGGGGATGGTTTGCGACTCCGCGAACGCACCTGAGCGCGTCGTTTGCCTACGACGAATACCTTCAGGACGGAATCAATTCGTATCCGGCGGATCCGGCGAAAAGGCTGGGCCTGGACGATATGCGTTCAGTTCTCGCCGAGCTCGCGATGCGAACCTCAGCGGGAGACGAGGTGCGTTTCAGCATCCAGAGGTACGAGGAAAGCTACGTCGGCACGTCATACCCCGGCGTCGATAACGAGGACGTTCGGCGTTCGGGGTTCGGCACGGAGATCCTCTACCGGCGCTCGGGATTCTCGAGCTCGATCGCGCAGCGTGTTCTCGACCTCTCGCGGCTCTCCGGGAGAATCCGCGAGCACAGCCTGGGCGGCGGCGCGCGTTGGTCGGGGAAGCTCGTCGGTCTCGGTGTCCGCGCCTTCGTTTCCGCCGCGCGCTCGGAGTTCGAGAACGACTATCGGTGGGTCACTTCCGGCCCGATAATGCCCAATGGGTATGGAGGCCATTTCGCCCCTTCGTTCGACCGCTTCGAAGGAGGCGTCACGCTCGGGGGAAGGATACCGTCGGGGGTGACATGGCGCCTCGGCGCGTTCGGGGGCAGCCACAGCACCGTCGGCCGGTATGGAGGCGCGGAGGTGGCCCTCGGCAAGAGGTGGAGCGAGCGCATTTCGCAGGACGTCATCCTCGCTCGTCGCCTGCGGATTCCTTCCGCCGAGGAGCTGTTTCAGCCCGCCCTGACGAGGACGTTCGACGGCGCGGCTTACGAGACGACGGGCAATCCGGATCTCGTCCCCGAGATCGCCGACGAGCTCTCGATAGGATTCAGGCTCTCGAGCGTTTCCCTGTCCCTCTTCGGGAGGGAGGAGAAGTCGCGCATCCTTCTCGCCGGCGCGGACTCCGCGGTCTATCGATCGGAGGGAAGCGGCGCCGTCGCCGGCGCGCGCGGACGCTTCGCGGGGAGCGCGAAAATCCTCGGCTTCGACTGCCTTCTCTCGATCGGGATCGAGGGATACCCCGAACGCGGCGCGCTCGCCGGCGGGGTTCCGGTCTATCGCGCGACGGGAGAAGCGGGCGTGCAGCGCAGGATATTCGCGGGCTCGGAGCTCTTTTCGCTGAAGCTCGGTTCGGAAGCCTCGGGGAAGAGATGGTGGGGCGGAACGGCCCTTCCGCCGTACCGGGTATTGAACGTCTCGGCATCTCTCTCCATCATGAGCGCGCGCGTGACCTACGAGTACAAGAACATATTGAACGAAAGATACGAGACGATCCCCGGCTATACGATGCCGCTTCGCCATTACCTCATCGGCGTTTTCTGGGAGCTGCTCGACTGATATCTTTCGTGGCGCGTGGCAAGAAAACTGACAGATGCCGGCCGCTTTGCCCCGATCCCCCGTCTTTCCCCGGGAGACGATCGCCCCATTCGCAATATGCACAGAGTGTCGCACTGTGCATTCCACGCGGAGCCGCCCCGCAGACCCGCAGTAACGGGATCGCCGGCGCAACTCGCCGGAGCGCTACTCCCCATTCTGGAACAGGTTATCGAGATGCGATCGGGTGCCGGACCCCGGGACCGATTGAAAGCCGAAACGCCGCCTTCGATCCCCTGATCCTTTTGAACGGCAACCCATTACACGTGTCCGCGCCGGATGGCATGTTACTTGCGGTCTGGCGCATCCTGTCGAACGATCAGACTGATAACGCCGGGCTTAAATGCGGGCCGTCGAGTCCGCTGGTTGAATATTTGCATACGCTTTCCTGAAACCCGTACCGGGCGGAGGGTTTTGTTGAAAGACAAGATAGCCAATCAGCTCGTCGAATCGAGCCTCATAAGCCAGCAGCAGCTCGAGCTCGCCCTCACCGAGCAGACGAAGTCGGGGGGGAGCCTGGGCTATAACCTCGTCAAGACCGGGGCCATCTCCGAGAAGGCGTTTGCCGAGTTCCTCTCGCAGACGTACAACGCGCCCGCGGTCGATCTCGACGAGCTCGAGGCTGACGAGCATTCGATCGAGCTCATTCCGCCCGAGGTCGCCACGAAGTTCCAGGTCGTCCCCATCAAGCGCGAGGGGCGCATCCTCACCGTGGCGATGGCGAACCCCGATAACATATTCGCGATCGACGATATCAAGTTCATAACGGGTCTCGAGGTGCGCCCCGTCGTCGCGACCGAGACGGCGATCAAGCGCGCCATCGACCGGTTCTACGAATCCGCCGACTCGCTGGCCGAAGTGATGAAGGACATGCAGGAAGACTTCGAGATCGTCGAGGATATGGACGACGATACCGGAGTCGCCGAGGCGATGAGCGAGGACGCCCCCGTCGTCAAGCTCGTGAACTCGCTGATCGCGGACGCGGTGAACAAAGGGGCGAGCGATATTCACATCGAACCGTTCGAGAAGAAGCTCCGCGTGCGGTACCGCATCGACGGCGTTCTGCACGAGATGATGTCTCCGCCCTACAAGATGAAGGGAGCGGTCACCTCGAGGCTCAAGATCATGGCCGAGCTCGACATCGCGGAGAAGCGCGTCCCGCAGGACGGCCGCATCAAGATCCGGATCGGCCCGAAGAAAATCGATCTTCGCGTGAGCTCGCTTCCGACGATCTTCGGCGAGAAGATCGTGATGCGAATCCTCGACAAGACCAACCTCCAGATCGATCTCACGAAGCTCGGCTTTCATCCGGAGGCGCTCCAGAAGCTCGTGAAGGGGATCGAGATGCCGTACGGGATGGTGCTCGTGACGGGGCCCACGGGAAGCGGAAAGACGACGACGCTCTATTCGGCGCTCAACAAGATCAACCTGCCCGAATACAACATCATGACCGCCGAAGACCCGGTCGAGTACAACATCGACGGAATCAATCAGGTGATGATGCACGAGGAAATCGGCCTCACCTTCGCGGCGGCCCTCAAGGCGTTCCTCCGCCAGGATCCGAACATCGTAATGGTGGGCGAGATTCGAGACCTCGAGACCGCGGGCATCGCGGTCAAAGCGGCGCTCACCGGCCATCTCGTCCTCAGCACGCTTCATACGAACGACGCTCCGAGCACGATCAACCGAATGATCGACATGGGTATCGAGCCCTTCCTCGTCGCGAGCTCGGTGAACGTCATCATGGCCCAGCGGCTCGTGCGCAAGCTTTGCATGAAGTGCAAGGCGAAAGAGAAGATACATCCCGAGGCGCTTCGCGAGCTCGGGGTCACGTCGGACGACGTGTTCGACATCTACATGCCCATGGGCTGCCCCGCGTGCAGCAACACCGGATACTCGGGTCGAACGGGCATCTATGAGGTCATGCCGATATCCGAAGCGATCCGCGAAATGATCCTGAACCGCGCCTCGTCCACCGAGGTCAAGGAGCAGGCCGTTCGCGAGGGCATGATCACGCTCCGGCAGGACGGGATTCTGAAATTGAAGGCCGGTATCACGTCGCTCCAGGAAATCTTGAGAGAATCGGCAGCGTAATGGCGAGGCAAGGAGAGTAGGAAATGTCCGATAAAGGGGAAAAGGCACAGGCCGTGAGCCTGCGAGATCTACTCCAGGAGATGATCGACAAGCGCGCGAGCGATCTCCATATCACGGCGGGAATCCCGCCGATGCTCCGGATCGACGGCATCGTCCGCCGCACGAGCCATCCCGTCATCACGCCCGAGGTGAGCCGGCAGATCGCGTACAGCATCATCACCGAGGAGCAGCAGAAACGATTCGAAAACGAGAAGGAGCTCGACTTTTCATTCGGCGTGCAGGGGCTCTCGCGCTTTCGCGCGAACGTGTTCCAGCAGCGCGGCGTGACGAGCGTCGCGATCAGGCAGATTCCGTTCGAGATCCTCGATTTCAAGGGACTCGGACTTCCGTCCGTCGTCGAGGATTTTTCGAAGAAAATGAAGGGGCTCGTCCTCGTCACCGGGCCCACGGGAAGCGGCAAGTCGACGACGCTCGCGAGCATCATCGACAAGATCAACAACGAGCGTCAATCGCACGTCATCACGATCGAGGACCCGATCGAGTATATCCACCAGCACAAGAAGTGCATCGTGAACCAGCGCGAGGTGCGCGCCGATACGGAGTCTTTTCAGAGCGCCCTGAAGCACGTGCTCAGGCAGGATCCCGACGTGATCCTCATCGGCGAGATGCGCGACCTCGAAACGATGCAGGCCGCGCTCACGATCGCCGAGACGGGCCACCTGGCGCTCGCGACGCTTCACACGAATTCGACGTTCGAGTCGATCAACCGCATCGTCGATACGTTTCCGCCGAATCAGCAGTCGCAGGTGCGGGCGCAGCTGGCCTTCGTTCTCGAGGGGGTCATCACCCAGCAGCTCATCGCGCACCTGTCGGGCAAGGGGCGGGCGCTCGTCGCGGAAGTCATGGTCTGCACCCCCGCGATCAGAGCGTGCATCCGCGACGACAAGGTTCACCAGATCTACGGGCTCATGCAGGCCGGAACGAAATACGGCATGCAGACGATGAATCAGGCTCTATTCCGCGCATATACGAACAGGCAGATATCGCTCGACGAAGCGATGGTGTGCAGCTCCGACACGATCGAGCTCGAGCAGATGCTCGGCGAGCGCACGAACGCCATGCACGCCGCCCGCAGTGCGAGGTAGCACGAAAGGGGAACGAGAATGTCTACGATGACCTATATGTGGAAAGGGAGAACGCCGACCGGCGAGATGCTCTCCGGCGAGCTCGCCTCTGAAAACAAGCAGGAGCTCATCAATACCCTGCGCAAGCGCAAGATCATCATCACGACGATCCGCGAGAAACCGAAGGAGATCAAGCTGAGCTTCGGTCTCGGCAACCGCATCACGACGCGCGATCTCGGCGTATTCACGCGGCAGTTCGCGACGATGATCAACGCGGGCCTTCCGATGGTCCAGTGCCTCGACATTCTTTCGAGCCAGATGGACAAACCGGCGTTCAAGAAGATCGTGAGCGACGTCATGTACGACGTCGAGGCCGGCGCGACGCTCGCCGAGGCGCTCCGCAAGCAGTCATGTTTCTCGGATCTCTTCGTGAACATGATCGAGGCGGGAGAGGCCGGAGGTATTCTCGACGTGATCCTCAACCGGCTCGCCGTGTATCTCGAGAAGGCCGACGCGTTGATGAAAAAGGTCAAAGGGGCGATGACGTATCCCGTGGTGGTGTTCAGCGTCTGTATCGGAGCGTCGATATTCATGCTCATCTTCATCATTCCCGACGTTCGCCCAGATGTTCAAGGATTTCGGCGGCGAGCTTCCGATGCCGACCAAGATCGTCATGGGGCTGAGCAACTTTCTGAAGGCGAACTGGTGGCTGCTTGTCGCAGTGGGTGTGGGATCGGCCATCGGCCTGCGGCGCTACTACAAGACGACGGCGGGGCACTACCGGATCGACAAGCTCCTGCTCAGGACGCCGATCATCGGCTCCGTGATCCGCAAGGCGGCAGTCGCGCGATTCACGCGGACGCTCGGAACGCTCGTATCGAGCGGCGTTCCCATCATGAACGGCCTCGAGATCACCGCCCGGACCTCGGGCAACAAGGTCGTCGAGGAGGCCGTTCTCAAAACGCGGACGAGCATCAGCGAAGGCAACACGATCGCCGAGCCTCTCAAGGAATGCGGCGTGTTTCCGCCGATGGTGGTCCAGATGATCGGCGTCGGCGAACAGACGGGCGCGCTCGACGAGATGCTCGAGAAGGTCGCCGATTTCTACGACAGCGAGGTCGACGCGGCGGTGAACGCACTCACGTCGATCATCGAGCCTATCATGATCGTCGTCATGGGCGGCATCGTGGGCGGAATGCTCATCGCGATGTACCTGCCGATGTTCAAGCTTGTTTCGGTCGTTTCCGGAGGTTGATGGATGCGCTTCCTTTCGCGTGCAATTCCCGTCGATGTCGGCGGGAACCCGAGGAAGTCCACGATCCTTCGATTCGTCGGTGCCGCGTCGGTCATCGGCGCAGCGATAGTCGTGCGGGCGTCCGGCGGCGGCACGAGCCTCCGCGGCGACGATTCTGAGCCCCGCGCTGCTCGCCGCCGGATTCTTCGCCGCGGGCCTGCTGACGGGACGGCTCTCGGACCGCACCGGCCGGCTCGAAGAGGACCTCGCGACGAAGGATCGCGAGCTCACGCGGGTCAAGCTCCATACCGACAGCATCATCACGAACGTTTCGAGCGGTCTGATCGTCACGAACGCCGCGGGGGAGATCACGACGTGCAATCCGGCGGCGGTCAACATTCTCGGCCTCATGCCCTCCGCCGAGATCGAGGGAAAGCCCGTCAGGGACGTCATTCCGCACATGGGCGCGCTCGTCGAAGAGCTCGAGAAGGCGCTCTCGACGGGAACACCGCGACGCCGGCACGAGATAGAAATCCGGTCCAGGAACGGCGCCGCTCTTCCGCTCGGCATCAGCCTTTCGATGCTCAAGGGAGAAAACGGCGAGAAACGCGGAGTCGTCGCGATCTTCCAGGATCTCACCGAGGTTCATCGCATGCGCGAGAAGGTCCGCCGCGCGGACAAGATGGCCGCGATCGGAGAGCTCTCCACCGCCATCGCCCACGAGATCAGGGCTCCGCTCGCCTCGATATGCGGTTCGATCGAGATGCTTTCCGGCGAGCTGGAGCTGAGCGGGGACAACCGGAAGCTCATGGAGCTCGTCATCAAGGAATCGGATCGTCTCGACCGGATCATCACCGATTTTCTCGAATTCGCGCGGCTCAAGCCTCCCGCGTTCGAGCCGGTCGACGTCGCGCGGTGCCTCGACGAAGTGCTTCTCCTCTTCAGGCATTCGAGCGACCTCAACCGGAACGTGTCGTTCGACGTGGCGTGCGACGCGCCGGACGCATGCATCTACGCGGACGACGAACAGATCCGCCAGGTCTATCTGAACCTGATCATGAACGCCTGCGAGGCGATGAGCGACGGCGGCCGCTTCACGATCCGCGTCGGCGCGGACACGCGGCCGCTCCGCGAGAACGGGAGCCCCGAGGAGTGCGTCGTCATAGAGTTCGGAAATACGGGTCCCGCGATATCCGGAAGCGTCCTTCCGCATATATTCGAGCCGTTCTATTCGACGAAGGACGGCGGAACGGGGCTCGGCCTCGCGATCGTCGCGCGCATCGTCGAGAGCCACCTCGGGCAGGTGCGCGTCACGAGCGACGAGGATCTCGGCACGAAATTCTCGATCGTGCTCCCCGCGTACTCGGGAGCCGTCGCGAAGCACGAAGAGATACTCAGGGAAGAATTCATCAGTTTCTAGGAAATTCGATCCGGGGGTGCGTTTGAATGGCAGGAGAGAAGATTCTCATCGTCGATGACGAGAAGAACATGTGCCAGTACCTATCCATCATGCTTCGCAAGGAGGGGTACGACGTCAAGACCGTGCACAACGGCAAGAAGGCGCTCCAGGAGATCAAGGAGTCGAGCTTCGACGTCGTCATCACCGACATCAAGATGGAAGGAATGGACGGGATCGAGCTTCTCTCCCAGGTGAAGGAGTCGAATCCGACGCTGCCGGTCGTCATCATGACGGCATACGCTTCGACGAAGACCGCCATCGACGCCCTCAACCGCGGCGCGTTCTACTATCTCATCAAGCGCGCGAAGAACGACGAGATCAAGATGGTCATCCGGAACGCCCTCGACATGCACCGGGTGAAGAACGAGAACGTCTTTCTCAAGAAGCAGCTCAAGAAGCGGGACGATTTCAAGGAGATCATCGGCAAGAGCGAGGAGATCCAGAGAGTGTTCAGCCTCGTGAACAAGGTGGCCGACACCGACAGCACGATTCTCATCAGCGGCGAGAGCGGCACGGGGAAGGAGCTCATCGCGAAGGCGATCCATTACCGGAGCGCCCGCGCGAACAATCCGTTCGTTTCGATCAACTGCGGCGCGCTGCCGGAGAACCTCCTCGAGAGCGAGCTCTTCGGCCACGTGAAGGGAAGCTTCACGGGCGCCATACGCGACAAGGACGGCATGTTCAAGGTCGCGAGCGGCGGGACCTTCTTCCTGGACGAGGTCGGCGAGACCTCGCTCGCGATCCAGGTGAAGCTGCTCCGCGTCCTTCAGGAGCGCGAGATCATCCCCGTCGGCGGCACGGCGCCCATCAAGGTGGACGTGCGTCTCATCGCCGCGACGAACGCCGATCTCGAGAAAGCGATGAAGGAGGAGCGTTTCCGCGCGGACCTCTATTACCGTCTCAACGTGATTCCGGTGCTCATACCGCCGCTCCGCGAGCGGCGCGACGATATCCCGCTCCTCGTCGACCGGTTCCTGCATCTGACCGCCGAACGGACCGGCAGGACGCGGACGATCTCGAGGGAAGCGATGGAGCTCCTCACGAACTACGATTGGCCCGGCAACGTCCGCGAGCTCGAGAACATCGTCGAGCGCGCGTGCATTCTCCAGGACGGAGAGAATATCGGCGCGGACGATCTTCCCGAGAAGGTGCGGCATCATTCCCAGGAGCGCTGCAAGGTGGTCATGCAGGAGACGCAGATGACGCTCGACGAGCTCGAGAAGGAATATCTCGTCTCGGTGCTCGAGGAGACGAACTGGCAGAAGAAGCGGGCGAGCTCGATCCTCGGCATCAACGCCTCGACCCTCTATCGCAAGATCCAGCGGTACGGCCTGGGGCAGGAAAAGCTGAAGGATCATTGAAAGCGAATGCGCATTGCAATGAGAAACACCGGGATGGCACATCGGCAGTATCCGGTTTCGCGAGTGGAAAGGGGGTACGGCGCAACGTATTATCGTTTCACAAGCTACACAGCTCTAAAGCCCAGTGCCTCGAGTGGCACAGAGTTTGCGAGTATCGGTAGCTGAACGGTCGGCAGAACCGGCGCACACAGGATCCGGTTCGCGGTGACCGAACAGAAGAACCGAAATCAAAGCAGAGGCTTTGAAGAACAGAAAGTCAAGGAGGTGCCTCAATGAAGAACAACAAGGGTTTCACCCTCATCGAGCTGATGATCGTCGTCGTTATCATCGGCATTCTTGCCGCCATCGCAATCCCGAACTTCATCAACATGCAGGCCCGCGCGAAGGAAGCCGCGGTAAAGTCGAACTGCCATACGGTGCAGCTCGCCGCCGAGGACTTCGCGGTCCAGGCTGATGGCGTGTACGCTGACGACGTCGGCACCGACGCGACGCCGGCCGGCCAGACCATTACCGATATGCTTCCCGGCGCGGCTCTTCTCGAGAATCCGTTCACGAAGGCCGCTACCGAGCCCGTCGACGGGACGGCCGCGAACGCCGGCGAAACGGCCTACGACCCGATCGCGCAGAACGCGGTGAACGTCGGCTATACGATCACCGGCAACGGCAAGGAAAACACCGCTATCATCACGCTCAGCAGCGGTCAGTAATCGTCGATCGAAGTTGAATGAAATGCGGGCGGCTCCCCTGAGCCGCCCGTTCCATGTATGCGCCATCCATTTCGGCTCCGCGCGTGCGGGCCTCGGGTATGAATCTTGCGTTTCATGTCCGATGCGGTGTTGAGAAGCCGGTCCAGTTGCATAACGCATCAAAACGAAGCCGGTGCCGATGCACAATCGTCGGTTGATACGGCTGGGAGTGACAATGGACAGAAGAGGCTTCACCCTGATCGAGCTCATGATTGTCGTGCTTATCATCGGTATTCTCGCGGTAATAGCCATTCCGAATTTCGGCACCATGGTCGCGCGCTCGAAGGAAGCGTCGGTCAAATCCAACTGCCATACGGTGCAGCTCGCCGCCGAGGACTTCGCGGTTCAAAACGACGGCGTCTATGCGGCCGATGTCGATAACTCCCAGACTCTGAGCGGCAAGACGATCACGAGCCTCCTTCCGAACGGCCTGCTCCTTGGAGAATGCGTTTACGAACGCGCGAACCCAGCCCGTGAACGGCATCGCTTCGAACCCCGGCGACATCGGGTATACCTGCATTCAGCAGAACGGATCGAACGTCGGGTACAATATCACCGCAATCGGAAAGACCCCGAACATGACGATTCTCGCGCTCATCAGCGGACAGTGAGAGCGGAACAGGTACGAAATCTGCATTTTCCCCCCTCACGGACCGTGAAAACGAATAAAACCATACGGATTCTTACCAGAGACGGCGAGTTAGCTGCCACCGGAGCGCCGGGGCGGGGGTTGCGCGCCGCTTCTCGCGCGAGGCCTTGTCATGAATATTCTGGACGTCGACGGGATCAAGAAACACTTCCGGAGCGATATGTCTCTCGCGAAACGCGAGGTTCTGCGCGGGGTGTCGTTCCACGCCCGTGAGGGAGAGGTGCTCGGCTTCCTGGGTCCGAACGGCGCCGGGAAAACGACGACGATCAAGGTGATCCTCGGGCTCATCAGGGCGAATGCCGGGAGCGTCGCGATATTCGATCGTCAGCCCGGAGACGCGAGCGCGATGGCGCGTATCGGATATCTTCCGGAGATGCCGTATTTCTACCCTCACCTTTCGCTCTCGGAGTTTCTCGGGTTCTGCGGCAGTATGAGCGGCGTCGCTCGGGCGGATCTGCCAGGCCGGATAGACCGGGTCGCCGAGATGGTGGACCTCACGCCGCACAGGGAAAAAAGGCTCAGGACCTTCTCCAAGGGCATGCTTCAGCGCGCCGGTCTCGCTCAGGCGATTCTGCACGATCCGGATCTCTTCATTCTCGACGAACCGTTCTCGGGGCTCGATCCGATCGGGCGGAAGATGGTGCGTGACATCCTCGTCGATCTCAAGAAAAGGGGAAAAACGATATTCTTCTCGTCGCACATCCTGAGCGACATGGAAACGCTCTGCGATCGCGTATGCATCATCCACGACGGGATCATCGCGAAAAGCGTCGCGCTCGACGATCTCCTGAGAATGGGAGAAGGAACGGTCGAGGTGACGGCGCGCGGCTGGCGGGCCGAGATGATGCAGGGAATGCAGGAATACGTGGAATCGGTGCGGACGACGGGGGATGACGTCTTTCTCGTCGTGCGGGAGCAGCGCTTCGTGCGCCCCGTCATCGAACGCCTCTTCGACGGCGGCGCCGATGTTCTCGCGGTCGTCAACCGGCACCGCACGCTCGAGAATCTGTTCCTCCGGGAAATCGCGCGTCCCGATACGCGGACGGCGAAGGAAAAGAAAGAAGAGAAGCTCGTTTTCACCGGATTCTAGAGGTACGTCATGAATCGAATGGCAGGCGTCGCGCTCAATACGTTCAGGGAATCGATGCGGGAGAAGATTCTCGTGGTCGCGGTTCTCTTCGGATTGATTCTCATGGGAAGCTCCGTGCTGCTTTCTCCGCTCGCGGTGGGAGCCAAGCAGAAGATCGTCATGGACGTGGGGCTCGCCGCGATCTCGATCATCGGCGTGCTCACGGCCATTTTCCTCGGCAGCGCGCTCGTTCACAAGGAAACGGACAAGAAAGCGATATATCTCGTGCTCACGCGGCCGATCTCGCGCTCGTCGTTCCTTGCGGGGAAGCTCGCGGGAATCGTGCTCGCGATCGCTCTCGTTTTCGTCGTGATGACGGCGGTGATGCTCGCGACGATCGCGCTCGGCAGGGGCATCGTGCGTCCCGCCGTTTTCGCGTCGGTCTATCTTTCGTTCCTCGAGACGACGGTCATGTGCTCCATTGTGATGTTCTTCAGCACCTTCACGACCCCGATGCTCACGTCGTTCTTCGCGCTCTGCATCTTCGCCGCGGGAAGCCTGAGCGGGGATCTCAGGGTGTTCGCCTCGAAATTCGGCGGAGAGGGAATGAAGGTCGTGACCGGTTCTCTCTACTACCTCCTTCCGAATCTCAAGGTGTTCAATCTGCGGCATGAAGCGGTCCACGACCTTCCCTTCAGCACGGGGGACGTCCTGCGCGCCACGATCTACGCGAGCCGTGTACTGCCGCCGTCGCTCTGTTCTTCGCGTGCTGCGATATTCAGGCGCCGGGAATTCAAGTAGGGGAGAGGCATGAAACGGAAATACGCCGAAATCGCCCTCGCCCTCGCCGCGCTCGCACTGCTTGTCGCGGCATCGCGCGGCGTGGAGGGCATCGCGGGGAAAAAGCACACGCTCGAGGTTCTCTACCTTCCTTCGGGGCAGTTCATCGAACAGGCGTCGCTCGGGTATCGCGACCTCGCGGCCGACGTCCTCTGGTTCAGAGATGGTGCAGTACTACGGAGGGTACCGGATGGGCGAGAACGACATCGCTCTCTTCGCCCACCTCGTCGACGTCATAACGGACCTCGATCCGCAGTTCGTGTACGCGTACGTCTTCGGGGCGCTCATCATCGCGCAGGATCTCGGCCAATTCAAACAGGGAATGGCGATTTCTCGAAAAAGGTGTCCGGAACAATCCGGAAGACTGGTGGCTTCCCTTCCAGATAGGTTTTCTCAACTACGTCTACGCGCGCGATTATGCGCAGGCGCTCTTCTATTTCGAGAAGGCCGCGCGGCTGCCCGGCGCGGGTCCCCAGGCGGCGCGCTTCGCGGCGTTCGTCGGCGGGGAAGGCGGGCTACGTCGAAACGAGCATCGCGATGTGGGAGGATCTCGCGCGGACATCGGACAACAAGTATATCCGCGAGCTCGCCGAGCGCTACATCGAGAAGCTCAAAGCGGGGACCTTTCCCGGGGCGGGCGCGCGATGACCCCGTTCATATACGCGTGCGCGGCGCTCTTCGGCCTCATGGTCGGGAGCTTTCTCAACGTCGTCATCTACCGCGTGCCTCGCGGCCTCTCCGTCGTCAGGCCGCGCTCGTTTTGTCCCCGGTGCCGCGCGAAGATCTCGTGGTACGAGAACGTTCCCGTCGCGAGCTACGTCGCGCTGCGGGGACGCTGCCGCGGCTGCGGCGAGCGCATCGCGATGCGGTATCCGCTCGTCGAGGCCGCGGGCGCCGCGCTCGCTCTCGCCGCCGTGTACCGCTACGGCTTCGGCGTCGACGCGGCGTTCGCCTACGCGTTTCTCATGGCGCTCACGGCGATCACGCTCATCGACTGGGAATTCAGGATTATACCCGACGGCCTGAGCCTTCCGTTCATCGTCGCGGGGCTCGTGTGGAGCCTCGTGAATCCCGGCCTCACGATCGCGAGCTCGGCGCTCGGGGCGCTCGCGGGAGGGGGGAGTCTCTACGCGATCGGCGCGTTGTACAAGCTCGCGAGGAAAACGGAAGGAATGGGAGGCGGGGACGTGAAGCTCATGGCGATGATCGGCGCGTTTCTCGGCATCAGGCTCATCGCCCCCGTTATCCTCATCGCGTCGTTCGCGGGAACTCTCTATGCGGTCGCGCTCCTCAAATCGGGGAAGGGTTCGAAGACGGCGGTCGCGTTCGGCTCATTTCTCGCGCCCGCGGCGGCGGTCTGCCTTTTCTTCGGAGAAAGGCTTCTCGCCTGGTATCTCACGGGGTTCTGATGGCAAGGCACTTTGCACGTAAATTGCGCATTTCACCTGGGATCGCTTTCTCCGGCGCGCGCAGCATTAACGCAATCGGCTGTAATTACATAAGTTGAACGGGTAGGAGCTTTCATTCCTTTGGCACGCTTGTTGCGTTATTCGACGAATCGAGGCGATAGGATTACGGGCTGTCAGATAGCCAGTCGGCATTTCGTACATATACGCGATACCCAATCGAGTCTCTGAAGCCAGGGTTCCGGAACTGGAAAAGGTTGGTGCGATGATGATCTCTTTACCCTTTCTGAAGCGAAAAGGTTCTACGGTGGGGCTCGATATCGGTTCGAGCCATGTCAAGGTCATAGAGATCGATCATTCGGGATCGAGGCCGAAGATCACGCATTTCGGTCTCACGGCGCTTCCGCCCGAGGCGATCGTCGAGGGCGAGATCATGGACCGCGATCTCGTTATCGCGGGAATCAAGGAATGCATCGAGAGGGCGGGCGTGACGGCCACCGACGTCGTTACCGCCATTTCGGGGCGCGCCGTCATCGTCAAGAAGGTCGTCATGGACAAAATGTCGTCGGATGACGCGCAGGAAGCGATTTTCTGGGAGGCGGAGCAGCACGTGCCGTTCGACATCGACGACGTCTGTCTCGATTTCCAGATCCTCAAGGACGATATCGGCGCGAATCAGATGGAGGTTCTCCTCGTCGCGGCGAAGAAGGACATGATCAACACCCACGCGAATCTGATCAAGGACGCCGGGTTCACGCCGACCGTCATCGACGTCGATTCGTTCGCCGTGCAGAACTGCTTCGAAAGCGGTCGCGGCATGGCGGGGGAAGAAGACTCGAAGAAGGTCATCGGCCTCGTCAACATCGGAAGCAACGTCACGAACATCAATATCATCCAGGATGCGAGCCCCCACTTCACGCGCGACATCAGCGTCGGGAGCAACAACTTCGCGGAAGTGATCCAGAAGGAGCTCGAGGTGGATTACGAAGAGGCGCAGAGGATCGTCTCCGGAGATCTCGGCAGCCGCGCCCCCGAAAAGATCAAAGAGCTCGTCAGGCAAGGCTCGAAGGACCTCTCTCTCGGCATCGAGCGCAGCGTCGCCTTCCTCAAGGCGTCCGGAGACGCGGATAAGATCGACGAGATCGTCCTGAGCGGCGGAGGGGCCAACATTCCGTTTCTCAAGGAGATTCTTGGAGAGAAACACGGCGTCGAACTCTCAATACACAATCCCCTCGCGGGAATCGAATATGAGGCGGGGGTGTTCGGCGAGCACGAGGCCGAGATCGACAAGATCGCGCCGTTGCTCACCGTGGGAATCGGTCTCGCTCTGAGAAAGGCGGGAAAAGAATGATCAAGATCAACCTGCTGCCGCGCGAAGAACGGATAAAGCGGCGCGAATTCAAGCTTCCGCAGATGGCGACGATCTACATGGTGGGTGGGGTCGCGATCTTCGCGGGCGCGATCCTGTTCACGGGGATCGTTCAGACCCATAAGGTCAAGGCGCTCGAGTCGAAAATAGCGGCGGCGAATGAGGAATCGAAGAAGCTCGCCCCGCAGCTCGCGAAGATAAAACAGATCACCAGGGAGCGGGAGGAAGTCGACCGCAGGCTCGGGATCATCGCGGATCTCGACCGATTCCGCTACTTCCGGGTGAAGCTCCTCAACGACGTGAGCTTCAACTTGCCCGTGAATTGCTGGCTGACGGGAGTGTCCGAGATTTCGCCGAATTCCTTCGCGATCGACGGGGTCGCGTTTTCCAACTACACGGTCGCCGACATGATGTCGAATCTCGAGACGTCGCCGACGATCTCGCGGATCGATCTCAGGATCGCCGAAAAGGGGAAGATCAGCGAACGCGAAGTGATGAAATTCAAGCTTGTCGCAAACGTGGTGCCGCAATAGCGCAAAGAGAGGGCCCAAACTATGGATTTCAAAGATCCTCAGGTACAAAAGGGAATCATCGTTGGAATACTCTGTATCATGATCGGATACGTGTATTTCTTCACGTCGTTCATGCCCTTCTTCCACCACCCGATGCGTGCGAAGATAGCGTCCCTCTCGTCCGAGTACGAGAAGATGAGCACTGAGCTCGAGAAGGCGCGGAAGACCGTGGGCAATCTCGCGAAGCTCGAGGCGGAGTACAACCGGCTCCACGACAAGTGGACCGCCGCCCAGGGGCTCCTGCCCAAGGATAAGGAGGTCGCGGACCTTCTCAGGAAGGTGACGCGCATCGGAAGCCAGGCGGGTATCGATTTTCTCCTTTTCGAGCCGCAGGTGGCGATTCAGAGGGAGTTCATCACCGAGAACCCGGTCAAGGTGAAGGTGCGCGGCGAGTATCACCAGCTCGGCGTATTTCTCTCCAAGATCGCCAACCTCGAACGCATCGTGAACGTGTCCAACCTCATGGTTGTACCGGGGGACGACAAGCAAGCGAGCGGGCGGGACCGGGCGGTACGGAGCTTTACGGTAGAAGCTGAATTGACGTTGACGGCTTACACGCTAGTGGAAGGTGGTGAGACGAGCAATGAGAAGGCGAACGATAAGCCCCAGCAGAAGGCGCACGCTTCCAAGAATTCCTAAGACCGCGTGGAAGGTCCTCTGGGGACTGACCATCACGGGCCTTTGTATCTCTCCGGCGCTCGTGGACGCGAGGGCGCAAGGCGCGGCACCGGCGAAATCGGAGTCGAAGGCGCCGGCGAGTGCGGCGACCCCGGTCGACACGACGGCGCTCGAACATGCAGCGAGCGATGGGATCACGCTGAGGGAAAAGGTTTACTACTACCAGGCGTTCAACCAAAGAGACCCCTTCCAGAGCTTGATAGCCGGCGAATTCGAAGAGTCGGGCGAGCTTGACATCGTCGATATATATGGCGTGAAGCTCGTCGGAGTGCTCGCGGGCGGCATGGAGAAATTCGCCATGCTCGAGGACAACAACGGGTATTCATACATCATGAAGGCGGGCGATCCGATCCGGAACGGAAATATCGTGTCCGTGAGCGATCGGGCGCTCGTCGCGCGCGTTTCATTGTTCGGACAGACGAATACGGTAACCCTCCGTCTGGAGGAGAAAAAGAGTAAAGGAGAATAACAATGCTCGGGATCAGCAGACGAACGTGGATTGCCTGTTCCGTCCTTGCGCTGCTCGTGCCGGCCCTCTCCGCAGGCGCCGTCGAAAACGAGATCAATGGCGTGAATGTCGTCCCGCTGGATGGAAAGGTCAGGATCGAGATCAGCAAGGCGGGGAACGTCACCTTCGACGCATTCACGATGAGCGAGCCCAATCGCCTCGTGATCAACTGCGTCGGAGCGAAATACAACGTGCCGTGGCAGGTGAAGGATGTCGGGAGCCCCATCGCGAGCAAGGTGCGAACGGGCCAGTTCCAGCTCGACCCCCTCGCCATCAGCCGAGTCGTGCTCGACCTGTCGGCCGCGGTCGATTACCGGATGTGGGCCGAAGGCGGAATGCAGGTCGTCGAGGTGACGAGGCGCGCGCCCGAGGCGCTCCGCGCCGATATGCAGGAGAGTTCCGCTCTCATGCAACCGATCGGGGAGCCTCAGCGCTCCGAAGCGAAGGCGCCCGTGAATGAGCCCCGGACCGAACCCGTCAACGCGAGCCGGCTCATCGCGCAGGCCACCATGGGTCCGTTCCTTCCGTACGTCCCGAATCTCGATGCGAGCGAGAGCGTGAAGCCGGAAGAGACGAAGACCTCCGTCGAGGCCACTGAAGAGAGCGAGCCCGCGAGCGAGAGCCCGGCCCCGGCGGCGCCCGCGTCGCCGTGGATCGCGGCCGAGAAGGCGAAAGAAACGCCTGTCGCGGAAAACCTCAATTTCTACGCGACGGAAGATGCGGCCTACTCGCCCCTCTCCGAGACCGAGGACGCGAAGCCCGCGGCGGCTCCGTGGACCGAAAGCTACGCGCGCGGAAATCCCGCGGCGGGCGGCGGCAGAGGCATGGGGTCGAATCGCATCACGATCGACGCCCAGGGCGCCGATATCAAGACCGTGCTCCGCACGATCGCCGATTACTCGGGCAAGAATATCGTGTACGGTCCCGACGTGAAGGGCGAGGTGTACGTCCATATCAAGGACGTTCCGTGGGAAGAAGCTCTCGATATTCTTCTCAGGGCGCACGGGTACGGGTACCGCGAGGAGTTCGGCATGATCCGCGTCAGCGAGATGCAGCGCCTCACGAAAGAGGAGCTCGAGATCTCGACCGCCGAGCGGAAGAAGGACGAACTCATGCCGCTCGTGACCCGGATCATATTCGTGAACAATTCCAGCGCGGAAGAGCTCAAGACCGCGCTCCAGAATATCGTGTCGCAGCGCGGCAAGCTCGACGTCGATCTCGGCAGCAACGCGCTCATCGTGAACGACACGGAGCCCGTCATCGACAAGATCGCGGAGATGGTCAAATCGCTCGACAAGAAGACGTTCCAGGTCGATATCAACGCCAAGCTCGTCGAGGTCGACGTGGAAGCCACGCGCGAGCTCGGTATCAACTGGGGTCTCCTGAATCTCCACGCGTCCGGCCTCAGCGGGATCGGAAGCGTCGACGTCAATAACTCGATCCCCACTTCGGTCGGGACGGTCAAGTTCGGAACCGTGCGTTCGTGGGGCGAGTTGACCGCCGTGCTCGAGATGCTCGAGAAGTCGAACAAGGCGAGCATCATCTCGAACCCGCGGATCACGACGATGGACAACCGCGAAGCCAGAATTCTCGTGGGCAAGGAAATTCCGCTCATCGTCGCCGACGAGGCGGGCAACCCGATCACCGAGTTGACCAAGATCGGCATCATGCTCAAGGTCACTCCGCACGTGAACGCGGACAGGACGATCACGCTCGATATGCACCCCGAGGTGAGCGAGCTTCAGTCCGAGGCGACCGCGCAGGGCGGCATCATCATCTCGACGAGCGAAGCGGACACGCGCGTCGTCGTGCAGAACGGCTCGACTGCCGTCATCGGCGGCCTCATCAAGAACGTTCAGACGAGCGTGAGGCGCGGCGTGCCGTTCCTCAAGGACGTGCCGTTTCTCGGGAGGCTGTTCTCGTCGAGCTCCATGGCCGACAAGAAGCAGGAGCTCGTTATTTTCGTGACGCCGACGATCGTCGAATAGCGTTTGTGTTCCCTCCACTCACCGTGGACCCCCCGGAGGAATTCCGAATTGCCTCCGGGGGGATTTTTTTTGCCGGCGGCCGAGGCTCCGGCAGCGCCCGGCGCCCCGCGAACCGTTTCGCGCGTTTCGCCGTCGCGCCCCGTTTTTCCTTGCCCGGCGCGTGCTTATTCTCTATGCTCATCTCCTGTAGACTATTCACCGGATAGAGAGCGCGCGAGGTTCCCATGAGAGTCATCGCAGGTTCGAAGAAAGGTATCGATTTGCGCGGCGGCCACGGGCCTTTTTTCAGGCCGACGCAGCAGCTCGTCAAGGGGTCGATCTTCGACACGATCGGATTCGATATCGAAGGCGCTTCGATCCTCGATCTCTTCGCAGGCTCCGGCGCCGTCGGGATCGAGGCCCTGAGCAGGGGGGCCGCGCGTGCGGTCTTCATCGAGCAGGATCATCGGAGTCTCAAGGCGCTGCGAACGAATCTCGAACGATGCGGTTTCGGACACGCGATAGCGGAGGTTCGAACCGGAGACGCCCTTCGATACATCGAGCGCGCCGCCGCGGGGGCGGTCTATTTCGACGTGATCTTCGCCGATCCTCCGTACGCGGCGAAGACCGCCGCGCAACGGGTCGTGGACGTCGTGGACGTCGCGGGGACGGCGGGTGTCGCGCTCTGCCGGACGCTCGTCATCGAGCACGGGAACCCCGTCTTCGCGAAGGAAGGCGGCTCTCTCGAGCTCGCCAAGGCCCGGCGTTTCGGCCAAACGACGGTTTCGTACTTCCGGTACCGGAAGGAGGTCGCGAGCGGTGAAGGAAAAGATCGCGCTCTACCCGGGGACGTTTGACCCGGTGACGAACGGCCACGTCGATCTCGTGAGACGGGCCGCGAAGATATTCGATCGGGTGATCGTCGCGGTGGCGCGCGGCATCCACAAGAACCCGTTTCTCACCCTCGAGCAGAGGCGCCAGCTCGTCGGCGAGGCGGTCGAGGGGATCGCCGGCGTCGAGGTGGTATCGTTTGACGGCCTTCTCGTCGAGGAATTTCGCGCGCGCAAGGTCGACGTCGTTATCCGGGGCCTCAGAGCGGTTTCCGATTTCGAGTACGAGCTCATGATCGCGCTCATCAACCGGAAGCTCGATCCCGAGTTCGAAACCGTTTTTCTCATGCCGAGCGAGCAGTTCATCTATCTTCACAGCTCGCTCGTGAAGGAGATCTACCTGCTCGGCGGCGAGATAGGATGTCTCGTCCCGCCGAGCGTTCCGAAGAGACTCAAGGAATGGGGAATCGAATAGATCGTCAAAAGGAGGATCGAAGGTGGCAGAAGTGATCAGCAAGCGCTCGCGCAGTCTCGAACCGTCGCTTACCCTGAGCCTCACGGCCAAAGCGAAGGAGCTCAAGGCGAAGGGTGAGAACGTCGTCGCCCTGACCGCGGGGGAACCCGATTTCGACACTCCCGAAGTGATCAAACAGGCCGCAATCGAGGCGATCAAGCGCGGTGAAACGAAATATACGGCGGGCGAGGGGATCGCGCCCCTGCGCAACGCGGTCGCCGAGATGTACTCGAAGAAGCTCGGGGTCGAGTACACGGCAGCCGAGGTCGTCATCTCGCACGGCGCGAAGCACTCGATCTACAACGCTCTTTTCGCGCTCACCGACCCCGGCGACGAGGTGCTTATCCTCTCTCCCTACTGGACGAGCTATCCGGATATGGTCAAGATTCTCGGCGGGAAGCCCCGGATCGTGGAGCTTTCGAAAAAGACCGATTACAAGCTCACGCCCGAGATATTCCGGAAGCAGCTCTCGCGCAAGAAGAAGCCCAAGGCCCTCCTCTTCAATTCGCCGTCGAACCCGGCGAGCATCGTCTACCGGCGGGACGAGATCGAGGCGATCGCGAAGATCGTTCTCGAGTCGGGCATCGCTCTCATCAGCGACGAGATATACGAATTTCTCACCTTCAGCGGATCGGAGCACTTTTCTCCCGTGACGCTCGTTCCGGAGATCAAGGATCAGACCGTCGTCGTCACCGGCGTCTCGAAGAGCTACGCGATGACGGGGTGGAGAGTCGGCTTCGCCCTCGCCGAGAAGGACTGCGCATACCGGATGGGCGCCTTCCAGGCGCACGCGACCGGATGCCCGAATTCGATCTCGCAATGGGCGGCGCTCGAGGCGGTGCAGAAGGGCGCCGACGACCGCGAGATGATGCGCGTCGAATTCGAGAAGAGGAAGGATCTCTTCGGCAAGCGTCTCGCGCGGATTCCCTCGATCTGGTATCCCGAGCCGGGCGGCGCCTTCTACTATCTCGTCGACGTGTCGAAGCTCTACAAGAAATGCAACGTGAAGAGCAGCTTCGGATTCTGCGACAAACTTCTCGCCGAGCAGGGACTCGTCGTCATACCGGGGGGAGCGTTCGGCTGCGACAAGATGATACGTTTTTCCTTCGCCGCTTCGGAGAACGAGATCAACCGGGCTCTCGACCGGTTCGAGAATTTCGTGAAGAAATACTCGGGCTGACGCGAGCCGGGCGGAGGCCGAATTGACCGGCGATCGACGCGGGGGAATAGATGGGTTTGCGCGCTCGCTGCGCGGCGTGCCGGTGCACACGGGGGCGCGGTACCTGCTGGCGTACGGTTTTGACGCCACGGGCACGAGGGGCCGCGCCGGGGGCGTCGCGTTTCCCCGAAACCTGGAGGACCTCGCGAGAGTCGTCCGCGAGGCCGCTCGCCGAGGGATCGCGGTCGTCCCGCGCGGGGCGGGGTCCGGGTTCTCGGGGGGATCCGTTCCTCTCGACGGCGCGCTCGTGATATCGACGGAGAAGATGCATCGCGTGCTTCGTTTCGACGCGGGAGCGGAAGAGGTCGAGGTCGAGAGCGGCGTCGTCAACAAGGACCTCCAGGATTTCCTCTTCCGCGAGCGGTATTTCTACCCTCCCGATCCGGCGAGTCTCAATTTTTCGACGATCGGCGGGAACGTCGCCGAGAACGCGGGAGGGCCCCGGGCGTTCAAGTACGGCGTGACGCGCCGGTACGTGCGATCGCTCACGTGGATCGCCTCCGACGGCGAGACGATTTCGAACGCTCCGCCGGAAGGCGCGACCGCCGCTCTCATCGGGGGGGAGGGGACGCTCGGGATCATCTATTCGATCCGTCTCGGCGTCCTGCCGCTTCCCGAAGCGTTTCGGACCGTTCTTCTCGAGGTGCCGCCGGTGACGGGGGCGTTCGCGTTCTCCGGGTCGCTGCTCGCGGCGGGCCTCACGCCGGGCGTTCTCGAGTATCTCGACGCGAAGACGATGTGTTGCGTCGGCGAATACTGCTGTTTCGGGGGGCTCGGGAGGGGTTCGAACTATCTGTTCGTCGAGTTCGACGGCTCGGCCGAAGAAGTCGACGCCCAGCGGTCCCTTCTCGAGGAGCTCGCGGGAAAGGCGGGGATCGTCATGAGACAGGCGCGCAACGAAGCGGAGCGCGAGCTCCTCTGGAAAGTGCGCCGGTCGGTGAGCCCGAGCCTCGCGCGGAGGGGCGCGACGAAGGTGAACGAGGATGTGTCGCTTCCCCTCGGCGCTCTCGAGGAAGGGGCGCGTTTTATTCACGCCCTCGCCGGCGAGCTCGACCTCGATTGCTATATCTTCGGTCACGCGGGGGACGGGAACATGCACGTGAACATCATGACGGACAGGCGCAGGCGGGAAGAGATGGCGCGCGTCGCGATCTTTGTGGAGAAGCTCTTCGCGCGCGTGATCGAGCTCGGCGGGACTCTGAGCGGCGAGCACGGGATCGGGCTCACGAAGAGTCCGTACCTGCGCATGATATTCACGCCGGAGGAAATGGATCTGGCGCGGGGGATCAAGAGGGCGATGGATCCCCGGGGGATATTGAATCCCGGGAAGTACTTCATGTCAGGGCGCGCGGGTGACGCTGGCGGGGTGCCCGCGAGGGGCGCGGCGAAGCGAGCACGCGCGGGGAGGAACCAGCGACAGGACCCGCGCCGGGGCGGGCCTGGGAACGGAGCACGATGTTCATCGATCGCGTGACGATAGAGATCAAAGCGGGCAACGGCGGCGACGGCTGCGTCAGCTTCAGGCGCGAGAAGTACGTTCCGCGCGGCGGGCCGGACGGCGGCATGGGAGGAAAGGGGGGGACGTCGTCGTGAAGGTCGATCGCGAGATGCGCACGCTCCTCGATCTCTATTACCGCAAGACCGTCAAGGCGCAATCGGGGAAGCACGGGCAGGGGAAGAATATGACCGGCGCGAACGGCGAGGACGAGTACATCAAGGTGCCGCCCGGCACCGTTCTCGAGGACGCCGATACGAAGGAGAGTCTCGTCGACCTCGACGAGCCGGGCGCGGAGTACGTCGCCGCGCGCGGGGGAAGCGGGGGCAAGGGTAACTACCTGTTCCGCACGGCGAAGATTCAGGCGCCGCGCACGAGAACCATGGGCGTGGCCGGGGAGGAACGGCGGCTCGTTCTCACGATGAAGCTGATCGCCGACGTGGGGCTCGTCGGTCTCCCGAACGCGGGCAAGTCGACGCTTCTCAGAAGCGTGAGCGACGCGCACCCGATCGTCGCTCCCTATCCGTTCTCGACGCTCGAACCGGTGCTCGGCATGGTGAAAATAGCGCCGGGCGCCTCGTTCTGCATGGTGGACATCCCGGGGCTCATCGAGGGCGCCCACACGGGGAAGGGGCTCGGGATCCAGTTCCTGAGGCACATCGAGCGGTGCCGCGTCCTCATTTTCATCGTCGACGCGGCCGGGGAGATCGAGCCGGCGAAGGCGTACGAACAGCTCTACAACGAGCTCCGCTCGTACGGCGAGAAGCTCGTCGAAAAGCCGCGGCTCGTCGCGCTCAACAAGACCGATATTATCCCGCCCCGCTCGCGCGCGCCGAAATTCGACGTGCCGGGGGAGCACGTCTTCAGGATCTCGGCGCTCGAGAAGAAGGGGCTCCGTCCGCTTATCGCGGCCGCATACCGTCTCGTCACCGAGGATTCACGATAGAGCCCATGAAGAGGACGAGCCCTGTCTTTCCGTCGACGATGGCGAGGAAGAACGGTCTGTCGACGATCATCTCGAAGGGACTCTCGGGCTCCGCGGATGTGGTTGCAACCATCGCGACCGAGGTCGCCGCCGCCGCCTCGGTTCCTTCCTCGTTCACTTCGATGAAGGTCTTGTGCTTGACCTCATGGATAAACACATTGTCGCCGGCAGGCTCGACCATTCGGGTGAAATCCGCGCGGGCCTCGTCGAATGCGACCGCCATGCCGAGAGCGCCGAGGCTCGGGTTGAGGGCCGCCTCGTATTCGAGCTTGAAGCGGGGAAGGCCGACCGTTCCGGCGCGCGGCGCGAGACGCGTCGATCCAGGCCCTCAGCTTCTCGCCGGTGAGCCCTTCGTGGAACCGCTCGAGGCTCGAGCCCTTTGCGGGAAGGAACACGTACATGCCGATCCGGCCGTCGCCGTAAGGGAGGCGAACCGCCTGGAAGTCCTTCACCTTCGAGGTAGTCGTATTTTCCCGATTGCAGCATCATGGGACGTGGTTCGACAGCGCCGTCCTGAAGATGGAAGGGTTTCTCCGAGGTCAGATCCCCGTCGAACACCCTCGTCCAGGTTCCCTTGAAATAGATCGCGTTGATGAGAAAGAGAATCGCGTGCCCGTCGATCCGGTCGACGATCTTCGTGATCTTGTCGTTTGTCTTGTCGGCGACCCAATCGTTGATCGTCGCTGGAGCGTCGGGGCTCGAGAAATCGACGATCGCGAATCTCCGCGCCGTAGCAGCGTCGCGTTGAGGCGGAGAAACTCCTCCTTGAACGCGACCCCCTGCCGGGCCCACAGGGAGTTGGCGACGGAGAGCTTGACCATCCGAATCGAGTCGTTCATCTGTCGCGATGAGAATCGAATCGGCTGCGTTGACCGCCTCGATGTCGACGCCGGCGAGCCCGAGCGTTCTGGCCATCGCGTCACGGGTTCCACCCGCTGCGCCATTCATCGTCATCGCGAGGGCGAAGCCGACGCTCGCGGGGGAGATGAAGACATTCGTTCCGGGCTTCGCCCTGACGAGCTCCTTGTACAGGTTGACGCCGAATGAGGTGTACGCGCCTGTTTCCCGGCTTCCTCGCGGCGGCGCCGGACCTCCCGATGACGCGCATGCGGCACGGACGAAGACGACGCCCGCGATCGCGACAGCCGCGACCGGCGATTTCCATAAGAAATTCATATTGAACCTCCCCGTGTATTCTTCGATGATAGCCGGGGCCTGGGGCGGGAGCAAAGGAATTCGGGCGGGGCGCCGTCGCTCGATGGATTTGCCAGGGCGGGGTTGGCGGCGTATATTGGAGGAACGCAGGTTCGAGCGCGGTTCCGGAAGCGGCGGGGAAACGCGCGGGGGCACTCATGATCAGCGCGAAAAACATCTCGAAATCGTTCAAGGACGTGCGCGCGGTTCGCGGCGTGAGCCTCGAGATCCCGAGGGGACAGTACATCGCGATCCTCGGACCGAACGGCGCGGGGAAGACGACTCTCGTCGAGATGATCGAAGGGATCCAGAAGCCCGACGCGGGGGAGATCCGCATCCTCGACAAAAGCTGGAGCGCCGACGAGGCGCATCTTCGCCGCATCATGGGGCTCTCGCTCCAGGAGACGGCGTATATCGACAAGCTCACCGTCGAGGAGACGCTCAACCTCTTCGCGAGTTTCTTCGGGCTCGGGATCGACGTCGCGCCCCGCATCCTCGGTCTCATCAATCTCGCCGACAAGCGGAAGAGCTACGTCATGAATCTCTCCCACGGGATGCGGCAGCGGCTCTCGATCGGCATCGCGCTCATCAACGAGCCGGAGATACTCATCCTCGACGAGCCGACGACCGGACTCGATCCGGTCGCGCGGCGCGAAATATGGGACATTCTCGTCGATCTGAAGAAGAGGGAGACTTCGCTCATCCTCACGACGCACTACATGGAAGAAGCGGAGTATCTCTGCGACTATATCGTCATCATGGACAAGGGAAGCGTGATCGTCGAGGGGACGCTCGAGGAGCTCCTCGCCGCCCACACGCACCGGGAGGTCATCTCGTTCACCGTGCCGGACCGGCGCGGCGCCGAGGCCTTCTCGCGCGTCGAGGGGGCGCTCGGTCTCGTCTGGGACGAGAAGGGGAACCGGGGGCATCTCTCGGTGAGGGACATCGTCGCGTCGCTCCCGCGTTTTCTCGAGGCGGTCGAGCGGGAACAGACGACGCTCCTCGCGCTCGAGTGCAGGAAGATGAATCTCGACGACCTTTTCATTTCGCTCACGGGCAGGCATCTCCGTGAATAAGCCGTTTCTCAATCTCGTCGCGCTGCAGTTCAAGGAGTTCTTCCGGGAGCCCGAGATCATTTTCTGGGCCTTCGTCCTTCCGATCGTTCTCTCGTGGCTCCTCGGCATCGCGATCGGTTCGGGAGGCGGGCGCCCCGTCGGGAAAGGCCGCGGTCATCGAGAGCCCGGAAGCGGCCGCGGACTACTGGACCTCCTGGATCGCACGCGCGCGGGATGCCTCTCGCGGGGAGCATGCGATCGACTTTCCGATTCTCACGAGGGACGAGGCGATTCTCGCGCTCAAGAAGGGGGAGATATCTCTCTTTATCGACCGGATCCCCGGGAGCGACGCCGTGCGCTATTCCTTCGACCCGCGGAGCGGCGAGGCGCAGATGACCTATCTCACGATAGAGCGCTCACTCGACGGCCTCCGGCCGTCGGCGAGGGCGCCGGGCGAGGTCGTCGCGCTCAGGATCCAGGGAACGCGCTACGTCGATTTCCTCGTACCGGGGCTTCTCGCGATGGACATCATGAGCTCCGCGCTCTGGGGGATAGGCTGGGCGCTCATCGAGATCCGCATCAAGAAGCTTTTGCGCCGCATGGCGGCGACGCCGATGCACAAGTCGATGTTCCTCGCATCGCACTTCGTCACGCGCCTCGTCGTGAACGCGCTCGAGTTCATCGCGCTCTTCGTTTTCGTCTATTTCTATTTCGGCGTGCGGATACAGGGAAGCGTGCCGGCGCTCGTCGCGATATTCGTCGCCGGCAACATGGCCTTCGCGGGGCTTTCGATTCTCATGTCGTCCCGGACGGCGAACCCGCGCGTCGGAAACGGCCTCATCAACGCGATCACCTTTCCCATGACGCTCCTCTCGGGTGTGTTCTTCAGCTACCATCATTTCCCCGAGTGGGCGATCCCGATCGTCCGGAAGCTGCCCCTCACGATGCTCGCCGATTCGATACGGAGCATCTTCAACGAGGGGGCGGGCTTTGCCCAGGTCGCTCTCCCCGCGGCTATCCTCGCGGGTCTCGGCGCTCTTTTCTTTTTCGCCGGCATGAGGATCTACAAATGGAATTGAAAGGATAGTCGAATGCAATCCATCGAATCCGTCGCGAGGCTCGGCGCCGTCTTCGCGTTTCTTTGCCTCGCCGCCGCGGATGCGTCGGCCTTCGAAGGCGCGGAGAGCGTCCGGGACGGCGCGGTCGAGCGACAGTCCGCCGTGAAGGTGTATCCCGACGGAGGTTTCGACTGGGATTACATGAAGGATTGCATCCCGTACGTCGACTACGTCCGGGATCGCACGGATGCTGATTTGTATCTATTGATAACGAGCCAGGTTACGGGATCGGGCGGATACGAGTACACGATTATGATTGTCGGGCAGGAACAGTTCGCCGGGATGAGCGACACGCTCGTGCATTGCGTTGGAGCCGCGGAAGCGTGGGAAATCGAGCGTGCGGGTGTCGTAGGAGCGCTGAAAATGGCGCTCATGCGATACGTGGGCCGCACTCCCATCGGCGAAAATATCACGATCGGATATCGAAGCGAGGCGAAAATGAAGGCCGCGTCCGATCCGTGGGATCGATGGGTGTTCTCGCTCTCATGCTCGCCGAGCGTTTCGGGATCGCAGGTGGACGAAAGCCGCTACTTCTCGGGAAGCGTTTCGGCCGATCGCGTGACCCGCGATCTCAAGCTGAGCTTCAGGGCTTACTCATCCTACAGCGAATCGGAACAGACGCTTCCGTCGAAGACCGTGCATCTGATCCGGCGTCGCAACAGCTTCGACGCGCTGGTGGTGAAGAGCGTCGGCGAGCATTGGGGAGTAGGTCTGATCGGGGACGGATTGGTGCAGTCGTACCAGAACAAGAAGAGCTACTACGACATATCTCCGGCCGTAGAGTTCAGCATTTTTCCTTACTCGCAGTCCACACGCAGGGAGCTCGCCCTTTTCGCGCAGATCGTCTACACCGATGTCGTCTATCAGGAGGCGACGATCTACGATAAGCTCGAAGAGAACCTCCTGAGCTACCGTATCAGCGTCCCCGCGTACATCAAGGAGCCATGGGGAACCATCCACTCCAGCGTATCGTGGCAGCAGTACTTTCACGACGGGAGTATCTACCGGCTCTCGATCTCGCCGATGATCTCGTTTCAGGTGACCAAGGGGCTCTGGTTCAACGTCCATGGCCAGCTACTATCGGCTCCACGACCGGATCGATCAGCCGAGGCGGCACCCTGACGGACGAGGAGATTCTTCTCAATCTGAAAAGCCTCGCGTCCACCTACGAATACTCGTTCGGGGTCGGCTTCAGCTACACGTTCGGTTCCATATATTCGAAGGTCGTGAACCCCCGCTTCTTCGGGGGTTGATCCCGCGCGGGCGTTCCTCGCGAATCTTCTTTCGCCGGCTCTCTCGCGTGGTAGTTTTCGTTTCGAGGCGATGCGGTGGATGGGGAAGGGGTTCCGTGGATGTTTTTTCACAACCGGTCAGGAGGATCGATATGAAGCGTGTATTTTCAATCTGACGATGATCGTTCTCGCGATTTGTTTCGCTCTTCCCGTTTTCGCCGAGGCTCAGAAGACGATCCAGCTTCCCGCGCCCCAGATGGACGGCGGCATGCCGCTCATGAAGGCGCTGAAGCTGCGCTGCACGACGAGGGAGTATTCCAGCGAAGCGCTCTCCGCGCAGGAGCTTTCGAACCTGCTCTGGGCCGCGTGCGGCATCAACCGTCCCGAGAAGGGGCTGCGCACGGCGCCGACCGCGATGAACAAGCAGGAGATCGACGTCTATGTCGCCCTTCCCGAGGGGCTTTACCTCTACGACGCGAAGACGCACGCCCTCGACCTGATTCGTCGCGCAGGATCTTCGCGAGGCGACCGGCAAACAGGCCTGGGTGAAGGACGCGCCGGTGAACCTCGTCTACGTCGCGAACTATACGAGGATGGGGGAGGGGCCGAAGGAGATGCAGGACTTCTACGCCGCCATGGATACCGGTTACATCAGCCAGAACGTGTATCTGTATTGCGCCTCGGCCGGTCTCGCGACCGTGGCCCGCGGCTGGGTCGACAAGGAAGCCCTCGCGAAGGCCATGACGCTTGGAGCCGATCAGAAGATCATGCTCGCGCAAACGGTCGGATATCCGAAGAAGTAACCTCTCTTGAATTCGAAGGACGAAAGGCAATCGGGCGGGCGCGGGAGCGAGTGCGAGGCATGCCCGCGCTCATGCCGCGCCGATCGCGCGGCCGGGGCGGGCTACTGCCGGTCGGGGAGCGGATTCGAGATCGCGTCGATCTGCCTTCACCGCGGCGAGGAGCCCGCGATATCCGGGCGAGCGCGGCATCTGCAACGTCTTTTTCTCGCACTGCAATCTGCAATGCGTCTATTGCCAGAACTTCCAGATCAGCAGGAACGATTCGGCGGCGCGGGGCATGAGCCTCGACGAGGCCGTCGGGGCCGTGGCCGGGTTCCTCGACGGGGGCGCCTCCTCGGTCGGCTTCGTATCCCCCTCGCACATGATTCCTCAGATGCGATCGATCGTCGAGGCGCTTCGCGGCAAGGGTTATCGGCCCACGGTCGTGATGAACACGAACGCATACGACAGGGCCGCCACCATCGCGTCGCTCGAGGACGTCGTCGACGTCTATCTCCCCGATTTCAAGTATATGGATCATTCGCTCGCCCTCGAGCTTTCCGGCGCGTGGAACTATCCCGAGGTCGCGCTCGCCGCGCTCCGGGAGATGCACCGGCAGAAGGGATCGAACCTCGTGCTCGGGGATGACGGCACCGCGTCGTCGGGGCTTATCGTCCGCCACCTGATCATTCCGGGGCAGGTGGAGAACAGCAAGGCGGTGCTCAGGGCGATCGCGGAGGAGCTCTCCCCCTCGGTGCACGTTTCCCTCATGTCGCAGTATTATCCGCCGCCGGGAGTCGCGCGGCATCCATGGCTCGGCAGATCGATCGCGCGCGGCGAGTACGACGAAGTGCTCGACGAGCTCGAGCGGCTCGGATTTCACCAGGGATGGGTGCAGGAAATGGAGAGCCAGGAGACCTACCGGCCCGATTTCACGAAACCGCATCCGTTCGAATGAGGCGCGGCGTGTTTCGAACGGTATCCCGCTCGACCGTCCGGGCGTGCCCCCGCGCGACGGCGGCCGCCGGGGCCGCGACCTAGCGCGCTTTTCTCCGCACGGCTTCCTTGATCCTCTGCACGTGTCCCCGCCCGAGCGCCTTGACCTCGCAGCCGAGCTCGAAGTAACGGCGGATGTTCTCGTCGGAGAGTATGCCGAAGCAATCGATCACGGCGACCGGACCGCCCGCCTTCTTCACGACCCAGGACGGATCGAGCTTCAGATACGGATCGTGCGGCACCGCGAAGATGATCGCCTCGACTCCCTTGAGCGTCTCGCCGAGGTCCTTGGCCACCCTGATCTTCTTGAGATCCTCCTGGTTGCGGAAGAAGCGGCTCCATGAATGGCCGGGGGATGGATAGACATCCTGCATCTCGAGCTCGTACCAATGCTCGACGTAGGGGTCGTGCACGCGCATGAAGGCGCCCATCTCGGTGAGCTTTCGCACGACCAGCTCGGACCCGCTGTAGCGCGTGTCTCCGACGTCCTGCCGGTAGCTCGCCCCGCAGATGAGCACCTCCGCCCCCGCGATGTAGCGCCCCATGTTCCGGAGGGCGTCGCGGACGAGCTCGGCGACGTGCAGGCCGCGCGTGTCGTTGATATCGATCGCGGTGGGCGTGATCTTGAACACGTTGTCCCCGTCCTCGAAGCCGAGGATGTGCTCGTACGCCCAGTAGCCGAGACCCCCGTCCTTCGGGAGGCAGTAGCCGCCGATGCCGGGGCCGGGGAAGATCATGTTGCTGTGCGTCGGCCGCATCCGTATCGCCTTGATGACCTTCGTGAGATCGACGCCGTTCCGCTCGGCGAAGAGGCTCCATTCGTTCAGAAACGCGAGAATCGTCGCGCGGTAGGAGTTCTCGACGATCTTCGTCGTCTCCGATTCGATCGGGCGGTCCATGACGGTGAGGGGAAAGTCCTTCGTGTTGAGGACCTCGCGGAGGAATCTCTCGACGCGCTTCGCGGCCGCCGCGTTGCAGCCCGAGCAGACGCGCCAGAAATCGCGGATGCTGCGCACGTATTCGCGTCCCGGCATCACGCGCTCGAAGCTGTGGGCGAGGAGCGGGGTCGACTTGATGCCGCGCTCGGCGAACGCGCGCTTGAGGATCGGCCACACGATGAATTCGGTCGTGCCCGGCGCGACCGTCGTCTCGATGAGCACGAGGCACTTCGGCGGTATCTTCTCGCCGACCGTGCGCATCGTCGCTTCGAGTGCCGCCATGTCCGCCTCGCCCGTGCGCATGTTTCCGAGATCGTGCTTGAGGTAATCGCACTGAACGTCGATGACGACGCAGTCGGCGAGCTTCAGAACGTCGCTCGCGAAGGTCGCGGTGAAGGTTTTCTTCTCCTTCACGGTTCGCTCGATGATCTCGTCCACCTCGGGGTCTTCCGCCTTGACGGGGGCTGAGCCGCGGTTGAGGACGGGGATCTTCCAGTAGCTTCGCGTGCTCGGGCGCTGGCATCCGATGACGAACTTGCTCGGTTTCCCTTTCTTGTCCGTCGTGTCCGCGACGATCGCCGCCATCACGACGCCGACGAATCCGACCCCCATCACGACGACGATCTCCTTGCCCTCTTTCCGCGCGCGCGCCTCACGAGCGTCTCGACGCGCTTGAGCTCGGCCGCATATTCGTCGATTCGCGGAAGGGGGAACGTTTCGCCGTCCGGGCTGATCGAGAACTCCTGTGCCGCCTGAAAGCCGATATCTTTGCGGTGAGCCATGGAACGAACCTCCTCGTCGTCACGGATATTCGAATCGATCTGCGTCAAGTCATGAGAGTACGGGCCCGCGCCGCGGAAGGAAACAGAAAAAGCGTCGCATAATCAGGATGAATTCTCTATACTGGGCGCGATGGAAAAAGGAGGCGGATCATCGATGAGTACCGAACGCGACGCGGGAATGCAGGAGATCAAGGGAAAGGCGCTGAAGCTCTCCGGGCTCACGGAGTATCAGCTGGGGGCGGTCGTGAGCAGAACGCTCGTCGACAGGAAGATCGGCACGGTCACGATCTTCGCATTCGACGAGGGGCAGGGCCTGAGCGAGCACACGGCTCCGTTCGACGCCTTCGTGCAGATCGTCGACGGCGAGGCCGAGGTCACGATCTCGGGGAAGCCCCTGACGGCGCGCGCGGGGGAGATCGTCATCATGCCCGCGGGCGAGCCGCACTCGCTCAGGGCGGTGAAGCGTTTCAAGATGCTTCTCACGATGATACGCGCATGACGACGCCGCGGCGCGGGTCCGGGGAAGCCCGAGCTTCCCGGTTGCAATGACGCTCGAAACGTGATAGCATCGCGCCGCGCGCGATCGAACGCGGCGCGCGGCAGGTTCGCGGGACGCAGGCGATGGGGGATGGGTGAGGGACGGCGGGATCGCTCGCTCTTTACGGTCGTATCCCCGCTCGAAAATCGAAGGTTCGCGGTCGCAGGGAGGTGGAGGATGGGTTGTTCCGATGCGGCACGGCTTTGGCTGGAGATTTCCCTCGCGCGGGGAGCTCGGTCGGATGCCTGGATATCGCTCGCGCTCGGAAGGCCGCTCGAAGAGATCGCCGGCATGCTCGATAGCGAAACGGGACGGGAGCGCTTGAGCAGGTTCCTCGCTCGACGGATAGAGCCTCCCGATAGAAGGCTCATGGAAGAGCAGCTCGCGCGCATCGAAAAGGAAAACTGGGGGCTCGTCTCGCTGTCGGACGAATCGTATCCGCGCCTGCTGCGGGAGATCCCCGATCCTCCGCCGGTCCTGTTCTACGCGGGGGAGCTTGAGGCGCTCGCGGGCCCTTCGATCTGTATCGTCGGATCGCGGAGGAGCTCGAGACGCGGTCTCATCAACGCGTCGAACATCGCCCGTGAATTGTCCGAACGCGGGATCCACGTCGTGAGCGGGCTCGCGCGCGGCATCGACGGCGCCGCGCACGAGGGCGCGCTGGCCGGCGGCGGAGGCACGTCGGCCGTCCTCGGATGCGGCGTCGACGTCGTCTATCCTTCCGAGCATTTCGCGCTCGTCGAACGGATCGTGGAACGCGGATGCGTTCTCTCGGAGTTCCCCCTCGGGACCCCTCCGCTGAGGCACCATTTCCCCCGGCGAAACAGAATCCTGAGCGGCCTGTCGCTCGGGGTCGTCGTGGTCGAGGCCGATCTCGGAAGCGGGGCGATGGGGACCGCGCAGTGGGCGTGCGATCAGAATCGGGACGTGTTCGCCGTGCCGGGCCCGATCGACTATCCCGGGAGCAGGGGCCCGCACCGGCTTATCCGCGACGGGGCGACGCTCATCGAGGGCGCCGGCGATATTCTCGCGGCGTTTCCGTGCCTCGCGGGGCGCGAGAAGGAGCGCGGGACGGCCGCCGGAGCGGCTGTTCCGGAATCGTTGAGCGAGGAGGAGCGCGGTTTGCTCTCGGCGCTCGACGTCGAGCCGAAACATATTGATGAGCTCCTTCAATTCTGTCATATTCCTCCTGCGGTCGCGCTTTCCCTCCTCCTCGATCTCGAGATGCGGGGGATCGTCGCGTCGTGCGGGGGCGGGACGTTCGCCCTCGTTTCACCGTCCGAGAAATCCGGGAAACACTGAATCGATGGAGCAGGCAACGCAATACGGGACTCACGCGGCGACGCGCAGGACGGTGTCCGTCGTGAAATGCGCGCGGTACGAGGCGGACGATATCCGCTCCGCTCTGCGGCGGGCCCTCGAGCCGCTCGGCGGGATCGAGGCGTTCGTAAAGAGCGGCCAGCGCGTCCTGCTCAAACCGAATCTCCTCTCCGCGAAGGATCCCTCGAGGGCCATCACGACGCATCCGGGCCTCGTCGAAGCGGTCGCCGAAGAGGTCCGCCGCGCGGGGGCCGTTCCGTTCATCGGCGACAGTCCGGGAGGAGCGATACGCGGAGTCAAGCGCGTCTGGACGAACACGGGGATGGAGGAAATGGCCCGGCGCGCCGGCATCGAGCTCGTGAACTTCGAGGCTTCGGGCTCGAAGGCGATCCCGTTCGGAAAATATACGTTCTATATCTCGAAGCCCGTGCTCGAGGCCGATATCATCATCAATCTGCCGAAGCTCAAGACGCATTCGCTCACGCTCATGACGTGCGCCGTGAAGAATATGTTCGGCGTCATGCCGGGCTTCCGGAAAAGCGAGCAGCACAAACGGTACCCGAAGCCCGGCGAATTCGCCGAGATGCTCGTCCATCTCTACAAGCTCGTCACGCCGTCCCTGAATATCGTCGACGCCGTTCTCGCGATGGAAGGGAACGGGCCGAGCTCGGGGCGTCCCCGCATGCTCGGTTTGCTCATGGCCGGCGAGGACGGGGTCGCGATCGACGCCGTGGCGGCGAGGATGATCGGGTTTCCCGAGGGTTTCATCGACACGACGCGTATCGCGGCGGAGATGGGGCTCGGCGAGGGGAACGTCGGGAAGATCACGCTTCGCGGCGACGCGGCGGAGGAGCGGATCGAGGGATTCGAGCTCCCGACGAACAGGGCGATCAAGCTCGTGCCGCGGCCGCTCGTGAAGCTCGTCGCTCCGCTCGTGTGGGTGAAGCCGGTTATCGTCCCCTCGACGTGCACCGGGTGCGGCTTCTGCGCCGAGAGCTGTCCCGTGCAGACGATCCGGAAAGAAGGCGCGGTCTGCCGGATCGAGGACAAGCGCTGCATCAGGTGCATGTGCTGCCACGAGCTCTGTCCCGAGTCGAGCATCGAGATAAAGCTGAGCTTCCTTGCCCGTTTATTCAGGTAGCGCGCAGAAAGGCCGGACTCATGCCCCATATCGCAAAAAGGATCAAGCACCGAATCGAGCTCGCGGGCGTGCGCCTTCTCGTGGCGCTCCCGCGCATCTTTCCCCTGAAGACGTCGGTCAAGCTCGGCGGCGCGCTCGGGATCGTGGCGTTCGACGTCGCCCGGATCAGACGCCGCGTCGTCCTCGAGAACCTCGACCGCGCGTTCGGGAACACGCTCGCCGCGGGGGAGAAGGTCCGGATCGGCCGTGCCTCGTACGTGAACTTCACCAAATCGATCATCGAGTTCGCTTCGCTCGGGCGTTTGAAGAAGGAAGATTATCCGAAGATCGTCCGGTTCGAGGGGCTCGAAAATCTGCGAGAGCCTCTGGCGCGGGGGCAGGGGGTTCTCGCCGTGACCGGGCATTTCGGGAGCTGGGAGCTTCTCGGCGCCGGCGTCGCCTCATGCGGGCTTCCCGTCGATTTTCTCGTCGGCGAGCAGGCGAACGGTCTCGTGAACGACCTCATGAACGATCTCAGACGTTCGGCGGGCATCGGCATCATCGAGCGGGGAGTCGCGGCGCGCGGAGTGTTCGAGGCTCTCAAGAAGGGGCGGATCGTGGCGCTCCTCGCGGACCAGGACGCGCGAAAGGCCGGAATATTCGTCGATTTTCTGGGATCGCCCGCGTCGACCTTCCAGGGGCCGGCGCAGTTTGCGTGCCGCACGGGCTCGCCGCTGGTCGGTTGCGCCATCGTTCGCCGCGCGGACGAGACGCACGACGCGATCCTTTTCCCGCCGA
Source organism: uncultured bacterium (assembly GCA_963747385.1). Taxonomy (GTDB): domain Bacteria; phylum Krumholzibacteriota; class Krumholzibacteriia; order Krumholzibacteriales; family Krumholzibacteriaceae; genus SSS58A. The sequence goes on along the minus strand of CAVVEY010000007.1, from coordinate 650,917 downwards.
TCTATCCGGTGACGGGCGCTGACCGCGACGCGGAGGTCCTCCGTCTCACGCGGGAGCACACGAAGATTCTGGAGGAGTGCGTGCGCCGCTATCCCGAGCAGTACTTCTGGGCGCACCGTCGCTGGAAGACGAAACCCCCGATCAACCCTTCGTAGGTTTCTTCTCCTGGATCTGACCGGGAAGATGCTGGAATCCGATGGGCGACCCGTCGGGCCGCGTGCCTTTCTGCGGCGGGACCTGTATCGGGCCGAACGATTCCTCGAACTGCTTGATGGCGCCGGCGAGGACCATGTTGAGCGATTTCGCGGACTGGGGCGTCATGATGATCCGGGCGAACACCTTGGCCTTGTTGACCCCGGGCACCATGCGCGCGAAATCGAGAACGAATTCGCTTGCGGTATGCGCGGTGAGAACGAAATTCGAATAGATGCCTTCAGCCGCTTTCTCGTCGAGCTCGATCGGGATCGGCTGCTGCGGTTGCTGGTTCTTATCCATGGGAGCTCCTTTTCTTGCGGGCGTCTTTCTGGTATGATGTATCAGCTTTGACGGCCCGAGTCAACAAGGAAGGCTATCGATGTCTCTCAGATGTCCGGAGTGCGGGCGCGAGCACGATGCGGCTCTCTTCGAATTCGACCGCGAGGTCGTGTGCGCCTGCGGCAAACGGCTGACGCTGAAGAACGGCCGCAAAGCGAAGGGGGAGGGAAGCGGGGCCGGCCGCGCGCCGATCCGGGATATCGACTGGGAGTCGTTCGAAAGGGAGATATTCGACGCCGTGAACGCACGCCCGCGGCGCGTCGACGTAGCGAGAGTGACGGAGATCAGGGAAATGGCCGATCGGATTTCCGCGATCATCAAGCAGAGCGACCTGCCGCGGGTCGATGTCGAGATAGAGGTGCGAAAGTTCCGCGAGTACGTTCTGGAGCATTTTCCCGAGAAGGAAGAGCTCTTCAAGGCTATATATATCAACCGCTTCAGGCGGCTCTGGGAGGAGCACAGAAAAGGGGAGGGGCCTCTTTTCGGATGGGGCAGGCGCGGGGCTTGAGAAGCGCTCAAGACGAGAGGGACCCGTGCGCCCGAGACAAATGTCCTTGATATGGGTGCGCATTCTGCGGTATATTCCCGAAAGTATAAACTATAGTGAATGAGGAAGTTCGCCCCTCGAGCCGGGAATTTGACGGAGAAGAGAGCGTTTTCTTTTTATGCGAAAAGGCAGGGCGAGGGAAATGTGCCGCGCGATGCGGCGTTCGCGGGTCGCCGTCGTCGGCGATATCATGCTGGACCGCTACATCTGGGGAGCGGTCGACCGCATCAGCCCCGAGGCGCCCGTGCCGATAGTCGCCGTCGCGGATACGACGATTCGCCCCGGGGGCGCCGCGAACGTCGCGTGGAATCTTCTCTCGCTCGGCGTCAGGACGTCGCTTGCCGGCGTCGTCGGCAGGGACGGATCCGGCACGGAGCTCAGGCGCCTCCTGGAGGACAAGGGCCTGTCGCCGGCTTCGATTCTCGTCGACCCGCGCCGTCCGACGACCGAAAAGATACGGATTATCGCGCACAATCAACAGGTCGTTCGCGCCGATTTCGAATCGGCCGAGCCGATGCGCGACGCCCTTCTCGGGAGGCTTCTCGCGTCGGTGAAGAAGGCGATCGCCGGAGCGAATGCCGTGATCGTGTCGGACTACGGGAAAGGGGTCGTCACGGGGGAGGTCATGGATCTCGTGCGGGAGCTTTGCGGCCGCCGCGACGTTCCGTTCCTGATCGATCCGAAGGAAGGACATTTTTCCCTGTACCGCGGGGCGTTCGCGGTGACGCCGAACAAGAAGGAAGCGGGCGGATTCTACAACAGGCGGATCGGGAGCGACGAGGATCTCGATTGTGTCGGAAGATCGCTGCTCCGCGACCTCGATGCCGGGTCCGTTCTCATCACCCGGGGAGAAGAAGGAATGACCCTCTTCCGGGAGCGCGCGCGGCCGCGCCATTTCGCCGCCCGGGCGAGCGAGGTGTTCGACGTCACGGGAGCGGGGGACACCGTGATCAGCGTCCTTGCGGCGGGAATCGCCGCCGGAGGGACAATTCACGAGGCGATCGAGCTCGCGAACGCGGCGGCGGGGATCGTCATCAGGGAGCTCGGTACCGCGGCCGTGACGAGCGAGGAGCTCGAGGCCGCGTTCAGGTAGCGCCGGTATGGCTGACGTTCGCGACAAGACGCTTTCGAGGAACGCGCTCGCGCGTTTCCGGGCACGGAACGGGAAGAAGACGATCGTTTTCACGAACGGATGCTTCGATATCCTCCATCGGGGGCACGTCGAGCTCCTCCGGGAAGCGAAGGATTTCGGCGACATTCTCGTCGTCGGCCTCAACAGCGACGCTTCGGTTCGAAGGCTCAAGGGGCGCGGGCGGCCTCTCGTCGCTGAGAAGGACAGGGCGTTCGTTCTCGCGGCGCTCGAGGCGGTCGATCGCGTCGTCATCTTCGACGAGGATACGCCGCTCGAAGCGATTCGCGCGCTCGAGCCGGACGTTCTCGTCAAGGGAGCCGAGTACGGAAGGGAAGAGATCGTGGGCGCGGACATCGTCGAGGAAAACGGAGGTCGGGTCAAGCGTGTGCCGATGCGCAAGGGCTTCTCGACGACTTCGTTGATTCGGAAAGTTCGGAGGTGAGCGTTTTCTTTATGAAGCGGAAAAGAATCGTAATCATGGGCGCCGCAGGGAGAGATTTTCACAATTTCAACACGCTCTATCGGGGGAGAAAGGACGTGGAGGTCGTCGCCTTCACGGCCACGCAGATCCCCGACATCGAAGGGAGGAAGTACCCCGCCTCCCTCGCCGGACCGCTCTATCCCAAGGGGATTCCGATCGTCGCCGAATCGGAGCTCGCCGGGCTCATCGTGAAGAACGCGATCGAAGAGGTGATGTTCGCGTACAGCGACGTTTCGAATCAGTACGTCATGGAGAAGGCGGCGCTCGTGAACTCCCTCGGCGCGCATTTCACCCTCGCGGGGGCCGCGCCGACGATGGTCAAGAGCGTCAAGCCCCTCATCTCCGTCTGCGCGGTGCGCACGGGGAGCGGCAAGAGCCAGACGACGCGCAGGGTCGCGGACATTCTCATCGAGGCGGGATACAAGGTCGTCGCGATCCGGCATCCGATGCCCTACGGCAACCTCGCCAAACAGAAGGTCCAGCGCTTCGCGACGCTCGACGATCTCATGAAGCACGAGTGCACGATCGAGGAGATCGAGGAGTACGAGCCGCATATCGTGAAGGGCGTCATCATCTACGCCGGCGTCGATTACGAGGCCATCCTGAGACAGGCGGAGAAGGAAGCTGACGTCGTCCTCTGGGACGGCGGCAACAACGATCTGCCGTTCTACAAGCCGGATCTGAACATCGTCGTCGCCGATCCGCACCGGCCCGGTCACGAGCTCACCTATTACCCGGGACGGGCGAATATCCTGATGGCGGACGCGATCGTCATCAACAAGATCGATACGGCCGATCTCTGCCGCGTCGAAGAGGTCAGGGCGAATATCGTGGCGCTCAATCCCCGCGCGATCGTCATCGACGGCGCCTCGCCGATTCGCGTCGATCACGCCGAGCGGATCAAGGGCAAGCGGGTCCTCTGCGTCGAGGACGGTCCGACGCTCACCCACGGCGGCATGAAGTACGGCGCCGCGATCATGGCGGCCCGGAAATTCCATGCGAAGGAGATCGTCGATCCGAGACCCTGGGTCACCGGCACGATCGCGAAGACCTTCGTGAAATATCCGGACATAGGTCCGCTGCTCCCGGCGATGGGGTACGGCCCGGAACAGGTGAAGGATCTCCAGAAGACGATCGCCCGGGTCTCCTGCGACCTCGTCATCATCGGGACGCCGATCGATCTCCAGCGATACGTCAAGATCCCGCAGCCGGCCCTCAGGGTCATGTATGACCTTCAGGAGATCGGGCACCCGGACCTGAAAGACGTGATCGGAAAGTATATCAAACTATAAAGCGATACTTTAGATAATCTATGTAACCGCTTTATAATGAATTAGTTAATGGAGGTCTGCCTTGAAGATCCATGAAGCGGATGCCCGTGCGCTCTTCGCGAAATTCGACCTGCCGGTTCCTCCGAGCCGTCTCGTGCTCAACGCCGATGACGCCAGGAAGGCGGCGGAGGAAATCGGCTGCCCCGTCGTCGTCAAGGCGCAGGTTCTCGTCGGCGGCAGGGGAAAGGCGGGAGGGGTCAAGCTCGCCTCGACTCCCGACGAGGCCGCCGCGAAGGCGAAGGCGATTCTCGGCATGGATCTCAAGGGAATACGGGTCGAAAAGGTGCTCGTCGCGCGAGCCGTCGACATAGCGAAGGAATTCTATGTCGGCATGGTGATCGACCGCCGGAGCAGTAAGCCCCTCATGATGGTGTCGCCGGCCGGCGGCATCGACATCGAAGAGGTCGCCCGGACCGCCCCGGAGAAGATTCTCAAGGTCGTCATAGATCCCGCGTTGGGCATTCTGCCTTTCCAGATGCGGCAGATGACGTCCGCGCTGAGCGGCGACAGGGATACCGCGAAGAAGATCGGCCCCATCCTCGCCTCTCTCTACCGGGCATTCATGGCGGTCGACGCGTCCCTCGCCGAGATCAATCCGCTCGTCGTGACTCCCGCCGGAGAGGTCTGGGCGATCGACGCGAAGATCAATATCGACGATAGCGGCCTGTACCGGCAGAAAGAGGTCGCCGCGCTGCGTGACGAATCGTCGGAAGATCGCGGCGAAGTCGAGGCTCGCGAAGCGGGGCTCTCGTTCGTGAAGGCTCGAGGGGAGCATCGGCTGCATCGTGAACGGAGCGGGGCTCGCGATGGCGACGATGGACATGATAAAGCACTTCGGAGGGGAACCGGCCAATTTTCTGGATATCGGCGGTTCCTCGAGCCCCGACAAGGTGCTGACGGCGATGCGGATCATCCTGCGGGACAAGAACGTGAAATCGATTCTCATCAATATATTCGGCGGCATCACCCGCTGCGACGACGTCGCCACGGGGCTCATCGAGGCGAGGAAGCAGCTCGGCGGCGAGGTTCCGCTCGTCGTGCGGCTCATCGGGACGAACGAGGACAGGGCGCGGGAGATTCTCCGCGGTACGGAGCTCATCGCGGCGGCCACGATGGAGGAAGGGGTCGCGAAGGCGATAGCGGCCGCGAAACGATAGTCGAATAATCGGCACGGGTCGGCATATTCTTCAAGGAGGACGTCTTGAGCATTCTCGTCGACGAAAAAACCCGCGTGATCGTCCAGGGAATAACGGGGCGGGACGGAGCGTTCCACGCGAGTCAGATGATCGCCTACGGGACGAAGGTCGTGGGCGGGGTCACGCCGGGCAAGGGCGGGCAGAAGACCGACGGCGGCGTTCCCATTTACGACACGATGGCCGAGGCTGTGGCCGAGACGCGCGCCGACACCAGCGTCGTCTACGTGCCCGCGGCGTTCGCGACCGATGCGATCTGCGAAGCGGCGGACGCCGGCGTCACGCTCGTCGTCTGCATCACCGAGGGCGTGCCGGTCCTCGACATGGTGCGGGTCCTCCCGTACCTCCGCGAACGCGGGGCGCGGCTCATCGGCCCGAACTGCCCTGGCGTCATATCGCCGGGGAAATGCAAGGTAGGCATCATGCCGGGTTCGATCCACGCGCGGGGCTCGGTCGGCGTCGTCTCCCGGAGCGGGACGCTCACGTACGAGGTCGTCCATCATTTGACGAAACGCGGGTTCGGCCAGTCGACCTGCCTCGGCATCGGGGGCGATCCGATCGTCGGTACGAACATCCTCGACGCCCTCGCGCTATTCGCCGAGGACGATGAGACCGAGTGCGTCGTCCTGATCGGGGAGATCGGCGGGAGCGACGAGGAGGAGGCGGCCGCAATGATCGCGAGGGGCTATCCCAAGAAGGTCGCCGTGTTCATCGCGGGACAGACCGCTCCTCCGGGAAAACGGATGGGGCACGCCGGAGCGATCGTCTCGGGAGGTTCCGGGACGGCGGCCGAGAAGATCGCCGCGTTCAAGGCGGTCGGCGTCGAAGTCGCGGCGATCCCGGGCGAGATCGTCGATCTCGTGGCCCGGCTCGTCCCGTCGAAACGTTAAACTGCAGGCCGGCCTCGCGAGGCCGGCGCCGGAGGTTTGTGTGGACAGAACGTTTCTCATGATAAAGCCCGAAGCGGTGAGATCCGGGAGGCAGGGGGAGATCATCGATTGTCTCATCAAGAACCGGTTCCGCGTCGTCAGAATGAAACAGTTCGCGTTCGACGCGGCCCGGGCCCGCTCGTTTTACGCGATGCACGACGGGAAGCATTTCTTCGTCGATCTCGTCGGCTACATCACCTCGGGCGACGTGGTGGGGATCGAGCTCGAGAAGGAAGGGGCCGTCGAGCTTCTCCGCGAGCTCGTCGGCGCGACCGATCCCGCGAAGGCGCGACCGGGCACCGTCAGGTACATGTACGGAACGGACTTGCAGCGGAACGCCGTGCACGCGTCAGATTCACGGGAATCCGCGGAAAAAGAGCTTGCTATCGTATTTCATGAAAAATAATATTATAGCCTCATGAAAGACGATACGGACTTCATGGATCTCGACCTCGGACGCGTCGAAGCGCGATCGGTATTCTCGTTCGACAGGACGTTCGATCTTCCGACACCCGAAGGGGGAAAAACGGCGTGCGTCGTGGCGGTGAACGCCACCGTCACCAGATCGGCGGGCAGCTATTGCATAGAGGCGAACGTGAAGGGGATCCTTCGCGCGGAATGCCATCGCTGCCTCGTTTCCTTCGAGCTGCCGGTGGATACGACGTTCACGTTCGTCCTGAACCGCGGGGGAGAGTCGCCCCCGAGCGAGAGCGTTGAAGAAGACGATATCGTGTCGATCCCGGCCGTGGGGGAGACGACCTTCGATCTGTATCCGCGCGTGCGGGAAGCGCTTATTCTGGAGATCCCGATCAAGCTTCTGTGCCGGGAGGATTGCAGGGGCGTTTGCAGAAAATGCGGCGCGAATCTCAACGGGGGGGAGTGTGGATGCGACCCCGGAATCGGCGATCCACGCTGGGGAACGCTGAGAAAATTCTTGAACGGGGAGAACAAAACGTAAATATTTCCCCGAACCAGCATCGTGAGACGTAACGAGGAGGAAGTCCATGGCAAACCCGAAACATCGCCATTCGAAGACGCGGGGGAGAAAGCGAAGAACCCACTACAAGGCCGAGGCGCCGACGCTCACTTCGTGCTCCCACTGTCACCAGCCGAAACCGCCGCATACGGTATGCCCCAACTGCGGCTACTATGCGGGCCGCGAAGTAGTCAAGCCGAAGGTCGAGGAAGGAAAATAACCTCGCCCCGGAGGACCCATGAAAATCGCGCTCGATGCCATGGGCGGCGATAAGGCCCCGGTCGGGATCGTCGAAGGCGCGTTCGAAGCCGCGCGGGAGGCGTCCGACAGGGTCGAGGTCGTGCTCGTCGGAAAACGCGACATCCTCGAGGCGCATATCAGCGCGCAGCGGCTCGAGGCTTCGAACGTCGAGATCGTCGACGCCCCCGAAGTGATAGAAATGTCGGAGAGCCCCGCGACGGCGATACGTCGCAAACGCGCCTCGTCGATCGCGATCGGCATGAATCTCCATCGGGAGGGAAAAGTCGGAGCCTTCGTGAGCGCGGGCAATACGGGGGCCGTCGTCGCGAGCTCGCTTCTCACGCTGGGGCGTCTTCCCGGCATCGAGCGGCCCGCCATCGCCATCCATCTGCCGACCGAGAACGGAGGCACGGTTCTCATCGACGGCGGCGCCAATTCGGATTGCGCTCCCCACAATCTGCTCCAGTTCGCTTTCATGGGATCGGTCTACGCCGAGACGTTTTTCGGCAAGGAGAATCCGCGCGTGGCGCTTCTCAGCATCGGCGAGGAAAGATCGAAGGGCAACGATCTCACGCGCGGTTCGTACGAGCTCCTCGAGAAGAGCGGCCTCAATTTCACGGGGAACGTCGAGGGGAGGGACGTCTTCACCGGAGCGGCGGACGTCGTCGTGACGGACGGATTCGTCGGCAACGTCGTTTTAAAATTTACAGAATCCATCATTTACTATATAAACACCCTCATCAGGGAGGAAGCCGGCAAGCGCTTCTTCGCGAAAATCGGGGCCGGGCTCATGAAGCCCGTCTTCAGGGGCGTCAAGCGAAAGCTCGATTACGCCGAGTACGGCGGCATGCCGCTCCTCGGCGTGAACGGCGTCGTGATCATCAGCCACGGGAAAAGCTCTTCGAGGGCGATCAAGAACGCCGTGCTCGCCGCCGAGCGTTTCGTCACGGGCGGCGTGAACGACAGGATACGGCAGCGAATAGAGAGGTCGTGAGCATCATGCCGGGCAGTGGTCCGCGGAGCGCGAAATTCGCCGGCTTGGGCTATTATCTTCCCGAAGCCGTGCTGACGAATTTCGATTTCGAGAAGATGGTCGATACCTCGGACGAGTGGATCGTCACGAGAACGGGCATCCGGGAACGGCATATCGCGAAAGCGGAAGAGGCCTCCAGCGACCTCGCTATCAACGCCGCGCGCAAGGCGATGACAGACGCGCGCGTCGACGCGAATGACATCGACCTCATCGTCGTGGGCACCGCGACCTCGGATTACCCCTTTCCCTCGACGGCGACCGTCGTTCAGAACAAGATCGGCGCGAAAAACGCGGCTGCGTTCGACGTGGCGGGCGCCTGCTCCGGTTTCGTGTACGCGGTGACGATCGCGCAATCGATGATCATCGCGGAGAAGGCGCGGCGAGTTCTCGTCATCGGCGTCGAGACGCTTTCCCGGATCACCGACTACACCGATCGGGCGACGTGCGTTCTTTTCGGGGACGGCGCCGGCGCCGTCATCATGGAGGCGTGCGAGCCGGGCGAGGGGATTCTCGCGACGTACATGAAGAGCGACGGGACCTACGCCGATCTCCTGTATCAGCCGGTGGGGGGGTCGCGAACGCCGCTCACTGAGGAACGGATCAGGAACAGGGAACAATTCATAAAGATGAAGGGGGACGGTCTCTTCAAGTACGCGGTCAAGGCGATGGTCGATGCGGGGGAAACGGTGCTTCGAGAAGCGAACGTGAAGATCTCCGACATAGATTTCGTCATTCCCCATCAGGCGAATCTGAGAATCATCGAAGGAGTCCGGAACAGGCTCCATGTTCCGCCGGAAAAGGTCATCGTCAATATCGACCATGTCGGCAACACGAGCACGGCGAGCATTCCGATCGCGTTCTGCGAGGCGAGGGACAAAGGAATCATCAAACACGGCGACCGGATCCTCATGGTCGCTTTCGGCGGGGGGCTCACCTGGGGGGCTGTGCTGCTCAAGTACTGAACGCTCGAACGAAAAAGGTCTCGGCATGAGAAAAGCGGCATTCATATTTCCGGGTCAAGGCTCCCAGTACGTCGGGATGGGGAAGGATCTCGTCCTGGCCTATCCCCGGGCGCGGGAGCTTTACGAGATGGCGGATGAGACTCTCGGCTTTTCGATATCGCGCGTCTCGTTCGAGGGCGACGCCGAAACGCTTACGGCGACGAAGAACGCCCAACCGGCGCTCCTCCTTCACAGCGTCGTCGTGGCGCGCATCCTGAAGGAGGAGGGGGGCGTCGAGCCGGCGATCGCGGCGGGGCACAGCCTCGGCGAGTATTCGGCCCTCGTCGCCGCGAACGCTCTCGACGAGATGGACGCCCTGAAGATCGTGCGCAGGAGAGGCGAGCTCATGTTCGACGCCGGGATCGCTCAGCCGGGCACGATGGCCGCGATCATCGGACTCGAGCGGCCGGACGTCGAGGCGGTCTGCCGCGAGTCTTCGCGCGGCGGCGAGGTCGTCGTCGTCGCGAACGTCAACTCCCCGGGGCAGATCGTCGTTTCGGGAAACGTCGACGCGGTCGGGCGAGCCTGCGTCGCGGCGCAGGAGCGGGGAGCCAAGAAAACGATTCCCCTGAACGTGAGCGGCGCGTTTCATTCGCCGCTCGTGGCGGGCGCCCAGAAGGAGCTCGTCGAATATATCAAGAGCTTTGCGATACGGGACGCTTCGGTCGGCGTCGTGTGCAACGCCGACGCGAAGATCGTCGCGAAGAAGGACGAGATCGTCGATGCGCTCTCGCGGCAGCTCACGAGCCCGGTGCTCTGGTCCGATTCGATGGCCCTGCTCCTCGCGTCGTGGGGCGGGCCCGTTCTCGAGGTCGGGCCGGGCAAGGTGCTCGCGGGGCTTCTGAAGCGCATCGACGGCGCGCGGTCCGTGCGGAGCGTCGGCACGGCGGAGGAGCTCGGGCGGAGCCTCGCGGGAGAAACGGCGTGACCGGTTCCGGAGAAGGCGGCCGGGTCGCGCCGGCGAAGGGAAGCGATATGGTGGATCTCGAGGGGAAAACGGCCATGATAACGGGAGCGGGCCAGGGCATCGGGCGCGATATCGCGCTTACGCTCGCGGACGCCGGCGCCGATATCGCCGCCCTCGACGTCAACCTCGGGGGAGCCGAGGCGACGGCGGCGCTCGTGCGGACGAAGGGGCGCAAGAGCCTCGCGCTCGCCTGCGACGTTTCGAACGCGAAGGACGTCGACCGGTGCGTCGAGGAAGCGATCGCGGGGCGCGAGCAGATACATTTCCTCGTTAACAACGCCGGAATAACGAGGGACAATCTCCTCCTCCGGATGACCGACGCGGAGTGGGAGAGCGTTCTGCGCGTCAACCTCACGGGCACCTTCAACGTCACGAGGGCGGTGTCCCGCTCGATGATCAAGAGACGGTTCGGGCGAATCGTGAACATCTCTTCCGTCATCGGGGTCATGGGGAACGCCGGGCAGTGCAACTACGCGGCGAGCAAGGCGGGAATCATCGGATTCACGAAGGCCGTCGCGAAAGAGCTCGCGGGGAGAGGCATCAATGTGAACGCCATTGCGCCGGGTTTCATCGAAACGGCGATGACGGCCTCGCTGTCTGAAGAGCGAAGGGAGGGGATGCTGCGGCTTATCCCGCTCGGGAGATTCGGCTCCGGAACGGACGTCGCGAACGTCGTCCTCTTCCTCTGTTCCGATCTCGGCGGCTACGTCACGGGCCAGGTCATCAACTGCGACGGCGGAATGGTGATGGCGTGAGAAACCGATCGACAAGGAGGTAGGGTACTCAATGACTATCGAGGAACGGGTAAAGAAGGTCGTCGAAGAGCAGCTCTCGGTCAACCAGGACCAGATCACGCGCGAGGCGTCGTTCATAGACGATCTCGGCGCCGATTCGCTCGACACGGTCGAGCTCGTAATGGCGCTCGAGGAGGAGTTCGGGATCGAGATCCCGGACGACGAGGCGGAAAAGATCACGAAAGTGGGAGAGGCGATCGATTACATCACCTCTCACGGCTCGAAGGAATAGCCGGCCCGGGTCTGCCGCCCGGCTTCTGCAATAAGGGGGTACCGTGTCCGCGAGCACGAGAAGGGTGGTCGTCACCCGTATGGGTCTCGTTTCTCCGTGCGGGGATTCCGTCGCGGAGAACTGGGCGAACATCTCGGCGGGAAAATCGGGCATCGCGCGCATCACGGCGTTCGACGTGAGCGCGTTCGACTCGAAGATCGGCGGCGAGGTCAAGAATTTCGATCCCGAGCGGTTCGTCGATCGAAAAGAAGCCCGCCGGATGGATCGATCCGTTCAGCTCGCCATGGCCGCCGCGGCGGAGGCGATGGCCGGGATGGAGGGAGCGATCGCCGCCGAGCGCTTCGGGGTGATCGTCGGATCCGGCATCGGCGGGATACAGACGCTCGAGCAGCAGCATACGGTGCTTATGGAGAAGGGCGCCACGCGGATCAGTCCCTTCTTCATTCCGATGATGATCTCGGATATGTCCGCGGGGCAGATATCGATCCGCTACGGACTCAGGGGGCCGAATTTCGCGACCGTTTCGGCGTGCGCGTCGGGAGGGCACGCGATCTGCGACTCCTTCATGTACATCAGGAACGGCTTCGCGGACGCGATTCTCACGGGCGGCACCGAGGCGACGATATCCCCGATGTCGCTCGGGGGATTCTGCTCGATGAAGGCGCTTTCCACGCGGAACGACGAACCCGAGCGGGCGAGCCGTCCGTTCGACAGGGACCGCGACGGCTTCGTGATGTCGGAGGGGAGCGGTCTCGTCGTTCTCGAGGAGCTCTCGCACGCGAAGGCCCGCGGAGCCGAGGTTCTCGCCGAGATCGCGGGTATCGGGCTCACCGGGGACGCGTACCACATCACCACGCCGGTTCCCGGAGGAGTCGGCGCCGCGAACGCCATGAGGCAGGCGCTCTGGAGCGCGGGGCTCAAGCCCGAGGATATCGACTATATCAACGCGCACGGCACCTCGACCGCGTACAACGACAAGACCGAATCGGACGCGATCGTCGGCGTGTTCGGGGCCTCTTCGGAGAGGCTCAGGGTGAGCTCGACAAAATCGACGCACGGGCATCTCCTCGGTGCGGCCGCGGCGATCGAGCTCATCGTCTGCGTCAAAGCGATCGGCGAGGGGCTCGTTCCGCCCACCGCGAACCTTGATAATCCCGATCCCGAGTGTCCGCTGAACCACGTTCCCAAGGTCGCCGTGAAGAAGGATCTCGCGCACGTCATGAGCAACTCCTTCGGCTTCGGGGGGCACAACGTGAGCATCGTGCTCAAGAGATACGAATCGTAGGAAAGGCCGATGAACCCCCGCGTATGAATCGTTTTCTCGAGGCAATCAGGCGGCGCTTCCGCGGCGCCCACGGCGACGGAACTTCCATGCACGAGCTCGAGCGGAGGATCGGGTATCGATTCGCCTCCCGCGAGCGCCTCGTCGAGGCGCTTACGCACCGTTCGACGCTCGGCGACCTCAAGCCGGGCGAGGAACGCATCTCGTACGAACGGCTCGAGTTTCTCGGCGATTCGGTGCTCTCGCTCGTGACGAGCGATTTTCTCATGCGCAATTATCCGGAGGAGAACGAAGGCCAGCTCACGAAGAAAAAGTCGCTGCTCGTGAGCAAGGGCGTGCTTTCGAAGAAGGCCGATGAGATCGGAATCAAGCCGCATATCATCCTGAGCGAAAGCGCCGAGAGAGGGGGCGTCGCCGATCAGGACTCGGTTCTCACCGCGGCGCTCGAGGCGCTTATCGCGGCGATCTACATCGACGGCGGCTTCGAGAAGGCGCGCGGTTTCATCGAGGACAGGATTCTCGACGACATCGACGAATATATCGAGCACCGCGATCACATCAATTTCAAGAGCGTCCTGCAGGAATACGTGCAGTCGAAATTCCGCGGGTATCCGCGGTACCTCGTTAAATCCACGACGGGTCCGGAGCACGACAAGATCTTCCTCATCGAGGTGAGGGTCGCGGGCAAACCGGTCGGCAAGGGGAGAGGGAAGAGCAAGAAGGACGCCGAGCAGATGGCGGCCAAGGAAGCGCTTCACGCACTGAGAAAGACTCATTAGGAGGAACGCCGCACATGGCGAAGAAGAGGGCGACTCATGCGCCGTTCACCTTTGGAGGGGCCCCCGAAGCCTTTTGCGACGAATGCCGGCTGCCCTGCAACCTCGAGGAGATGAGCGTCGATTGCCACCGGCGATTCTTCCTTCATGGCTTGACCTTCTGCTCGTATTTCGTCTACGGGTATTGCTTCCTCATCGACGTGCCGGGATGCGTGTTCGACAACGGCGGTCGCCACGACGAATATTGGCTCCACCTTCTTCGCGAATATTTTCATAACGTCGGCGGCACGGCGGATAGCGACGAATTCAAGAAACGCCACGCCGAAGTTCTTGCGCTCGTCGCGAGCCAGATCGAGAACCGCACCGTCTATCTTTGCCGCTACCTCGAAGAGTACTACGGCCAGATCATGGGAACGGGAGGGGGCCTCTCCGAGGAGATGCTTTCCCGGCTCGACGAAGCCTATCTTTCGCTCCTCAGGGGCATCACGAGAAAACCCGATTGAGGCGAGACGCGGAACGGGCGGTCCCCGGCGCCTCCTCCGGCCGGACGGCTATATCGTTTGCCCGCGTCCGCGCGCTTCGGTATAATTGACGGTAGACGAAAGGAACGCCTCATGCGAAAACGTTTTCTCATCGCTCTCGTTGCGGGGGCTTGCGTCGTCGCGGCTCGCGGCGTCCATGCGCGGGAGGGATACGACGCAAACGCGTTCATCGCCTATCTCAAAGGCGTGTATCTCGAATCCGAGGACGATTTCGCCGACGCGTATCAGTATTACCTGTACGCCGCGGCGCGCGAACCGGGAAACGCCCGTATTCTCATGAGGCTCTCGAAAGTCGCTCTCCGGATCGGCGATTTCGAAGCGGCGAAGAAATACAGCGAGGGTCTCCTATCCCGGGAAGGGTATGGCAGCGACGCGCGCGCCGTTCTCGCGGAGGTCGAATACCGTCTCGGAAACAAGGAATCGGCGCTCGCGCTCCTCAGGGAGCTCCGGAACGACCCCGAAGTCTCCCCGTTTCAGATTCTTAAATTCATCGCGAAGGTGAATCTCGAGCTCAATAGACCGGAAGAGGCGAGGCGGATCCTCGTCGAGGCGAGCGAGCTGTCCGATGCGGACTTCTACGTTTTCTACGAGCTCGGGCTCCTCGATGCCGACGCCGGCAGAATCGACAGCGCGCTCGATGCGCTCGGAAAAGCGCTCCGGATAGATCCCGATTTCGTGAACGCGCGGGTCGCGCGGGCCCGGCTCCTCATGGGTGAGCGTCGTCCGGGCGAGGCGGAAACGGAATACCGGGAGATCCTTCGCGTCGAGCCGTCCAATCGGGAAGCGGTCGAGGGGCTCGGGGAGATTCTCTTCACGGAGCGGAGGTACGCGGAAGGAGCGTCGCTCCTCGGGCCGCTGCACGACGGCGGGTCGCTCGACGACAGGGGAGAGCTCATCTACGGCAGATTCCTCTACAAGGCGGGGATGAACGAGCAGGCGCTCTCCGTCTTCGGCGAGCTGATGAAGAAGATGGGAGACAAGCCCGCCCTCCTCAGGGTCATTTCCGAAATGGAGATAGAGCGGGGACATTTCCGGACCGCGTACGGGTATCTGAAGAGGCTCGTCGAGCTCGAGCCGGACCGCTTCGAGAACTATATCGGGCTTCTCCTTATTTTCCACGGCGTGGTCGAAGGCCCGTCGGGACCGGATGAAACGATCGTGCCCCCTGAAGCGGAGAAGCGGGCCTATCTCGCAAAGGCCGTAGAGAGCGCGGGGGCCGATTCGCCGGAGGATAATTTTCTGCTGGGTTCGATCCTGCGCAAGGCGGGAAAGGCGGAGGAGGCCGAGCGGTTTCTCCTGAAGGCCGAGCGGCTCGACCCGAAGAACGAGAGCGTGGCGCTGGAGCTTGCGACGCTGTACGGCCATGCGGGCCGATTCGACGATGCGCTCAAGCGGGTCGTCGCGCTGTATGACAACGACCCGGACGATCCCTCTCTGGCCAATTTCTACGGGTACCTGCTCGCGGAGAAAGGCGAGAGGCTGGATCTCGCCGAAACGCTCCTCGGCAAGGCTCTGGGCAGGGAGCCGGAGAACGGGTATTTTCTCGACAGCCTCGGGTGGATACGGTACAGGCAAGGGCAATTCCGGGAAGCGCTCGGCATCTTTCTCAAGGCAGCCGAAAGGGTGGGCGACGACGCGGTGGTCTGGGAGCATCTGGGAGACACCTTTCTCATGCTGAACGAGCCGGCGAAGGCCCTCGAAGCGTACGAGAAATCTCTCGCCGTCGATCCGGCCGGCGCGCGCGTCGGCGAGAAAGCGAGAAAGCTCAGGAGCGATGAAAACGTTCGGTAGCCGCGTCGCGGCTCTTCACGTCGCCTTCGCGCTGATCGCTCTGACGCAATCGTGCGCGGTGTTCGGCCCGCGCCGCGTCGAGGCGCCGTGCGACGAGAGCTTCGAGGCGCGCATCTCTCCGGTGAAGGCGGGGGAAGGCATCGAGATCGTCGGGAAGCTCCGTCTTGACCTCCCTCGGTACCGCATCAGGGGACTCATGCGGATCGCCTATTCCCCCGGGGAAGGCGCGGCCAGGATCGACTTCCGGCATTCCAGTCTCTTCGGCGCCCTCGAGGAGGACGTGACGATTCTCGCCGGCGACAGCCTCGTGATCTACGACCGCGAGAGCGGAGAGTATCTCGGCAACGACTCGTCCCTGGCTCTCGTGCGCGGCGAGATGGGCGAGGGGATCGCGCCCGACGACATCCTTATCGCCCTGCTCCTCGCGTTTCCACGGTGCGTCGAGATGCGATCCGCCTCGGTCGAGCGCTCGGGAGAGACCTGGCGGCTGAAGGCGGACTGGAGGGGCCGGCGGATCGAGATTCGCGGCGAGAACGGACGGGGAGCGCATGAATTCAGGCAGTGCCTTCCCGGCGGAGCGGGCTGCTACACGATCTCGTACGGAAATCCGATGGCCTCGTCGAACCTCTCCTACCCGCGGTGGGTGAGGCTCCGGAGAGACAGCGGGAACGAGAAGGCAACCTTTGAACTAATTGAAATAAAAACAATTACAGAGTCGCCCTCGACGTTCGAGGCGGGCGCGATCAGAGACCGGTAGCGAATGGAGGATCCCTCGCTGCGTTCCCTCGCGCAGCCGGGAACTTTTCCGAATGCCTGGTGTTGAAATATGACGGACGAGAAAAATGGAGATGACGGTTTGAACAGGCCTGTTGAGCTTCCTCAGCGAAAGATCGATTTCGGCGAGCTCACCGACGAGGAGCTGATGCTTCTCGTCCAGGAGGGGCGGAACCAGGCTTACGACGCCCTCGTCGGCAGATACAAGAACCGTCTCTTTTCCTACCTGTACCGGCTTCTCGGGGACCGCGGCGAAGCGGAGGAGTTCGCGCAGGAGACGTTCGTGAAGGCGTATATCCATGCGGAAAAGTATCGCACCATCGCCCGTTTTTCGACCTGGCTCTACACGATCGCGACGAACCTCGTGCGCAATCGGGTGCGAAACGCGAAACGGCGGCCCGCGATGGTGAGCCTCTGGTCGGAGAATTCGGGCGGTGAAGAGGACGGCAAATGGATGGATCTGAGAGATGATTCCCAGCGGCCCGACTATGACATGGAGCGATCGAACCTGAACGAGGTGATCCAGGAGGCCATCGAGAAGATCCCGGGCAAGTATCGCCCGTCCTTCGTTCTTCGCGAGATCAACGATTTGAGCTACGAGGAGATTGCGGCCGTTACCGGGCTCAAGCTCGGCACGGTGCGCTCGCGCATCAATAGAGGGAGGGCGCACTTCAAGAAGATGGTCGCGCCGTTCGTTGCCGGGGATTTCGATACCAAGGGGAATGGAAAATGAAATGCGGAAAAGCGCAGGATCTCTACTTTCTGAGTCGCGACGGAGCGCTCGATGAAGCCGGTCGCATGGAGCTTGCGCGCCACCTTGCGCGCTGTTCCTCATGCGGGCTTCTCGTGAAGGAAATGGAGGCGAGTCTCGACGCGGCGCGCTCCCTTCCCGAGCTCTCCGTGAGCGACGGCTTCGAATGGAACGTGAAGCGCCGCATCATGCAGGAGAAGTCGAGGCTCATGCGCCGCGACGTCAAAACGAATCCGTTCGGCGAGAGGCGGTGGGTGTCGCGGTTCGCTCTGGGAGCGGCCGCCGCCGCGGTCGTCGCCATCGCAGCCGCGACGTACGTCGCGCAGAGGGCCGGGATGAACGAGCCGAGGATCCGGGAGATCTCCCGCGAGAATCGTTCGAGCGCCGCTCTGATCCAGACGCCGTCCGCGGAAGAAAACCTCTTTCCCGATTACCATATGGCCGGTTCCTACGCGGGTCCCCGGATGGTGTCGGACAACATCTTCACGATCGAGCGGGGCGGCGAGAGCGTTCGTCAGTCCCCGTTCGACGTCGTCGCCGGCTCCCGCGAGGATTCGCTCGCGCAGGAGAACGAACTGCTCAAGCGGCGGATTCAGCGTCTCGAGCGCCAGCTCATGCTCTATAAGGGCATGCTCGACAAGGAACGCGTGCAGCGTCTCAATATGTCGCTGCCGTGACGGATGCGATCCGGCGCGCCCTCCGGGGCGGCCCCGCGCGCAAGTTTCCGCTTGCCATCGAGCCTCTTTCAATCCTATTCTTCCCTTGGTGCGTTACCATGAGACGTCGAATAGCCGCCATAACGTTCGTTTGCCTCGGCGCCTTCGCCGCTTCGTGCGGCGACGGAGGGGGGGCGTTCAACACGCCGCCCGCCGGATCGTACAGCGGTATCGTTCTCGTGACGGAAACGGGGAGAGTGGAAGGCCCCACGGCGGAGATGGTGAACGCGCTTCAGCACGAGCTCGATTTCTATACGAAGAGAGAGCTTCAGTTCGGGGTGCGCGTCGTCCCCGCGTATGAGTTCGAAAAAGAAATCCCCGCGAAGAACATGGTGATCTTCGGAATCGTGAACCAGGGAAAGGTCGGCAGCATCATCGAGCAGTTCATCGGGCCTTCCGGCGCCAGGGGCGTGCTCCAGGGGAAATACAGCGTGTTCAAGAAGATGGATTCTCCCGTCACGGGGCAGCTCACGATCATCGTGACCGGCGTTTCGAGCGAAGATCTGGCGCTCGCCGCGCGGGAGCAGGGCGCCATCCTCAGGAATATCATCGAGGAGGGGAACCGCGAGCGGATCCGGGAGTCGATGCTCAAACAAGGCGAGAACACGTACCTCGAGAGGAGCCTGAAAGAGCGCTACGGTTTTTCGTTCAGGATTCCGAACGTCTACAAGATTGAGGAGGAGCGTCCCGAGATTCCGGGCGTCTCGCTCGTACATCCCGAGCCGCCGCGAGTGCTTTCGGTTTCCTGGAAGGCGTTCGGGAAAGGGACGGTCTCTCTCGCGGATTCGAACGAGCTTTACCGGTTCAGGTCGGACGTTTCGTTCAAGCTGTTCGACAAGTATATCATGCGGCGGGATCTCGTCAAATTCACGTCGGCGCGGCTCGGCGCCTACGAAGCGGTGCGGATGGACGGGTACTGGGAGAGCAGCGTCCAGACCGCCGGGGGCTCCTTTGTTTGCTGGTTCATCGCCGACGGCGTCAAGTCACGGATCTGGCTCGTCGATTGCCTCGTCTATGCGCCGGGACAGGACAAGAACGAGCTCCTGAGAGAGACGATGGCGTTCGCCGAGACCTTCAGCTTCTGACGCGCTCGAACGGGCGCATTCTCTTGACAGCGATTGCCGCCTCTGATAGCCTCCAGGCAGAATAATTCCACCCGAAGGATCGGAAAGGCCCGCACCATGAGCGATGAGCTCCGCAACCTGATCGAACGCTACGATCGTGCGCGCGATTCGCGCCTCTTCGCGCCTCTCGCAGACGCGTACCGCAAGAACGGCGACGTCGACAAGGCGATCGAGATTCTCGATCGCGGTCTCGATAAGATGCCGCACTACGCGAGCGCCCACGTGATTCTCGGGAAATGCTACTACGACAAAGGAGCGACGGAGCGGGCGAAAGCGGAATTCGGCCGCGTTCTCGAGCTGGACGGCGAGAACCTCGTCGCCCTCAAATTCATGGGTGATATCCTCCTCGCCGAGGATAAGCGCGCCGAGGCGGCCGAGTTCTATCGGAGAATTCTCGCGATCGACGCGACGAACACCGAGGTCGCGCGCTCTCTCAAGGAGATGGAGGCGTCCTTCGTCGTCAAGGAAATCGACCTTGCCGACGCGGAGGCGATGCGGGACGAACGTCCGGCGGAACTCGCGACGATGACCCTCGCCGGTATCTATGCCGCGCAGGGGTATTACAATAAGGCGCTTCGCATCTATCACGACGTGCTCGAGCGGGAGCCCGGGAATATGGAAGCGAAGGAAATGGTGGCGAAGCTCGAGGCGCTCATGAACGCCGGCGACGTCGAGCGGGACAAGGCCTTCCGCGAGGACGTTCTCACCATTTCCCTCAGCGATATCAGCGAGGGGCTCGTTTCGAGCACGGCCGGCCACGGAGGGGGAGCGGCGGATGACGGCGACGAGGCGAAGCCGGGCCTCGAGGAAGACGTCGAAGGGATCGATCCCGGGGGCGCGAACGGGGAAACGGCCGGGCGGGTCCCGGATGCGTCCGCGAGCGAGCCGGATCGGAACGAACCCGAAGAATCCGCCGGCGATCCTCCCGCGACCGAGCGTGACATGGAGCAATTCCGCGAATGGCTCAAGAGGTTGCGAAGCAAGTAGACCGGCGGTGCGGATTTCCGGAGTGCGACGGCCATGGCGGACACGAGCGATTTCAGGAGCGGCACGATCGTCAAGATCGACGGGAAGCTTTTCTCGGTCGTCGAATTTCAGCACGTCAAGGTTCAGCAGAGGCGTCCGATCGTGCGCACGCGGCTCAAACAGATTCCCGAGGGATACGTGCTCGAAAAGACCTTCATGGCGGGGGATAAGGTCGAGGAGGTCAGGCTCGAGCGCAGGCAGTGTCAGTTCCTCTATACGACGGGGGATCTCTACTATCTGATGGACGTCGAGACCTACGAGCAATTCCCCGTATCGAAGGGAATTGTCGGAAACGCCCTGCCCTATCTCGTCGAGAATATGATCGTGACGCTGCTCGCGGACGGCGACACGCCGATAACGGTGGAGCTTCCGCTCTTCGTCGAGATCGCGGTGAAGGAGACCGAGCCGGGTGTTCGCGGGGATACCGCGCAAGGCGGATCGAAGAACGCGATTCTGGAAACCGGAACGGCGATCACCGTCCCGCTTTTCATCGAGGCGGGGACCGTCCTGCGCATCGATACGCGAACCGGACGATATATAGAGCGCGCCTGAAACGGCGCGCGAGCGCCGGACAGCGTCGTCGAGCCTGCCGCCTGCGGCCGGCTTTTTTTTGCCCCGAATCGGCCTGATCCTTGCAAAAAACAGCGATCGGGAGAGCCCGCCGCAGCACGGGCGCCGGATGAAGTGTAACTATATGTCATTGCGTACGATAGCTATTATATGGAATCCGTGAGATTCGCAGTATCGTCATCGGGAAGGTGTGATGCATGACTATCAAGAAGATTCTCGAGGAAATGATTAACCAGGGTGGATCCGATCTTCATCTCAAGGCGGGGCTGCCGCCGGTCGTGCGGGTCGACGGAAAGCTTCGGCACCTCGGTCTCGAAAAGCCGTCGCCGAAGGACCTCGAGGAAATCGCCACCCAGATTCTCACGCCGTCCCAGAAGGATCGGTTCACGAAAACGCGAGAGGTGGATTTCGCGTTCGGCGTCTCGGGACTCGCCCGGTTCCGCGCGAACTTCTACGTGCAGCGCGGCTCGATCGCCATGGTATTCCGGCACGTGCCCGTGAACATCAAGAGCATCGACGAACTCGGTCTTCCGGTCGTGCTCAAGGAGCTTTCGCTTCGGCCGCGCGGCCTGATATTCGTCACCGGGACGGTCGGCAGCGGCAAGTCGACCACCCTGACCTCCATGGTCAACGAGATCAACAAAACGGCGAACAAGAACATCATCACGGTAGAGGATCCGATCGAATTCCTTCACCACGACGAGAAGAGCATCATCAACCAGCGCGAGATCGGAAGCGACACTTCGTCCTTCCATGAGGCGCTTCGCCACATTCTCCGTCAGGATCCCGACGTGATACTCGTCGGCGAGATCCGCGACGCCCTCACGATGGAGATCGCGCTCATGGCCGCCGACACCGGGCATCTCGTCCTGTCGACGCTCCATACGGTCGACGCGACGCAAACGATCAACCGCGTCATTTCCTTCTTTCCTCCGCACCAGCACCAGGAGATCCGCTATCTTCTCGGTGCCACCCTCCAGTCCGTCATCGCCCAGCGGCTCATCCCGATAAGCGGCGGGAAGGGGCGCGTCCCTGCGGTGGAAGTAATGATTGTCACTTCCACGATCCGGGAGTATATTATCGATCCTGAAAAGACGCCTCTCATCACGCAGGCGATTCGCGAGGGTGTTTCCTCTCACGGCATGCAGAGCTTCGATCAATCGCTCATGAAGCTCCTTTCGGACGGCCATATCACGATGGAGGAGGCGCTCAAGAACAGCTCCAACCCTCACGAATTCAGCCTCAGGCTCAAGGGCATCCAGGCCACGAGCGACAAGACATGGGAGACGTTCGAAAGCGCGGGGAAGGGCGGTCCTGCGGGCGATTTCTGATCCCGCCTCGTGCAGGGGCGATCGTGAGCCGGCTCGCGGAGCCTGCGTGTCCCACGCGTTGCGTCGTCACGGGTGCCGTATTCGCGCAGGTATGAGTGCGGGATGAACATCGATTTCTATGCAACGATCGAGCAGATCGGGAAGAACTCCCTGCAGAACGCCACGGTCGTCGTCATCGACGTGCTGAGAGCGTCGAGCACCATCGTCGCCGCCATCGAGAACGGCGCCGAGAGGATCATACCCATCGCCGACGTCGAGACCGCCTCCAGGCTCGTGCGCCCGGCGGAGCGCGATAAGAAGCTGCTCGCGGGGGAGCGGAAATGCCTTCCCGTCCCCGGCTTCGATCTCTCGAACTCGCCGGGGGAATTCACGCCGGCCCGCGTTCGGGGCAAGACGCTCGTCCTTACGACGACGAACGGCACCCGGGCGATCGCGGCGGCCCCGAAAGCGGGGCGTATCGTAATCTGCGCTCTCACGAACCTCCCCGCGGTCGCCGCCGCGCTCCGCGAGGAGCGCGAGATCGTCGTGCTCTGCTGCGGCGCGGAAGGGACCATCGCGGCGGAGGATCTTCTCTGCGGAGGAATGCTCATCAAGAGCCTCGAACGCGCCGGCGAACCGGAATCACTCTCGGACGCGGCGCGTATCGCGCGCGTCATCGCGGAGCAATTCGGCTCGAATGCCGAGGCGTTCGTGCGCTCGTCGGATCACGGCCGAAAGCTCATCGCGCTCGGGTTCGAAAGCGACGTCGTGTTCTGTTCGCGCGTCGGCGCGAGCTCGAGCGTGCCCGAGGTCCGGGAGGGAGTGATCGTCGCCTAGATGGCCGGCATGAGCGATACGGATCTCGCGGTCATCATGCGCATTCTCGACGCGAACGCGAATCGCTGCGCCGAGGGTCTGCGCGTCGTCGAGGAGATCGCGCGCTTCTCGATGCAGGACGGAACGCTGACGGCGAGTCTCAAGGACGTGCGCCATGAGGCGCGGCGAGGGGTGGAAAAGCTCGCGAAGGGGTCGCTCCGGCACCGCGACAGCGTCGGGGACGTCGCCAGAGGAAGCGCCACCGCCTCCGAGCTCGCCCGGGGCTCTCTCGATGCCGTGGCCCGGGCGAATTTCGCCCGCGCGGAAGAGGCGCTTCGCGTGCTCGAGGAGTTCGGGAAGCTCATCGACGAAGATGGATCGCGCCTTTTCAAATCGCTCCGCTTCGCGCTCTACGCGATCGAGCGGGGCTTCTTCGCCGAAACGGCCGCCGCCGCGCGCATTCCACAGCCGCCCTTTCTGTACGCGATCCTCGACCGGAGCGTCGTCGATCGCGGGGACGTGGCGTCGACGGCGAGAGCGCTCGTTTCGGCCGGCGTCGGCATGATCCAGTACCGCGCGAAGCAGGCCGGCGGGGAGGAAAAGCGCCGCGATGTCGTCGCGATCCTCGAAGCGGCGCGTGGGGCGTCGATCCCCGTTCTCGTGAACGACGACGTCGAGCTCGCCTTCGAAACGGGCGCGGACGGCGTTCATGTCGGCGCGGAGGACGTCCCGCCGCGGGAGGCTCGATCGATCATGGGGCCGGGCCGGCTTGTCGGCGTCAGCGTGACATCCCTCGACGAGCTCGCGCGAGTTCCCTCGGAGGCGGTCGATTATCTCGGGGTCGGCCCGGTCTTTCCTTCGCCGACGAAACCGGAGGCGAAGGCGCTCGGCGTCGAATTCGTGAGGATCGTGCGCGACAGGACGGGGCTTCCGCTCGTCGCCCTCGGCGGGATCACGGCGGAGAACGCTCTCGAGGTGATCGATGCGGGGGCCGACGGGATCGCGGCGGTTTCGGCCCTTCTCGCCGGAGACGTCGGGAAAAACTGCTTTACCTTGAAGAAAATCATTGCTACAAGATTGCGGTGATGCACACGAGGGCCGGGGGGCGCGTGAGCGGCGTATCGCGCCGCTCGCGGGACGGAGCCGGCGGTCCAGTGACCATGTCGATCCGGATCGAAGGATGCAATGCGGATAACGAAAGGCGTGCTGTTCGTCATACTGGTCCTGTTTCTCGGCGTGGCCCTCGCGTCGCATCAGATGGAGGACGTCACCGCGCCCTGGGACGACTGGGGCGGATTCTGGCAGGCGAAGAATCTGTGCGGGCCGATCGGGGCGGGCGTCGCGGGATCTCTCCATTATTTTTTCGGCCCCGCGCTGTCGTGGTTCTGGCCGCTCTTTGTCCTGCTCTTCGCCGTTATGGCGTTCAAGAACATCGAGGCGCGAAGGCATGTGAGACGCATCGCGTGCTCGCTCGCGCTGCTCGTCGTCATCGCCGGAATCACGGCCGTTTTCGGCGGCCGCGGCGCGGCCGGGCTCACGGGCGTCAAGACGCTCGGTTTTCTGAGGCTTGTCTCGGGGCGCGTCGGATCGATTCTCATCCTCGCCGCCCTGTTTCTCGTCCTTTCCTTCCTCCTCTTTCCGGGCGCGGTCGAGGCGCTCCTCTCGAAGCTCAAGGACATACGCTTTCCGCGGCTCGCGCTTCCGAAGCCGGGCAGGGGAGAGGGGAAGCAGAAGCGTCCGAGGCAGAGAAAGGATAAGACGGAAAAGGAGGTTCCCGAAATTCCCGTGATCGTCGAATCCGAGACGGAAGAGAGGAGGATCGGGAGGCCTCCGAGGATCACCGTTCCCGAGCTTCCCGTCGCGAAGGGAGACGACGCTCGTTTTCCGGACGCGGACGAGGTGCCGGCGCCGCCTCCCGCCGCGGCGGGCGACATGCCGCTGCCCGAGCTCTCCCTGCTCGACGATTACGAGGCGCGGGGAGTGTCGTACAGCACTGAGGATCTTATCGCGCGGAGCGAGGTCATCGAGAAGAAACTCGGGGATTACGGGCTCGACGGGAAGATCCAGGAGGTGCGCCCGGGCCCCGTCGTGACGACCTTCGAACTTGTCCCGGCGCCCGGAGTCAAGGTGAGCCAGATCGCGAGCCGCGCGGATGACATCTCGATGGCGCTCGCGGCGCGGTCCATCCGCATCCAGGCGCCGATCCCGGGGCGCGGCGCGGTCGGTATCGAGGTGCCGAATCCGGAGCCGAGCATCGTTTCTCTCAAGGAGCTTCTCGAGCATTACCCCTCCGACAGGGACGGGCTCGTCGTTCCGCTCGGCAAGACGGTGACTGGCGAGCCGTTCTTCGCCGACATATCCGATATGCCGCACCTGCTCATCGCCGGCGCGACGGGAAGCGGGAAGAGCGTCTGCATCAACACGATCATTTGCTCGCTCCTGTTTCATCACACGCCTGCCTCGTGCCGGTTCATCCTCGTCGATCCCAAACGTCTCGAGCTCATCGCGTACAACGATATCCCGCATCTCCTCCATCCCGTGATCACGGAGTCGAAGCGCGTGCTCAAGGTTCTCCAGTGGCTCACCGTGGAGATGGACCGCCGGTACAAGCTGCTCGCCTCCGTCGGCGTCAAGAATATCCAGGGCTTCAACCGCAAGGTCGCCGATGAGGAGCTTGTTTCTCCCGAAACGCAAGAGCGGCTCTCCCGGCTCCCGTACTACGTGACGATCATCGACGAGCTCGCCGACATCATGGTCACGATGGGGAACGAGATCTATCCGCCGATCACGCGCCTCTCGCAGATGGCCCGGGCCGTGGGGATCCACCTGGTTTTCGCGACGCAGCGGCCTTCGGTCGACGTCGTCACGGGGCTGATCAAGGCTAATTTCCCGTGCCGGCTCGCTTTTCAGGTGACGTCCAAGACCGACTCGCGCACGATTCTCGACGCGAACGGCGCCGAGAAGCTCCTCGGAAACGGGGACATGCTCTTTCTGCCCAAGAACCTCCCGCACCCCATCCGGCTCCAGGGCGCGTTCATTTCCGAGCACGAATCGGAACGCGTGGCCACCTACTGGAGGAAGTTCGCGGCCGTCGAGGAGGCGCTCGATCTCACGGATGAGGCTCCCGTAGCGGGGGACGACGACGCCCCGATAGACGACGAGCTCTTCCAGAAGGCGAAGGAGCTCGTCGTCATTCATCAGCAGGGCTCGATTTCCCTCCTCCAGCGGCGTCTCCGGGTCGGCTACGCGCGCGCGGCCCGCCTCATCGACATGCTCGAGCAGGCAGGGGTCGTCGGTCCGTTCGAGGGGAGCAAGGCGCGGCGGGTCCTCGTGAGCCGCGAGAGCTACGATGGAAGCTGAAACGCCGATTCTCCCCGGAACCTATTCCTTCTTCAATCTCGGATGCCCGAAGAATCTCGTCGACGCCGAGAAAGTCGCCGCGCGGCTCGAGGAGGCCGGGTGGCGGGAAGCGGCTTCGCCCGACGAGGCGGCGCTGCTCGTCGTCACGACGTGCGCCTTCATCGCGAGCGCGATGGAAGAATCGGTCGAGGAGATACTGCGTGTCGGCGCCGCGAAGAAGAAAGGGCAGGTCCTCGCCGTGCTCGGGTGCCTCGTCTCGCGCGAGGCGCGCCCTCTCCGAAAGCTTCTTCCCGAAGTGGACGTGTTCTGCGACGTGAACGAGATGCCGCTTCTCGCGGAGAAGATCGCGGCCGGAGAGGGAGGGATAGAAAGAGCCCTTCCCGCGAACGCGTCCCCGGCCGCTTCGAGAGGTCCGCGCCGCGGATGCGCGATCCCCGGGAGGCGGCTCTTCACGCCCCCGCATCTCGCCTACCTCAAGATCTCGGACGGCTGCGCGAACCGGTGCAGCTACTGCACGATTCCCTCCATCAGGGGAGACCTCGCAAGCAGGCCGCGGGAAGAGATACTCGCCGAGGCCGCGGATCTCGCCGCGGCGGGCGTGAGAGAGCTCGCCGTCGTGGCCCAGGATACGACCTCGTACGGTGTGGACCGGGGCCGGAGCGAGAACCTGTACGATCTTCTCGAGGCCCTCGCGGACGGGGCGCGGTTCGATTGGATACGTCTCATGTATCTCCATCCCGCGCACATCGACGCCGGAAGGCTCGTTCCTCTCATCAAGGGGGGGGCGATCAGCCCGTATCTCGATATCCCGATTCAGCACGTCTCGGACCCGATTCTCGAGCGAATGGGACGTGGATATGCGAGAAAGGACCTCGATGCGCTTTTCGACCTTCTGCGCTCTTCGATCGACGATCTCGTCCTGCGGACCACGGTGATGACCGGTTTTCCCGGAGAGACGGAAGCTCACTTCAGGGAGCTCGCCGGCTTTCTCCAGGACGTCTCCTTCGATCACGTCGGCGTTTTCGCCTTTTCGCCCGAGGCCGGAACGGAAGCGCCCTCGCTCGCCGGCAAGGTTCCCGCGCGCGTCGCGCTCGCGCGGAAAGAGGAGCTGCTCGATATCCAGATGGACATCTCCCAGGAACGTTTGACCGCCCGGCTCGGCAGCGAGATGAAGATCCTCGTCGATTCGCGCATCCCTCCGGGCGAGCGCCCGCACCGGGATATCGGGTGGGAGGGAAGATTCTACGGGCAGGCCTATGAGATCGACGGAGTCACGTACGTGAAGGGAAGCGTTCGCTCCGCCGGGGTCTTCGTCCGCGCGCGGATCGTCGAGGCGCAGGCGTACAATCTCATCGCGGAGGTCGTGCACGACTCGGGGCGCCCCCTGCCCGGAGCGGCCGCGACGGCGCTCGACTGAGGATTTCATTTGACTTTTTTGCGCAATAGCGGATGATTATTACGGTTAGATGTATCGTCGGCGAGCGGCTGCTGCATCGCCGTGTACGTAACCCCGCGCGGAGGTGGTAACCGGTGGCTCATTTTATCCATGACAGGGTATTCGCGAAGACCGTCTGTCTCCTGTGCCTCGTCGCCGTCCTCGGTATCGATCCCCTTATCGCCGCCTCGGAACAATCCTTGCGGGGAATTCCCACCAATTTCCAGATCATCGAACGGATTTCCGGCGAGACCGTGCGGGAAATAATATCGGGCATAGGAACGATTCGGCAGGAAGACGTCGTTTTTCTGAACAAGACAAAGTCCGCGGGCAGCGTAGATTTCGTGCTCGAGAACACCTTCGTCAGGGAGATGCGCGACGCGGGAATACGGCTCGCGATCGAAGCGCCGAAGAAGGACGAACCGGTCGTCCTGAGCGGGAATTACCGTCTTTCGTACCAGATCGTGCGGCTGTCCCTTTCCTATCCGCGGATTTCGAGAAAATGGCGGCTGGGATCGAAGGTGGTCGAGCGCGCCGCCAGGGCGGACGTGTTCGTGCAATTCATCGATCTCGCGACGGGCGACGTCGTCTGGGTCAAGGAGATCCACAAGGAATACAACGACACGATCGAGTACTCCAGACTCAAGCTTGTCGAAGAGGCGCAGTATGATTTCACGAGGCCCTCGCGGAGCGAATTCAAGATGACGAAGCTTCTCGAGCCGCTCGTCGTGGGCGGGATCGTGGTCGGTCTCGTATATCTCTTTTTCTCCAATCAGAGCAGCAATTAGGTCGCTTTTCCGAAGGATGAGGGGATGCGTTCTCTCCCCGTTGCACGATACCTCGTAATGGTCGCCGTATTCGCGCTTCTCGCGGCCTTTTCGTGCGATCGCGAAGTGATCCTCGACAAGGCGGCGAAGGAATATGCCGCGGGACGCTACCGGGAAGCGGTTTTCCTGATCCGCCACAGCATCAAGAAGGGGGAGTCGCCCTCGCCGGATCTCCTGTTCCTTCTCGGCAGGTCCTGGCTCAAGTCGGGGAGCGAGGCCGAGGCGCGGAGCGCCTTCGAAGAGTGCAGGAAGAAAGACGCCTCGTACGGGCCGAAGATCGCCCGATTCCTGAAGGACGAGGCGGCGGCGAGCATCAAATCGCTCGACGTGCCGCGCGGGAAGCGAATGATCGTGCTCGCCCTGAGCTTCCAGAGCGGGCTCGATTTCGGCGAATACAACGCGGTGGCGGGGAAGCTCTATCTCGACCGGCGCGAGTTCGACAAGGCGATCGTGTACCTGGAAAAATATCTGAAAGCGTTCCCGGAAGCGCCGAACGCCGCGGAGGCGATGATAGACCTCGCCGCGGCGTACGAGAAGAAAGGGGACGCCGATGAGGCGATTGCCGTGTACCGGAGATTCCAGGAACGATATCCGCGCAGCCGGCTCGCGTCGAACGCTCTCTGGGAGCTTGAGAACTTGCTTCTCAAGGAGGCCGAGAGCCTGTACGGAGACGGCGCCGTGAGCGAAGCGGAGTCGCTGCTCGCGGGGCTCGCCCCGTCCGCGGGAAGCCCGCTCGTGAAGGAACGGACCAATTTTCTTCTCGGGGAGATCAGCGAGGGACGGGGAGACGTCAAGGAGGCCGTGCGGTACTATCGTGAAGTCGTGAACTCGGGATCGAGCGGAAGGCTCGTGCAGAAAGCGAAGGAGAACATTGAGAGACTCGAGATGCCGAAGAGGCGCAGGTAAGACGCGTGTCGTGCCCTTGATCCTCGCGTTCGCGGCGCTCCTCGCCGCGTCGTGCGGAGGCCCGTACACGCCGAAGAAGATGAATCTCGCGACCGACAAGATCGCCCTCGCGGACCGTTTGTTCGACAAGGGCTCCTTCGGAAGCGCGGCGGGCGAATACAAGGATTTTCTCGCGACTTTCGCCGGGGACGAGCGAAGCGATTACGCGCAATACCGGCTCGCCGAATCGTACCGGCTGGACGAGGAGTATGCCATCGCCGAGGTCGAATACCGGATTCTCATCAACGATTACGGATACAGCGACTGGGTCGACGACGCGTTCTATCTCGAAGGAGTATGCGCCTTCAGGGAGACTCCCCGGTTCGAGCGGGACCAGACCAAGAGCTACCAGGCGCTCGACCGGTTGAACCGGTTCATTCAGATGTTCCCCTCGAGCTCGCGCCTTGAGGAAGCGCGGGCGACGATCGGGGAAATACACGAAAAGCTCGCCCACAAGGATTTCACGGCGGCGAAGCTCTATTTTGCGAAGAGGCGTTACGACGCCTCGCTCGTTTACGCGAGCAAGATCATCGATCTCTATCCCGAGACGGTTTGGGCGACGAGGAGCCGTTACTATCGCGGCTGCATAAGGGAAACGAAGGAGGACGCGGCGGGGGCCATCGAGGATTACCGGAGCGTGCTCGCGTCGAAAGGCGCGATTCCCGAAAAATCGGAAGCCGAGAAGCGCCTCAGGATACTGGAGCGGAGAGCGGAAGGAACACGGAAAACGGATGGAGGCTAGGAAGGAAAAGATAGGGCTCTTCGGCGGCTCCTTCGACCCGATTCATACGGGGCACCTCATTCTCGCGCAGGCCGCGGTGAACGTGGCCGGGCTCGCGCGGGTCGTCTTCATCCCGACAGCGGTTCCGCCCCACAAGCGCGACGTTCCCCTCACGGATATCGAGACGAGAACGCGGATGGTCGAGCTCGCGATCGGGGGAAATCCCCGCTTCGAGCTCTCGCGCATCGAGGCCTCGCGCGGCGTTTCGTATACGTATCGGACCGTGCGGAGCTTCGCCGAGCAGGGATACGGGAAAGAGGAGATTCATCTCATGCTCGGCGGGGACATGCTCGAGGAGATGGGCGAGTGGCGCAAGCCGGCCGAGATATTCTCCCGCGCGACCGTTCTCGTCATGCTGCGGCCCGGGCACGCTCGTCTTCCGGCGCTCCCTCCGGAGGCGGCGCTCGTCTGTATGACGGCGGGCGCGAACGCGATATCGTCCCGATCGATCCGCGCCCTCGCGCGGGAGGGTAAATCGATTCGGTATCTCGTTCCCGAGGCGATCGAGCGATTCATCGCCGAGCATTCGCTCTACGGGACGGGAATGTGATATGAGCCCTGTCGAGAATCTCTTCATCGTGGACGGGCACGCGCTCGCGTACCGCGCCTACTTCGCGTTCATCAGGAATCCGCTCGTCAATTCGAAGGGAGAAAATACGGGAGCCGTTTACGGTTTCCTCCGCATGCTCCTCCTCCTCATCAGGAAATACGGGCCGCGTTACCTCGCCGTGGTTTTCGACAGCGGCGAGGAGACCGAGCGCCACCGGGAGTACCCTGCATACAAAGCGCATCGTCCGGAAATGCCCGACGAGATGGCGGAGCAGCTTCCCCTCATTTTCGAGGCGACCGAAGCGCTCGGGATACATATGATCGTCGAACCGGGGATCGAGGCGGACGATCTCATCGCTTCGCTCGCGCGGAAGGCGAACGCGGCGGGCCTCGACGCGACGATCGTCACGGGAGACAAGGATTTTCTCCAGCTGCTCTCGGACCATATCCGGATCATCCGCCCGCAGAAGGGGACCGACCTCGAGGAGGGAATCGGCCCCGAGTTCTGCAGGGAACGCTTCGGCCTCGAGCCGCAGGGGGTGATCGATCTTCTCGCCCTCATGGGAGACAGCTCGGACAACATTCCGGGCGTCAAGGGAATCGGCGAGAAGACCGCGCTCAAGCTGCTCCACGAATTCGGCTCCCTCGACGCCGTGTACGAGCGGATAGACGAGGTCGAGCCGGAGCACGTCCGGGAGAAGCTGAAGAGCGGCGCGGAGAGCGCGCGCCTCTCCCGCGAGCTCGTGACGCTCCGGGACGTCGCGGTCGAATTCTCCCTTGCCGAGCTCGCCGTCGGCACGCCCGAGCAGCGGCGGATCACCGATCTCCTCCTCCGGCTCGAGTTTCACCAGATACTGAAAGAGCTTTCTCCGGCAGAAACGACCGGGACCGCGGAGCGGACGTACACGCTCGTCGGAGAGAACGACCTCGAGGATCTCGCGCGCCGGCTCGAGCGCTCGCCGGAGTTCGTTTTCGACGTCGAGACGACGTCTCTCGATCCGCTCGACGCGGAGATCGTCGGCATATCGTTCAGCACGGCCGAACGGACGGCCTCCTACGTTCCCGTCGCGTCGGCGCCGGGAGGCGGGGGGGGGCTGTTCCCGCCGATCCACGAGGCGCGCGGGGTCGCGCTCGAGCGCGTGCGCGAGGCGCTCGGGCCGGCGCTGGCCGACGAATCGATCGCCACCATCGGGCACAACATCAAATTCGATTGTCTCGTTCTCGAAGCGCACGGGTTTCCGGTGGGGGGCGTCTCGTTCGATACGATGATCGCCTCCTACTGTCTCGATCCCGAGCGGCGCTCTCATTCGCTCGACAACCTGGCGCTCGAGTTCACGCGCCACCGGAAGACCCCGTACGCCGGGCTGTTTCCCGCGGGGGCGCGTGAAAAGGACATCAGGTCGGTGCCTCTCGAGCGGCTATCCGAGTATTCGTGCGAGGACGCCGACTACACGATGCGTCTCAAGAAGCTCTTCGAGGGGAGTCTCCGGGAGCTCGGGTTCGAATCGCTCTTCAGGGACGTCGAGATGCCGCTCTGTCTCGTGCTGAAACGGATGGAGCAGGAGGGAGTCGCGATCGACGCGGCGAAACTCGCCGGGCTCTCCGGGACGATCATGAAGGATCTCGACCGTCTCACGACGGAGATTCACCGTCTCGCCGGCGAGGAATTCAACATCAACTCGGCGAAACAGCTCCAGAGGATTCTTTTCGAGAAGCTCGGGCTCGCGAAGGCGCGCAAAACGAAAACGGGCTTCTCGACCGACGAAGAGGTGCTTTCCGAGCTCGTTTCCAGCCACCCGATCGCCGCGAGCGTGCTGGAGTACCGGCAACTCTCGAAGATGAAGAGCACGTATATCGACGCGCTCCCGCGCCTCGTGAATCCGCGGACCGGGCGCATCCACACCTCGTTCAACCAGACGGTGACGGCGACGGGGCGGCTGTCGTCGAGCGAGCCGAACCTGCAGAATATCCCCGTGCGGACCGAGCTCGGGCGCGCGATCCGGAGCGCCTTCATTCCGCGGCGCGGGAACATTCTCATGGACGCCGATTATTCGCAGATCGAGCTCCGGATCATGGCCCATCTTTCGAAGGACGCGGAATTCGTCGGGACGTTCCGCGAGGGCGGGGATATCCACACGAGGACCGCGGCACGGATCAACGGCGTCGACGAGGGCGAGGTGACGGCCGACATGCGCGCCCGCGCCAAAACGATCAATTTCGGCGTCATCTACGGCATGGGGCCCCGGGGGCTCTCGAATCAGCTTGGGCATCGGGCTCGACGAGGCGAAGCGGTTCATCGACGAGTATTTCGAGAAATATCCGGGCGTGAAAGCCTACATCGATTCCGCGATCGCCCGGGCGCGCCGGGAGGGCTGCGCCGAGACGCTCCTCGGCCGCAAGAGGCTTCTCGGCGAAATCGACAGCGAGAACAACCGTACGAGAAGCTTCTCGGAGCGGATCGCCGTCAACATGCCGATCCAGGGAACGGCGGCCGATATGATCAAGCTTGCGATGATACGGATCGACAGGGATATTATCGAAGAGGGGCTCGGGAGCCGCATGATTCTTCAGGTTCACGACGAGCTCGTGTTCGAGGTCGTCCCCGGCGAACGGGATCGTCTCGGGGCGCTCGTGAAGGAAGCCATGGAATCGGCGCTGGCGCTCGATGTCCCCGTCCGCGCCGACATCGGATTCGGCGAAAACTGGCTGGAGGCGCACCGATGAGGGTTCCGGTCATCGGAGTGACGGGTCCGATCGCTTCGGGCAAGACGACCGTCGCGAGGATCATCGCGGCCGCGGGCGGCGCCCTCGTCGATTGCGACGCGCTCGGCGCCCGGGCTCTCGAATCGCCGGAGGTGCGCAGGTCGATCGTCGCGGCGTTCGGGTCCGGCGTGCTCGGCGCCGGAGGGGCCGTGTCGCGCAGGAAGCTCTCGCGCATCGTGTTCGCGAGCGACCGGCATCTCGATCGCCTCAACCGGATCGTCCGGGCGCCTCTCAAACGGATCATCACGCGTGAAGTGCTGAAGCGCCGCGCGCGCGCTCCCTACATTGTGCTTGATGCGGTGCTGCTTTTTCAGTATAAATTCAGGTTCAAAGTGGATTACGCCGTCGTGACAAGGGCTTCCCGCGCGAAACGCGTCGCGCGGATCATGCGCAGGGACGGTGTTTCACGAGCTGAAGCGCTCGCGAGAATCGAGCGCCAGAGGAATCTCGAGAGCGGCTGGGCGAAGGCCGATGTGTCGATTGCGACGGACCGGAAGCTCGCGCGCGTGCGGTCTGAAGCCGGAAGGATCCGGGATCGATTTCTCGCGCGAGCCGGAGACGACGGGAAGGAAGGCACGATGCAGGAGAAGCTCACGCACCGGGAGATAGAAGAGCGGGTGCTCGAGATGGAGCGGCAGCTTGCGGGGCTGCGCGGTTGCCTTTGACCCGGAGGGGATGCGGAAGGAAATAGCGGGGATCGAAAAGGAGATGGAAAAGGCCGGCTTCTGGGAAGACCGGGAGCGCGCCGAGGTGTCCGTCTCGAAGCTCAAGGATCTCAAGGGGAAGCTCGAACCTCTCGGGCGTCTCGAGAACGATATCACGCAGCTCAAGGATCTCCTTTCGATGGAAGGGGGCTCCGAAGACGCGTCGATGCTCGACGAGCTCGCGGGCGAGCTCGTCGGATTGCGTAAACGGCTCGGGGATTTCGAGCTCAGGATCCTTCTTTCGGGGGAGAACGACCGGGGCAGCGCCCTCATGAACATTCACCCGGGAGCCGGCGGCACCGAATCCCAGGACTGGGCGGAGATGCTGCTCAGGCTCTACCGGAAATATCTCGAGAGAAACGGATTCGAGCACCGCCTCCTCGATCTCCAGCCCGGTGACGAGGCGGGAATAAAGAACGCGACCCTCGAGATAACGGGGGAGTACGCGTACGGGAGGATGAAGGCGGAGAGCGGTATCCACCGGCTCGTTCGCATATCCCCGTTCGATTCGAATCACCGGAGGCACACCTCGTTCGTATCCGTCTTCGTCTACCCGGAAGTCGGGGACACGATCGACGTCGAGATAACGCCGAACGACATACGGGTCGACACGTACCGCGCGAGCGGCGCGGGGGGCAGCACGTCAACAAGGTCTCTTCCGCGGTGCGCATCACGCATTTTCCGACCGGAATCGTGGTCCAGTGCCAGAACGAGCGATCCCAGCACAAGAACCGCGAGATGGCGATGAAGGTGCTCCGTTCCCGGATCTACGCGAAGCTCCAGGAGGAAGAGGACGAACGGAAGGCGAAGGCCGCCGGCGAGAAGAAGGACATCTCGTGGGGCAATCAGATCCGGAGCTACACGATGCAGCCCTATACGCTCGTGAAGGATCATCGCACGGGGGTTCAGACGAGCAACGTTCAGGCGGTCATGGACGGCGAGATCGACGAGTTCATCGAGGAGTATCTCCGCTGGAAGGAAAGGAAGCAGTGACATGAGCGATACGGGTGCGCCGGCGGGCGGCCAGGAACGGGAACAGAGGAAGGCGAAGGTCGCGCGACTGCGGGAAATGGGCGTCGTTCCGTACGCGTACCGGTTTCAGCGCTCGCATTCGACGGCCGAGGCCGCGGCGCGGGAGGCGGACCTCGTCGCGAGCGGATCGGTCATCTCGCTTGCCGGGCGCGTCATGACGTTGCGGGGGCACGGGCATACCGCGTTCGGGCATATCAAGGACGCGAGCGGAAAGCTTCAGTTCTACGTCCGGGACGACGAGGTGAGCGCGAGCGAGTTCGAGGTGTTCAAGCTCGTCGACATGGGGGATATCCTCGGCCTGACGGGAACGATCTTCAGGACGAAGACGGGCGAGCTGACGCTGCGCGTCTCGTCGCTCGAGCTTCTCAGCAAGGCGATCAATCCGCTCCCCGAAAAATGGCACGGGCTCCAGGACAAGGAGCTGCGCTATCGGCGGCGTTACGTCGATCTCATCGTGAACGACGACGTCTACAGGACCTTTCTCACGCGGTCGAGAATCGTCGAGGCGGTGCGCCGGTTTCTCATCGAGCGCGGCTTCGTCGAGGTCGAGACCCCGGTCCTGCAGCCGCTCTACGGCGGGGCGCTCGCGCGCCCGTTCGTCACGCATCACAATACGCTCGACGTCGATCTCTATCTCCGCATCGCGGACGAGCTCTATCTCAAGCGCCTCATCGTCGGCGGGATGGAGCGCGTCTTCGAGTTCTCGAAGGATTTCCGCAACGAGGGGATGGACCGCTCGCATAATCCGGAGTTCACGATGCTCGAATGCTACGCGGCGTTCTGGGATTACACCGACATGATCGCGTTCGTCGAGGAGCTCTTCACGGCGATCGCGCGCCAGGTAGTCGGCGGAACGACCGTACGGTACGGAGAACACGAGATCGAGCTCGCGCCGCCGTGGCGCAGGCTGAAATATTTCGACGCGCTGCATGAGGCCGTGGGAGAGGACGTCCGGAGCGCCGGCGCGCACGATCTCGAGCGCATCGTGACCATGCGCGGGCTCGATCCGGGCGACGCGGAGAGCCGGGGGGATTATCTCGATCTTATTTTCTCGGAGCTCGTCGAGCCGCGGCTCATCCAGCCGACCTTCGTGATGGATTATCCGGTCGAGATCTCCCCGCTCGCGAAGATCCACCGGAGCGAGCCGGGCGTCGTGGAACGGTTCGAGCCCTATATCGCGGGGTACGAGGTGGGGAACGCCTTCAGCGAGCTCAACGATCCTGCCGAGCAGCGGGAACGATTCGAGGCGATCGCCCGGGCGTGGAAGGGGGGGGCGCGCGAGACGCATCCGATCGACGAGGACTACGTGAGGGCGCTCGAATACGGGATGCCGCCGACGGGCGGTCTCGGCGTCGGCATCGACCGGCTCGTCATGCTGCTCACCGATTCTCCGTCGATTCGCGACGTGATTCTGTTCCCGCAGATGCGTCCGGAAGAGGGCCGCGACAAAGAGTGAAAAAGATGCACTACTCCATTTCGATCGCGCTCAAGTATCTCAGGACGAGGCGGCGCAGGGGTTTCATCTCTCGCGTGACGGCGATCGCCATCATCGGGACGCTCGTCGGGGTCGCGACCCTTATCATCGTCCTTTCGCTGATGAACGGTTTCGAGAACGAGCTGCGGAGCCGGATCGTCGAATTCAACACGCACATTCTCGTCTTCGCGCGGACTCCAACCTCATGGGCGGGAATAGATTCCACCGCCACCCGTGTCGAGAGCGTAGCCGGAGTCGTCGCCACGTCCCCCTTCATCAGGGGGGAGGCGCTCATCTACTACGACGTCGTTCCGGGGGTTCGCGTCAAGACGAAGGGCGCCATCGTGAAGGGGCTCGATCTCGAGCGGGAACGGGGGGTGTCGACGGTCATCGATTCCATCACCCCGCCGATCTCCTCGTTCGCGGCGGAGGGATTCGACGACGGGAAAGACGTCCCGGGCATCGTGCTCGGCAAGGATCTCGCCGACGAGCTTCTCGTCTATCTCGGCGAGGTGCTCACGCTCGTAACCGCGCCGGCGGAGTTCAAGGCCGGGAAGATGACCCCGCAGACGCAGGAATTCCGCGTCATCGGTTTCTTCAAAACGGGCGTGTACGAGTTCGATTCGCGTTTCGTCTATATCGGCCTCGAGGACGCGGGGCGGTTCTTCGACTTCGAATCGGCGACCCACGGCCTCGGCGTGCGAATCGAGGACATCTACGCCGCCGACAAGGTGGACGCCCGGATACTGAGCCTCCTCGATTCCCCCGCCTACGGCACGAACAACTGGATCCAGTTGAACCGGAACCTTTTCAGCTACATCAAGGTCGAAAAGATACTGATGTTCCTGCTGCTCACGCTCATCATCCTCATCGCGGCGTTCAACCTCGTCGCGATGCTGACGATGGTGATCATGGAAAAGCGCAACGAAATCGGCATACTGCGCTCGATGGGCGCGTCTTCGCGGGGAGTCATGTCGATATTCATGTTCCAGGGGACGTTCATCGGGGTCGTCGGCACGGTGATCGGCGCCGCCGCTGGGACTCCTCATCTGCGGCGTCCTCCGGGAGATCAGGATCGATCTTCCGCCCGACGTCTATTTTATCAACACGCTCCCCGTCCTCGTGAGCTGGGGGGACGTCGTGATGGTGTGCGCCGCGTCCATGTCCATATGCTTCCTGGCGACCCTCTATCCGAGCTGGGAGGCGTGTCGCATGCCTCCCCTCGATGCGATACGGTATGACTGATATTTCGAATGGCGGTTCTCCGGTGATGGAACGGGAAAAGACACTCGACGCGAGCGGGATATGGCGCGTGTATGAAGGCACGAAAGGCCCGATAGAGGTCCTGAAGGGGCTTGACCTGAGCGTGTCGGCCGGGGAGGTCGTGGTCGTGATCGGGGCCTCCGGCGCGGGGAAGAGCACCTTGCTGCACATTCTCGGAACGCTCGACTGCCCGGACCGGGGAACCGTGCTCATTCGGGGTGTGGATCCGTGGAAATGCTCCGCGCGCGAGCTCAACATGATGAGAAACAGGGATATCGGCTTCGTGTTCCAGTTTCACTATCTCCTGCCCGAGTTCAGCGCGATCGAGAACGTGATGATGCCGTCGATCATCGGCGGCGGGAACAGAAGGGCGGCGGAAAAGCGCGCGGCGGAACTCCTCGGGGCCGTCGGCCTCG
Organism: uncultured bacterium; assembly: GCA_963747385.1. Classification (GTDB taxonomy): domain Bacteria; phylum Krumholzibacteriota; class Krumholzibacteriia; order Krumholzibacteriales; family Krumholzibacteriaceae; genus SSS58A. Next base: position 612,500 of record CAVVEY010000007.1, on the reverse strand, counting down.
AAGAGCGCATCCATCACCGTCCGGCCGAGCTGTCGGGAGGAGAGCAACAGCGGGTGGCCGTCGCGCGAGCTCTCGCGAACGGGCCGTCGATCGTTCTGGCCGACGAGCCGTCGGGGAACCTCGACGACCGGGCGAGCGAGAATCTTCATTCGCTGGTGCGCGAGCTCTCGAGATCGCAGAAGCAGACGTTCATCATCGTCACGCACAAGAAGGAGCTTCTCGAAAAGGCCGATCGTGGCTTCGTCCTCGCGGACGGAACGCTTCACGAAATCGGAAGGGGAGCGGATGCTCTGCCAGTTCTGTAAAAAGCGCGAAGCGACGATACACGTCACCAACGTCGAGAACAACAAGGTTCGCGCGATACACATATGCGCGCAATGCGCGGAGGAGCGCGGCTTCGACGAACTCAAGAAAAGCAACTTCGCGATGACCGATTTCGTGGCGGGGTTGTTCGATTCGGCGTTCGCCGCGGCGGAAAAGGGGATATCTCCGGACAGTTGCCCGAACTGCGGGACGAGCTATTCCGCCTTCCAGGAGATGGGAAGGCTCGGGTGCTCGCAATGTTACGAGTTCTTTCAGCAGCAGCTCATTCCGCTTCTCCGGAGCATCCACGGCAATACGCGTCATCTCGGCAAGATCCCGCAGCGGTTCGCGAGACAGGTGAGCCTGCGGAGGAAGGCGAGGGGGCTTCAGGACGAGCTCGAGCTGGCGATACAGCTCGAACAATTCGAGCGCGCCGCCGTGCTGCGCGACGAGATCCGCAAGCTCTCCGAATCGGAGCGGGGGGGAGGGCGGTCGTGTCAACGATGAAGGCCCTGATCGAAAAACCGGCGCTGTGGCTCTCGAGCGAGGCCGAGGAGAGCGAGCTCGTGCTCTCGAGCCGCGTGAGAATCGCGCGAAATCTCGACAAACGTTCGTTCACGCACGGCGCGAGCGCCCAGGTGCTCGCCGAGATACGCGACGAGTCGAAGGCGGCTCTCGCGGAGTGTCCCGCCATCGCCGGAGCGCTCGTCCTCGACATGGACGGGATTCCCGAAGCGGACCGGATGCTGCTGGCGGAACGGCGCCTCATCAGCGGCGAGATGGCCAAGAATTTTCTCAATCGCTCTCTCGTCGCGATGCCGGACGAGCAGATCAGCATCATGATAAACGAAGAGGATCATCTGAGGATCCAGTCGTTCGAGCCGGGGCTCTCGCTGCAACGCGCGTTCGAGCGCATCGGGGGGCTCGACGGCGAGATCGACGCTCGGCTCTGCTACGCATATTCCGAAGAGCTCGGCTATCTCACGGCCTGCCCGACGAACGTCGGCACCGGGCTCAGGGTCTCGGCGATGGTTCATCTGCCCGGGCTCGTTCACAACAAGGACATCGGGCAGGTGCTCGACGGGCTGCGGAACATCCGTCTCACGGTCCGCGGGATCTACGGCGAGGGAAGCGACATTATCGGCAATTTCTTCCAGGTATCGAACAGCATCACGCTCGGGCTGTCCGAGGAGGATACGGTCAAGAATCTCGAAGGGCACATACGGAAGGTTCTCGAGTTCGAGAAAAAAGCGAGGAGCGTTCTCCTGAGAAAGGCACGGAGCTTGCTCGAAGACAAGATATGGAGGGCGTATGGTATTCTCAAGACGGCAAGGCTTGTAACTTCAAAAGAGGCAATGAGTTTGATATCGGCGGTCCGTCTTGGCATAGGCCTCGGGATCATAACGGATTGCAAGCTCTCCACGCTGAACGAGCTTTTCATCATGATTCAGCCGATGCATCTTCAGAGGCTGCACGAGAGAGCGCTGAAGTCGGAGGAAAGGGACAGGGCTCGCGCGGACCACATCAGGAATAGATTGGCTTAATACCGAGTGTATTACATTATATTGCAAAGATTAAGAAAGGATAGTTAAAGTAAAACATGAATGACAAATTTACCGAAAGGGTCCGCAAGGTAATCTATCTGGCACGCGACGAAGCGAACAGGCTCCAGCATGATTACATCGGCACGGAGCATCTCCTCCTCGGAATTCTTCGTCTCGGAGAGGGGATAGCGGCGGAAGTTCTGCAACGGCTCGAGGTCGATCTCGAGCAGATTCAGCAGACCATCGAGAATATGGTGAAGCCGACTGGCGGCACGCTCACGGTCGGCGAGATCCCGCTCACGCCGAGGGCGAAGCGGGTCCTCGAGCTTTCGGTGGAGGAAGCGCGTTTTCTCGGACATAACTACGTGGGGACGGAGCATCTTCTTCTCGGGCTTATCCGGGAAGGAGAAGGGGTGGCGGCGCGCGTGCTTCTCGAGCTCGGCGTCGATCGAAAGCGCGTGCGCGAGGAGATCATGAAGAGCCTCGCCCGGAGCGGCGGAGCGGCGGGCGCCAAAAAGAGCGCGCGCGGGAAAACCGAAACATCCACGCTCGACCAGTTCGGGCGCGACCTCACGCAGCACGCTCGCGATCTCAAGCTCGATCCGATCATCGGGAGGGACCAGGAGATCGGCAGGGTGATCCAGATTCTCTGCCGCAGGAAGAAGAACAACCCCGTTCTCATCGGCGAACCCGGTGTCGGGAAAACCGCCATCGTGGAGGGGCTCGCCCAGAAGATTGTCGAGGGAAAGGTGCCCGAGCTTCTCCGCGATAAACGCATCACGACGCTCGATCTCGCCTCGATCGTGGCCGGCACGAAGTACCGCGGGCAGTTCGAGGAACGCTTGAAAACGATCATCAACGAGATTCGGGAGAACGACCAGGTCATCATCTTCATCGACGAGATACATACGATCGTGGGCGCGGGCGGCGCCGAGGGCGCGATCGACGCTTCCAACATGCTCAAGCCGGCGCTCGCCCGGGGGGAAATCCAGTGCATCGGCGCCACGACGCTCGACGAGTATCGCAAGCACATCGAGAAGGACGGCGCCCTCGAACGGCGTTTCCAGCCGATCATCATCAATCCGCCGTCCGAGGACGAGACGGTTCGGATCATCCTGGGGCTCCGCGATAAATACGAGGCGCATCACCGCACGAAGTTCACCGAGGCGGCCATACGGCAGGCCGTCTATCTGTCGCAGCGCTACATCCAGGGGCGGTTTCTTCCCGACAAAGCGATCGACGTGATCGACGAGGCCGGGGCACGGGCGCGTCTCTCGGTGACGACGGTTCCCGACAGCCTGCGCGACCTCGAACGGAGCGCGGAGGATATTTCCAAGGAGAAGGAGTCCGCCATCCAGGCGCAGGAGTTCGAGAAAGCGGCGGCTTTCCGGGACCAGGAGAAGGATATCCGGAAACGCATCCAGGACCTCCATCGCGAATGGAGCGACTCGAGGCAGGAAAGCGAGTCGGTCGTGACGGAACGCGAGATCGCGAGCGTCATTTCGGACATGACGGGCATACCGGTCTCGGAGGTTCAGGAAGAGGAGACGGAGAAGCTGCTCCATATCGAGGACGAATTGCGCAAACGCGTCATCGGGCAGGAAGAAGCGCTCCGCGCCATCGCGACCGCCGTGCGGCGGAACAGGGCGGGACTCCGCGATCCGAGACGTCCCATCGGCTCGTTCTTCTTCCTCGGCCCCACCGGCGTGGGAAAGACCGAGCTCGCGCGCGCGATCTCGGCGATTCTCTTCGAGAGCGAGAACGCGCTTCTGCGCGTCGATATGTCCGAATACATGGAGAAATTCGCGATCTCGCGCCTCGTCGGCGCGCCCCCCGGATACGTCGGTTACGAAGAGGGAGGGCAGCTCACCGAGAAGGTGCGCCGCAAGCCCTACTCCGTCGTCCTTCTCGACGAGATCGAGAAAGCTCATCCCGACGTGTTCAACCTCCTCCTCCAGATTCTCGAGGAGGGATGTCTCACCGATTCCTTCGGCCGCAAGGTCGATTTCAAGAACACCGTGCTCATCATGACCTCGAACGTCGGGGCGAAGGAGATCAAGAGCAAGAAGGGGATGGGTTTCATCGCCGAGGGGAGCGACTCCGGCTACCAGCATATGAAATCGCAGGTTCTCGACGAGCTGAAGAAGGTTTTCAACCCCGAGTTCCTCAACCGCCTCGACGAGATCATCGTGTTCCACCAGCTCGAACGGCGCGATCTCATCAAGATCATCGAAATTCTGCTCACGGACCTTTACAAGAGACTCGGGGCGCAGAAGATCGAGTTCGAGATAACGGACGAAGCCCGGGAGTTCATTCTCGAGAAAGGGTACAACCCCGAACACGGAGCGCGTCCCCTCAAGCGCGCCATCCAGAAATATGTCGAGGATCCGTTGAGCGAGAAGCTCCTGAACGGCGAGATCTCGCGCAACGACCAGCTCAGGATCACGGCGGAGCCGGGAGCCCAGGCGCTCACGTTCGCGTCCGTGAAAAAGGTCAGCTCCTAGGGCCGCCGTTTCAGGCCGGCGGCCGGCCGTCGAAAAGTCCCCCTTTTGCGATTGTACAAAAGGCATCGGTGTGATAGCATTCGCGCCGCTTCGCCTTTTTGTGTACATTTAGCGCAAGGATCGGTAATGAAACATACGGCGGGTATAATTGTATCCTTATTGCTCCTCGCGTCGGCCGCGCGGTCCATGCCGGTGGGCAGGGTCGAGGTGTCGGGGAATTATTTTCTCTCCGAGGCGAAGATACTGACGATTTTCGGCATTCGCGCCGGGGAGGAGTATCGCGAAGACCGCGTCTCGGACGGCCTCAAGCGTTTGTTCCAGACGAAGCAATTTTCCGATCTCCGGGTGGGCTCCCGGATCGAAGACGGCGCGACGATCCTGTCCCTCGCCGTCGAAGAGTATCCCCGCGTGAAGGAGGTCCGCGTTCAGGGGACCAACAAGCTCAAACGCGAGGACGTCGCGGCCAAGGTGGCCCTCAAGGAGGGTTACTTCGCCCGCCCGTCCCTCTTCACGCAGGACGTCGATTCGATTCGCGCCCTCTACGCCGAGAAGGGCTACAGCCGGGCAACGGTCGAAGTGAGAAAGACGCTGATCGAGAAGGAGCACGGCCTCATCGTCGCATACGTCGTCACCGAGGGGCGAAAGATAAAGATCCGGCATCTCGATGTTCTCGGAAACGGGGCTCTCGAAACCTCCGAGATCAAGCGAGCCATGCAGAGCAGGGAGAGCAAATGGTGGCGGGGGGGCGATTTCAAACCGGCGACGCTCGATGACGATCTCAGGAAGGTCAAGGAGCTCTACGGGACCATAGGCTATATCGACGCCGATGCCCGCATCGAGAAAACGGAGGAGATCGACGGCGGCAAGGCGCTCGACGTCTATATCCGGGTTGATGAGGGGAAGCCCTATACCCTCGGGCGCCTGACCTGGTCCGGGAATAAGGTCGTCACCGACGACGAGGTGCGCAACTACGTGGTTCTCAAGGAAGGCGATCCCTTCGCTCTCGATCGCGTCGAGGGCGTGCAGGTTGCGATCAACAGCCGGTATTGGGAAAAGGGCTACATCTGGAGCCGCGTGGATGCCGTGCGGAGCGTGCGCGGGCAGAGGATCGATCTCAACCTCTCGATCGTCGAGAATAATCCCGCGTCGATCAACGAGATCAAGATATCGGGGAATTCGAAGACGTTCGAAACGGTCATCAGGCGCGAGCTGAGCGTATACCCGGGAGACCGGTTCATTCTCAACAAGGTGCAACGGAGCATCCGCGATGTCGTATCTCTCGGCTATTTCAACGGCATTCCGGGGCTGGACACGGAGACGGTGAACGAGGAAGGGGACGTCAACCTTCTGTTGTCGATCGAGGAGAAGACGACGGGCAACTTCCGCATGGGAGCCGGGTTCTCGCAGCTCAACTCCCTGAGCGGCTTTTTCGGCGTCCAGGAGAACAATCTGTTCGGAAGGGGCAAGGGCGTCTCGCTCGACTGGGAATTCGGGAGAACGCGGAAGAATATCAATTTTCAGTACGTGGAGCCCTATTTTCTCGGCTCGGAGAATTCGCTCACCTTCTCAGTTTACAACTGGATTCAGGACAGGGTCAGCCAGCAGTACTATACGGACCGCCGCAAGGGCTTTTCGGTCCAGCTCGGACGGCCGTTCCCCTGGCTCGACTATTCGAGATTCGGAGGGAGCTACCGGTTCGAACACGTGCAGCTCTCCAATTTCTCAACCGACTACCCCGAATCCGGCGAGCTCCGCAACGTCGACTGGCCTCTTCTCAAGAGCAGCGTCCTCTTCAGCCTCTCGCGCAACTCGACCGACAATCCCGCTCATCCGACCGAAGGGTCGAGCGCATCCTTGAGCGCGGAGTTCGCAGGCGGACCTCTTCAGGGAAACGTCAAGTATATGCGATACATGGCGGATCTCTCGTGGTTCAGGAACCTGTTCTGGAAATTCACGTTTCACCTGAATATGGAGGCGGGAGCGATCGACGGCTACAACGACCCCGGCGAGGTGCAGGATTTCGAGAAATTCCGTCTTGGCGGCAACCGGCGCTACGCGCTTCGCGGATACGATTTCTACGAAGTGGTGCCCGAGGGAAACGACGTCTATGTCGGCGGCAGGTTCATGACGACCTTCACGCACGAGGTGCTCTTCCCGTTCAGCGACGCCGTGTACGGGCTCTTCTTCTTCGACGCGGGCAACACGTGGAATTCGTTCAGTCAGGCCGATCCCTTCGATCTTCGCCGCGGCCTCGGGCTCGGGATACGGATCGAGATGCCCGCGCTCGGAAACCTTGGATTCGATTACGGTTACGGGTTCGATAAGAATGGGGGCGGGGGCTGGGAGCCGCATTTCACCTTCGGGACGATGTTCTAAAAAAGTGGTTTCAATCATGGCGAAAAGCACTATATTTGGTAACAATGACGATCGGTCGAAAGGAGGCCTCTTGATGAAGAAGGTGTCGTGTATCATCCTCGCGTGCTTCATCCTGTCGCACCTTCCTTTGAGCGTGCTCAGGGCGGAGGAGATCAAGCTCGGATATATCGATACGGTGAAGATTTTCGCGGAGTTCAAGGAAACGGTCGATGCCGAGGCGATCTACAAGAAAGAGGTCGACGCCTGGAAGAAGAAGGCATCCGAAATGGAAGCGACGCTTGCCACGATGCGCGAGGAAATCCAGAGCCAGAGTCTCATGCTGAGCGAGGAAAAGCTCGCGGAGAAGAAGCAGATCTTCGACAAGAAGCTCGCAGAGTACAATCAGTATATGACCGAAGTGTTCAGCGACAACGGCCAGGCGGCGAAGCGCAACAAGGAGCTCACGCAACCCATCGTCGAGAAGATAAACGCCGTCATCGCCCAGCTCGCCGAGGCGGAGGGCTATACGCTCATCCTGGACGCCGCGCAGGGCAACATCGTTTTCGCCAAGAAGGCGCTCGACCTGACGGCGCGCGTCATGGAGGAGCTCGAGAAGCAGATGCAGAAGAATCCCGCTCCCTGATCGGGTTTCGGCGTGGGGTTCGGGAATTCTTTCGCGATTGAACGAGAGCGAATTCATCCGATGGTTTCATATGCACTCAAAGAGTTGGCCCGGCTCGTCGGTGGCGAGATCGTCGGCTCGGGGGATGTCCGGATCACCGGTGTCGCCGGGATCAAGGAAGCGCGCGAAGGGGAGATAACCTTTCTCGCGAACTCGAAGTACGAGTCCTACCTCGCGACGACGCACGCCTCCGCGGTGATCGCCGATCGCGACGATGGCTCTCCGAAGCCTCTCATCAAGGTATCGAATCCCTATCTCGCGTTCCTGAAGGTTATGTCGCTCTTTTCCGAGGGCCGTCCAGAAGCGCGCCAGAAGGGAATCCATCAGACCGCGATCGTCGCGAAGAGCGCCGTGGTCGCGGGGGACGTTTCCATCGGCGCGTACTGTTTCGTGGGGGAAGATGCGGTAATCGGCGCGCGGACGACGATCCTCCCCCTCGTCTGCATCCTCGACGGCGTGAATATCGGCGAAGACGGTCTTCTGTACCCGCACGTTACCGTGCGCGAAAATTGCATTATCGGGAACCGTGTCATTCTGCATTCGGGCGTCGTCATCGGGAGCGACGGATTCGGCTATGCGAAAGACGGAGACGTGAATCGCAAGATTCCGCAGATCGGAATCGTTCAAATCGAGGACGACGTCGAGATCGGGGCGAACGCGGCCATCGACCGGGCGACGACGGACGTCACGCTCATCAAGCGCGGCGCCAAGATCGACAACCTCGTCCAGATCGCGCACAACGTCGTCGTCGGAGAGGATTCGATCCTCGCCGCACAGGTCGGCGTCTCGGGCAGCACGCAGCTTGGCCGCAACGTGGTCCTCGCGGGGCAAGCGGGGCTCGTCGGGCACATCCAGATCGGCGATAACGCGATGGTCGGAGCGCAGGGGGGAGTCACGAAGTCGATACCGGCCAATATGAGGGTGTCAGGCTATCCGGCACGCGAGCACGGTTCGGCCCGCCGGATATACGCGCTCATCGCGCGGCTTCCCGAGCTTTTCAGGGATTTCAAACGGCTCGCAGCGAGGGTCGAGGCGCTCGAGAAAGGGACGAAAAGTGGTTCGGCAGCAAAGGACGATTAAGGGCTCGTTCGCGTACGAAGGAACGGGGCTCCATACGGGTAAGTCGGTGCGAACCGTCTTCCATCCGGCTCCTCCCTTTACGGGAATACGTTTCCGGCGAGTCGACCTCTCGCCGGTGGTCGAGATACCCGCCAACGTCGATTTCATCAACGACGGGGAGATTCGGCGCAACACGACGCTCGAGAGCGGCGGCGTGCTCGTTCACACCGTCGAACACATACTCGCGGCCGCTTCCGGTCTGCAGATCGACAATATGATCGTCGATATCGACTCCGACGAGCCGCCCGAGCCGCGCGACGGAAGCTGCGCGCCCTTCGTCGAGGCGATGCAGAAGGTCGGGATCGAGAACCAGGGGATCCCGGGCCGGTTCCTCAAGATCAAGACGGCGGTGGAGTTCTCGGGAGGGGAGGGGATCGAGCTTTACGCTCTTCCCTACGACGGCTTCAAGGTAAGCTTCACGATCGATTACCGGAATCCGCACATCGGGATGCAGTATGCGTCCTTCGATATCTCTCCGGAGCTTTTCGTGCGGGAGATCGCTCCCGCCCGCACCTTCGTTCTCTGGTCCGACGTCGAGGATCTCAAGTCGCAGGGTCTCATCAAGGGAGGAAGCCTCGACAACGCGATCGCGGTCGATTCCGAGGGAATCGTCAACAAGGTTCCCCTCCGGTTCTCGAATGAATTCGTGCGGCACAAGATACTCGATCTCATCGGGGATCTCACCCTCGTCGGCGCCCCGATCGAAGGGCATATCATCGCAATCCGTTCCGGCCACAAGCACAATCTCGGTTTCGCGAAGCTTCTCGCGCAAGAGCTCGGAAACCAGCAGAAGAACGCCGTCATGGGGGAGCAGGAATTCTGGGATATCAACGACATCCAGAGAATCATGCCGCACCGGTATCCGTTTCTCCTCGTCGACCGGATACTGAGGCTCGAGGATAAGAAGCGCGTCGTCGGAATCAAGAACGTCACGATCAACGAGCCGTTTTTCGTCGGACATTTTCCCGGACATCCGATCATGCCCGCCGTGCTCATCATCGAGGCGATGGCGCAGGTCGGCGGGATTCTGCTGCTCTCGAGCGTCGATACGCCCGAGAAGTACCTCGTCTATTTCGTCAGCATCGATAAGGCGAAATTCCGCAAGCCGGTCGTTCCGGGCGACCAGATTCGTTTCGAGCTCGAGATGATTTCGCTCCGCAGGCGGTTCTGCAAGATGAGGGGTATCGCGTACGTGGACGGCCAGGTCGTCGCGGAAGCGGAGCTATTTTCCTCGATCGTCGATCGGTGACGGAGCAGCTATGCCGCGAGATATTCATCCGACCGCAATCATCCATCCGAAGGCGGAGCTCGCCCAGGACGTCGCCGTCGGCCCCTATGCGATCATCGGTGAAAAGGTGACGATCGGCGAAGGCTGCCGAATCGGAAGCTCCGTTCTCATCGACGGAGAGACGACGCTCGGGAAGAACAACCGGATATTTCATGGAGCCGCTATCGGGAACGTGTGCCAGGATCTCAAGTTCCGCGGCGAGCGGACCTTCGTGCGGATCGGCGACGGCAATACGATCCGCGAGTTCGCCACGGTGAACAGCGCGACGGGCGAGGGGGAGAGCACGGTGATCGGGAGCGGCTCGCTCATCATGGCGTACGTTCATCTCGCCCATAATTGCGTCATCGGCGATAACGTCGTTCTCGCGAACGCGGTGAACCTCGCCGGGCACGTGCGCGTGCACGAATTCGCCGCAATCGGGGGGCTCACGCCGGTCCACCAGTTCGTCGAGATCGGACGACACGCCTTCATCGGCGGCGGGAGCAGAATCCCGCAGGACGTGCCGCCGTTTCTCAAGGTCGCGGGGAATCCGACTCGAGTCTGGGGTCTCAACACGGTCGGACTCGAGAGACGCGGCTATACCGCCGAGCAACGCGGGATACTCAAGAAGGCGTACGTGATCCTGTACCGGAGCGGACTCAACGTCACTCAGGCTCTCGATCGGATCGACGCCGATCTTCCCCGGACGGACGAGATCGCGCTGTTCGTCGATTTCATTCGCAACTCCAAGCGGGGAATCATCAAGTAATAGAGCATTTCGATCCTCGACCGGGAGGTCCCGTGGAAACGAATCGCCGCAGGATCAGAGCAGGGGTCATCGGAACGGGGCGGCTCGGCCGCGAGCACGCCCGCGTCTACGCGTCGCTCGATAGCGTCGATCGCGTGCTCGTTTACGATCGGGAATCGGCGCGGGCGGATGCCGTGGCGCGGGAGCACGGCGTGGAGCGCTGCGCCTCGATCGAAACGCTCCTCGCCGGATGCGACGCGGTGAGCGTCTGCACTCCCGCGACGGATCATCACGCGGCGGTCGCGGCGGCGTTCGAGAGGGGCGTACACGTTCTCGTCGAGAAACCGATCGCCTCGGACACCGCGTCGGCGCGCGATATGATCGCGCGGGCGTCATCGCGGGGCTGCGTCTTCCAGGTCGGGCATATCGAGCGGTTCAACGGGGCCTTCGAGGCCGCCCGAGCCATCATCAAGCGGCCGCGTTTCATCGAAGCTCATCGTCTCGGCGTTTTCAGCCCGCGGGGCATCGACGTATCGGTCGTGCAGGATCTCATGATCCACGATATCGATCTCGTCCTGGCGGTGCTTGCCGGCGATCCGATCGCCGAGATACGGGTGTCGGGCGCGAGCGTCCTGACGGGCGCGCCGGATATCGTGAACGCGCGGATCGAGTTCGCCGGAGGATGCGTGGCGAATATCACGGCCAGCCGCATTTCGAGGGAACCGCTCCGGAAGATACGTTTCTTCGAGGAGAATCTCTACGTCTCCGTCGATCTCAGGGAGAAGAGCGTCGAGGCCTTCGAGAAGCGCGGCGATCCGGATCCGTCCGCGAGCGGATTCGATCCGGCGAGTATCATCCGCGCCATTCCGGTCGAAGTGGACAGGTCCGAGCCGCTCCGCAAGGAGATCGTCTCGTTTCTCGCCGCGGTCCGAGGGGAGGGGAAGCCCGCCGTAACGGGGGAGGAAGGACTCGCGGCGCTCGACGTCGCGGAGCGCATGCTCGAGAGCATGGAGAGAACCTGGAGCACGCGTTGATGCGCACCATTCTACTCACCTGCGGAGAGACGAGCGGCGAGCAGCATGCCGCTCGCCTGGTCAGGGCGATCAAGGCGATCGATCCTTCGTGCCGCGTGAAAGCGCTGGGCGGCGAGGCGCTCGCCGAGGCGGGAGCGGAGATCATCTATCCGCTCGAGCGATTCGCCGTCATGGGCTTCGCGGAGGTTCTCGCGAAGCTTCCCCGCATCGTCGCGCTCGAGAGGTCGCTCGGCCGGCTTCTCGCGAGAGGCGGCATCGATCTCTTCATTCCCGTCGATTATCCGGGACTCAACCTGCGTCTTTCGGGGCGCGCGAAGGCCGCGGGAGTGCCCGTATTCTATTACATAAGTCCCCAGGTGTGGGCGTGGGGCGCCTGGCGCCTGAAACGGATGAAGCGTTCGATCGACCTCATGGCGGTCATCCTGCCGTTCGAGGCGGACATCTATCGCGACGCGGGGATCCCGGTCGTTTTCGCCGGGCACCCGTTGCTCGACGAGATCGAAACGCCCGATCGCCCCAAGGAGGCGCCCGCGCCGGGGGCGCCGTTCACCGTGATTCTCTTTCCCGGAAGCAGACGCCAGGTGTTCGAGCGGATGTTTCCCGTATTTTGCGATGCGGCTCGCCTGATCAAGGAACGGTTCGGGAGCGCCGAGTTCGTCGTCGGCCTCGCCCCTCTGATCGGGGATCGCTCGGCGCCGGTCCCGCCCGACATGCGCGCGTGCTTTCGCGCGACGAGGGGGGGAATCGGGGAGCTCGAAAAGGCCGCGCTCGTGCTCGCCGCGTCGGGAACCGTAACGCTCCAGTGCGCCCTGTCGGGGACGCCGACGGTCGTCTCGTACCGGACCTCTCCCGTTTCGTACGCGATCGGCAAGTCTCTCGTGAAGATACCCTGGATCGCCATGCCCAACGTGCTGGCCCGGCGGGCGTTGCTTCCCGAGCTCATTCAATCCGAGGGCACCCCGGAGCGCATCGCGGAAGAAGCGGGTTCGATACTCGGCGATCCCGAGAGATACCGGACGATGTCCGCGGATCTCATGTCCCTCAGGCGTTCCCTCTCGGGACGGGGGGGAATCGAGCGGATCGCGGAGATGGCTTTGAGAATGGCAGAGGGGGAAAGCGCGGCGGCGATCGCCGGTCCGTCCGGCGGCTGATCGCACGCCCCGCGTCGATTATCGTGGCGGCGAACGTATGAGAATCCGCGTGCATCCGGGAATCGCGAGCTTCATCGGCTGGCTGGTTATCCGTTTCCTCGGGATGACCTGGCGGATCGAATGGCGAAACACCGAAAATCTCGAGAAGGCGCGAGCGCTCTCGAGGCAGGGGATCGTCTCGTTCCTGCACGGGCGCCTCATGGTCATAACCTACTCGCACCGGAAATGGCGGATCTCCGCTCTCGCCTCCGAGCATCACGACGGAGATATCATAGGAAGGACGGTCGCTCGGTTCGGGTGGGACCATATCAAGGGTTCGTCCTCCCGGCGCGGCGCGGCGGGGTTCAGGGAGCTCGCGGCCGTTATTCGGAGCGGTGGCGACGCCGGGCTCGCGATAGACGGTCCGCGGGGACCGCGCGGGTGCGTGCAGCAGGGGGCGACGGAGCTCAGCAGGATGACGGGCGCGGCGGTCATCCCCGTTTCGAATTCGGCGCGGCCCCGCCGGATCATTTCCTCGTGGGATCGCTTCCAGATTCCCGGGCCGTTTGCGAGAGTCGTCGTCGCCTACGGCGAACCCTTCGTCGTGCCTTCCGGCTCGGACCGCGAGATGCGCGAGGAGTTCCGGCTTCGCCTCGAGCGAACGCTCGGGGAGCTCACGACGGAGCTCGACGCGAGCCTCGGGTACGAAGGAACGGATGCGTGGCCCCATGAAGATCGTTGAGCGATACGGTTCGGCATACCGGATGCTCACCGGTCGGGGCATCTGGGCGGCCCTGTATCCCGCGAGGTTCGTCCTCGCGGGCTTCTATGGACTCTGCGTCGCGGCGCGCGGGAGGCGGAGAGCCTCGAGGAAGCGGAGTTTGTTTCACGGTTGCGGGCGGGAGCGCCCGGTAATCATATCCATCGGAAATATCGAAGCCGGGGGTGGAGGAAAGACGCCGTGTGCGATCGCCGTCGCGCGGGGAATCGCGGAAAGGGGCGGGCATCCCGTCGTCGTCACGAGAGGTTATCGGGGAATGGCGCAGCGGCGAGCGCCGTGCGTCGTTCCCGCGGGCCGCGCCAAGCTGTCCGCGGTCGGCGGCGGATTCGTGACCGGCGAGGATCTGATCGGCCCGGTCGTGGACGGTCGCAGCGCGCTCGCTCGCGAGGCGGAAGCGCTCGGCGACGAGATTCTCATCTACCGGGAGCGCGGGATTTCCGTCATCATCGATCCCCGCCGGGAAAGGGGAGTCGATCTCGCGCGGCGGCTCTTTTCGCCCAGCCACATCCTCCTCGACGACGCCTTCCAGAATTTCTCGGTGGCAAAGGACGTCGATATGCTGCTCCTCGACGCTGAAAAGCCCTTCGGCAACGGGAAACTGCTGCCCCTCGGAACGCTGCGAGAGCATCCCCGGGGGGCGCGCCGCGCCGATATCGTTATCTTCACGCGGGCTCGCGAGGATCGGATTCCGGAGCCGGCGCGGAGGTACGTCGAAGGGAAGAGCGTGTTTTTCGCGGATCATGAACCGTCGGATTGTATCGACCGGAGCGGAGCGTCGATTCCGCTCGAGTTCCTCGCCGGCAGAGAATGCGTGCTATTTTCCGGCGTCGCGCGTCCCGGGTCGTTCGAGCGGACGATCCGCGCCCTCGGCGCGAAGCCGCGGATCGCGTTCCGGTTCGTCGATCATCATCGATACGTCGGTGAAGACGTTCGGTTGATGCTGAAGGAGGGAGGCGCCGAAGCGCTCTTCGTCACGACGGAAAAAGACCGGGCGAAGGTGATCGATCTTTTCCCTGCCGGGACTGCCGTTCTCGCGCTGCGTGTCGATATGAACATCGAGCGGTTTGACGATCTGCTCGATTCTTTCTCTAGCGCATCTTCCTGACACGGACCTCGATGGCGGGATCCGCCTTGAGTATCTCCACGAGCCGCGACGCGTCCGTCTCCCCGAAGTGATACGGGTAGAGGATCTTCGGCCGGAAGGCCAGGGCCGCGTCCGCGACCATTTCCGGGGTCATCGTATAGGGGAGGTTCATGGGCAGGAACGCGATGTCGATCCGCCGCAGCCGCTTCATCTCGGGCGTATTTTCGGTGTCCCCCGCCACGTAGACTCGTGTGCCGCCGAACGCGATGACGTAGCCGTTGCCCGATCCACGGGAATGAAACGGGCGGCCGTCCGGACGTTTGCCGACGAGGTTATAGGCGGGTACGGCCTCGACGCCGATTCCCGAAACGGTCGTCGTATCGCCGTTGTTCATGACGGTGCCCCGGAGGCCCCGGGCGCGGCATGTCCGCGTGAGGATGAGCACGGTCTTCTCGCCGGATACGAGCTCGAGGGCCGAGCGATCGAGGTGATCGGGATGATCGTGCGTGAGGAGAACGATATCCCCTTTCGGGAGCTTCGTATAATCGGCGAGCCGGGTCCAGGGATCGACATGGACCGTCTTGCCGCCGAACGAGAACATGAGCGTCCCGTGGCCGATGAAGGTGATCGCGAGATCCCCTCCGGACGTTTTCACGACGTCCGTCTCGAACGCCTCCGCGGCGTTCGGGGAATTCACCAGAGCGATCAGGATCGCGCACGCGCAGAGCGTTCTTTCGAACATGAATATTCCCCCTTGCCCGCTTCACAAATCGATTCGAGAGCAGGATGCTATTCGATGGAAGGGAATCGTGTCAATCCGGGACGGGGCGGAAAAACGAAGAGGGGAATCTCTTCGACCGAGATTCCCCTCTCTCTATGCTGCTGAGAGGCCGGTTACCCTTATGGATTCTGCTGGCTGTTCGTCGTCGTGAGCGGGTCGGCGAAGTTCACCGTGAGATTGGCCTCGAACTCGACCTCGGTGCTCGTCTGCAGGTAGTGCCCGCGGAAGGTGAAGTGCGCGGTCGCCATGATCTCGAGGGGCGAATATTTCATCGAATCGAGCGGGTCGATGTTCTTCGACGCGAACGGGACGAGGAGAATGCTGCCCGTGACCGATTCGCTCTCGGGAACGAGGATGCTCGTGCTTCCGCTGAACGCCGCCACGGGGGCAGAGCCTCCGCCGCTGGCAATGAACTCGACGTCATACCCCGTCACGAGAAAGTCCCCGAGCGATCCGGTGCCGGGCTCGACGACCGTGCTGTAGGGCTTGTTGTAGAATACGACCTGGACCCTGTCCTCGGTGATGAAGTCATCGCTCGTTTTGTACGTGATCATGTCTTCCTCGTACAGCGAATCGCCCTGGCTGAGAACGTCGCACAGGTACGGGCTATCCTCGTTGAGGCCGCCGACGTAGACGACGGTTCGCTGATCGTAGTTGCTGTCTTCGGAGCAGCTCAGGATGACGGCGACGAGCAGGAGCGCGAACGCGAGCACGACGACTTTACTCTTGCCAAACATCGGGTAACCTCCTACGGAATGACCGGCGTAATGGATTGTCACAGGGATGTCCTCGCAATGATTGTGCCAAGCCCGGCGAGAGGATAATTCATTTAACGTATTATTATATTCCATGTTAAGAAAGTGCGATCCGCCGCACAATACCGCGCTCATCCCCATCCTCGCATAATGCACTTCTTTCTGTTGCGGCGGAATCTTTCGTTCTCTATGATTAACCGTCCGCAGGGAGGTTCTCTTGGAGATTGTGAAAACCGATATTCTCGTGCTTGGGAGCGGTGCGGCCGGGCTCTTCTTCGCCCTGAAAGCGTCGCGTTTCGCCGACGTCCTCGTCGTGACGAAGAGGAAAATCGCCGAGAGCAACACGTACTACGCGCAGGGCGGAATCGCGTCCGTGACGCTCAAGGAGGACTCGTTCGAGCGGCACGTGGCCGATACCCTCGAGGCGGGACAGGGGCTCTGCAAGCGCGAAGCGGTCGAGATCATGGTCAGGGAAGGGCCTGACCGGATCAGGGACCTCGTGGATCTCGGCGTGCGCTTCAGCAAGACCGAGAACGGCGAGTCGCTCGCGCTCACGCGCGAAGGGGGCCATTCGGCGCCGCGGATCGTCCATTGCCGCGACGTCATCGGGCGCGAGCTCGAAACGGCGCTGCTGGATGCGACCGCTGCGAACGGGCGCATCGCGACGAGGGAAGACTGTCTCGCGATCGATCTCATCGTCGATGACGGTCGGCGGGTTCTCGGCTGCTATGCGCTCGACCGGCTCTCGAATCGCGTCATCGCGATTCTCGCGCAGCCATACCGTGCTTGCGACGGGAGGGGCGGGAAAGATCTACCTCTATACGTCCAATCCCGACGTGGCGACCGGGGACGGAATCGCCATGGCGTATCGCGCGGGAGCGGGGATCGCGAATCTCGAGTTCGTGCAGTTTCACCCCACGTGCCTCTATCATCCGGAGGCGAAATCGTTTCTCGTGTCCGAGGCGTTGCGCGGGGAAGGGGCGATCCTCCGGAATCTGGACGGTGAAACGTTCATGAAACGTTCCGATCCGCGCGGCGAGCTCGCGCCCCGCGACATTGTGGCCCGGGCGATCGACCGGGAGATGAAGAAGAGCGGCGATAAATACGTGCTCCTCGATATTTCGCACAAGAGCGGCGAGTGGCTCAGGACGCGCTTCCCGCACGTCTACGAAAATTGTCTCGCGTTCGGGATCGATATCTCGCGTCAGCCGATCCCCGTCGTTCCCGCCGCCCACTATATGTGCGGCGGGGTCAGGGTCGACATGGACGGGAGGACCGATCTCGCCGGGCTCATGGCGATCGGAGAGGTCGCGTGCACCGGCGTCCACGGCGCGAACCGCCTCGCGAGCAATTCGCTCCTCGAGACGCTCGTGCTCGGGGCACGTTGCGCGGCGCGGCTCGAAACGGAACCGCGGAGCGCCGGCGTTCACGCGGACGTCGATCTCGCGTTCCCCGAGGTACGGGATCCGCGGGTGTTCGAAACGGTCATTCTCGATCATGACTGGGATCTCGCGCGAAGGGTGATGTGGGATTACGTCGGGATCGTCCGCTCCGTCGAGCGTCTCGCTCTGGCCCGGGGGCGCATCAGGCAGATCCTCGATACGGCGGAGCGCCTGTACGCGGAATACGGCGTATCGGGGGACATGGTGGAGCTGCGGAATATCGCTCTCGTTTCGAGTCTCGTCGTGGAATCGGCCATCATTCGCAAAGAATCGAGGGGCCTCCATTACGTCGTCGATTATCCCGAGAGCGATATCTCCTGGCAAAAGGACACCTTCATCAAGAAAGAGATGGAGTCGGCGCGGGAGATGTCATAGCATTCGCGCGGGAAGCCGATCCGGAAACGCATATGGAAAATCGCCTGGAGCTGCAAAAAGAGGTCAGGGGAAAGATCGAGACGATCCGGTCGCGCGACCGCCGCTATCACGCGGACGCGTATGTCTTCGTCATCGACGCCGTCGAGGCGGTTCTGCTCGAAATCGCCCGGATGCGTCATATCTCCGGCCCGGAGCTCTGCAACGGTCTGCGGACACTCGCGGCCGCGCGGTTCGGCCCGATGGCGAAAGAGGTTCTCAACTTCTGGGGCGTTCGTTCGACCGGGGATTTCGGAAATATCGTTTTCAGTCTCGTCGACGCGGGGCTGCTGCTCAAGACGGAGCATGACCGCATCGAGGATTTTATCGACGTGTACGATTTCGACGAAGCATTCGAGCGGAATTATTTCGAGGCGTAGCGTCTGCGGTCACATGCCGTGCGGACTCAATCACTCAAAGCGATCCACGTATTCTCTCTCGGGTGCTGCGCGATCGTCGCGCAGTCGATCTTCATCCGGGAGCTGATGCCGCTCTTCACGGGAACCGAATTCGTCGTCGGCGCGCTCCTCGCCTTCTGGCTTTTCTGGGTCGGCGCCGGCGCCCTCCTCGGGGGACGCGCCGGGGGAGCGAAGCGGCTTTCGCAGTACCGGCTGTTTGCGGGGCTCGCCGTCCTCTGCGCGGTCGCTCTGCCGGCCACGGTGGTCGCGATCCGCGTCGGCAGGGGGCTCCTCGCTCGGCCGCCCGGCGCGGTGCCGTCGCCCGGCGGCGCGCTTGCTTTTTCATTTCTCGTCACGGCCCCGTTCGGATGCGCGTATGGCGCTCTGTACAACGTGGCGAGCGTTCTCTGGAAGAAGCGGCAGGGCGGATTGCGCGGCGGAATAGCGCGGGTGTATCTCTGGGAGGCGGCTGGATTCGTATTCGGCGCGGTCCTTTTTTCATTCGTGCTCGTCGAGATCGTTTCGCAGTTCCAGGCGGCCCTGATGGCCGCGAGCCTCCTCGTCATGATGACGACGCTTTCTCTCTCGAGGAACCCCTCGAGCCTTGCGAAGGGGGCGGCTGTCTTCGCATGCGTATTCGTTCTCGCGGCCGCTTCGCAGTCCATCGATCGAAGAAGCGTCGAAGCGATATATCCGGGTTACACGGTCGAGAGCCACTATGCGTCGCGATACGGCGAAATCGTGGTGACCGAGCGCGAGGGGATGAGATCCGTTTTCTCGGGAGGGGCAAGGATCTTCTCGTATCCGGAGCCCGAGAGATGCGAGGAGATGATCCATATTCCGCTTCTCCTGTGCGCGGAGCCGCGATCCGTTCTTCTCATCGGGAGCTCCCTCGGCGGGGGATTGGCGGAGGCGCTCAAGCATCCTTCCGTGAAGGCAATCGACTGCGTCGAGCTCGACGGGAGCCTTTTCCGGACCGCCGAAAGGGAAGGGCGCGCGCGGTTCATCGCCGCGGACGGGAGATATTTCGTGGCGCGCGCGGGCGAGCGATACGACTGCGTCATCCTGAGCTCTCCCCCTCCGGTGAATCTGCAGTGGAACAGATTCTATACGCGGGAGTTTTTCGAAGCCGTTCGGAAAACGCTCCGTCCGGGAGGCGTGTTCGCCTTTACGCATCCGTCCTCGGAGAATATTCTCGCCGGCGAGCAGGCGCGAGTTCTGAGGATTCTCGAGCGCACGCTCGAAAGCGTTTTCGGGAATGTGCGTGTTTTGCCGGGTTCGACGGCGCACTTCATCGCGAGCGAATCGGAGATCGATCCGGCGGCGATACTGCCGCGTCTCCACGCGCGGGGCATCGAAGCCCCCTTCGTGAGCGAAGATTATCTTCCGTTCAGATTGACCGAGGGACGTTGTGCCGAAGTGCGGTCGGGTCTCGATCGTGCCGGAAATCCGGCCGTGAACACCGATGGGAAGCCGGCGCTTCCTCTCCACGAGCTGATTCTCGAGGGGAGTAGAACGGGATCGCGATTCATGTCCGCATTCGAGGCGATGCTTCGCGTTCCGCCGTTCATGATCGGCGCGGCGTTCGCGTTTCTGCTCCTCGCGATCTTCGGCCTCGCGCGGTTCGGCCCCTGGGCGAGCGCCGGTATGCGCGCGAGGCTCGCCGTATGGAGCGTCGGGCTCGGGAGCTTCCTGCTCCAGGTTCTCGTTCTTCTCTCGTACCAGTCGTTCTCGGGGATTCTCTATCGAGGCATCGTGCTTCTCACGGCGCTGTTCATGGCGGGCGCCGCCGCGGGAGCGTTCGCGACGATGAAGCGCGAGCGGTGGGGAAAGGGCGCGCTGAGGACGATACATCTCGGGTTTATCGTCCTCGCGGCGGCTCCGGTGCTCTGGGCCGCGCTGCTCAGGAGCTTCGCCGTATCATCCGCTTCCGGCTCGTTACCATTCTTCCTGATTGCGGGATGTGCGGGTCTGCTGACGGGATCGTACTACGGAATCGTCGTCCGGACGGCGCTTCCCGACGGGGAGGGATATGTCCCCGCGATATTCTACGCATGGGATGTGTTCGGAGCGTGCGCCGGAGGATTGCTGGGCGGAATACTCCTGTTCCCGGCGATCGGGTTGGCGGGCACGGCGCTCTGTATCGTTCTCGCGCATGCTCTCGCGCTCGCGCTGATCGCGGGGCGATGGTGAGACCGGCTCCCTATCTGCGCAGGCCGAGCTCTCTCTCCGAAAAGACGTCCGCCGTGAACGCCTCTATCTTCGTTTCCTTTTCCTTCCAGGCAGTCTCCCGAAGACCCGCCTTGACGCACGTCTGGGCGAGGAACGTCTCGCGATCCCATCCCCATTCGAGCGGCACCTGCGGCAGGAGAACTCCCCTGGCCGAGCCGCGCGACACGATGAGCCCGTGCGTGCCGACGACGACCGTCGAGGGATCGAGAACTTCGGACAAGGGGCTCAGGACGGAGATTTCGATCTCGATGTCCGCAATCTCATCGGCTCGCACGGGATTGAACCGATAATCGTTGAAGGCGGCCGCGTTCGCCATCTCCTCGATCGTCGCGGCGAGAGGCTTTATCGGTTCGATATACCCGATACAGCCGCGCAGCCGGCCGGCCTTCTTGAGCGTTACAAAGGCTCCCCGCGGCTCCCTCATGATCGGAGAGGAGGAAGTGGCGATCGCGAACTTCGCGCCCCGGCATTCGGCCTCGATCACGCCTCGCGCGAGCTTGAGGAGGAATAGCTTGTCGTCTCTCGTGAGCTCGGAGGCGGCCGGGGGTTTGGACGCTTTCGATTCTTTCGATCCGTTCGATGCTTGCGATCCCCGATTCTCCTTTACCATCGCGGCGGAGAGGTAACCGACGACGCTGCTCCGGTCGCCCGTGACATCGCCCGAGTTCGCGTACTTGAGAACAGCGCACTTCGTCGCGCCGAGCGACCGGGCGGCTATCATCGCCGAAACCACGGGACCGCCGCCGCACGCCTCGCCGGACTTCGACGCGAGAGCCTTGAGCATCTCCGGGGGATCGAAGAGAGCGAGCCGCTTCTGGAAGTCGCCGTCGAGCTCTCTCGCCTCTTTGTCGTCGTGGAAGTGCGAGAGGTCCGTGCTCGCGACGATAAGAACGTTCATACCCCGAAGCGCCTCGCCGAGGGCATGGCCCAGAGCCTCCACGACCGGCGCGCTCTGGTCGCCCATGACGATCGGCACGAGTCTGAAATCTCCGAGCGCGACCTGAAGGAACGGCAGCTGGACCTCGAGCGCGTGCTCGCCGCGCCGGGATGCGGGCGCTTCATGCCCTTTCGCGTCGAATCGCACGAGATCGCTTTTCGAGACGATGAGCTTCGCGAGTTCGACGTCGATCGGGATATCGCCGAGCGGCGTTCGGTACGCGGCACCCGGAAAAACCGACGCATGGGAGAAATACTCGGTATGGCTCGGGCTGATGACGACGACCGCGTCGTAGGCGCGGCCCGCCACGAGCTTGTAGCCGTACGCCGCGACGTGCCCCGAATACTGGTAGCCCGCGTGCGGGGCGACGATCGCGATCGTCCGGTCGCCGAGCGCGGGCGGCCGCGCCGCGTCGAGATAACCGAGAATCTCTCTCCTGAGCGCCGCGGGATCCGCCGTGTAGAACTGGCCGGCGACCGCCGGCGCGCGCACCGTATGATCCATGTCACTCACGTCTTTCTGCGCGGCGGCCGCGAATCCGAGGACCGCGGCGGCGAGCGCGATGAAGCAAAACGCACGGCCGAATAACATCTTCACGCCTCCTGCCATACCCCCGGGATCGGATGGGAGCAGAAACGGCACGCGCCGTCGCGTATATCGAAACTCTCGATCCGGTATCCGCTCCGAGAGATGATTTTCCGCTCGCAGTTCGGGCAATACGTGCTTTCCGCGCGGTGCCCCGGGACGTTTCCGACGTACACGTACCGAAGCCCTTCCTCGACGCAGGTTTCGTAGGCC
This sequence comes from uncultured bacterium, assembly GCA_963747385.1. Lineage (GTDB taxonomy): Bacteria > Krumholzibacteriota > Krumholzibacteriia > Krumholzibacteriales > Krumholzibacteriaceae > SSS58A. Next base: position 590,195 of record CAVVEY010000007.1, on the reverse strand, counting down.
GCATCGAGCGCCGACACGGGTGTCGGGGGGAGGTTCTCCAGGCGGTACTGGGGGTAGAACCGCGAAAAGTGGATCGGGACGTCGGGGCCGATAGTGTCGGCGATCCAGCGCGCCATGTTCCTGATGCCGGCTGTCCCGTCGTTCAAGGTCGGTACGACGAGATAGACGAGCTCGAGCCAGATCCGGCGCTTGTGAATCTCGAGAATCGTGTCGAGCACGGGCTGCAGAGTCGCGTTGCAGATATCGCGATAGTACGATTCGTCGAACGCCTTGAGGTCTATCTTGATCCCGTCGACGAGTCCGCAGAGATCGAGGAGGGGTTCCGTGCGCACGTAGCCGTTCGATACGACGACGCTCCTGATATTCCGCTCCCGCGCGAGCTTCGCGACGGCTTGCACGTATTCGATGAAAACGACGGGCTCTGCGTAGGTGAAGGCGACGGACGGCGCGCGAAGCGAGATCGCCCGATCGACGACAGACGCCGGCGGCGTGCGCTTCGTTTCGACATCTTCGGGCCTCGACTGGGAAATCTGCCAGTTCTGGCAGAATTTGCAATTGAGGTTGCAGCCGACCGTGGCAAGCGAAACGGCCTGCGTCCCGGGAAGGAAGTGGAAGAACGGTTTCTTCTCTATCGGGTCGAGGTGAAGGGCGCAGGGCTGCGCGTAGACGAGGCTGAAAAGGACGCCGCCGCGGTTTTCGCGCACCCGGCAATGGCCGCGCTCGCCTTTTCCGATGCGGCACTCTCGCGGGCACAGCAGGCATCGGACCCGATCCCCGCCGGTTCTTTCGTAGTATTTCGCTTCGACGGGATTCGGCGGCGCTTCGGGATCGAAGGGGGCGCCGACGGCCGCGGCGGCGACAACGGCCGCCGATCCTTTCAAGAACGAACGCCGCGTGATCATTTATCTCGCCCCGATCCGCTTGAAGAGCGCGTCGATACCCGCGGCGGTCCCTCCCGGGAGCGAGCCGAGGGCGTTCGCCGAGGTCGAGTATCCTGCTTCGGATCCGTCGGCCTGCGGGATTATCGCGATCCGGTCGATCACGTTTCCCCGCGCGTCGGCGAGGATCACGCGGAGCGCGAATCTCTCGAACCGTCCGTCCACGGGGAGCGGTGCCTTGAGGATGCGCTCGAACGTCGCGGAGTTGATCGTTCGGATCAGCGCGTTCACCTCGAGCGGACGTATGGCGGATTGCTCGCGTTCCGGCGCTCGCCATGCGGTTCCCGCTCTCTCGAGCACGATCGACGTATCGGGCGTTTCGTACCTCAGCGTATGCACCGAATCCTCGTCGATAAAGGCGAAGTTCATCGCGCGCAGATTGGCGGTGCTCCATTCGAAGGGCTCGAGAAGCGTCGCTTCGATCGCGACGACCTTGTCGAGCCCCGTGCGGACGACATCGACGAGATACTCCTTTTTATTCCCGAAGGCGATCGTCACGGTTTCCTCGCCCGCGGCCAGAACGAGCTTCCCGGACGGAAACGCGAGGCCGTAGGGGGCGAGATCTTCTATATCCTCCCGCACGAACTCGTGAATGACGGCGTCGGTGAGCCGGGAGAGATATGCCTCGATAACGAGCCGGTTGGCCCGAACGCGCGGTGCGGCGAACCACCAGTATCCCTTTTCCTTCACGAGCCGGATTCGTTTCGAGCCGGCACTGATCTCCACCGCGTCGAGGGATTGAGAGCCCTCCGGGAGAAAATTCTTGTCGCGAAGGTGGAAAAGGCCCTTGTTCGTGACGTTGCGCGTGACATCGTTCGAAATGAGGACGCTTCGGGAGCTTCCCAGCCGAAGGTAGCAGTTCGAACCGGCAGGCGTTTTGTCGCCGACGAACAGAGTGTCCGGCGCCGCGTCCCCCGCGCGATAGACGATCAACGTCGCGAAAGGCTTGTCGAGCCCGTAGTCCGCGAAATCCCGCACGTTCTCGAGCTCGGAGCTTCTGCGGCCGGGGACGATCTGGTCTATGAAAGACGATATTTCGGGTCCCGCTCCGGGCGCCTCGACGGGAGACACGACCTTCCAGCCGGAGCCCGAGCGCGCGACTTCGATTCGCTCACCTTTCGGATTCACGAGAATGAATCGCTCGACATCCTCGGGCCGGTAGCGAAAGAGCTTCGTGTTCAGCTTGTGTTCCGCCACATTCCGGGCGCGATTCTTTTCGTCGACGAGGAAGAAGTAGCCGACGATCGCGACGAGCGCCGCGATCAGAATCCATGTCGTCGCCTTGAAATTCATTCGAATCCTCCGTCAGGCGGATCGTCGCCGGTGGACGAGCACGAGCACGCCGATGCAGCCGACGAACAGGGGCAGGCCGACGACGGGAAGCCAGAAGACGATTCGTCCCTGTCGCATGTTCAGGACGACGGGTTGGCTCACCGGATCCTTCGCCCGCACCGCGATGAGATCCTCCTCCTCCGCGAGCCACCCGATCGTGTTCAGGATCAGGTCCCTGTTTCCCGAAAGATCGAGATACGCGTTGCTCGCGAAATCGCTGTCGCCGAAGACGACGATTCGACTATAGCGCGTTCCGCCGCCCGGCGTGCCGCTTGGAGTCGTCGCGGGAGGAATCTCCTTTTTTGCGACGACCGCGACGCCGAGCGGTCCGGCCAGATCGCGGTCGGGTTCATACTGCGTTTTTCCCTTGAGAACGTCGGCGAGATTCGTCTCCCCGAACGCGGAGGAGCCCGTCGAGGCGAGCGTCTCGACTTCGACGCCCGGCGGTCTGTCTTTCGCCAGCGAGGACCGCGCGTGCCTGCGGGAAAAAGGTCGCAAGCCTGAATCCCTCGGTGACGGGGTGATTTGCGTAATGATCGACGACCGGAGTGAGGTAGTTTCCGGAGACCAGTCTCGCGAACCGGTCGACGACGATGCTTTCCGTGATCTCGATCCCGTAGGCTGCCGCAATGCCTTCGAGCCGGGGAACGTCGGCGAGGGGATCGATGAGAACGAGAATGCTCCCGCCTTCGGAAATGAAGCGCTCGATCATTCCCTGTTCGGACGCGTAGAGGTCCTTGTCGGCGCCCGGGATCAGAAGGATCGCGCAATCGGAAGGGATGGAGTCCCGGAGGGTGAGCAGGTTTCTGACCGCGAAACCTTCGGCCTCGGCCGAGCTTTTCAGCCGGCTCAGACCGGTCTCTTGCGCGTCGTCGATCGATTTTTCACCGTGCCCGGTGAGACAGCAGATGACCTTCTTCGTATCGCGCGTCACCTTGAGAATCGCGTTCGTGAGCTTCTCCTCGGTGATCTGGGTAATCTGCTCCTCGTTTCCGCCGCTCTCGGCGATGATCGCTCCATAGCTCCTGATCTTGTAGCGCCTCGCCGTGACCGGGTCCTTGTCCGGATCGACGAATGAATACTTCACGCGCGGATTCTCTCCGGCGTACTCTTCGAGAAGATCGGAGAGCACGGTCCTCGCCGGCGCGTCGGCCTTGAAGAAGCAGGTGAATACGACGTCCTTCGCGAGCCGATCGAGAATCTTCACCGTCTGGGGGGACAGGGAGAATCGCTTGTTCGCCGTCGTATCGAACGACACGCCGTGTCTCGAGGCGAGCGTCTGCAAAAAGATAAGTATCGCGGCGAGGGCGATGATCGAGACGGCGGCGTTGATTCCGAAGCGCGCGTTGCGCCTCGAGCCCTCGCTTCGCGTTCCGCGGAAGGTGAGCGCCGCCGATGCGGCGACGAGCGCGACCCCGGCGACGAGCGGCACGACGGCGAGCCATCCGCTCGAATACAGGATTCCGTACGTTATTCCTCCCGCGAGGGTGAGCACGAGGCCGAGAGGCCCGAGGATTCTCGTGAGCCGTTCCATCGTCAGCTCCTCCAGTGAGATGATTCGAGAGATCGCAGCGTCATGAAGAGAAAGAACGCGGTGAGAAAGACGTAATAGGTGACGTCCTGCAGATCGATAATTCCCTTCGAGAAGGAATCGTAGTGCTCGAGGAGCGAGAATTGCGCGATGATCCTGGAGAGCGCGGGGCCGGCGAACGCGGACGCCCATCCGATGACGAGAAAGAACAGGGACACGCCGAAGGTCGCGGCTCCCGCGACGATCTGGCTGCTCGTGAGCGAAGAGAAGAAGATGCCGATCGCGATGAAGCAGGTGCCCATGAGAAAGAGGCCGAGGTAGCTCGTGGCGATGGGCCCCGGCTCGGGATTCGAGAAAACCGCGAGCATCGCCGGGTAGAGGAGCGTGCCGGCGATCATCGCGGCGAACACGGTCAGCGCCGCGAGGTACTTTCCCATGACGGCCGCGAGATCGCTCAGGGGGTAGGTGAGGAGGAGCTCGAAGGTCCCCTGCTTCTTTTCTTCGGCAAGGAGCCGCATCGTCAGAAGCGGGAGAACGAAGAGCAGCACGACGCTCATGTTGCCCATGAGCGGCCGCATGACTCCCTCGATCAGGTTGAGACTGCCGGCGAGATACGGTTCGCGCCCCGCCTGGTAGGAAAGATAGTTGTAGTACCGGAACACGCTGAAGAAGAAGTACCCCGAGAGCGCGAGAAAGCTCCCTATCATGACGTACGCGGTCAACGACTCAAAATAATGACGCAATTCCTTGCGGTAGATCGCGGCGAGCTTCCCCATCTAGCTCACCTCCTCGGTGACGAGCTGAAGGAATATTTGTTCGAGCGAGAGTTCCTCGCGGTAGAGCTCGAGAAGCGGAAGCCCTCCCGCGACGAGCGCGCGCGCGATCTCTTCGCGGAGGTCGCGCTCGGGCAGGCACTCGACCGTGAAGACGCCCGTCCCGCGCGCGGGCGGATCCTTCCTGACCGCGATGACGCCGTCGATCTTCGCGATGGCCTGTTCGCGCGCGGACCAGGGAGTCTCCCTCGTCCCTCAGCGCGACGCGCACGACCGACGACGTCGTGAGACGGGAGCGGAGGTTTTCGGGCGTATCGGCCGCCACGAGCTCTCCCCGGTTGATAATGATGACGCGGTTGCAGACCTGGCTCACCTCGGGGAGGATATGGCTCGAGAGGATCACGGTCTTTTCCCCGCCGAGATCCCTGATGAGCTGTCTGATCTCGATGATCTGCTTCGGGTCGAGGCCGAGTGTCGGCTCATCGAGGATGAGGATCTCGGGATCGTTCAGCGTCGCCTGGGCGATGCCCACCCGTTGCTGATACCCTTTCGAGAGCTTGCCGATCGTGCGGCGGGGGACCTGCTGCAGCCCGCATCGCTCGATCGCCCGATCGACCTCGGCGCGCCGCGCCGAGGACTTCACGCCTTTGACCTGCGCGACGAAATCGAGGTATCCATGGACGGTCATATCCCCGTACAGGGGATTGCGTTCGGGGAGATACCCGATGCGCTTGCGGACTTCCATCGACTGATCGAGAATATCGAATCCGCAGACCTTCGCGGTGCCCGCGGTCGGCGGGAGGTAGCAGGTGAGCATCTTCATCGTCGTGCTTTTTCCGGCCCCGTTCGGTCCGAGAAGGCCGAGGACCTCCCCCTTCTCGACTCTGAAATCGAGATTGGTGACGCCGACGGTGGCGCCGTATCGTTTCGTCAGATTCTCCACCCGGATCATCCGTTATTCCTCCAGGGTGCCTTTTCCTCAGGATCGCGGCGTTTGCTTGAATTCCGTCACGTGTGGTAAATAAATCTATGAATTATTGCGTGGCGTGTCAAGGGAAGCGGAGAATTCTCTTTGCCTTGGCGGCGCCCCTTGCCTATTATTCGAAGAAACCGGTGACAGGGAGATACGGAATCGGATGAGTTATCAGATTTCGAAGAAGCGGATACGTCGGGGGCTGCAGATTTTTACGCTCGTGAGCCTCGGAAGCGTCGTCGTCATCTTCCTTCTCACCCATTCGCACATGACGGTCGAGGCCCTCGGGAGCATCGAGCCGCTCTGGCTTCTGTGCGCCGCCCCGTTCATCCTTCTCGACTGGCTCGGCGGCGGCTATCGGCTCTATCTCTTCAGCCGCGTGTTTCACCCCGGGATCCGTTTCAAGACCTGCGTCAAGGCGAATCTTGCGAACAATTTTCTCGGATCGATCACCCCCTCGCAGACGGGCGGAGGGCCGGCGCAGATCTATATGCTCTACGTCGGCGGGATGCCGGCCGTGGAGGCGACCTCGGCCAGTCTCATGACGTTTTTCAGCACCACGTTTTTTCTCATCATCGCGGGAGCAGGCATGTTCCTGTTCAGGGGGAGCCTGCCGTTCTCCCAGGGGTATCTCCTCCATCTCTTCAACGTCGGGATGCTTTTCTTCATCGTGGTGGCGGTCTTCATGATCGTCGCGCTCGCGTTTCCCGGATTCTACCGCGAGCTTTCGCGGATCATCGTGCGCATCGTGTCGCGCGTACGGAAGAAGGACTACCTGCGGGTCGGGAGTCGGGCGCACGCGCGCGATCGACGCGATCGACCGGTGCCACCGGCAGCTCATCCACTACGCGCGGCGGCATTTTCATATCTTTCTCGCCGGCATCCTCGTCAGCGCCGTCTGCTTCATCTCGAAATTCGCCGTCGCGTACGTGATCGTGCGGAGCCTCGGCATGCGGGCCTCGTTCATGGACGTGGCGCTTCTCCAAATGGTGATCATTCTCATCAATTATTTCTTTCCGACCCCGGGGGCGAGCGGCGCCGCGGAGCTCAGCTCCGCCGCCCTCATGTCCTCGGTCGTCTCGAAAGGGCTCATCGGCTTCTACGTCATCCTGTGGCGCCTGCTGAGCACCTATGCGGCGGTGGCGGTGGGGGGAGGCGTGGTGCTCCACGAGCTCGGCAAGAGAGAGAAGGTGGAGGTCGACGATACGATAGCGGAAGATGTGCCAGAGCCGGAGTCGGTCGTCGCGACGTGACGCGCGGCAAAGCGATGGAACGGAAGAAGCGATACGGGAAGGTATTCGGGGAGACGCCGGCGGGATTCACGAGGCCGGCAAAGGAAGGTTGAAGATGCGAAGAATAGCGCTGTTTCTGCTCGTGATGGCGATGGGCGTCCTCGTCTCGGCCGAGGCGCGAAGCGGGGAAAACGTATGGTATTCGGCCATGGTGCCGGGTTGGGGACAGGTGCGCGCCGGTCATTACGGGCGCGGGGCGCTTTTCATGAGCGGCGAGCTCGTCGCGCTCACGACGCTCGCGATCGCCGATATCCAGTACAACCGCGCCGTCGAGCAATACGATCGCGCGAAAGCGTCGTACCTGCACGCGACCTACATCGGTGACGCCGTCGACGAGTATGCGCTCATGCACGAGCGCTGGGATAGCGCGAACGATCTGCATGGCATGCGGCAAACGGCGCTCTTCGCGGCGATCGGAGTCTGGGTCGTGAACGTCGCGGATATGATTATCTTCGATTCGGAAGGGGATCGGCCCCTCTCGATCTCGGCGCGGCCGGACGGTTTCATCGTGACCGGTTCTCTTTCATTCTGAAAAGAGGAGATTGTAATGAGATCTTTCGCATGGTACGCGCTTGGGGCGATCGCCGCGGTGTGCATTTCGTGCGGCACGGATCATCGGGATCTTCCGGCGGGCTTCGCGTACGATCCGCCCCCGGCGCCGACGAATCTCGTCGTGACCGGCGGCGAAGAGCTGAGCACGATCACGTGGAGCTATCCGGCGATCGATCGCGCGTCGATCCGCGAGTTCAGGGTGTACGAGTATTTCGAGTCGTACGACATGATCCAGCTCATCGGCACGACGACCGATACCGTTTTCGTCGATTCGCTGCTCATCGGAAACCTCGGCTACTGCTACAAGGTCTCGGCGGTCGATAGCTCGGATTTCGAGGGATGGAGGACGGAAAGCGTGTGCGCCTTCGTGCGAAGCGCTGCGCTGACCTCTCCGGAGGCGTTTTGCCGGTTCCCTTCGCGTCGTTGGCACGGAAGGTGCAGCACTTGCGCCTGGTTCATACCGAGGTGTTGAGATGCCTTCCGGCGCAGATGCTGAAAAAACGGCTACGCAGGGTCCGGCGTATCCCCGAGAGTCGCTCGACGGGCAGAAGTCGTTTCGCGTCATTCTCGAGGATATCCTCTCCGGCATCGAAACGACCGACTCGTTCGCGATAAAATTCTCGCTTCTCACAAAAACCCCCATTTCGAAAATGAAGCACGTCGTGCGTCGTTTGCCCGCGCCGATCTGGTCCGGTCAAGGGCGTTCCCGGGCGGAACATATCCTCGCTCTCATCGAGGAAGCGGGGGGCAAGGGAACAATCGTCGAGGTCGGAGGATCCGCTCCCGCACCCGCAGCCCCCGCGGGCGTCCGCGGGACCGGTCAAGGCCGCGAAAGGCAAGCCGGCGTGCCGCTGGTGCGGATTTCCCATGGGAGAGGACGAAGCGCGATGCGGATTCTGCATGACGGCCGTCAAGGACGCCGAGAGGACCGAGCATGCGCCCGAGCCCGCAAAACGCTCGAAAGGCATATCCCGGAAGCGCCTCTTCTTCTACGCCGCCGTTCTGGTCTTCGGAATCATCGTTATCAAGCTTCTCGCGCGGTAGCGCTCGCGCGACTTCGCCTGTAACCCTAAAAAAAGGCCCCTTGCCCGGGCGGTTCGATCGCGATGCTTCGGAGCGACGGATACGTCTCGACGAGCGCGTCGGGCATTCGCTGTCTTTCGTGCGAAAGAAGGTATTTCATCTGGAAGGCGTTCACGAGCGCCTGGGCTCGAAAGTGATTGTTCGTGATGATATAGAGCGCATCGGATTTCGCGGCAATCCGCACGGCCCGCTGTTTCCATTCCTCGATCTCCTCTTCGCGGTACAGATAATCGTAGCGTTCGTCGCGTCCGGCCCCGCTGCGCGCCCAGTCCTTGCGGTTCCTGCCGTGAAGCCGGATATACGCCGAGGCGCCGGTCGGTGACGATTTCCGTGGGAGGCATGGACGCGCCGACGGCCGGCTGGTCGATGTTGCAGAAGGCGAGACCGCATTCCGAAAGGAGCGTCCCGGTCGACGGCGCGTTCCATGAGCCGTGGCGAAGCTCGACCGCCGTCGGGAGTTCCTTGAACCAGCGGCCGAGATCGGCGAGCAGGCCTCGATTCTCCGGAGAATCACGGAACGACCACGGGAACTGGAGAAGAAAACCGCCGATCGCGTTCCGCGCGAGGAGCGGATCGAACGAATGGATGAAGCGCCGCGCTTCGTCGGCCGTGCCGGCCCGCTCGTGCGTGAACCGCTGGAGAACCTTCACGGTGAAAGTGAATCCGCTCGTGTCGGCGATGCGTTCGGCCCAGCTCCGCACGAGATGCTGCGAGGGAGTGCGATAGAAAGAGCTGTTGAGCTCGATGCAGTCGAAATAGCGCGCGATGGTGAGCAGCCCGTCGGTTCTCGTGCCCGCCGGGTACACGGGACCGATCCAGTCCGCGTAGGACCACCCCGCGGGACCGACGTGAATCGCTGCGCCTGTCGGAGCTGTTTCCATCATCCGGACCTCGAGCTCAGAATAGCGTCCGCCGCGCGGTTTCTCAAATCCTTTTTGCCCCCGGCGAGCTTCGGGAAACGGAAAGGGGCGGAGGGGCGTTTTAACCGTTGGCAAATGCCGCGGATATCGCGTATAACCACGGTATGCGTGGTTTCGAGCCGAAGAGATCAGAACGGGTCGTGCTCTGCGCGATCGTCGCGATCGCCCTGGTTCTCAGATTCTTCCGCCTCGCGCACCAATCGCTCTGGGTCGATGAGATTCTCTCGTACAAAGCGTTCGTTTCGGTCGCGGGCGTTCCGTACTGGAAGAAATTTCTCTACGATGTGCACGGGCCCCTCTATTCGCTCATCATGCATTTCTGGAGCGCCGTGTCGAAATCCGATTTCTGGCTCAGGACTCCGAGCGCGCTCGCGGGCGCGCTCGCCGTGTATGCGCTGCTACCGGTGGTTCGTGGAAATCGGAAGGAAGGATCTCGCGATTCCCGCGGCGCTTTTCCTGGCGCTCAGCCCCTTTCATATTTACTATTCCCAGGAGCTCAGGTTCTACGCGTTCCTTTCGCTCTTCGCGGTGCTCGCGCTGATCGCCTTTGAGCGTTTTCGCGCCGCGCCGACCGCGCGGAGCGGGGCGATACTCGGCGTCGCATTCGCCTCTGCCTGCCTTTCGCATTTTTCGGCGCTCTTTCTCGGGGCGGCGTTTCTCGTCTACCTCGTCTTCAGCGGGCGGCTCAGGGGAGATCATCTCCGCTACGGCTCGCTGGCCGCGGCGATCGCGCTCGTCATGATTTCCCCGTGGATCTACCGGGAGATATGGTTTCTGCGGCAGATACACGTCGTCGATATCTCGACGCTCCCGGTCGAGGAGCGGTTGCGGGGGGCGCTCACGCTGAGCCGCTGGTCGTACCCGTATGCGCTCTTCGCTTTTTCTTCGGGATACTCCCTCGGTCCCGGTCTTCGCGAGCTTCATGGCGCGACGACCGCATCCGGACTATTCGCGAAACACGCGGTCGCGATCGGCGCGACCGGCATCATATTCGGCGGTCTCCTGATATCGGGGATCATCCGTTCGGCGCGGCGAGGCCATCTCGGGATCTTCCTCGCGGTGATCTCGTCACGATCGCATCGGCCACCGCCGTCACCGCATTCAATATCAAGGTATTCAACGTGCGGTATCTCATGTGCGCGTTCCCGCTGTATATCGCGCTTCTCGCGTACGGCATGCCCGCCGGGGAAGCGCGCGCGTCTCGTCGTCGCCGCCGCCGTGTGCGCGGTGATGCTCGCTTCGGACTTCAACTACTATTTCAATCCCGTGTATGCGCGGGAGAACGTGCGGGACGCCGTCGCGGAAGTCATGCGGAGGGAGGAGGAGGGGGATCTGATCTACGCGCCGGCGGTCGAGGAGGTATTCGCCCACTATTATCGGGGGTCGAACAAGATCCGTTTTATCGATCCGTCCGGATCTCGGCAAGGCCCGGCTTGATGAGGAGATAGCCGGCGGCTTCGCCTCGCATCCGCGAATATGGTATCTGCGAAGCCGAAGCTGGGACAAGGACCCCGGCGATCTCCTCCTGCGATCCTTGCCGGCGCATGGAACCGTCGCTTCGACGTGGACCGCTCCTGGAGTATGTTTGTACCTGTACGTCGAGCACATGCGATAGCTCGTTACGGAAATAACCGGCGAGGCCGCATCGCGAGAATATGCGGATCGTCGTCGTTGCGCCGCGACAGACGCTTCCGGGGGCGCGTTCCCCCGGTCCCATTGACAAAACCCGGAATCGGAATACACTCGAAGTGAGGGTCGGTATCATCAGGGGAGGGGAGCCCGTGATGAGCGAACGCCCGGGAGTGACGCGATTTGCTCGAAATGCCATGGGCGGTAGCTCTATGGCATTTTTTATTCTTCGGGAAATCCGCGGTTCGAGAACGGATCTTTGCCGTTCCGGACGGCAAGGAGGCCCGCCGTCATGAAAATGATCATAATCCTGTGCGGATGCGCCCTGCTGGCTGCTTTCATCGGGTGCTCATGCGTTTCGACCGTCGAAAGGGCGAATCGGACGCCCATGGCCTGCCGCGAGGATTTCGTCAAGCTCCATCCCGGCTGCGTCCATGGCGAGAGCATCGTAAACGGCGAAATCGTGCGCGGAATGAGCTCCAATGAGGTCCTCGCTTCCTGGGGCCTTCCGAGCGTCTACGTCGTTACCAAAATGTCCCCTCTGGAGCAGTGGATCTACTACCTCAAGGACCGTGAATCGCTTACGATGCTCATCTATACGTTGACGTTCGCCGACGATACGCTCCAGGTGTGGGACGTCGATCAGAAGCGCTTCGTGGGGCAGGGCATCGTCTCCAGAGACGATACGAAGCGCGCGATGCCCGTTTCGACGGTTCGGGACCCGCGGAGACGGTAGCGTCGACCCGCCTGCAGACGCCCCGGCGCGCGCTGCGCCGCTCCCGCGAAAAAGGATACCCGCAGCGCCCCCGCCGGGCCCGGGCGCCCCGTTTTTCGAATCGACATCAACTTCTTGACATCAATTGCTTTCCAAACTATCCTCAATCCGGATTATGCGAAACGGGCGGTTGCTCATCGAGAAAGGATTCTGCCCCATGATCGTTAAGCGTCTTCGGCTCGCCGAAGAGGACGAACGGGATCCGCTGCACGACATGTTCGGTTTGTTCGCGAACGAGCGGCTCGGGCGCGGCAAGGTGCAGATCCATTCGGACCTGACCTGGGAGCCGCCGACCGATATCGTTGAAACGGAAAGCGAAATCGTCGTTACCGTGGATATCGCGGGCATGTCCGGGAAGGACATCAGCGTCGTGACCGACGGGAAAACCCTCCGGATCAACGGCACGAGACGGAGTCCCGCCGCGCCGGGCGCCAAACAGTTTCATATGCTCGAAATACCGTGCGGGCCGTTCGAGCGTGCCGTGGAGCTCCCGGGCCGCGTCGATCCGGCGAAAGTATCCGCCCATTATTCGAAAGGGATGCTCCAGATCCGGATCCGCAAGCTCGATCCAGCGGAGTACGTGAAAAAAGTGGAGATCGATTGAAACCGCCGAGCCGAAGCCGTCGATTGGGTACCGAGGTCGACGCCATAGCCGAAGCCAGCGAGCTTCTTCGCGAAATCCCGGAGGAGCTCGCGATCATTCCGATCAACGACGCCGTCGTATTTCCCTACATGCTCATCCCCCTCATCCTCACCGATACGAATCTCATCAGGATCGTCGACGAGGCGCTCGCGGGAAGCAAAATTGTAGGTGTTTTCACGCAAGTCAACAAGGACGTCCAGACGCCCGGCCCGAACGATATGTATCGCACGGGGTGCGCGCTCCTCATTCAGAAAATGGCGCGATTTCCCGACGGGCACGTCCGGATCATCGGGCAGGGCCTCGCGCGGATCTCGATCAGGCAGTTTACCGACGAGCTTCCCTTCATGCGCGCGCGGGTGACGGTACTCACCGAAGGAGACCCGAAAGACGATAGAACGAAGGCGCTCATGCGGAACGTCGTTTCGGCCTTCTTCACGATCGTCGATTCCTCCGAGAGCTATCCCGAGGAAACCAAGGGGATCGTGTTGAGCATCAGGAGCTCCGGCAGGCTCGCCGATATGCTCACGGCGAACCTCGCCATGGAGGTCGCCGATAAGCAGAAGGTTCTCGAGATCCTCGATCCGGTGAAGCGGTTGGGTTTCATTTATGAATTCATCACCGGCGAGCTCGAGATCGTGAAGATCGGAGAGAAGATCAAGCGGGACGTCCGCAAGGAAATGGACAAGGAGCAGCGCGAATACTTCCTTCGCCAGCAGATCAGGGCGATCCAGAAGGAGCTCGGGGAGGAGGACGTCGGCCTCGAGATGGACGAGTTGAAAGAGAGGATCGACGGGGCGACGATGCCGGCGGCCGTGCGGGAGGCGGCGCTCAAGGAATGGGGGCGCCTCAGGAAGATGTCGGCGAATTCCGCCGAATATATCGTCGTGCGGACCTATCTCGACTGGTTTCTCGAGCTCCCCTGGGAGCGATCGACCAAGGATAATCTCGATATCGAACGGGCCCGCCGCGTTCTCGACGCGGACCACTACGATCTCGATCAGGTGAAGGAGCGCATCCTCGAGTTCCTTTCCGTCAAGAAGCTCAAGAAGAGCCACAGGGGATCCATCCTGTGCTTCGTCGGACCCCCGGGCGTCGGGAAGACCTCGCTCGGCAAGAGCATCGCGAGCGCTCTCGGCCGCAGCTTCGTGCGGATGTCGCTCGGCGGCATCAAGGATGAAGCGGAGATCCGGGGCCACCGGCGCACCTATATCGGCGCGCTGCCCGGCAAGATCATCCAGGGGATACGCACCGCGGGAAACAACAATCCCGTTTTCATGCTCGACGAGATCGACAAGCTCGGCAACGATTATCGAGGCGATCCCGCCTCGGCGCTTCTCGAGGTGCTCGATCCGGAGCAGAACAATTCCTTCGAGGATCATTACATCAACATCCCGTTCGATCTTTCGCGCGTCATGTTCATCACGACGGCGAACGTGCGGGACACGATTCCCGCGCCGCTCCTCGACCGGATGGAAGTGCTCGAGCTTCCGGGCTACATCACCTATGAAAAGATGAGAATCGCCAAGCGATTCCTCATCCCGCGCCAGCTGTCGGAAACCGGAGTGTCGGCGCGGAAGCTCCTCATCACGGACGAGGCGATCGCGCGGATCGTCGAACGCTACACGCGGGAGGCCGGGGTGCGCAATCTCGAGAGGCGCATCGCGGCGATCGCGCGGAAGAGCGCCCGAAAGCTCGTCGAGCGGCGGAGAGGTCCCTTCCGCATCACCGGCGGCAATCTGAAGAGTTGGCTCGGACCCGAGGAGTACCCGGAGGAGGAGATGCGCCCCGTTCCGGCCGTCGGGGTGTCGACCGGCATGGCCCGTTCGTCCGCGGGGGGAACGATTCTCTTCATAGAGGCGATCACGGTCAAGGGAAACGGGAAGCTCAAGCTCACGGGGAGTCTCGGGGAGGTCATGAAGGAGTCCGCCGAAGCGGCGCTCAGCTACGTCAAGTCCCGATACGCGGCCGAGGGCGCCGAGCGCCCGTTCTTCGATGTGTACGACATTCACCTCCACGTGCCGGCCGGCGCGGTGCCGAAAGACGGGCCGAGCGCGGGAGTCGCCATCGCGGCGGCGCTCGCGTCGCTCGCCCTGAATCGAAAAGTCCGCAACGAGGTCGCCATGACGGGAGAGGTGACGCTGACGGGAAAAGTGCTTCCGGTCGGCGCGATCAAGGAAAAGGTCATCGCGGCGAACCGGGCCGGCATCCGGGAGATCATCCTGCCGCGTTTGAACGAAAAGGATCTCGAGGAGATTCCCAAGCGGATCATGAAGGGCATGCGCTTCCGATTCATCGACCGGGTCGACGAGGGGATTTCGCTGGCCCTCGTCGCCGGGAGCGCGCGCCGCTCATCGCGGCAAAGGCGGCGGTATGCGCGAACGTGAGGACGGACGATATCTCGTTCCCCGGCTGTTTTCCTATTTCGCGCGGAGCGTCGGGAAGACGCATGCGTTCCATCTTCCCGCCGATATCGCCAACGCCTCGTCGCTGATCTTCATCGATTCGGGAGATCTCGTCGATCTCCTCTTCGCCGCGCCGGTCATCAATTTCTTCGCGACACATTTTCCGCTGATAAAAACGACCTTTCTCGTGCGGAGCGCCGACGCCGAGCTCGTGAAAGGTCTCATGCGCGTGAACACGATCATCTCGTACGAACCCCGGCAGCTCAAGCTCTATTCGGCCGATTATCTCGCGCTTCTGCGGAAGCTCAGGAAGAAGAAGATCGACGTCGCCATTCTTCTCGATCGCCGGTTCTCCCTCGAGAGGCACGTGCTCGCGTTCGCGATCGGCGCGCCGATACGGATCGGATTCGCGCATCCGCTCGCGTTTCCCTTCCTCAATTGCGAGGTCCGTCTCTCCGAGGCGGGGTATGAGGGGAAGAAGATGCCGCGGATTCTGCAGGCGATCGGAATCAAGCTCGACCGGGGATGGGACGCGGTCTCGCTCGTGCCGCGCGAGATCCAACACGCCCGCCAGCTCAAGCATTTCTGGAAGCCGGAGAAGGATCTTCTCATGGTGGGGCTCGATCCGAGCAGCAGCAAGACGAGGCATCACGTCATTCCGGAGATCGTCGCCTACCTCGCGAACAATCTCGCGAGCCGCCGGCGGGCGAAATTCCTTATCTTCGCCAATCCCTGGGACGAGAAGCTCGTCCGGGAACTCACCGCGGAGCTCAAGGGGGACGTGATCGATCTCAAACCGGAGAGTCCGAGCGAAACGATCGCCCTCCTTTCGCAGTGCGACCTGTTTCTCTCCGGCAATACGAACCTGTTCCATTTCGCGGCCGCGCTCAAGGTGCCGACGATCGGGCTGTTCACCAAGTTCGATCGATCGGGATGGATTCCGGAGGATGCCGCCAACGTCAGGATCTTCCAGGGGACGCGGGGGGAGAAGCTCTCGCTCAAGGACTTTTTCTGCATCGTCGAAGAGGTGCTCGCCGCGAGGGACGCGGTTTCAACGGAGCATTAGCGCGCACAGCGGGGGAGATAACGCCGTGTCCCGGCCTCGCGCAAACAATACGTACGTGAGATTGCTGAAGTACCTGGTGCCGCTCTGGCGGCGCATGAGCCTTGCTTTTCGTCGTCACCGCGCTTTTCGCCGCGTTGAGCGGGGTTTCGCTCGGGCTCATTCCTCCGTTCCTGCATATCCTGTTCGGCCACGGAACGGCTCCGGTCATCACGGAACAGGTTTCGGCCGAGCGCGGAATCCCGCTCCCCGGATCCTGGGAGCACGCGAAAACCGCCGTCGTCGAATCGGCGAGCGGCTTCATTTACGGCGGCTCCCCGATCGATCGCCTCGCCCGCTTCTGCCTCGTGTTTCTCGGCCTCATGGTTCTCAAGAACATATTCGGATACCTGAGCATGTACATGACGATCAGTCTCGAGCAATCGGTGCTCTTCCGGGTGCGGAACGACCTGTACAGCAAGACGCAGATGCTCCCGCTCTCCTTTTTCGACCGCGAAAAAACGGGGCATCTCATTTCGCGGATCACGAACGACGTGACGAACCTGCGCGGCGTCGTGGTTGGTTCGCTCGCGAGCATGGTCCAGAACGGTCTCATGGCGGTCATCGCGCTCGCGATCGTGTTTCTCACGTCGTGGAAGCTCTCTCTCCTCACGCTCATCCTGCTTCCGACGAACGTCCTCCTCATCGGCATCATCAGCCGCAAGCTCCGCAAGAAGAGCATGCGCGCGCAGGAGCGGATGGCCGACATGACCTCGGTGCTGCAGGAGACGATCTCGGGCGTGCGCGTCGTGAAGGCGTTCGGAATGGAGGAATTCGAGAAGAGGAAATTCAACGCGTTCAACAGAAGGTATTTCAAGGAATATCTCAGGATGCGCCGCCTCGCGGAGTTCGCTTCGCCGACGAGCGAGACCCTCGGAACGATCGCGGCAGTCGTTCTCATCTGGTACGGCGGCAAGCTCGTTCTGAGCGAGAACCTCGATCCGGCGAACCTCATGCTCTTCATCGGGGCGATGCTGTGGGTCATTTCGCCGATCAAGAATCTGAGCAAGCTCAACAGCGTCATCAACGAAGGGCTGGCGTCGGGGGATCGCATATTCCAGGTCCTCGACATCGCGTCCGAGCAGGAAGAATCGGGCACGGCGGAGATCGACGATTTTCGCGACGAGATCGTGTACGAGAACGTCACGTTCAGCTACGGGAACAATATCGACGTGCTGCGCGACGTGAACTTCCGTATCAAGCGCGGGGAAGTCGTCGCCGTCGTCGGACCGAGCGGGGCGGGCAAGTCGACGGTCGCGGACCTCTTGCCCCGTTTCTACCGCCCGACGAGGGGGAGGATTCTCCTCGACGGGGAGGACATCGCGCTCGCGTCGATAACCTCGCTTCGTTCCCTGATGGGGATCGTCACGCAGGAGACCATTCTCTTCAACGATACGATCTTCAATAACATCGCCTATGGCATGGAAGACTGCCCCGAAGAAGCGGTCGTACGCGCTGCGAAGGCCGCCAACGCGCACGAGTTCATTCTCGGCGCCCCGCAGGGCTACCGGACGATCATCGGCGATCGGGGCGTCCAGCTTTCGGGCGGGCAGCGCCAGCGAATCGCCATTGCTCGCGCCCTTCTCAAGAATCCCAAGATCCTCATTCTCGACGAAGCGACGAGCTCCCTTGACGTCGAAAGCGAGACGCTCGTGCAGGAAGCGATCGACCGGCTCATGAAGGGAAGGACGAACTTCGTCATCGCCCACCGTCTTTCCACGATACGGAACGCCGATCGGATCATCGTCATCGAGGACGGGCGGATCAGGCAGATCGGCACCCACGAGGAGTTGATCGGTGAGGAAGGGATCTACCGAAAACTGTACCATATGCACGCCGCGTCGTAAGAGGATCGTCGTTCTCGCACCGAGCTGGCTCGGGGATGCCGTGATGGCGACCCCCTTCCTCTTCGCCCTGCGCGATCGGCTGCCGAGCGCCCGGATCGTCGTCGTGTGCCGGGATTACGCCGCCGAAATCTTCAAGCGGAGCCCGGCGGTCGATTCGATCGTCGAGTACCCGGGAAGGGGCTTGCGGGGGAGGATCGCGGCGGTGCGGGGAGCGAGCGCGAACGGCTTCGACGCCTGCTTCGTCTTGCCCCCTTCGTTTTCCGCGGCGCTCGTTTCTCTTGCATCGAGGGCGCGGCGCCGAATCGGATACGCGGGACACTTGAGGAGGATCCTTCTCACGGACGCGCCGGGTGAGGCGGGCTATCGCAGGGGACATCTTTCGGCGGCTTACCTGAAACTCCTCGAGATGTATACGGGCGAGGCGGAGCCGCTCGTCCCTCTTCCCGTCGTCGTGCCGCCTCCCTCGTGGCGCGAGACGGCGCTCGAGTGGGCGGGAGGGGACGGCTATTTCGTTCTCGCGCCCGGGGCGACGTACGGCTCGGCGAAGGTGTGGCCGCACGAGCGGTACGCCGCGCTCGCCGGACTGCTTCTGGATAGGACGGGTGGAACGGCGGTGATCGTCGGGAGGAAAGAGGAGCGGGAGGGGGCGGCGGCTCTCGCGGAAAGGTTCGGAGCGAGAGCGCGAAATCTCGCCGGCGCGCTCTCCCTGGAGGGTCTCATCGCGATTCTCCGGGGCGCGAGAGTCACGATCGGGAACGATAGCGGCCCCGTGCATGTTTCGGCGGCTCTCGGCGTGCCGACCGTAGCCGTGTTCGGGCCGACGAGCGTCGAATGGACGGCTCCGCGCGGGCCCGCGGTTCGGATCGTGCGGGAGGATATTTCCTGCGCTCCCTGCTTCAGGCGGGAATGCCCGCTCGATACCCCTCGATGCCTCGCCCGGATAGGCGTCGATCGTGTCTATGAGGCCGCGCTTTCTCTCATCGATACCGGTTCGGAGGGAGCGTGCCGTGGATCTTGACGACGAAGCCCGGCGAAGGGGGACGAAGCTCAGAATCCTCGTGACAAGGCTCCGCTATCTCGGCGACGTGATTCTCACGACCCCCGCGGTGGCGGCGCTCAAGGAACGCTATCCCGAAGCCGAAATCCATTACGCGACAGAGCGTCCGTACGCCGACGTTCTCGAACGGAATCCCGATCTGTCCGGCATCATACGACTCTCGCGGGACGCGCGGCGAGCGATCGGAGAGGTCGCGAGGCTCCGGAGTCTCCGGTTCACCGCGTGCATCGATCTTTTCCATAACCCGCGAAGCGCGCTTCTGCTCCGCCTCTCGGGGATTCCGATACGGGCGGGGGGATCGAGGAAGATCCGCCGGAAGCTCTACACGCACCGGTTCGAGGTTCCGGCGGAGACGCGGAGCGCGACACGACATCATGTCGCGGCAATGGGGATCTTCGGCGTCGGCATGCGTGATTCCCTCCCGCGCGTATATCTTGCGCGGGATGAAACGAACGCCGGGCGCGAGCTGCTCGACCGGACCGTCGGGAGGAGTGGAGGCCGGGCGCCGGATCGTCGCGATCCATCCCGGCGGGACGTGGCAGTCGAAGCGCTGGTCCGTCGGATCGTTCGCGAGGCTCGCGATTCTCGCCCGCGAAAGGACCGGCGCGCAGGTCGTCGCGATGACGGGACCGGGGGAGGAGGGGATCGCGGAGCGGGTCCGGGCGGAGGCGGGAGGCGCCGTGATGGTGCTGCCGTTCCAGCCCCTGAGGACGATCGCGGCGGTTCTCGCCTCGTGCGACGCCGTCATCGCCAATGACGGCGGGATAATGCACCTGGCCGTCGCGCTCGGGCGTCCGACGGTCGCCGTTTTCGGCCCCACGGAGCCGGACATATGGTTTCCGTACGAGGGCAAAGGCCCCTTCGCCCTTGTGAGCCGCCGGATGGATTGCGCCCCGTGCCACAAGCACGAGTGCGGGAGTGTCGAATGCCTCGAGAGTATCGAGCCCGAGGAAGTGCTTGGCCGCATGCAAGACGTTCTTGCATGGAAAAGCGTGCGTTGCCCGTAGATTAATGGATACTCGAAGCCTCATGTGCCGTCGCGGTGCACGACAATTGCAGCGGATCGGAGAGGGGGCGAACAGTTCGCCTTCGCACGTATCGAACGGAACGCATGCAATGGTCATGTATGAAAGGTGTTATGTCTGTTATGAGAAGTAATAAATGTATATCTCGACGTCGGCTTGGGTATCCTGTTTGGGGCGTTTTTTGTCCTCTTTTCAGGTCATGCGATGGGGATGGAAAGCGGCGTCGGCGGTGCGGCGGAGGATCCCGAGCTCGCGGGTTTCAACCTCGTGCATCTGTTTCCCCGCGTGGTGCCCTTCGGGGAAGGGGAGCTCCTGACCTTCGCGATACAGTACGGCTTGATCTATGCGGGGGACGCGACGCTGGAAGTCCGCAACGTCGCGATGCTCGATAGCGCGAAGGCGTACCACGTCATTTCGACTGCGCGCACGAGCAGCGCGTTCGATCACGTGTTCAAGGTCCGCGACCGGCACGATTCGTTCGTCGACTACGAGAATCTGTTCTCCCTCAGCTTCGAGAAGCATCTGCGAGAGGGTAAGTTCAAGCGCGACGAGAAAGTCGTCTTCGACCAGAAGAACCACGTCGCGATATATCCGGACAAGAGGGTGCCCATCGCGCCGAACACCCAGGATTTCCTGAGCGCCGTCTATTACGCGCGAACGCTTCCTCTCGAGGTCGGTCAGGCGATCGCGATGGCGAATCATACGGGAGGGAAGAACTACCCGATATACATCAAGGTGCTGCGCCGCGAGAGGGTGAAGGTGCCGGCGGGAGAATTCGATTGCCTCGTCGTGGAGCCGGTTCTTCAGACGTCGAGCCTTTTCGAGCACAAGGGGAAGTTGACAATATGGGTTACCGATGATACGGTCAAAATGCCCGTTATGCTGCGCTCGAAGGTCGTGATCGGCGCCTTCGAGGCGGTTCTCAAGAGCTATACGATGACCACCGCCGAGCGGCGAATCATCGAGCGGAAGGATATACCGGGACATGGCGAGTAGATTCGAGGAAATCGACCTCGCGCGAGCGAGAACCGTTTCCATACGGGAGCGGGGGAGCAAGGTCACGGTGCGCGATTTCGGCGAGCCGGTCAAGGGCGGGCGCGCGTTCGCGCGCTGGAAGGAGTCCCTTCCGCGCCAGCTCGCCGCCCGGCGTCTCGATACTCTCGCGCACGCGATTCGCCGCGCCGCGGCGGGCAGGAAAGGCGAGATCGTCTGGATGATCGGCGCGCACGTCGTCAAATGCGGCCTCTCCCGATATCTCATCGAGCTGATGAGAAAGGGATACATCACCGCGATCGCCATGAACGGAGCGGCCGCGATACACGATTACGAGATCGCCTCCTTCGGAGAAACCTCCGAAGACGTGGGCGAGAACCTGAAGCGTGGGATCTTCGGTTTCGCGCGCGAGACGGCGGAAGGGTGCTTCGCCGCGATAGCGAAGGGTCGCCCGGAAGGATGGGGGCTCGGCGAATCGCTCGGCCGTTCGCTCGCAGGGGCGAAGGCGCCGAACCGGGAGTGCAGCGTCCTCGCGGCGGCGAACCATTTCGGCGTTCCGGCCACCGTTCACGTGGCGATCGGCACCGATATCGTCCATCAGCATCCCGGATTCGACGGGGCGGCGTGGGGAGAGCTCTCGGCGCGGGACTTCCGAATACTGGCCGCGCGTGTCGAGCGTCTCGGGCGCGAAGGGGGAGTGGCGCTGAACGTCGGCTCCGCGGTTATTCTCCCGGAGGTATTCCTGAAGGCGTTCAGCGTCGCGCGCAATCTCGGCGCCCCGTTCGACCGGCTCACGACGTGCAACATGGACATGACACAGCATTATCGGCCCCGCGAGAACGTGCTCGAGCGGCCGAACGCATTCGGGGGTTCCGGAATCTCGATAACGGGGCATCATGAAATCATGATCCCTCTGCTGTACTCCCACCTGCTTTCATAATGAGATGAATCGCACGCTCCTCGTTATCATCATGGTGCTCGCCGTCGCGTTTCGGGCGATATTCTGGCTCGAAGTCGTGGGACCGGCGGCGCCGCTCCGCGGCGACGAGATCGACTACGACGCGATCGCGCGATCCCTCGCGTCGGGTCACGGCTTCTCCCTGATCGCCGAAAAGCCGACGGCGTCTCGGCCTCCGCTCTATCCGATCGTTCTCGCCGGCGTCTACCGGCTCTCCGGAGCGCGGACGGAAGCCGGGAAGGCCTTTCAGATCCTGCTCGGCGGGGCGATCGTTCTCCTCGCGTACCTGCTCGCGCGAAGGCTCTTCGCGGAAAGGGAGGCCATCGTCGCGGCGGCCCTCGTGGCGTGCAATCCTTCGCTGATCTTCATCAGCTCCTATATGCTCGCTGAAAACCTCTATGTCGTTCTTCTCCTTTCGTTTCTTGTCCTGTTCGCCGGTGAACGGACGAAACCGTTATCGTACGCCGTCTGCGCGGCCGGGGGAATCCTGCTCGGGCTTGCCAGCCTCGCGCGGCCAAACGCCTTTCCCTTCGCGATGATCGCGGCCGCGTCCTTCATGTTTCTCGGAACGGGGGCGCGCGGAACGCGGATCGGAAAATCGATCGTCATGCTCGTGGCTGTTTTCGCGGTGCTGGCGCCGTGGGCGGCGCGGAACGATGCGCGATTCGGAAAGCCCGTTCTCTTCACGACCCATGGGGGGATCACGTTCTATCAGGGGAACAACCGCGTCGCGTACGAGGTCCCGACCTATCGAGGGACGGTAGCGCCTCTCGAGGCGCTGCCGGGATGGGACGACATCAAAGGGAAAGGGGAGGTCGCCGGCGACGCGGAGGCGTGGAGGCTCGGAAAGGCGTTTGTCCGGGAGAATCCCGATCTCGTCTTGCGGATGGCGGCGTGGAGATTCATGCGGTTCTGGCGGCTCGCCGGCGATGCGCCGTTCAGCGGGGTGAAGAGCGGTTGGTGGTGGGACAAGGGCAGAAGCTTCGGCAGGCTCGCGAGTTCCCTCGACGTCGTTTTTCTTTTCTCTATCGTCGTCATTCCTCTGTTTGTCATCGGCATCGTGATGACGATCAGGCGTTCCCGCTCGCTCATCTATCTCTACGGCGTGATTCTCGTGCACACGGCGACCGCGATCGTCTTTTTCGGCTCGCTCCGGGCACGAATGGGGGTCGAGCCGGTGATCGCGGTCTTCGCCGGATGCTGTGCGGTGCGTCTCTTCTCCCGGCATAAAGAGAACAAGCATTTTGATGATTGACAGAAAGTACCGTTTTGTGATATCATTCCGGTACTGAAGGAGGATCATAAAGAGCGTTTGCTATAGGAATTTTGCTTTGAAGCACAGAGGATCGTACCTGCCCGCTTTGAAGTAAGTTTTTATGGCAAACGTTTTGTGTTGCCCGGGCAGGCCAGACGCCCGGGCTTTTTGTGGTTATGGAGGCAACAATGGCTGGATCCCCGGAACTGCAGGAAGCGATCTACAGCAAGGAACCGGCTGCGAGCATCGTCGAACTCAAGGTGGCCCGCGAGAACCGGGTCTACCACGCTCTGAAGAGGGGGACGGATATCGTCGTCGCCCTTTTCCTCCTGGCGCTCTTTCTTCCCATGATTCCGGTCGTCACGATTCTCATCAAGCTCGATTCTCCCGGTCCGATCTTTTTCCGGCAGAAGCGCGTCGGGAAGGATGGAAAGACTTTCAACTTCTACAAGTTCCGCTCCATGGTCAGCGGCGCGGAGAACGTCATAGGGGCGCTCAAGCCCCTGAGCGGCGTCGACGGTCCCGTTTTCAAGATAAAGGACGATCCGCGCATCACCCGCGTGGGTCGTTTTTTGCGTCGATCGAGCCTCGACGAGCTGCCGCAGCTCCTCAACGTGCTCAGGGGGGAAATGAGCATCGTCGGGCCGCGGCCGAATCTTCCCTCCGAAGTGTCCCAGTACCTTCCCTGGCAGAAGCGGCGTCTCGAAGTGACGCCGGGAATCACCTGTTTCTGGCAGATCGCAGGGCGCAGCCATATCGGTTTCCAGGAATGGATGCGTCTCGATCTCGAGTACGTGCGTAAGCGCAGCTATATCACGGACCTCAAGATCATGTTCAAAACGGTTCCAGCCGTGATCGCCAGGAAGGGAGCCTACTGATTTCCCGGGCATATATCTTGCAGTTAGTCACATTTAAACAAATTGACAGAGAATCTCCTAGCATATAGAGTCTTTCTCAATTGCGTGCAATTACAGGAGTAATGGCGGATTCTCTGTATGGCGAAGGCGGATGATGCATAATCGGGGCGCAAAGATTCTGGCCGCTCTCGGTCTCTTCGTTATCCTCGCGGCGGGATGCGGCGGGGGCAACCTTTTTATCTCGAACCGGGACGGAAAGGTGGAGAGCGGAGAGCTCGTTCTCGATTCCATTCCGTTGCGGCCGGATTCGTCCGAGTACGTGATCGGGCACGGAGACGCGCTCGATATTCTCTTTCTGTACAGCAGCGATATCAATCAGGTCAACGTCAAGGTGAGGCCGGACGGAAAGATCTCTCTCCCGTACGCGGGGGACATCGTCGCGGCGGGAAGGCCGGTTTCCGCGCTCGATAGCGTGATCACGGCTCGTTACGCGGAAATCATCGTGAATCCCGACGTCACCGTCGTCGTGCGGGATTTTCGGCCGAGCGTCGTCTATGCGCTCGGAGAGTTCATGAGCCCCGGCGGATATGAGTATCGCGACGGCATGACGCTCGCGAACGCCCTCGCTCTCGGCGGGGGGCCCAATGGGATGGGGAAGAGAAACGAGGTTCTCGTCATCAGGCGCGTCGCGGCGAACCGCGTCGTCGGTATCCAGGTCGACATCAACGAGCTTCTTTCCGGAAAGCGGTTCGATCTCGACGTTCCGCTCCAGGCCTTCGACATCGTCTATGTGCCGAAATCGAGGGTCGCGCGGGCGCAGGATTTCGCGCTCGCCGTGAGGGACATTCTCTCGACGCCGGCCGAGCTCTATCTGAGGGGATGGCAGGTCGCGAACCAGAAGATCCTGTTCGATTTCTACCGGCGTTCCGCTAACGTCTTCTAGGAATTTTATGGAAACGGTTGAGGTAAAACGGGAATCGACGGTAAAGGATTTTCTCGAGGTGATCTTCCGCAGGAAGTGGATCATCCTCGGCATCGTCCTGATCTCGACGGCGATTGTCGTGATTCTCAACATGAGCAAGCCCGCGGAATACGAGTCGAGCGCGAAGGTCCTCATCAAGCGCGGAGAGGCGCCGGGCGTTTTCGATCGGGGCGTGCGCACCCTGGACTGGGAGGAGGAGATTTCTTCCCAGATCGAGATGGTGAAATCGCAGACGGTCGCGTCGAGCGCGCAGGGTATCGTGTCGCAGTTCTACCCCAAAGGATACACGACCGATCGGAAGATACAGGTCGCGAAGGTGAATTCGGGCGTCGTCACGACCTCGAACGTGATCTGGGTCACGTACGCTTCCGACGATCCCGTTTTCGTCGAGGCCGCGGTCAACGCGATTGTGACGGCGTACCGGGAATACTACAGCAACACGAAGACGCCTCCGGAGATGGAGGATTTCTTCTCGCAGGAGATCGAGCGGCTTCAGGAAGAAATCGAGTACTGGCGCGAGCACAAGGAGAAGGTTCTCAAGGAAGGGGATATCATCAATATCGAGGATCAACGGAGGAATCTCCTTGTCCGCGTCGCCGGCTACGAGAATGACGTGGACGACGCAGTCCGCGAGCGCCGCGAGAAGGAAGCGGTGATTGCGAGGCTCGACAGCCTTCTCGACTCTCGCATCGAGGATCTCGCCGCGATTTCGAGCGACCTTACCGGGTCCGAACTCGAGGAACAGCTCATGAAGGAGTTGCGCGTCAAGCTCCAAGAGCTCAGGATCAAGGAATCGGAGTACTCCGGCAAGTACACCGACAAGAATCCGGAGATCCTGAGGGTCCGCCAGCAGATCGAGGATCTGAGGCAGATGGTGCTCGCCGAGATACGCACGCAGATCCTTCTGAACAAGAACAAGCTCCTGATCATCGTGCAGAAAGAGGAGACGCTGCGACAGTTTCTCGCGAAGCTCGAGATCGATAAATCCCGCTATCCGAAGACGGAAATCGAGCTCGAGCGGATCGACGCCGCCCTCACGAAGCTCAAGCGCACGTACGATAACGTCGTCGAGCAGCAGATGCAGGCGAAGATCTCCCGCGCGAGCAATCCTGAATGGACGGTGACGATCCTCAACCCGGCGAGCCCCGCGTACCGGAAGAAAACGCGCGATTACGTGCGGATGGCCCTCGGCCCCGCGTTCAGCCTCATCGTCGCGCTCGGGTTCGCCTTCTTCATCGACAACCTCGATCATTCGATCAAGAATATCGCGGACGCCGAAGAGAACCTGGGGCTCCCCGTCCTCGCCAGCTTTCCCGATACGGACAGGAAATGATGCCGTATGTACGAAGATTTCTACGGGTTCAAGGAGCTCCCTTTCAACGTGACCCCCGATCCGCATTTTCTCTATCGGAGCGCGAGCCATCGTGACGCCCTCGCCTATATCACCTACGGGGTATTTCAGCGGAAGGGGTTCATCGCGGTGACGGGAGAGGTCGGCGTGGGAAAAACGACGGTCGTCGGGGCTTTCGTCGATCTTTTCCAGCCGTCGCTCGAGGTGGCGTTCATTTTCTCGACGAAATTCCCGTTCGACCAGCTCTTGTATCTCATCTGCAAGGATTTCGGTCTCGAGGTCGAAGGGAAGAACAAGGCGCAGATGCTGCTCGCGCTCAACGATTTTCTCATCGAGCGAAACGAAGGGAACCGGAATTCGCTTCTCATCATCGACGAGGCGCAGAACCTGTCGCCGGAGGTGCTCGAGGAGCTCCGGATGCTCTCGAACCTCGAGACGCGGGACCGGAAGCTTCTGCAGATAATGCTCGTCGGGCAGCCCGAGCTCGAGTCGATCCTGAACATGAACGAGATGCGGCAGCTCAGGCAGCGGATACCGGGAATATGCAGGATATCGATGCTGAACCGCGAGGACGTCGAGAATTACATCAAGTACAGGCTCGAGATCGCCGGAGGTAAAAACGGCGGGGCGCACTTCACCGCCGATTCATTCGAGGAGATCTACCACTATTCGGGAGGGATCCCGCGGCTCATCAACGTTCTGTGCGACCGGGTCCTTCTCATCGGATACGTCGCGAACACGCGCGTAATAGACGGGCGCGTCGTCCGCGAAGGGATGCGGGATCTCGCATCGCCCGAATCACAGGCCGGGGACCGGCGCGTCGGGCCGCGATTGTAGCGCCGCGCGCTGCGGGAGGTAGCGGTGAGCAAGATATACGACGCCCTGCGGAAGGCCGAACGCGATCATGGGCGGCCGCGCGGCAAGCCGGACCTGACGGCCGAGACGCACGCGCCGAGGATCCGGCACGAATCCGTTCTCATCGCGGGAATGGACGAACAGTTTCATCGATCGCTCCTCAATCTCAAGAATGCGATCGATTCCGGGATGAAGGGCAAGGAGTCGCGCGTGATCCTTTTCACGAGCGCGATCAAAGGGGAGGGAAAAACGACCATCGTCGCCTCCTTTGCGCGCGTCCTCGCCTCCGGCGAGTCGCCGAAGATACTTCTCGTCGATTGTGCCGTGCGCAATCCGGAGCTCCATCGTCTTTTCGGGCTCAAGAACGAAAAGGGCCTCGTCGATTATCTCGCGGGGCGGGCCGCGATCAAGGACGTGATCCAGACCGTCGACCCGGGAGCGCTCGACCTCGTGGCGGCCGGAGCGATCGACGGCGTCGAGGGCACCCAGATGCTTTTCGGCTCGGAGCGGTTCGCGATCTTTCTCAAGGAGGTCGCCGCCGCGTACGAATACGTTCTCATCGACAGTTCGGCCATCCTCGAGGCTCCCGAAACACCTATCCTCGGTTCCCGCGCCGCCGGCGTCGTGATGGTCGTATTCGCGAGCAAAACGCGCCGCGAGGTCATCAAGCGGGCGATGTCGATGGTCGAGAAGCTCGACGGAGCGTTCATCGGCACGGTTCTCAATCGGAAACGATACGTGATTCCCGAGTTCATCTACAGGCGGGTATAGAGCACACGGTGGAACGATCCCGCGCGTGGTGGCATAGTCGATCGAGAGTGTTTCTCTCGGAATGCGCGCGCCTCGTCGAAAGCCGCGTCGGCGGCGAAGCGACGGAGGCGGTTTTTCTGTGCGGGAGCTTCGCGGCGGGGGATGAATCGGTCGTCCTCGAAACCGATGCGCCGATTCTCCTTTCGGACGTCGACCTCGTCGTCATCGTGAAATCGATCGAAACGCTCGTAGAATGGAGCCGCCGCAGGGCGGAACTGGGCACGGCGTGCGAGGATCTTTGGCGCGACGTGCGGTTCTCGGGGAGGGTCGACGTCGGCGTGATGCTCGCGGGGGACCTCGCGGCGATGCCCGCGAGACCCGGCGTCTACGATATGCGGGCGCTCGGGAAGGCGCTCGCGGGCGATCCGGCGATACTCGAGCGCGTTCCCGCCTACGCCCCGTGCGATATCACGACGCGGGAAGCCGTCATTCTTGTCGAAAACAGAAGCGTCTCGCTCCTCGGCGCGCGTCCGGGAAAACGCCTCGACGGAGAGACGGCCCCGTACGGATTCCTCTACGCAATAGCGCGCGTATACACCGACATCGCGGTTGCGGCGCTCTCGATCGCCGGCGCGTACGTTCCGGGCTACGCCGCGCGGGCCGAGCTCATCCGCGCGAAGATGGGCGGGGGAGGGAACGGCTCCCTGTCGAGGCTTATCGATTCCGCTCTCTGCGGCAGGATCGAGCGGTGGACCGCTTTCAAGCTCGAGCCGTCGATCGCCGCCGCGGGACCGGATCCCGGACCGGGCGGACGCGAAAAGCAGTGGGAGAGGCTGCGAAAGATCTCCTCGCGTTCTGGAAGCGGACCGCGGCCGGCGAGCTTTCGGGGAGGATCGGGCCTTCGGGAAGCCGGCGCGACAACCTCAGGGGATGGAGGGCGTATCTTTCGAAGCATTCCGTTTCGAGGCGAATCTCGCTGTCCGCGGCGCTCGGGAAGAGACTTCTTTCGCGTAACCCGCTCGATTCGGTGAGGGAGGAAGGCATGAGGCTTCTCGAACACCGCGTCACGTTCGGAGCGGGCGTCCCCGTGCGCGGTCGGCGGGGAGGGTTCCCGTACCACGGCGGCAGCTGGGATCGAGCCGCGGAAGAGCTCTGCTCCGCCTGGAACGATATCGTTTTCGGACGCCCGAACGGGTGACGCATGAGAAGAACCACGATCGTCATACTCATCGATGCGCTTGGATTCTCCCTCGCGCAGAGACACGGCTTTCAGCCGGCCGATCTGCCGGCACGGGCTCGCCTCAGGAGCGTGCTCGGCTTCAGCCAGGCCGCTCTCGCGTCGATATTCACCGGACTCGCGCCCGATCGTCACGGTCTCTGGATGATGTATTCCTTCGCGCGGGATGGATCGCCTTTCGCGTGGCTCCGCCTCGTGCCGCCCCGGGTATCCGCGCGAAGGCTCTGGCTGCGCCGGGCGATTCGGTGGAATCTCGAGCGTGTGGCCGGGGTGAAGGGATATTACAGTCTCTACGACGTTCCGCGGGAGGTTCTTCCGCATCTCGACATCCCGGCGCGGGGAGACATATTCGTGCCGGGGGGGGCAGGGGAGGCGCGGACGCATTTTCGATTGGCTCGAGAGGGAGAATGTGCCGCGCCTCGTGTGGGATTACCGGACGGACGAGGCGCGCGCCTTCGACGAG
Source organism: uncultured bacterium (assembly GCA_963747385.1). Lineage (GTDB taxonomy): Bacteria > Krumholzibacteriota > Krumholzibacteriia > Krumholzibacteriales > Krumholzibacteriaceae > SSS58A. The sequence continues at coordinate 560,620 of CAVVEY010000007.1, read as the reverse complement.
CTCGAGGACGCGGTGCGCGCCCGGAGGGCGTCATTCTACCTTCTCTATACGGCCGGGCTCGATTCCGACTTGCACCGGTCGGGCACGACGTCGCCGCGGATTCGGGAGCGCCTTGCCTGGTACATGGAGCGGATCGAGAGGATCGCGGCCGCCGCGGGAACCCTTCCGGGCGCGCGCATCTTCGTCCTCGGCGATCACGGGATGCGCGACGTGAGCGGAAGCGTCGATCTCATGAAGAAGGTGGAAACCCTCGGACTCGATATTCCGCGTGACTACGTGCCCTTCTACGATTCCACCATGGCGCGATTCAGAATCGTCTCGGCGCGCGCCCGCGACTCGCTCGGGAGGCTCCTCGGCGATCAGGCCTCCGGGCGGCTCCTGAGCCGCGAGGAGAAGCGACGGCTCGGCGTGGAGTTCCCGGACGGGCGTTTCGGCGATCTCGTCTTTCTCGCGGAGCCGGGCGTCGTCATTCTTCCGAGCCATATGGGAAGCGAAGCCGTCGCGGCGATGCACGGCTATCATCCGGATGCCGAGGAGATGTCGAGCCTCATGCTCTCGAACGACGAACTCCCGGCGGCCGCGATGTCCCTGACGGATGTCGCGCCCCTCATCTGTCGCGGCTTCGAGCCGAGTCAAGGAGGCGGGGAGAGATGACGATGGAAAAGGTCGGACGGGCGATGTCCTGGAGCTTTTTCGCGCGCGCCGCCGCGTCCGTTATCGGCGTCGTCGCGAACATATTCATCATTCGCGCGCTCAGCGAGCATGACTGGGGCGTCTACAGCGAAATCAGGACGATCCTCCAGTTCGCGCTCGTGTTCGGCATGATCGGAGTCGACACGGCGATCCTGAAATTCGTTCCCGTGCTCAAGGTGAGCGGCGGTGCGTCGGCGTTCGCGAGGACCTTCCGAAGGATCGTTCTCATCCAGGTGGGCGTATGGATCGCCATGCTGATCCTCAGCCGTTTCGGAGGAACGTCCCTCGGCGCCTTTTTCGGCGATTCCTCCGGCCGATTCGGTTTCTATCTCCAGGTCGCGGTCGCTTGCTTCATCTTCGAGCTGTTTATGCTGCTCCTCAACAATTTCTTCCAAGCCTGGTACGAGACGAAGCGGCTCGCGACCGTCATGATCTGCGGGAACGCGCTCTATTTCGCGCTCGTCGTCGTCGCCATGAGAATGGAGCTCGGCGTCCCGGCCGTGCTCGTCTCGGGAGCGGCGATGAACCTCTTTATGATCGCGGTCCTCGCGCCGGGGGCAAAGGGGCTCTTTCGATCGGCGAGTCCCGCGGGCGCGGGGCCGGGTGTCCGCGCGGTGCTCCGCTTCTCGCTTCCCTTCGTCGTTACGGGGCTGCTCGGCCAGATCGTCTGGCGGCAATCGGAGGTGCTATTCCTCGGGCACTTCAAGGGCGCCGAGGCGGCGGGGTTCTTCAGCCTCGCGTACCGGATGCCGCAGCTGCTCCTCGAGTTCGTTCCGCTCACCGTATGGCCCATCGTCATGGCGGGCACGAGCGAGCTTTACGCGCGGGATACCGGCAATCTTCCCCGGGCGATAGATGTCTATTTCAAGCTCATTTTCCTGCTCGTCGTTCCGGTCGCCGCAATGGGATTCGCATTCGCGAAGCCGCTCATCCCGATCGTGTACGGCGCGAAAATGATTCCAGCAGCGTTACTTACACAACTGTTTTTCGTTGTCTTTTTATACTCCTTTCTCTATACTCCGATCAGCATGGCCTTCTACGTTATGGGAAAAAGTTGGGTTAATATGCTGATATTCATGTCGCTGGCTATCGTCGAGGTCGGTCTCGACCTCGCGTTGATCCCGCCGTACGGAATGTGGGGGGCGATTCTTACGGTATCGATCGTTCTTCTCCTGGGAGTCATATTGTTTCACGGCGTCATGAGGAGGGTGCGGCCGGACGTCAGGACGCCGGCGGGCTTCATCCTCCGGTGCTCGCTCGCGGCGGTGCCCACGTGCCTTCTGTCGTTGGTCGTGTCGCGCTGGAGCTCCCCCGCCGTCGTGGCGATCATGATCCCGGTCGGTATCGGGCTCCTCGTCGCGGGGTTCCGCGTGATGAGGGTCATCGGACCCGAGGAAAAAGAGCTGATCCGGAAGCTGCCGATTCCGGCCCGGGAGCGGCTGCTCGCGATATTTTAACGGAGCGGAGAGAATATGTACCGCGGGAAGAAAATCTCGGTCGTCATTCCGTGCTACAACGAGGAGGAGGGTATCGCGCGCGTGATTCCTTCCCTTCCGGATTCGGTCGACGAAATCATCATCGCCGATAACAACTCGACCGACCGCACGGGGGAGGTTGCGCGGAAGCTCGGCGCGAAGGTGGTGTTCGAGGCGCGGAAGGGGTACGGCGCGGCGTACAAGGCGGGTTTCGCCGCGGTGACGGGGGACATCACGGTCACCATGGACGGGGACGGCACGTACCCTGCAGATCAGATCGAGGAATGCGTCGGGCATCTCCTCGATCGGAATCTCGATTTTCTGAGCGCCTCGCGGTTTCCGCTCGAAGACGCGGGCGCGATGAACTTTTCGAACAAGGTGGGGAACTCGATCCTCACGCTGGCGACGCTCGTTCTTTTTATGAGGGGAATCCGGGACTCGCAGTCGGGAATGTGGATCTTCCGGAGCCCGCTCTCCAGGGAGCTCGCGCCGAAGAGCGACGGGATGCCGTTCAGCGAGGAGATCAAGATCAGGGCGATCAGGCATCCGAACGTCGCGTTCGGCGAGCTCCATATCCGGTACCGTCCGAGGATCGGCGAGGTAAAGCTCGAGAAATGGCGCGACGGCTTCCGGAATCTCTGGTATCTCGTCAAGCTCAGATTCACGCGATAAGGAGTGTCAAATGCTCAAGAGCCTGCTGCTCATCGTGCTGACGGTGATTATCAACACGACGGGCCAGTTCATGGTCAAGACCGGGGTCAACCGGGTCGGGGCGGTGAACCTGACCGATATCCATGCGATCGTGAGAGCCCTTTCATCGGCGCTCGTCATCGGCGGGTTCGTCGTATATTTCATCAGCGCGCTCGTCTGGATCAGCATTCTCTCGAAGTCGGATCTCAGCTGGGCGTTTCCCATTCTGAGCCTTTCCTACGTCCTCACGGCGCTTCTGTCGCCGGTCCTGCTCCACGAGAGCTTTTCCGCCATGCGGCTCATCGGAACGCTCGTGATCTGCTTCGGCGTATTCCTCGTCTACAAGACGTACTGAGGCGCGGCATTATTTTGAAATGAAAACCGCCGTATTCATCCTCGAGGCCGTCGTCGTGATCCTCTCGCTTCTCGCGGGATTCGGAGCGCTCGGCGGACCTGTGATCGTGCGTATCGCCCTCGGCTTCTTCGCGATCTTCATCATTCCCGGAATATCGGTGAGCACGCTCGTTTTCCGGTCGGGGGCTTCGATTCCCGAGGCGGCGTGCCGGATCTTTTCGATGGGGCTCGCATTCGCTTCCGTCGTCGCGTGCGCGGGCTTCGTGCCGGGAGTGTCCTATCGGGCGATTGGAATCGTCGCCTCGGCGCTCGCGATCGCGCTCGCATTTTTCGCGCGCATGGTGCGGACGCCCGCGCCGGATGATTCGAAGCCTCGCGGCCGCGGAGGCGCTCCGAACGGGTCCCCTCGGGCGCGGTGGAACGTCGTCCTCGCGGGAGGCGTTCTCCTGGGGGCGTGCGTCGCGGTGTTCTCGGGCACGGGAGAGATGGGCTGGAACACGGATTCACTCGACCACGTGAGCTTCGTGAGCCGGAGCGTCGAGAGCAGCGCCCTGTTTCCCCGCGATTCGTATTACCGGGAAGGGGACGGGAATTCGGTCGATCCCCGGAAGGGGCTCTGGCATCCCGTGCTTTCCCTCTGGACGTATCAGGCGCACGCGCCGGCCGGCCGCGTGTGGCGAGACGTTCCCGCTTTCCTTTCGTTCTTCGCCATCTGCGCGTTTCTCTTTTATGCGATGCAGCTCTGCGGATCGACGGGTTGCGCGGCGCTTTCCCTCGGGTTGTTTCTTCTGTTCCACGGCGGCGAAGGGATCACATGGCTCACGAAAGTCGGATTCAGCAGGAACGTCGCGCAGATCGCTCTCTGGATCGATCTCGCCTTTCTCTTCGCGTACTATCGCACGGGGAGGCGGACCTATCTCGTCGCGGGCGCGATCCTCGCGTGCGTCGGCACGGCGTTTCACGTCGTGTTCGCGATGCTGCTCGGCGTCTCCCTTGCGGGCATATTTCTCTACGTCACGCTCCTGCGAAGCGGCGCCGCCTGGCGCGGCGCGTTCTGGCGGAGCGTTCCCCTGCAGCTGGCAGGAATGGCGGTTCCGCTCGCGATCCGGGCTCCCGGCGCAACCGCCTCTTTCAACGCGATTCACACGCACATGCAGGGGATGCTCGTGTTTTCCTCCAACCTCGCGATCGTCGATCCGGCCGAACTCGTGACGCGGTACGGGCTGGTCTTCTTCTTCGCGCTTCTGGCCGCTCCGTTCTTTCCGCTCGTCGCCGGGTGGACCGGCCGGCGCGGTCTTGTGTTCACGCTTTTCATCGTGCCGGTGATCATCGCGCTCGATCCGCTCGTCGCCGCCGCTCTCGAGCGGCATATCGGGTACTTGCACTATCGCATCCTCGACGCGGCGCCCATTATCGTTATGCTCGCTCTCGTCGTCGGCGGTCTCGCGGAGCTTTTCGTGAGGGGCGGAACGGCTTCACGGGGGGAGACACGGAGAGCGCGGCCGCTTCTGTCGGCGCGCGGAACGGCGAACCGCCTCGTCGCCGCGGCGCTCCTCGCGACGTTCGTCGCGTTTCCGCTGCGCAACGCGCTGCCGCGCTTCGCGGAATCGGTTCGCGCGCTTGCGGAGAAGCCCTCGCCGATATCTCCATCGTACGCGTCTCTTGCCGCGGCGCTCGACGAGAAGATACCCGATCGTTCCGTCATAGCGAGCGACCCAATGACGAGCTATATTCTTTCGGCATACACCGATCATTTTGTCACGGTCATCCTCGACCAGCATTGTTCTCCCGCGGATACGACGGCGATGGAACGACTACGCGAAACGAGGAACCTCATGAGTCCGGCAATCCCGCTTTCGGCGAGTCGGGGGTGGCTCGATCGGGCGGGCGCGGACTACGTGCTCGTCAATGCGAATCTTCCCGAACGGGCCGATTTCTTCGATTCCTTCATGCCGGGGTACGCTTCGGAAACGCGCGAGAAATTTCTTGGATGCCCGTCGTATTGCACGATCGTGCTCGATCGGGACGGATTCTATCTGTTCAAACTGCGCCGCGGCGTTTTCGCGGAAGGGGAATGCGCGGCAGCCCGGATGGGGGCGGTTCCGTGCGCCGCATCGGGGGAACGTTCCGGAGACGGAGAGACCGGCTTTGAAGCGGGAACGGAAGCCGGGGAAGGTATCTCTCTGGTCGAGCTCACGGTCGATAACTACCTGTTGCGTTCCGGCGACACCGTCACGGGGCACGTATGCTGGAAGGCCCCGCGAAAAGAGAGCTTCGATCTTCCGCTCGACGTCGTCATTCGCATCGATGCCGCCTTTCCGAGAGGAGCGCTCTACCGCGATTGGTACGGCAAGCAGTACCGGAGGATCATCGAGCGGAGGGGGGGCGCGTATTACCGTTTCACGTGGCGCAGGCGTCTCATGAGCGGCCCCGCGTATCCCGATATGTGGGAGGAGGGGCGAGTGGTGAGGCAGGATTTCTCGCTTCCGCTTCCCGCTTCGATCGCGGCGGGCCCGTTCGAGGTGCGTGTCAAGGTCATTCGCGCGACCTATCTCGAGAACCGGCGCATCGCGGATTACCTTTCGAACGACGATTCGCTGCAGGGCGTTCCCGTCGGTATGGTCTACCTGCGGGAGAAATCGGGAAACGGGATTTCCGGCGGGGGAATGCGCGGCAGTCCGCGCATCCCGGCAGGTGACGCGCCATGATCGCGCGTGAGAGAAGCCCATTTCGGATCGTATATTTCTCCGACGCCTCCTGGTTCGGCGGCGCGGAAAAATACCTGCAGCTTCTCGCGGCGGGGTTGAACCGGGAGGAGTTCCGGCCGGAGCTCATCATGAACCGCAATCCCCGTCTCGATGCCTTCGCCGCGTCGATGGCGGCGGCGGGCGTTCCGGTGCATGAGGTGTCCCTCGACATGCCTCGCTCTGCGGCCGGGATTTCATATTTCATATCGCTGCTCCGCCGTCTCCGTCCCGCGATCCTCCACTGCAACCTTCCCGGACCGTGGGGGGCTCAGTACAGTCTCGCCGCGCCTCTGGCGCGGCTCGCGGGCGTGCGGCACGTCGTCACGACGGAGCACCTTCCCATGGTGCCCCCGTTCGCGAAGGGAAGGCTCCTTCGGGGCTTCGGAAGCCATTGGGTCGAGCGCGTCATCACGGTGAGCGAGGATAACGTGCGCTACCTCTCCGAATTTCACGGAGTGCCGCGCGAGAAGATCCGTGTCGTGCGGCTCGGGGTTCCCGGGCCTGCTCGCGGACATTCCGCCGGAATCCGGGAAGCGCTCGGAATTTCGAAAGAGGATTTTCTCTGCGTGATGATCGGAAGCCTCGAGGAGCGCAAGGGGCACGCCCGGGCATTCGACGCCCTCGCCACGCTTCCCGGCGGCGTGAAGCTGCTGATAGCGGGAGCGGGGGAGGAGGAGCGAGTCCTTCGCGCGAAGGCCGTGGCTCTCGGCCTCGAGCGCCGCGTGCATTTTCTCGGATACCGCGCGGACGTCGACGCGCTCCTCTCCGAATGCGACGCTTTCGTGCTTCCCTCGACGCTCGAAGCGACTCCGTACGTCATCATCGAAGCGATGGCGTCCGGTCTTCCCGTCGTCGCGAGCAAGGTCTACGGCATACCGGAGATCGTGCGGGACGGTGAGACGGGTATTCTCGTCGATCCGCTCGCGCGCGACGAGCTCTCGCTGGCGATATCGACGCTCTCGCGGGATCGCGAACGCGGCGCCCGCATGGGAAGAGCGGGGAGAAGGCGCTACGAGGAGATGTTTCGGGTCGAGCGTTGCGTCGAGGAAACGCAGGCGGTTTACCGGGACCTGCTCAGGACGGATTCGAAAAGTCTGATGTAATCATCCCCGCGGTCCCTGATATCGTGATTGGCTCTCGCGTATCGTATCGCCCGCGCGGACATCTCGGAGCGCATCGCCCCGTTCGACCGGATGCTCCGTACGGCCTCGACGAGTCTTTCGAAAGAGCCCGTCACGATTCCGATTCCGTTCTTCTCGAGAATCCCGTCCGGATCGATCTCGATCGTGACGACGGGAACCCCCTGCACCCACGCGTGCAGGTACGTGTTCGGAAATCCCTCGAGCGTGGACGTATTGAGAAGCGCGTATGCGCCCCGGTAGTACGCTTCCATCTCGCGCGGAGGAACGAACGGGATATGCTCGACGTTCGGGATGCTTTTTGCGGCTTCGGTTATCGAGGCGGCGTAGCGCTCGTTCCCCGCGTACCCGCCGATGACGGTGAATCGCTCGTCGGGGAGAGCCCGGGCGAGATCGAGCGCCAGATTCGGCCTCTTGGTGCCTTGAAATCTTCCCACCCACAGGAATCCGGAATCTTCGTTCGGGACGCGCGCCTGCCGTCCGGGCCGCGGATCGGCGTCCCCGGCCGGGGGCGGGAGCGCGGGAGGGATGGCGATGCCGTTGCGGATGAGGACGGTCTCTCTCCCGAAATTCTCGAGCATCAGGAGCCGCTGCTTCTCGGTCTGGGATATGACGGCGGCCGCCCTTCGGATTCCGTAACGGTACAGCGACGACATCGGCCAGGGGATCGCGCCCTGGCCGTCGGGGTAGCAGTTATAGTCGATGCCGAGGGAGAAGGTGAAGGCCTTGCCGAGATCGGAAGCGAACCGCGCGAGCTGCCCGGTGAAAAACGCCGTCGAACGCTGGTTGTAAATATCCGCGCCGGCGATTTTCATGGCACGACGAATCCTGATCATGTCGGGGATGAATCGCAGCTTCCGGTTCCCTTTGAACGGGGTGAACGACCTTATGAGCGTGATGCCGTCGGCGCGTTCCACTTCATCCTGCCCGAAATCCCCGACGATGAACGAAACGTCGATTCCCTTCGCCTTCATATGGTTCGCGAGAAGCAGCTGCTGCGTTTCGGCGCCTCCCGCCCAGGCCGTTCTGTCGGGCCTGAAATAGGAGTACGCCGTCGGCGAAAAGAAACAGACTTTCATGATCGGCAATACTACCGGATGCAACTTGCGGTTTTCAATAACATTCGGCTATACTGTCGGGGTTGACGGCCGTGTGTCTCGAGACAAGGAGCGGTTCTCTATGAAGGGTGTCATTCTTGCCGGCGGACTCGGTACTCGCCTGTATCCCCTCACGAAGGTGACGAACAAGCATCTTCTCCCCGTGTACGACAAGCCGATGATCTTCTACCCGATCCAGACCCTGATCAACGCGGGGATTCACGATATTCTCGTCGTCACGGGAGGGAACAACGCGGGGGAGTTTCTCCGCCTTCTCGGGAACGGGAAGGACTTCGGCCTCGCGCACATCAACTACACGTATCAGGAGGGCGAAGGGGGAATCGCCGAAGCGCTCCGCCTCGCGGAATACTGGGCCGCAGGTGAAGGGATCTGCGTCATCCTCGGGGACAACATCATCGAGATGAATATCGTGAAGGCGGTCGAATCGTACCGGAAGCAGGGTGGCGGAGCGAAGATACTCCTCAAGGAAGTATCGGATCCCGAGCGCTTCGGCGTCCCGATTCTCGACGGAGACCGGGTCGTCAGGATCGAGGAGAAACCGAAGAAGCCGGGTTCCGCGTATGCGGTGACGGGTATCTACCTCTACGACGGCCGGGTCTTCGAGATTATTAAGACGCTCAAGCCCTCCGCGAGAGGGGAGCTCGAGATCACCGACGTCAACAACGCGTATGTCGAGCGGAACGCTCTCACGTGGGATATTCTCGATGGGTGGTGGACCGACGCCGGGACATTCGAATCGCTCCGGCGGGCGACGAACCTCGTTGCGGAAACGGGGGCGAACAAGCTCGATTGAGGCGTCACGCGAAGGTGGAGGCGACGTATTCGCCGAGGGCCTCTTTCCATCCGCGCATGGGGGCGAGGCCGAGCAGCTCGAAGCCGTAGTTCCTCAGCGCTTCCATGCGGGGGCGGGGGGCGGGCAGCGGAAACTCGTCGGACGAGACGCCCGCAAGGCTGCAATTCGCGATTCCCGCGGCCGTCACGATTTCACGGGCCATTTCCAGGCGGCTCACGCAGCCCGTGTTGACGCAGTGGTATCTTCCGTAGAGCCCCGATTCGATAAAGCCGTACATCCCGCGTGCGAGATCGGCGGTATACGTCGGCGAGCCGAACTTGTCGTCGACCGCCTTGAGCTCCCGGGAAGTCCGGGCTCGCTCGACGATCTTGGCGACGAACTTCTTGTCGTCGCGCCCTCCGCCGAAGAGCCAGCACGTGGAGAAGATGTAGAATCGGGAAAGAAGATCGCGGATGCCGAGCTCGCCTGCGTACTTGGAGCGCGCGTACGCGTTGGCCGGGGAAACGGGATCGAATTCGATGTAGGGAGAATCCTTCTTTCCGTCGTACACCATGCCGGTGCTGACGTATATCATGACGGCGTCGCAGGCTCTGCACGCGAGCGCCACGTTTCTCGTCCCGACGGCGTTGATGCGGTGGGCCTCCTCCGGATTCGTCTCGCATCCGTCGACGTCGGTCATCGCGGCGAGGTGGAGGACGAATTTCGGCTTCGCCCGGCGGATCTCCCCGGCTATGGCGCCGGCGTCGCGAACGTCGGTCTCATGGAAATCGCTCGGGAAGACGTCGTAACGTTCGGCGAACACGGGAACGGCGGCTTTGCCGAGCATCCCCTTCGCGCCCGTGATATAGATTCTGTCCACGGCATGCTCCCCGGGGAGGCTCAGCGATCCTTCCGGCTCCAGTCGTACGGTATTTCCTTCGAATGCGCTTCGATGCGGAACTCGTCCGGATCGTCGGGGCGATAGATCTCGGTCGGCGTGTTGACGACGACCGCTTCCTCGGTCGAGATGCACTTGAAGCCGTGGCAGACGCCGGGCGGAATGTGGACGCGCACCGGATTGTGCGCTCCCGCGAAAATCTCGACGAGTTCGCCGCGCGTGGGGGAATCGGCGCGCATATCGTAGAGGACGATCTTCATCATACCCGATACGACGACCATGTTGTCATGCTGCTTCTTGTGGTAATGCCATCCCTTGACCACGCCCGGATAGGCCGTGGTCATGTACACCTGGCCGAACGCGATGAAATCGCCGTCGTCCGACCGCATCATCTCCATGAGGCGGCCGCGCTCGTCGGAAATCACCTTGAGCTTCGCGATCGTGACGCCATCGATCATGAACGATTCCTCCGTGCCTCGAACGGTTCTTGTGCGGAAAAGGAACGATATCACTGTATAGAACGGGAGTCCGTGTGTCAATGCCTCTCGAGAAAGCTCGTTCCGGGCGTGCCGTGCGGAACGGGCGCTCGATCTTCCCCCGGCGCCCCCGCGGAAAGAACGTCGAGCACCGTCGCCGCGATGTTGAGAGGGGAGACGCGTTCGCGGCGCACCGTGCGGCCGCCGAGCGGGCCGACGATGAGAACGCCCGTCGTGCGGTGTCCGCCCGAGATCTTGCGGTGCCGGGGATTCACCGTGACGAAGGGGCGGTAGAGCGACCAGCTCGTCCCGTATCGCGCATCCATCTCGTAAAGGACGTCGGGAAACTTGTCGATGTTCGGTCCGCCGTAGATCTCCTCGCGGCGTTTCGCCCACAGGAAGACGCGCTCGCCGCGTGCATCTTTCACGTCGAGGAGCATCGCGATGATCGTGTCGCGCACGCCTTCGTACACGAGCCCCTCTTCGGCGCACCGTTCTTTCGAGACGTCGATTCCTCCGAAGGGGTTGTTTCCGCCGAAAGCCGACGTGGTGGCAATATTCCCGGAGCGCTCCGTGAGGAAATCTCCCTTTTTGAGCTTGCGCGTCCAGGGGAATATTCGCGCGACCCGATACGAGAGATCCTCGAGATCGAGCCGGTGCAGCGTCTCGAGCACGGCGTCCTTCGCCCGGTCGATATGATAGCGGGGGCTCAGGAGCCTCGGTCCCGCGATGCGGCTCGCGAGAAGACCGTTCTCGAGGAGGAGGCGGTTCACGTTGAAATGGAGCGTCGGACGCATTCCGTGCCCGTGATCGCTCAGGATGATGACCGTCGCATCGGGACCGGCGCTCCGCACGATCCTGCCGACGCACTCGTCGAGAAAACGATGAAACTCCGCGACCGTATCGCCGTGCTCGCTCCGTCGCGGATGAGTCGGGTCGCCGGCGTCGTGGTAGCGCCAGAAAAAATGAAAAATGCGGTCGAGCGTGAGGAGCGTCACGAACGCCAGATCCCACTGCTCGTTCTCGAGGAGCTTCACCGCGAAATCGACGATGTCGCGCGTTTCCGCCCTGCTCTTTTCGGCGAATGACGAGAGCTCGCGCTTGTCCGGGAAATCGACGATTCCCCCGAGCGGCGGAAGCCGGTAGCGGCCGCGGAGAGTCTCCGGCCGGATATCCGCCTCGCCCGAGATGAATACAGGACCGCTCGCCATGATTCCGTTCACGTCCCACGGGGGATAGGCGAGGAGGGGATTGACGACGATCGATCGTTTCCCCATCGCGCTCGCGGCGTCCCAGAACGTCTTGCCCCTGAAACGGCCCGTATCGACGGAGAATTGCCGGGCGCCCTTCTTGAAATAATCGATGCTCTCGAGAATCCCGTGTTCGCTCGGATCGAGACCGGTGAAGATGCTGACCCAGGAGGGAATGCTGTCCGGTGGGAAAATCGAATCCATTCCGCCCGCGAAACCGGAGCGGGCGATGGCGCCGAGGTTGGGAAGGTGGGGAAGAAGCGGCTCGAGAACCCGCCAGTCCATTCCGTCGATGCCGATGACGACGACGCGGCTCATGAATCATCACCCCGAGTGTTCCCGCCCGAAAGCGGACCGTCCGGGCTCCCGGTCCGCGGCCTCGCAAGCTCCCAGATGGAGCCCGCGACCGATTCGACGCTCGCGCCGCCGTCGACGATCGGCGCGTGAAGAATGCGGGCCATCGCCGTGTAGTATTCGCGCCTGTCCGCGAGATAGGCCGCGGGCGTTCCGTCCGATTTTCGCGCCGCTCCCGTCTCCGGATCGATGTCGATGAAGATGACGAGGCCGGGCTTCGGGAACAGCGAGAGAAGCGGATGGTTCATGAGCTCGCCAATGCCGGCCGCCGGGAGAGAGAAATTGATCGCGACGTCGACGAGCGTATCGTACACGTAGCGGTCGCAGAGGATCGTGAGGCCTTTCCGGCGACGGGCGAGAAGCCGCGCGCGCACCTGCATCGCGTATTCGCTCCAGACCATCATTTGCCAGAGATCGCGTTTCCATGCGCTCTTCATGCTGCGACGCTTGGCGTCGGTGAAGCCGTGATAGTCCCCGTCCTGCACCCGGGCCCTGCGCCCTGAGGTATCTCTTCGCGAGCCGGATGACGCCGGCGCTCAGGAACGGTTTCCAGCGGTTCCAGAGAACCGCCGCCGGGACACCCTCGGCCCCGAGCCGATCCGCGAGAAGCGCCGTCTGTGTCGATTTTCCCGATCCGTCGAGCCCGCTCAGAACGACGAGCGACGAGGTGGAGGGCGCCGTATCGCGGAAGGGTCCCCTCATAGCGCGCCTCCTCCCCTGGATCCGCGCGCGAGCGATTGCATCTGCGGGTAGAGATGCGCGCGGAAGACCTTCTCCCAGGAAAACTCCTGCACCTTCGCCGCGGTCTCGCAGCGGGAAAGGCGTATCCCGGCGATCTTCTCCGCGATCTCGGAGATCCGGTCGTAATAGCAGAATCCGTTTCCCTCGCGTATCGTTTCGGCGAGCGCGCCGAATCGGGTGGTTACCACCGGGAGGTTGCAGGCGCACGCCTCGATCACCGAGAGCGGAATCTCCACCGCTCCGGTCGGGCTGTTCACGGGGAAGAGATAGCAGTCGGACGCCTGGTAGAGCTCGTGCACGTCGCCGATAAATTCGTCGATGACGATGATTCCGGCCATGCGGAGGCGACGGGCCCAGGAAGGGTCGAGCTCACCCGCCTTGACGACCGGCTGCACGTCGGCACCCCAATCGCGATAACGGAGAAGAACTTCGAGATTGCGGCTTTCCTTGATGTGGCCGACGTGGAGCAGGACGTACCGGTCGCGCGGCAGATCGTACTTGCTCTTGAGCTGCGCTCGCATTTCCGGACTCACCGGCCTGAAGAGACGATCGTCGTAGCCCGGCATGATGAAGCCCGTATCGATGCCGAGCCGTTCGAGCCCTTCCCGGACCGAGCCCACGGGGGAGAGGACGAGATCCGGCTTCCCGAACGCGGCGAGAAGCGCGTGCGAACGGCCCACGGGCCGCTCCTGGAGCCCGATCGTGATCGTGCGGGATTTGGCGAGGGAGCGCAGCAGGGCGCCGCGCGCGATCCCGAAAGCGGTGAGTCCGGACAGCGGAACGTAGAGAACGACGTCGAATCGCTCCCGGCGGACGATACGGAGGAGCTCCCTCGTCAGGAGCGTCTTCTGCGACAGGGCTCTGAGCGTGCGAATATCGGGATCGAACTCTCCAACTGCATGTACGACAGTCAGTTCGCCCTCGCGATGGAGGAAGCGGCTGAGGTGCATGAGGAAAACGAGCGATCCCTCGCGCGGCCTGTTCGTTATTTCTTCCGAAGCAAGAAGTATTTTCATAGGTACGGCGCAACGGCTTGGTAATTCGCATCTTCTATTGCGGTATTATGATGTTTTTCCAGGGTCTCGACAACGAAAATCGGGAAAAATCGGGCCAAAAATTGGAAAGATATTTGCTTAGATAGCGCCGAGCGGCAAATATTGGGTGGCATAGTGCCGCTAAACATGATATAATTTTTCAACTTGGGCGAAGAGTCAAGCGAGGTTGTGCATCATGAGCAAGAAGATTCCTTTCTTTGACCTCCAGTCGGGCACCAGGAAAATCAGAAGAGAGATCGACGAAGCGATCGGGCATGTTATCGACGGCACCGCGTTCATACTCGGGCCGGAGCTTGAAGCTTTCGAATCTGATTTTGCCAGATACTGCGAGACCTCTCATTGCGTCGGCGTGCATTCGGGCACCGCTGCGCTCCACCTCGCGCTCGCTTCCTACGGGATCGGGCCTGGCGACGAGGTTATCACGGTTCCCAATACCTTCATCGCGACGGTCGAAGCCATCGTCATGGCGGGAGCGAAGCCGGTTCTCGTGGATGTGCGCGGGGATAACGCGCTCATCGACGCCGGGCTCGCGAGCGCGGCGATCACGCCTCGAACGAAGGCGATCATTCCGGTTCATCTATTCGGGCAGCCATGCGACATGGATCCGCTCATGGAGCTCGCGAAGAAACACGGCATCATGGTCATCGAGGATTCCTGCCAGGGGCACGGGTCGACGTACAAAGGGCGAAGAGCGGGGTCGCTCGGCCATGCGGCGGCGTTTTCCTTCTATCCGAGCAAGAATCTCGGGGCGTTCGGCGAGGGGGGAGCGATAACGACGGGCGATCCGCGAGTACTCGAAAGGGCCCGGGCGCTCAGACATCACGCGCAGTTCAAACGGAACGTCCACCAGGAGATGGGATACAACTACCGGCTCGACTCGATGCAGGCCGCGATCCTCAGGGTGAAGCTCGGACACCTCGACGAGTGGAACGACAAGAGAAGAGCCGCCGCGAAAAGATACATCGACAATCTCAAGGGATCGAGGTACTGGCTGCCGCTCGAAACCGAGGGCTGCCGCCACGTGTACCACGTATTCCCGATCGGATGCCCCGACAAGAAAGCGGTCACCACGGCGCTGACCGAAGCGAATATCGGATGGGGCGAGCATTATCCCGTTCCCGTGCACCTTCAGCCGGCGTTTTCCCATCTGGGAAAAGCCGCGGGGAGCTATCCCGTGGCGGAAAAGCTCATGCGGGAATCCGTATCTCTCCCGATGTTTCCCGAAATCGAGCACGATGACATCGATCGCGTCTGCGAGGTGCTCGGGGGAGTCGACAGGAAGTCCTGAGGTCACGCGCAAGGAGGGGGCTATCGGCGATTAGATATCGACATAGCGAAGGGTCGCGGAGGCGGTAACGCATTATGAGAAAGCAATCGATGGCCCTGGACACCGCTCAGAAGTTTCAGCAGCTTACGGAAAGCCACGCGAGCCCCGCAGGAGTGCGGCTCCGCGGGCGCATGCTGTCGGAGCGATTCGTCAAGCGCCTGTTCGACGTAGGCGCCGCTCTCGCGGTCGCGGTTCTCGGCTTTCCGTTCTTTCTCGCCGTTGCGCTGCTGATCAAACTGACGTCTCGGGGACCCATATTCTACTCTCAAAAACGCATCGGGGAGCATGGGGAGGTCTTTACCCTTTTCAAGTTCCGGACGATGCGCGAGGACTCCGACGACTCGATCCACCGCGAATTCACGCGCAGCTTCATCGAAGGGCGCATGCCCAATTCAAGTCTTGACGAAAAAACGCCTTCCGTTTATAAGTTGACGAACGATCCGCGCGTCACCGCGGTCGGGAACTTCCTGAGGAAGACGAGCCTCGATGAGCTTCCGCAGTTCATCAATATCCTCAAGGGGGAGATGACGATCGTGGGGCCGCGGCCGCCCTTGCAGTACGAGCTCGAGTACTACGAGGAATGGCACAAGCTCCGGCTCGAGGTGAGACCGGGGCTCACCGGGCTCTGGCAAGTGAGCGGGAGGAGCAGCGTTCCCTTCGACGAAATGGTGAAGCTCGATCTCTACTACATCGAGCACTGGTCCTTGCTCCTCGACCTCAAGATCATGCTGCGAACGATTCCCGTGATGCTCTTCGGATCGGGAGGGTACTGAGAAATGGAGGCGTCGTGCTGAATGTCGGTGTTATCGGCTGCGGTTACTGGGGTCCCAACCTCATCAGGAACTTCTCGAACCTGAAAACGTCCAAGGTGGTGTCCTGCTCCGATCTTTCCGAGGACCGCCTCAATCACATGAAACAGCTCTATCCGGCCCTGCGCACGACGACGAATTTCCGCGAGATCGTGACCGACGCGGGGATCGACGGCGTGGTCATCGCGACGCCCGTTTCCTCGCACTACGCGCTGGCCTGCGAGGCGCTCGAAGCGGGGAAACACGTTTTCGTCGAGAAGCCGCTCGCGCAGTCGGTCGACGAGGGCAAGAAGCTCGTCGAGCTCGCGAAGCGGAAGGGACGCGTTCTCATGGTCGGACACACCTTCGTCTTTACCGCCGCGGTCAACAAGATCAAGGACCTGATCTGGAGCGGCGAGATCGGCGACGTTTACTACCTTGCCACGTCGCGGGTGAACCTCGGTATTTTCCAGGACGACATCAACGTCGTATGGGACCTCGCGCCGCATGACGTCTCGATCATGAACTACGTGTTGAACTCCCGGCCCGTATCGGTTTCGGCGATCGGGCAGTCTTATATCCGGCCCGGGATCGAGGACGTCGCGTTTCTTCTCCTTCGCTATCCGCAATCGACGATCGCGAACATACACGTCTCATGGCTCAATCCGAACAAGATCAGGAGCACGACGGTCGTGGGGAGCAAGCAGATGCTCGTCTACGACGACGTTTCGAGCCTCGAGAAGATACGGATCTACGACAAGGGCGTGACGGTGACGCCCCACTACGACACGTTCGGCGAGTTCCAGCTCTCGTATCGCTACGGCGACATCTCCATCCCGCGCCTCGACGACGCCGAACCGCTCAAGATCGAGTGCCAGCACTTCGTGGACTGCATCGAGAAGGGCGCCGCCCCGCGGAGCAGCGGGACCCACGGTCTCGAGGTGCTGCTCGCGCTCGACGCGGCGGATCGTTCGATGCGGGAGCACGGCAAAGAGGTCACGATCGAGTATCCTGCGATCATGGATTCCAAATGATGAAGGTTAATCTCGTTCCGCACGCGCTGGGCACCGTGCACCTCGGCGATGATTCGATCATCGACGAGGGGGCCGTGCTCGGATATCTGTCGCCGCGCCGCGGCATAAGCGAGGCGCTCACGATCGGCCCGAACGCGCGGGTCCGGAGCGGGTGCGTCATCTACGCGGGCTCCCGGATAGGAGCGCATCTCGAGACGGGGCACCATGCCGTCATCAGGGAAGAGAGCGAGATCGGAGAGCATTTCTCCATCTGGAACGGTTCGGTCGTCGATTACGGCTGCCGGATCGGGATGAGAGTCAAGATACACTGCCAGGTCTACGTCGCCCAGTTCACGGTCATCGAGGACGACGTGTTTCTCGCGCCCGGAGTCAAGATTGCGAACGATTACCATCCCGGATGCCCCGATTCGAAAGACTGCATGCGCGGGCCGACGCTCAAGAAGGGGTGCCATATCGGTGTGAACGTGACGCTCTTGCCTTACGTCACGATCGGCGAAGGCACGCTCGTCGGGAGCGGCTCCGTCGTCACGAAGGACCTCCCGCCGGGCGTCGTCGCCTACGGGAATCCCGCGCGCGTGCACGGGACGCTCGGAGAGATGCGCTGCAAAACGGGGCGCAGGGAAGCTCCCTACCTCTGACGGTTTTCACGATGACAAGGGCGGGACAATCTCCTCGCGTCGAGATACTCGCTTCGACCCTCGTAACGGGGGGCGCGGAGCGCGTGATCGAGGCGCTCGTTCTCGGTCTGCCCTCGCACGGTTTGCCCGCGCGCGTTCTCTGTCTTCACGAACCGGGGGAGGTCGGCGCCGGAATCGCGCGCCGCGGCGCGCAGGTCGTGTCGCGCATCGCGCGTTTCCGCCGCGATCCGCTGGCATGCGCGCGTCTCGCCTCGCATTTCGCCCGCAACCGAGGCGCGGTTCTGCTCTCTCTCGACCATCACGACGCGATATTCGCCGGCTCGATCGCCGCGCGTTGGGCGGGCCCGAGGCACCGGTTTCTCGCCGTTCATTCGACGGGGCTGTGGGGCAAGCGGAGCTCTTTCTCGCTGGGCGACAGGCTCGTGCTCGGTTCGTACGAAGGAATCGTCGCGCTGGCGAAGACGCACGCAGATTACCTCGTCAAGCGGGAGGGGATCGGCGAAGAGAGAATCCGGATCATACCGAACGGCGTCGACGCCGGGCGGTTTCGGCCGGCGCGGTCCGCGGAGGAGCGTGGAGCGGCGCGAAGCTCCCTCTCGATCCCGGCCTCGAGCTTCGTCGTGGTCATCGTCGCCGCCCTGCGCCCGGAAAAGAACCACGGGATGCTTCTCGCCGCGGCGGCGATGATCGGGGCGCGCCGCGACGATTTTGTCTTTTGCGTGGTCGGGGAGGGTCCGGAGGCGGGAGAATTGCAGCGACGCTCGCGGGAGCTGTCGCTCGGAGACGCGGTCCGCTTCACGGGACGCCGGGACGATATTCCCGCGATTCTTTCCGCGGCGGACGCGGCGGTCCTCTGCTCTCACCCGGTCGTCGAGACGTTTCCGCTCGCCGTTCTCGAGGCGATGTCGTGCGGCCTGCCCGTCGTCGCGTCGGACGTCGGCGCGGTGCGGGAGATGCTCGCGGACGGCGAGGAGGGACGCATCATAGCGCCGGGGGACGTCGGGGCGCTCGCCGATGCGCTCGTCGCGCTCGCGGACGCGCCGGATGAGGGAAGGCGGATGGGGGCCAGGGGGCGCGAGCGGGTGCTTCGTGATTTCACGGTGGAGGGCATGGTCGGGCGGTACGCGAGGATGTTCGGCGAGGCTCTCGAAAGGACAGGATGAGAGGATCACTATGTCAATGCCGGTAGATGCGGTCGTCGCGGTCACGTACCGGTGCGATTCCCGGTGCAACATGTGCAATATCTGGCAGCTCCCGCCGGGTGACGAGCTCGAGCCGGATCGATTCCGGAAGCTCCCCCGCACGCTGCGGGACATAAACATCACGGGGGGAGAGCCGTTCCTTCGCGACGATCTCGTCGAGATCGTCCGCGTCCTCGATGAGCGCTGCGACCATCCGCGCTTCGTGATCTCGACGAACGGATTCGAGCGGCGCCGGATCGCGCACGCCGCGCCCGGACTCCTGAAGATCGGGAAAAACGTCGGCATCGCGGTATCGCTCGATGGAATAGGGGAGAAGCACGACGAGATCCGGGGCGTTCCGGGAGGATTCGACAAGGTCGTCGAGACGCTGAAACAGCTCCGCACGATCGGCTATCGGAACGTCCGCGTCGCGTTCACCGCCCAGCGAAACAACGTGAAGCATCTCGGGGCCGTATACGATCTCTCCCGGCAGTTCGGGTTTCAATTCACGACGTCCGTCGCGCAGAACTCGGACTTCTATTTTTCGACCGCGGAAAACCAGGCGGTCGATCCGCTCGATCTCTCCGCCGAGCTCGCGTACGTGATGCGCAAGGAGCTCCTCAGCTTCAGCCCCAAGCGATGGCTGCGGGCGTATTTCTACTCGGGCGTTCTCGCGTACAACGTTTCGAAGGAACGCATTCTCCCCTGCCGCGCCGGACGGGATTCGTTCTTCATGGATCCGGCCGGGATCGTCTATCCGTGCCTCACCCTCAGCAAGGCGATGGGAGATATCCGGGCGAATTCGTTCGAGGAAATCTGGGGAGGCGCGGCGGCGGACGGAGTGCGCCGCGAGGTGGATCTCTGCCGGCAGCCCTGCTGGATGATCTGCACCGCGCGCACCGCGATGATGCGCCGGCCTCACGAACCCGCACTGTGGATTCTTTCCAACTGGATCAGAATCGCGGCGGGGAAGAAGGCGGGCTGATGCCGGTGGCGGCGGACGCGACGAGTCGGGAGTCGGGCGGCGAACGTCTCAGGATCGCGATGATCGGCTCGCGGGGATTGCCGCTCGTCTACGGCGGCATCGAGCGGCATGTCGCGGAGATCGGATCGCGACTCGCGGCGCGGGGCCACGAGGTAACGGTTTTCGGGAGGAGACCGTTCAGCGTGGAAGGGGAGCACCGCGGGATGCGCGTCCGCGTTCTGGCGTCGATCCCGACGAAGAACCTCGAAACGGCCTCGAATTCACTCGCCGCGACGCTTCGCGTTATCGTCGAACCGTTCGACGTCGCCCATTACCACGGCGTCGGGCCTTCGCTCTTCTCGTGGATCACGGCCGCGAGCGGGACGGCGACGGTCGCAACGATCCACGCGGGCGATTACCGGCAATCGAAATGGGGGCCCGCGGCGCGCATGCTGCTTCGCCTCGGGGAGCGGACCGCCGTTCGCCGCGCGCATGCGGCGATCGCCGTTTCCCGGATACTGGCGTCGGAGCTCGAGGGGAAGTACGGCCGCCCTGTGACCTATATCCCGAACGGGGCGGAGCTGCGGGAAGCGCCACCCTTCATGGCGGCCCGGGCTCTCGGACTCGAGAGCGGAAGATATATTCTCGCGGTCGGAAGATTCATCGTCGAGAGAGGATTCCATACCCTGATCGAGGCATTCAGGGATCAACCGACGGGATACAGGCTCGTGGTCGCGGGGGACGCCCGATTCGAGGAGGGCTACGAGGGGCGGCTCAAGCGGATGGCCGATCCGCGGGTTGTGTTTCCAGGGTACGTTTCGGGAGGGCTCCTCGACGAGCTTTATGCCCATTGCGCTTTCTACGTTCTTCCATCCACGGTCGAAGGACTTCCGATCTCGCTTCTCGAGGCCATGAGCTTTTCGCGCCCCGTGCTCGTGAGCGACATTCCGGAGAACCTCGAGGTGTCCGGCGGCATCGCGGCGACCTTCGCGCGCGAAAACACCGCGGATCTCTCGCGCGCGCTCGCGCGAATGCTCGCGATGGATGAGGCGGAGCGGCTTCGCGTGGGCGCCGCCGCCCGGGAACGGGTCGCGTCTCGATACACCTGGGATCGCGTGACGGACGAGGTCGAAGGGCTCTACCGGCGGCTCGTGAAAGCCCGCCGGGACGCACGCTGATCGCGCCGATCCCTCTCCCCGGCGAACGGCAATTTTTATTGACACTCCCGGACTTTTCTTGTTAGTTAGGGCGGGATCGGGCACGCCGCGTGCAGCACGGCGGGAGGATATAATGAAGGGGCGAACCTCATCGATACGCGTCGCGCTCGCCGCATCGGGGACCTTCGTCCTCGTGTTGCTTCTCGGCGGGTGCGCCCCGCGGGAAATGACCGGGGGAGCGCGTGGATCGGCAGGCGGCACCGGTCGACGCGGGCAGGGCGAAGAGCGTCGAAGGCGCCCGCGATACCGTGGCCGGCGCACGCACGTCGTACGACGTCGAGGATGAGATGCCCGAGAAGAGCCCTCAGCGGCCGGCGCAGCTCATAGAAAGGCTGGAGCCGGTCAGATCCGATACCATCAGCGTGCAGGACGTCGCCGTGGAAGAATCGCCGAAGCAGCGGTACGACGTCGGCTATCGCATTCAGGTCTTCGCGTCGGGCGATCGCGCCGCGGCGGAAAAGGTCAGGGAAAGGATCGCCGCGGAAACGTCGATGAGCGCGTATCTCGAGTACGAGGAAGGTCTCTACAAGGTGCGCGCGGGGGATTTCGCCGAGCGCGCGGACGCCGCTCAGGCCAGATCGAAGCTCGCGGGAGCGTATCCCGGCAGTTGGATCGTGAGAACCACCATTCGCAGATAGCACCGGAATTCAAGGGGGAAAGGAGCCGAGCGCGAGATGCCGGAATTGCGCAAAGACGTAATCACGGGGAGATGGGTGATCATCTCGACGGAGCGTGGCAAGCGGCCGATCGAATACAAGATGGAAAAACGCCCCGCTGTCGGGGGGTTCTGTCCCTTCTGCGACGGAAACGAGGATAAAACCCCTCCCGAAGTGCTCGCGTACCGGAACCCGCATTCGGCTCCCAATTCGAGGGGCTGGAAGGTGCGGGTCGTGCCGAATAAATTTCCCGCCCTCCAGATCGAGGGGGATCTCGACAAGCGCGCTGAGGGCATCTACGATACGATGCGCGGCGTCGGCGCGCACGAGGTGCTCATCGAATCGCCGCAGCATCTCACGCAGCTTTCCGACCTTTCGAACGAGCACGTCGAGAGCATTTTCTGGGCGATCCGCGACCGGTGCATCGATCTCAACAAGGATCCGCGCTTCAAGTATATCCTCGTGTTCAAGAACAGGGGGGAGGAGGCGGGCGCTTCGCTCGAGCATTCGCACATACAGCTTATCGCGACTCCGATCATTCCGAAGCGCGCGATGGAGGAGCTCGACGGATCCCAGTTTCACTTCAAGCTCAAAGAGCGATGCATATTCTGCGACATCATCAAGCAGGAGATCGAGGCGAAGAAACGCATCATCTTCATCAACGATTTCTTTATCGCGATCGCGCCGTACGCGGCGCGCTTTCCCTTTGAAACGTGGATTATGCCGATCAAACACGTTTCCGCGTTCGAGAAAACGGGTTCCGAATGGTTCCCGCAGCTCGCCGACATGATGAAGCTGGTTCTCAAGAGAATCGACGAGGTCCTCGACGTTCCTCCCTTCAATTTCATCATCCACACGGCTCCCTGCAAGACGCCCGATCTCGAGTATTACCACTGGCACCTCGAGATCATGCCGAAGCTCACCAGAGTCGCGGGATTCGAATGGGGGAGCGGGTTCTATATCAACCCGACCCCGCCCGAGGATGCGGCGGAGGCGCTTCGCAACCATACGGGAAATTCTGAACAGAAGAGCTCATGACAAAGGACTGACGACATGGCGAAGAGAGATCTGAATCTGGTCCTCGTGACGTCCGAGATCGTTCCCTTCTCGAAAGTCGGCGGACTCGCCGACGTCATGGGGGCTTTGCCGGACGAGCTCGAAAAGCTCGGAGTGTCCGCGAGCGTTTTCACGCCGCTCTATGCCTCGATCGATCGAGCCGCGTTCGGCATCAAGCCCGAAGCGTCTCTTCCCGTGCTCGAGGTGCGCGTCGCCGGGAATCTCGAACGGTTCCGCGTCTACTCCTGTTTGAAGCCTCGCACGGGCGTCCGGGTGTATTTCATCGACAACGATCGTTTCTACGCGCGGAAAGGGATTTACACCGTCCCCGAAACGGGAAAGGCGTTTCCCGACGAGGATGAAAGAACGATATTCTTCAACCGCGCGGTCCTTGCGGCCGTCAAGGCCCTCGATCTGCATCCCGACGTCATCCACTGCAACGATTTTCACTCGGGCCTCATCCCAGCCTATGTGAGCCTCGACGGTCAGAACGATCCGCATCTCGCGGGCGCGGCGACGGTGTTCAGCATCCACAATCTCGCCTACCAGGGAGCGTTCGGTCCGGAGTTCATGCAGAAGGCGGGGCTCAAGACGTCCCTTTTCGCGCCGATGAGCCCGTTCGAGTTCTGGGGCCGCGTCAACCTGATGAAGGTGGCGATCTCGTATGCGGACGTCGTCAGCACGGTGAGCAAGACGTACGCGGAGGAAATCACGAGCACCGAGGAATACGGCTGCGGGCTCGAAGGGGTTCTGCGATCGAGACGGAACGATCTCGTCGGGATACTGAACGGCATCGATATGGACGTATGGGATCCGGCGAAGGATGCGCTCATCCCGTACCGGTTCACGCCGGCGTCGCTCGCCGGAAAAGGGCAGAATCGCGCCGAGCTGCTCAAGGCGTTCTCTTTCCCGCAGACGGGCGCCGGCCCCGTGATCGGAATGATCTCGCGGCTCGTGGATCAGAAGGGATTCGATATTCTCGCGGAGGCCTTCGAACCGCTCATGGCGCTCGGGATCAACCTCGTCGTTCTCGGGACGGGGCAGGAGAAGTATCACGAGCTGTATTGGGGTTTCGCGAAGAAATATCCCAGGCAGTTCGGGGTCAAGCTGGAGTTCAACGACCGGCTCGCCCACCTCATCGAGGCGGGGAGCGATTTCTTTCTCATGCCGTCCCGCTACGAGCCGTGCGGCCTCAACCAGATGTACAGTCTCCGGTACGGCACGATCCCGATCGTGCGTGCGACGGGAGGCCTGCTCGACACGATTTCCGACATCGACGGGGCGGGGGAAACCGGGAATGGATTCATCTTCAGGGATTATTCCCCGGCCGCGCTCCTCGACAGTGTGCGGCGGGCGGTCGATTTCTATCGCGACAAGAACGCCCTCCGGAAGGTCCGCAAGCGAATCATGAAAGAGGATCATTCGTGGCGGCGCTCGGCGGAAGAGTATTGCGCGCTGTACGAACGCGCACGGAGCCGCGTCGGAATGGGGTTGACAAAGTAGCGAGCCGGTTTCTATACTTACTGTTCGACAATCGATGAGGGGCGGGAATAGCTCAGTTGGTAGAGCGCAACCTTGCCAAGGTTGATGTCGCGGGTTCAAGTCCCGTTTCCCGCTCCATTATTTATTGAGGCGGCATAGCCAAGTGGTAAGGCGACGGTCTGCAAAACCGTTACTCACCGGTTCGAATCCGGTTGCCGCCTCCAACCATTCGAGCCATCCCCGCGTCTTGAATTCGGGCACAAATCATGCTAAAATAGTGTCAATTGGAATGGTTCCGGCGAGTTGAAGGGTTCGATCGGCGAGGCGCCCTTTTCCCTTGCCGCCCGCGCGGGCATCATTTACCATCGCCTCCGTGCCGGGGTGGCGGAACTGGTAGACGCAGCGGACTTAAAATCCGCTGAAGCTCAAGCTTCATACCGGTTCGATTCCGGTCCCCGGCATATTCTCAGCCATCAGGAGCAGGGCTCGGCGCGTCGCTAAAAGGTTGACCGAGAGCGCCGCCTCCGATAGAGTTTCACCGTATGAATCCACCAGGCACATTCGATCCCGGCCGCGAGTTGCACGGGTGGGAGCGGCATCTTCTCGAGGTCTGCGATCTCTACCTCGTCGGGGGAACGGTGCGGGAGATTCTCCGCGGAGCGGGCACGGGGTCCGTCGACGAAGACTACCTCGCCTCGGGGATCGAGTATGACGATCTCGTGTCGCGTCTCGAACGTTTCGGGAGCGTGAACCTCGTCGGAAAATCGTTCGGCGTGATCAAAGTTCACTCCGGCGTCGCGTCGCGCGGTCGACGTCTCTCTCCCGCGCACGGAGTTCTCCACGGGAATCGCCCATCGGGACTTCAGCGTCAGATTCGATCCGCGGCTCCCGGTGGAGAAGGATCTCGATCGGCGCGATTTCACCGTCAATTCGATGGCGCTTCATCTCGGGACGCGGATCCTCGTCGATCCGCTCGGCGGCAGGGCCGATCTCGAAAAGCGGCTTCTCAGGGTCAATCGCAGGGACTCGTTCCTTGAGGATCCGCTGCGGATCTTGCGCGGGGTCCAGCTCATGGCGCGGCTCGACTTCGCGGTCGAGGAGGGGACGCGCGCGGATATGCGGAGCACCGCGGCGCTCCTCGAGAGCGTATCGGCGGAGCGGGTGCGCGACGAGCTGAACAAGTTGCTCGAGCTCGCGGAGATGCCCTCGCGCGGATTCGTATTCATGCACGAGGAGGGGATTCTCCCGTTCGTCCTTCCCGAGCTCGAGACGACGTTCGGCGTCGAGCAGAACGAATTTCATCCGGACGACGTTTTCATGCACAGCCTCAAGAGCTGCGACCGGGCGAAGCCCGCGCTTCACCTTCGATGGAGCGCCCTTCTCCACGATATCGGGAAAAAGGAGATGAAGCAGGTCGTCGACGGAAGGACCGTTTTCTACCGTCATGAGGAGGCGAGCGCGCGCGACGCCGACGCGATTCTCGAGAGGCTGCGCTGTCCCCGCGAGCTCCGCAAAAAGGTCGTCACCCTCATCGTTCACCATATGTTCAACATCACGGATGATTGGTCCGACGCGGCCGTGAGACGCTTTATCGTGCGCGCCGGCCGCGAGAATCTCGACGACCTCCTCGCGCTTCGGGAAGCGGACGGGCTGTCCCGCGGCGACGGCGCCGTCGTCGCCCAGAATGACTTGATTCGGGCGAGATTCGAGCGCGTCCTCGCGTCGGAGGCGGCATTCAAGATCAAGGACCTCGCGATCGGAGGGGCCGATGTCATGAATGCGCTCGGCGTCGGAGAGAGCCCGGAAGTGGGGAAGATGCTTCAGAAGCTTTTCGAGGCCGTTATCGAGGATCCGGAAGAGAATACCCGGGAGAGGCTCATCTCGCTCATTTTCAGATTGAAGGAAAAAGAATGAGAGTCTCTGCAACCGGTGTCAGGGGTGCATCCCAGAGTGGGTTCGAGGGTTGTGCGCCTCGGATTCCAGGATGCCAAGTAACATATAACAGGGCAAAGAGTTGATTACAGAGACCCTCGTCGCCAATATAGGTGATACACCCCAGCGTGTCAATCGATTATTTCGCTCTGATAGAAGAAATAATGGAGAATCCGAGCAATTGAATTTCGGACATCGAGTTGCGTATCGTTCTGCGAGCGGGAAGGGAGCTACGATCGCATGAATCGACTTGAGAGGCTCATCTTCGATATCAAGAAGCAGCTCTTCCCCTATCGGCACGAGCAAGATATCGAGCGGGGATGCGAGAGGTGGGGAGTTAAGGATGGCGATTGCCTGACTTCCTGGGTGGCGGGTCAGCTCGATATCTGCCGGAAGAAGAACAAGTGCGCGGAAAAGGGGATGTGCGTCTTCTACAGCTACAGCGATCTTGCGCGGAAGAACTTCGAGATTTGCCGGGAGGTTATTCTCGTTTTCGAGAATGGAGACGCGCGGTGCAGCTTCGTGGAAAAGAGTGAAGAAGAATAGTACTGCCATATACTGCCATGATGGCTAATATGGCAGACTATTCTGTCCCGCAGTTATCCTGCGCGATACGCCCTTGCTTGCACGCAGCCCTATTTCATTATAAATCAATACGTTAAAATGATTGACACCAGAACCGGAATGGTATGATACTTGTAAGGTCTATTCTCATTGAAATCTAACTGAAGGAGTGATTGCGATGTCAAAGACAATAGGTATCGATCTCGGAACGACAAATTCCTGCGTGGCGGTGATCGAGGGGGGAGAGCCCGTTATCATCCCGAACCCGGAGGGCGGACGAACGACACCCTCCGTCGTCGGGTTCAAGGATGGGCAGAGGCTCATAGGAGTGCTGGCGAAAAGACAGGCGATTACCAATCCGAAAAACACCGTTTACTCGATCAAGCGATTCATGGGGCGCAAGTACACGGAGGTCGCGAACGAGATCTCCGAGGTGCCCTATGAGGTCTTCCAGGGCCCCAACGGGGACGCCCGCGTGAGGCTCGACGGCACGGAGTACACGCCTCCCGAGATCTCGGCGTTCGTTCTGCAGTATCTGAAGGAAGCGGCCGAGAAATATCTCGGAGAGAAGGTGACGCGCGCCGTCATCACCGTTCCGGCGTACTTCAACGACAGCCAGCGGCAGGCGACGAAGGACGCGGGCCGGATCGCGGGCCTCGAGGTGGAGCGGATCATCAACGAGCCCACGGCGGCGTCTCTCGCGTACGGGCTCGACAAGAAGGGGGAGAAGACGATCGCGGTCTTCGACCTCGGCGGCGGCACGTTCGACATATCGATCCTCGAGCTCGGAGACAGCGTCTTCGAGGTCAAGGCGACGAACGGCGATACGCATCTCGGCGGGGACGATTTTGACCAGCGTGTCATGGAATGGCTCATCGGCGAATTCAAGAGGGAGCAGGGAATCGACCTTTCGAACGATCCGATGGCGATGCAGCGGCTCCGCGAGGCGGCGGAGAAAGCGAAATGCGAGCTCTCGACCGTTCCCCAGGCGGAGGTGAGCCTGCCGTTCATCACGGCGGACGCGAGCGGCCCGAAGCACTTCTCGATGAAGCTCACGCGCGCGAAGCTCGAGGCTCTCTGCGCGGATCTCATCGAGCGCACGGTCGGTCCCTGCAAGGCGTGCCTCAAGGACGCCGGCCTCACCCCGGTCGATCTCGACGAAGTGATCCTCGTCGGCGGCGCCACGAGAATGCCCGCCGTCCAGGCGAAGGTGAAGGAGCTCTTCGCCAAGGAGCCTCACCGCGGCGTGAATCCGGACGAGGTCGTCGCTCTGGGCGCGGCGATCCAGGGAGGAGTGCTCGCCGGCGACGTGCATGACGTTCTTCTGCTCGACGTGACGCCCCTCTCGCTCGGGATCGAGACGCTCGGCGGCGTCATGACGAAGCTCATCAACCGCAACACGACCATCCCGACGCGGAAGAGCGAGATATTCTCCACGGCCGCAGACAGCCAGACGACGGTCGAGATCCATGTGCTCCAGGGAGAGCGCGAGATGGCCGGGAGCAACAAATCGATCGGGAGATTCCAGCTCGCGGGACTGCCCCCGGCGCCGCGCGGCGTTCCCCAGATCGAGGTGACCTTCGACATCGACGCGAACGGGATACTCAACGTCTCGGCGAAGGACAAGGCGACGCTCAAGGAGCAGAAGATCATCATCCAGCCCTCGAGCGGGCTCACCGAGAGTGAGATTCAGCAAATGGTGACGGACGCGGAGAGCCACGTTTCCGAGGATCGCGCGAAGCGCGAGGTCATCGATCTCCGGAATCAGGGCGATCAACTCGCCTATCAGACGGAGAAGCAGCTCGTCGAGTACAAGGACAAGCTGTCGTCTGAGGACGAAACGGAGCTGCGCCGCTCGCTCGAGGATCTCAAGGAAGCGCTGAAGCAGGACGAAAAGGAACGAATCCGCGGCGCGATCGACAAGCACAACGAGATCTGGCAGCGTGTCGCCCAGAAGATGTATCAGGATGCGTCGTCGCAGCCCGGCCCCGGCGCCCCCGGAGGGGAACCGCACGCGCAGGAGCCTCCGCGCGAGAAGAACGATGACGGAAAGGTCGTCGACGCCGAATACGAGGTTCTCGACGACGACGAAAAAAAGAAATAAGCCGGGCTCGGGAGAGGCGGATGGGAACCGATGCCCCGGGGCGTCGAACGCTCCGGAGCGAGATTTTCGTTGCCCGGCCGGGCTTCGTGTTATAAACTGTAATTCGAACGAGCGTATGGGCGATTAGCTCAGATGGTTAGAGTACCTGCTTGACATGCAGGGGGTCACTGGTTCAATTCCAGTATCGCCCACCATTTATTTATTGCCGAGGATGATTCGAAATGGCAGAGCTCATCATGAGAGACGGATCGCGGCGCGCGATCGCCTCGGGCGCTTCGCTGGCCGACGTGCTGAACGATCTGCCGGAGGGCGTGCGGCGCAACGCCGTGGCGTTCAAGGCGGGCGAAGCGCTCCTTGATCTGCGCGCGAACGTTCCCGACGGCGCAGAGATCGGCGTCGTGACCATTCAGGATCCGGAGGCGCTCGAGGTGCTGCGGCACAGCGTCTCGCATCTCATGGCGCTCGCCGTGCAGGAGCTTTTTCCCGGGGTCCGGTTCGGCATCGGCCCGTCGATCGATGACGGCTTCTACTATGATTTCTTGATGGACGCCACCTTGAAACCCGAAGACCTCGAACGCATCGAGGAGAAGATGCGCTCGATAATCAAGGGGGGCGACCTGCCGTTGACCCGGGAGGAGCTCGCGAGCGCGGATGCGATCGGTCTCTTCGAGGGGCTCGGCCAGCCCTTCAAGGTCGAGCTTATCAGGGATCTCGCTTCCCCGACCGTTTTTATCTACCGCCTCGGGGGATTCACCGATCTCTGCGCCGGCCCGCACGTTCCCGAAATAAGGATGGCCAAGGCGTTCAAGCTCACCTCGATCGCCGGAGCATACTGGCGGGGGGACGAGCGGAATCCGATGCTGCAGCGCGTATACGGAACGGCGTTTTTCAAGAAGGAAGACCTCGAGAAAGAGCTTGTCCGCCGCGAGGAAGCGAAGCGGCGGGACCATCGCAAGCTCGGACCGCAGCTCGAGCTGTTCGATATCAAGGACGAGGCGGGAGGGGGGCTCGTGTTCTGGTATCCGAAAGGATACGTTCTGCGCGAGACGATCGAGAACTACTGGAAGGATGAGCATCGGAAGAACGGCTATCAGCTCATCATGACCCCGCACATCGCGAAGAGCCAGCTCTGGCGCACCTCGGGGCATTACGATTATTACCGTGAAAATATGTTCGTCATTCCGTCGGAGGATCAGGAGTTCGTTCTCAAGCCGATGAACTGTCCGGGCCACATCCTCGTGTACAAAACGAAGCTGCACAGCTACCGGGATCTCCCGATTCGCTACGCGGAGCTCGGAACCGTCTACCGGAACGAGCGCTCGGGAACGCTTCACGGCCTCCTGCGCGTTCGCGGCTTCACCCAGGACGACGCGCACATTTTCTGCACGCCCGATCAGCTCACCGACGAGGTCGACCGGTGCTTCGATTTCGCGCACCGCCTCCTCACCTCGTTCGGATTCGAAAACTACCGGGTCGAGCTGAGCATGCACGATCCCTCGAACATGGGAAAATACGCGGGGACCGAAGAGGAATGGGAGCGCGCGGAGGCGTCTCTCCTCGCCGCGATCGAAAAGCGCGGGATCCCCTATCACAAGATGATCGGGGAGGCCGTTTTCTACGGCCCGAAGATAGATCTGAAGCTCATCGACGCGATCGGCCGCGGCTGGCAGGCGACGACGATCCAGTTCGATTTCAACCTGCCGCGGCGTTTCGACGTGCAATACGTGAACGCGGAAGGGCAGCGCGCGTACGTGTACATGATACACCGGGCGCTCCTGGGCTCTCTCGAGCGCTTCATCGGCACGCTCACCGAGCACTATGCCGGAGAGTTTCCTCTCTGGCTCGCGCCGATTCAGGTGCGCGTGTTTCCGATCGGACCCGGCCAGCACGAGTTCGTCCGCGGCGCGGTCAAGAGACTCGTCGACGCGGGGATACGGGCGGAAGGGGATCTGCGGGAGGAGAAGATCGGCTACCGGATCAGGGAGGCGGAGCTCCTCAAGATCCCGTACATGGCGGTCGCGGGCGATCGGGAGGTCGCCGAGGGGGTTCTCGACCTGAGATCGAAGAAAAAGGGGAGAATAGGGGCGAAAAAAATCGAAGATTTTATCGCCGAAGTGATTGACGAGATCAAGCGAAAGACGTATCTTTAGGATCGACAATCGATTTGAAAAGCAGGAGGCGTATGCCTCCTCACCTTACGGGTCTTCAATGTATCGGTAGGGTTTCATCTTGAATCCGGTTCCGACGGGCGGGTGAGACTTTACCTGCCCTTTTTCGTTTTATTGCCAGGAGGTGGCGGTATTAAGGAGAGGGAAAGAGAAAAGCGGGTTCGCGTGAACGAGCAGATTCGGCTGCCCGAGATCCGGGTCATCGATGCGGAAGGCAAGCAGCTCGGCATCCTCCCGACCCCGGAGGTGCTCAAGATGGCCCAGGAGCAAGGTCTCGACCTCGTGGAGATCTCGCCGACTTCGCGGCCGCCGGTATGCAAGATCATGGATTTCGGGAAGTTCAAGTACGAGCAGAGCAAGAAGGCGCGCGAGTCGAAAAAGAAGCAGCACACGACCCATTTGAAGGAGATCAAGATTCGTCCCAAGATCGAGGAGCATGATCTCCAGTTCAAGCTGCGGAACGCGGAAAAATTCCTCCAGGAAAAGGACAAGGTGAAGATCACCGTCATTTTCCGGGGCCGCGAGATGGAGCATATGGATATGGGACGAAAAATTCTCGATCGCATCGTCGCGCAGTTCGCCGATATCGCTCTCATCGAGAAAGACGCGATACAGGTCGGCAAGATGATTTCAATGATCCTGGGGCCTCGATCCGACAGAAAAGGGGGCTAGAGAACAGCCATGCCGAAGCTAAAAACGAATCGAGCGGCGCACAAACGCTTCCGCGTCACGGGAACCGGCAAAATAAAGCGGACAAAGGCGTATGGGAGCCACATTCTGACCAAGAAATCGAGCAAGCGGAAACGCAACCTGCGCAAGGGAACGACGGTCGCCGCAAGCGACGCGAGGCGCGTCCGCCGCATGCTGGGGATGTAACGGGCGGACGGATAACGACATCACGGACAGGCTTGCACGAGCCGCAGGAGGATTCACGATATGCCGAGAACCAAACATGGGGTACCCTCGAAGAGCCGCAAGAAGAAGATTCTGAAGCGGGCGAAAGGCTATTTCGGTAGCCGCCATACCCTCTATCGCCCGGCGCGCGAGGCCGTCAACCGGGCGCTTGTCTACGCGTACCGGGACCGTCGCGCGCGCAAGCGCGATTTCCGCAAACTGTGGATCACGCGAATCAACGCGGCTGCCCGGCTGAACGGTATGAGCTATAGCCGTCTCATCGACGGGCTGAAGAAATCGAATATCGAGATCAATCGCAAGATGCTCGCCGAGCTCGCCATCAACGACGCGCCGGGCTTCACGAAGCTCGCGGAGATTGCGAAGGAATCCCTTCAATGAGCGAGCGACCCGATCGCTTCGGGGTGGATGATATCGCGGAGCGGGCGGAAAGGACCTTCGCCGAGGCCGCCGATCTCGACGCCCTGGAAGAGGCGAGGATCCGGTTCATCGGACGCAAGGGGGAGATAACGACCCTTCTGCGTTCCATAGGGAGCCTGCCGAACGAGGAGCGTCCCGCGTTCGGAGATCTGGTCAACGATCTCAGGGAACGCATTCTCGCGCTCTACGAACGGCGAAAAGACGCGCTTTCCGCCGGCGCGGCCGAAGAGGATTATTTCTCGGGAGATCCGACTCTCCCGGGACGGCGCACGCTTCCCGGCGGGCGCCACGTGCTCCATCAGGTCCTGAGAGACATCAAGCGCATATTTTTCGGGATGGGTTACTCGCTCGCCGAAGGTCCCGACGTCGAGCTCGATTATTACAATTTCGAGGCGTTGAACTTCCCGGCCGATCATCCGTCGCGGGATACGCAGGACACCTTCTATATCAACAGGGACATTCTCCTGAGAACGCAGACATCGCCGGTCCAGGTGCGGTATATGGAAAAGCACAAGCCGCCGCTTCGCATCATCGTACCCGGTCGCGTGTACCGCAACGAATCGCCCGATCCGTCCCATGCATCCGAGTTTCTCCAGATGGAAGGGCTCTTCGTCGATCGCAACGTGTCGCTCGCCGACCTGCGAAACGATATGACCTATTTTGTGCGCGCGTTCTTCGGGTCGGACGCGAAGGTGCGGTTCAGGCCTCATTTCTTCCCGTTCACCGAACCGAGCGCGGAGGCCGACATGTCCTGTTTCTCGTGCCGCGGCTCCGGCTGCTCCATTTGCGGCAGGACCGGATGGATCGAGATCATGGGGGCGGGGATGGTGCATCCGCATGTGTTTCGCAACGCAGGGTACGATCCGGACGCCTATACCGGTTTTGCGTTCGGTCTGGGCCTCGACCGGATCGCGATGCTCAAATACGGGATCGACGACATCCGGCGGCTCCTCGGGAACGATCTTCGGTTCCTGCGGCAGTTCTGGGCGGAAACGGCCGGGGAGGTGTTCGAGTGAAGATCAGCCTTTCCTGGTTGAAACGATACGTCGCTATCGAGGAGGACGCGGCGACTCTCGGGCACGACTTGACGATGTTCGGCGTGAACGTGGAGGGAATCGAATCGCTCGCCCCGCCGTTCGCCGGAGTGGTGCTCGGCAAGGTCCTCGAGGTCGCGAAGCATCCGGGCGCCGATAGGCTGAGCGTTTGCACGGTCGATGCGGGCGGCGCGCGTCCTCTCGGCGTCGTGTGCGGCGCGCCGAACGTCGCGGCGGGAATGCGCGTGGCGGTGGCGGTCGAGGGAGCGGTGCTCGCCGGGGGGCTCAGAATCAAGAAATCCAAGATTCGGGGGGTCGTTTCCGAGGGGATGATCTGCTCGGAATCGGAGTTGGGGCTGAGCGAGAGCCACGACGGCATCATGTCCCTCGACTTCGACGGGAAACCTGGAATGAGCCTTGAGGGGAAGCTCGGACACGCCGAGTACGTATTCGACCTCGAGGTGACGCCGAACCGTCCCGATCTCCTGTGCCATTTCGGGATCGCGCGCGAGATCGCCGCGCTCTACAGGCGGAAACTCGTCGTTCCCGATCTTTTCGATCTCGGCACGGGCAAGGAATTCAATCTGAAGATCGATAGCGGCGCCGATTGCCCGCGCTACACCGCGGCCTTCGTCGACGGCGTCACCGTCGGTCCCTCTCCGGCATGGATGCAAGCGCTCCTCAAATCGGTCGGGCTCGCCGCGATCAACAACATCGTCGATGCGACGAATTTCGTGCTCATGGAGCTCGGGCAGCCGCTCCATGCGTTCGATCGGGATACGTTGGGCAAGGATTCCATAGTGGTCCGGCGCGCCAAAAAGGGGGAAAAGATCGTTACGCTCGACGGCGTCGAGCGCGAGCTCGATCCCGGGATACTCGTCATCGCCGACGACGCGCGGCCGATCGCGGTCGCGGGAGTCATGGGCGGCCGCGAAACCGAGGTGAAGGCCGGTACGCGACGTCTCGTTATCGAGAGCGCGATGTTCGATCCGCGGCTCGTGAGGAGCTCGCGGCAGCGCCTCAAGCTCGAGACGGAGGCCTCGTACCGTTTCGAACGGGAGGCGGATATCGGCGTCATGATGGACGCGGCGGCGCGCGCGTGCCGCCTTATTCACGAGATGGGGGCGGGCACGCCTTCCGCGGCTTGCGCGGAGTCAATGGACGATCCGAGGCGCCTCGAGAGACGAAGCGTTTCTCTCAGGGTGAGCCATGCCAACCGCGTCATGGGTACCGAGCTCGCGGGAGACGACTTGGCGGCGCTGCTCGATCGGCTCGAGCTTCAGTCCCGTTCCTATGGAGATGCGGTCCACGTCTCCATACCGACGTTCCGGCGGGACATCATGGAGGAAATCGATCTCGTGGAGGAGGCCGCCCGGGTCTACGGGTACGAGAACATCGGCCGGGACGAATCGGCGAGGTGCAGCATATTCTCCGAAGTGGCGTTCGAAGACCTGAGGAACGACTCGCTCGTCGAGTTTCTCGTTTCGCGCGGATTCGCCGAGGTCGTCACGAGCTCTTTCATGGACCCCGGCGATACGGGGCGCATGGGATGGGACGCGCGGGACGATCGGGGATATCCGCTGCGCGTGACGAATCCTCTCACCGAGGCGCAATCGGCTCTCCGGACGAGCCTGCTTCCGGGGCTTCTCGGCGTGGTGAGGCGGAACACGCGCGCCGAGCAGGAGGAGATACGCATCTTCGAGCTCGGCAAGGTGTTTCTTCCGGGGCCGGAGCGGACGGGGCTCCCGCGGGAGGAATTGCGTCTCGCGGCGCTCTTCGCGCGGCACGGCGTGCCGCTCCAATGGATGGAGCCGCGCCGGCAAAGCGATTTTTTTGACATGAAGGGGGAACTCGAAGCCCTTCTCGAACGGCTCGGGCTTGGCCGGCAGGCGAGGATGATGAAGCCGCACGACGGGAAGGGGCAGATCTTTCAGTGGCTCCTCGGCGGCGCCGTTCTCGCCGAAGGAGGCCTCGTCGCCAAAGGCGTGTCGGAGGGATTCGACGTCGATTCCCCGATCTATTATTTCGACCTCCGTCTCGATGTGCTGCCGGTGGCCGGGGCCGGTTCGCCCAGGTTCGAAGCGATGAGCCAATACCCCGCGGTGAAACGGGATCTCTGCATCGTGGTTGCCGACAAGGTGCGCTTTGCGGAGGTTAGAAATATTATCATGAAACAGGCACAATATCTTGATTCTATTCGAGTTTTCGATTACTATAGGGGGGGTCATCTCGGAGAAGGAAAACGGAGCTATACATTCAGGCTGAGCTTCAGGTCTTCCGAGGGCACGCTCGACAGCCTCGCGGTCGACCGGGAGATTCAGAGGATAATCGGCGCCCTGGAGCGCGAGCTCGGGGCGACGCTGCGGACGGAATAGGGGAGGATAGGCGCATGGCAGGAAGCGGAGTCATCAATCTCGACATGCTCGAGGAGAAGATTACGAAGGCGGCGGAGCATATCTCCAGGCTGAAAGAGGAAAAATTGAGGCTGGAGGCGATCAATAAAGAGTTGAAAGAAAAAATGGATTCGTTGTATATTACGAACGGTGAGTTAACGAGGGAGCTCGAAATCTTGCGGACCGAAAAGAAAAAGACTGGAGATTTCGATCAAACGAGAGAGGAGATTAAAGGAAAGGTAGAGGAGATGCTGGCGAAACTGGATCAGCTTGATATCTGATTCATCGCCGTTGGATAAGGTGGGTACCCGGGAGGATAAGGCGGAAGCGAAAGGTTCTACGTTGATTTTGAAAGGTAGCCCGATGACCGAAAAGAGCACTGAAAAAGTGGAAATTTTTGGTCAAGAGTATAAAATCAAGGGAGTGGGTAACCCTCAGTATATTCATAAGATAGCTGGATACGTGGACCGGAAGATGAGGGAAATAGCCCATTCGAGCGGTATCATGTCACAGTCGCGAATCGCCATATTAGCTGCTCTCAATATCACGGACGAGCTCTGGCAGGAGCGCGAAGAGCGCGATCGGATCGAGGCGGAGCTCGAGGGAAAGGCTGCGCGTTTGGGCGAACTCCTTGATAGCAAGATCAGCGTTGAACGATAATCCTCCCAGCCCTGGGGTGTTGGCGGAAAATATGGGGACCGTGAGGATATGGGCGTCGCACGTGAGACGAAAAATTCCCTACCGTGCTCGTGATGGAGAAGCGAATTTTTAGCCAACACCTTTAGCCCGGAAATCTTATATCTGGCCGCCGATGCCAAGCCCGGCGCGACCGGGATCGCAGAAACGGTCATGCGGATTTCCACCTTGTGTTCTCGGCTTTAAAGGGTGCTTCACCACACGGCACAGCGTGGGGAATTATTATCGCGTCGATAACGCTCCCGCATCTCCCGCCGCAGGACATTCTATTTCGCATATCTCAAAGCGGTTGCAGCCACGCAGAGACGTTGACTCGAGTCACGCGGAGGTGAGCATCCCCGATCGCGGATCGGGTGATTAATTATGCAAGGTGTATTCTTTTTCACATCGGCCGGGATACTGGTTCTCTTCATCGGCCTTGTCGCGGGTTGGCTCATAAACAAGAAGGTCTCGGAGAGCCATCTCAAGCATACGAGGAAGCTTGCGGAGAACATCATCGCCGAAGCGCAGCGTGAGGCCGAAACGCAAAAAAAAGCGGCGATTCTCGAAGCAAAGGACGAGTGGTACCAGGCGAAGCTCAGGTTCGAAAAGGAAACGCAGGAGGCGCGGCAGGAGCTCAAGAAACAGGAGCGTCGCTTCGAGGAAAAAGAGCAGAACATCAACCGGAAGGTCGATTATCTCGAGAACCGCGAACAGGAGATCGGCGAGCGGCAGAAGCTCCTCGACGGAAAGCTCCAGGCGGTCGCCGAGAAACATGAGGATCTCAATCGCGTTCTTCAGATGCAGAACGACAGGCTCGAGAGGCTGGCCGGTCTGAGCAAGGACGAGGCGAAGAAGGTTCTTATCGCGAATCTCGAGAGCGAGGCGAGACACGAGGCGGCCAAGAAGATACGCGATATCCGCGAAGAGGCGGAGCGCAACGCAGTCAAGGAGAGCCGCGAGATACTGACGCTCGCGATCGAGCGGTGCGCCGCCGACCACGTCGTCGAATCGACCGTTTCGGTCGTGGATCTTCCCAGCGACGAGATGAAAGGGCGTATCATCGGCCGCGAGGGGCGCAATATCAGGGCGTTCGAAAGCGCGACGGGCATCGACGTGATCATCGACGACACGCCGGAGGCAGTCATCCTCTCTGGATTCGATCCGATCAGGCGCGAGGTCGCCCGCCTTTCTCTCGAGAAGCTCGTCAAGGACGGCCGCATCCATCCCGGGCGCATCGAGGAGGTCGTCGAAAAAACGAGGAAGGAGCTTCTCGAGGAAATCCGCGAGATCGGCGAGCAGACGTGCCTCGAGCTCAACATTCACGGGCTGCATCCGGAGCTCGTGAAGCTTCTCGGACGCCTCAAGTACCGCACGTCGTACGGACAGAACGTGCTTCAGCATTCGAAGGAAGTCGCATACCTGTCGAGCCTGCTCGCGGGCGAGCTCGGCGCGGACGGCGTGATCGCGAAGCGGGCCGGGCTTCTTCACGATATCGGCAAGGCCGCGGATCACGAGATGGAGGGCGGGCACGCGACGATCGGCGGCGAGCTCGTGAAGCGGTACGGGGAAAACGAGAAGATCGTAAACGCCGTGGCGGCCCACCACGAAGACGTGGAAGCGACGTCGATGATCACCCATCTCGTTTCGGCCGCGGACGCCATCTCGGGGGCGCGTCCGGGCGCGCGGCGGGAGACGCTGGAGAATTATATCCGGAGACTCGAGAAGCTCGAAAGAATCGCCGACGCCTTCGAAGGCGTCGAAAAATCCTATGCGATCCAGGCGGGGCGCGAGATCCGGATTCTCGTGAACTTCAAGAAGATCGACGATTCGCAGGCGGCGGATCTGTGCTCCGAGATCGCGAGAAAGATCGAGGGAGATATGGAATACCCGGGCCAGATCAAGGTGGTCGTCGTCCGGGAAACGAGGGCGATCGATTACGCGCGGTGAGCGCGCTTAGGCTATGCGCATCCTGTTTCTCGGCGATATCATCTCAAAGGCGGGCAGGAATGCCCTCGCCGGAGGTCTCGGCGCCCTCAAGGCGCGCCATGCGGTCGATCTCTGTATCGGCAACGTGGAGAACGCCGCGGGGATCTTCGGGATCACCCCGAAGGTCATCGACGAAATCGTCGCCTGCGGGGTGGACGTCATGACGAGCGGCAACCACGTGTGGGACAAGCGCGAGGGACTGGCTCTTCTCGATTCGCGGGAAGACCTGCTGCGCCCGGCGAACTATCCGCCGGGAGTGCCCGGCAGGGGGTTCGTCGTGCGGGAGACGCGGGGCACCCCGTATGCCGTCATCAATCTCCAGGGCCGGACCTTCATGACCCCGATCGACTGCCCTTTCCGCTGCGCGGACGCGATTCTCGACGGGATCCCGCCGGGCGTCAAGATCGTTCTCGTCGATTTTCATGCGGAGGCGACGAGCGAGAAGCAGGCGCTCGCGGCGTATCTCGACGGGCGTGTCAGCGCCCTCGTGGGCACGCATACGCACGTGCAGACCGCCGACGAACGGGTGCTTCCGGGCGGAACCGGCTTCATAACGGACCTGGGAATGGTTGGCCCGATCGATTCGGTTATCGGTGTCCGCAAGGAGCAGGTGATCGAGCGGTTCATGCGCGCGCTTCCCGTTCGATTCGAGGTGGCGGAGGGCGCCGCCTGCATCGGGGGGCTCCTCGTCGACGTGGACGACGCGACGGGGCATGCCCGCGCGGTCGTGCGGGTTCGAGAGGAGATCGAAATCCACGAGGAGCAGGCATGAGCTCTGAATCGGAAAAGCTGATCGACGGGAAAGCCGTCGCGGAAACGATCTTTTCGGAGGTCGCGGCGGGAACCGCCGATTTCTCGAAAGGCCGCCGGCCGCCGTTTCTCGCGGTCGTCATCGTCGGGGAAGACCCGGCCTCGCAGGCGTACGTCAAGAGCAAGGTGACCGCCGCGGCCCGCTGCGGGATCGCCTCGACGCTCATCGAGCTGCCGGCGACGGTGGAGGCCGCGTATCTGCTCGATCGGGTCGAGCGCCTCAACGCGGATCCCGGAGTCGACGGCATTCTCGTGCAGATGCCGCTCCCCTCGCACATCGATCAGCAGCGGATCATCGAGAGCGTCTCGCCGGCCAAGGACGTCGACGGACTCCATCCGTACAATATCGGGCGTCTCGCCTCGGACAAGCCCCGGTTTATTCCCTGCACGCCGCTCGGCATCCTCGAGCTCCTCGCGCGCTACGGCGTTGGGACGGAGGGGAAGCGGGTCGTCGTCGTCGGGAGGAGCATTCTCGTCGGGAAGCCCGTCGCGTTGCTTCTTTCGCGGAAAGCGGCAAACGGAAACGCCACGGTCACGATGTGCCATTCACTGACGCGCGATCTCGGATCGGTCACGCGGGAAGCCGATATACTCGTCGCCGCCATCGGCAGGGCGCACGCGATCGGCGGAGACATGATCCGCGAGGGCGCGGTGGTTATCGACGTCGGGATGAATCGTGTTGCCGACGCCGCCGCGAAGAAGGGGTATCGTCTCACCGGGGACGTCGATTTCGAATCGGCATACCGGAAGGTTTCGCTCATTACGCCCGTTCCGGGCGGCGTGGGGCCCATGACCGTCGCGATGCTCATGCGAAACACGCTCCAGGCCGCACGATGGGCGCACGGAGTGCGGGATGATGGATAGCTCCGGGAACGACCCGCTCGGCGACGAGCGCCGGGATCTCTACACGGTAACGGAGATCAGCGAGGCCGTCAGACAGCATCTCGAGTCGGAGTTTCCGCGCCTGAACGTCATCGGGGAAATCGCGAATTTCAAGCTCCATACGTCCGGGCACGCCTATTTCACCCTTCGCGACAACGCAAGCATGATCCACGCGGTGTTGTTTCGCCGGTACGCTGAACGAGTCTCGATCGTTCCCGCGAACGGAATGCTCGTCATCGCGCCGGGACGCATCTCTCATTTCGGCGGCTCGGGTCAGACGCAGCTCATCGCGACCGACCTCATCCCCGCCGGGCGCGGGAACATGGAGCTCGAATTCAGGCGCCTGCTCAAGCGGCTCATGGACGAAGGGCTCACCGCGGCCGATCGCAAGCGGCCGATCCCGCGCTACCCCGCGAAGATCGCGGTTATCACGTCGCCGACCGGCGCCGTGATCAGAGACGTCGTCGATACGATTCGCCGGAGATGGCCCGTCGCCGAGATCGTTCGCGTCCGGGCGGAGGTGCAGGGTGCCGGGGCGATCCGATCCCTGGTTCGGGCGTTCGAGATCACGAACGGCGTCGAGGATATCGATACCGTTATCCTGGCGCGCGGGGGCGGGAGCGTCGAGGACCTCTGGGGCTTCAACAGCGAGGAGGTCGCGCGCGCCGTGGCCGCCTCGTCACATCCGGTCATCACGGGGATCGGGCACGAAATCGACACGACGATGGCGGATCACGTCTCGGACGTGCGCGCGGCGACTCCGACGGCGGCCGCCGAGCTTGCGACACCCCTCGTCGGCGAGGTCAGGCGCGCGCTCGACGATTCGCTCCGGCGGATTTCAACCATCGAAGCTTCATCGCTCGCCAACAGGCGGCATCTCGTCGAGTACCTCGTGAGAAGTTCGGCGTTTCCGTCGATCGGGCACAGGATGGAGCGCGCAGAGCTCGAGATCGACGATTTGCTCGAGAGGGTCTCGGACTGGCGGCGGACGAGAAACCTCGCCTTCGCGCGGTCGCTCGATGAGTCGGTCGCGATTCTGACGAGGTGGATCGACGGACGCGTCGGACGATCGCGGACTTCGCTCGATTCGACGCTCGACAGGCTCGCGCGAAGGAACCCGTGCGAAGGGATGCGACTGGCGGCCGGATCGATCGATCACGGGATGCGCGTGATGTCGATGCGGCTGAGCGGAGATCTGCTGCTCAGAAGGAAGGAGATCGCCGGAAGGCTCGGCGCCCTTGCGGAGCTCGATCCTCGAGGCGTGCTCAGGCGCGGCTATTCGTTTTGCACGGCCGGCCGCGGGGCGCGGGTGATCCCGCGCGCGGAAGAAATCTCCCGCGGGGACGAGCTCACGGTTCACTTCTACGACGGCGGGGTTCTCTGCTCGGTGCGGGAGAAGAAGAAAGGAAGGCCATGGCGAAAAAAATAAGCTTTGAGGATGCGTTGGGCAGGCTCAACGAGATCGTGAAGCAACTCGAGGACGGAGACGTTCCCCTCGAGGAGAGCATGAAGCTGTACGAGGAGGGGATGAGGCTCGGAACGCTCTGCAAGGGCATCGTGCTGGAGGCGGAACAGCGGATGAAACGGCTCACCGAGGAGATAGCCGGGCAGGAAGGGGAAGGGGAGGAGTAGCATGAAGGAAGCCGGCTTCGGAACGCGGATCGCGGACGACAGGCGCGCGGTCAACGAGATGCTGGCGGCGCTTCTCCCGCGCGCGGACGAGGAGCCCGTATCGCTTCACGGCGCGATGCGGTACGCGACGATCGGCGGCGGGAAGCGTCTTCGGGCGATCCTCTGCATGGCCGGCCACCGGCTCTGCGGCGATCCTCGCCGCGAGGCGGCCCTGCAGGCGGGATGCGCGATCGAATGCCTGCACGCGTACACGCTCATTCATGACGATCTCCCGGCTCTCGACAACGACGATCTGCGGAGAGGGAAGCCGTCCTGCCACAAGGCGTACGGCGAGGCGGTCGCGATTCTCGCCGGAGACGCCCTCCTGACCCTCGCATTCGAGATACTGGCCCGCTGCGACGCCCCCGCCGACCACGTTCTGGAATCGGTTCGTATTCTCTCTCGCGCGGCGGGGTCGCGCTGCCTCGTCGGGGGGCAGGTCGCCGATCTCGAGGGGGAAGGATCGGAACCGACGGAGGAGCGTGTGCGCTTCATCCATTCCCGGAAGACCGCGGAGCTCATCGGGGCTTCCCTCTCGATCGGGGCGGCGCTCGCGGGAGCCGAAAAGAACAGAATCATGGAGATGCACGGGATAGGCCGCTCAGCCGGGTTCGCGTTCCAGATAATCGACGATATCCTCGATCTCGAGGGAAGCGCGGAGAAGGCAGGAAAAGCCTTGCGCAAGGACGAGAAAAGGAAGAAAATTACGTATCCGGCGCACTTCGGCATCGATGTATCCCGCGAAACCGCAGGCCGGCTGATCGCCGACGGGGTGCGCGCGATGGAAGTTCTCGGCGATGACGGGTACCTGCGGTATATATTTTCACTGATCGTCGAGCGCTCATCCTGAAATGCTCAAAGAAATGCTCTACAGACAGATCTTTCTCATCCCCGTGATATGCGGGCTGGCGGTTCAAGGTATCAAGTTGATTCTGCACAGTGTCGCGGGGAGAAGATTCAAGTTTGACGCGGTGACGCAGGCGGACGGAATGCCGAATCTGCATTCGGCCGTCT
Organism: uncultured bacterium; assembly: GCA_963747385.1. Taxonomy (GTDB): domain Bacteria; phylum Krumholzibacteriota; class Krumholzibacteriia; order Krumholzibacteriales; family Krumholzibacteriaceae; genus SSS58A. The sequence continues at coordinate 517,947 of CAVVEY010000007.1, read as the reverse complement.
TCAGCTCTCTTTCGATGAGCGTCGGGATCAAGTACGGTTTTTCGTCGATTCTCTTTTCCGTCGTCGCCGCTTACAGCGTCATCATCATACACGACACGATGCGGCTCAAGGGCGAGAAGGTGAAGCAAACGAACGTTCTCAACAGGATCATCTCGAGCGACGAGAGCTATCAGGATATCGCGGAAGACGGGGAGTTGCGGACGCTCCGTTTCAAACCGCTCGACGTCCTGTCGGGAACCGCTCTCGGGATCATCGGCGCATATTGTCTCCTCTAGGATCGGACGATGTCTATGGCTCTTCTCGATACGATACAAACTCCCGGGGATCTCAAGGCGCTCTCGACCGAAGAGCTCGTCGCGTTGAGCGACGAGCTCCGTCAATACATCATCGAAGTCGTGTCCGCGCGAGGCGGACATCTCGCGTCGAGCCTCGGGGCCGTCGAGATCGCGCTCGCCGTCCATTACGTCTTCGATTCGCCCCGGGACAAGATTCTATGGGACGTGGGACACCAGAGCTACGCCCACAAGATTCTGACCGGGCGAAGAGAGGCCTTCAGGAGCTTGCGGATGCGGGAAGGGCTCAGCGGATTCCCGAATACGGCCGAAAGCGAGCACGACGCCTTCGGCGTCGGACACGCGAGCACGTCGATATCGGCGGGGCTCGGCATGGCTGTTTCGCGCGATCTTCTCGGCGAGGATCATTATGTCATCTCGGTTGTCGGCGACGGCGCGATATCGGGAGGCCTCTCTTTCGAAGGGATCAATCAGGCGGGACACCTCAAGAAGAATCGTTTCATCATCATCCTCAACGACAACGAGATGTCGATCTCGAAGAACGTAGGGGCGCTCGCCCGGTATCTGACGAGAATCACGACGAAAAAGGTCTACCTGCAGTTCGAGGCCGACGTCTGGGAGCTTCTGGGGAAAGTGCCGCGGTACGGTCTCAGGGCGCGCAAGGTCGCCCGCCGCATGAAAGAGAGCATCAAGAATCTCATCGTTCCGACGATTCTTTTCGAGGAGCTCGGGTTCCGCTATTTCGGCCCGCTCGACGGCCACGATCTGGCCCAGCTCGTCTCGGCCTTCTCGCAGATCCGCGACGTTCCCGGCCCCGTTCTCGTTCACGTCATGACGAGGAAGGGAAAGGGATATTGTTTCGCCGAAGAGAATGCGGAGAAGTTTCACGGAATCGGGAGTTTCTACAAAGCGACGGGGAACTCGAAGAGCAACGGGACCCGTCCGACCTACAGCGAGATATTCGGCGAGTCGCTCGTCGAGCTCGCCGGGAGGGACCGAAAAGTCGTCGCGATCACCGCCGCGATGACGGAGGGGACGGGGCTCGCTCCGTTCGCGTGCGCGTTCCCCGAACGGTTCTTCGACGTCGGAATCGCGGAGCAGCATGCCGTCACTTTCGCGGCGGGGCTCGCGCGATCCGGCCTCAAGCCGTTTGTGGCCATCTATTCGACGTTTCTCCAGCGAGGTTTCGATCAGATCATCCACGACGTCGCGTTGCAGCGCCTCGGCGTGCGTTTCATTATCGATCGAGCCGGGATCGTCGGAGAGGACGGGCCGACGCACCACGGCGCTTTCGATCTGAGCTACCTGCGCCTCGTTCCGGGAATGGTGGTGATGGCGCCGCGGGACGACGAGGAGCTCCGGCGCATGATGCTCGCCGCGCTCGATTACGAGGAGGGCCCGATCGCGATCCGCTTTCCGCGGGGAACGGCGGTCGTGGGGCCCTGTTCCCCCCAGCGGACCCCCGTTCCGATCGGAAAGGGAGAGGTGCTGCGCCGCGGCGCCGACGCGGCGCTCGTCGCGGTGGGATCGATGGTGGCGACGGCCCTGGCGGCGGCGGAGATTCTCTCGCATTCGGGGATAACGGTATCGGTGATCGACGCGAAATTCATCAAACCGCTCGATGCCGATCTCCTGATGTCCCTGGCCGGGGAGGATTCGACGATCGTCTTCGCGCTCGAGGAGAACGCGCGTTCGGGCGGATTCGGCGACGCGATCCTCGGATTCTACTCGGAGAGCTCGCCGGGAACTCGAGTCGTGAAAATCGGGCTGCCGGATCGTTTCGTGCCGCACGGGAGCCGCAACGAGCTTCTGGAAGAAATCGGTATCTCCGCTGAGGCGGTGGCCGCGGAGGTCGCGGGCTTCGTCCGTTCCCGCGCGCAAACGGGTCAGGGAGGAAGTCGATGAAGATTTCGAGACTGGGACTTGTCGCGAACGCGAGGAAAAAAGAGATCCGTGACGTCGTGAAGACCGTGCTCGGACTCGTCCCCGGGGACGTCGCGGTATGCGGGCTCGAGGAAGCGGCGAGCCTGGCGCCCGCGGGCGCCGTGCGGCGCGTCGAAAGCCTGAGCGGATGCGATGCGGTCCTCGCGCTCGGCGGAGACGGCACGCTTCTCGTGGCGGCCCGCATGGTGGCCGACGAGGAAATACCGCTTCTCGGCATCAAGATTCGAAGCCTGGGATTTCTCGCGGAAGACGATCCGCGGCGCGCGATCGGAGACCTGTTCGCGGGACGCTATTCGATACAGGATCGGCTGCGGCTCTCGATCGTCTGCGAGGGAGGCGGAGGCGCGCCGCGCAGATACTCGGCGCTTAACGACGCGGTCGTGCACGGCGTCGGCGTGTCGCGCGTGCTTCATCTCGAGACGACGATCAACGGAGCCGTGCTCGGCGAATACCTGGCCGACGGCGTGATCGTTTCGACGCCGACGGGCTCGACCGCCTATTCCCTCGCGGCGGGCGGGCCCATCGTGAATCCGACGAGCGTCGAGGCGTTCGTCATCACGCCGCTCTGTCCGCATTCCCTTTCCGTGCGGCCGATCGTCGTGAGCGCCCGGGAGACGGTTTGCGTCGCGATCGTCGAGGAGGCGCAGGAAACGCTTCTCACGATCGACGGCCAGCAATCGTGCGTCGTCGGGAAGGGGGATACCATGGTGTTCAGCAGGTATTCCGTCGCGACGAAGCTCATCGTCACCGACGGATACAGTTTCTACGATATCGTGCGGCGAAAGCTCAAGTGGGGTGGGGTGCTTCGTCAGGATCATTGACCGGGGGAGGTTGGGGATGCTCAGGGAGATCCGAATCCGGAATCTGGCGATCGTCGAGGACGCGACGATACATTTCAGCGAGGGGCTCAACGTCATGACGGGATCGACGGGCGCGGGGAAATCGATCATCCTCGCCGCGGTCGATCTTCTTTCCGGCGCGCGCGCGAAGAAATCGCTCATAAGGAAAGGCGCGGCGAATCTGACGGTCGAAGGGATTTTCTCCGTCGACGACGCCTGGCCGCTGCGCGAGAGGCTCGGCCTGTCGAAGGGGGAAACGGAGCTTTCCCTGAGGCGGGAGCTCGCGGCCGACGGCCGGAACCGGATATGGATCAACGGCATGCTTTCCACCGTGGCCTCCTCGCAGGAGACGGCCCGCGCTCTCATCGAGCTCCATGGCCAACACCGGCAGCAGGAATTTCTCGATCCGGCGAGCCATATACTGTATCTCGACGCATGGGGCGATTACGGCGCGCTGCTCGATCGTTCGATGGCGGCGATCGCCGGTTTCATGAGGATATCGGAACGCCTCGCCCGACTCGCCGCGGAAGAAGAGGAGCACCGCCGCCGCGAGGATTATCTCAGGTTTCAGCTCGCGGAGCTGGATGAGCTCAAGCTCGAGCACGATCTCGATCGGCGGCTCGAATCGAAGATCAAACAGATCGAGAACAAGCAGAAATACATTTCCGCCCTCGAGGAAGCGCTGAGTTCTCTCGAGGGAGACGAGGGCTCGGCCGCCGACCGGCTCAATCGGGCCGCGAGATCGCTCGAATCGATAGCCGGCATAAGCGCGTCATGGGGGAAGGGCGCCGAGACGCTCAGGGCCGCGCGGATCTCGGCGCAGGATATCGCCCGCACGATAGGCCGCTCGCTCACGGATGCGGAGGATGCATCCGAGGATCTCGAGAGTCTCCAGCAGCGCCTCGCCGGGATTCAGCGCGCGTGCAGAAAGTACGGGCTCGATTGCGCCGCGCTCGTCTCGAAGCGTGACGAGATCAGGGGGATTCTCGAATCGCTCGCGGAGGGCTCGACGGCGATCGCGGATGCGAAGCGCGACCATGCCGGCGCCAGGGGGGTTCTCGTTCCGATTCTCGAAGAATTGAGCCGCAGGCGCCGCAACAGCGCGGAGCGTCTCGACCGGCAGGTGACCGGGGAGCTTCAGAAGCTCGGGATGAAAGGGGCGCTATTTACTACCACGGTGGAACGTCTCGAAAATAACGCTTTCCAAGACGAGGATTCTGCAATACATTTATCGCCGAGGGGTTGGGATCGTGTCGAGTTCGCGATCCGGACGAACGTCGGCGAGGAGAGCCATCCGCTGGCGGAGATCGTTTCGGGAGGGGAGCTCTCGAGAATTACCCTCGTTCTGAAAAAGCTCGAGGTCGAGGAGAAGAGAATCTCGACGCTCATATTCGACGAGATCGATACGGGGCTCGGAGCCGATCTCGGCGGCGTCGTCGCCGAGCGGCTCGCGGAGCTCTCGAGCAGATACCAGATCATTTGCATTACCCACCTGCCGCAGGTGGCCGCTCAAGCCGTTCACCACATCAGGGTCGAGAAGCGGGTGAAGGGGGAGCGGACGATCGCCTCGGCGCGGATCCTCGAAGGACGCGAACGCGTCGCCGAGATCGCGCGGATGCTCGGCGGGAAGGGTAAGCTCCGCGAGGAACTGGCGGAGGAGCTTCTCGATGACGGTCAGGAGCGCCCGTAGCTCAGCTGGATAGAGCACCAGCCTCCGGAGCTGGGTGTCGGAGGTTCGAATCCTCTCGGGCGCGCCATTATTTTGTGCCGGACGCTCCGCGGGAAGGGCTTTCGTGAACGCACTCGGGCTCTTGTTGCTCGTTTCCGCGCTCGCGGTCGATGGGATATCCGATGCGGGTGTCCGCGCTCCCATGCGCGCGCGGGATGTTTCGCGGGGCGCCGCTTCATCGTTCGTTGAGCGTGATTCTCTCGAGTCGATGATCCGCTTCCTTTCGGTGGATCCCGCGACGGGCGAACCGCGGACCCGCTTCGTGCTGAGGGAGGCGCCGCTCCGGCTCGTGGCCGATTCCCTCGCGGCGCGGCTCGCGCGGTATACGGGCGTCGTCGTCGAGAGATACCCCTTCTCAATCGACAGCAACAGCGTATCGATCAACATGCGGATCGATAGCTCTTACACGGCGGAGAATCTGGCCGCGCGCGTCGCGGGAAACGGAGCTGTGTCGGGGGTCGTTCTCGTGACGGCCCACTACGACGCGATCGCGTCCCGGACGTCCGGTTGGCCGGCGAATTGGCGGACGCTGCCCGCGCCCGGCGCCGACGACAACGCGACGGGGGTCGCGGCGCTCATGGAGGCCGCGCGAGTTCTATCGGGACGCGATCTCCCGTTCGACGTCATGTTCGTGCTTTTTTCCGGCGAGGAGCTGGGCCTCCTCGGAAGCAGGGCCTTCGTCGACGCGTTGCCCGCTATCGATCCCGGGAGAATCATCGGCGTGCTCAACTGCGACATGATCGGCTATCCTTTCGCCGGTCCTCCGGCCGGCACGCTCGTTTCGAATCCTGCTTCCGAATGGCTTTCCGGCCTGATAGCCGGGGCGGCGGAGGAGAGCGATCCGTCGTTCCCGCTCGCCGTCGTGAGCCCGGGTCCTTCGAACTCGGACCACGCCCCGTTCTGGGAGGCGTCGATCCCCGCCGTGATGTTCGTCGAGCCTCTCAGGGAGAACTTGCTCATCGGCTATCCGTACTATCACACGGTCGCCGATACGTTGGGCAACGTGGATCTCGAACAGGTCGAGCGCATGACGAACATCGTCGTGGATTTTATCGATACGATTGCCGGGGCCGGCGCCGAAGCGGCTCTGTTCCCCTCGGACGTCGTGCTGCTCAAAGGCGGCTATCCCAATGCGAAGCGTCTGTTTTCGGTCGGCGATACGATGACCGTGCGCGCGGCGGCGAGAAACAGGGGCAGCGCGCAGGCGCCCGCGGGAAGCAGCATGCGGTTCACGATCTCCATCGAGAACGGATCGTTCGTGCGCACGCTGTATTCCGAAGTCCTTGCGGTTCCCGCCGCCCTCGACGCTTATAGCGTCGAGGCGACGGTCGTGCTCGACAGGAGCTTTCTCGGCGCCGACAAAATCGGCGCATCGATCTCCGTGAACGGCATGAGCGACGATCCCGGTAACAATACCGCCGAGATTTGGATCGCGGTGCAGGGAGAGGAAGAGATCGTCCTCATGCACGCGGTCCAGCCGAATCCGGCGGCGGCGGGGTTTCGCTCGGCGTCCTTCTGCGTAAATCTTTCCCGCGGCGTCGATATCGGACTCACCCTGTACAATCTCGAAGGGGAGCTTATCGGAACGGCGTACGCGGGCTCGCGGTGGGGGCAACCTCTGGGAGCCGGGATGAACTGCCTCGGCATGAACGCTCTCTTTCCGCGAGTCGATCGCCTCGCCTCGGGCGTGTATTTCTACCGTCTCGTGGTGTACGACGGAGGGGGCGCGATCGCGCGCTATCCGGGCCGTTTCGCGGTGCAGGAGTGAGGTGCATATCGATGCCGTTCGATTTCAGAAAACCGGCGGGCCGCAGGAGATTCCGTTCGGCGGAAGGGGAGAAGCTCTCGCGGTCGAGGGAGCGTTATTACTCGCTATTCACCACCCTTGCGGTGAAAATCATACTATTCTTCTTTCTCTGGATGCTTTTCGGCTCGGCCCTGAAGGTCATGCGCACGACCTTCAAGAACGTATCGGATGCCTGGCGTGCGGCTCTGCCGGGAGCTATCGCGATGATAGCGCTCCTGATAGGATATCATATCTATAAAAATATCAAGGAGATACTCCGGTACAACAGGGATCTCGACGAGGCGAAACGGAAAAGCCGGGGCGCATGATCGCCGGAATCCCCGCGGTTCTTTATCTCATTTGGGTGTATCTCGTTTAATGGCATGCCTATTGCGTATTTCGCACTCGTCCCGAACGAAACCGGAAAACCATGGTTCGAACCTGCGACGAAAAAGACATCCTCTTCGAGACCTTCGCCGAGATCACGAGTCTCATGAGCTCCGGCAAGGACAATCGTATCATTCTGCAAAAAATCATAGAAAACGCGCTGAGCATCCTTCCGTCGAAGAAGGTCTATCTGATCTTTCTCGACAACCGCCGGATCGTCAAGTACACCGGCACGCTGCGGGACAAGAGCAAACGAATCGCCGTCGAGGATATGCCCGCTTCGGCCGGCATCGTGAACTGGCTCCAGCGGGAGTACGAATCGGCGAAAAGCTCCGAGGGAGTCCTGTCGCTCGATCTCTCGATGCTCGCTTCTGAATTCCTGCATGACGAGGATTCCTGCAGCACGGTCGTTTCGGCGCCCCTCATAGCGAAGAATTCGCTCTTCGGAGTCATCATCGCCATCAACGACCCGGAGCGCCGGCGGTTCACCGAAGACGACATACACCTTCTCACGGTCATGGCGAACCAGGCGGCGATCGCCTTCGAGAATTACATCCTCTACAAGAAGCTCGAGGTGGAATCGATCACGGACGGGCTCACGGGAATATACAACTACCGGTTCCTCATCCGGTCGATCAAGATAGAGATGAAACGGGCGAGCAGATTCGGGTACGCGTGCGCGTTCATCATGATCGACGTCGACAATCTCAAGGAATACAACGATCGCAACGGGCATCTTTCCGGATCGAGGGCGCTTCGGGACATCGCCCAGGTGATCACGCGAAGCTGTCGCGAGATCGATCTCGTGGCGAAATACGGCGGGGATGAATTCGCGCTGCTGCTGCCGCATACGGGGCTCGACGGCGCGCTGCGGCTCGGCGAGCGCATGCTGAAGGCGATACGGCGTTTCAAATTCGACGGGGTGACGCCGGGGCTTCTCACCTGCAGCATGGGAGTCGCCGTATTTCCGGAGGACGCGAGCACCGTCGAAACGCTCATCGAGCGGGCGGACGCCGCGCTGTACCTCGCGAAATCGCGCGGGAAGAACGGCATCCTGAGCTACGGCGAGCTTGACCTCACGAATCCATCATGACACGTTCAAGAGTAGTCGCACGAACCGCGGAGGATTTATGGCACGTTATCTCGTAACAGGCGGGGCGGGGTTCATCGGATCGAACATCGCCGAGGCGCTCGTCAAACGGGGCGAGCAGGTCGTGGTGCTCGATAACCTCTCGACCGGGTATGAAAAGAACATCGCGCATCTGCGGAACGATCTCAGCTTCATCAAGGGGGACGTGCGGGACGCGGCGACGGTTCGCGAGGCGCTCGCCGGCGTCGACTACGTTCTCCACGAGGCCGCCCTCGCGTCGGTTCCCCGCAGCATCGAGGATCCCGTGTTCGTGACCGACGTGAACGTGCGAGGGACGCTCGTGATGCTCGACGAGGCGCGCCGCGCCGGCGTCAAGCGGTTCGTGTACGCCGCATCCTCTTCCGCCTACGGCGACTCGGAAAGGCTTCCGAAGGAAGAGAGCATGACGCCGAAGCCGCTTTCGCCCTACGCGGCAAGCAAGCTGATGGGGGAGTACTACTGCGCGGTCTACGCGCATGTCTACGGGATGTCGACCGTGTCGCTCCGCTATTTCAATATTTTCGGCCCGCGCCAGGACCCGAAGAGCCAGTACGCGGCCGTTATCCCGATATTTGTCTCGCAGCTCATGGCCGGGACGCCGCCCAGCATTTTCGGCGACGGCGAGCAGAGCAGGGATTTCACGTTCGTCGAAAACGTCGTCGAAGCCAATATACTGGCGTCGCGATGCGAGAACGCGCGGGGGCAGACGATCAACATCGCGTGCGGCACCCGCTATACGCTGAACGATCTGTTCAATCAGATGCGCGACATTCTCGGTTCTTCGCTGGCGCCCCGATACGCCGAGCCGCGGGCGGGGGACGTGAAGCATTCGCATGCGGATATTTCGGCGGCGGAAAGGCTCATCGGCTACAAGGTCGCGGTTCCCTTCGCCGAGGGCCTTCGGCGGACGATCGCATGGTACCGCGAAGCGCGCGTGTAGATTCCAGGCGGTGTTTTTTCTTTACAGCCGGCTTGCCGAAAAGATAGGATACGGCGGGAATACACGAAAGGCGGCATTCGAATTGAAAAGAAACAGAACCATTGCAATCGCGGCGGTATGCATGTTCGCAAGCCTCGTCGCGTCGGTGCTCACGGCCCAGGAGGTTCGTCTGCGGCGAGGCGAGTCAATCAGGCTCGAGGTTCCGCAGCGCGAAGATCTGGGACGGCTTCTCACGGTCGACGCGAAGGGGGAGGTGAGTCTTCCGATCGTCGGATCGATTCGCGTCGAGGGGCTCACCCTCGAAGAGGCGAGAGGGGCGCTGCTCCGTTCCCTCCAGGACACCTATCCGAGCATCCAGAGCATAACGATCACTCTCCAGGGGGAGGACGCGCGGAGGGTCATCTACGTTCAGGGGCAGGTCGCGCGCCCCGGCAAGTACGAGCTCGGAGGCGCTCCCTCCGTGTGGGACGCGATCAAGGAGGCGGGAGGCGCCCTGGCGAACGCTTCCCTGGACGGGGTGCGCATCGTGAGGACCTCGAACGACGGGAGCGCGACGACCCTCGTCAATCTGCAGCGGGCGCTCGATTCGGGAAATCTCGACTCGCTTCCCGTCCTCAAGCCGGGGGATGCGGTCATCGTGCCGGAGCGCACGGCTTCGTATACCGGAACGGGAGCGGTGAATGTTTTCGGAGCGGTCGCTCGCCCCGCTTCCTACGCCCTGACTCAGGAAAAAAGGCTCATCGACGCGATCCTCGCGGCGGGCGGCCCCGCGGAGAACGCGAAGCTGAGCAAGGTGACGATCATCCGCCAGATCGCCGGAGGGGGCGCGACGAAGATATCGGTCGACTTCAACCGCTATCTCGAAAGAGGCGATATACGGCAGAACCCGCCGATTTTTCCGAACGATACGGTGAACATCCCGCGGAGCGGTTCCTTCTGGGCGACCGTGTTCAACCCCAACTTCTTTCTCGCGCTCGTCTCGACGTCAGCCACGGTGGCGGCGCTCGTCATCTATTCGCAGTAGAGAGGGACCGACGTGGAGAATGTCAGGAAAGTGACGCCGGAGGAGGATCCGAACAGGATCAACCTCCACGCCTATTGGAAGGTGTTCTGGCGGAAGAAATTCTATATCATCGTGCCGCTCGCGCTCTCGGCGGTCATCGCGGTTGTCGGCGTGCGGCGCCTTACCCCCATTTACGAGTCGCACACGATGCTCTCGATGCAGGACAAGAGCGTCCTCTCGCCGACTCTCGAAAGGTACGTTCCCTCGGCGGAAAACCGCAGCCGGATGCTCAACCAGCAGGTGCGGTCGATGATCGAGACGCGGGTGAAGAGCGGCGAATTTCTCAAGATCATCGTCGAGGACCTCGGTCTTCAGCGATCCGACAAGGTGCGCAGGTACGTTGAGGTCTCGTCCGGGAAGAACCCGGGCGGCGTGCCGCTCAACGACCTCGTCATGCGCCATCTCGTCGGCGTTCTCGAGAAGAAGATCGAAGTCTCGAGCCCCATGCCCGGTTTTTTCACCATCGGCGTGTACGACACGGATCCGACGACGGCGTACAAGCTCGCCGGGCGCGTCGCCGAGACCTTCATCAACGTGACGCGGCAGGATCAGATTCAGGGAATCCGGCAAGGGGGGGCCTTCAGCGACGAGCAGCTCGCGATCTACAAGGAGAAGCTCGAGACTTCGGAGAAGGAGCTCGCGCGGATCAAATTCGAGATGTCCGACAGCGAGATCGAGAATAATCCGGTCAATTCGGCGAACGTCAATTTCGCTCGCGCGTTGAAGCAAACGGTCGGGGCGGAGATGGACCGGAGCGGAATCGCCCTCAGGCGGGTGCGGGAGAGACTCGTCGATCTTATCAAGCTGGTCCCCTCGTCGGATCTGATCTCGTCGGACGAGATCGTGCGGAACTGCGAGAACAAGCTCGTCGCCTACGGCGAGGAGAAGCTGCTGCGCGATCTCGGGGGAAGCCAGCAGGCGCCGATATCGCCGGACCAGTACAACGATGCTTCAACGTCCCTCAGGGCGAGGATCGGCGATATCGTTGGGGGCGAATACCGCAATCTCTCCCCTGACGTCTATCCGCTTATCGTCGAGTACTACTATCAGCGATCCATAAACGATTACAGCCAGATCATCAACCGGAAGCTCCAGGGCTATATCGACCAGTACTCGAGGAGCTACGGAAGGCGGCCCAGCCTCGAGCGGGAGATCAGCCGGCTCACTCAGGACGTGGAAACGAACAAAGCGCTCTATCGGGCGTTTCTCGAGTCGAAGACCTCGGCCCGAATCGACGAGGCGGCGCAGACGACCGACCTGGGGCTCGGCATGAACATCATCGAGCGCGCCGAGAAACCGCTCGCGCCGGTCAAGCCGAATCCGCTCAAGATCATGCTTCTCGCCGTGATATTCGGCGGCGCCTGCGGGCTCGCCGCGATCATCATCACCGAGTATGTCGACGATTCGTTTCGGTCGATCGATGAGGTCGAGCGCGTGCTGAAGACGCAGGTCCTCGGCACGGTTCCGAAGATGGAGGCCGGCTTCTCGTGGGAGAAGAAACGACGCGGGGTCGTGATCATATCCTGGATCGTCGGAGTGACCATATTCGTCTCTATTCTATCGGGAGCCCTCTACGTGTACGCGAATCGTTTGAAATCGAACGGTCTCGGGGTGGAGCTCAGGGACGAGAAACCAGCGGCAGAGGTTCAAGAATGAGCGAAAACGAGAAAAAAACCATCTACAATGTTTTCGATCAGGAGAGCCCCATGGCTACCGAGATGCGGAGGCTCTATTCGAATATCAGGCATCTGCAGGGCAAACCGGATCTGCGGAGCTTTCTTGTGACGAGCGCCCACCGGGGCGAAGGAAAAAGTACGATCGCCTCTCATCTCGCCCTCACGGTCGCGCGCTTCAAGGGGAAGAAATCGCTCATCGTCGACGCCGATCTCAGACGCCCGCGGCTGCATCATGTGTTCGGCGTGCCGAAGGAACCGGGATTGCTCGAATGTCTTCAGGGGAAGATGGATCCGCTCGATGTCGTCAAGGATACGCCCGTCGAAAACTTGAAGGTGATTCCGGCCGGTTCGCGCATCGCCTCTCCGGCCCACCTCTTCGAGGGGGATATTCTGTCCGAGATCTTCAAGAAGATACGTTTCTACTACGACATCGTGATCGTGGACTCGGCGCCCGTGATTCCCGTGAGCGACCCGATGCTCATTTCAAGCGAGGTGGACGGCGTCATACTCGTCCTTCTCGCCGGGAAAACGCCCCGCCACGTGGCGACCCGCGCGCGGGATATCCTTCTTGACGCGAACGCAAATCTGCTCGGCGTCGTCGTCAATAATCTCTCCGAAGTGCTTCCGTACTATTACGACTACAAGTACTACGGCTACCGCGAACAGGAAGAAGTCGGGAAGAAGACCCCGGGGGGCTCGTGAGCGGGATTCAGGGGCTTATGGCGGCGGCGAAGAGCACGCGGCTTCGCTCTGGGTTAAATTGCCCAATATCGCCCGTCGGATAGGGAAATAAATCCCATAAAATTCCGTCCCAATCGGTAATTGTAGCGGCATACAAATTCCTGCAAATCTGCTTCACATTTGTATGTATTTATGTTACAATACATGTATAGTTAATATAATGTAATAGTTTAGGCTAGTAAGCGGCTTCAGATTCAGGAATAAAAATTGCGAATAGGTGGCCAACAAGCGGTAGAGGTCTATCCGCAAGTATGTCGCCATTTAGCATATGAGAGGTTCGAAGGATGTCGGTTTTCCACAGAACAGCGCTGGATCGGACGGGGGATTACTTCGTCTATGAAGGGCGCTTCGAGCCGCTCGCGGAGGATATCGCGAGTCAGGCCGATGTCATCCAGTACGACGCGGCGAAGAGGATCGGCAGCGCCATAGTCGCGAAGCGCGTTTTCGACGTCGTGGTCGCATCCGTCGCGCTGGCCCTTGTCTCTCCCGTCATGCTTGTCGCGGCAGTGGCCATTCGGCTCGATTCGAAGGGATCGATATTCTTCAAGCAGGAGAGGATAGGGATCAACAGACGAAAAGAAGAGAGGCGCCGTGCGAGCGAAGCGACGGGTTCGAACGTACGGTTCGGCGCGGACAGGCGCAGGGATATCAACGCCGGCAGGCCTTTCATGATCTATAAGTTCCGAACGATGGTTCAGGACGCGGAAAAGGGCGGACCGAAGCTCGCGTGCGAAAACGATCCCCGCATTACCCGCGTGGGACGATTCATGCGAAAGACGCGAATCGACGAGCTGCCGCAGTTCATCAACGTGATCCGCGGGGACATGAGTTTCATCGGACCGCGGCCGGAGCGCTCCTTCTATATCAACCAGGTCAAGCGCGAGGTCCCGGAGTTTACGATGCGTCTCATGGTGAAGCCGGGTATCACCGGCCTCGCGCAGGTCGAAAACGGTTATACGAAGACCATCGGCGAAATGAAGGGCAAGCTCTTCTACGATCTCAAGTACATTGCGAACCTCTCCTTGACGCAGGAGATCCGCATCCTCTTCAAAACGGTCTACGTCGTCGTCACGGGCAAGGGCGCCTGCTGACGGCGAAGTTCTCCATCCGCTCACCGATTTCACTTTCCCCGCGGCGCATCGATCCGGGACGGAATCTCTTGACCGGATACGCCGCATCTCCGTATACTCGGCCTCCGGTGATCATATGAGGCTATATCGCGATCTTATCGTCATTTCCGCGGGATTCTGCCTGCTTTTGCTTGCCACGATCGTGATCCCCGTATGGGTCTGCGTGCCGCTCGGCTGCGCCCTCGCCGCGGCCATGATCGTTCGCCGTCGGTCCGATCGCCGCAAAAAGCTGGATGCGATCAATCTGCGACTCACCAACCTCAGGAGCGAGGGTCTCGTCATCGAGGAGAGAGTGAAGGGATCGGGCGAGGACGTCTTTTACCTCATGATCATGACTCTTCTCGGCGACCTCGAGCGATCGCTTTTCAAACTCGTCGAAAAGAATATTCAGCTTCTGAGTCTCAAGGAGATCGGGAGAACGATCATCAGCTCCCTCGACGAGCATCGCCTCATCGATTCGGTCTTCGAGTATCTGAATCGGGGCATCGGGTACAAGGAAGCTGCATTCATCATTCTCCGCAGGAAAAAGAGGTCGTTCCAGGCGATCGTGACGATCGAACGACCCTCGCGCGTCATTCGCCGCGTGCTCAATTTCGGTTTCGGGGATCTCACGAGCGCCGTATACGAATCGTTCCTCTCGGGCAAGCCATTCCTCATCAAGGACGCCGAGATGCATCCGCTTTTCACGGTCGGCGGGGAACATGTTTTTCCGGGGAGCACCATGACGTCGTACATATGCGTGCCCCTCATGAAATCGACGGAAACGATCGATTGCTACGAGAATGAGGACTGCCCGCTCAAGAAAACGGCTCGTCCCCCCGGGGAAGCTCACGCGGAGATTCCGTACCTGCGGAGCGAGGAATGCCTCTCGTGCGGCGCCATTCCTCTGCTCGGCGCGCTCATCGTCACGGACGGATACCGCGCCACTCCGCTCACGAACATCGACCAGGTGACGCTCGAGACGGTCGGATCGCTCGTGAGCTCGAACATGGAAAACTGGTACCTCTATCAGGAGCTCCGCCAGGAGGAGGTTTTCAGGGAGCGGGTCATCGAGGGGATGCTGAACGGCGTTTTCGTCGCCGACAGCGACGGGAGCGTGACGCTCGCGAACCGCACCGCGCGCGACATGAGCCAATACAAGCAACGGCAGATACGGAGCCTCAGGATCGACGATATCATTATCGGGGAAATGGCCGGCGGAACGAAAAGATCGCTCGTATCTTCGGTTCTCGAGAGCGGCTCGCCGCTCACGTATGTCGACGGGTATCTCCGGCGCAAGGACGGCATCCATATTCCGGTCAGGCTGACGGCGTCCGCGCTGTCGGGGGAGGACGGCGACGTGCAGGGCGCCATCATCGAGTTCATCGATATGAGCGAGATCAAACGGATGGAGGAGGAGATACGCTACCTCGACCGACTCGCCGTTCTCGGGCGATTCACGTCCGCGGTCGCTCACGAGATCAGGAATCCCCTCACCGGCATCGCCGCCGGCATACAGTACATCAACCGCTCCCAGGGACTGAGCGCGGAGCATCGCGAGAATATCTCCTTCATCCTCGCCGAGGTCGACAGGCTCAACCGGATCATCACCGATCTCTTCAAGGTCGCCAAGCCGCACGATCTTCTGTGTCAGAAAATGGGCGTCCGGGATCTCATCGAGCGCAGCCAGCGATCGCTCGCCGACCTGTTCAAGAACAAGGGAATTGATTTTACGATAGCCGTTGACGATAATGTCCCCCTGGTCGAGGTCGATCCCGATCAGGTCATGCAGGTGCTGATCAACCTGCTCAAGAACGCCGCCGAGGCGGTGCCTCAGGGAGGGTCCGTTTCGGTCGCGGGAAGGCTCTACGACGGTGGCGATCCCGACGTCGTGCGGGAGAAGGATCGTGATATGGTCTGCTTCGAGATTACGGACAGCGGCGCCGGCATCGCGCCTGAGGACAGGGAGAAGATTTTCGAGCCGTTCTTCTCGAGGAAGAAGGGCGGGACCGGGCTCGGTCTTTTCGTGAGCCAGAGCGTCGTACAGCACCACCACGGGCGCATCTCCGTTTCTTCCGCGCCGGGCAAGGGCACGTCAATCAGGATATATCTGCCGATCGCGCGACCAAGGAAGGGAGGATCGTATGAAGCCGGTAATCCTTCTCGTTGACGACGAGGACACGATACGGCTCTTCCTCGAGAAGACGCTCCGCGAGGAGGGATACGAGGCGCTCACCGCGGCGACGGGAACCGAAGCGCTCGAGCTCACGAGAAGCGAGTTGCCCGATCTCGTACTGCTCGACCTCAAGCTTCCCGACATGAGCGGGCTCGATGTCCTGAAGCAGATCAAGGAAGAGGTTCCCGAGGTGTGCGTCATAATGCTCACCGCGTTCGGCGACATAGAGACCGCCGTGACCGCCATGAAGAAAGGCGCGTTTGATTTCGTGAGCAAGCCGGTCAATCTCGAGGAGCTTCTCATCACGATCGGAAAGGGACTCGATTCGCGCAAGCTCACGCGGGAGCTCTTCGAGCTTCGGAGGCGGTTGAAGCTCGACGTGGGAGAGGATTACGTCCCCGGCGAGAGCCCGCAGATGAAGGAAATCTACGGGATCGTGAAGCGCATCGCCCAGAGCGACACGACGACGATCCTCATTCAGGGGGAGAGCGGCACCGGCAAGGAAATGATCGCGACGATGATTCACCGCTACAGCTCGCGGCGCGATCAGCCGTTTCTCGAGATCAACTGCGCGTCTTTGCCCGAAGAGCTCCTCGAAAGCGAGCTCTTCGGCCATGAGCGGGGCGCGTTCACCGACGCGAAGAGCCAGAAGGTGGGGCTCCTCGAGCTCGCGAACAAGGGGACGCTTTTCCTCGACGAGATCGGCGAGATGAGCCTGACGATACAGGTCAAGCTCCTGCGCGTCCTCGAGCGAATGACCTTCCGGCGCGTCGGCGGCACGAAGGATATCAAGGTGAGCGTACGGATCATCTCGGCGACGAACAGCGACCTCGAGGGAGGAGTCAAGAAGAAGGCGTTCCGCGAGGACCTCTATTACCGCCTCAAGGTCGTTCCGATATTCATTCCGCCCCTCAGGGAGCGCAAGGAGGATATCTATCTCCTGATCCGGCATCTGCTGAACCACTTCAACAAGCAGTTCAACAAGAGCTTTCAGGAGATCGATGACGCCGCGTACGACGTCATTCTGAATTATCCGTGGCCGGGCAACATCCGGGAGCTCAAGAATATGGTCGAGCGCGTCGTTCTCCTTGAGGACGACACCGTCCTGCGTGCCGAGCATATTCCCGCGAGCATCCGGCAGGGGCTGCCCTCCGAAAAGGAGCTTTCGGGAGTGCGGAGGCTCGAGATGGCGCTCAGCAGGCCGTTCCCCGAGGACGGCATGGATTTCGAGGATCTTCTGAGCGGCGTCGAGCGCGAGATCATCGAGAAGGCGATGCGGGAGGCGGACGGGAACCAGAGCGCGGCGGCGCGGCTGCTCCGGCTCAACCGGGACAAGATCCGCTACAGGCTCAAGACGCCCGAAACGGGGAAGGAGTAGATTCGTGGGCGGTATGCGGCGATCCTGGAGCGTCATCGCGGCTGCGGCCATTCTCGCCCTCGCCCCGGCGTGCGGGTACTACAGCACGAAGGGGCGGACGGCCGGCGATATCAAGCGAATCGCCGTTCCGAATCTCACGAACGAGACGCCCCAGCCCGATATCGAGATCGAGATCACCGATAACCTGCGCGCCGGACTCATCAGGGACAACACGCTCAAGGTCGTCGCGGAGACGGAGGCGGACGCTATACTCGAGGCGACGGTCGTCGATTACCGCAACGTTCCCTACACGTTCAACACCGAGCTCCAGGCGGATCAGTACCGCCTCGTGGTCGCTCTCCTCGCTTCCCTTTTCAATCCGAAGGACAACACATACGTCTGGAAGGATCGAAGAATCGAGGCGCACAGCGATTACTACCTTGAAACGTCGACGGAGCGGAACTATGATAGGGCGCTCGAAGAGGTGTACAAGGATATCGTCGAAGGAATCCTCAACGCGACTGCGCAGGAGTGGTGACGCGTGAAGTCGAATCTGACGCATTACGTGAAGATATTCAACGACGTCGCGCGGCGGGATATCGTGAGCCTCTATCTTCTTCACGGCCCCGAGAACTATATCATGGAGAAGATGGCGGAGAAGCTCGCTTCGACGATCGTCCCCGGGGATCTCAAGGCGTTCAATTATTCCGTCGCATACGGGAGCGAGATGAAAGTCGACGAGTTTATAGCGACCGCCTCGTCGTTCCCGTTTCTTTCGGACAGCCGGGTGCTTGTCCTCCGGGAGCTCGAGAAGCTGCGCGGAAGCTGGAAACGGCTCATCTCCTACTGCGAGAATCCGGTTCCTTCTAGCGTCGTTATATTTCTGTATAATCCATTCGACGAGGGGAGAGGCAAAGCGCGCGATTCGAAGGAGTTCGAGAAACTCAAAGTCGCCGTGGGACGCGCGGGGAAAACGATCGTTTTCGAACGTTTGACGGACTCCGATCTGCGGAAATGGGTCGCGCAGGAAGCGAGACAATGCCGCGTCGATCTCGATCCCGAGGCGGCCGACGCGCTCGTCCGCAGCGTCGGCGACGATCTTTTCGATCTGAAGAACGAGATCGTGAAACTATCGCTTCTGTACGGCGAGCGCCGCGTGGGCGTCGCCGATCTCGCGGCCGTGATCGGGAGCTACCGGCTCAACGCGATCCGCGATCTCGTCGAGAGCATCGAGCCGGGACGGGAAGCGCGCTCGCTCGCCATCCTGCATCGTATCATCCGCAGCGGGGCGGAACGTCCCGCCGGGATCATCTATCAGCTCACGCGCCACTTTCTCGATCTCCTCAAAGCGAAAGCGGGGGTGGGGCAGGGGGGGTACCGGTACGAGCGCTCGAGGCGCGCGGCGCAGGCGTTTACCGCGCGGGAGATCATGGTGTGGCTCGAAAACCTGCGGCGCGCGGAGCTTCTTCTCAAGACGAGCTCCTTTCCGGAAGAGGCGCTTCTCGTCGGCGCGTTCATGCATTCCTTCAAAGGAGCGTACGTGGAATTTCCGCTCATGGCGGCATGAGCGGCTGCGGGTCCCGAGGGAACCGGGCGAAGGGGGTATATGTCGACAAAGGTTATGAAGGTCAACGATTCCGACTTGCCGGGAAGAATCCTCGATTCGGGGAAGCCGAGCGTCGTCGATTTCTGGGCGACATGGTGCGGACCCTGCCGCAAGCTCGACGATGTCATCGAGGATATCGCGGAACGCTACGACGGGAAGGTATCCTTCTACCGGGTGGACGTGAACGAGTGCGGAGGAACGGCTTCGCGATTCGCCGTGCGGAGCATCCCGACGCTTCTCTTCTTTCAGGAAGGAGAGGTCGTCGATCAGGCCGTCGGCTCTGTTTCGCGCGAAGATATCGAGGAGAAGCTCGCGAAGCTTCTCGGGACCGCCTGATGAGTTCCGGAAACGGCGACGAAGAACGCATCGTTGCGCGGGGGCTCAAGTCTCCCGGCCCGCTCCTCATCGTGAAGAAGCGCTTCAAGACGCTCGATGCCCGGCGCATCAGGGTCATCGTATCGAGCCGGGAGGCGGCGGAGGACATTATGAATTATTTCGAAACGCGCGGCGCGGCGGTGGAGCTCGATCGGGCGGGCGAGGACTTTCACGTCGTCGTCGACCTCGCGAAGTTCAAGGACGCGGAGTGATGGCCGACCTATTTCCCTTCCAGGAGATCGAGGCGAAGTGGCACGGGCGCTGGGATGAGCTTTTCCGCTGCGACACGGCGCGGACCGCGGACAAGTATTACTGCCTCATGATGTTTCCGTACCCGTCGGGGGATCTGCACGTCGGGCACGGGAGGAATTACATCATCGGTGACGCGCTGGCCCGTTTCAAGATGATGGAAGGCGCGAACGTGCTCGCCCCGATGGGATGGGATTCTTTCGGGCTGCCCGCCGAGAACGCCGCAATCAAGAACGAGATCCATCCGCGCGAATGGACCGAGCGGAACATAGCCGCGATGAAGCGGCAATTCTACCGGTGGGGCGTCATCTACGACTGGTCTCGCGAAGTGACGTCCTGCTTTCCCGAATACTATCGATGGACGCAGTGGCTATTCGTGCGTCTCTTCAATGCCGGTCTCGCGTATCGCGAGGAGGCTTCGGTCAACTGGTGCCCGTCGTGCAAGACGGTGCTCGCGAACGAACAGGTCGCGGGAGGAGTTTGCGAGCGCTGCGGCAGCACCGTTTACCTCAAGAAGCTCGCGCAGTGGTTCTTTCGCATTCGACGCTACGCCGACCGTCTTCTCGACGATCTGGACAAGCTCCCGAACTGGCCCGAGCGCGTCCGCGTGATGCAGCGGAACTGGATCGGCAGAAGCGAGGGAGTGGAAGTATCTTTTGCTCTCGAGGGAATGGCCGAACGGCTCGAATGTTTCACGACGCGTGTCGACACGATCTACGGAGCGACGTTCATCGCCATCGCCGCGGACCATCCCCTCTCGACGGAGCTGCTTGAGCGGGGGGGAGGGGGACCGAGGGAAAGGAATTCCTGCAGATGGTGCGCGAGCTCCAGGTGCAGGAGCGGGAAAAAGCGGAGATCACGAAGGAAGGCTTCTTCACCGGGTGCTACGCGATGAACCCCGCGAACGGCCGCAGAATTCCCGTGTATCTCGCGAGCTACGTTCTCATGGAATACGGCACGGGTGTGGTCATGGGGGTTCCCGCGCACGACCAGCGGGATTTCGAATTCGTGGGCCGTTCCCCGATCGATATTCCCGTGATACAGGTGATATCCCCCGACGGGGCGCCTTTTCCCGGGCTCTCGGAAGCCTACACGGGGGACGGGCGCATGATCAATTCGGAGGAGTTCGACGGCCTCGATAACCGCGCCGGCATGGCGGCGATCGCCGCTCGTTTGGCGGAGAAGGGGCTCGCGCGCCCCGTCGTGCATTTCCGGCTCAAGGATTGGCTCATATCTCGGCAGCGTTACTGGGGAGCGCCGATTCCCATGGTGCACTGCCCGAAATGTGGGGTCGTGCCCGTGAGGGAGGAAGATCTGCCCGTGCTCCTGCCCGAAAACGTCGATTTTCATCCCCGGGGGGACGGCAGGAGCCCGCTCGCGACCGTTCCGGATTTCGTTCAAACGGCCTGCCCGGCATGCGGAGCGCCCGCCGAGCGCGACACGGACACGATGGACACCTTCGTCGATTCGAGCTGGTATTTCCTTCGCTACCTTTCGCCGCGCGATTCCGCGAAGCCCTTCGACAGCTCCCTCGCGAACGCCTGGTTGCCCGTCGATCAGTACGTGGGCGGCATCGAGCATGCGATTCTGCATCTCATGTACTCGCGTTTCATCGTGAAATTCCTCCATGACGAGGGGCTTATCTCCTTCGACGAGCCGTTCAGGAATCTCTTCACCCAGGGGATGATTCACCGAAACGGCGCAAAGATGTCGAAAAGCAAGGGAAATGTGGTCAATCCCGTCCCGTTGATCGACAGGTACGGGGCCGATACGGTCCGCATTTACACCCTTTTCATCGGTCCCCCTGAGAGGGACGCCGAATGGAGCGATCGTGCCATGGAGGGCGCGTATCGCTTCGTGAACAGGGTCTGGAGGCTCTATGCCAATCACCGGGAGATCCTCGAAGGGCAAAACGTCGAGGAAACGATCGATCCGGAGATCCTCGATCAGGATCACCTCAAGCTGTACCGCGCGGTCCAGGTTACGATCGAACGGGTCAAGGGCGATATATTCGAGCATGGATTCCAGTTCAATACCGCGATCAGCGCTCTCATGGAGCTCACGAACGAGATGTATCTCTTTATCGAGCAGAACGGGGCGTTCAGGAGCCGCGAAGCCGGATCGGTGAGCCTTTTCCGGGAATCCTTGAGAACCCTTATCTTGCTTCTGGCGCCCATCGCGCCGCACCTGTGCGAGGAGATATGGGAGCGCATGGGATATACGGCCACGATCTTCTCCCGAAAGCTCCCGAGAGCGAACGCCGGCTATCTGAAGGCCGAAAGCTATACGCTCGTGATTCAGGTGAATGGAAAGATCCGATCGCGAGTTGAGGCTGAAAAGGATACGCCCAGGGAGAAATTGAGCGAGCTGGCGCTTGCCGACGAAAAGATCCGAAAGTTCATAGGGGATGGAAAGATCGTCAAAGTGGTCATAATACCGGGAAGCCTTGTCAATATCGTGGTTAGGCCGGACTGAGAGATCGATCGCCTCTGCTGGTTAACATAATATATATTATACGCCATATCATTGGGGCGTTGATTCCCGCCCATGCGACGTAGGCCGCCTTGCCCTTTCCCTATTCCAATCCATAATCGCCGCAAAAAAACCCGGGGTCCTTCGATCCCGGGTTCATGCAACGCCCTTATGCGTTTTCGGCTATTTGTAGAGCGACTTGATGGCGCCCCAGCTCGTTTCCTTGACCCCCGGATTGCAGCTTCCGTTGAACACGAACGTTCCGCCGAGGACGGCCCTGATCGTATTATCCGGATCGCATTCCGTAATGTTGATCGCGGGCGGCTGCGCAGTCGGATTCTCCTTGACCATCACGGTGAAGGTCTCGGGCGGGAAAGAGAAGCCGGTGTACATTACGAAGATGGCGCCGATGTACACCACGGACTCGTTCGTTCCCAGGCACTGGGAACCCGTAACCGCTATCCCCGACAGAATGTCTCCGAATGTCAGGACGACCTGCGAGCTCCACTCGGTGCCGAGAAACAGCGCGTCGGCGGTGGACGCCTCAAGCCTGAATTCCAATGCCTTTCCGAGATCCACCCCGGTGCCGCGCACGTAGTACATTCTGATGGTGTCGGTCTCGAACGACCCGATATCGCTGTTGCAAACCTGAATCGTCGCGTCCGTGTACAGCGACAAGGCGCCGTTGTGAGCGACGGCAGATCCGACCAGGAGCAGCACGAACAACGCACTCATTGCCAGTTTCTTCATCACATCTCCTCCTTACCGTTCATTTCCCGTTATTCCTCATTCTTCCATACTCCGTAGCAAGAACTTCACCATCCCCCCTGCCGGGAGACTAGATTCAACAGCGAAAACCTGTCAAGCTAAAATTAACCCTCCTGCCCGTGAAACCATGGAACCTTCCCCCGGCGCTTCCCGAAGAACGGCAGGATCTCGGCAGCGGTACCCCCGAGAGCGCCTTGACAGAGATACTCACGGGAGAGAGCGAGCGCCCCGCTCGCTCATCCGCGGAGGATCGCAAGCTCTATCTCGATGTCGCGGCGCTCCGTTCCCGTCGTTTTGGGGAGAAGCCCCGACAGGACCTCGATCGCCTTCTCCGTCTGATCGCCGAGGCGATAGTTCTCGGCCGCGCGCTTGAGATAGACCGTCTCCATGAAATGATTCGTTTTGATGTTCTTTGCAAGATCGGCGTACGCGTCCCCGGCTTCGACGTAGCGATGTTCGTTCTCGAGCGCCACCGCCCTTCCTTCGACCGCAGCGTCATGGAAAAACGCATGGCTCCCGCTTTTCGCGATGTAGCGCTCGAACGCCTGGATCGCGTCGAGATATTTCCCGCTCTCGAGATTGCATTTTCCCAGAAAGAAGTTCGCATATACGCCCTCTTCCGTGCCGCCGTATTCCTTCACGACGAGCGCGAAGAGCTCATCGGCCGTTTTGAGGTCGCCCGTGCGGTACGACGCAAGCGCGTCGGCGAATCGGCTCGATGCCTTTTCCCTGCTCTGCCTCTTTGCATAGGCGGCCCACCCACCCACGGCGACGACGCATACAATCACGATGAGGCCGATGAAGAATCTTCTTTCGTGTTCCCGGACGTACTCCCACGTCTTCAGAGTCGTCGCGATGAAGGTATCCTCTTTCATTTGTTTTTTGGAAATTCGTGCCGCTGCCACGTTCGCTACCTCCTTGTCTCCCGTATTTAAATAACACTCGATCTGCTGGATTATCAAGAGAAATCCCGCGCAACCAAGAAATAATTTGACAGGAACGGCGCCGGTCTGCAAAGCTCCGTGCGGATTCGATCCCGCACGGGGAGGCGGCCATGACAAGGGTTTCGCTGATCGCCATCGTGGTTCTCGCGGCGATCGTCGCCCTGCTCGGATCGCTGGGCTTTCGGGACTTTACACGGTCGCCCTACACCGGAATCCTCCATTACAACTTCGTGATCCGCGCGATCGAGCAGACGAGCCCGAACCGCGGCCTCGGGCTCGAGCCCGGCGACCGAATCCTCGCCGTCAACGGCGAGAGCCCCAGGAACTTGAACCATTACGCAAGCCTTGTCTTTTCGAACCGCGGCATGGCTCCGCTCGACTTCACGCTCGCGCGGGGAGATTCCACGTTCCGGACCGATGTGGTCTGCGGGACGCAGCCGGCCTGGCACGTGTCGGGCAAATTCTCGCTCCTCGTCGTCGGCTTCACCTTCCTCCTCGCGGGGGTCACCGTCTTCGCGAAGCGATCCGACATTCTCGGCGCCTTGTTCTCGGTGAATTGCCTCATGTTCGCTTTTCTCATCACGGAGCGCCCGATCACCGAGGCGCCCTTTCTCCACATCGCCGGAGAGCTCGTGTACGATTTCCTCTTTATTTTCCTTCCCGCGTTCTTTCTCCATTTCTTTCTCCTTTTTCCCGGACGCGAGATCGAGCGCGGCACCAGGCGGCGGCGGCTTATCGGTTTTCTCTACATTCCGCCCGCGATTCTTTCGCTCTCGACGTTCGTTCTCGCTCTGTGGCGGTATTCGGGCGGGGCGCGCCTGGGCCCTCTCATCGGCGGCCTCAACGCGCTCACGATTCTCTATTGGCTCTGCTACGTGGTCGTGAGCCTTGCCGTATTCGTCAGAACCTACTTTGTGTCGGAAAAGGCGCAACGGCAGAAATTCGGAATCGTCATCGTCGGAGTGGCGCTCGGCGTCGTGCCGATCACCGTCCTCATGCTGGTCAAGCAGTTTCTGCCGACAGGAACGGTGCCAGTCCGGTACCTCTGGTCGTTCTTCCTCTCCTTCATGCCGATATCGTTCGCATACGCGATTCTCAAACACGACGCGCTCGACCTGGGTGTGGTCGTGCGAAGAACGATCGCCTACGTCATGCTGCTCGTTTTCGTCATCGCGCTCTACTACGCCTTTGTTACGGCGCTTGAACAGGAGATGAAGCGTATTTTCGGCCCGCAGGCCTCGTTCGTGACCGGCGCCGCTATTATCGTCCTGGCCCTCGCGATCGTGCCTGCGCGCGTCGTGATTCAGAGAATGGTCGATCGGGCGTTTTACCAGAGCAGGAAGGCTTTCAAGGATGAGGTCATCTCGTTCTCCCGGCAGATTCAGTACCTTCTGTCCGTGGCGGAGATCGCCTCGTTCGTCACGGAGCGGATACTCTCCGTCTTCCGCGCCGAGCACGCGCACCTGTTCCTGCGGGATGAATCCGGCAATTTCACCCTGAGGGAGAGCGCGCCGCCGGAAAAACGGCTGGCGCTCACCTCGTTTCCTCCCGGAACGGACCTCATTACGCTCATGCGCGAGGAACGTTTGCCGATTCTGCTCGAATGCTTCGACAGGCTCTGGATCAGGAATAACTTCGACGGGATCTCCCGCGAGCTCATTGCGATCTCGCGCGCATCGGTGGCCGTTCCCCTCATGGAGCAGGACGAGCTCTTCGGATTTCTGCTCGTCGGGCGCAAGGGCTCCGGCAAACCGTATACTCGTCTGGACAGCGAGATCTTCGAGCTCCTCGGGGAGCGGAGCGCGGTCGCGCTCATGAACGTCAAGCTCTGCAGGGATTCCATCGAAAAAGAAAAGCTCGAAGAGGAGCTCCATCTGGCGAGCGATATCCAGTCCCGCCTGCTTCCCGCATCCCCTCCCCCGCTCGCAGCTTCGGAACTCCTCGGCGGGATCAAGACGAGCCGCGAGGTCGGAGGGGATTTCTACGATTTCCTCGAGCTCGAAGAGGGGAAGATCGGTATCGCCGTCGCCGACGTATCGGGCAAGGGCATTCCCGCGGCGCTTCTCATGACGACGATACAGGCTTCGCTCAGGAGCGACGGCCCGAAGTCGGACAGCCCCGCGGCGGTCATCACGAGCCTCAATACCTCTCTCTACGAGCGAAGCGACGCGGAGAAATTCGCGACGCTCTTCTACGCCGTTTATGAGGACGCGAGCGGCGTCGTTCGCTATTCGAACGCCGGGTCGTATCCGCCGTTCGTGTTATCTTCGGATAGCAGGGTCAACAGACTCCAGCGAGGTGGTATCCTGATCGGCGTCGAGCGTGACAGCGCGTACAATGAAGGCGTTCTCAAGCTGAAGTACGGTGACCTGCTTGTCATCTATACCGATGGAATCATCGACCAGGAAAGCCCGGGCGGCGAGCCTTTCGGAGAGCATCGATTGATAGAATTCTTCAGGAATAGCGCACAACAATCGATCGACGCCCTCATCGAGAGGTTATTTGCCACTTTGCTTGCATTTGGCCAGAATAGTTTGAAGGATGATATGACTGTCGTTCTTCTTCGCCGAAAGAGCTCATAGATCCGTTGCCGATTACTTCATCGTATCTCCGTGCCATTCAAAGGGTTCTCGCGCTTCCCACGAGGGAGCCGCCGCCGCGGGCATGGCATATGCTCCATCTCCTTTTTGCAAGGTCAGGGGATGGGTTGTTGAAACGTGAAGAAGGCTTCCGTGACCTTTCAGGGGGTGATAGCCATGTTTGCATGGTGCATGATCATTGACCTCCTGTGGTGGCTCCGCTGAGTCGGCGGTATCGAGTCCGGCTCGCAGAAGTGAATGTTCCCGCTGATGCTGTCATGTATCATCGGGAACATTTATTTTTGGGAAGAAGGGGCTGGACCCGCCCTCTCGCGCTTCGCCTCCCGGCGGCCGCGCGACGACGCTCTGCAGGGTATCGATCCTCGTTGCGTCGAGCACGTTTGTCACGCAATTGAAATATATTAATGTCCCACATGATATAGTACATGCAACTTATTACCATTTATGTAGATATATTATGATAATAAACGTCATTATTTTCTTGACATGGCGTTTCTAAAGTCTATAATCCGTCGTAACGAGACAAGGAGCGGACTACGCGCTCGTGATCCGTCTGCTCTCAAGCCAACCTTTGAAGCGAAGCGATCTTGCTGCGTTAGGCCTCTGAAGGGCGGTTGAGACACGTCACGCAAGGTAGTTGTCTCCCGGTCTCGTTGGAAAAAAAGGGAATTGCCGTTTGCGCATCGCGCAGGACAATTCCCTTTATTATTTTGGTGCCCCCGAGACGATTCGAACGTCCGACAAACGGTTTAGGAAACCGCTGCTCTATCCATCTGAGCTACGGGGGCAACGAACCGAGAGACTCTGTATTCTATCGACCGCGGGCGCGATTCGCAAATGAAATCGAGATACTCAGTACGTCATGAGACTGAATATTCTCCGATCTTTGAGATTCTTTCTGCCGTCGAGGGCGGCGAGCTCGATGAGAAAGACGAGCTCCTCGACGACCCCTCCCTGGCGCTCGATGAGTCGAGCGGCCGCGGCTGCGGTTCCTCCCGTCGCGAGAAGATCGTCGAGGAGGAGTATCCTCTCGCCCGGCGACACCGCGTCGATATGCATCTCGATCGCCGCCTCGCCGTACTCGAGCGAATATTTCTCCTGAATCGTCTTCCAGGGGAGTTTGCCCGGCTTTCTCAGCGGGACGAATCCGATTCCCATCTTGTAGGCGAGAACCGACGCGAAGATGAATCCCCTCGATTCGACCGCCGCCACCTTGTGTACGGCCATGGCCCTGCAATGCGCGTGGAGTTCGTCGCAGATCGCCGCGAAGGCGCCCGGATCGAGCAACGCGGGCGTGATGTCCCTGAAAAGGATGCCGCGCTTCGGAAAATCGGGGACATCCCTGATGAATTCTTTCAAAGGTTCGTTCATCGCTCCTCCTTGCGATTCTCGGACGCCTCCCTCGACCCGCCGAGCAGAGAACGGAGCTTGCGGAGCGCCCTCATCTCGAGCTGGCGAACGCGCTCGCGGGAGACTTTGACCGCATTTCCGGTCTCCGCGAGGGTATGCGGCTCTCCGTCGTCAAAACCGTATCTGATACGAAGTATCAGCTTCTCCCTGTCCGAGAGGCGTTCCATGATCTCCGCGAAGCTTTCGTTTTCCATCTGCTGAAGAATGATCTTTTCCGGATCGGTGCCGGTTTCCGGTTCGATGGAGCGTGTCAGCTGCTCGTACGCGTCGATACTGCTCGCGAGATCGAGCGCGCGGATATTCTCGACGAGCTCCACGAGCATGCGATATCGTTTCGTCGATATCTTGAGACGCTTGGCCTTATCTTCCGTCGACAGTTTCTCGATCCCCGCTTCCTGCGAGAGGGAAATATATCGCGTCATGAGCTGAAACACATGGATGGGAATGCGGATAGTTCGCGAGGAATTCGAAATGGCCCGCACGATCGATTGCCGAATCCACCATGACGCGTAGGTGCTGAATCGAAAGCCCCTGTCCGGATCGAACCTCCCAACGGCTTTGATAAGGCCCAGGTTGCCCTCCTCGACCAGGTCGAGGAACGGAACGCCGTACGAAGAGAAGGTCCGGGCAATCGTTATGACGAGCCGGAGATTGGCGACGATGAGCTTCCTGCGCGCCTCGACGTCCCCGTTTCGCGCCTCGCGAGCGAGGTCGATCTCCTCTTCTGCGGAGAGCAATGGATACCGGTTGATCTCCTTGAGGTAGCGTCTCTGAATTGCATCATCCTCACGCCTGGAATCCATGATTCCCATTATGACGCCTATCCCCCGCCTGAATCAAGCCAAAGGTGAGGCACCGGATCGATCGGAGATCCGCTCCGCCTCACCTCGAAATGCAGGTGCGTTCCCGTCGCTCTGCCGCGCTTGCCTGCCCGGCCGACGGTCTCTCCCGTCCCGACCGATTCTCCCTCTCGGACGCTCGCGTGGAACAGATGGGCGTACAGGGTGCTCACGCCCCTTCCGTGATCGATAATCACGACGGTTCCGTATCCCCGCTTGTGTCCGGAAAAAACGACAGTTCCGGAAGCGGCCGCCAGGACCTCCTCTCCCGGACGTGCTTTGATATCGACGCCGTCGTGCCTCCGGGCGTTCGCGGGCGGTCGCCCGAAGGGGCTCGTGATGCGCGCGAGGCTGAATTTCTTCACGGGAGGTAATAGTCCGATGCCAAGGTCGGCGACTTCGGCGCGATCGCGCGAAACGGTCTCTTGAGGGCCGATTGGCAGGCTCTCCGGATGGGAGCGGTATTTCGGCGCCGGGGCGCATCCGTCCAGAACGCACATCGCCGAAAGAACGGCGGCGATGAGCAGCATGGCGGAGTTACTCATGTTCCGATTGAAGGGGGAGAAAAAATTGGTCGGGGCGAGTGGAGTTGAACCACCGACCTCCTGGTCCCGAACCAGGCGCGCTAACCGGGCTGCGCTACGCCCCGACCCAACCGTAAGCATAACATCTGGCACGGAATATCTCAAAGGAATTTATTGCCCGCCCTCTCAGCCGCGGCCCCAATGTCCCAGAAATATATCGGCGCCCCGAATGACGCCGAGACAAACAAGCGTCACCAGCACGCCGGCGATGAGGATTCCACCGAAGATCGCCGGAATCGAGTGGCGCATCGGAATGCGGAAAAGGTAGGCGGCGACGCATCCCGACCACGCCCCCGTGAACGGAAGCGGCACGCCGACGAAAAGAGAGAGCCCCATCGCCTCGAACTTCTCGATCGCCGAGCTCTTGCTGCGGGTTCTGTTGAAGGTCCAGGTCATGAATCGATTCAATCGGGGATACTTCATAAGCCGTTCCGTGAAGCGCTCGAGGAAGAAGAGAATGGGGATCACCGGAACGAAATTTCCGAGAATCGAAAGAACAAGGGCTTCCTGCCAGTGCATCTTCAGGTGGAAGATGGCATACGGTATGGATCCCCTGAGCTCCGCGAGGGGAATCATCGCGATGAGAAAAGTCCAGAGCCGGTGAGAGAGCGCCGTCGTCAAGAGGAGGAAATCCACCTATCCTTCTCCTTTCAGAAGAGGGACGAATGAACACCGGGCGAGACGCTGCTCCGTGACGTTGCCCCCCTGTTTCGCGAAGAGAACGATGCACTCGGCGCTCTCGCTGATGGGCGCGATGAGCCGGCCGCCGTCGGCAAGCTGATCGAGGAGCTTCAGCGGACGCTCCTGCATCGCCGCGGAAACGACGATACGATCGAACGGGGCGTAGCTCGCCCAGCCGAGGGCGCCGTCGGCCACCTTCACGCGGATGCTTCCTGTCCGGATTCCGCCCAGGACGCCTTCCGCCTTCTTCAGGAGCGGAGCGAGACGCTCGATCGAAAACACGTCATGGGCGAGAAGCGAGAGTATCGCGGTCTGATAGCCCGACCCCGTTCCGATCTCGAGCACGCGGCTCAACCGCTTCACCTCGAGCGACTGAACCATGAAAGCGATCGTATAGGGCTGGGAAATAGTCTGATCGTACCCGATCGGAAACGAGCAGTCGTCGTAGGCCCTGCTGCCGATCGCGGCGTCGACGAAGCGGTGGCGCGGCACGGCGAGGAACGCATCGAGAACGCGTTCATCGGTGATTCCCCGCGCCCGGAGCTGCTCGGTCACCATGCGGCGGCGCGCTATCGCGTAATGATTTCCGGATTCCATGCGAGCCCGTGTTCCTCCAGCTCGACGATGCCCTCGGTGTCGGTGAAATCGAGCCTCAGCGGCGTGATCGAAACGAATCCCGCGCTTACGGCCGCGAAATCGGTGTTTTCGCCGGCGTTCCATCCGGGCTCCGCCCCGCCGATCCAGAAGTAGTCCTTTCCCCGCGGATCCTTCTTCCTGACGATGATATCGTTGTATACGCGCGAGCCGAGCCTGGCCACCCTGAACCCCTTGATTGCGGTCGCGGGAATCGCGGGGACGTTCACGTTCCAAAGCCTGGCTTTGCCGCCTTTCATGGCGACGAGCGAGCGAGCGAGCTGCCGCGCCGCGCTCGCGGCGCCGTCGAACGAAATTTTTTCCCACGTGGCGAGCGATACCGCCATCGAATTGATGCCGAGAATGCACCCTTCGATCGCCGCGGCGACCGTGCCGGAATACGTGACATCCTCCCCCATGTTGGGCCCGTGATTGATCCCGGAGACGACGAGGTCGGGCTTGTGCGCGAGAATCCCGTGAACGGCCAGAATGACGCAATCGGTGGGAGTGCCCGAAACGCTGAATCTCGACGGTGAGTGTTCCTTGATCCTGAGCGGCTTGTCGAGGGTTATCGCATGGCTCGACGCGCTCTGCTCCTGCTCGGGGGCGACGATTATGACGCGGCCTATCCCCCCGAGGGCGCGCTCGAGCGCTTCGAGGCCCTCGGCGGCGATCCCGTCGTCGTTGGTTACGAGGATCGTTTTTTCGGCGTCCATGAACGGCTCTCCTCGATCGATCCGTATTCCCGAAAGACGGGATGCTACCAGAAAAGGCTTCTCGTGACCAGAGCAATGAAACGGAACGTGTCGCGCAGCGGATGAATCGCGCTCTTTTCGCCCCCGTAAATCGTGCGTACCGGAACCGACGCCACCCTCCCTCCCGAATGGCAGGCCTTGATGATTATCTCGCTGTCGATCTCGTACCGGGACGTCACGAGTTCGATGCGCGCGAGAAGCGAGGCGCGAATGAGCCGGTAGCCGTTCTGGCTGTCGGGAATCCGCTGGCCGGCCCGGAGGCTCACGACCGACGAAGTGAGGCGATTCGTGAAAACGCGGATCGCAGGCATCGCGCCGGCGGCCGCCATACGGTTCCCGACGATGAGATCGGCTTTTCCCTTCATGAATTCCTCCGCGAAACGCGGTATCTCCGCGGGATCGTGCTGTCCGTCCGCGTCGAGCATGACCACGGCGTCGATTTCGCTCAGCGAGCGGAGGAATTGCTGCCCGCTCCGTATCGCCGCTCCCTTGCCCCTGTTCGCTTCGTGCCGGACGACGCGCGCGCCGCCGCGCCGCGCGGCGAGGGCCGTTCCGTCGGTCGATCCGTCGTCCACGACGATGATATGAGACGCCGGGATATGGCGCGCGATCGAAGCGAGCACGGGTTCGATGAACGGCGCCGCGTTGTATGCCGGAACGATCGCCGCAAAATGTTCAAGCACCCCGATCCTCCTTCCAGAGGTGGTCGAATGCGAACCACTGCTCGGGGTGGGATCGCACGAACGCCTCGATTTGTTCAATGCATGCGCTCCCGATTGCGTCGCGAGAATTTCCCGGGGCCGGCACTGCTATCTCCTCGCCGACGACGATCTCGATTCTCCCCTCGGGAGTGTACCACGAACAGCACGGGAGCAGCGGAGCTCCCGATCGCAGCGAAAGCGTGACGTGGCCGTCGGGGAGAAGAACGTCGGTATCGAAGAAACGCAGATGCATGCCCCTTCGAGAGAAACTGCGATCGACGAGGAGAACGATCGTCTCTCCTTTCCCGAGGGCCCTCATGAGCCCCGTTCCGCACGAGCGGGACGAATAATCCCGGACGCCCCAGGCGCTTCGCATCCCGCTGAAAAAGCGCGTCACGCGCGACGACGGGTGTTCGAGCGCGACGGTATGCATCCGGTATCCGAGGCAGCTCATGCAGGCTCCCGCGAGTTCCCAGGGGCCGAGGTGCGGGGCGAAGAGAATCGCTCCTTTCCCCTTCTTCAGGGCGCGGTCGAGATTCTCGATGCCGCGCGCGCGGCACAACGCCATGAGCTCATCCCTGCTCATATACGAGAGCCGCAAGAGATCGGCGACGGCGCGCGAGAAGTTCCGGAAAACGGGAAATGTGGTCTTCGGGTATATTCCGAGCCTCTCGAAATTGGTCCGCACGTTCTTCCGTATCGCCGGTCTGCAGGCGTAGAAGAGGAACGCGACGGCCGCGGCGATTCGCGTGCAGAAGGCCTGGGGGAGCGAGCGCGCGAGGAAGGACGCCGTGCGATATAGGATATATGAGATCATGTCTTCAAGAAAATTTGGTCGGGGCGACTGGATTTGAACCAGCGACCCCTAGCCCCCCATGCTAGTGCGCTAGCCAGGCTGCGCCACGCCCCGACCATATCGGTACAATATCATCGTTTTCGGACTGAACACAAGGGAATTTGACCGATTCAGAGCGTCTCGGCCAGTTCCTTGAGCTCCATGAGGTTTTTCCTGAGCGACGCGAGGATTCGCCGCTTCTCGGGATCGGCGAACGGGATGTTGAGCTGCTCCGCGACGGCCGATGGATCGTTGTTGAAATCCTTGAGCTTCCGGCGAGCGCCCGCTATGGTATATTTCCGATCGTACAGGAGCGTCTGTATGGCCATCAGGAGCTTGATATCCCGCACGCGGTAGGTTCTGTTGCCCGCCCTGTTCTTCTTCGGATTGAGAACGGGAAATTGCGATTCCCAGTACCTGAGGACATGCGGTTTCACCTTGAGAAGATCGCTCACCTCGCCGATCGAATAATAGAGTTTCTGGTTCGCTTTCATCATATCCACTCTTCCTTGCGGGCCGCGGGAACGTCCCCCGCCCGCGGCGCTACATCTCCTTTTTCGCCTTGCGAATCATGAGATCCTTGATCGCCCTGCGGGGATCCTTCCCGCGAAAGAGCACGCGATGAACCTGCTCCGCGATGGGAAGCTCCGTCCCGGCCCGGGAAGCGAGCTTCACCGCCGCCCTGGTCGTCTTGACCCCTTCGGCCACCATGACCATCCCGCTGAGGATCTCGGGGAGCTTCTTGCCCCTGCCGATCTCTTCTCCGACGTGGCGATTCCGGCTGTGGCGGCTCATGCACGTGACGATCAGGTCGCCCACGCCGGCCAGCCCGCTGAGCGTCTCCTCTTTCCCTCCCATCGTGCACGCGAGGCGCTTCATCTCGGCGAGGCCGCGCGTTATGAGGGCCGCTTTCGTGTTGTCGCCGAATCCGAGCCCGTCGCAGATGCCGGCCGCGATCGCGATCGTGTTCTTGAGGGAGACGCCGAGCTCGACTCCGATGAGATCGGTATTCGTATAGACGCGAAAATACTCGTTCATGAAGAGCGCCTGAATTTCCCTCAGAACCTCCGGATCGCTCCCCGCGACCACGACGGAGGTGGGCATTCGCCTGCTCACTTCCTCCGCGTGGCTCGGACCGAGGAGGCCGACGATCCGTCGTTTCGGAATCGAAAGCTCCTGGGCCAGAACCTCGCTCATTCTGCAGAGCGTGCCCTCCTCGAGACCTTTCGCCGCGTTGATGACGATCGCCCGTTTATCGAAAGACGGCGATGATCGCGCGGCGCGCGCGACGCCGCGAATCGTGTGGCTCGGCGTGACGAACACGATGCGCGTCGCCCCGTCGAGGGCCTCGTCCATTTCCGAAGTGATGCGGATCGATCCCGGCACCGCGATTCCCGGGAGAAAACGGCGGTTTTCGCCGTCCCGGCGGATGGTATCCGCAAGCTCCGGGAAATACTCCCAGAGACGAACCTCGTACCCCTTTTCGTCGAGAAGGATCGCGAGCGTCGTCCCCCAGCTTCCCGCGCCGAGCACCGCGATACGGGTCGAACGAGCGTGTTTTCGTGCCGTCATGAGGATTCCCGCCTAGAAGATCTTTTTCTCGGTGCCGCTTCGCAACCGCACGATATTCGAGCGGTGCTTCACGAATACGACGATCGCCGCGGCGACGGCGAGCAGCGTGATCGAATAATGCGCGTGGGCGCCGAACAGCCTGCCGGCGATCGGTATCGCTATCGGCAGGCATGCGGCGCTCGCCATGCTCGCCACCGAGACTATCCGCGTCGCGAGCAGAGCGACGATCCAGAGGATGACGCACATGCCGACGGCTTGCGGCGCGAGCGCGAGAAACGCTCCCGCGGTGGCGCCCACTCCCTTCCCGCCGGAAAAGCGAACGAACAGAGAGTAGTTGTGTCCCACGACTACGGCGAGGGCCGCCAGCAGGGCGAACCCGGTGCCCGTCCCTCCCAACCTCGAGAGGTAGTGAACGGCGACGAAGCCCTTGCCGATGTCGAAGAGCAGAACCGGTATCGCCGCTTTGAGACCGAGCACCCGAAAGGTATTCGCCGCGCCGAGATTGCCGCTCCCGTGCTCTCTGAGGTCGATACCCTTCAAGAGCTTTCCCATGCAGTAGCTCGAAGGGATCGATCCGATACAATAGCTGGCCGCCGCGACGAGAAGTATCCTCAGGAAAACGTCCATCACCTCTCCTTGGATTTGAGAGAGATTGTAATGATCGTCCCTTCGAAGGTAAACACTTTTCTTAGTTGATTGTTGAGATAACGTACATAAGAACGAGGAAAATAGGAGGATTTGTTTACAAAGAGCGTGAAGTGCGGCGGTTTGACTCCTGTTTGCGTCGCGTAGTATATCTTGCCCGTTCCCCCTGAATAGTGGCTCGGAGGGCTTTTATCGATGATCGTTTCGAGCACCCGGTTGAGCTCGGAGGTCTTTATGGTGCGTTCGCGCGCCTCCCCGATGCTGACGGCGAGCGGGAAAATCCTTTCCACGCGAAGCCCGGTAAGGGCCGATATCGTGATAACGGGAGCGTACGCAAGAAACGACATCGATTCCCGAACCTCCGCCACGTAGCGCTCGGACGTGTTCGAATCCTTTTCGATGAGATCCCATTTATTGATCAGGATCATCATCCCTTTCCGCGCCCGGTGCCCTTCCGACGCGACGCGGACGTCCTGCCGCGATATCGGCGCCGAGGCGTCGATCATCACGGCGACGATATCGGCGTTCCGAGCGCTCGACAGGCTTTTCTGGCTCGTGATGGCGGCGAGCCCCTTCTCGGTTCGAGCGCGGCGCTTCACTCCTGCCGTGTCGACGAGGATGAATTCCCTCCCCTCTCTCCTCACGACGATGTTGACGGAATCACGCGTCGTTCCGGGCAACGCAGAGACGATGTTGCGCTCCTCGCCGACGAGTGCGTTCACGAGCGAGCTCTTGCCGACGTTCGGCTTTCCGACGATCGCGATCGCGATCGGCTCGGGCCCGGCCGCCTCGGCCTTCCGGGGAAGGCGGGAGGTGATGTCGTCGAGCAGCTCGCCGATGCCCGTTCCGTGAATTGCGCTCAGGACGTGCATGTCCTTGAAGCCGAGCTTGTGAAATTCGTGCACGCTCCATCGATCGGCGTCGTTCTCGATCTTGTTGACGACGAGGATCATTCTATCCCGCTCGCGCCGCAAGTCGCGGAGGAGAGATTCGTCCTCTTCCGTCGTTCCCGTATCTATATCGGCGACGAAAACGATGACGGCGGCTTCCCGGGCGGCGCTCTTAACGCGCAGGCGGATTTCCCGGGTGATATGATCCTTCGTGCCCGCGCTGAAACCGCCCGTGTCGACGAGAACGAACGTGACGCCGTTCCAGGTGATCTTCTCTTCCACCGAATCGCGGGTAACGCCGCGCGTGGCATGCATGATCGCCTTTCGGCGCCTGACGATGCGATTGAAGAGCGTCGATTTCCCCGCGTTCGGTTTTCCCACGATGGCGACGATCGGTGTTTTTTTCATCGGGCGCCTTCCTTCCGGCAGCCTTTCGAAACACGGTTCTCGAGAAACGTCGATCGGGCGACGACGACGGGAATGCCGAGCTCGCGTTCTATATCGCGCGCATTCATGTCGTCGATGAAGCGGCCCTCGTGATTGACCGCGTTGGGCGGGATCACGAGACAACCCGCCGCCCGGTCGCGCAGGGCCGAGCGGATGATATCCGCGCCGGAGAGGAGACCCGAAACGGTCACCGACGGTCCGAGAAGGCGATTGCGCACGACGATGATGCGGAGCGACAGCCGCGGCAGCCGCTTCGCGATGAGCGGCACGGCGTAGCGTCGCAGAAACCTCGCGCCGAGGACGCCGGTTGCGACCGTAACGATCCGCGGGTTATTCGCGCGCCGTTCCGCTCGTTCGATGTCGCGCTCGAGCTCGGCCAGAAAGGACCGGCATGTGCCGACCCCGTTCGAAAGCTGCGGGAAATCCCCGTACTCATGAGTTGCCGGAAGAACCCGGTTCGTCGCGAGGTAGAACTCGTCGGCGAGATGCAGGACGCAATCGCCGCCCGTGCGCTTTCTCAGGCGATCGCGTTCCCGCCCGGCCCAATCGAGGAGCGCTCGGGATTCGGCGACGGTGACGCGCCGCAAACGCGGCAGACCCGTCCGGTGCCTCGTGACGCCGACCGGAACGACGGCGACCGACGCGCAGGCCGGATAGAGCGCGGCGAGCTCGCGCACGGTTTCCCTCAGCGCCGCTCCGTCGTTGACCCCGGGGACGAGAACGATCTGCGCGTGCATCACGATGCCGGCGCGCGCGAGCCGACGAAGATCCTCCAGGATGTTCCGGCGCACCGGGCGGCCGAACAGGCGCTCGCGAACGCTCTTTTGAACGGCATGAACGGAAACGTAGAGCGGGGAAAGACGAAGCTCGACGATCCGCGCAAGATCCCTCTCCCTGAGGTCGTTGAGTGTGATGAAATTGCCGAAGAGGAAGCTCAGGCGATAATCGTCGTCCTTTTCATACAGGGATTGCCTCATTCCCGGCGGCATCTGATCCATGAAACAGAAGATGCATTTGCTGCGGCACGGGATGAAGCGCATCGCGTCGAAGACGATGCGTTCGCGGGCAAAGGCCGCGAAGGTGAGCGTGCGCGATCTCGGCCGGCCGTCGCGGAGGATGCTGAAGCACGCCTTCCCTTTCCCCGCCGTGAAAAACAGGGCGTCGAGCTGATCTTCAATCGGCCGGGAATCTATCGCGACGATCTCGTCCCCCGGCCGGAAGAACCCCGGTTTCCCTTCAACTCTGTCGATTCGAACCGTCATCGCCGCTCGTGAAAAACCCCCTTCAAACATCCGGCTCGAAGGGGGTTTCGGTATAAAATGGAGCGGGCAACGGGATTCGAACCCGCGACTCTCAGCTTGGGAAGCTGATACTCTACCAGCTGAGCTATGCCCGCGTGTACGCCAGATGAGGCACCTCGTAAGCTATCAGGTTGCATGAGTGATGTCAACGTATTTATCCCCTCCGGCGCCGCTCGACGAGCTCCGCGACCCGCTCGACGAGTCCTCTTTCTTCGGCCTCGAGCCGGTGCAGCGCCTCCTCTTTCCTGAACCACGTCACCTGGCGTTTCGCGTATTGCCGCGTGAGCTCGGAGACCCTCTCCACCGTATCGTCGAGGCGCGCCTCTCCCCTGACGTGCGCGACGACCTGCGGGTATCCCAGCGTTTGCATTCCCGGCCACCCGGGATCGGCTCCCCTCGCCGAGAAGGCGCTCGACTTCCTCCACCCATCCGCGCTCGAACATCCCCTTCGCGCGTTCGGCGATGTTCCGGTGGAGCTTCCCGCGCTCCATCTCGAGCCCGATCTTGACGAACACGATCTCTTCGCGTGAAGGATCGAGGCGTCTGGCGGCGAACGTGCTCGCTGAGCGGCGTTCCGGTAAGCGCTTGAACCTCGAGGGCGCGAACGAGACGATAGCGATCGTTCTGATGGATGCGCCGCGCGCTCTCCGGCATCGAGCGCCGAGAGCCTATGCGTGGAGGGATTCGTTCGAAATCTCCCGTAGCGATTCGGCGAAGGCGATCCGATCGGCGGGCTCGAGCTTGATATCGAAAAACCCCTTTTCGATCGCCCGAAAATAGAGGCCCGATCCGCCGACGAGGATGGGAATCTTTCCCCGTGACGCCGCGGCTCGTATCGCCGCGTGAGCGAGCATCGCGAACTTCTGCGCGTCGTTCTTTTCCTCGAGATCGAAGATATCGATGAGGTGGTGGACCGCGAGGCGGCGCTCTTCCGCCGAGGGCTTTGCGGTGCCGATGTCGATCCGCCGGTAGGCCTGCCGGGAATCGATAGAGAGGATCTCGCCGTTCATTCGCTGAGCCAGATCGATTCCGAACCGGCTCTTGCCGGATGCCGTGGGGCCGAGAATTGCGACGGCGGTTATCATTCCTTGTGCGATACCGATCGCGCGAAACGGCGTTCGAGCTCCGCGACGCCGACCCGCAGCATCGTCGGACGCCCGTGGGGACAGGTATAGGGCAGCGACGTGGCGAAGAGCTGGTCGGCGAGGCTTTCCATCTCCTCGCCCGACAGCTTCGTTCCCGCCTTGATCGCCGCGTGGCACGCATACGCTTTGAGAAACTCGTCGATGTCGCTTCTTCCTTCGCCGCCGAGGATCTCCGCGAGCAGACGCCCGTCGTTCCAATTTCGTACGAGCGCCGGGATGCCGCGCACGATGATCGACCTGAGTCCGAACGGCTCGCTCTCGAAACCGAGAGACGCCAGCGCCGGCGCGAGCTCTTCGTAGCGCTCGTATTCGTCCGGCGAAAGATCGATCGTGGCCGGGAAGAGAAGCGATTGCGCGACCGACCTGCCGCCGGCGAGATCGGCTTTCGCCCGGTCGAAGAGAATCCTTTCGTGGGCGGCATGCTGATCTATGACGACCATGCCCCCTCGAATCTGAATAAGGATAAAGCTCTGGTGAAGCTGCCAATACAGATTCCCCGAAGTGAGAATCCCCTTCCCCCTCTCCTCGCCGAACAGGGAAAGCGGCGCTTCGTGAAATTCGAAGGTCCGGTCTCCCTCCCTGATCTCCTGCGCCGCTCCCGACCATGCGCCTCCCGATGCGCCGAAAATGGCGTCGCCGGCGCCGCTCTCGCGAAGGATGCCGCGATCCGCCGGGAACGACGCCTCGGTAGAAGGAATCGACCGCCTGCTCGAGCGAACCGCTCTTGTGCCTCAACGCCTCGGCCAGAGAAGAAAGAACGAGCCGGTGAATCTCCCCCTCGTTGCGGAAGCGCACCTCGGCTTTCGTCGGATGGACGTTCACGTCTATTTCGTCGTGCGGCACGTCGAGGAAAAGGACGACCGCCGGAAAGCGGTTCCGCGGGATGAGCGACTCATATGCCTGTGTGACCGCATGGGAGAGAACACGGTCGCGGACATATCGCCGATTCACGAAATAGAACTGCATGTACCGGTTCGCCCGGGTCTGATCCCCGCGCGAAGCGTAGCCGTGGACCTTCGCGCGGCCCATCGTGAACTGAACCGGTATGAGATTGGCGAGCAGGTCCGGGCCGAGCACGATCTCGACGCGCTCGCGGAGACTCGACGGCGGATACGACAGAACGTCTCTCCCGCCCTCCCGGAGGATGAATCCCGTTTCGGGAAAGGCAAGAGCATACCCTTGAATGACGGCGACGATCCGCCTGATTTCCGATTGGCCGCTCCTCAGAAACTTCCTGCGCGCCGGGAGGTTGAAGAAGAGATTCTCGACGATCACTTCCGTTCCCTGGTTTCTCGCCAGGGGGGCGTCTCCCATAAGCGTTTCGCCGCGAAACGCGAGCTCCCGGGCCATTTCCTCGTCGCGGGCGCGGGAGCGTATCGTCAGCATGCTGACGGCCCGGATACTCGCGAGCGCCTCGCCCCGGAATCCGAGGGTGCCGGCGCGTTCGATATCCTCGACGCGCGAGATCTTGCTCGTCGCGAAGCTCTCGACCGCGATGGGGAGCTCATGTGCCGGGATGCCGTCGCCGTTATCTTCGATCCTGACGGAGGCCTTTCCCCCGTCGACGAGCTCTATCGTTATGCGTGTGGCGCCCGCATCCAGCGAATTTTCGATGAGTTCCTTCACGGCGCTCGCGGGGCGCTCGATCACCTCGCCCGCGGCTATCTTCGAAGCAACCTCCGGAAGCAATCTCTGAATGGGAGCCACACGTCCTCCGCGGCAAAGGCTTCCTGATTCGGACCCCTCTCTCACTTCATGTCTCGCGTGAAGGGAAACGTAGCATAGGGCGCATTCGTTCCGCAATGCGGAAAAGGCGCGGGCAAAGGCTAGGCGTGTATTTTCGATTTCGCTTCGTTGACAAGCTCGGGCGTGCTGGCGGACGTTCCCGGGAACACGGCGTAGCCGTTGGAAGGGAAGTACATGGCGGCGTCGCGATAACCCTTCTCGTGGAATTTCCGGGATATGAATTCCTTGACCCGATTCTCGAGGTAGCCCATGCGCTGATATCCCTCCACCGAGAGAACGATAAAGAGATCCGGCTCGGTCCACGAGAAAAAGTCGGTTTTCCGCACCTGCGCCCGGATACCCATGCTGAGTTCGTTGACCAGCTTCAACCCGGCCTTGATAATCGCTATCAAATATGGCGTTCAACCCGTTGATTTTAAATACTGTTATCGTGAATCCGTGATGGTATCTCTCGGCCCGTTCTATCTCTTCGTTGATGCGCTCTATCATGAGTTTCTGATTGTAGCGCAATAGATCGTCGAAGGTGAACGATTCCGTTTCCCGGCTTTTTCCCTCCACCTTCGAGAATATCGGGGCAACGAGATCGGCGACCTTTCGAAGAAGGGCGGTTTCGTGCTCGCCGAAGATCGAGGAATCGAGGGGAGTAATCGGCGCCTTGTTGTAGCCTATATACACGACGCTCGAGTCGTCCGATTTGAACAAGGGATATCCGATGGCCGATCGATGAAGCGGAGACTTGTCGAAGAGCTTCAAATCGGCCGACAGGTAGCTCGTGCATATCGGCTCCCCGTTCGACGTTACCGTCTCGAGCATCTCCGCGTCGTATTCGAGCCTGCTGCGCCTTTCCTTTTCATCATCCGGGAATTGATGGTACGCCGACTCCCTCCGATCGGGACTTTCATAGTGAAGGCTTCCCATCGATGCCTTGACGAGGGACGAGAGAAGCGCGGGCAGATTCCGGATCTTCGCCGAAAGATCGTCGAGCGCCACGAAGGTCGGAGCGAACGCGGAGAGCTCCTCGAGGCTCTCGAGCTTTCTCGATTGCCGCACCTCGCGGATCTGCGCGTATGTAAAAAAGGCGACCTGGAAGCGAAGGGCGTCCTTGAGCCTGAAGAAGGTCTGCTGCGCGCTCAGATTGGAGAATTCGATGACCATGACGCCGAGAGGCTCGTTGTGCACCAGGGGGATATAGATCGATGTGATGACGCCGTCGCCGATCTTGAGCTGGAGCCCCGCGGTGTGGCTCACCTCGGTCATGAGAATTTCCTCCCCGCCGACATACGCGCGCGCAAGGCTGCCTTTGTTGCAGTGAATCCGCGGAGTTTGCGCTCCGGCGGGCATCTGCTGATCGCTGCCGCCGAGAATGAGCCAGTCTCCCTCATCCGTGGCGGTGTAGATCGCGACCGTATCCGCCTTGAGCTCTTCGGCGAGAAATCTCGTCAGCAGGGTGAACTTCTCGTGAAATCCGAGTTGCTGGTGAAAGAGCGCCTCGAGATAGTTACGGATCTGAAACTCGCTCTCCCTGATCTCGTGCGCGTCGATCATAAGATGCTGATCGAGGATCGGGGCGATCTTCGAGGCGAGAAGCGTGATCGTCTCCATATCCCCGGTCCCGAGCTTCTTTTCGTTCGCGCTCGTGGATACGTTGAGCACGCCGATGAGCTTTCCCCCGTGAACGAGCGCCACGGAAATGGAGCTCGCGATGTCTTCACGCTCCCTCCCGTCGCGGTAAAGAGGCGAGTTCACGATCTCGGTTATGAGAAGGGGCGCCAGCGTCCGCGCGACGGTTCCGGCGATTCCTTCGCCCAGCTTCTGCCTCGTCCGGTCGACGACCTCGGCGCTCAACCCGTTCGCGTAGCCTATATAGAGCTCCCGGCTCTCGGCGGAGTAGAGCATGATGGAACCGCTCGATGCGCCGACGGCCCGTATCGATATATCGAGGAGCCATTTCAGCAGGCGCTCGCGATC
The DNA here is from genome assembly GCA_963747385.1 of uncultured bacterium. Classification (GTDB taxonomy): domain Bacteria; phylum Krumholzibacteriota; class Krumholzibacteriia; order Krumholzibacteriales; family Krumholzibacteriaceae; genus SSS58A. The sequence goes on along the minus strand of CAVVEY010000007.1, from coordinate 475,612 downwards.
CGTGATGTGGTTCATGTATTCGAGCGCGTCTTCAAGGTGCGCGGGCCACGGATCGGATACCGCGCTATCCTTCTCCTGAGCGGCCGTGGAAAAGTGGCCGACCGCTTCGGCGGGATTGACGATCCGCTTGCGCTCCTTCTTGAGCAAGGCGATTTCTTTTTCGTAGAATTTCCGTTTATCCGTTACGATTATATAATCCGCCTTGAGAAAGGCATGCGAGAAAGCGATCGTCGGAGTAAGCGGGAATGCCGATAATTTCGGCGATTTCAAGCGCCACGGCGCGCGGATCGCGGTCGTAGACGCCGATGATGGCGATATGCGGAGTGCGATGGAATTCGCTCAGAACATTGAGCTCCTCCTCGCCCCCGCCCAGAATGGCGATCGTTATGTTCGTTCCGGACACGGTCCACTCCTGCATCGTTCCGCCGCGAAATAGTATTACCCATTAGTCTTTTAGCATAAGTCGAGCCAGAAGTGCGGTTGCCCTAATCTTCCACGTCGCTCTTGAGCTCGATGAGGATATTGAGGGCTTCCAAGCGGTGTAATAGCATTAGTATCAATTCGTTGCAGGCGTTCTGCGACGAGATCGGAATCGCGAAAAAGGGAAGTCTGTCTCGCCGGATCGGTTCCGGACGGCATCATGCTCGCTTTCTCCCGTTCGAGCGACGCCAGAATTTCGCCGGCGCGCCGAGTAACCGAATCGGGCAGTCCCGCGAGGCGCGCGACGTGAATGCCGTAGCTTCTGTCGCTCGCTCCCTCGCGGATCTTGTAGAGAAATACGATCTGATCTCCCCATTCCTTGACCTCGACGCGCATGGCGCGCACATGCGGAAAACGTTCGGCGAGGCGCGTGAGCTCGTGGTAATGGGTCGCGAAGAGGGTCTTTGGCCTCGATCCGTCCCCCTCGATAAGGAACTCGGATACCGCCCAGGCGATGCTCAAGCCGTCGAGCGTGCTTGTCCCACGCCCTATCTCGTCGAGGATGACGAGGCTTCGCTCCGTGCAGCAATTGAGGATCTTGGCCGTTTCACCCATCTCGACGAGGAAGGTGCTCTGGCCCCGAGCAAGGTTGTCGCTCGATCCCACGCGGGTGAATATCCGGTCAAGCAGGCTCACGGAAGCCCGGGTCGCGGGAACGTAGCTTCCCGCATGCGCGAGAAGCGCGATGATCGCGGCCTGGCGGATATACGTCGATTTTCCGCCCATATTCGGCCCCGTGAGTCACGATAAAGCTCTTCCCGCTCGATCGAAGCTCGATATCGTTCGGTATAAAATCCTTTCCGGAGATTCGCTCGACGACGGGATGTCTGCCCGTCCGTCACGACGAGATCCCCCGTTTCGTTGATTTCGGGCCGGCAGTAGTTCCGCTCGAGAGCCGTAACGGCGAGCGACGACAGGACGTCCAGCGTCGCGACGGCGGACGCGATACGCTGGATCGCGACGCTTTCCCGCGATACCGTTTCGCAGATCGTATCGAATATCTCGCGTTCGAGCGCGATTCGACGCGCGTCCGCGCTGATGATGGTCTGTTCCCTGATCTTGAGATCCTCCGTCACATAGCGCTGCGACGAGACAAGGGTCTGCTTGGTGATATACCCGGGAGGCACCTTGTCGTCGTGCGCGCGCGAAATCTCTATATAGTAGCCGAACACCCTGTTATAGCCTACTCGAAGCGAGGAGATCCCCGTGCGCTCCCGCTCGGATTCCTGCAGCCGCGCGATCCACGCCTTGCCGTCGACCGATTCCCGGATGAGAACGTCGAGATCGTCCCGGTAGCCGCTTCTGATGACTCCTCCCTCGCGGAGGTGCGGAGGGCTCGCCGGATCGATGCCCCGCCTCAGGACGTCGAGGCACGAGATCGGAGCGGACAAGCCCCGAGCCGCCTCGCGGATCGCGTCGGCGTCGAATCGTCCCGCGGCTTCCGCGATCGCCGGAGCGCGTTCGAGCGCCTCCGCGAGCGCGAGCAGCTCGCGAGGACCCGCCTTCAGCGCGGTGATGCGCGACAGGAGCCGTTCGATGTCGGCGAATCTCCTCAGCGTGCCGCGCAGCGCCCGCAGCGCGGTATGGTCCGAGAGAAGCGATCCGATCGCATCGAGCCGCCGCTTGATCACTTCGGCCCTGCGCGACGGGTGCATCAGCCATTTCCGGAGCTCGCGCGCGCCCGGGGCCGTTTCTGTCTGATCGAGATGATGGATGAGGGTCGTATCGGGCTCGTTCCCCCGCAGCGGTTCGAATACCTCGAGGTTCCCGAGCGTCTCGGCGTCGAGAAAAAGGCTGTCCCCCGCGACGAAGAGCTTGATGCCCGCGATATGCGCGAACTCGTTCTGCCGCAGCTCCTTCACGAACGAAAGAAGCGCCCCCGCCGCCGCGATCGCGAGCGGCTTGTCCTCGAGATCGAAGCAGGTGAGATCGCTTACGCCGAAATGCGACCGAAGCGCCGCGCGCGCGGACTGTTCCTCGAACTCATACGGTGCCCGTTCGTCGATCGTCGCCCGACTATCGAGCGTCTCGATGCGGCTGCGGAGAGCGCCGGAACCGTGAGGCAGTATCGCTTCGCGGAGCCTCGTTCCGGCGAGAGCCTGCTCGATCATGGCCGCGAAATCCTCTCCGGCGCTGAATTCTCCCGTCGAAACGTCGAGGATCGCGAACCCGATCCTTTCGGCCCGCTCCGTCATGGAGATGATATAGTTGTTCTCCCGCTCGACGAGCGTCGCCGGGGAGAGCGTGGTGCCGGGCGTGACGATGTCCGTGACGACGCGCTTCACGACTCCCGAGGGGCCGGGAGTGTCCTCCGCCTGGTCGCAGACTCACGACGGCGCGGCCCAGCTGCAGGAGTTTCGCGATATAGGTCTCGGCCGCATGGATCGGAACCCCGGCGAGGGGAACCGGATTGCTCTTGTCCTTGTCGCGCGTCGTGAGAGCGATATTGAGGAGCCGGGAAACCTCTTTGGCGTCGTCGTAGAACGTCTCGTAGAAATCCCCTACCTGAAAGAAGAGAATTCCCTGCGGGTACCGGCTCTTGATCTCGCGGTACTGGTTCATGAGGGGCGTGAGACGGTAGTTCATCTCTTATTGCAGGGGGACGATCGCGCCGGTCAACCCGAATCGTTCCTTCGCTCGCGCGACGTCTCTCGCGGCCGATTCCCTGCTCTCGTAGATTCCGACGCGAACGCGATGCATGACGCGACCCTCGAGCTCGAAGCGCTCGACGCGGACGCCGCGGAATATTCCTCCGAGCTTATCGGAAACGGCCAGAGCGTTCGCTTTCGCTCCGAAAGACCCGAACTGGATCGTGAACCTGTCCCTCGCGCCTGCCGGCACCGCGCCTTCCCTCGCGGGCGATACCCCCGATTCACCCCCTCCGGCCTGTTTCTCGTCCTTCGCCCTGGCTCTCGACGCGGCCAAGAGCTGAATCTTCTCGTTCGCCCTTCCCGCCTCGAAGGACCGCGGAAACTCGTCGATCAGAGAACGGTACCTCTCGAGCGCCTTTTCCCGATCCCCGAGCTGTTCGAGGCATTCGGCCAGCTTGAAAACCGCGATCGGGCTCCGATGCGATCGGGCGACGCTCTCGTATTTCCCGATCGCTTCGGCGAGCCGCCCGTCCTGCGCGGCGATCTCGGCTCGCGCGAGCACGCTCCACGAGAAGTATTCCCCCTGCGCGATCCCGGCGAATTCGGAGGCGGCGCCGGCGTTGTCGCCGAGTTGCCGTCGGCAGAGAGCGCTGAAATACGCGGCTTTCTCGGCGTCGCGTCCCGACCCCGGCGCCTTCCTCTCCGAGAGCAGATCGAGGGCGCCGGCATAATCCCCCGTGGCGTAGCGCATGGTTGAAAGCTCGAGACGCGCCCGATCCGCCGCGATCCCGTTCCCGGAAGCCATAACGCGGCGAAGGAGCGATTCCGCCTTCGCGTAATCGGTTTCGATCCGCGCGAGCATGATCAGCGCGGCGACGAAGGAGGAACGATCCATCGAGGACGTATCGGCGGCGGCGATTCGCCTCGCGCGTTCGTAATCCGATTTGCGGAAGAGTTCTTCTGCGCGCCTGAGCGAGGGATGCGCGGCGTATGCGGCGATCGAGAGCGCGATCAGGCCGGAGACGATTGCGAAAATTCGTTTTCCCATGTTCATCTATGCGGGAATGGCGCCGGACCGAAATCCGCCGGTTCGATGCTCTGTCCGCGCCGCAACCTCCCCTTCGAAGGTGAAGTTGACGAGGCGCTTCAAAACGACCGGGACGAGATCCCCGTCGTTCAGGTTGCCCGGCGGCACGAGCACGTTCCTGAATTCCGGGGTCCTCCCTTTCAGGAACCGATATTCCCCTTTTTCGGCCGCACCGTCAAGGAGGATTTCGGTCCGGCGGCCGAGCTGAGCGGAGAGAATTATCCGGCGCTCCTCCTGGACGAGCGCGTTCAATGCGAGCAACCGCTCCTTTTTTTCCCCCGCGCTCACGTCGTCGGGCATCTCGTGCGCCGCCGTTCCCGCCCGGGGCGAGTATTGGAATGTGAAAGCGGCGTCGAACCGGGCCTCGCGCACGAGATCGAGCGTTTGCCTGAATTCCTCTTCAGTCTCCGAGGGGAAACCGACGATGATGTCGGTCGTGACGGCAAGATCGGGCACGATCGCCCGGGCCTCCCGCAGCTTGTCGAGATACGTGTCCCGGGTGTAGCCGCGATTCATCGCCGCGAGAATACGATCGCTTCCGGCTTGCACCGGGAGGTGAATATGGCTGCAGAAACGTTTCTCGCGAGCCATGAGATCGAAGACCGCCGCATTGACGTCACGCGGATGGCTCGTGAGGAATCGCAGCCGCCGGACCTCCGTTTCCGCGAGAACGCGTTCGGCGAGTCCCCTGAAATCCGTCGTATCGTCGCGATATGCGATGACGTTCTGTCCCAGCATCGTAACTTCCTTCGCTCCGCACGCGACCATCGGACGACGCCTCGCGAACGATCGAGTCGGCGCCCCTGCTCCGTGTCCTCCCGCGCAGATACGGCACGATGCAGTACGAACAGTAATTCTCGCATCCTTTCGTTATCGAAATGTATCGCGATACGCCCCCCTTCGATTTCAGGGGCGATGCCTCGCATGCGGCGTCGTCGTTCGTCTCGAGAAACGCGAAACGTCCCCCATCCTGCGCGGAGGCCGCGATCGCGTCGGGCAGGAGCGCGTAGCTGTCGGTGCCGGCCACGATTCTGACGGCGGGCACGAGGTCGAAAAGCTCCGCGCCGAGACGCTGCGCCATGCATCCGCAGACGACGAGCACGGCGTCGCGATGACGCGAAAGGTCGAGAAGACGCCCGATCGCGCGCCGCTCCGCATGATCGCGCACGCTGCAGGTATTGACGACGATGCAATCGGCGCCGTCGGGAGTGCGGACGATCGCGTGCCCGCGCTCCACGAGAAGCGCCGAGATAACGTCCGTATCGTACGCGTTCATCTGGCAACCGAAGCTCTCGCAGTATACATTCAATCGCTTCAACGCCCCCCCGCACCGGTCGCCGGTTTCGGGGCTGAATCCCCTTCAAGCGGCGCTCCGTAGAGGATTCCACGCTCGAAGCGGCTCACTCGAACGGGAACGAGGGAACCGCGCGCGCCTATCCCTTTCGGAAGAAGAACCTCGCAATAGGTGCCGGTGAGCGAACGGACGAGCGATGAGTGCCGGCGCGGGGGTTTCTGCACGAGAGCGATCTGGATCGAGCCGACGTGCGATTCGAGATAATCGCGCTTTTTCGCCTCGCCGAGCTCGATGAGGCGGTCGCGTCGCGCCCGCTTTATATCCCCGCCGACCTTTCCGCCGAGGTCGGCCGCCGGCGTCTGCGGCCGCGGAGAAAAGCCGAATACGTGGATAAAGCTGATCGGAAGGTCGCGGACGAGTTCGAGGGTGTTATCGAAAGAGACCTCCGTTTCGCCGGGGAATCCGACGATGATATCGGTGCCGATCGCGATGCCATTCCTCGCGCGGGCGACTTCCTCGATTCTGCGTCGGAAGCCGGATGCGCGGTAGGAACGGTTCATCGCCTCGAGGATACGATCGTCCCCGCTTTGAAGCGGAATGTGCAGATGAGGCGCACAACGATCCGTCGATCGAACGATATCGAGGAGCTCCGGCGTCACCTCGTTCATCTCGATGCTGCTCAGGCGAACCCGCACGGTGTCGATACGATCGAGAATAGCGCCGACGAGATCGGCGAGGGCGCACGGCGGACTGAAATCCGCGCCGTAGCGGCCGATATGCACGCCGGTGAGCACCACCTCGTGGTAGCCGTTCTCCCGGAGAATCGATACCTGCTCGAGAACGTCGGCGACGGGAACGCTGCGGCTCGCTCCCCTCGCCCGGGGGACGATACAATAGCTGCAGGATGCGTCGCATCCCTCCTGGATCTTGACGAAGGCCCGCGCGTGGTCGAGGAACCGGTCGATTTCAAAGCGCTCCGGCGATTCGCGCCGGGAACTCTCCGGACCATCCGGCGGAAAGCCTCCCCGGTCCCTCTCCGCGATCGCGTCGACGATCGCCGGCAAGGAGCTCTTTTCCCCGTTCCCGAGAACGAGATCCACCTCTCTCATCGCGTCGAGATTCTCGCGCTGCGTCTCGGCGCAGCAGCCGGTAACGACGACGAAGGAAGCGGGATTCGTTCTCTTTGCGCGCCGCGCGGCATTGCGGCATCGGGCGTCGCTTCTCGCCGTCACCGTGCATGTATTGATGATGCAGAAATCCGCTCCGTCCTCGAATCGGCGGAATCTCCAGTTTCTCCGCATGAGAGCTTCGCGGATCCATTCCGTTTCGAACTGATTGAGCTTGCAGCCTATCGTGACGGTCGAGAACGTTTTTTCCATGGTTCCCCGCTTCGATTCATCGCGAAATCGGCACATCGGGCCGAAAACGCCGAGAGGGTGGAATTCCACCCTCTCCGGCTCGTTTGCAGTGTCGCGCTCATACGCTCAACCGGCCGTCGGATCGGTCCCTTCCGGCCCGGCGCCTGCGGCGGGATCGCCGTCGGGAACGTCGATATCGTCATCGTACGCCTCGTCGATGTCGTAATCGGCGGGCGCGCCCGCCTGATCGTCGGTCCCCTGTCTCGCGGCGGCGCGATCCTGATCTGCCGTCTCGCGCTTCGGGAATTTATTCCTGAAGGCGTCGATTTCATCCGGCGACATGTTCTCGAGGTACGCGCTCACGCTCAGGACGATCCGCTTGTTCTGAGGGTCGATCTTGATAACCTTGAGCGGAATTTCCATGCCGACGTCGAAATGATCGGAGGGCTTTCGAAGGTTGTCGATTCCGAGATGCGACAGCGGAACGAACCCTTCGACATCCTCCTTGAGCTCGACGACGGCCCCGCGATCGAGAAGCCTCGTGATCTTTCCCCGAAGCTCTATTCCGATGCTGAACTCCTTCGCAAGCTCGTTCCACGGGTTCTCTCTCGTCTGCTTCATTCCGAGACTGATACGGCGCTTGGAGCTGTCGATCTCGAGAACGACCACCTCGAGCTCGTCTCCCTTGCGGACCGCTTCGGACGGATGACGCACGCGTTTCGCCCAGGACATGTCCGAAATATGGACGAGACCGTCGATTCCGTCCTCGATCTCGACGAAGGCGCCGAAGTTCGTCAGGTTTCTGACCTTTCCCTTGAGGCGGGTTCCCGGAGGATATTTGCCTTCGAGAGCCTTCCAGGGATCGGGCTCCAGCTGCTTGAGCCCGAGCGAGATTTTCTCGTGTTCCTTGTCGACGTTGAGAATAATCGCTTCGACGGTATCGCCGATCGCGACGACCTTCGACGGATGCTTCACATGGCGCGTCCACGACATCTCGGAGATGTGAATGAGCCCTTCGATTCCCTTTTCGAGCTCGACGAACGCGCCGTAGTCGGTGATCGAAACTACCTTGCCCCGCATCTTCGTTCCGATGGGGTAACGCTGATCGACGCCTTCCCACGGATACGGCGTGAGCTGCTTCAATCCGAGCGAGATGCGCTCCCGCTCCCGATCGAAATCGAGGATCTTCACTTTGAGCTTGTCGCTGATCGCGACGACTTCCGACGGGTGGCTCACCCTGCCCCACGTGAGGTCCGTGAGGTGCAGGAGCCCGTCGATGCCGCCCAGGTCCACGAACGCCCCGAAATCGGTGATGTTCTTGACGATTCCCTCGCGCTCCTGTCCGACGGCGATTTCGGCAAGCAGCTTCTTTTTCTTTTCGTCGCGCTCTTCCTCGAGAACGACGCGCCGCGATACCACGATGTTGCGCCGGCGTTTGTTCAGCTTGATGATCTTGCAGTCGAGATCCTGTCCGATGAGCTCGTCGAGATCGGGCACCTGCCTGAGGGCTATCTGGGAACCGGGCAGGAACGCGTCGACACCCATCAGCTTCACGACGAGGCCGCCCTTGATCCGATGGTCGACACGGGCCTTCGCCGTGAGACGCTTGTCGTACGCTTCCTTGATATCGTCCCAGGCTCTGATAAAGTCGGCCTTCTCCTTCGAAAGAACGATAAGGCCGTCCTGATTCTCCATCTTCTCGAGGTACACGTCGAAGATGTCGCCCTTCTGGACGTTCGGCGCGTTCGAAAACTCGATGCGCGGGATCGAGCCCTCGCTCTTGAATCCGACGTTCACGATAACCTCGTTATCGGTCACCTCGTACACCGTGCCCTTGACGATATTCCCTTCCTGGAGCTCCACCGCCTTGCGGTTGATATCGGCCAGAATATCGTCCCATTCGGCGTTTTTCAAATCCTCGCCCGAAAGCTCCTCGGGAGCTACCTGCTCGAACATGGACAGATACGCTTTCGTATGCGCGCCGCGCGCTGCGTCACCGCCTTTCTCGAACGATTTTTCCCCCGCCTGAGCAGGGCCCTGAATTGCGTCAACACGCTTCTCATCCTGCATGAATCGATCTCCTCCCTGGATTATGAACTAAGAACAATAGATCATAAAGGCTTAGGGCTTCGGAAGCAAGTATTTTTTGAGGGGGGGCGGCCGTTCCGTCAGGCGGATTCCCGCGCTATCTCGTCGAGCCGGGCAAGAACGGCGTCGATGATCCAGGCGGGAGTGGATGTGCCTGTGGAAAGCCCGATTTTCCGGGCCTCCGAGAACCAAGCGGGATCTATGTCTTCCGCCGATTCGACGAGATACGCCGGAACGCCGGAATCGACGCAACCCTGGTAGAGACGTATCGTGTTTGAGCTGTTTTTTCCGCCCACGACGAGCAGGCAATCCACGTCCCGGGCGAGAGCGAGCATCGCGTCCCGCCGCGTCTCCGTCGCCCGGCAGATGGTGTCCCGGACCAGGAGATCCCGCACGCGAGCGCCGAGAGCCGCGATTATCTCCTCCGCCTCGCTTCTCGAAAACGTCGTCTGGATAACCACTCCCGCCCTGTCGAGAGGCGCTACCAGCCCGGCTTCGCGCGCATCCTTGACGACGACGGTGTTATCCCCGGCATGACCGGCTATCCCGCGGACTTCCGGGTGCTCGCGGTCGCCGATGATTATCACCGGAACGGAATCTTCGGCGAACCGCCTGACGTGTCGCTGGCTGAGCTGAACGAACGGGCACGTAGCGTCGAGGATATTGATGCCGCGCCGCCTCGCATCATCGATCAGATCGGGGCGCACGCCGTGGGCGCGGAGAACGAGCGTCCCCCCTTCCGGCACCTCGTCGAGCGTTTCGACGGAATGGACCCCGAGGGTCCTGAGCCGCTCGATTTCGAGCGGATTGTGAATGACGTCCCCGAGGGTATAGATCGTCCCTCCGATGCTCTCGAGCCCCTGCTCGATGAGACGCATCGCCCGCATAACTCCGAAGCAATAGCCCCTGTGAGGGGACGGGACGATTTCAAACTTCCGCTTCATCCATCAGCATCCTGATCTCGTGCTGCGCCATTCCCGCGATGATGCGGTAATCTTCCTTCATGTGCTCATCCCGTCGATCAGCGTCCATCCGGATGGGAGGCCCGATGCGGACGGAGAGCCGTGCGCGCCTGAGAAGACAATCGAGCAGGCGATTGGTGCCGGTGACGCAAACCGGCACGATGCTTACCCCGCTTTTCGCGGCGACGAATCCGAGGCCGGCCTTGAGTTCCCCGAGCGTTCCGGTGCGGGACCGGGTTCCTTCGGGAAACATGAGAATGGAATGCCCTTCGCCAAGGAGACCGAAGAGGCGCTTCATCGTTTTTCTCTCGATCTCATCGCGGTCGACCGGTATCGCATGGTACGCGCTGATGAGCCTTGCGAAAAGCCCGTTGCGGAAAAGCTCCTTCTTGGCCAGGAACCACACCTCCCGATCGAGAGCGCATCCGACGACGAGCGGATCGCCGTTCGACAGGTGGTTGCTCGCGAAGATGCAGTTCTCCCGGTAACGAAGATGCTCCAGACCGTATATGCGCAATCCGAACACGGCGCGGAAGAACGCGCGCACGATCCGCTTGGTGATCCCGAAGTAGCCGGGAGAGCGGGCGAACGGGTTCGATTCCCCGCCGACCACGGCTATTCCGGAGATTCGTTCGGCCTGGCGGAGCACTTCGGCCTCGATACGAGCGACCTGCGATTCGATCGTCAAAGCGGATGTGTCGACGGTGAACGCGCCCGCGGGTCTGAGGAGCGGGCTCAACGCGCGTCCCGAGTCCATCGCGTCGCGATCGAGGATATTCTGCCTGATCGCGCCGACGTCCTGCTCGATACCCATGCCTCTGAGCTGCCCGAGTCTTCGCCGCGCGCGAGCCTCGATATCGGCGACGAGGAAGACCTTCACCGCGGCGTGCGGAAATACGACCGAACCGGTATCCCTTCCCTCGGCGACGACCCCGCCGCGCGCGCCGGCGATCCTCTGGAGGCGCACCATCGCGCGCCGCACACCCTCGTGCCGGCTCACGGGAGAGACGAGACGGGAGACCTCGGGCGTCCGGATGTCTCCTTCGACGTTCTTCCCGTCGAGAAAGAGGGCCGTTTTCCCCCCGCTCGTTCGAACTTCGAGGGCGAGCCTCGACGCGAGCTCCGATACCGCCGCTGCGTCCTCGGGATCGACGCCGCGCGTGAGCGCGGCGTGGGCGACGGCCCTGTACATGGCGCCCGTATCCAGATAGGCGAGCCCGAGGCGGGAGGCGAGAATCGAGGCGGTCGTGCTCTTGCCCGAACCGGCGGGACCGTCGATGGTGACGATAAACCCGCTCAATACGGCAGCGGTGCGTTCCGTGAGATTCATCGCGAGATTCCGCGAGGCGTTCGATGCACGCGGCGGATCAAATCAACCCTTTGAGCGTTTCGATGAATTTTCTGTTCTCGTACGGCGTTCCGATCGTCACGCGGAATGTCTCGTCGCCGAGCCCGAAGGGCTTCATCGGGCGAACGATAATCCCTCGATCCATGAGCTGCTCCACGATGGCCCCGCACCCGTGCGGGGGAACCGCGAGCAGGAAGTTCGTCTGCGAAGGCGGAATGACGAATCCGAGCTTCTGCAGCTCCTCGCGCACGAACCGCAGCTCGTCCCTGTTCTCCTTCGCCCTGACCGCGACGGTGTCCATGTTTCTGAGAGCGGCGAGCGCCGCGCCCTGAGCGACGCTGTTCACGTTAAACGGCTGCCGCACCTTGTGGAGGCACGTGACGACGTCCTCATGGGAAAGCGAGTAACCGACTCGCAGGGCCGAAAGCGAATGAATTTTGGAGAACGTGCGCAGCACGATGACGTTGGGCCGGTCCTTGATGAGAGCGATCGCGTCGGGAAAATCGCTCGCGGCGACATACTCGTAATACGCCTCGTCGAACACGACGAGCACCGATTCGGACAGCCCGTCGAGAAATCGCTCGATCTCGCTTCTCGAAACGTAGGTCGCGGTGGGGTTGTTCGGATTGCAGATGAAGACGATTTTCGTCCTGGACGTCACGGCCGCGCGCATCGCCGCGCAATCCAGACGGTAGTCCTTGAGCGGCACTTCGACCGCCTTGACGCCGGCGAGCTGGCTCACGATCGGATAGACGATGAAACTGGGCCACGGGTAGACAATCTCTTCGTCCGGGTTCACGAACGCCCGCACGATAAGATCGATGATCTCGTTGGATCCGTTCCCGATGAATATCTGACTCGCGTTCAGCGCGTGATATTTCCCGAGCTCGGCGCAGAGATAGAAGCAGCCAGAATTCGGATACCGGTTGACCTGGGCGAGCTCGTCGATGATCGCCTGCCTGACCTCGTCGATCGGCTCGTACGGATTCTCGTTCGAAGCGAGCTTGATGATCTCGCCGTCGAAGTTCCGTTCCCTGCGGAGCTCTTCGATCGGCTTTCCCGGCACGTACGGCTTGACGCTCTTCAAGTGCGGTCTCATGAGGTCCATGATCGACATGACGACTATTCCTCCCCTTTTCGTGTCAAACCCGCAAGCTCCCGCAGCCTTCGCTCCTCGCGCTCCGAGAGCGGCCGCATCGCGCCCGGGGCGCAATCATCGAAGCGGAGATCTCCGAGCGCCGTTCTCGCGAGCTCGATCGTCCGGTGACCGAAGAGCTCGAACATTCGCCTGATTTGCCGTTTTCTTCCTTCCGTGAGCCGCACCTCGAGGGTCGTCGCCGCACGGCCCCGCGTGACGATCGCCACCGCGCACGGCTTCGTCCGGTACCCGTCGAGCTCGACTCCCGCCACGATCGCCGCGACCGTGGCGTGGGCTACCTCTCCGTCGACGATCAGGCGATACGTCTTCTCGATCTTGAAGCGCGGGTGCGTAAGCCGGTACGCGAGATCGCCGTCGTTGGTGAGGAGCAGGATGCCCGAAGTATCGAGATCGAGTCTCCCCACGGGAAACAAACGCTCCACAAACCCATGCTCCCGGGCGAGATCGATGACCGTTTTCCGTTTGAAGGAATCGGTCACGGTGCTCAGAACACCCGTCGGTTTGTTGAGCACGAGCACCCTCGGCTCGTCCGCGCGCGCGATGACGCGTCCCTCGACCGTTATCGAATCGACATCCGGATCGACGAGCGCCCCGAGATGCGTCAGCGTCTCTCCGTTGACCGAAACCACCCCCGCGCGTATCAGATCGTCGCATTTCCGCCGCGAACCGACGCCGGCGGACGCCAGCCAGCGGTTGATCCTGAGCTTGGCGCTCATTGCCCGCCGGCATTCGGCGCGCCGTCTCCGTCGGATTGATTCTGGGGCGGCGGCACGAGCGGTTTCGAGGATTCCGCATCGAATGCGAATCTGCGTTCGAGCTCGTCGAGGCTCGGCAAATCTCCGAAATCCTTGAGACCCAGATATTCGAGAAATTTCTTCGTCGTCGAATAGAGATACGGTTTTCCGATACCGTCTCCCCTGCCGCTGATCGAAATGAGCTCGCGCTCGACGAGCGTCGCGAGGACTCCGTCGCAGTTCACCCCCCGAATGGCCTCGATTTGCATCCGGCTGATCGGCTGCTTATACGCGATGATCGCAAGCGTTTCGAGCGCGGGCAGGGTGAGCTTCGCCTTCTTCCTGCCTTTGAAGAGCCGGGACACGACGCCGGAGAATTCGGGGAGCGTCGTCAGCTGGTAGCCTCCCGCGACCTCGACGATCGTGAATCCCCGCCCCGATTCGCCGTAGAATCTCGAAAGGGCGCCGATCGCAGCGAGGATGCGCCGCGACGATGCCGCGCCGGTCAACGCGGCGAGCTTCGCCGCCGCGAGCGGAATGTCTGACGCGAACAGAAGGGCTTCAACCTCGCGCTCGAGCGAGCGATCGTCGACCCCGATATCGCTATTTTCATCCATGCGGGTTCCCATGCGCGTCAATATATGAGTCGACGCCGGGCTTGTAAAGCCAGATGTCCGCCGCGCGCGACATCTGTCGCGCGACGAGCTCCCCGAGCTTTATCATCTCGAGAATGGCGAGAAACGTCACGATGATCTCTATCTTCGTGAACTCGCCGGTAAAAAGTTCCGTAAAAAGAACTTCTGAACGGCGGCCGAGGGTCGAGCGAATCGCCTCGATCTTCTGCTCGACGGTGACGGAATCGGGCACGACATGATAGATGGCCTGCTGGTTGATGTTCTTGAATACGCTCTGCAGCGCCTCGAGCAGATCGAACAGGCTGACCTCGAGACTGTCTTCCGCCGGTTCCTCGACAGGGGACGCGGCGGCCATTCTCGGGAATACCTTTCTGCGATCCTCTTCCTTCGAGGCGAGATGGTGCGCCGCTTCCTTGAATTTCCGGTATTCGAGGAGATTCCTGACGAGCTCCTCGCGCGGATCGGCCTCTTCCTCGAACCCCTCGTGCCGCGGCAGAAGCATCTGCGACTTGATCCGCATCAGCGTCGCCGCCATGACGAAGAATTCACCGGCGACCTCAAGCTCCAGCTCCTGCATGACTTCGATGTACGCGAGGTATTCGCGCGTGATGTGCGAGATCGGTATATCGTAGATATTGATCTTGTCGCGGCGGATGAGATGCAGGAGAAGATCGAGGGGGCCCTCGAACTGCACGAGGCGAACCTGGTATGTCATCGAAGAGCCTCCCCTGCCGCGCGCCCCGACCGTCGAAACGAAAGCCGCGAGAACGAGTTATCTCAATCCGTGCATCCTAGGCGAATCGGGGGACCGCTGTCAATCCTTTCCTTCAGCCGCGCGGATGGAAGGTGCGATGCACTTCGAGGAGATAATCCATGTCGAGTTTCGTATAGATCTGCGTCGTCGCGATGCTCGAATGGCCGAGAAGCTCCTGCACCGCTCTCAAATCGGCGCCCCCCTCGAGCAGGTGCGTCGCAAAGGAATGGCGCAGGGTGTGCGGGCTGATGCGCGCCGGAAGCCCCGCCGCCGCGGCGTATTTCCGAAGCAGCTTCCAGAAGCCGACCCGCGAAAGCCGGCCGCCCCGGTAATTGAGAAATACGTACGCCGAAATCCGGTTTCCAAGAAGCCGCGGCCGCGACGATTCGACGTAAGCGGTCAGAGCGTCGCCCGCGCTGCGCCCATATGGCACGATCCGTTCCTTGCTCCCCTTTCCCCGAACTCGCGCGATTCGCCGGTCCTGATCGAGTTGCTCGAGTTTGAGATCGCACAGTTCCGAAACCCTGAGTCCCGCCGAATAGTCGAACTCGAGAAGGGCTCTGTCCCGAATCCCGAGCGTACCCGTGTCCGGCAGCGCGAGAAGCCTCTCGATCTCATGCTGCGCCAGCACGAACGGAATCCTGCGCAGCACCTTGGGCGCGGACAGCGAATCGATTGTCCGATCCGCGAGGGTTCCCTGGTCGTAGAGAAAACGGAAAAAGCCTTTTACCGCGCTCAGCGTCCTCGCGCGCGACGAAGGGCTCTTAAGCTTCTCTGAGGCCGCGAGAAAACCGAGTGTGGTTTCCATCGTCAAGTCTCCCGGCGGCACCTTTCCCGCCGCGCGCATATACTCAAGAAATTCCTTTATATCTGCCTCGTATGCCTTAATAGTTAAATCACTTAGTCCCTTTTCTACGCGCAGGTTATCGGAATAGCGCTCGGCGAAATTTTCCGTCTGCCCCGATTCTCGACCGTTAGTTTTCATGGAGCCCCTCATATATTCTCCGTGCCGTTTTCGCTCCTATGCCGGGAATTTCAGCGATTCTTCTCCACGGGGGCCTTCCTGAGGCTTTCGAGGCTGCCGAATTCCACGAGCAGCGCCGTCTTTCTCTTTTCGCCGATGCCGGGGATTCCATCCAATTCGGAACGCCGCAGCCCTTTGCTCCGGAGCTTCCGATGATAGTCGATCGCGAAACGATGCGCCTCGTCGCGCGCCCGCTGAAGCAGACGGAGCGCGAGACTTCTGCGCGGAAGGATCATGGGTTCGCTCCTTCCCTCCACGTAGATCTCCTCGTTTCGCTTCGCCAGACCGATGAGCGGGATGCCCGATACGCCGATCGCATCCATCGCGCGCCGGGCCGCCGAGAGCTGCCCCTTGCCACCGTCGATCACGATGAGGTCGGGGGCGCGCTCATGACCCTCCTTCAGGTGAGAGAGACGCCTCGCGAGAACCTCGCGAATCATCGCATAGTCGTCCGAACCCCGGACCTCCCGGATCCTGAAATGACGATACCGGGACGGGCGGGGCATCCCTCTCTCGAAAACCGCCATCGATCCGACCGCGTCCGATCCCTGAATGTTCGATATGTCGTACGCTTCGATCCGCACGGGCGTCGACGACAGGGCGAGCATCGCCCTGAGATCCCGGAGCGCGGGCAGGCTCGTCCCCTTGGAACGCGTTTCCGACGCCAGCTGGAGTTCGGCGTTCTTCAGGGCCAGCCGGAGCAGAGCCCTCTTCTCCCCCTTCCGAGGCATCGATATGCGCACCCGTCCGCCGCGTTTCGCGCTCAACCATTCCGAGACGAGGCTCTCGTCGGAGAAAGCGGCCGGCACATGGATACGCGGGGGCACGTCGGTCGCCCCGTGATAATAGAGCTCGAAGAACGCCTCGAAGACGCCCGCGTCGCGCTCGGACGGGGACGCCGGCACGAAAAAGGACTCCCGGCCGTGTATGGCGCCGTCGCGGATCTTCAGGACGATTCCGCATGAAAGGCCTCCCTCGCGCGCAAGCGCCACAAAATCCTCGTCCGCGCCGAGCGGGGTCGCCGCTCGCTGGCGCTGCGACATCTTTTCGTAGGCCGCGGCCTGATCGCGAGCCGCGGCGGCCTCCTCGTACCGTTTCATGCGGGCCAGCCGCCACATTCGATCGCGAATCGATTCGCCGAGACGCCGCGCTTTTCCCTTGAGGAAAAGCCGCACCTCTTCGACGATCTCGCGGTATTCCTTCTCGTCGATTTTCCCCGTGCAGGGCGCCTTGCAGCGACCGATGTGAAAGTTGAGGCACTCCCGCCCCGCGATTCTGCCCGCACGCCGCTCGCGGCAATCCCTGAGCGGAAAGATCGTCCGGATCGTCCGCAGGGTTCGCCGAACCGCGTTCGTGTCGGTGAACGGGCCGAAATACTCGGCGCCGTCGTTTTCCATGCGCCGCACGAGAAAAAGCCGCGGGAAGCGCTCCTGCCTCGTGAGCTTCAGATAGGGATACCGCTTGTCGTCCTTGAGCCGGATATTGTACCGGGGACGATGCTCCTTGATCAAGCGTGCATTCGAGAACGAGCGCCTCGACCTCCGTATCGGTCGCGATATACTCGATCGTCTCCGTGACCCGCATCAGGGATGCCGTCTTGGCGTCGAGAGCGTCGGGTCTCTGCATGTAACTCCGGATGCGCGCGGAGAGGTTCTTCGCCTTCCCCACATAGAGAATCCGGCCTTTCCCGTTCTTCATGAAATAGACGCCGGGAGAATCCGGGAAGGAATCCGCCTTTTCTTTGAGACGGCTGCGCATGCGGACTTGACATCGATATACCCTTCTGGTATCTTATCGCTTCACGGAGGTGAAGAATCAATGCCGATACACAAATCACCAAAGAAGCGGATGCGCCAGGACGAGCGCAAACGCGTCGTCAACAAGGCGAATCGCACGTCTCTGCGAAAAGAGATCAAGTCGTACCGCGAGTTGGAAAGCGGCGAGGCTTCGAAGGCGAAATATCCGGCGATCGCCTCGACGATCGACAGAGCTGCCAAAAAAGGTATCGTCCACCCCCGAAAGGCCTCGCGTCTCAAATCGCGCCTTTCCCGGAAGACCGTCAAGGCCTAGGATTTGATCCGCTCCGCGATCCTTTCCACGGCATCTTCGAGAGGAATCTCCTCCACCTGACGCGTCGCCCTGTGGAGGAGTTCTACCTTCCCCTCTTTGAGCTTCTTCCCAACGGTCAGCCGGAACGGAATGCCGACGAGATCGGCGTCCTTGAATTTCATGCCGGGGCTCAGGTCGCGATCGTCGAGGAGCGTTTCGATCCCGCGTTTCTCGCATTCCGCCTCCAGCCGGCAGGCGGCATCCCGAATATCCGCGTCGTTCATATTCACCGCGAGGATCAGGAGCGGCACAGGCGCGATCGAAAGCGGCCAGACGATGCCATCCGCGTCGTGCAGCTGTTCGATCGCGGCGGCAACCATCCGGGAGATCCCGAAACCGTAGCATCCCATGAGGAACGGATGGTTCTGCCCTTTTTCGTCCAGGAACTCGGCGTGCATCGCCTCGGAGTATTTCGTCCCGAGCTTGAAGATATGCCCGACCTCGAGACCGTTGGTCTTCACCATCGGGATTCCGCATTTCGGGCAGAGATCCCCCTCGCGAGCCCATACGAAGTCGTCGAATCGTTCCACCGAAAAATCGCGGCCCGCCTGCACGCCGCGCAGGTGCGTGTCGCCTTCGTTCGCGCCGACGATCATGCTCCCGTACCCCTTGACGAGATTATCCGCGTACACGGCCGTTCCCGGCGGAAGGCCCACCGGCCCCGAGAATCCCGCGGGGCTTCCCGTGAGGCTCACGATCTCCTCAGGCTCCAGGAAACGGATCTGGGGATCGTTGAAAGCCCGCACGAGCTTCACGTCGTTCACCTCGCGGTCGCCCGGGACGAGAACGGCGACGCAGCGATCGTTCGTCCGATAGAGAAGGGTCTTCACGATCTCCCGGGGCGTCACCCCGAGGAAGCCCGCCACCTGGTCGACCGTCGTCATTTCCGGCGTGCGCACCCGCTCGAAGGCGGGAGACGTCCGCGCGTCCCCGAAGGCTCCCGGTTCCAGCGCCGCCGCCCGCTCGACGTTGACCGCGTATCCGCATGCGCAGCTCAGGATCGTCGACTCGCCGTTATCCGCCAATACGACGAACTCGTGCGATTCGTTGCCGCCGATATAACCCGATTCCGCCTCGACCATCCGAAAGGTAAGCCCGCAGCGCTCGATGATTCTCCGATACGCTCCCTCCATGGCGCGGTAGGTTTCATCGAGCGATTCGCCGCTCTGGTGAAAGCTGTATGCGTCCTTCATAATGAACTCGCGCGCGCGGACCACCCCGTAGCGGGGCCGGATCTCGTCGCGGAACTTGATAAGAATCTGATACAGGCACTGCGGCAGACTCCGGTAGCTCTTCATGTCGTCGCGCGCCACCATCGTGATCACTTCCTCGTGCGTCGGCCCGAGCGCGAACGTGCGATTTCGGCCGTCCTGGAGCTTGAAGAGCTCCGGCCCGAAGCTGCCGAGCCTTCCCGATTCCTCGTAGATTTCGATCGGATGGAGCACCGGCATGAGCACTTCCTGGCAGCCGATCGCGTCCATTTCCTCCCGCGCAATCGCCTCGATTTTCTTGATGACCTTGAATCCGAGCGGCAGGAACGTATAAACGCCCGAGGTGAGCTTCCTGATGAGCCCCGCTCGCAGCATGAGGCGGTGACTCGGAATCTCGGCTTCCGCGGGATTCTCCTTGAACGTCGGAATGCAGCTTCTTGACCAGCGCATCATTTCCCCTTTTTCTGGCGGCCCGTTGCTTTTCGGGACACGACCCGCAGTATACTACGCGAGGTCCGCATTGAACGCAAGATTGAAGTGCCGCCCCGCTGTTCGTGGCGCGCGGCCGCCCTCTCGCTAGAAATTGAATCCGAGGAAGAAATCGACGTGAATGTCGCTCGCGACTGTCTTGAAATCGGTGAGGCGGCTGAAATTCAGGCGGAAGACAGGAAGGTATCCCAGATTCATCTCGATTCCGGTCCCGATGCTCCCGAGCCAGTCCGTATCGTATATGAATCCGCCGACGCGGCCGGCGTCGAAGAAGAAAGAACCTCGAAAGAGCGGAAACTCGATCGACCCGACGGGGAATTTCAGGACGAAACGGTCGATGAGGGGAAAACGCAGCTCGCTGTTGACGAGAATCGTCCGTTTTCCCGCGAACCTGCGGAATTCGTAGCCGCGCAGATCCCAGGAGCCTCCGAGGTAGAACAGCTGCAGGTCGCTGCCCCATGCGTTTCGGCTTACGAATCGCTGCGCGAATATTACCCTCTCGGTGAGCGCCACGTAGTTGCGCACGTCGACGTGGGCGGAGGTGCTCCCGTATCGATCTCCGGTGAGGTCCGACGTCCTTCCGATAGAGACGTTGAGCCTCCGCCCGCTGAGCGGGCCGCCGATGTACCACGCGATGTTGTCGAACGTGTACGATATGAAGTTCGAAAGGAGCCAGCCCCGCCCGCTCTCGAGCCCGCGGAAGGAGATGTCGTCGTCGCGCTCCATGCCCTTGAAGACGGCCGAGAGCTCGACGCGGCTGAAAGAGGAAAAGGGATAGATGACGCCGCCGAGAACGCCGAAGCGCCTCTCGTACCGCAGAAGATCGTATGAGGTCCCGATATAGCTCGCGAGATGAAAGGCGCCCACCGCGTAATTGAGGCGACGAGAGAGATTGACGTACGTGACGGCGACGTTGATCCGGTTGAGGAAATCGTCGAAACTGTCCGTCGCGCTCCCGAACAGCACGATGACCTCGTGGTTGCCGAGCATGTCGGTGAGGAAAAGCTGCGCGCCGTTTCCCGTGCTGCCGAAATCGGGATCGACGGAGAACGTCGCGCCGATGAGGTCGATCCCGAGCTTGATCCGGTAATCCTTCTTCGCGATGTCTTCCGATCCCTCGGGAAGCCTCGGTTCCCAACCGGCGGAAACGACGGCGGCCGGGACGGCGGCGGTCCCCTGCCCCCCGTCCTTCAGGGGCACGCGGTAGCATCGATACGTGCCTTCCCCGTACGAGGCGCAGAGGAACGATGCGCCGTCGTCGCAAGGATAGGGATTGAACGCGCCCCCCAGAACGTTCGTCTGGCGCTCGAGACGGCCGTCGCGAAGCACGAAGATATCGGGAACGCCGTCGCGATCCGAGGAAAACAGCACTCCCTTTCCGTCAGGGAGCCATCGCGGATCGACATCTCGAGACCCATCCCCCGTCAGAGGCACGACCTCACGCGTCGCCGTATCGATGGTATAGAGCGCGTAGGCGTTCTCGCGCTTCGCGCTGCACCGGTCGGAGCTGAATACGAGCATACCCTTCGAGGGATGCCAATCGGGCGTTACGTCGTCATAGTAGTCGTCGGTGAGCCGTTCGCACTTCTCGCGCGCGAGGTCGTACACGAATAGATCCGATTTTCCGAAAGCGTCGATCGCCGAAAACGCGACGGCGCGACCGTCGGGGGAAAGACTCGGCGAATTGAGAATGCGCGCGTTCTCGACGGAAAATTTCCGCATGACGCGCTTTCGTTCTACGTCGTACAGATAGATCACGTCCCGCGCGAGCGCCTTCGAGACGAACAGGAGCGTGTCTCCCCTTATCGAGATGGAGCTCCGAAGAGTCGGTATCGACTCGAATACGCTCGCGTGCCCGCCGCGGATGAATATCTCCCGACGCAATTCGCCGCGATCGTTCTTCTTCAACTCGAGAATATTGATGCCGCCCATGTCGTATCCCACGCAGAACAGCCGCGGGTTCTTCCGATCCCGCGCGTCGCAAGCGGGATGGATCTCGAAAACCGGCTCCCCCGACGCGAGCGCGTCGCCGAGCTCGCCGATTCTACGGCGGCCGAGGACGGCGGGGTAGTATCTCCGCTTCAGGGATTCGATCCAATCGTTGCTCAGGCGTCGAAGCGGCATTCCGATCGTTTTTTCGAGAAGGACGTCGAATCGATCGCTCTTCCACCAACCTTCCAGTATGAGCCGAATCGATTCCTCGCCGAATCTCGTCGAGATAAAGTGAACGGCGCTTTCTCCCTCTTTGTACATGAGGTATGTGCCCTGGATTCTCCAGATTTCCTCGAGAGAATACAGCAGATCGCCCGTCACGGCGTCGCGGAGGAACATATGCGCTTCGGCGTCGAGACCTCGATTGGCGCAATACTCGGCCAGACCCTCGGTGAACCAGAGGGGCGGATCGCTGTAACTCAGATGCCGATGCCCCTTCATCACGACGTGGAGCTTCCGGAGCATGAACGCGTGCGCCAGCTCGTGGCGAAACACCTTCTTGAGCTTCGGATAGGACCCGGCGAACGGGAGGGCGATCCGACCCTTGATGAATTCGGTGAACCCCGCGGTCGATTCGGACACGAGATACGGAGTGACATTCGTTTCCTTGAAATCGTGATGCGTGCCGTACAGAATAACGGGGATTCTCGATTCGAAATCCACCGCGAAAAACGATGTGTACTCGGCGTACACGCTTTCCGCGAGACTCGCGATGAACTCGGCCACGGGGAGCTCGTCGGGGTAGTAGTAGATCTCGAGATGCGGCGTTTCGATGACTTTCCAGTCTTTCGGAAAGTACATCACTTTGTTCCTGCCGAAGGGATACTGCGCGGACGCTCCCCGGACCACGAGAAGGCAGGCGGCGCATGCGATGAGCACAATGCGGACGATACGCTTCATGGACGCTCGCAGTCCTCGATGCGATACGTCCCGCGGAACGAAACGGCGACGGGGCCCGTGAGCATGCAGCCGACGGCGCCGTCACGAGTCTTCTCGAGAGCGACGTCGAGGATATCGTTGCCCCATGTCCTGCAGCGGATCGGGGGATCGCCGAGTCCGAGATGCGCGATGACCGCCGCGATCACGACGGCTCCCGTACCGCACGCCTCGGTCTCGTCCTCGACGCCGCGTTCGTACGTTCGATACGCGCATCGCCGGCGATCGGAGATCGCGACGATATTGACGTTCGCCCCCGCCCCGCCGAAAGCCCCATCGCTCGCGCACGCGGGCCGCGAAACGCACGAACTCGTCATGCGAAAGCGCGCGGACGTCCTCGACGACGATCACGGCGTGCGGAACGCCGCAGACGCCGTAATGGACCGGAAGCTCCGTCGCCGCGATCTTCATGTCGAGCTTCAGGGCGCGCACGTCGCCTATGGAGACGCGGACTCCCTCTTCCATAATCTCCGCGCCCACGATCCCCGAACGGGTTTCGAATGACATCGTCCGGCCGGCGATCCCGGCCTCGAACGCGAACGCGGCGGCGCAACGGGCGCCGTTTCCGCACATGTCGGCCTCTCCCCCGTCGCTGTTGTAATAGCGCATCGCGAAGCGGCCGTTTTCGCCGGGACGTATGAGAATCAGCCCGTCTCCTCCGACGCCGCGGCGCCTCGAGCACATCCCCGCGATCGCTTCCGCCGAGAGGCGGCATCGCCCATCCATGTCGTCGATCACGAGAAAATCGTTGCCGGCGCCGTGCATCTTCGTGAATGACAGTTCCATGCCATCCGCCCTCTACTTGAGCGTTATCGAATCGAGCGTCCTGCGCTCCCCCGGTTTGATCGTAAGCGTATCGGGAAGCGTTACGCACGGCTCGTTGAACGCGCGCGTCGAATCCGCCGCCTCATAATAGACGCCGCACATCGAATCGGCCTTGACGTCGATAAAGGCGCTCACCGTATATGAGCCGGGAGGCACCCGCGAGAGGATAAAGGCTCCCGTCGAATCCGCTCGCGCGGCGAGCGCCAGCACGCCGCGTGCCGCGGGAGCGAGCCGCACCGTCGGAGCGGTCCGGAACGGGGTTTCGTTGACGATCCGGCCGTCGACCGCGCCCGGCTCGTTTGGATCGATGATCGCGATGCGAACGTCCTCGCGAATCGGGCGGAGCCTGTCGAGCGCGATCGTATCGGGCCGGAGCGCGGCGAGCTCCCTTCCTTCCGAATAACGCGCGTCGCCGTCGGCGTCGATGAACGCGCGCAGGAGAAACCTCGATCCGTCGGTCGGAAGCGCCCGCAGTACGAATCTTCCGTCCTTTCCGGCGAAAGCGACTCGAGAGCGTTTCGCCGAGCGCAGGTCGATCGCCGTATCCCCCGCGACCTCGAAGAGCTCAGCCACCCCCGCGGAGTCGGGCTTTTCCTTGAAGAGCACCATCCCGGATATCTCTCCCCGGGCGATCGAGTCCCCCGTCGAGAAATACAGCATGAAGCTGCGCTTGCTCTCGACGCTGTGGTAATCCCTGATGCCCGGCCCCGACGAGAATACAGAAGGTCGTTTCGGGCAGAAGGCCGCGGAACGCGATCTCGAGGCGTTCCCCTTTCACGCGGAGCCGGTCGAACTCCACGGGCGGATAAATGAGAATCCTGTTCTTGAAGCTCGCGGGGTCGACCTTTTCGTTGAAGAAGAAAACCGGCGCGACGTCGCGCGCGACGCCGGGCGGAATCCTCGCGCGGAACGGTCGAGACGATCGACGGAGGAATCCTGTCCTCCGGACCGCCCGGCGGATCCTTCTGCACGGCGCACGCCGCGAGAAGCGCCGCCCCGGCGCACGCGATGAAGACTCTCGCGGCGGTAGCCCGCTTATTCTGCCGACATCACTCGAGCCCCTTTCTCGCCGAGGCGCCGCACGTCCGTTGGAATTTTCTCCCGATCACTCGCCGGGCACGAGAAGCGCGATGATCGCGCGCTGGATATGAAGCCTGTTCTCCGCCTCCTCGAACACGACCGATTGCGGGCCGTCGATGACCGAGTCGGTCACTTCCTCCCCGCGATGCGCGGGCAGGCAATGCATGAAAATCGCGGAACGGTTGGCGAGCTTCATCAGATCGTCGTTGATCTGATAGCTCCTGAACGCCGTGAGGCGCCTTTCCTTCTCGGCTTCCTGCCCCATGCTCGTCCATACGTCCGCGTAGACGACGTCGGCCCCGCGAACGGCCGCGCGTGGATCGGCCACCCATTCGTAATCCAATCTCTGCCCCGCGCGCACCGACGCGATGAACGAATCGTCGATCTGGAAACCTTCGGGAGCGGCGAGGACGAACTTGAATCCGAACTTCGCGGCCGCCTCGAGCCAGCTCCGCGCCACGTTGTTCCCGTCTCCCACGAATACCACTTTCTTCCCCTCGATCGATCCGAACCGCTCGACGGCCGTGAAAACGTCGCCGAGCACCTGGCACGGATGGAGAAGATCGGTGAGTCCGTTGATCACCGGAACGTCCGCGTACCGGGCGAGATCCTCGACGAGTCCCTGGTCGAACGTCCGTATCATAATCCCGTCGACGTACCGCGAGAGCACCTTCGCGACGTCCTGCGGAGCTTCGCGGCTCCCGATCTTGATCTCCGCGTCCGTGATGAACAGGCTCGATCCGCCGAGCTGCCGGATCGCGATTTCGAAGCTGAGCCGCGTTCTCAGGCTCGGCTTGTGAAAGATGCACGCGAGCACGCGCCCCGGATGGGTCTGCGGGAGACGAAAGGCCCTGGCGAGCGGCTTCTGCTCGGCGCAGAGCCTCAGAATCGCATCGAGCTCTTCGCGCGAATAATCGCGCATGGAAAGGAAATCTTTCTTGGACAGCTTCATATACGCTCCTTCTTACAGGATGTACCGCGCCGGATCGCCTGCGCCGATTATCTGATCATCGCCAGCCTCCGGGGTCGCTTTCGAGCGGCGCGTGGCACTCTCTCCCGCATGGATAACGTAATGCCTCTTCGGCAATTGCACAAGAATTCCTTTGCCGCCGCGGCCATTCGCGTCCCGAACGGCGAATTGCGCGCTTCAGGCTCGCGGATGGGCCTTTTCGTATACCTCGCGAAGCCTCTCCGTCGTGACGTGCGTGTAAATCTGCGTCGTTGAGAGACTCGCGTGCCCGAGAAGCTCCTGAACGGCCCGCAAATCCGCGCCCGCATCGAGAAGATGCGTCGCGAAGGTGTGCCTGAGAACATGCGGGCTCATCCGTGACAGCGCCGCCGCGTGCTCGAGGTACTTGAGAACGATTCGCTGGACCGTTCGCCTGCTGACGGGATCCTTTCCCCTGCCCGCGATGAGAGGCTCGTCGACGCTCTCGCCGAGGAAGCCGTACAAACCCTCCCGGCTGCTCCAGAGCGATTCGGGAACGCCGAATCTCTTCTGCAGATAGATTTTCAGATATTCGGCGGCCTTGCCGCCGAGCGGCAACAGCCGTTGCTTGTTCCTCTTCCCGAGAACGGTGACCGTGCCCTGCATGAAATTGCACTGTGCGATCGTGCATTCGACGAGCTCGGAAAGACGCATCCCCGTCCCGTAGAGCAGCTCGAGAACGGCTCGATCGCGCAGGCCTTTTCGGGAGTCGAGGGCCGGCAATTCCATCATGCGATCCATGGCGGAGACGCTCGCGAATACGGGAAGATCCCGGCCCAACTTGGGCGCGGATATGCCCGTCGTCGGATCGTGCGCGCACAGACCCCGTTTCATGCAATAACCGAAGAAGCTCTTGAGCGAAGCGATCTTCCGCGCGATGCTGCGCTTCGAATAGCCGTTGCGCGACAAACGGCCGAGGAACGACCGCACGGCGAGGCTCCTCGGCGTCGGAGAAACCGGCTTCACGGGAAAGCTCCTCGCGCAGAAAATCGAGAAACTGGGTTATATCCCCCTCGTAGGCGCGAATGGTCGCCTCGGAAGCCCGCCTCTCGAGGCCGAGGTAGAGAAAATAATCCTTGAGAGTCTGAAGAATCACCTTCGAACCCTGTCATGCGCCGCGATCGTCCGCCACGGACGGTCCGCTCCTACTTCACGGTCGACGTGCAGTTCGGGCATCGGACCGCCTTTATCGGAATCGTCGTGAAGCAGAAGCTGCATTCCTTGGTCGTCGGCTCGGCCGCCGGCGCAGGCTCGTGCTTCTTGAACTTGTTCATGCTGCGGATGATGAAGAAGATGCAGAACGCGACGATCAGGAAGTTGATGATCGTATTCACGAAAACGCCGTAATTGATGGAAACCGCGCCGGCCGCCTGCGCAGCCGCGAGCGAAGCGTACGGGCCCGGCATCGCCCCCTGCTTCAGAACGAGAAACAGGTTCGCGAAATCGACGTTGCCGAGGAGGATGCCGATCGGCGGCATGATGACGTCCTTCACGAGCGATTGAACGATCGCTCCGAACGCGACGCCGATTATAATACCGACCGCCATGTCGATCACGTTTCCCCGCATGGCGAATTCCTTGAACTCCTTGAACATCTCTCCACCTCCGTGATCAGAAAGCAGTTTCATCCGGAATTTACATGAGCTTGTAGGTAATCCCCAACGCCAGGGATTCCTTGAAACGTCCCGCCAGATCGACCTCCTTGTCGTAGAGGAATTGAACGTAGAGGTTCACCATGAGGTACTTGTTTATGTTCGCCGTGAAAATGGTTTCCCAGTTGATATCGGGGGATTTCCAGTAATCCATGTTGTACCGGCCTTCGAGCATCTTCGATTCGGAATAGAAGAACGCCTCGTATACCGACAGCCTGCTCGTGATCGTCATCGTGGTGTCCGCGAGCGGCGATACGAAATCGCTCACGAAGAGAATCCCGCCGTCGGTGGTCGTTTCCGTCTTCTTCGCTCCGCTCACCGCGTCCGGAATGCCTCGATCGAGATTCTGCCGGAACGCCCCGCCGAGGCGCGCCGTCCATTCACGCTTCCCGGCTCTTGGCGAGCACCTTCGCGACGCCGAAGCTCTCGGTGAAGAGCACGGGGTTGACGAATCGCTCGTTCGCGCGATCCCTCTGATCGAGGAATTGGCTCTCGATCCTGCCGGACGCGAAAGGATCGACGAAGCCGCCGAGGGTGCAACGCCATACCGTTTCGAAATCGATCCGGTCGGTCGACTTGAACGGCCGTGCCCAGTGTTTGGTTTCCTCGTTCTGGGTGTGCGTCTGACCGAAGAAGAGCTTCAATGTATTCCGGGTATTCAGCTTCGGATTCAACTGCCGTTCGAAAAGCGAGTTCGAATTGAAAACCCACGAGATCGATCCAACCTCCCCCCCGCTCCAGTTGTCGCTATACGCGTTCTGGGTCATGGTGAGATTCGCGTCGACCGATTTCTTCCAGGGATCGGCGTGCAGAACGCCGTTCGAGGCGACGAATACCGCGATCGCCGCAAGAACGATCCGTTTCATGTTCGCTCCTTTCTCTTCCGGCAATCGATGGTCCGGCCTCGCGCCGCCGTGCAGTTCACCTGCGGCGATCGCCGAGATATTTCGCAAGAAATTGTTCGGCGATTTCCCCGAATTTCATTCGATTCTGCGGTTTCGATATACCCCGTCCCTCATCGGGGAAATAGACATATTCGCACGGAACGCCGTTCTTCTTGAGAGCGGCGACGATCCGTTCCGCGTCGGCATTCGGCGTGAACGGGTCGCGCCCCCCCTGCACGATAAGCAGGGGCGATCGTATCCGATCCGCGGCAAACAGCGGGGATCGCGACCTCAACATATCGGCTTCCGTATCCGGATTCCCGACCAGCGCATAGAAAAACGATTTGTATCCGTCGAATCCCGAGGTCCTCGCGTCCAGCCAGCCGAGAAGATCGCTCGGCCCCGATATATCGACGCCGCAGCGGAAAAGATCGGGCGTCGAGGTCAAGGCGACGAGCGTCGCATATCCCCCGAACGAGCTTCCGAAAATCGCCATTCGCTTCGGATTGGCGATACCTTGAGCGATCGCCCAACGAACCCCGTCCACCAGATCGTCCTGCATTGCGCCGCCCCACTCCTTGTTTCCCGCGTTCGAAAAATCCTTTCCGTATCCCCGACACCCTCGAAAGTTGATCTGCAGGCACGCGTACCCGCGATTCGCAAGCCATTGCACTTCGGGCTTGAATCCCCAGTAATCCCGCGTATACGGGTCCGAACGAACGAGCAGCACGAGCGGCAGGTTCGCGCGTTTATCGCCGGCCGGATAGGTGATGTAGCCGGGAATCTCCAGGCCGTCCCTCGCCTTGAACGAGACGGGCTCCATGCGCGCGAGCGTATAGTTCCTCAGGTCCGGAATTTCGTCGAAAAGAAACGTTCCCTGCTTCGTTCTTCGATCGTAGAGGTAAAAGGAAACGGGGCCGTCGTCCTTGTTGAAGCCGAGAACCCACGTCGAATCGGACGCGTCCGTGCCCATGAATCGAAAGTCCCCCCGATCGAGCTTCGCGACGGCGTCGAAATCGCTTCTGGAGCGAATTGTCGAGAATGGTCCATTCGATATGCTCGCGCTCGAACGCGACGGCCTGCATTTCATACGTGTCGACCTGGAAGAACGCGGAGACGATCTCGCTCTTCGGATCCTCCGCGAGCACCGTCACCGAACCGTCGGCGATATCGATCTCGACGAGTCTGCCCGTGTTGAATCCTCGCGCATCGAAACAATAGATACCCTTTCCGTCGCGCGTGAAACGAAGCGCTCCGCTCGACATGCGATCCTCTGAATTCCATGAGCACACCGTCACCCAGGGAGCATTCTCGTCCTCCCGCACGACGAGATCGGCGCTTCCCTGCGGCCCCGAAGCCACAGCGCCGCGAACGACCAGATCGTTGTCGGCGATCCACCTCACCACGCTGCCGGGGTTTTTCGCGACCATGGCGAGGTCTCCCGTTTCGACGTCGAGGCGATACGCATCCGCCGAGGCCGCGATTTTCCTTGTTCATCTGGATAATGAGCTCGTGCGGGTATCTCTTGCTGTAGGAGACGATACCGACCGTTATGCTGTCGAAGGGGGTAAAATCGGCTGATTTCCCCGCCATCGACGTCGACGCCGTAGAGCCGCCAGTTGTCGGTCCCTTTCAAATCCTGAAAGTACAGGATATGCTTGTTGTCGTACGCCCAGAAATACTTCGTGATTCCACGGTCCGCGTCGCGCGTGATCGCACGATCGTCCGTCCGGCCGATCGTTTTCACCCAGACATTGAGGACTCCGTTATACGGGGCGACGTATGAAAGCCTCTTCGCATCCGGGGATATGCCCGGCATCGTTTTCGTGGGGTTGCCGAAGAGAACGCCGGTCGGTATGAGCTTCGGCTCGTTCTTTGCGCAAGAAAACGCGATGAAAGCCATGGCAACGCACGCCGCGCGGTTACCAATGCGAATTATTCCGATGGAATTCCTCAAAACGGTGCTCCTCGCCCCTCAGGGTTGCGCTCCGAGAGCCATGAAGGCATTTTAGTGGGATGCCGCGGGGTCGTCAAGCCTTACCTGTTGAATGCTTTTGGGATAAGAAAGTTTCAAGCATTTTCAACGATCGTTCGACGTAGAGCTTCTTCCGCTCCATGCGGCGGGCGGTCAAGGCGGGAAGAATGCCGAAATTGACGTTCATCGGCTGGAACGGGACTTTCCCTTCGCTGCAGTGCCGCTGGAGCGAACCGAGAAGCGTCTCCCGCGGGAAGAGGGGCGCCGGCTGCTCTCCCTCGATATAGCGCGCGACGTTGCGGGCGACGATGGCGCCGTGCGCCATCGATTCCATGTACCCTTCGACGCCGACAATCTGCCCGGCGAAGAAGAGCCCCGGTCGTTTGCGCGACATCTGGGTCTCGTCCAGAAGCCTCGGCGAATCGAAGAACGTGTTCCGGTGCACCGATCCCCAGCGAAGGATCTCGGGGGAGCGAAACCCGGGAATAACGGCCAGGAGTTCCTGCTGCGCTCCGCGCGTCAGCCGCGTCTGAAATCCGACGAGACCGAAAAGCGTGCCGTCGTGCGTTTCCTGCCGCATCTGCATCGCCGCGTACGGCTCGCGTCCCGTCCTCGGATCGACGAGGCCTTTCGGTTTGAGCGGGCCGAAGCGCAAGGCGTCCTCCCCGCGCGCGGCGATCACCTCGACGGGAAGACAGCTCTCGAAGCAGCGCGTTTCCTCGAAACCGTGTTTCTCGGCCTTCGGCGAGCTCCGGAGAAATTCGACAAGCCGCGAGTACTGTTCCCCGTCCAGAGGTATGTTCCAGTAATCGTCCCCTCCTTTGCCGTACCGGGACGCCTTGAACGCATGCTCCGGATCGATTGAATCGGCGCTCACGGAGAGGGAAATCGCGTCGTAGAAGTAGAGATGATCGGACGCGAAATGATCGCGCAGAGCTTCCGAAAGCGCGTCGGATGTCAGCGGGCCGGTGGCGATAACGCAGCAGGGCGGAAGATCGAGATCGCGCTGCTCGCGGCGATCGAGCCTGATGTTCGGATTCGATTCGATTCGAGACGTGACCGCGCGCGCAAACTGCTCGCGATCCACGGCGAGCGCGTGTCCTGCCCGTACCCGGCACTCTGACGCGATTTCGAGCAGCCGGCAGCCGATCATGCGAAGCTCTCGCTTCAGGAGCCCCGACGCCGTTTCAGGATCGTCCGATTTGAGGGAATTGCTGCACACAAGCTCGGCGAGGTCCGCCGTCGCATGCGCGGGGGTGCGCGCCGCCGGACGCATCTCGACGAGCGTCACGCGCACGCCGCGGTCGGCGAGCTGCAGCGCGAGCTCGGAGCCCGCGAGCCCTCCTCCGACGATCGTAACCTCTCGCATCAGGGAGTGACCTCATGGCGGCAGGACGGACACTTGAGGTACGGGCCCTTCTTCGCGCTGTTCTTCTCGACGAGATTTGCTTTGGAACAGCTGGGGCATATCTGCCCCGTCGGCTTGTCCCAACTCGCGAACGTGCATTTCGGATACATGCTGCAGCCGTAGAAAAGGCGACCGCGGCGGCTTCTCTTTTCGCTGATCTGACCGCCGCATCCCTGCGTCGGGCAGGGAATGCCCAGCGTCACCGCTTCCGTATATTTACAGGCGGGATACTTCTTGCACGCGATGAATCGTCCGAAACGACCCGTGCGGTGCACGAGCTCCCCTCCGCACTGCGGACATTTCCGTTCGATCGCCTCGACTTCCTCGAGCGGCCGGGTGAATCGGCACTCGGGAAAACCGGGGCACGCGAGGAAGGGACCGTTCTTGCCCCACTTCTTGACGAGACTCTTGCCGCAGTTGGCGCAGATTTCCTTCGTTTCTTCCTGCACGAGCTTCTTGAGCTCCGCTCCCTTGTCTTTTATCGCGTCGAGATCGACGGTGAGCGGATCGTAAAAGAGCTTCACGACGTCGCGCCAGTCGTCCGTGCCCTCCTCCACCTTGTCGAGCTCCGTTTCCATCCGCGCGGTGAAATCGACCTCGAAGACGTCTCTGAAATAGCTCTCCAGCGTGCTCCATACCTTCTCTCCCAGCTCGGTCGGAAAGAGCGCTGAGGCCTTCTTGTTCACGTAATCGCGGGCCTGAATAACGCCGAGGATCGACGCATAGGTGCTGGGGCGGCCGATTCCCTTGTCCTCGAGCTCCTTGATCAGCGAGGCCTCGGTATAGCGCGGCGGCGGCTCGGTAAAATGCTGCGAGGCGTCGAGGTTCCGGATCGCGACGGCGTCCCCCGCCGCGAGCGCCGGCAGCATTTCGTCCTGCTCGGCTTTCTGGTCCTGCATGATCGCGAGGAATCCCGGCTTCACGAGCGTTCTGCCGTTCGATCGCAGAAGGAACCTCTCTCCGGCCATGATATCCGCTTCAACCACGCGATACACCGCGGGCGCGGCGAGCGAGGCGAGAAAGCGCTGCCAGATGAGACGGTACAGGGAGAGCTGATCCTTCCCGAGATGTTCTTTGATCGAATCCGGCGTCCGGTAGCAATCGGTCGGCCGAACCGCCTCGTGCGCGTCCTGCGAACCCTTCGCCTTCTTGAAGATCTTCTGGCCGGAAGCGGGCATATCGGCGCCGTACGTCTCCCGCAGATACGCCGTTCCCCGTTCATGCGCTTCGCCGCTCAAACGCGTCGAGTCCGTTCGCATGTAGCTGATGAGCCCCACCGCTCCTTCGGGGCCGAGCTCGACGCCTTCATAGAGCTGCTGCGCGATCAGCATCGTCTTCTTCGCCGAAAAGCCGAGCCTGCCGGCCGCCTCGCGCTGAAGCGTGCTCGTGATGAACGGCGGCTGCGAATTCCGCAGTTTTTCCTTTTCGCTCACCTGGCGCACGAACAGCGACTCGCTCTTGATGGCCGCGAGTATCTCTTCCGCGCCGCCCGTGTCGCCGATGTCGGGCTTGTGTCCGTCGACCTTGAGAAGCTTCGTCGAGAATTCATCTCCGCGCTCGGTCGCCAGCATCCCCTCGATCGACCAATACTCGACCGGGACGAAGGCGCGGATTTCATTTTCCCTTTCGCAGATGAGGCGAAGTCCGACGCTCTGGACGCGTCCCGCGCTCAGACCCCGATAGAATATCTTCCAGAGAACGGGACTGATGAGATAGCCGAAGAGCCGATCGAGGATGCGACGCGCCTGCTGCGCGTTAACCTTGTCGAGATCGATGTCGCGCGGGTTCGCGACCGCGTCCTCGATCGCTTTCTTCGTGATCTCGTTGAAGATGATCCGCTTGATGGGGACCTTCGTCTTTTCGAGCACTTCTTTGAGGTGCCACGCGATCGCTTCCCCCTCCCGATCCATATCGGTCGCAAGCAGTATCGTCGCGCTCTTCGCCGCTTCCCGGCGCAATTCCGTCACGACCTTGGACTTTCCCTTGACCGCGACGTAATGCGGCGTGAAACCATCGTCGATGGCTATGCCCATCTCTCGCTGGGGCAAATCCCGGATGTGCCCGACGGAAGCCTTCACCGAGTATCCCTTGCCGAGATACTTCTTTATCGTGCGCGCCTTGGCGGGAGACTCCACGACGACGAGAACCTGATCCAACGGGTGCTCCTTCCTCAATGCACGTGTCCGTCATCGCGTCGCGCGACGTCCGGAGAATTGCCTTCCGGCAATTCGGAAACGAATCGAGATGCGAGATCCCGCACCTCTTCGAGCGATACGGGCGGGATGAATTCGAACGCGGCGTTATCGATGATCGCGCTCAACTGGATTTCGGATATCCACCCGAGACGATGAAGGTTGAGCAGGTATCCCTGGGCCGGGATGGACAGCATATGTTTCTCGAACTCGTTCAGGACGCGATTTCCCGCCGGCGTCTCTCTCGCCGGTCCGCGATCCGTGCCGTCGGATCCGAAATCGAGCATTCGGAACGCCTGCCTGATCTCGAAGCGGCTGTATCCCATATCCTCGAGCTCGTCCTGAACGAACGAGGGATCCTTGAGATCTCCCGGCTCGAGATCCATAATGTACTCGATGATCTCCTTGATCCTCTCGCTCATCCCGTATCCTCGCGCTTTTTCTACGGCGTTTCGCCCGAAGGCGTCATCTATAATTACTATACCGTTCCTTTTCCGCAACACTTTTTATACTTCTTGCCGCTCCCGCACGGGCACGCGTCGTTTCGACCCGCGCGCGGCGCGGACCGCACCGGCTGGGCCTTCGGGGCGGAGATATCGTTCGTCGCCCCTTTCGCCGCCGCTCCCGCTGCAGAGCCCGGTCCCCGCGAAGCCCCCGGCGCGGCCGCGGCGGCGCTGTACGTGCTCGCCACCTGATGAACCGCGACGCCGCCGTCGGATCGCCTGCGGGGCCGTCGTTCCTGCTCCGCGTCGAAGCGGGCGTGAAATACCGCCCAGAGAATCGACCGGTCGATGTCGACCACCATTTCGCTGAACATCTGAAAGGCTTCCTGCTTGTACTCGATAAGGGGGTCTTTTTGCGCGTACGACCGCAGGTGAATGCCCTCGCGCAGATAATCGAGCTCGTAAAGATGATCCATCCACTTCTCGTCGATGCTCTGCAGCATGACGTAGGTCATGAACTTCTGCATTATCTCGGGCGGAATCAGGGATTTGCGCAGCTCGTACGCCTCGATCGCCTTCGCGCGGAAATGATCGTACAGGATCTTCAGATCGGCGGAGCGATCCTTGAAAACGTCCGCAAACTCGAACGACGCAAGAAAGAGATTCTCGAGCTCCACCGCGGCCGCGTCGAGATCCCAATCATCGGGCTGCTCGGTTTCGGGCGCGAACCGGTCCACGATCGATCCGACCGTATTCTCGATGAGCTGGACGACGACATCGTCGAGGTTCGCGCTTTCCAGGATCTGACTTCTGCGGCCGTAAATCACCGTCCGCTGCTTGTTCATGACGTCGTCGTATTCGATGAGACGCTTGCGGATGCCGAAGTTGTACATCTCGACGCGCTTCTGGGCGTTCTCGATGGCACGCGTGATGAAGCGGTGCTGGATATCCTCCCCGTCCTTGACGCCGAGGCGGTCCATGACCCCCGATATGCGCTCGGATCCGAACAGACGCATGAGGTCATCCTCGAGGGATATGAAGAAGCGCGACGCGCCCGGATCCCCCTGGCGGCCCGCCCGCCCGCGCAGCTGCCGATCGATTCGCCGCGCCTCGTGACGTTCCGTGCCGATGATGTGGAGGCCGCACGGAACATCCGCCAGGCACTCCTCGACGTTCTTCTCCCGATTCCCGCATGAATCGCACTCGTTCGCCGTGTCGCAATAGATGCAGCAGCGCTCGCACTTGACGATTCCGGCGCTCAGCTTGATATCGGTGCCGCGCCCCGCCATGTTCGTCGCGATCGTGACGGCGCCGTTCATCCCGGCCTGGGAGATGATCTCCGCTTCCCTCTGGTGGTACTTCGCGTTGAGAACGTTATGCTTGATGCCTTCGCGGGTCAGCATCCTGCTCAGCGTCTCGGACACCTCGACGGTGACCGTGCCGACGAGAATGGGAAGTCCCCGCTCGTGGAGCCGCTTGATCTCCTGAATGATGGCGTGATATTTCTCGCGCTTCGTGCGGAAGATGACGTCGTCATAATCGATGCGTCGCACGGGCCTGTTCGTCGGGATAACCTCGACCTCGAGCTTGTATATCTTGTGAAACTCCTCCTCTTCGGTCTCCGCCGTTCCCGTCATGCCCGCGAGCTTCTCGTACATTCGAAAGAAATTCTGGAGCGTGATCGTCGCCAGCGTCTGCGTTTCCCCTTCGATCGTGACGCGCTCCTTCGCCTCGAGCGCCTGATGGAGGCCTTCGCTGAAGCGCCTTCCCGGCATGAGGCGTCCCGTGAACTCGTCGACGATGAGAACGCGGCCGTCCTGAACCACGTAATCGACGTCCTTCTCGAACAGCGCGTACGCCTTGAGCAACTGGGAGAAATTGTGAATGATCTCCGTTTTCTCGGCGTATTTCCGGTAGGCGGCGTCCTTCTTCTTCGCCCGGTCCTTCGGGGAAAGGGACGCGTCGGAATCGATCTCCTTGATGTGGATGCTGAGATCGGGCAGAACGAAGAGCTCCTGGTCCTCCGGGGAGAGGTTGTTCCTTCCCTTCTCGGTCATGTCGATCGTGTTCGCCTTCTCGTCGACGACGAAGTAGAGCTCCTCGTCGAGCTCGGGGATACGCTTGTCCCGCATGAGCTCGTTTTCGACGGAGAGCATGAGCTTCTCGTATCCGGGTTTCTTGCGGAGCTTCGTGAATTTCTTGTTCTTCGGATCCCCTCTGCGCGCGAGAAGGAGATTCACGCCGATATCGTCTCCCCCGGCGTTCTCCGCGTCCTCTTCCCGCTCGATCTTCGTCATGAGATCGTTGATCTCCTGCTTCTGCTTGCGCACGAGAAGCTCGACCTTGTTTCTGAGATATGCGTAGTTGTCGGCGAGCGCCGAGCCGGATACGGCGCCCGAAATGATGAGCGGGGTTCGCGCCTCGTCGACGAGCACGCTGTCCACCTCGTCGACGATCGCGTAATAGTACCCTCGCTGAACCTGGTACTGTTTGCCCGGTTTCATGTTATCGCGGAGATAATCGAAGCCGAATTCGTTGTTGGTGCCGTAGGTGATATCGCTCGCGTAAACCCGCTGGCGATCTTCCGTTTCCATCTCGTTCTGCAGATATCCGACGCTCATGCCGAGGAAGCGATATATCTCCCCCATCCATTCGGCGTCGCGCCGGGCCAGGTAATCGTTCACCGTGACGAGATGAGCGCCTTTCCCGGCGAGCGCGTTCAGATAGAGCGGCATCGTCGCCACGAGCGTCTTCCCCTCGCCGGTCGCCATCTCCGCGATCTTGCCCTGATGGAGGACGATCGCTCCGGCGATCTGCGTAT
Organism: uncultured bacterium; assembly: GCA_963747385.1. GTDB lineage: Bacteria > Krumholzibacteriota > Krumholzibacteriia > Krumholzibacteriales > Krumholzibacteriaceae > SSS58A. Next base: position 439,093 of record CAVVEY010000007.1, on the reverse strand, counting down.
CGAAGGGCACCATGTCCCAGGTTATCGGATGCCCGACGACGTTCCACGTGCGGCCCACGAGCCTCCTGCACGCCTCATAGGCGAGACCGTACGCCTCGGGAAGCAATTGATCGAGGGTCTCCCCCTCCCGAATCCGCGAGGCGAACTCCTCCGTTTTCTTCGGAAAATCCGCTTCGCCGAGCTCGCGGTACCGCTCGGCCCATCCCTTGACCGCGGCGATCTCGTCCACGACGCGGCTCATCAGCCTCGTCTTTCGATCGCCGAACAATTTCTGCATCAAACCCTTCATCAGCTGCGAAACCTCCGTTTTGACCGCAAGATAACAAATCGGGAATGCGATGGCAAGGCGGCCCGCGGCGCTCGAGCGTTCCCCGCAAGAGCCCGGGCCGCGCGAATACGCTCCCCCGCGGCCCTCAGGAAGCGGCCGACGCTCCGAGCCGCACCGCGTGAAACACGCCGCCATTGGACCCGAAAAAGAGGCGTTTCCCGTCGGTCCCGGGAGACGAGTATATCGGCGACGATGCGCGGAACTCCCCGGCCGTCTCGCCGCTCGCGGCGTCGACAGCCACAAGCTCCGCCGAGTAGGTCGTGACGAATACGGCGGCTCCCGCGACGAGCGGCTTCGAACGCACGGCCCCTCCCACATCGCGCTTCCACCGTGCCTTCCCGTCGAAGGAAAGCGAGTAAAGAGTTCCCTTTTCCGATCCGATATAGATCGCGTCCCGGCCGAACGAAGGGGAACCGTCAACGGCGGAATCGGCCGTGAATCTCCATGTGCGCTCGCCCCGCGACAGGGAGAATCCGTGCACCGCCCCATCCTTCGCGCCCAGAACGACGCAATCCCGCTCCTCGTCGCACGCGGGGCTCGAAGCGACGCCGGCGCCGATATTCGTTTTCCAGAGGATCGTTCCCCGGTGATCGAGCCTCACGAGCGTTCCCCCGGTCGTAACTGCCAGCACATAATCCTTTCCCGCCGCCAGGTTCGCCCTGATCGAGGGGCCGAGCTTCTTCTCCCACAGCTTCCGTCCGTCCCCGAGGCGCACCGCGAAGACTCTTCCGTCGGTTGTCGCCGCGAAAACGATTTCGCCGGATTGCTCCGGCGTGCTGACGATCTTCGATCGCGTCGGGAAGGACCAGAGCGCTTTTCCCGAATTCGCGTCGAGGCAGAATAGCGTGCCGCGGTAATCCGCCCCGATCACCCGATCTTCCGCGCAGCACGGCGAAGCTCCGATGCCGGCGCCCGACCGGTATTTCCACGCAAGCTCCCCTTCGGGCGTGAGCGCGTACAAATATCCGTCCCTGCATCCGAAATAGATCTTCTCCCCGCAATACCGAGGGGAGGAGGTGACGGGAGCTCCGAACGTTCGTCTCCAGGCTTCCGGCAGATCGATCCGCCCTCTTCCATCCGCTCCCGCGGGCTCTTTCCCGTCCACGGCAGACGGAGCGTGCGCCCCGCCGAAATCGGATGCCCCCTCTTTCGCCGCATCCGCCGCGCCGAGCTGCGCCGTCGGCTCCTGAGGCCCGCGAGATTTCTCGCGCGTCGCAAGCGACCCGAAGAGGACGACGACGGCGACGGCCGCCGCGAGGGCCCCCGCGACGAGCGGAACGTTCATGCGCGCGCGGCGAGATACGGATCGCTCCTCGTTCGCCGCGGTCTCTTCCGCCATTCCGCCTTTCCAGTGAAGCGCGGGAAAGGAACGTGAAACGGCGAGCTCGATTCCCATATCCCGCGGAAATTCGAACGACGGGAAGAAGATGCTGTTCCGCAGGGATTCGTCGTGCCGCGCGACGAATTCGGTCGATGGGACCAGGATGACCGTATGCTCACCCTCCGCGAGCGTGAACCGGTAGAGCGAGAACATATCCTCGGGCGCTTGCCGGAAAAGATCTCGCTGATCCTTCGCCCGCCCGAGGGGAACCCGGGCGAAGCCTTTCAACGATTCGGCGGAACCCCGCCGTCCCGTTCTTCCATCGCCGTGAACAAGCACCGCGTCGCGATTGCAGAGGATATAGGCGTCATTCCCGCGGCGAATCTCGATCATGAGGAGCACGCCGCCGAGAATATCCCGCTCCCCACCGGCCTCCTCGGCGAGAGCCTTGAACTGTTCGAGGAAACGGGAAAAATAATGCGCGGGCGCCCCGAGTCGCGACGCCGAAACGGCTTCCCTGAAAAGGGTTCTCAGAATCGGTTCCTGCTCGGGCTCCCCCGGCGAGAAGAAAAGGAAAAACTCCTCCCCGCCGTCCCTGCCGGGAATCTCCTGATATACGAGAGCATCCTTGCTGCCCTGAGCTCCAAAGCACACAAAAGACGTACGCTTCATCTCCATCACCCCGGAGCCCGAGGGTAGATTGACCTGGGAATAATTGCAATAGATATCGATGCGGATGAGGCGAAGCGCGATGCTTACGCGATGCGAGACACCATCCCCTTGAAGCTCGCCACGATCTTGTCGATGGGACCGGTCTCTTTCTTGTCTTCATCGTCGCCGCCGCCGATCGAAAGATATTTCTTCGCGATCGGATTCTCGGGATCCCATTTCAGAGCTTCCTTGAAATGCTTGAGGGCGACCTTCTTGAGACCCGCCTTGAAATACACGAAGCCGAGGTTCGCGTGATAATCGGCATTGTAGAATTCCATCTCGATCGCCTTGAGACAGGCGTCGCGAGCCTCGTGCAGGCGCGTATTGAGCATGCCGAGACAGAAGCCGTACCAGCTGTGGTATGCCGGGTTCATCGGATCGTACTTTATGGCGGCCTTGAAGAGCAACGCCGCCTTGTCGAAACGTCCGCTGCGCATCGCTTCCTTCGCCTGCGTGAAAGAGAGCATCGCCGAACGGCGGTCTTTCTCCTGGATCGCGACCGCATCCTTCGAGCCTCCCTTGCTCTGCCGCAGCGATTCATCGTACGTGGCGCGTTTTCCGGAATCGCTCAGGATTCCGTATGCCTCGTTGATCACCTTGAATCGCTCGCGATTTTCGGGAGTGTCCCCCGCGGCGTCCGGATGGTAGAGCTTCGCGAGGCGGAAATAGTTCTTCTTGATCTCTTCAACCGACGCGGTTGGCCATACTTCAAGGATCGAATAGAAATCAACGCTCACGGTTTTCCACCTCTAGTTGTCAATCGGTTGAAGCTCGCGGAAGAGATTCACGGCGAGCTCGTTCTCCGGATCGAGCTCGAGCACCAGCTCGAGGTTGCGCATCGATTCGTCCCTCACGCCCTTCTCGTACAGCGCCAGCGCAAGGTTGAGCCGCGCTTTCAGATAATCGGGATTGATCTTCAGCGCCGTTTCGAATTCCATGATCGCGTCGTCCGTCATACCCCGATTCGCGTATGCGATTCCGAGAAGGTTGTGGATATCGGGATAATGCGGAGTCATGGACAGCGTTCTCTTGAGCTCCACGATGGCCGAGTCGTACTCGCCGTTCTGGATCGATTCGAGAGCGATTTGCTTGCTTACCTGCGCCGACGTGGGCTTCTCTTCGAGCAGCCGCCGAAACAGCGCGTCGCGCTCCTCACGTGCCGCGTCGTTCCGTATGAGACTCGCGAGCTCATTGACCTGATCGGCGAAGAATGACGGAGCGGTCGGGAGGCTCTTTCCGAGCTCTTCGACCGCGCGCGGGCTTTCGCCCGCGTCGCTGTAGCTCTTCGCAAGCATGATGCGGGCCCTCAGATACGCCGGATTGATCGCGAGCGCCCGGTTGAAGCATTCGCGCGACTCTTCCACTCGTCCCCTATCCGCGTAGAGCATGCCGAGGCTCGAATGCACGTCGGCATAGCGGGGCTGAAGCTCTACCGCTTTTTCGAGGGCCAGCACCGCCTCCGCATGCTTGCCCTCCCGGCCTGCGAGCTTCGCGAGCTCGATGTAGGATTCAACCATGTACATTCGGATCATTTCCTGATCCTGGCTCTTCCCCTCTATCGCGATCCGCGAGAGATAGGACTCGAATTCCCTGCACGCTTTCCTGTAATCGCCGTTATTGAAATGAGTGAGCGCCTTTTTCAGGGCGCTTCGCGGCACGAATCGAAAGAAACGTTCGGAAAACATCGCTGATGACCTGCCTTGCACAATGCACGTGTATGCTGCTTCTGGAATAACCGTATGATCCAATGAGCAATAAGCGAGCCAACGGATCCGTTCACCGGGAACCGGCGGGGCGCAGTTCGGAAACGCGCGGAACGAGGATGCGGCTGTCCCTTTCGACGGTCAGGTATTCGCGGGCCGAGTACGTCGGCGAGGCGGCGAGGACGAGCTTCAATTTGCATTTTGCAAGCGCCGCGGCGTCCGGACAATCGACTTCGATCCGCTTCGAAAACGTGCCCGGAGGAAGCATGTACGTCGGGATGATCGTGAATCGCGTTTTTCCTTCCTCGTCCTTCAGCGCGAGGGAGATCGCCGAGCATTCGGTAAGCTGGAACGAGACGTCGACGCTGCATCGCTCTCGAACGGGATCGAAAGCGAGATTCTCGGCGGAGTAGCGGAGAACGTCGGCGCCGATCCAGAAATACTGGGCGCCTGAACGCTCCGAGACGAATATCTGTCCGAAACGGCGGTATATCGAGATCCCGCGCGGTTCGTCGAAATGAGGACCCCCGCCCGAACCCCGGTCCCCTATCGCGACGATATATGAGAGGTGCCGGTCGAACTTGTGGATGACGCACGCCTCGCGATCCGTGACGTATACGTTGCCATAATAGTCGATGGCGACGTGATTGAAGGATCCTTTTCCGCCGATCGCGCCGCCGGCGAACGAGACCGAGCGCCTTTCCGTCGGGGGACAGCTTCCAGAGTCTCATCCCGAGGCTGTCGGTGAGTATGATGAAATGATCGCCGTAATAGAGAAATTCGTCCCCCGCGGTGATCGCCGCTATCGCGTACGGACGAAACAGGTAAGCCCCCTGAAATTCCGCGCCGAACGATTCCACGACGGAACCGTCGGGATCGAACACGACGACGCGATCGTTCTCCGTATCGGCGACGAGGAGCCTCCCGCCGCTCAAACAGACTCCCGAAGGGCTCCGAAGACCCCCCAGGGTCCCGCCCCGGATCTCCTTGACCCAGACGAGCCCGTCGTCCGCGTATCGAAGATGGGCGACGCGGTCGTTGCCCGTGTCGGCGACGTAGAGATTGCCGTCCTTGTCCCCCGTCAGGGAGAGCGGGTTTCTGAATCGCATCGGACCCTCGCCCGGCTCCCCGACTATGCCGATCGATACGAGGCTCTTGTTGTAGATGATGTCTCCCGCGCCGCTATTGACGCCGAAGACGGTGAGCTCGTCGTCGTCGCGCCGTGTGTCCGGTTTGTCCTTGCGTGCGAGCTTGATGCAGAAGAGACCCTCGGGATCGTCGAACTTCTCCCGATACCCCGAGTAGATGTCGAGATGAAATTGATTCGCCTTGTGGAGCCCGAGGCAATGCGTCCACGGAGGCGTCACGAGCGTCGTGCCGCCCCGCTCCTCGCTCCCCGAGAGAGAAACGAAGACGAGACTCGCCGCGCATATCATGGCCAGGAAAGGAAGCCTCATTCGGCGCCCGCCTTCTCTCTCGCCATCGCCGCGTAGGTCGAATTCGCGTCGAGAACCTTCTTGACGTAGTTGCGCGTCTCGCGGGGCCCGATCAGCTCGAGGGCCACGAGAGGATTGCCGCCGGGATCGAAATTCTCTTTCCAGCGAGCCATCCGTCCTTCTCCGCCGTTATAGGCGGCGAGCGCGCCGATCAGGGAACCGTCGAAACGCCCGAGCAGATAGCGGAAATAGGCGACGCCGGCGCGGATGTTCTTCGCCGGATCCCGCAGGTCGTCCGCGCCCAGCCGAATCGTATCCGTCAGGCCCGGAATGCCACGATGCGGTCGCCGGCATCATCTGCATGAGCCCTATCGCCCCGGCCCGGGAAACGACGTTCGGATCGAACCTGCTCTCTTCCCTGATTATCGCGAGAACAAGAAAGGGAGAGACGCCGGCGAACGTCGCGCCGGCCCGTATCTCCTCAAGGTGCGACAGCGGATACCAAAGATCCGCGGGAAACGCGCCGAGAGAATCGGTCGGCGACGTGTAGGAAAGCAGTGTCATCGAGAGCGCATCGAGACCGTGCTTCGATGCTTCCGCATAGAGCGTGAACAGGCGTCCCGGAATAACCCCGATCGTCGCCCGCTCATTCTCGGCGTCCGATGCAGCGCGATTGCGCTCCCGATACAGCAGATCCTGAATTCCCATCAGCGCCCGCGCGGTCGCCTTCGCTTCTTCATGAAATCCATGATCGAGCAAATCGACGTAGGCACGAAAGGCCGGATGCCGCGCGAGCGCGGAATCGGCTCTCGCCGTATCGCACCGCACGAGGCGATCCCCCGCGATTCGCGCGAGCGCGTCGATTTCCGGCGCGTCCGAATCGTCCTTCCGTATTTTCAGCGCGCTCTCGTCTCCTCTGGCGATCGACGCGTAGAAGGACCGCGGCCAGGCGCGAAGCAGGCTGTCGGACCACACCGCGACCTCCGCGTCCGCGGAGCTCGTTTTCATGAGCCAGTAGAGCGTCGCCGCGCTCTGAACACCCCGGGATCGAGGCAGGATGTCCCGCAGGATCGCATGCGCCTCGGCGTTTCCCCCGAGCCAGGAGCGAAGAACCGCTTCGCTCAAGCCTGCCTCGATCCAAACCTGGACGTCGGGATAGAGACGCTCCGATCGATGGCGCTCCCTGAGAACGGTCCATGCGGCGAGCGCCTTCTTCCATTCTCCCTGCATCACGTATATCCTCGCGGCCATATCGAGCGAAGAGGTCTGGCGATAGAACGTGCCGTGCATGAAGTAGTGCTTGGCGGCCTTGTCGTATCGCTTCAGACGGTACTCGATCGATGATATCCGGCCGAGCGCGGTTTTCTTCGCGCTCACCGGCGCGGTGGAATCGAAAACGCCCCAATAGGCGCGCAGCGCTCGTTCCGGCTCTCCCGATTTGAGCATCACGTTCGCCCGGCCGAGCAGCGCGACGGGGATCGCCGGGATTCCTCGCGAGCACGAGATCCACTGCCGCGCTCGCCTCGGGAAAGAGACCGATATCCGCCGCACGCGAGGCGATGCCCATGAGCTCCAGATCCGAAAATGCGTCAAGGCGCGGCTCGTACCGGTGGAACAGATCCTTGAAGAGGGGCACATCCTCGAGCGCCATATCCCCGGTCGCGCCCTTTGCGAAATGCCTCATCGCGCTCGCGGTGTCTCCTGCCGCGAGGCAAGCGCGCGAGGCGATGAACCATGCGTGATTCGACGGACCTCCCATGCCGGACGACGGAAAATACTCGAACGGCTCAATAACGCATGTGCCGCCGCCCGCGAGCGCTTCGATATACGTATCGCACGCCCGATCCGCGAAGCGATGATTCCGAACGACCGCTCCGGAATCGACGAGCGCGAAAAGCGTCTCGATCGTCGCCTCGGCGTCCCGGTACAGCGAGTCGCGAACCATGCAATCGGCGCGGTAATAGAGCCGGAACGTTTCGAGATAGGGATTATCGGTTTTCCGTCCGAGGAGCTGAAGCGCGGCTTCGTAATCGCCGGCTCGATAGGCGCCCAACCCGGCCCACAATGCCTCCTCGGCGCCCCCGCCGAAGGCGGAGCCCGCCAAGGTCAATATCGCGCAAAAAAGCAACAATCGTGGCATAGTGCCGCACTCTTTTCCCGATAATGCGTCATACATCAAGATACGCGATGAGAGGCAAGTCAGGTGCCAGGAAAAGCCGTGTTCCCGCCGGGAGCTATTCCCATTCGATCGTGCTCGGGGGTTTCGAGCTGATATCGTAGACGATCCTGTTCACGCCGGGGACCTTGTTTACGATATCGGCCGACACCTGCTGGAGAAACTCGTGCGGAAGCTTCGCCCAATCAGCCGTCATCCCGTCGATGCTCGTGACGGCGCGCAGGGCGATCACGCGCTGGTACGTGCGCGAATCCCCCATCACGCCGACGCTTCTCACCGGGAGCAGGACGGCGAAGGCCTGCCACACACTGTCGTAGAGGCCTTCCCTCAGGAGACCGTCGATGAAAATCCGATCCGCCCTGCGCAGGAGATCGAGGTCCTCGCGCGTGATTTCTCCCGGTATCCTCACGGCGAGGCCGGGGCCGGGGAAGGGGTGCCGCTTCACCTGGCGGTCCGGAAGACCGAGGTACCTGCCGACCTCGCGAACCTCGTCCTTGAACAGGAGCGCGAGCGGCTCGATCAGCTCGAAGTTCATATTCTCGGGAAGCCCCCCGACGTTGTGATGCGATTTAATCGTCGCCGACGGCCCGCCGGTCGATCGGCTCTCGATCACGTCCGGGTACAGAGTCCCCTGGGCCAGAAACGCGAAGGGGCCGTGCTTCCGGCTCTCTTCCTCGAAAATGTCGATGAAGCATTTTCCGATGATCTTCCGTTTCGTCTCCGCGTCGCCGACCCCGGCGAGCCGGTGCAGGAACTCGTCCGCGGCGTCGACGAACACGAGGTCGGCCGCGAGGTGCTGGGCCAGAATCTCCTTCACCTCTTCAGCCTCATGAAGCCTGAGAAGCCCGTTGTCGACAAACACGGGGACGAGCTGTCCCCCGATCGCCCGATCGACGAGACAGGCCATGACGGAGCTGTCCACTCCCCCGGAGACCGCGCAGAGAACGCGCGCGTCCCCCACCTTCTCGCGGATCTTCGCGATCTCGCGGTCGACGAACGAGCCCGATCCCCAGTTCGGCTCGCATCGGCAGACTCGAAAAAGAAAATTCCTCAAGATCTCGGAACCGTATGCGCTGTGATACACCTCGGGATGAAACTGGAGCGCGTAGATTCCGCGCTCGCTGTTTTCGAAGGCCGCGAGGATTCCCCCCAGCGACGCCGCGACGACGTCGAAGCTCTCGGGAAGCCGCTTCACGCGGTCTCCGTGGCTCATCCACACGCGCTGCTCGCGGGGCGTTTCGTGAAAAAGCGCGCTCTCGCGGTCGATCCGTATCACCGTATGTCCGTACTCCCGATGGTCCGCCTTCTCGACCTCGCCCCCGGACGTGCGCGCGATGAGATGGAGTCCATAGCATATTCCGAGGACGGGAACGCCGATCGACAGGATCTCCGGGCTGATCTGCGGCGCCCCTTCGTCCGAAACGCTCGCGGGACCGCCCGAAAGGATGATGCCCCAGGGCTTCTCGGCGCGAATCTCCTCGATGGTGGCTTTCGGCGACAGGATAACGGAAAACACCCGCTCCTCGCGGATCCGGCGCGCGATGAGCTGCGTGTACTGCGATCCGAAATCGAGGATAACGATCGATTCGCCTTTCGCCTGGCCTTGCTTCACCCGAAAGCTCCTTAGTGTTTGAAATGCCGGATGCCGGTCATAACCATGCTGATGCCGAGCCTGTCAGCGGTCGCGACGGCCTCATCGTCCCGCACCGAACCACCCGGTTGAATGATCGCCTTCACTCCCGCCGACGCGAGCGCTTCGATACCGTCGGGAAAGGGAAAGAATGCGTCCGACGCGGCGGAGGCCCCCTCGACCTGCATCCCCTCGCGGCGCGCCTTGTCCACGGCGATGCGGCACGAATCGACTCTGCTCATCTGTCCCGCCCCGACGCCGATCGTGCCCTGCGCGTCGCAGATCACGATGGCGTTCGAACGAACGTGCTTCGCGATCTTCCAGGCGATCCTGAGCGCCCGATCCTCCTCGGGCGAGGGCGTGCGCGCCGTCGACGACCCGGCAGCTCTCGAGCTCGGGAAACCCTTCGTCCCGGTCCTGAACGAGGAGAAGCCCCTCGATCTCCTTCGTGGAAAATCCCCGGCTCGCCCCGTCCCACTCGTCGGAGGGGATCGTCACGAGCCGCAGGTTCTTTTTCTTCGCGAAGATCTCGAGGGCGTCCTGCTTGAACCCGCGCGAGACGATCACCTCGAGGAATATCTCTCCGCACGTTTCCGCGACGCGCCGGTCAACCACGTCGTTGAACGCCACCACGCTGCCGAATGCCGACGTTTCGTCGGTGCGACGCGCGCGTGTGAAGCTCTCCGCCGCCGAGCCGCAGCTCGCCGCCCCGCAGGGATTCATGTGCTTGATGATCGCGCATGACGATTTTCCGAGATCCCGCGCGAGAAGATACGCCGAATAGAGATCCTGAATGTTGTTGTATGAAAGCTCTTTTCCCTGGATCTGCGCGAGCTTCACGAGCCCGTCTTCCGCCTGATCCGCCGCATAGAGCGCCCCGCGCACATGGGGATTCTCGCCGTACCGAAGCGCCTGCCTGCGCCGGTACGCCGTGATCATCGCGGCAGGCAGATCGCCGGGCGGGACGAGTATCCGTTCGAAATATCGCGAAATCGCCGCGTCATAGCAGGCGGTATGGAAGAAGGCCTTCGCCGCCAGCTTGCGCCGCGTCTCGAGCGTCACCGATCCGCCGTTTTCTCCCATCTCCTTCAGAACCGCGTCGTAATCGCCCGGCTCCACGATCACCGCCACGGAGTGATAATTCTTCGCCGCAGCCCGGATGAGCGCGGGGCCGCCGATGTCGATCTCCTCGACGATATCCTTTTCGCCGAAATTCGGATTCTCGACCGCCTGGCGAAACCGGTACAGATTGACGACGACCATATCGATGAGCCCGATCCCGTGCTTCGCCGCTTGCTCGAGGTGCGCGCGATTTTCCCGCTCCGCGAGAATGCCGCCGTGGATTTTCGGATGCAGGGTCTTCACGCGTCCGTTCATGATCTCCGGAAACGCGGTGATGTCGCTCACGTCGATGACGGGAACGCCGGCGTCGCGGATCGCCTTCGCGGTTCCCCCCGACGCGATGATCTCCACGCCGCGGCTCGAAAGCGCCTTCGCGAACGAATCGAGCGATTTCTTGTCGGTGACGCTGAGCAGTGCTCTTTTCACGGGTACGTTCATCACAGATACCTCTCGATGTTGATTTCCGGAAACAGGCTCGTGAGCGCCATCCGATAGCGCTCGGACGTCTTGCGAACGATCTCCTCCTCCAGCTCCGGCGCCGGCGGATTGTGATCCCAGCCGATCGCGTCCAGGTAGTCCCGCACGAATTGCTTGTCGAGACTCGGCGGAGAATCTCCGGGGCGGTATTCTTTCGAGAGCCAGAACCGCGAGGAATCCGGCGTGAGCACCTCGTCGATAAGGGCGACGCGATCGTCGATGAAGCCGAATTCGAACTTCGTGTCGGCGATGATGATTCCGCGCGACGCCGCGTACTCGCGCGCCCTTCCATAGATCTCGAGACTGAGCCGGCGAATCTCCCGAACGACCTCGGGCCCGGCGATCTCCCCGGCTTCCTCGATCGTGATATTCCTGTCGTGCCCCGAATCCGCCTTCGTCGAGGGAGTGAAGATCGGTTCTTCGAGCCGATCGGACATTCTCAGGCCTTTCGGGAGCGGGATACCGCACACGGCGCCGCTCTCGCGATACTCCTTCCAGCCGGAACCGGCGAGATACCCGCGGACGACGCATTCGAGATCGATTCGACGCGCCTTCCGGACGAGCATCGACCGACCGCCGAGCTCGCGCGCGAAGCCGTCATACGGCGCCGGAAACGCCGAGACGTCGGTCTCCAGGATGTGATGCGGGATCCCCGCGAGCCATTTCACCCATGCCGCGGACAGCAGCGTGAGAACGATCCCTTTGCCGGGGATCGGCGTCGGCAGAACGGAATCGTAGGCCGAAATACGATCGGAGGCGACGATGATGAGCCGGTCGCCGAGATCGTAAATATCGCGCACCTTGCCGCTGAACGACGGCTCGACGCCGGGAAGAGCCCCGAGGCGTCCGTTCGGCGTATCATGCTCCTTCATGGATAATGACTCTCCTTCCCTCGATACGCAGCCTTCCCTCGGCCCACAGCCTCACGGCCTCGGGATATGCCCGATGCTCCTCCTGCAATATCCGATCGCTCAGACTCTCGACCGTATCCTCATCGAGGACGGGAACGACGCGTTGAACGACGATCGGGCCGGTATCGACCCCCTCATCGACGAAATGAACGGTGCACCCCGAATAACGGACCCCGTATTCGAGCGCTTGCGCCTGGGCGCGAAGCCCCTTGAAACCGGGAAGGAGCGCGGGATGAATGTTCAGCATCCTCCCGCGGTATTCGGCCATGAGGGCTCCCTTCACGATACGCATGAAGCCGGCGAGGCAGACGAGCCCGACGCCTCGCTCCGCGCAGATAGTCGCCATCATCTCGCTCGATTCGGGGGTCATCGAACCCTTCTTCGCGCCGCAATCGACAACGGCGCATTCGATCCCGAACGAATCGGCGACCGCGATCGCCCCCGCTTCCCGGCTATCGACGATGAGCACCTTGATAACCGCGGGATACTCCCTGTCGATGCAGGCGCGCGCAAGGGCCTCGAAATTGCTGCCCCTGCCCGATGCGAGAACCGCGACCCCTGCTCTCTCTTTCATGGAACAGCATGATATCCACGCCCCGGCGGCAAGTCAAGCGATGTGATTCGGCTCGCGATGAGTCTCCACCTGAGAACGGCGTCGCTTCCGGCGACGGCCCCCCGGCGCGGCGGCGGGAACGAGGGCCCGACGATCTCAAGCCTCCACGGGCCGTCCCGAACGACGTCGCCCGCGCGCACTGACCTGACTTTCACGCCCCGCTCTTCGAGCCGCGCGGGCAGATCCGCGTCGCGCAGCAAGAAGATAGGGGCTGCAGAGCACCTCCTCGACGCGGATCCTCGTAACGAGATAGAAAATGCCGTGGTTTCGCCGGAGATGCGAAGGCGCCACGACGCACCGCCCCGCGCCTCTCACTCCCTGCGCCCAGAGCGATCGAGTGAGCCGATACGCGTCTCCCGAGGTGAAACCGTCTTCCAGGAATATGATTCCCGTTCCCGCGCCCAGATACGCCGCTCCCCTGCATGATACGCGCGGGATCGAATCCGCTCGCGGCGAATGCCCCGCGCTTGCGCCCGGGTGCGTTCTGCGCGACCCGGCGCCCGGAAGGACGAATGCAAGCGCGATGCACACGGCGCCCGCGACCGCTATCATGCGCTTTCGCGGGCAGCTTTTCTGGAGCGCCCACGCGCCCAGCGCCGCCCCGCACAGGTAGGCGTCGATATTGAAATCCCCGCTATATATCGCCGCGTGCGGCCCCCGCGCGAAGACGCCCGGCGCCGCTTCGAGGAACCGGCACAGGGGATTGATGCCGAGCGCCAGAAGAGCGCGCATCGGCCCCAGGGGAATGAACACGTACAGCAGTCCCGCGTACAGGAGCACCGTGAAAGGCAGGGATACCATGACGTTGACGACCGGAGAATAGAACGACGCACGCTTGAAGAGACAGATCACGAGCGGCATCGTGAGAAACTGCACGGAGCACGTGATGAGCGCGGGCAACAAAACGGCCTTCACGATCGTTCCGCGAACGCCGCCCGGCAGGCGCGCCTCGGCTTTCTTCGAGAGCGGCGCCGCGATGAGCGCTATGCCGCATACGGCGGCGAACGAAAGCTGGAACCCGACGTCGAACGCGATCGACGAATCGATCGCGACGAGGATGCAGGATCCCGCGACGAGCGATCCGATCAGGTCCGCATTCATTCCGATGAAGCGGTACGCGATAATCGCGGCGCTCAGGAAAAGCGCCCGCAGCAGCGAGGCCGGAAGACCGGCCACCGCCGAATAGACGCACAGGATAACGAGCAGCGCGATATCGCTCCGGCGTCTCGACCGGATGAACCTCCCGAGCAGATGCGGAAAGCGGGATCGCGATGGCGCCGAGGTGCATGCCGCTGAGCGCGAGAAAATGCGTTATTCCGACATACGAATACGTCTCGCTGAGCTTGAAATCGAGGCCGCTCCGATCGTCGAGAACGAGAGCGCCGACGAGACCGCGCGCGCGTCCCGAAAGCCTGCCGTCGTCGAGCGTATCGAGAAGCCGGGAACGGGCGCCGGGGAGCGAAAGGGAGCGGATTCCGTCCGGACGGGTCGTCGCGCGCGACGCGCCGCTTTCGCCGCCGAAGAGGCGCGCGGACCCGTCTCCGGGCCCGGCGGCCAGGCGCCGGAGCTATCGCGGGCCAGGCGATCGAGACCGGCCGTCTGCCAGATGATCACGGCCGCCGCGACGCACATCACGAACGCAGCCGAGAGCCCGGACGAATCGTTCCCTGCCGAAACGATCGAGCCGCGACCCGCGGCGCACGCCTCGCCGTCACGGCCGTCCCGAACGCGAGGCCGCCGACGAGGAGCGTCGCGACGAGCCCCGCGCGGCCGTCCGGCGGGGAAACGAGCCCCGCAATGAAAAAGGCAGCCCACCACCGCACCATTCCCCACCTCCCACGCTGCCGTCCCGAAGCATTTCAGAGACGCACGGCGCCCCGCGGGCTCCGCGCGCCGGACCGATTGGCCAATCAATCGCCGCAGAACACGACGCGGTTCTTCCCCTTTTCCTTGGCCAGGTAGAGCGCCTTGTCCGCCATGCGCAGAAGATGGCTTTCGTTCTGCGCGTCCTGCGGATAGATGCAGCCTCCGATGCTGATCGTCACCTTCACCTTTCTCCCGTCGTCGAGCGGATGCTCCGCGCGCGCCACGATCCCGCGGATTCTCTCCGCGGTCCTCTGAGCCGATTCCGCGCCCGTTCCCGGCAAAAGCACGATGAACTCCTCTCCCCCGTACCTGAAGAGAAGATCGATCTTGCGGAGCGATTTTCGCACCGTCTGGGCGACGAGCCGCAGCACCTGGTCGCCGACCGCGTGCCCGTAGACGTCGTTCACCTTCTTGAAGTCGTCGATGTCGATGATGAGAAAGGCGAGGGTCATCTTGTTGCGGTTCGCCCGCTCGATCTCGAGCGGAACCTGCATCTCGTAGTAGTTCCGGTTATGCACCTGGGTCAGACGATCGATCGAGACCATCTTCTCGAGCTGCGCGTTGTTCTCGAGGAACCGCACGAGCCCGTCCGCGAGAATATGGAAGTTCGACAGGGCGTTCCGGTCCGGGGGAGATTCGCCCGGCAGGTGAATCTCGAGTATCGCCCATTTGACGTCGCCGGCCTGAAGCGGAATCATGAGCATCGATTTCGCCGCCGCATCGATCGCAAAAGCGCTTTCGGTCGCGGATCCGCCCGTGATTCTCACGAAGGTATGCGGCATCCCGCTCGTGAGGCATGAATGGTAGAGCTTCCGTTTCAACGCTTCGTTCAGGGGCAGGAAAGCGACCTTCTCCCTGCAGAGCTCGTGGATCGCGGGAATCGACTTGACGAAAAGCAGCTTTCCCTGCGCGCCGTCGGAGATGCGGCCCGCGAGCGAGAGCAGCTCCTCGATCCTGATAACCACGGTTTTGGGAGAATCGTTCGGGGTGAGCGACGAGATGATGCCCGCGAATACGGAAGGAAGAATCCCCTCGGCGCGGGGCCTCGCGCCCGTCACGGTCTCCCACTCGACCGCCGTCATGGCGAGCGTTATCGTCATGGCGTTGGAGGGCAGAACGGTACGAGATCGAAACCGTTCCGTTCGCCGCGCTCACCGTGCCGCTCTCAGAAGGCGCCGCCGCGGGCGAGCTCCTCCATCGACAGATACGCTTCCCTGACGAGATCGAAACGATCGCCGCTCGCAAGGATATCCTCGATTTCCGCCCGCCGCTCGACGGAGAGAAGATGACGAGGAACGATCCGCGAAAGAAGGTATCGATAATCTCGTTCAATCCCTCGTTGCATGTCTGCCTTCTTCGCACGGCGTGATCGCCGATTATCGTTTGTGTCGACTACAATTATACACTACCCGCAGGCGCATTGCCATCAAAAGAACCCTCGAGAATGGCACGCCATTCGCGCCGAACGAATCGGTCTCACATTCCCTTGTACAAATCCCCGTGATTCAATATATTGACGGGAGCCGCGAGGTATGGGTATGAAAGCAAAAACGTTGCCGGCCGTTCTGTTCGCCTGGGCCTTTCGTTCTGGGCGTCTGGCTCGCTCCGGAAGCGGCGCTCGGAGCGTCCGGCGGAGACAGCCGGCCGGCCGGAGGATATCTATCGCCGCTCTCCGCAGCTCCTCGTTCTCGAGCAGAAGCTCGATCGCGCTTCCGCGTATTTCTACTTCGGACAATTCGACGTGGCCGCATCCTCCGCAAATGACCTCGTGCAGGCGATTCGCGAGCCTCAGGGCGGCGTCTTCCGGCGCCGACGTCTGCGAGCGCCTCGAATACCTCGAAACCAGGGCCCTGTGCCTGCTCCAGCGCATGTCCGACGATGAAATGACGCGCGAAACGAGTCCCCATATGGCCACGTTCATCGATTCGGTCGCTCTCAACAACGTCGTCGAGGAAGAGATCGAGATCGAATACAACGGCAAAACGGAGCACTGGATCGACTATTTCCAGGGAGCGGGGCGCAAGCATTTTTCGCGCTGGCTCGCGCGCGTCGGTTCCTTCAGGGACATCATCGAGCCGATCCTCGTCGACGTCGGGATTCCCCGGGACCTTCTCTACCTCGCCGTCATCGAAAGCGGCCTCAACCTGAGCGCGAAGTCGTACATGAAGGCGATCGGTCCCTGGCAGTTCATGTCGGGAACGGGGAAGCTGTTCGGGCTCCGAATCAACTGGTGGCTGGACGAGCGCAAGGATATCGTCGCGGCGACCTACGCGGCGGCGAACTACCTGAAATATCTCCACGATCTCTTCGGGTCGTGGCCCCTGGCCCTCGCCGCGTACAACTCGGGCGAGCATCGCGTCGCGCGCGCCATCACGAACCAGCGAACGACCGATTACTGGCAGCTCCGCCTCCCCGCGCAAACGACGTGGTTCGTCCCCAAATTCATGGCGGCCCTCGCCATCGGCAGAAATCCGGAGGCGTACGGATTCGTGACACCGCCCTGCCGATCCTCTCGAATTCGACATCATCGAGATCGAGCGTCCGACCGAGCTGCGGAAGATCGCCGAGGCGGCGGGCTGTTCGCTGGGCGAGATCAAAGAGCTGAACCCCCATTTCAAGAAATGGTGCACGCCTCCCGACATGGTGGTCGAGGTGAAGGTGCCCAAGGGCGCCGGAGCGCTAGTGCAGCGACCGCCTCGCGGCGATGAAACGGGACAAGCTGGGATCCTTCGTGCAGCACAAGGTGAAGAAGGGAGAAACCCTCTCCGGCATCGCCGCCCAGCACGAAGTGACGGTCAAGGACATCAGGAATTTCAACGAGATCGCCGGCCTCGCATACGATCCGCGCGGGGAACATCCTTCTCATACCGGTCAAGGATACGGTGCGTCCCGCGCGCGTCGCGAGCAGGCCGTCCTACCGGAATCCGGAGTTGCCCCGCGACGCCGTCTCTCTTCCGCTCCTGTCCGTGGTCGACGGGAGCAAGCAGATGCGCTACATCGTCAAGAAGAACGATACGATCGTGAAGATCGCGGAGCGATTCCACGCGAGTCTCGCACAAATCAGAGACTGGAACGATCTCTCGTACGATTCCGTCCTGCGGCCCGGCGACACGCTGCGGATTCACATGGTCGCGTCCTCGGGCGTCGAACGCGCGGCCTCCGCGAAGTTCTCCGGGCGCACGGCCGGAAAGGACGTTTCACCGGCGCAAATCGAAACGCCTGCGGCCGGGGGCGATTCCCCCGCGAGCGACGGCGCGCGCCGAATCACTCACGTCGTCAGGAAGGGTGAAACCCTCAGCTCCATCGGCAGGCTCTACAAGGTGGGGCTTTCCGACATCCTCGAGTGGAACCGCAAAACCAACCGCAACAAGCTTTATCCCGGGGAGAAAATCACGATCTGGGTCAAAGCGGGTTAGGATCGCTCCTCTCCCGCGATGAAGTAACCGCCATCCGGCAGATTCCGCTTCGGAACGGCGCCGTTATCGAGCGTTCCGCTCACGAGACAATTCGTGCCGATTCGAATTCCTGCGGGAATCGCCGTTCTCCTGCCGATGAGCGTTATGCCGAAATCGAGATATGCCGGCTGCAGCTCGTTCGCGACGAGCGCGTTTCCGAAACCCACCTTCGCCCGGGCGCCGACGGTGCTTCCCTTATCGATGATCGCGTTGCGAACCTCGGCCCCCGCCCCTATCGTGCAGTCATGGAAAAGGATCGAGTTTTCGACCCTCGCCCCTTTCTCGATCTTCACGCCCGGCGAGAGGATCGAGGATCGAACCTCCCCCCGCACGAAACACCCGTTGCAGATGAGAGAATTCGAGATGTTCGCCTCTTTCGTCACCACGAGCGGGGGCGAATCATCGGGAGCCGTCAGAACGGGAGACTCCCAGCGGTAGAGCTCGAGGCGCGGTCTTTCGGCCAGGAGCTCGAGACTCGCCCGATAGTAGCTCTTGAGCGTTCCGATATCCAACCAGTACCCCGGGAAGCGGAACGCCGAGATCATACCCCTCGAAACGAGATGCGGAATCACGTGCTTTCCGAAATCGAGATCGCCGTGCAGCTGCTTCGAGTTCTTCGAGAAGTGATATGAGATATTCCTTGTTAAATAAATAGATACCCATTGAGGCAAGGTTGCCGCTGCTCGCCTTCGGTTTCTCTTCGAACTTCTATATAGTGCCGTTCTTATCGACCGTTGCGATGCCGAATTCGCTCGTCATCCCCTTCGGCACGCCGACCACCCCGACCGATGCCGGCTTCCCGCTCTCTTCTGTGAAACGCGATGAAATCCCGGTAGTCCATGAGGTAGACGTGATCGCCCGAGAGGATCAGCACGTCCTCGCAGTCGAGCCTCTTGAGCACCGAAATGTTCTGGAATATCGCGTCAGCCGTGCCGCGATACCAGTCCGCCGCCTGATACCCCAGATGCGGATGAAGGACGTGCAGGCCGCCCGTCATCCTGTCCATGTCCCATGGCTTTCCGATTCCTATATGCCGAACGAGCGAGCGGGATATGTACTGCGTGAGGATATACGCCTCGTCGATACCGGACCTGATGCAGTTCGTCAGGGTGAAATCGATGATGCGGTATTTGCCGCCGAAGGAAACCGCGGGCTTTGCGCGGTATCGCGTGAGGAGGCTCAGCCTCTTGCCCACGCCCCCCGCCAGAATGAAGACGACCGTTCTGCTCAACGTGACCTCCGCGCGCCGATGGACGAATACGGCTCGACGAGCATCCCCGCACGCACGAGCGCGCTCCCGCGAAACACGGGCGCCGCGACCGAGAACCGCGATGCCTCCCGTTTCGTCGCCCGGGCGTTTCGCGTGCCGCGCGCCCGGCGCCGCCCGTCCGCGCTCTCCCCCGCCCACCGTCGCCTCGTTGCCGATCACGACGAACTTGTCCACGATGGACCGTGTCACGCGCGCGCCCCGCCCGATGCGCGAATAGGAGAATACGATGCTGTCCCGCACGGCGGCGCCCTTCTCTATCGTCACTCCGGGAAAGAGAATCGAGCCGGAGACCTCGTCCCTTCACGAAACAGCCGTCGGCCACGATCGAATCGCTCACGCGCGATCCGTCGGCGCATCGCGCCGGCGGAAGTTCGCTTCCCCTCGTGAAGATGGGCCAATCCGGATCGGTGATGAGGAGCCGGTTTCTCAAGAGCTGAAGCGACGACTGGTAGTAGCTCTGGATCGATCCGATGTCCTCCCAGTAGCCGTCGAACGCATATCCGGCCACGTCGCCGCCCTTGAGAAGCGGCATGATCACGTCGAACACGATATTCGTCTTTCCCGGTCCGAGCGCATCGAGCAGAAAATCGCGACGGAACGCATAGATGCCGAGCGACGCGAAACGAAAGGAAGAGGCGGCCGGTTTCTCGCGGAACGCCGTCACGATTCCCTCGCGCGAGCACCGAACCATGCCGAAGCGCGACCGCTGGCTCGCCTGAACCTCTTTGATCGCGAGGGTGACGGCCTTCCCCTTCGTCGAGGTGGCACCGGAGCAACGGCTGATAGTCCATCACATAGATCTGATCGCCGGAAAGGACGAGGATCGTATCGGCCTTGGAATTCTTGATGAGATCGATATTCTGATAGAGCGCGTCGGCGGTGCCCAGATACCAGGTCGCGGCTTCGCCGTTGTGCGTCGGCTGGAGTATATACACGCCGCCGGTCTTGCGGTCGAGATCCCAGGGTCTTCCCATGCCGATATGATCGATGAGCGACTTCGGCGAATACTGCGCGAGCACCGCGATCTCGTGCAAACCCGAATGAACGCAGTTGCTCAGGCAGAAATCGATGACTCGATAGCGGCCTCCGAACGGCACCGCGGTCTTCGCCCGATGGCGCGTGAGCACCGAAAGCTCCTCACCGGTGCCGCCGGCAAGTATCAGGACAAGGGTTTTCAAGGATTTCCGATTTCCTTGTATCGTTCCCATCCGTTCATGAAGATACGCTTCATCGAGCGGCTATCAGCGAAACGCGATGGGTCATATCGAATTCATCATGATGAAGCAACGCGTAGTCGAGCCCGAGCGACATATGCCAGGGCCCGAAATCGCGAAGCATGACGCCCATCCCCGCCGTCGGGCGCCCCATATCCATTCCCCCCGCGCAACGCGACGATATCCCTGATAAGAATCTCGGCGCCGAAATGAAAATCCGCGCTCGCGTCGCCGATCCATAACTGCGCCGCGCCGCGCCTGTTCTCATAACGGAAGTCGCCGTCGACGGCCAGAACGAGCGTGCTGCCCATTCCTTCGAATCGGAACGGATACGCGCAGCCGAGCTTGAGCGCCGGATAGATGAACTCGCGCTCCCCCGTGCTCCAGCCGATATACGTTCCGGTCGCGTCCTGGAGCTTCACGCCCATGGCGAGATCTTTCCACACGTCGCGCTTGAGGAGCCCGAGATCGAGCCCGATGCCGAGACTCGTGACCCCGGTAACCTGATCGCTCCGGATGATCTTGACGCTCGCGCCCGCCGACCCGAACGTGAACCGCTGAGCGTAGGAGAAAGATGGCGGCGACATCGTTCGCGCTCTCGTACCGGATGTCTCCGGCGCTCAGGTTCAATCCTTCCGGCTGCGGATTATACGGCTCGTAGATATCGTCGCCGTCCGAGTTCGTGATCATGCCCGGTCTCGAGCAGAATGATCGGGAATGTCGGGGATTCCCATGTGGATGATCGACATCCCCCACGCCGATTCCCCCGGCTTTATCGGAAACGCCGCCGAGAAAAAATTGGAATCGATGAGATCGCCGAATTGTTCGGCGTGCATGAGCACGGCTTCCCAGCTTCCGCGTCGCTCCCGAATCGAAGAGACGTCGACGAGCCCCGCGGGATTCCAGAAAGTCGTCGTGGCGTCGTTCGCCACCGCGATGAAAGCGCCTCCCATGCCCATGGCCCGCGCTCCTCCGCCGAGGGCCATGAACTCCCCCGCATATTTCGCGCCGTGGGATGCCGATGGAGAGACCAGGAGAGCGAGGCATATGCCTACGACGAGCTGACGCATCGGTTCCTCCAATTTCCCAGGGGATTATGCAAACACGCGATCGTCATAAATGCCGTTCGGGGCCGTTCGTTCGTTGCTCCTTTAGAATTATAACAAGTGCCGGCCGATAATACAAATCGAATCGAAGGGCTCAGCCGAGCTTGTACTTCTTGATTCGCCGGTACAGCGTGCGCTCGGAAAGCCCGAGCTGCCGCGCGGCCTTGCGCCGGTTCCCCGCGTTCGCTCCGAGCGCATCCTGTATGGCGTCGCGCTCCATCTTCTCGAGATTGCGCGGCTTCGCTCCGTCGATCTCCTTGACCTCGACCAGCCCCCGCCATGCTCCGCCCTCCGGCGCCTTCTCCCCCCTGAGGATCCTCAGAACCTCCTTGAGGTCGTTATTCAGGGAGAGCAGCGAATTGAGGATGAGCTCCCGCTCGACTCTCCTCCCTGTTCTTCGGCACGTGCACGGGAAGATCGGGAAATGTCTGCGCGGCGGTTTTTTCCTTCAAGCGGTTTTCCACATCGACTGCGCGGATCGTCTGATCCCTGCTCATGATCGCGAGATTGTCGATGATGTTGGCGAGCTCCCGCACGTTGCCCGGCCAGGGGTAGCTCATGAGCAGGTCCATCCCCGCCTTCTCGATGCCCCGAATCCTCCGGCCGTGCTTCGCCCCGGCCTGCGCGACGAAATAGTTGACGAGGAGCGGTATGTCGTCCGGCCGCGCCCTGAGCGGCGGTATCCTGATTTGCACGACTCTGAGCCGGATAGTACAGGTCTTTCCGGAACTCGCCCCGCTCGACCGCCGTGTCGAGCGCACGGTTCGTCGCGGCGATTATTCTTACGTCGGAACGCACGCGCTCGGAGCCTCCGACCCGCAGGAATTCCCCGGTCTCGATGACGCGAAGAAGGCGGACCTGCATGCTGAGCGACATCTCGCCGACCTCGTCCAGGAAAAGAGTTCCGCGGTTCGCGCGCTCGAAAAGCCCCTGCCTCTTCGCCACCGCGCCCGTGAACGATCCTCGCTCGTGCCCGAAGAGCTCGCTTTCGAGAACACCCTCCGCGAGAGAGCCGCAATTCACCGCCTCGAAGAGCCGCTCGCGGCGTTTGCTCGCGAGATGTATCGCGCGAGCCGTAAGCTCCTTGCCGGATCCGCTCTCTCCCTCGATGAGAACGCTCACTTCCGTCGGCGCCACCCGGAGCACCGTTTCGAACATCTCGTTTATCTCGCTCGATCGCCCGATGAATTTCACCGCGCTCTTGATCCTGCGGATCGCCACGGTCTCCGCGAGCGCCGCGGCAAGTTCATTCTCCCTCACGGGAACGGCGCAGGTAGCGATCGACCCCGAGAGAACGCTCCCGGGTGATCGCTTCGGAGGATTTCGGCGGACCCAGCACGATGACGTCGAATCCGAATATAGTTCCTCTGGAGGCGTTTGAGTATGGTGAGATAGTTCTTGAATCTGCCGGTGCCGTCGATCGCGAGCACGACTCCCCCGGCAGGCTCCTCGCGCGACAGAAGATCGGCGACGTCGGGAAACGTCCGCACCGGCACCCCTTCGCCGGCGGCCGCTTTGCGCAGCAGCGTTTCCACGCTTGCGCTCTGCACGAGGCTCCACAGTTCCGGATCCATCCCGAATACCCCGAATCACTCGATGCGGTACAGCTTGATCTTCTCCCGAAGGGTCTGCCGGCTTATCCCCAGAACGCGCGCCGCCTTCGACTTGTTTCCCGCCGACTCCGCGAGCGTTTTTTCGATCAGTATCTTTTCCATGCTCTCGAGGCTCATCGGGTAGAGATCGTTGAGATTCGTCGCCTCCCCCGCGGCGACGGCCGGCGCCTCCCCGTGCACGATCTCCGGCGGAAGATGCTCCGGCAGCAGCTCATCTTCCGCCTCGAGCAGCATCGCGCGCTCGATCACGTTCTTCAGCTCGCGCACGTTTCCCGGCCACCGATAGCCTTCGAGCAGCTTTCCAACCGCCGGGCTCACCTTCTTCACGCCTTTCTTGAACTCCTTGTTGAATACCGAGATGAAGTGGTTGGCGAGCGGGACGATATCCTCGGTACGCTCCCTCAGCGGCGCGAGATGTATCGGAATGACCTGCAGCCGATAGTAGAGATCGTTCCTGAATCTGCCCTCGTCGATCGCCCGCTTGAGATCCCGGTTCGTCGCCGATATGATTCGCGTGTTGACCCGGAGATCCTTGACCCCTCCGACGCGCCGGAAGGTCTTGTTCTCGATGACGCGGAGAAGACGGCTCTGAAGCGTGACGCCCATTTCTCCTATTTCGTCCAGAAAGATCGTTCCTCCCTCGGCGAGCTCGAAGAGCCCCTTCTTGCGAAACTTCGCGTCGGTGAAGGCGCCTTTCTCGTGCCCGAAGAGCTCGCTCTCGAGAAGCGTCTCGGGAAGCGCCGAGCAATTGATCTCGAGAAACGGAAACTGGGCGCCGCTGCACTCGTGAACCGCGCGCGCGACGAGCTCCTTGCCCGTTCCGCTCTCCCCCTGAATGAGGATGGTGCTCGCCTTGCTCGCCCCGATCTTCTTGATCTTCTCGAATACCTGCTGCATCACGGCGCTCCGCCCGATGAAATTCTTGAAATTGTACGTCTCTCGCTCTTTCTTGCGGATATCCCCGAGTTCCGCCCGCATGCCGCTCGATTCGAGCGCGTTTCGTATGGCGATCTTCATCTTTTCGAGCTGAAACGGCTTCTGGATAAAATCGTACGCGCCTCCCCTGACCGCCTCCACCGCCGTCTCGATTTCGCCGTACGCCGTCATCATGATGACCGAGACTCCCTCGTCGATCTCCTTGATCTTCTTGAGCACCTTGAGCCCGTCGATATCGGGAAGCTTGAGATCGAGGATCACGCAATCGACCGGATCCTCCTCGAACTTCTTGACCGCCGTGAGGCCGTTCGGCGCCTCCGAGACCTCGTATTCGGCGCCCGCGAGCGCTTCGCCGAGCGACCAGCGTATCGCCTTTTCGTCGTCGACGATGAGAATCCGCTTACCCATTGCGCATACCTCGCTCCGTTATCCCCGCCGCGGAACGCTTCGCCGTCGCGAGCGTTTTCCGCGGGAGCTCGATGAAGAAACTGGTGCCTTTGCCGGGACTGCTCCTGTGGTACATGCGTCCGCCATTGCTCTCCGACCAACTTCCGCGAGATCGAAAGACCCATCCCGGTCCCCTCCGGTTTGGTCGTGAAAAACGGATTGTACAACCTGTCGGCGATCTCCCCGGGTATGCCGGCCCCGGTATCGGCGAGCTCGATCTCGATGCATGCCGCATTCGCCGCTTCCCGCACGAACACGCTCACGGCGCCTCCCGCATCGCACGCCTCGATGCCGTTCAGGGCGATATTGAGAATAACCTGCTTCACCTGATCGCCGTCCAGCATGCAGCCGTCGTCGCGCAGGAGATTCTCGAATCGGAGCCGCACTCCCTTCTCCGCCGCCGTGTCCGAAACGAGCGAGAGAGCTTCCTCGATGAGTCGGGGAAGCGATATATCTTTCGGCCTCGGCGAAACCGGCCGGGCGAAGTTGAGCAGATTCTTGATGATATCGTCAAGCCGCGCGATCTCGTCGAGAATGACCTTCACGTACCGGCGCCGCTCCGCGTCGTCGCCGAGTTTCTCGTAGAGCACTTGCGCCGTCGTCGCGATTCCCGTGAGGGGATTTCGTATCTCATGCGCGACACCGGCGG
This sequence comes from uncultured bacterium, assembly GCA_963747385.1. GTDB lineage: Bacteria > Krumholzibacteriota > Krumholzibacteriia > Krumholzibacteriales > Krumholzibacteriaceae > SSS58A. The sequence continues at coordinate 414,109 of CAVVEY010000007.1, read as the reverse complement.
AAAGCTCCCCGAGGGATCGAAGCCGGTCCGCCCGCCGCAACTCCTCCTCCATCTCCTTCTGCGCGCTGAGATCTTCGAAGATCACGACCGCCGCGTTTCCATGATGATCGTCGATCTTCACCGCTCTTCGCGCTGAGCCTGACCGTTACCCGATCTCCGTCCTTGCCGCAGAGCGCGCATTCGAGGGCCGATCGCTCTTCCGCTCGCGAAATCAGATACTCGAAAAGCCCCCCCCTCCCGAACGGATTCGAGAACAGCTCGTCGAATACAAGAGCCGCCCCGGCCCGCTCGCCGATGAGCTCGCGCGCGCGCACGTTCATGTAGGTGACCGTTCCCTCGTGATCCGTCGTCAGCACTCCGCTGCTGATGTTCTCGAGAATCGTTTCGTTGAAATCCTTGAGGTTCCGCAGCCTGCTTATGTTGACCGCGTTCGCGACTTCTTCGGTCAGAATCGTCTGGATCGTATTGATAAAATGATAATCGTTGAAGTACGACCGCCGCGATCGATACGTCTTTCTGATAAGCAGGAATCCGAGCCAACGCCCCTTGTAGAGCAGCGGAACCACCGTATGCTCCCACCGCGCGGTCATCTCGAGGCATGTTTTCATGCGCGCCGGCGCGCCGGCTGTCGAGATTGAACATCTCCGACGGGATCGCATCCTTCTCGTGCGCTTCCGCAAGCCGCCGCAGCGCGCCTTCGAGAAAGGAGCTCTCGAGTTGGTACGTCGTGCGGATCTTGAGAATCTGCTCGTTGTTGCTGAAGAGAAGAAGCCCCGCCCCATCCGCTTCGAGGTACTTGCAGAGCGCCATAAGAAAGCGGTCGAGCGCGTCGCTCCAGTTCTCGTTCGAGCTGATATCGCGCCCCATCTGGTAGAGCACGCGGAGTCGCGTCACGTACCGCTTGAGCGAATCGTTCGTCTGCGAGAGCTCGTCGTTGATCACGAGAAGCTTGTTCTCCAGCGCCTTTGCGCCGTCCTCGAGCGTTTTGTTCGCCCGCGAGAGCTCCTCTATGGCTGTGCCGTTGTCCGCCGTGGCGCGCGCCTGATCGGCGGCGGCGTCCACGACCTCCCCGATTTTGAGAAGATCGAACGGCTTCGTTATGTAATCGAAGGCGTTCAGCCGCAGCGCGTCGATCGTGCTTTCGAGGGATGCGAACGCCGTCATGATGACGCACTTCGCGTGCGGATTCGCGCGCGCGAGCGGTTCGAGAAGATCGAGGCCGGCCCGATCGGGAAGCTTGAGATCGACGAGCGCGACGTCGAAGCGTCTCCGCGTCGATGAGAGCCAGAGCATCCTTTGCGCTCGCTGCGGTCGTGACGCGGTAGCCGCGCTCCGAAATGAACTGCCTGAGAATCTCGAGTATCGCCTGCTCGTCGTCGACGATGAGGACGGATGCCGATACGTGAAGGGCTTTGTGCGTCATGAACCCCCTGGAAGAGAGCGGGAGATGACCGGAATTCAAGACGACAGCCTCGATCGGATATAGGTATCGAGGATCTTCAGCGAGCTCTCTGAAACGAGAGTGAATAGAATGGCGACTCTGTATTGCGCGACGGCGGGTAGCTTCTTCTCCGGCTCCACACGAACCACGACCCCGTCGCACGTTACCGGCAGCTCTCCCTTGCGCGGATCGGGAATGAGGAGCTCGAGCCTGATCTTCGTCAAGGGACCGATATAGTACGGCGACTCGAAGTAAATGCCGCTCGTGCTGATATTGAGCGCTTTGCCCTTCGTCTCGCCCGGGCCGCCCTTAACCGTGACCGCGAGATCCGCCTCGACCCGCTGAGCTTTCCGTCGTTCATCGAATACCATCAACGCCGCTCGATCTCCCTCTGCGTCTGAGGATCTCTGGATCTCTTAGCGAATTTTTTTCTTATGCCGATCCTTACGAAGACGTTTCTTTCTCTTGTGAGTGGCGATCTTCTTTCTCTTTCTTTTCTTTCCGCTTGGCATCGTTCCTCCCTGTCCGTATTACGCGGGAATCGTCTCCTGAATCACTTGTTCACGAGCGCCTTGAGTTCGTTCGACGCCTTGAAATAAGGGACGAGCTTCGCGGGGACTTCCACGGACGAGCCGGTCCGGGGATTGCGCGCCTTCCTCGATTTTCTGCTTTTGACCTTGAAGCTGCCGAAGCCCCGCAATTCGACCTTGTCCCCCTCGGCGAGCGCTTTGATGAGATTATCGATGATGAGGTTGACGACGATATTCGTATCCTTCTTGCTGAGCCCCGTATCCTTCGAGATTTCTTCGACGAGATCCGCTTTTGTCATCTCTGTCACCCCGCTCTTTCTTGAGAGTCCCTCGCGCGATTTCAGAATATCATCTACCCGAGCGTATGCAGCCACGCGTAATTTCTTATCATAGCTAGCATATCGCGTGGACGTTGTCAAAATATATTTTGAAATCCGCCGCCGGCCGCGCCGCGGAGAGGATGACCCTTCGTCGCTTTTTTTCAGGGAATCCGAATCGATGTGTTGCGCGCGCTGCCATGATCTGTGGTATCATAAAAATTAAAGTTCCCCGTTTGTACCGTGTATCCCTGTGCGTGGGTTTCTGCAACACGTGAGGATGAGAAACACGTCAAGGATAAGGCACGGGTAAACAGGGAACTTTCCGCGTGCGAATGAACCATAGATCAAGAGTCGTGCCATTCCGGACGCTTTTTGGCGTAATGGCCTATGTCTTTGAGTTATAATTGATTATGAGCTTCCAGCGGTAGGTCGAAAGAGGCCTTTCGGATGCCCTTGTGTCGCCGCTCGGCCTCATTCGTAAGCGACGCATTGCGTATTACATGATTCCGCGCTCTTGATCTCCGCGCAGTGCGGCTCGATCCTCTACAACGCGTTTCCGCCGAGACGCGAGAGACGCTCGAGCGCCTTGAAGAGCTCGCCATGCGCCGCCGTGAAAACCGCGTTTCGCCGGTCCATCATGATCTTCGCGGTCTCCATCGCGGCCGCGAGCTCGCATCTCGCCGGCTCCGGTTCGAGCCGCCACGAAAAGCTCGGAACGAATCGCGGCGGAAATCCGACGGAGAGAACGTTCGCGTTGAATCCTATCACCGTGCCCGTATTGAGGCGGGACCCGATGGCGACCTTCGAATGATCCCCGATCGTGGCGCCGAGAAACCGGCGACCTGTTTCGCGCATGCGCCCCGCGCTCCACGCTTTCACGAGACCATAATTGTTCTTGAGGTCGCTCGTACAGCTCCCGGCGCCGATGTTCACCCATGAACCGATGTACGAGTGCCCCATGAAGCCCTCATGCTGCTTGTTGCTGTACGGGGCGAAGATGCTCTCCTCCACCTCTCCCCCGATCCTGCATCTTTTGCCGAGCGTCGTCCCGTGACCGAGCTTCGCGCCCCCGCGCACGATCGAGCCCTCCCCGATCGCGCATGGCCCGCAGATGATCGCGTTCGGTTCGACGCGGGCGTTGTTCGCGATGATGATGGCTCCTTCGCTCGCGTCGAGAACGGTTCCCGATCGCACTTCGACGCCGGAACCGATCACGATATCGTTTTCGTTGATGAGCTCGACCCCTTTGAAGAGCTCCGTCTCGGGAGCGGTGCCGCGAAGCGGGTTCTTCTTGAAGTCGTCGACGATGCAGTTCCGGTTCTCGCCGATGAGCTGCCAGTACTGGGAGAGCAGCCGCACGCCCGTTTCCTGGAGCTTCACGTCGTTCTCCTGCGCCCAGGCGCCGAGCGCCCTGCTTCGAGACACGTCCTTTTTCTCCTCCCCGTCATCGCGCGCTTTCTCCCCGTCCGCCATCGAAATACGCTTGATTTCCCGGATGGCCTTTTCGACGTTTTCGTCGGAGATGAGGCCGCTGATATAGGCGGCGAGGGAAGCGGCGCGATCGCCCGACAGCCGGGCCGCCACGACGATGCCTTTCTTGTGAAGCACACTGTCGGGTTTCAGAACAGCGCGCAGATCGCCCAGCTCGTTCTCGTACGAGAGAAGCCGCCCGTTGAGAAAGAGGATCTCTCCGTCGGGTATTTCATTGACCCGCGGCGCCCGCGTCCCCTCCCGCGATTCCTCTTCCGCGAGCACCGCGGCGAGGTAAGGCCGGCAGAGGAGGACCAGCGATTCCGGATTCAATTCGTCGACGAGTCGGCCGCGAAGGCTCTGCGTGCCGATGCTGATGTCGAATACGGGGCGTCCGAGGGAGAGCGGAAAGAAGCCGGGAAACCGCTCGTCCTCGAATACGCAGAGTGCGCCAGGCAAGGAACCAGAAGCCATAGGAGCCCGCCCGATCCCGGTTCGGGGGCGCCGGGCCAGCGGCACTCCGGCACCCTCAACGATTATTGAATAAATGAAAAAATGGTGGAGTTGACGGGGGTCGAACCCGTGACCTCTTGACTGCCAGTCAAGTGCTCTCCCAATTGAGCTACAACCCCATGTGGTTATAAGTTATCATGCAAAATGCGCTCCAAGTCAAGCTCAAAGTTCACCCGATTCGGGTGTTGACGGCCCGTGTCAAAGGCGATATTTTCTAATGCCAAAGGAAGTTCCGCCCGTGTGCCGGAGTGGTGGAATTGGCAGACGCAGGGGACTCAAAATCCCCCGAGCGCAAGCTCATGAGGGTTCGATTCCCTCCTCCGGCACCATAAACCTCGAACATCCCTCGCACAGCCGAAAATAAAATGAGCCGGCCCGTTCGGCCGGCTCATGGAAAACCCTCGTCGAATCGATAGTCGCTCGACGACTACTGGTACAACTCCTTGATCGCCCCCCACGTCGATTCATCGACACCGACGGGGCAGTAGATTCCCAGCGTAATGGTGATGACGTTTCCCCACGTGCCGTACTGCAGATTTGAAGCGGCGAGCCCGCAGGAGCCATCCAGGAATGCCGGATAGTCCGCCGGTTTCGAGAAATACGGCGTCTCTCCGACGCCGCTGCCGTTGCCGATCAGAAACGTCAGCGTGCATCCGCCGGCGAAGGTGCCGGAGGTGTAGCCGTTCACGACCGACGCGACCGGCGTGCTCACGCCGCCGATAAGGACATACTGAACGGCCGTTACCATCGTCGTCGCGGCGAGCGTCGCGACGCCGTCTCCCCAGGGCCACCCGCCGGCATACAGCGTGAGGGTTCCGCCCTGAAACGTCGACGTGTAGACGATAGTGCCGACCCCTCCTATCCGGTTATCCTGAACCGCGAAGTTGATACTCTCGATGGCGCAGCTGATATCCCACTGCGTGCCGAGAGCGGATCCGTTCCAGGACTGTGCGTGGATGACGTGCGGGAGCCCGGAGTTGACTCCCGGCCGCCAGGTCGAAGCGCGGCCGGTCAGAAACACTCCGCCCATATCGGTTGAATTATAGATGCCCGTAATCGGCCCGGCCGATACAAAGGCGGGCGCGAGAAGGCAACAGATCATCGCACAGGCAAACAGCAATCTCGCAGACTTCATGAGTGCCCCTCCAGTTGTGAAGTGAGAGAAGAATCGAACCGCATAAACCCCTATGATTTCCTCGTTACCCCTATCTCCTGAAATCTCCTTTCTCGAAAAAAGACCGCGTGTTAATCGCACCCCTGGCCGTTATCGATCGTTCATACCAATGGAGTCGCGATCATTATACTACAGCCCCCCGAATTGCATCAATTGGAATCTTTACGCGACGACGGTCCAATTACTTGCATAGCAGCCAATTATATTAGCATTAGCGGCTTACCCAACCAATATTTTTATGGGTTGAATTACCTACGAATCCTGATTTCCCGCTTCCGGCGCCCGCCCCTACTCCACAGGGACTGTCAGTGAATGCTGACCGCGCGGACCCCTTCAATCGAGCTTTCTGCGAGGGCCGGCGCCGGGCGGCGATAGACTATCCATCCGGATGGGCTCTCCATCTCCCGGCAGATGATATCGGTGCACGAGCCCGGCATATTTCCCCTCGAGTCCCCGAAAAATATCTTGAGAATATCGGAGTGATCGATGACGACTTCGATCCCCTCCTTGCGAAGATAGCCGTCGAGGCTTCCGCTCCTCATCGCCTCGAGCGCGCCCCTGTTCACTTTGCCGTCGAGGTTGATGATCCGCCGGTTCGAGAGGTAGCCGATCGTGCCGCACTGAAATACCCCGATCCTCTCGGCGTCGCCGGTATGTTCGTTCACCCAGCGGGATACGTCATAGAACGGGTATATCGGCCTTGACCGAAACGCCTGCGAGTAGGAGAACAAGCCGAAAAGCGCCGCATAAGCCGCGGATGCCAGAATTATGGCGCGCCTCATCGCGATCGATCGCCGTGCGTACCAGCCGTGGAAGTCATGCAGGAGGAACGCGAGATAGATGCACGCGATCAGGTAGACGGGATAGAAATAGCGGAGAAAGAAAAACATGCCGAAGACATACATGACATACGAAGCGATAAGACCCGCCGCGAAGAGAATCAGAAAGTGCATCTCGCCCCGACGCCTCTTTCTCTCGTCCCTTCTCCACCCGAAAACCGTGAAGCCAGCTCCTCCCAGGGCGAGGAATCCGAGAACATTCCCGGCGATATGAAAGCCGCCGGGCGAACCGAGCGTCGCGCCGGTCTTGTCGATCAAACGGAAGATCAAGTGCGCGGGCGGGATGACCTTCATCGTCGAGATCGCGTGCGTCAGATGGGCCCATATGAACGAGGCATCGGGACCGCTCGATCCCATATCGCCCGCGCCGTAACCGAAATACCCCGCGTAGGCCAGCGAAAGGAATCGGGTGGCGGCGCCGCTATCCTGAAGGGGGCTTCCGCATACCGCCATATTGAACAGAAGCCACGGGCCGTAAAGAATGCAAACCCCCAGCGGCACGAGCGAGACGCGCACAAGACGTTTCGCGGAGACCCGTGTGGCCCGAAGCAGGACAAGATAATCGAGCATCATCACGAGAATCAGAAGGACCCCGTCGATCCGCGCCAGAACCATGAGCCCGAGCACAATCCCCAGAATCATGAAACGCCCGGCGCCCGGATTTTCGACGGAACGAATCCTCTCGAGATAGTAATAGACGGAGACGGCGATCAAGAGCGACGCGAGAGCCGTTTCCAGGCCGTTCGCGCTCTGCTTCGTGACTATGGGAGAGAAGGCCCAGATCAGCGCGGCGACGAGCGACGAGCGCCACCCGACGTAACGCATGCATATTCGATAGATGAAATACGCCGTCAAACAGGTGAAGATCGCGAGAAGCGAAAGAGCGATATAAATCGGCGCGACGAGATTGTCCCCCGACAGCGCGAACGCAGGCACCAGAAGAAGAACATAGAGAGGCTGGAATCCCGTCGTGGGATGAATGCCGTCGAAGGTGGCGCCATTTCCGTCCGCGATGTTCTTGGCTATCTTGAAGGCATAGAAACCGTCGTCGTAGAGGAAGCCGTTTCTCGCGAGAGTCCCGAGATCCTGCCACGCGACAGCGAGGTGAAAAGCCAAAATGACAAGCAAGGCACCGACGACGAGTGCCACTCGACGCTGTTTAAGCACGAAACATCCCGTCCGTTAGCAGAAACCGCCTATAGAATTCCTTTCAGGTTTTCAACAGAGCTTCGCTGGAGGGCATTCTACACGAAATCGACGCCGATGTCAATGCCGGTTCAACGGAACGTTATCCTGACGTCCGTCTCCCCGTTCGGCTCGAGGAGAATCAGAGGAACCGGATCATCCAACTGCCTCGACGGAGAGATCGCGGCGGGCGCCGCGACCCTGAGGCCGGGATCCCAATGATACTTGAGCAATATCATCTTCGGTGAAACCTGGCCGGCGACAGGCGCAATCGAAACCCGCAACAAATCGTACGACGCGCGAACCGTCACTCCCCGCTCCGAGGCGAAACCCGAAGAAGCCGTCGTAACACCATATAACGAAAAATGTTCCGATGACCAAAGGACTTCCGCATACGGCAGCTTATCGACATATGCCGCGGCTTGGGGGGTCGCCGTCAGTATCCAGCGGACGTTGTACAGATCAAGGTACTCGAGCAGCCTCCCCGGCCGCATCCCCGCGAGCGGCTCACCCATGGTCAAGCGGGTCTGAAACGTGGTGAACCCGTGCTTGATGAACATGTACGGATACGGCCCGCCGATCTGCTCGATACCCGTAAATAGAGGGATAATGGATGGCAGGTGACTGTCTCCATAAGCCCATGCGGGACCGTCTTCGATCATCAGCCGGCCCGAATCGTCCGCATGCTGTCGAATCGCCTCGATGACACGGATCACCTCGGGAGTGAGCGTCGTGGAGAGCGTGTGCCGGTAATACGCCCTCGATTCAACAAGCCCGAATACCGGCAAGCATAGAATCAGGACGATCGCGATAGAGGCTCGCGCCGGACGAAATAGCCAGGGAGGCGCGAACGCCGCACGTAACCCATCGACGAGGGCCGCCAGTCCGGCGCCCGCGAGCGGCGCCATGAAAACAAACGACGGCACGAGAAAGCGACCGGGCTCCATCTGATCGATGAGCGGCAGATGGACTCCGAAGCCGGCGAGGAACAGGAGAAAACCGCTCGCGGCCGCAGGAACGACCGCAGCGGCGAGTCGCCTCTGCCTCACGAGGCTCCCGAAACCGATCCCTCCGAGACAGATGAGAAGAAGCGCCGGAAAATTGCCCGGCTTTATCAATATCTCCAGAAGCCCCCGCATTCCGCCGATCTGGAAGAAGGTCTGGGAAGGCGTCTTGATGTTCAGATAACGAATGAACGGCACGATCCAGAACGCGTTCACCGCCAGCACAAGCAGGCACCACGCGAGGAATCGCCCGGGAAGACGCCGTTCGCGAATCCTCCCCCGGCTCCACGCCCGTCACGTCGATACGATGCGCGCAGAAGAGCGCGAGAAATGGAACCGGCAGCAGCACCGCGGCCGTCGGATGGATGAGAAACGCGAGCGGGCCGATGACGTAGAACCGGTTCACGCGTTCCCCATCGAGAAACGACCTGAAAAGCCCCGCTATATACAGGGAAAGATGACAGACAAAAAGGTACGCGAACATGCCGGCGAAACGGAAATCCCCGACATAGGGCCTCCCCCACTGCCAGTATGCGATGAAGATCATCGAGCCGAACGCGGATTCCTCGGGACCGTAGCGCAAACGCCGGCACCCGGCATATATCGTGACGCCTGCGAGAAGATGAGCCAAAAGGATAAAGAGCTTGTACGCCCGCGCGCTATCGACGAATCGAAGAAGCGCGCACCACAAGCTCACTCCGTTCGTGTCTATTTCGAACACCGTCCCGCCCGGATACCCCGCGAGAAAATACGGATCGTACACGGAGAGCCGGAGCGAATCCCAGAACACCTCTTTCCCCCTCTCGATCTCGTAGAAATGCACCGCATGATCGAGCGTCAGAACGGGGCGGTCGTTGACGAGGTCCTCGGGCGGGAAGAAGTAGAGCGTCGCGACGGTATGGCATGCGACGATGACGGCGACGACCGTTTTTCCGCGAGCGGCGAAAGGCTCGCCGATCCTGAATACTCGAACGAGCGGACCGAGAGCGAGAAGCGCCGCTGCTGCGAGAAGGGCCGCCGCGGGGAGCGTCACTCCGTCGATCCCGAAGCTCCTCGCCGTCGAGGCGATGCCCAGGACGCCGGCGGCGGCGAGCAGCCAACAAATCGCGGTTTCGCAGCGTCGATTTCATCCGTGTTTTTCGCGAGCGGCAGGCCGCTCAGAGCGCCTTGACGACGACGACGGTCATATCGTCGTGCTGCGCGGCCGATCCGACGAACTTCCTGACGTCCTCGATAATCCTGTCCTTGATCTCCCGCGCCGACATCGCGGGATTGCTCATGATCTCGAGAAACCGTTTCAAGCATTCGTACTCGTAGAATTCCATCGCGCCGTTGCGGGCATCCGTGATCCCGTCGGTGAAGAGAACGAGCACATCCCCTTTTTCGAACCGGATGCTCCGCCCCTCGTAAACCGTATCCTGCAGCGCGCCGAGCGGGAAACGCGGCCCCGCGCTCTCGAGCTCATGCACCGACGCGGAGGTCTTGAGCAACGGCGAGAGAAGACCCGCGTTCGCGAAGGTGAGCGTTTTCGACTCCACGTCGAGCGCGCCGAGCCAGAGAGCCGTATAGATTTCTTCGTTCGTTCTCGAGAACAACGGACGATTCAATCCTGTCAGCGTCCCGGCCGGGGCGAAGGATTCATCCGCTTTCGACGAGATCATCCCGCTGGACATGACTGCGATCATGGCCGCCTTCATCGCTTTCCCCGAAACGTCGCCGACCGCGAGCCCGAACCTCGTCCGCCCCTCGCCCAGCCAGAAATAGTCGAAGAAATCCCCCCCCACTTCATTCGCGGGTATGCAGATTCCGGAAATATCGAATCCTTGCACGACCGGATCGACATGGGGCATGATGGACATCTGCGCGTCATGCGCCGCCCGCAGCTCCGCTTCGAGGAATATTGAGGTGCGCCTCCGCCGATACCAGAAGACCGCGAGCATCGCCGTCGCCCCTATCACAAGAAATCTGAACCACCATGTCCCCCAGAACGGCGGCGTTATCGCGATGGATACCGCCGTCCCCGCTTCGTTCCATACGCCGTCGTTGTTCGAGCCTTTGACCCTGAATACGTATTTCCCCGGAGGCAGGGTAGTATAGCTCGCGAATCGCTTGGTCGAGTTCGTATAGACCCACTCCTTGTCCAGACCCTCCATCTTGTACGCATAAAGATTCTTGCCGGGCGCGGTGAAGTCGAGGGCGGCAAACTCGAACGAGAACACGTAATCCCGGTACGAGAGCTTCACACTCTTCAGTTCCGATACGGGCACATCCAGCTTCACTTCGTGGTTGAGCTTCGTGAAGGACGTGACGATGATCGGCGGAATATATGAATTGTCCTTGATATTTCGAGGGTAAAACGCGTTGAACCCGTTGATGCCGCCGAAAAACATCTCGCCGCTGCGGCTCTTGTGGTACGCGCCCGCGTTGAACTCCTTGCTCTGGAGCCCGTCCTGAAACGTGAAGTTCTTGAAAACCTCCGTCTTCGGATTGAATCTCGAAAGCCCGTTCGTGGTGCTGAGCCAGAGATTCCCTTCCTTGTCCTCGAGCGCTCCATAGATCGCGTTGCTGGGGAGACCGTTCCGCTCCGTATAGCTTCTGAACCTCTCCCGCGTGCGATCGAATCGCTCCAGGCCCCCTCCCCACGTTCCTATCCACAAATCTCCGTCCTTCGATTCATAGATCGACATGATGTAATCGTTGCCGATGCCGGCGGAGTCACTCGGATTCGCCGCATACGCGCTGAATATTCCGCTCGTTTTGTCGAATCTGTTCAGGCCCCCGCCCCAGGTTCCGATCCAGAATATGCCCGAGGAATCCTCATAGACGGTTCTGACGAAATCGTTGCTCAGGCTCTTCTGATCGCGCGGATCGTTTCGATAGCGCACAAATCGCCCGAGCTGCGGATCGAAGCTGTTCATCCCTCCCCCGTTGGTGCCTATCCAGAGCACACCCGCTCGGTCCATCAGAATGCACCGGATTTCGTCGTGACTCAGACTCGTGGCATCGTTCGGATCGTTTCGATACGTGGTGAATTTCCCGGTTTTCGAATCGAACCTGTCGATCCCGCCGCCGTTCGTCCCGAGCCACATCACTCCCGACCGATCGGCGGAAATCACGCGCACGATATTGTTGCTCAGGCTGTTTGGATTTCGGGGATCGTTCCGATAGTGCTTGAATTCGCTTTTCCGGCGGTCGAATCTATCCAGCCCGCCCCCATGAGTGCCGATCCACAGAATGCCGTCCGCATCCTCGTAAAGCGACCATACGAATTCATGGCTTAAGCTGTTCGGATCGTTCACTTCTCTCTTGTAATGTACGAATTCCTTCTTCTTCGTGTTGAATTTGCTGATTCCGCCGCCCCACGTTCCGATCCAGAGCACCCCCGACCGGTCCTCGCAGAGGGAGTAGATTTCGTTGTAGCTCAAGCTGAAGGGATCGCAGGGATCGTTTCGATACGTGATGAATCTCCCCGTTTTTCTGTCGAAACGATCGAGCCCTCCTCCGTTCGTTCCGATCCACAGCGTCGACTTCGAATCCTCCAATATCGAATAGACCGCGTTGTGGCTCAGACTGGCCGGATCGCCGGGATCGTGCATGAAACGATCAAAATCCCTCGTCTCCGGATTGAACGAGTTCAATCCGTTCTCGGTGCCGATCCAGATAACGCCGTTCCGGTCCCGGTAGATCGATCGAATGGCGTTATCGCTCAAACTTCGCGGGTCGCCGGGCACGTTTCTGAAACGCATCGATTCCCCCGTGGCCCGATCGAGTCGGTTCAACCCGTCATCGGTGCCGATCCAGAGGAAACCGGACCGGTCCTCCACGATTCGCCTGATCGCGTCGCTGCTCAAACTCCTCGAATTTGCGGGATCGGCATGGTACTGAACGAACGCGCCCGTCTCCCGGTTGAATCGATTCAGCCCTCCGTCCGTGCCGATCCAAATGGTTCCCCGGCTGTCCTCGTAGATTGTCCGGACGAGGTCGTGGCTGAGGCTGTTCGGATCGCCGGAAATCGCACGGTAGCTTCTGAAACGGTCAGTCGCCGGATCGTAGCTGTTGAGGCCACCGTTGAATATTCCGATCCAGATGAGCCCCGTGCGATCTTCGCAGAGCGACAGCACCCAATTCGCGCTCAAGCTGTTCGGATTCCCCGGGACTTTGCTTGAGCACGGTGAAGTCATACCCGTCGAACTTGTTCAGGCCGTCCTGCGTGCCGAACCACATGAAGCCCCTGCTGTCCTGCAGGATACATTCGACGATGCTCTGGGAAAGGCCCTCTTCGATCGATAATTGTTCAAAGACCACCGCCTCCATCTGCGCGATCGCGGAGCGCGTCGGGCTCATGACGGCGATCAGAACCGTTGCCAGCGTCAACGCGAAATTCCGAAAAACGCCTTTTTCGATCCTGCGAGAGATGAGGGATCGCCTCATTCGGGTTGCCTCCTTTCCTATCGCCGATCGTAATCAAGCGCCGCGAGACCTTCCGGACCCGACGCGAAGAACAGATCTCTCCACCACCCCATTCTATATGATCGATGCGGGGGCGACAACAGCGCAATGCACAATCGGCGGCCACCCTTTCGAAACCCGGGATTTGCCTTGACCCCGGGATTCCCGCACCGCATCATACGTTCGAGCAGGATGGAACGTAACCATGGGAGGACCGACGTGTTCGCCGAAATCACCCGGATTATTTCCCGGCGAAGGGCCGTATCGCTCCCGGCGCTTCTCGTTGCGGGGCTCCTCTTCGAAGCCGGCTGCGTTCCCGCGTCGTATGAGGGAGGCGCAAGCGCCGAAGAACCCGTCAACGACGTTCAGTATCTCGAGAGCTACGGAGAATGGTTCGAAATGCCTCCATACGGCATCGCCTGGCAACCGTTCGTCGTATCCGGCTGGGCGCCGTTCTATCACGGGCACTGGATGTGGACGAACGACGGATGGGCGTGGGTATCCTACGAGCCGTTCGGCTGGCTCGTGTATCACTATGGCTTCTGGGACTTCCGGCGCGGGATCGGCTGGTTCTGGGTACCCGACGACACCTGGTCCCCGGCTCGCGTCCAATGGTACACCTTCGACGATTATTGCGCCTGGGCGCCCCTTCCTCCCCCGGACGTGTACTGGCCCGCTCCCTGGGACCCCTTCGATACCGACGTCTGGATCGTCGTCGAAATCGACAAGTTCACCGATGACAACATCGGCCGCCGGAGGATAACGAAACCCCTTCCGCGCGAGCTCGCCACAAGAGAGGCCGTCAGCGAACGGCCGCCCGATATCAGAATCATCAGGGAGCGCGACAAGAGGAGCCTGGCCCCCGTCATTATCCGGAAGGAACCCGTCGATGTCCGAACGCGGCCTGCCGCGGATCGGCCGAAATCGATCGCCCCGAGGGATTCGAGCCTCGAACGCATGATACTTCCCCGGCTCCAGAAGCAGAGGGTGGAGAAGTATTCCCCCGAAGTGAAACGCGACGTGCTCGCTCCGAGAAAGCCCTCCGCGCCTCCGGAACAGCAGCCACCCGAAAGAAAGCCCGACAGCGTGCGAACGAAGAGCCCGAACCGGCGTTGATCCGGCCGGCAGAAGGAAATATTCCGCCATGGAATGCGCGATCATAACGACCTACCGCTGCAACGCCAAATGCCGCATGTGCGCGGCATGGCAGAATCCGAGCGCGGCTTCGGAGGAGTTCGATCCCGAAATCCTGCGCAAGATCCCCGCCGGGATGAAACGTCTCAATATCACGGGGGGCGAACCGCTCCTTCGCAAGGATCTCATGAGGATCGTCGAGATCCTCGACTCGAAAACGAAACGTCTCGAGATCAGCACGAACGGTTACTTCTGCGACCGGCTCGAAGAAATCGCGCGAAAGTTCCCCCGGCTCACGGTGCGGGTCAGCGTCGAGGGGCTCCCGGCGACAAACGACGCGCTCCGCGGCATCAAGGACGGATTCGATCACGCGATGCGTTCGATGCTGCGCCTCAAGCGCCTCGGCCTCGAGGATATCGGCTTCGCCATGACGATCTCCGGCGAGAACTGCCGCGACCTTCTCGACGTTTACACGCTTGCGGCTTCGATGGACATCGAGCTCGCCAACGCGGTCGTCCATAATTCTTTCTACTTCTTCAAGAACGACAATGCGATCTCGAACGTCGGCGAGGCCGATGAAGCGATATGCCGCTTCATCGAAGCCCTCCTGCGTTCGCCGCGGCGCGCGCTCCGGAAGCGGGTCAAGGACTGGTTCAGGGCGTATCTGAATCTCGGACTGCTCGCTCACGTCCGGGGAGAAAAGCGTCCCATCCCGTGCGGCGCCGGCACCGATACCTTCTTCGTCGATCCCTGGGGCCGCGTTCTCGCGTGCAACGGATCCGCCGAACCATGGATCATGGGGGACTTGAAGACACAGTCGTTCGACGAAATCTGGAACGGCCGCATCGCCGCCGAGATCCGCGATCGCGTCGGTTCGTGCGACCGAAATTGTTGGATGACCGGCACCGCTGTGCCGGCAATGCGCCGCGCGCCTCTCAAACCGGTCCTCTGGGTCCTGAGAAGCAAATTGAGAATCCTCCGGGGCAAGCCGGGCCTGTGCCGCGGGTAACCGACGGGAATCAATCGATGAATATCGCGATCATGGGCATAAAAGGCGTGCCCGGGCACCACGGCGTCGAGGTCGTCGTCGATTCCCTCATTCCCCATCTCGTTTCCCTCGGGCATACGATCACGGTATACGGATACGAGAGCTATACGAAACCGACCGCGGATTATCGCGGCGCGCGCATCCGGACCGTCCCGGGAAGCGAACGCAAGAACCTCGAGATGATTTCCCACATGTGGAACGCCGCCCTCGACGCGCGACGCGAGCGGTTCGACATCGTTCACATTCACAGCACCGATCCCTGCCTTCTCGCCTGGCTTCCACGTCCCCGCTGCGGGATCGTCGCTACTTCACACGGGCAAGCGTACCTGCGCCGCAAATGGGGACTCGCGGCGAGGACGATGTCGAAGGCCGCCGAACGCATGTTTATCGGCTATCCGAAGGCGGTCACCTGCGTTTCGAAGCCGCTCTGCGATTATTACCTCGAGCGCTACGGGAAGGAAGTCTCGTACATCCCCAACGGAATTTCGTTCGGGAATAAGCCGGACGCGAGCTGGCTCCGAAGGTGGAATCTCGATCCCGGGGGTTATCTCTTTTCGTCGGCCGGGCGCATCGAGCGGACAAAAGGGCTCACGACTCTCGTCGAATCGTATCGAAGACTCGGCTCGAAACTCCCCCTCGTCATCGCCGGCGGGGGAAGCGCGACCGACGACGCGTACTTCGAGGAGCTGAAGGCGGGCAAGCCCGAGGGAGTCACCTTCGTCGGATTTCTCGAAGGCGACGAGTATTATTCCCTCTATGCCCACGCGCGGGTCTTCATTTTTCCCTCCGAATACGAGGCCATGTCCATGACGCTTCTCGAGGGTCTCTCGTACGGGGTCCCGACCGTGTACAGCGACATACCCGAGAACGAAACGGTCGCCCGCGGGCTCGGGATTCCGTTTCGCGTTTCCGACGCCGAGTCCCTTGCCGCCGGCATTCGCCGCGCGCTCGAAAATAGAGCCGAAGCCGAGGCCCTCGGAGTCAGCGCCCGCGAAACCGTCCGCCGGAATCACGACTGGGCGGTCATCGCGCGACAGTATGACGAGATTTACCGGAGAATCACTTCCCGCTCCTGAACGTGCAGATTTCGCCCGCGCTGCGCCTTTCCATCGCCTTCGGCTCCCCGGCCGGGAATCCGACGGTGATGAGAGCCGGAACGTCCCAATTCGACGGGATTTCGAGAATGCGCCTCGCCGCTTTCTTGTCGAACCATCCGATCCAGCACGTCCCGAGACCGAGTTCGGCCGCCCGAAGGACAAAATGCTCGCCCGCGATTCCCGCGTCGACGAGGTGATAGTCGATGCCCTTTATGCCGGCTCCGATCCGATGCGTCACGACGTCGAGCTTCATGGCGAGGGCGACGATGACGGGAGCTCCGGCCGCGAACCGGTTCGGCACGACGATCCCTCCCGTCGCCTCCTTCACGAGCCGGTCTTTCGATTCTCCCTCGGCGACGAAGAAACGCCATCCCTGCGTGTTCGACGCGCTCGGCGCGAAACGCGCCGCTTCGACGCACGACTCGATCATATCCCGCGGAACCGGATCCGGCCGATAGTCCCTGACGCTCCTTCGCTTCGTCACCAGATCCATAAAAGCGCTCATAGCGCCCTCAGATCCGAGATTAACCTCCCGGCGCCGGAAACGAACGCGAAACCGAACGCGAGATTGAGAAGGCTTGCGAGATGCATTTCCTCGTTGATGCTCGCCGTGCCGTCGGCGGGAATGAAAACCCGGAAGTCGCGGAAATACGCGTCCCTGGCCGTGGACTCGCAGCACAGATTCGTCAACACGCCGCAAATGACCAGATCCTCGATCTTGAGGCATCGCAATACGATCTCCAGATCCGTGCCGTAGAACGCGGAGTACCGGTGCTTCGAAACGACCTTTTCTCCCGGAAGCGGCGCGATGTCGCGATGAATCTCGCTCTCCGCGCTTCCTTCGACGCACATGCCCTTCCACCACGATCGCATGATGCCGCTATCCAGATTGTCCGGATGATGAACGTGCTTCGTGAAGATAACGGGGCGCCCGGCTGCCCTGAACGCGTCGATCATCTCCTTCAGTGTCGGGACGATCGCCGCCCCGCCGCACGTGAACGTGGGAGAGGCCGGATCGAGAAAGAACTCCTGCATGTCGATAACCAGAAGAGCGCTCGTGCCGGGGTTGAGCCGCATCTCGTGCTGATTGAACGGAGCGATGTTCCCGAGCCAGCGCTCCGTTTTCTCTCGCAGGTTCTTCGAGGTTACATACGGCTCCATGCGCGAACCTCCTTGCGGCAATGCGCCCGATTCCCGCCTCGCGGGCATCCCGGCCCGGGGCAACGGCTATTCTTCGGGGAAAACGGATTTCCTCTTCTCCGCGAAGCTGTCCTTTCCCCCCAGGAGCAGCGCACCGTACGGAACGGTTTCGGCGGCGATACGGCACATCTCATCGGATATGATCCGGATCTCCCGCTGCGCGGCCATGTCGCTTCTCAGCCGCGAGAAATGGTAGAGCTCCCGCAGATTGAGGCAGAAGAGCACGCGCCTCCGATGGGCGTTCAGCAGAGCGTACTCGGCGGCCCGCCCGAGCCGAGGCGCGTGCAAACGGTAGAAACGTCCGGCGCGCGCCGCCGCGTCGCGCAGGAGCGCGACCCTCCTCGCCTTGACGAATGTCGCGGGGATCGAGAGCCCGAGTCCCGGATCGTACGGCTGAGGCAGAAGCGTCGCGATCCGGTGCCGCTTGAGCTGCGCGTAGCAGGACGCGGACAGGACTATTTCGAAGACGAACTGGACCGTTTCGAACTCCCGCCAGACCGAGTCGTGCCGCTCGAGACGCTTCAACGCGCCGAGAACCACCCGCGCTCTTCCCTTCTCTCCGAGGCGCGCTCGCGGCGGCGATCGCATCCCGCATGGAAACGCCGCGAGCGGAGAAGATGATCGTCGCCGCGAGCCGCGTATCCGGCTCCGGAGTGGCGTCCATCAGGCGCACGGAAGCGCCGGCCGGGTCCCGATCCCCCGCGCGGCGCGGGACCATCGCCGCGATCTCCCGCATCGCGTCGGGCATTTCACGATAGTGCGGTCCCGGTTCGGCGTATCGGATGAGAGACGGGATCAGCTCCTTCGTCGTCCTGAACAGCTTCCCGGAGAGATCCCGAAGCTCCCGCAGAGGATGCCCCGCGAGACGCCGTATCACGTATTCGAGCTCCCGCGCGTTCACCGTCATGCCGAGCTGAGTCGCGGTCGCGAGCGGCATGAGGTAGCGGGCGTCCTCCTTGGCCGCGCCCGGATCCTCTCCACAAGCCGCAATGCTCCGGTATGCGGTCTCGTACGCATCGTGCAGGCCGCTCACGAGGGAACGGAACTCCCGCTCGACCCGGGCATCCCTGATTTCCGCGGGCACGACAACGTCGCGCGCGAGACGGATGTATCGCTGGGATTTCTCCGTATACGAGGCGAGCCGGAAACGTTCGAGCTCCTCGACGGCGAGCCGCGAGAGACCGGTGAGATCGAGATTGACGACGGCGTGCTCGGCCACCGAGGCGTGCCCGAGACCGAAGACGATGCGCTCGTTCGATCGCCGCGCCTTTTCAACGGCCCCGCGCGCCTCTTCACGAAGGGCCGAGACGCCCTTCGGATCCCTGCTGATGCGGGCGTACGCAGCCGAAATGACCTCGGGCGTCACCGCCTCGCCGAAACGCTTCCGCATCTCGGCGAGAAGACCAGCTTCCGCGTTGAATCCCGCGAGCGTTACCTTCATCCCGGTCGCCGCCTATCCCATGTCAGAAGCTGAACAGCACGCTTCCGTAAAACTTCCAATCGTTCTTTTCGTAGACCGTCGTTTCGGCCGTAAATGGGGCGATGTACGCGACGTCGTTGAGACTGTATGCCGCCTCGAACGAGGCGGCCACCGGATAACTGTAGAAAGTGAAACCCTTGAGGCGCAGATCGAATCCCACGTCCTTCTGATTTCCGTTCAGGTCGAGCTCGTCCGTTGTCCATGCCTTGCCGGCCTCGGCGAAGATCCCCGCGTAGAGAGACCCGAGATAGAGAACGGACACTTGCTTGTTGATGCCGCGCCAAACGGGAAAGCGGTAGGTGAGGCGGCCCAGGGCCATTCTCGTTCCGCCGAGGCTGTAGTACGAGTATCCGCGCAGGCCGTCGCGGCCCCCGAGATAGAGATAGAAGAAATCGTTGATCGTGCTCTTGTCGATCGCTCCCCCCCGAACCTGCAGCGAGAGCGCATGCCGCCCGAGCGGAAGCGGAACGAATTCCTCGTAGAGAAAGGTGTACCGGCCGAAGTAATCCTTGTCGTAAATCGGCCTGAAGAGACCGCTCGCGAATTCCCCCGAGTGGAGCTTGTCGAACGCCTTCGTTATTTCGAGATCGAGACTCCTGCCGCTCCTCGGGTTGATATCGCCGTCGACCTCCTCGCGAACGCTCCGGTAATGCCAGAGGAGGGACAGCTCGTCCGCGATGTAGTAGTTCCAGCCGATTTCCCCCTTGAACTCGCGCTGCCTGGCAAGCTCCCATATCTCGATATTCACGCCGTACTCCCCGTGGTTGTACTGGAGCACGGCCTCTTTTCGGGAAAACGGGGAAGTCGGCGCGAGTTCCATCTTCACGGTGAAAAAGGCGTCCCAGAGATCGTAACGCACCTTGAAATCGTAATTGCCCATATCGCCGTTCTCTTTTTCGAGCGCCCCTGATAGCCGTAGCGCGTGCGGCTCCGATAAACTTCGAAGCCGAAGGTGGGCTTGAACTGCTTCGTCTCGACGGCGAGATTGAGATCGAACTCGCCGTTCGCGGCTACCGACCCGCCCGCGAATACGCTCTGTCTCCCGAGATAATCCCCCGTGTCCAGGAAGACGCCGACGCGCGGATCTCCCTGGAAGACCATGAACCGGGGATACACGAACGTCTTCGTATATTCGATTCCGAATTTCTTCCCGGGAATCGAAGTCGATGCGCCCGAGCCTTCGATAGCCCCGGACGCGCCCGGATCCGCGGTCCAGGCGGACGGACGCGCCGCGATCGACATCCGCTGCGCGGCGAGACGTCCGTCGTCAGCCGTCGGATCGACCGGGACCGCGCTCGCTCTCCAATCCACGATTGCGCGTATCTCGAATCCCTCGGGGCCGTAGCCGGTGTACAGGAGATCCGCCCCGACTGCCGCCGGCTCGAAGGCTCCGCCCATGCAATTCGTCGCCATGAGATCGCCCGATCCGTCCATCGGGTGATAGTAAATGTTGAAAATGCCCGTCCGGTCGCTCGCGTAGAAGAAGCCCGCGCCGTCGTCGCTCCATCGAGGATCCCGTTCGTCCGCGTCCGTCGCGACGATCTCCGTTTCAACCCCGCTCCCGGGATCCACGAGAACGATGTCCCGGCTCTCCCCCTCGAAGCGCGTCGCGAGAATCCCCCCCGCTCCCCATGAGAGTCCCATATACTCACGCTCGCTCACATCCGGGGTCACAAAGGAATGGCTTCCGTTCGCGGCGTCGACGATGGCGATTCGCTGCGCCCCTTTTCCCGTTATCGCGCAGACGATTCGCGCTCCGTCCGGGGACCATGCGGGATTCGACGCGCGCAAGCCCCTGGTCAACCTCTTTTCCTTCTTCGACTCCAGCGAATAGAGAAACAGATCGCTGCGAAGATAGCCGTGATCGTTCGAACGCGTTTTCCTCGCGAAGCATATCCGCCCGCCGTCGGGCGAAATTCCGAATCGAGAGCTCGTGTTCGAAACGATCGGTTTTTCCCTGCCCTCGCGGTCCTTCCTCATGAGATCGAGATCCGAATAGTCCCGGCCCCGGTTGGATATGAAGTAGTATTCCCGGGCGTCCTTTCCAGACGCGGGAAAGTGATTCTGGAAGCCCTTCCCGGCGATCTTCTCTCCGTCCACCTCCCGCTCCCCGACGCGCGAGACCACGGGCCCGTAGTGCGCGGAGAGATCTTCCTTCCACATCCGGTAGAGCTCTTCGTCGCTCAAGGCGAGCACCTGTTCGCACGCTCCGTCGAAACCCCACCTCTTGATCGACGAGAACGCGAGGGCGAGATCCCGCAGCTTATCCGCGCCGAACCGGCGAGCCACGAATCCGGCGAGCGAGAATCCCTGATTGTAGACCATTTCGGAACCGCGGCTGTTCTTCCCGAAAACCCCCATCTCGTCGATCGTAAGAAGCGTGCCGCTCATGAAGGCGGTTCTGAGCATCATATCGCGGTGCGAATCCCACATGTCGTGGCACGCGCCGGAGCACTGATACTGCGCCATTCCCTCCGCGAACCAGCCGGGGAGAATCTCTCCCGGAACGGGGATGGACATCTGGAAATTGGGATACCCGTATATGACGTCGGGTCTTTTCTCCTTTTCGAAGTTCACCGCCTGCAGGTAGAGCGACGGGATCCTGCGCGGATATTTGAACGAGCTCTGAACCGACACCATGTGGGTGAACTCGTGGGCGATGACGTTCACGATCCAGGCCGCCGAGCCCCGGAACCAGAAGTCGTACGGCGTGACGGTGATATCGATACGGTTGAGGTAGTAGTAGGTGACGCCCTGCGATTCGTCCTCCACGTCGGAGAGGTTCAGATAGATCTTGCCGTCCGGTTTGTATCCGTACATTTCGGTGACCGGCCCGTACACGCTCTCGGCCACGGCGGCCGCATGCTCCGCGTATCGCTCGAGACCCTTGTGGTACTGAACGCAGAAATGCTCCGTCGTTATCGTCAACCAGGAGATCTCCGATTGATTCCACGCGACGGAGCGCGACGGAACAAGCCCCAGACAGAGAACCGCGGCGAGAAACATCCATCTTTTCACGGCATGAGCCCCTTTCCTGCAGGGGGAGTATAGGGTCGGTTCACGCGCTTCAGGGGCTATCTCACGCGTATCTGATCACAGAGGCACGCTGCGCTCTCATAATTCTACGAAAAACGCCGCGGCCCGGTCAACAGCTATCGCCCCGGACCTTTCCGCCTCCCGGTCTCCCCCACGGACCGGTATTCGAATCGCGCCCTGCATGTCCCCTCGCTCGACACCATGCACGGCCCGTACGGGGCCCGCGGCGTGCATTCTCCGCCGAAGAAAGGGCACGTTTCCGGTTCCGCTTCGCCGAGAATCACGAGATGGCACCGGCAGCCCTCCCGCACGTCCACCACCGCCGCCGGCTCCGGAAGGTCGAGACGGACGGCGGCGTCGAGCATGTCGTACTCCCGGCGCAGCGCGAGGCCGGATCGCGGAATCGTTCCGATGCCCCGCCAGGGAACGTCGGCTTCCTCGAAGAACCGCGCGATCGCGGCTTGCGCCTTCTCGTTCCCCTTCTCGCGCACTACCCTCCGGTACTGATTCTCCACCGTTCCCCTCGCGCCTCCCGCCACCTGCGCGAGAAGCTCGCGCACCGCCCGCAGCACGTCGAGCGCCTCGAACCCCGCGATGACCGAGGGAATGCCGTACTCTTCCTCGATAAACGCGTATCCGGAACGCCCGATGATCGCGCTCACGTGGCCCGGCAGAATGAATCCGTCGATCGCCCCGGCGCTCCGGGCTATGAGAAATCGCAGGGCGGGCGGAACCAGGCGCATCGAAGGCACGATCGAGAAATTCGGGGGGAGATCGTCCGCGAGGGAAGCGGCGATCGGCGCCGCCGTCGTCTCGAACCCGACCGCCATGAAAACGATTTCCTTTTCGGGATTCCGGCGCGCGATATTCACGGCGTCGACGGGCGAATAGACGACGCGCACGTCGCACCCCTCGGCTTTCGCCTTCTCGAACGAGCTCTCGGAGGAAGGAACGCGGACCATGTCGCCGAACGTGGCGATTATGACGTTATCCCGCTTCGCGGCTTCGAGCGCCCGGTCGATGTCCCGGGCGGGGCAGACGCACACGGGGCAGCCCGGGCCGGCGATGAGCCGCACGCCGTCGGGAAGAAGGGATCTCAGCGACGCGCGCGCGATCGTATGCTCGTGCGTGCCGCACACGTGCATGAGGACGAGGGGCCGGTCGAGGCGAATCGCCCGTATCTCGCCGGCGAGGGCCCGCGCGAGGGACGGATCGCGATATTCGCCGAGAGGGTCGAGATCCGTCACGAGACATCCTCTCCCCTGCCCGCCCGGTACACCCGCCGAATGAGCTCGAGCGTTTCAAGAGCCTCATCCGTATCGAGCTTCTCTATCGCATATCCCGCGTGAATGAGTACGTAGTCTCCTATCGCCGCCGTGTCGATAAGATCGAGCCGTATGGTCTTTCGAACGCCGCCGCTCTCGGCGACCGCGTCGTTTCCGTTCTTTTCGACGATCAGCATCGGTATACCGAGGCACATCAGCGGCTCCTCGCCGATTCGACGAAGGCGTCGATCCAGGAGACCCAGCGGTCGAGCCCGGCACCGGTCGTGCAGGAAATCTCGACGATCTCGAGCTTCGGATTGATCTCGAGGACCTCCCGCCGGGCCTTCGCGACATCGAACGCGACGTAGGGCGCGAGATCCATCTTGTTCAGAAGCAGAAGCCGCGATTCACGGAACATGAGCGGATACTTCTTCGGCTTGTCGTCCCCCTCCGATACGCTCAGAAGCATCACGCGCGCATCCTCCCCGAGATCGAATTCGGCGGGACAAACGAGATTCCCGACGTTCTCGACGAAGAGGAGATCGATCGAATCGAGGTCGAGTTGATGGAGAGCGCCATGGACCATGGCCGCGTCGAGGTGACAGACCCCTCCCGTTTCTATCTGGTACACGGGAACGCCGAGCGTCGCGATCTTCTCGGCGTCGGTCGTCGTCTGTATATCTCCCTCGATGACACCGACGGCGTGCTTCCTTCGCAGCAGGGGGATCGTCCGGAGCAAAAGGGACGTCTTCCCCGCTCCAGGCGCGCTCATCACGTTGATCGAAACGATGCGCTTCGCGGCGAGCAGCTTCCTGTTCTCCTCCGCGATCGCTTCGTTCTTCTCCCGGAGATCCTCTCCGATCCGAATCTCGTGCATGAGATCTCGCCCCTTTCGCGGCTAAGCGCCCGAATCCCCCGATTCCGCCGCGCCGTCGCCGACGAGAATATAGTCCACTTCCATCTCCCTGCCGCCGAGGATCTCGATATCGCGGGAACCGCACGCCGGACATATGAAGACAAAATCGGCCGGATTCGAATCCGCTCCGCACCCCGTGCAGCGGATCCGCAGGGGAACCTTCTCCACGCCGAGCGAGGCCCCTTCGGCCGCCGTTCCTTTCGCCATCACGTCGAATGCGAAACGCAGAGCATCCTCGCTGACGCCGGCCATTTCGCCGATTTTGAGGTGGACGACCCGCACGGGGCCTCCCCCCTCGTCCCGCGCCGCCCGGTCGACGATATCGAGGAGATTCTTCATGAGGGATGCCTCATGCACCGGTGTTCTTCCTCTCCGAGAGCCCGATCGAGATCGTTCGATGCGGCGCTCCCGTGATCTCTCCCGCGATCTCGTCGGCAAGGGCCGGAATGACGCGTCTCACGGCATCCGTGCATTCCTCCCCGAGGGTGAGCGTATCTTCCGCCTGCACCCCGAAGATAACGACTTCTTCCGGCATATGAAACTGCAAACGGCGCCCGAGCGCGAGCGCCGTGACCATATCGATATCGTGGAACGAGGCAAGCCGCGGAGTGGTTCGGATATCGTCGGGTCTCATCCTGAAGACGACGCCGGGTTCCTCGCCGTCGAGCTGAATCGCGTCGACGATGAACGCGCGATCGTATCCATTGAGCATTTCTATGAGATCCAGGCCGGCGAGCTCGGCCTCGCGAACGTCCGCCGCGCCGCCGAGGCGCCCCATGAGCGCCCGCACGACGTAGATTCCCGCGCCGTCGTCGCTGAGAATCGTATTGCCGAGCCCGAGTACGATTGTTTTCACGTGGCGGCAGCCTGTCCCGCCCGGGGCCCTCTATCTCGAGACCGTCCGGACCGTTTCCCCGCTCGCGTTCTTGATCTCGATCGTCAGGGGCATGTGGCCGGGAAGGCTGTGCGTCGCGCAGCTGAAGCACGGATCGTAGATGCGGAACGCCATCTCGACCATATTGAGAAGCCCCTCCTTGACCTCGCCCCCCTTGCCGATGAATTTCATCGCGGCTTTTTTGACCGCCATGGAGATCGGAGCGTTGTTGTTCGTCGTCCCGACGATGAGGTTCGCCTTCGTCACGATTCCCTTCTCGTCGGTCCAGTAATGGTGCGTGAGCGTCCCGCGCGGGGCCTCGATGATTCCCACGCCCTCGGACGGCGTCGTCGACGGAATCACACGGACGTTCGGATCGAGGATCTCTTCGTCCTGAACAAGCTCTCCGAGCCGTTCGGCCGCATAGAGAAGCTCTATCAATCGCGCCCAATGCATGGCCATGAGCTTGTGCACCGGTTTACCGCCGAACGTTGCAAACATCTTTTCGTAAGCCGCCTGCGCCTTCGGCGTCGCCATTCCTTCGCTCGCGTTGAAACGCGCGAGCGGCGCCGCCTGGTACAGCGAGGTGCCTGCGCCTTCCTTGAACCCCTGCCATCCCAGCTTCTTGAGATAGGGGAATTTCAGATACGTGTACGGCTCGACGTGCTCCGCGACGTGATCGAGGTACTCCGTCTCGCGATACCGGTCGATCTCCTTTCCGTCCGGGTCTACGACGCGAACCGTTCCGTCGTAAAACGTGACGCGGTTCTTGTCGTCGACGAGCCCCATGTAATTCGTCACGAGCTCGTAGCCGTCCCCGAGGATGAGATCGAGGTACCCCTTGTTCTTGAGCACGAGATCGTCGAAGAGCTTGAGCCCGAGTTCGCCGAATCCCACGAGACCGGGGGCGAACGCCTTGATTTTATCCCGATCCTCGCTGGCGAGCGCCCGCGTCACGCCGCCGGGAAGGTTCCATACGGGATGCGTCGCGCGGCCCCCGATCATCTGCTGGATCAGCTGCGTAATCTCGCGCTGGCGGATGACCTCTCTCCCGATATCGATGCCGACCTTGTTCACCAGCCCGAGGATGTTGCGCTCGGCCGGAGGCGCGTCGGGGCCCACCACGAAATCCGGGGCGGCAAGGGCATAAAAATGCGCTGTGTGGCTGTGAATGAAATGAGCCATGTAGTACAGCTCACGGAGCTTCGCAGCCGCGGCCGGAATCTTCACCTTGTATACTGCATCTACGGCCTTACCCGAGGCCATGTGGTGTGCGGCCGGTCAAACACCGCAGATGCGCGTCACCACCCGGGGAATCTCCTCGACGGGAAGGCCTTCCACGAACTTCTCGAAACCCCGAAGCTCCGGGATCTGGAGGTACGCGTTTTCAACCGCGCCCTCGTCGTTCAAGAAGATCGTGATCTTCCCATGACCTTCCAAGCGGGTGATCGGGTCGATCGCGATGCGCTTCATGCTTTCCTCCTCCTCAGTATCGAAGAAGCGAGGCTGAACCGGTGGAAGGTCCTCAGCGGATCGACCACCGTATCCAGCGTCGCGTTGATATCCTTTTCCTCTTTCGTCTCAATAACGGACGCGAGCGCGCTCAACATCTTGATCCCCTGGTCGGCAACGTCGTCGAGCGGGCCGTAGCAGCCCCGGCACGGCGTCCACGATTTGATGCAGCGCGATCCGCAGCCGGAGCGCGTCGCGGGACCGAGGCAGATGAACCCCTGCTCGAGAAAACACGTATCCGCATCCGGGAGCTTCTCGTGCGTGCGGTAGATTCTCGTGATCGTTTTTTCGCCCTTCTTCCGCGCGCACTCGTCACAGAGGGCGCGATCACCGGCGCCGATCACGGAACCTTTCTTCGGCAGCATACCGTCCGCGACGAGTCCGAGCGCAGAATATATCTGGAGCGACGCGGGGGGGCATCCCGGAATCGTATAGTCGACGTCGACCACCTGATCGAGGGTCTTCACCGTGTTGTACAGATGCGGCAGATCGAGATCGTACCCGCCTGCTTTCGAGCTCTCGAGAGGAAGCACGCCCTCCCTGTTCACGGTCGATTCGCACTCGAGGTAGACCCGCCTCAGGACTTCTTCGCGCGTGTACATGTTCGCGAGCCCCGGCACGCCGCCGAGCTGGGCGCAGGCGCCGAGGGCGACCATGACCTTCGCCTTTTTCCGGAGAAGCATCGCAATCTCCTCGTTCTCCGAATTCCGGACCCCGCCGCTGAAAAGAACCATGTCCAGAAAACCGTCCTTCATCGCGCGCACGTCGCTGTACTTGAAATCCATCGCGACGGGCCAGAGGTATATGTCGGCCATGTCGGCGATCTCGAGCAGCTTCTCGTGCGTATCGAGGATCGCGACGTCGCAACCGCCGCACGCCGCACCCCAGTAAATCCCTATCTTGAGCTTCATCTCGCCTCTCCGGTTGGTGCCTGATGTTCCTCGCCGTGATGCGCGACGTCCGTTTTCATGCTCTCGAAGAGCGATTCCTTGATCGCGAGAGGACCGAGCTTCCGGATTTCCTCCGTGAACTCGTCGACGACGTGTCCGAACCGTTCTCCCTCGGACGCGGAAACCCATTCGAGCCGCACGCGGCCGGCCTCGATCCCGTACTCGGGAAGTATTCTCTTGAGCAGGAGATAACGCCGGAGCGCCTTGTAGTTGCCTTCCAGGTAATGGCAGTCACCCGGATGACATCCGCCGATGAGCACCCCGTCGGCACCCTCGAAGAGCGCCTTTATCACGAACACGGGATCCACCCTGCCGCTGCACATGACGCGAATCGAGCGGATATTCGGGCTGTACTTGACGCGCGCCGTTCCGGCCAGATCCGCGCCCGTGTACGTGCACCAATTACACAGAAAACCCACGATTCTCGGTTCGAACGCCATTCCTCATTCCTCTCGCTCGATGGTCCTCACCGGGAGGACAGGATACCTTCTATCTCGGCGAAGATCTGCTTGTTGCTGAAATGCTTCGCCTTGATCGCGTTGCTCGGGCAAGCGGCGACGCACGTTCCGCATCCCTTGCAGAGCGCCTCGTTGATGACCGATACCGTTTTTTCCTCGTCGAAACGGATCGCGAGATACGGGCAGAGGTTGTTGCATATCCTGCAGCCGGAGCATTTCTCCTCATCGATCTCCGCGGTCGCCGATTCGATCTCGATCTTCTCGCGCATGATCATCGAGAGCACCGCGCTCGAAGCGGCCGAGGCCTGAGCGACGGTATCGGGAATATCCTTCGGCGACTGGCACGCCCCGACGATGAACACGCCGTCCGTGGCGGTCGATACCGGACCGAGCTTCGGATGTTTCTCGATGAGAAAGCCGTCCTTGCCGATGCTCACGCTGCACATCTTCGCGACGGCGGCCAGACCCTTCGGCGCTTCGAGGCCGGTGCAGAGGACGACCATATCGACGGGGATTCTCCGGACGACGCCGAGGAGGGTATCCTCCACCCGCACGATGAGCTTCCCCTCCTCCCCCTCGTGGATCGGCATATCGGTGATCTCGCCGACCTTGCCGCGGATGAACCGCACGTCCTCGCCGAGAAGCCTGTCGTAGAACTCTTCGTAGCCTTTCCCGAAGCAGCGCAGATCGATATAGAAATTATAGACTTCCGCTTTCGTCTTTTCCTTGATGAGATGCGCGAACTTGAGGGCGTACATGCAGCAGACCCGCGAGCAGTACTCGTGGTAATTCTTGTCGCGGCTTCCGATACAGTGAATGATGCCGATCGCCTTCGGCTCGGATCCGTCGACGAGGACGATCTTCCCGTTCGTCGACGCCGCGGCGCAGTTCATCATCTCGAACTCGAGCGCGGTGACGACGTTCGGGAGGATCCCGTACCGGTATCGCTTCATGACGGACGGATCGAAGGTCTGGAGCCCGGCGGCGATGATGATGTTGCCGACCTCGAACTCGTGGACACGGTCCTCCATATCGAACTTGATCGCGTGCCGCTCGCAAACCTTTTCGCAGGTCCGGCATTTGCCCTTCTGAAAGTAGGTGCAGGTGTCCCGATCGATGACGGGCACCGCGGGGACGGCCTGCATGAACGGCATGTAGATCGATGTCGTGGGCCCCAGGGAGAGCTTCTCGTGCGCGTTGCCCTTGCGCGGAACGCGGGTGCCCGGACATTTCTCCCAGCACATCCCGCAACCGTTGCAGAGCTCCCGATCGACGTAGCGCGCTTTCTCGCGGATCTTCACCTTGAAATTGCCGACGAACCCGCTCACCTCGGCGAGCTCGGAATACGAAAGCAGCGTGATGTTCTTGTGCTGGCCGACCTGCACCATGCGGGGCGTGAGAATGCACGCCGCGCAGTCGAGGGTCGGGAACGTTTTGTCGAACTTCGCCATGTGCCCGCCGATGGACGGATCGCGCTCCACGAGGACGACCTCTTTTCCCGCGTCCGCGAGATCGAGCGCCGCCTGGATACCGGCGATCCCGCCGCCGATGACGAGCGTGCGCGGATTGATGGGAACGACCCGTTTCTCGAGCGGCTCGAGCCACGTCGATCGCGCCACCGCCGCCGCGATCAGCGCCTTCGCTTTTTCGGTCGACGCGGCCTCGTCGAGATGCACCCAGGAGCACTGCTCCCGGATGTTCGCCATCGCGAAGAGGTACGCGTTGGCGCCGGAGCGCTCGCACACCTTCCGGAACGTATTCTCGTGCATGAGGGGCGAGCACGACGCGACCACCACCCGATCGATGACGCCTTCCTTGATATCCTTCTCGATCATCGCCTGGCCGGGGTCCGAGCACATGAATTTGTAGTCGCGCACGAGCGAAACGTTCTCGAGCTCCTTCGCGTACTTCACGACCTCGTCGATATTGACCTTGCCGGCGATGTTCGTGCCGCAATGACAGACGTACACTCCGATGCGTTCAGCCATTGTTCGCTCCCTCGAATATCTTCTTGATCGGCTTGGTGAGCTTCACCGCGAGCCGGCCGAGCCCGAGGTCGCGAAGCGGCAGTCCGAGGCTCACGCCGATCAGCTGGGTGAAATAAAGCACGGGGATATCGAATTTCGTTTTGAAGCGGGCGTTGACCTTGCCCTGGTACACGTCGAGATTCATCTGGCAGAGCGGACATATCGTCACGATGCAGTGCGCGCCGTTCTGTTGCGCGTCGAGGAGAAGGTTCCTGCAGAGCCGCATGGCCAGATCCTCCTCGGTCCCCATGAGCGAAGCGCCGCAGCACGACGTCTTCATGCGGTAATCGACGCACTCCGCCCCGAGCGCCTCGACCAACCGGTTCATCGTCGTCGGCTCGTCGGGATCGTCGAATCCGGAATCGGGCCGAACGATCTGGCATCCGTAGTAGGGCGCGACCTTGAGCCCCGCGAGCTTCCTCTTCGCCAGGGACGCGATCTTCTCGTAGCCGATATCGTTGCAGACGACGTCGAGAAGATGACGCACGCGAAGGTTTCCGCTGTAGCTGAGTCCGCCCGCCTCCAGCGCCTGTCCGATCTTCTTTCGAAGCTCGGGATAATCGGCGAAATAATGATTTGTTTTGTTGAGCACGGTGTAGCACGCGCTGCACGGCGTCACGACGTCGCGGTGATGCTTCTCGGCGATGGCGAGGTTGCGCGCCGAAATCGCGAAGCTCATGAGCTCCTTGACCGACATGTACGCGGTCGCGCCGCAGCAATTCCAGTCCTCGAGCTCCTCGAGCTCGATCCCCAACGCGGGCGCGATCGCCGTGATCGAGTCGCGGTAGATGTTGGCGGTCGCGTTGACGGAACACCCAGGATAGTATGTGTATTTCATCTATATCTCCCCGAGCTCGTCCACTTTCTTGAGTATCTTCTTGAGTTGATCCATATTCTTCATTCTGTGCGGGAGAAGCGGCAGGCGCCGGTTCACGAGAAGCTTCCATCCCTGCGGCACGAACTTCAAGGCATGAAGGAGATCGGCTTCGAGAATGTAGCGGGCCATCAGCTCCGTCTCGTGGTTGCGGCCGTACGTATTGACCATGCGCGCGAAGTTCCTGGAAAGAACGACCGACTTCTTGCCCTTGGTCTTCCCCTCCTTGACGGCGAGCCTCTTCAACGCATACATGACATCGGTGATCTTGATGTCCTTCGGGCACCGGACCGCGCAGGTGTAACAGGAGGAGCAGAACCAGATCGTGTTCGAGGAAAGCACCTCGTCCCTGAATCCCGCCCTGATGAGAGAGAACATCTTGCGGGGGCCGTGATCCATCACGTAGCTCAGAGGACATGAACTGCTGCACGTTCCGCACTGGATGCACTTCTTGATCTCCCGACCTCCGGGCAACGCGTAAATCTCGGAGAGGAAATCATGATCGAGCTTATATTCGGCGACAACGTCCCTGTCGAGCATCGCGACTCCTGATCTTCTTTAAGGAACTCTCCGCAGCTTCCAGCATCATGTATTTGCTGCAGTTACCAGTGCTGTTTGAATGTACGAGCGTACCGATATTTCTTGAAAAGTCAACAATAATGTAAAGGATTCCAAAGCCGTATGCAACCGATTCCGCACGCACTAATTCACAACTGATTATATGATATATGGATCCCCGTCTCCACTCCTCGCATGTCCGTTCTTTTGTATTGTCCCGAACGGGCGAGGCTGCGATATTATGAGGGTGAAGGTTCCGAATATTCTCATCGACACGGATCGTATCGAGAAGAGGATCGGCAATGAAACCTTCCACGGTCGTTCTCATATTCTCGGCAATCCTCGCGCCCATCTCCGGCTGCGGCCCCGACAAATCGGTCAGGTACTATAATCTCGGCCTCGATGCCGCCAAGAGAGAAGACTACGCCGGGGCGGTCGAGCTGTGGAGCGAGGCGCTCAGGTACCGGCCCGACGATCCCGAGACCCGTTACAACCTCGGAGCCGCGCTCATCGCGATGAAACGCTACTCCGAGGCCGAGACGCATTTGCGCGAGGCGGCAGCCGTCAATTCGCTCGACGCCGACGCGCAGCAGCTTCTTGGAAAGAGCCTCGAGGAGCAGGACAGGCTGCCCGAAGCCAAGAATGCGTACGAATTCGCGCTCGGCATCGAACCGACTCACGTCCCGTCCCTCATCGGCCTCGCGTCGATCGCTCTCAAGGAAGGCCAGGCCAGATCGGCCGAGAATTACGCGACCCGGGCGACCGCGCTCGATCCGGGCAACCTGGAAGCGAGCATGCTGCTGTCCGAAGCGTATTTCCGGAACGACGACTTCAACGCGGCCTACGGCCAGATACTCTCGGCGCGCAGGCTCGGCCCCCCCAACGCCTCGCTCTACCTGCTCACCGGCAAGATCGCCTATTCGCGGCATATGTACGCCGACGCCCTCGACGCGCTGCGGTCCGCGCGGGCGCTCGGCTCGGCAACCGACGAGCTCTTCTGCTATCTCGGGCTCGCGAATCTGGCGCTCGGCGACACGGGTGAAGCGGAGACGGAATTCCGGCTCTCCATCTACAAGAACAGGGAGAACGCGAATGCGTGGAAAGGGCTCGCCGAAACCTATATCAGGGAAAAGCGCTGGAGCGAAGCAGGCGAGGCCGTCGAACAAGCCTCGCGGATCGATCCCTCCGATCCCGGGATCGTTCTCAACGGGGCCGCCGTTCGCATGGGCACGGGCGACCTGAGCGGCGCGGTGCGCGTTCTCGAGGCGCTGCGCGCGCACCCGCGATACCCCTCGATAACGGACTACTATCTCGGCCACGCGTTTCTCAGGATGGGAAACGACGAGCAGGCGCGCACCGCGTTCAAGCGCTTCGTCGAAACCTGGGAAGGGGATCAGGCTCTCGCCGAGGAGGCGAAGGCCCTCGTCGACCGGCTCTGAGCCCGGCGATCGTCGGGGCCGACCGTCTCGCCTCTCTTCGGCGCTTGATTTGTATTGAACGGAGGGCCGCCTTCTCGTACATTTCCTCTCCGAGATGAACAGGGAACGGAAACCGATTCCTCCCGATAGAGTCCTCGGCGACGAATGGCTCGACTGGAAGGGAAGCGACGCCCCCTCGCGGATTACCGAGGGAAAAGGGACGTTCCTCATCCTTTCCTTCGCCGTCATCGCCGGATTCGTCCTTCTCGGATTTCTCTTCCGGTATCTCGTCCTCCCCCGATTCGAACAGTACGGGCGCCTCTACGCGACGCTCCTTACCGTCGTCATCGCCGGCGGCGCCGTTTTCTTCCTCGTCTGGTACGCGCTTCTTATCGGAGCCGTCGTCTCGCAGCGGATCTACCTCGCGATCTGCCTCCGCCGGGGAAGCAACCTCTTCGTCATGCTCTTTCCCGCCGTCGCCCGCCTCGCCGAATCGTTCGGCATATCGCGCGACCGGCTCGGACATTCGTTCATCGAGGTCAGCAATCGGCTCGCCGTCCCGCTGCGCACGGACGGGAGCATCCTCGCTCTCGTTCCCCGCTGCCTTTCCAGGGAGCTGAAGAAGGAGGTGCAGCTCGTCTGCGCGGAATTTCCCGGCGTGATCCTGCATACGGCCCCGGGAGGAACGCAGGCGCGCTCGATTATCCGCGACATCGGACCTCGCGCGATCGTCGCCGTGGCGTGCGAACGGGACCTCGTCTCGGGAATTCACGACGTCGCCCCGAGAATCCCCATCATCGGAATCCCCAACACACGGCCCCTCGGCCCCTGCAAGGATACCGTCATCGACATCGAAAAGTTCCGCTCCGCAATCCGCTTTTTCTTCAAGGAATAATGGAATTCGATGGCACGGTTATTGAATGTTCCCCGTTCGGAACGGCAATCGGCCCGGCGCGCCGGCTCAAGAACGGCCAGATCGGCCAATCGCCGTGCACATCTCCGTTTCATCGCAAGGAGCATGGAATGACCGGAATGAACGATCGCAGGACGGGCGCGGACGCCGCCGATTCACTCGCGCGCGGCGTCAAGAGCCGCATCAGATACCTCATACTCGCGGGGACGCTCACCGTGGCCCTTATTTTCGGAATCTCCTTCTATTTCGCGCTGCTCTCGAATCAGTCCGCGGTGGCCAGGCAGTTTCCCGAGCTCGAGGAAGTCGCCGCGAAACTCAAGAGCATTCTCATGATCAATACGATCGCAATTACGGCGATCATCATCGCTTCTTTCCTTCTCCTCGCGACCATCGTGACGACGCGCGTATTCCAACCCCTCGGGCTTCTGCACCGGGATCTCCTCGCCATGGCCGGCGGAAAGCTCCCTCGGCGCAGCGAGAACCGCGAAAGCGGGGCGTTCTCCGCGCTCGAGACGGCCTGGAGCGCCGCGCTTGCGGGCATCCACGAGAAGGAAATCAGGGAAATCAAGGAGCTCTCCGAATGCGCCGCGTCGCTCTCGCGCGGCGGCTCTACGGGCAAGATCGCCGAGAAGCTGCGAGAGATCTCCGAGCGAAAAAGGGCGTTCGTCGGCGTCGCGGACCTTCATCCGGAATCCATCGACAAGGAAACGAAGAAGGATCCCCTTTTCATTCAGCCGATCTGAGATCGAATCGCCCCAAATTTTCTCCATCACCCCCTCGACATCCTCCAGCGCATGTGGTATAATTAAAATCAAAGAAAACAAGTGATTGAATCATTTGTTTATAAATTGTATCAAATACGCTGCGTAATTGCTTAGGAGGAAAAGAGATGCTAAAGGGCAACCGTTTCGGGTGCTTGCTTCTCGCATCCGCTCTGGTACTGATCCTCAGCGTTCCGACCCTGGGCGCTCCGGCCACGGTCAAGAAGAACGTTCAGGCGCTCGATGGCGGTAATTATCTGGTTAAATTGGTAGTTACAGCTTCAAAGGACGGCGTGTACGGCTTCGAGATCAAGGATCCCAAGGGTTCGATCGTCGATGTCTTCGCGCCGAAGGGTTGGTGCATTCTCTCGGACGGCGAGGTCGGCCTCGCCAGAACGACCGTGCCCATGAGCGCCGGCAAGAGCTTTGAATTCGTGATATACTCCACGTCCGGAGACGCGGAGTTTGTCTGGACGTTTTTCGGGGCGATGGAGCAGATAGGCAAACCGGAAGTGTTCTGATATTTCCGTCGCGGCTTCGCCGCAGCGTTTTCACCCGGGGTGATTGTCCGCACGTGAGGATGGATCGCCCTGGGTGATTTTTTATCCGCCGCGGGGGGCGCTCTAACCCATGATGTACTGTCCGATATCCACGTCGCGCACGGCCTGATCGAGGATGCTCGCGATCTGCCGTTTGGGCCTGTTCGTCGCGGGATCGAGCTCGTTGAGATCGATGACGATCTCCGCGTCCACTTCCTTCCCCGACTGATCCGTCAGAACGCGCACGCGCGGCAGATCTCCGCTTTCCGCGCTCATGCCGATGACGAGCGCCGTCTCCCCCGTGTTCAATCGCAGCATGCTCCCGATCGGTATGTTGCCGAGCACGCGCATGAACGCCAGAAAATAGTCCTTGCGGAATTCGCTGCCGCTTCCTTTCTCCATGAGCTTGATCGCCTGATACGGATTGATCTGCTTCCGATACGGCCGTTTCGTCGTCAACGCGTCGTAGCTGTCGGCGATGCGGACGATCTCGCTCCCCTTGTGGACCTCGAATCCTTCCTTGGACACGGGGTACCCGGTGAGATCGTGGCGCATATGGTGCTCGAAGGCCACGCGCCGCGACACGAGATCGAATCGTTCCTCGCGCAGGATTCGCTCGCCGTCGATGGGATGGCGCTTCATCGTCTGCCATTCGCACGGGGTGAGCCGCCCCGCCTTGTGAATGATGGCGCGTGGAACGTAGAGCTTCCCGATATCGTGGAGGAGCGCGGCGTGCGCCACCGTGTCGACGAAATCCTCGCCGAGCCCCAGATTTCTCGCGATCGCCGCCGATATAACCCCGACGTTCACCGAGTGCGTGAACGTATAATCGTCGTATTCCCTGAGCGAGTTGAGGAGCAGAATCGTCGCGGTGCCGCCGCCCTCGCGCTCGATGACCTCGATGATCTTGGCGCGGGCCTTGGCCCCGTCCTTCGACTGTATCTTCTCGAGCTTGTCGAGAACCCCCTGGATCACCTTTCCCATCGCCCCCCGATTGCCCCCCGCACCGCCGCTGCGCGGCGCCGAACGTCTGTCGGGCTCGCGCGGCGCGGCGTCGGAGCCCTCCGCCTCCGCCGGCCCTTCCGCCCGGTATCCGTGCCGCACGCATATCTTCTCGATCCGGCCGCCGAGCGAGGCGAGATTCCCGGCCAGGTTCGCTCCACTCCCCGCGAGAAGCTCCGCGAACGCCGCGATCTCGTCTTTGGTGACCCCGTTCAGGAATTCTATCTCTCCGATCGACTGCCTCGTGAGCGCCTCGCGGAAAAGATGCATAGCTTTATCCTGCGTCTCGGTCATATCGAGCTCGAAATTGAGCCAGCACATGACACCGCTCGTGAATATGAGCTTGACCGACTTTTTCCCCTGGAGAGCGGCGTCGAGATGAATGAACGCCGAGCCGAGGGCGCGTTCGACGGAGGGGTGGCGCGCGGGGAAAAGGCGGGATTGGAGAACGAGCTTCGAAAGCGTCTCCACAACCTCCCTGAACTGCTGAAACTCGTGCGGCAGCGCTTCGAGAACGGCCTGCATCGCTGACGATCCCCCTTCACGCCATGCGTCTATTGAGCGGAATTATGAATATCACTTCAAAGCAAGCAAGTTTCGTACCGTGAATGTGACGAAGGTCCCGACCGGCGGCCCCAATCGCATGACTTCATTGATTTCCTTCGCTATTTGCCCCATTATATACGGTATGCGGCGACTTGATCCCGCGATGGGAGCGATTCATTGAAGCACATCCCGGCGATTCGCGTTTCAGCGTGCCTCTTTCTCTTCTTTCTATGCGGATGCTCTTTTCGTCCCGAAGGAAAGCGCTCCGTGGAAGAAGACGATTTTATCGAACCTGTCGCCATAGAGGCAAAACGCGAAGTATGGCGGAATATCGCCGACCTCAAGGAACGCGTCGAAGCGGATTTCGCGAACGCCGAGCTCCACCGGGAGCTTGCCGTTCTCTACCGGCTCGCAGGCACGCCGCGCGCGCGCCTGCTCTCCTCCGAGGAGATCGACAGGGCCATCTCCCTCGATCCCCGCAATCCCATCCTCCACGTAGAACGGGGCCTCACGCTCGTCGCGCGGCGATTCGTCGGAGAGGCGGAAAACTCGTTCACGAAGGCGACGCAGATCGATCCGCGCTGCTTCGAAGCGTGGTTCCAGCTCGGGCGTACTCGAACAGTACGAATACTACAAGACCATGTGCTTCGTGGATCATCTCGTGAAGGCGATCGAGCGCTTCGAAAAGGCGTTCCGGATCGACAAGAAAAACGAGGAGACGCTCGAGAATCTCGCCTATCTCTACTCGTTCCGCCGGATGTACCAGACGGGGCTCAAATACGGCTCGCGCGCCGTCCAGTACAATCCGAAGAGCGCGGCGGCGCACGTCGTCTGCGGCATGCTCTATACGAGACGCAAGGAGTTCGAGAAGGCGCACAAGGCGTTTTCGACCGCCTTTCTTCTCATGACGGAAGAGGAGCGCCATCCCTACGACGACATCTCCCCTCTTCTCGATCCCGACGAGCGAGACCTCTACCTGAGCTCTTCCGACGTCAAACGGCAGGACTGGAGCCGCAGATTCTGGATGGAGAACGACCCGACGCCCGCGACCGAGATCAACGAACGCGCGCTCGAACACTACGCTCGCGTGGCCATCGCCGACAGGGCCCTATCGGACGAACGCCGGAACGCGCGCGGATCCGCGACCGACCGCGGCGCGGCGTTGATCCGTTTCGGCCTTCCCGACCGGACGCTCTACGACCTCGGCGGCGGCACGTCCGGGGGCTGGATCGTTTGGCAGTACGCCCACTCGAAGAGCAGCTTCAACCTCTACTTCAACGACGAGTTTCTGAACGGCGACTACCATTTTCCCATTAGCGACTATTACGGGACGATGTCGCTCAAGATGCTGGACAGCGTCCCTCAGCGATACGTTTTTCCCGTCGAGTACCGGCCGTTCCCCGCCAGCCTCGCGATCGCCGAGCTCCGCGGCGGCGACGAACGCACGCGGATCGAGATGTCGGTCGCCATCCCCGATTCTCTCAAGAGAACCCCGGGCCTCCCCTGGGATATTTTCGTCACCTTCTTCGATTCGCAGTGGAACCGCCTCTCGCGCGACCGGATCACCTTCAAACCCGACAGCCTTCCGGTCATCCAGAAGGCCAACGGAAGGTTCCTCGTCTGCAACTTCGCCATCGAAATGCTTCCCCGCCCGCTCGAATGCACGTGCATCGTCGAGATCGTGAGCGAAAAGGATCGCCGCAAGGCCTCCCGCAGGAATCCGATCGAGATCCGGGAGCTGCGCGGCCGCTCGCTCAAGTTGAGCAGCGTCAAATTCACGCATTCCCGAAGCGGGGGGGTCGTGCTCGACGATCCTC
This sequence comes from uncultured bacterium, assembly GCA_963747385.1. GTDB lineage: Bacteria > Krumholzibacteriota > Krumholzibacteriia > Krumholzibacteriales > Krumholzibacteriaceae > SSS58A. The sequence goes on along the minus strand of CAVVEY010000007.1, from coordinate 375,759 downwards.
GATCCGATACCCCTGTACCGCGAGAAAGGCGCGCTCTGCCTCTCCTACGAAGTTTACAACCTGCAGGTCGACGAAAACGGTCTGTCGCGCTATCGTTTGAGCTATTCGATCCGCAAGCCTGGACCGGACGACGAGCAGTCCGGCGAGGGCGTCCGGAAAACGCTCGCGTATATGTGGTCGAGCGTGAAGGGAACCAAGGGCAAGGAGAAGCCATACATCGAAAGCAGCATCGAGCAGAGCGCCCGCGCAAGCACCGCTGCCGACAATCTCCAGATCGACATCGGCGCCCTCGGAAAGGGGATGTACGTGCTTGTTCTCGGGGTCGAAGATCTCTCGACCGGAATGACGGCGGTCGAAAGCAGGATCTTCACCGTCAGCGAGTGATCGCCGCCGATATGCCCGGGACGGAGGAGAAAGGATTCGGGTCCTTCCCTGCCGGCTTCGAGGGTTCCGCCGGCTCGTCGTCAGACGCCATGAGCTCGATGACGGCGTAGCCGACGATCGCGGTTATGATGCCGAAAACGGCAAGCTGCCTTCCGATTCCGGGCCCCTTGTCCTCTTCGATCTCCACCTCGAAGGTTTCGATCGTATCAGGCTCGAACGAGCGCAGACCGAGCGCCCCCGGAACGGGCGCGCGGGCCGAGCCGCCCGACGGCATGGGACGGTTCGCCGCGCACGCCTCGACCGAATCGAATCCCTTCGGCGTGAAAACGCTTTCCGCCGAAATCTGCTGCGCGGAAACGAGCGCCCCGATGACGATCATGACAAGAACGCTCTTCGCGGTTCCTCTTGGCTTCATGCTCCCCTCGCTTTTCCCGGCTATCGTCCGCTCCCGTTCCACCGCTCGTACATGACGATCTCCTCGAGCGGCTTCCTCGGCCTCGTCACGCGATCTCCCTTCGGATATCCGAGCGGCGTCAGGGCCACGATCTTCACTTCCGGGGGGACACCGAGAATCGCCCTGACCTCTTCCTCGATAAACGCGCCGATCCAGCATGTTCCGAGCCCCTCCGCCGACGCGGCGAGCATGAGGTGCTCGAACGATATTCCGATATCGACAGGGAGGCTGTTCCAGTATCCGCCCATCTTCTGATAGGCGAGATCCTCCCTGCCGCATGCCGCTATCACGACGGGCGCTTCCGCGATAAAACCCTGCCCCTTGCACGCGTCGACGAGCCTCGCCCTGATTTCCGCGTCCCTGATGACGATAAACGTCCACGGCTGGCCGTTCTTGCCCGAGGGCGCGATGCGCGCGGCGTCGAGAACCCGTTTCAGCGTTTCGTCCCCCACCGGATCGCTCCGGTAGCCCCGCACGCTCGTCCTCGTCCTCATCGCCTCGTAGACGTCCATAGTGCGACTCTCCTTTCGGGCCTCAGCGTTCGTACCCTGTCAATATAATACCGGCGCGGCGCTATTACCAGCCAATCGAGGCCTTATGTCTTGTCGGGTATCCTTGCAAAGAAAGGGCGTCGAATCTATACTACCCCCATGAGGCAAGGATACGGAAAGCCCCCGTCTTCCCGGAGCACCCGGAAACAGTGGAGAATTATAATCGCATCCGCCGTCCTCCTTCATGCTGCGTTCCTTCTCTTCTTTCAACCCCGCTATCTCGAGGTTTTCAGGACGGAGCTCCCGCCTGGAGAGGACAGCACCGATCGCTATCCGTTCCTTGACAATCCATTTCGCGTCCTTTCCCTTTCGGTGGAGCCGCGATCCGCTGCCGCGATCGGGGAGAAAGAAGCTGCCGAGGAAACGGATGCCGCGGAAGATGCGGCTCGCTTCGAAGCCATGGGCGAACCGCAATCCGAGATGCTGCCGCTCCACGGAGGCGGAGGAGGCGGGACGCGGGGATCGCGAAACGCCACGGTCGAGCCGAAGCCGCTCTATATCCCGTGGCCGAAATATCCCGCGGGGCTCAAGAAGCTCCCGGAGGGAAGAGTCGAGCTCCTGCTCCTTATAAACGAAAAGGGGGAAGTCGATGACGTCAAGGTCACTCGAACACTCCCCCTTGAGGAACTCAATCGCATCGCCGTAGGAGCCGCCCGCAGGATTCGCTTCACTCCCGGAACGGAGCGGGGAGTGCGGAAGCCCATGTGGGTTCGACTCGCTATCGGCTTTCAGCCCCGCTAGCACCGCCTCCTATTTGAACATCGACTTGATGGCCGTCCAGCTGCTTTCGCGCGTGCCGATCTGGCAATTCTGGAGGTTGAGGAAGCAGCTTCCTTCAACATACTCATCCGCCCAGTTCGCGGGATCGGGATTCTGGATCGAACCGTTGAAGGTTCCATCCCCGCAATAACCGGCGAACATGCCCGTTCCGTATTTCATGACAATCAGGTTTCCCGAGTAGACGGCGAACATTCTCTCCTCGAGATCGAGCACGGCGTTCTGATCCCAATCCGTGAAGGTAACGACGACGACGAGCGTTCCGCCCATCATGCCGTTCGTCGCATGATCGATCTGCCACACCGGCTTCGTCGCGCACGACTGATCGTCGAACACGATCGTCCAGCTGAAAGACCCGGCATCGTATGTCGCAAAATTATTGAACAGATAATCCCAACGGGCCTGCGGATTCGACGGAGCCGGCCAGGTCGAATCATCGATCCTGATCCACCAGTCGGCGCCGAGAACGATCGGATCTCCCGCATAGATGGCACCCGCGTAAACGGGAAGGGAGTTGATCATCGCGTTGCCCATGCCGTCAAATTCGAATTGCACGGAGAGCGCTTCGGGCAGCTGCGCGGAAGCGCATACCGGCGAGAGCATGACCCCCGCAAGGAGGAAGAGGCCCAAGATCATGTTTCCTTTCATTATCATACACATCCTTTCGGCTTTACCGGATCCCCTAGCGGTAAATGGATTTGATGGTCCCCCAGCTGCTCGACTCGACGCCGACCGTACAGCCGCCATCCTTCATGTAAAGCCTTCCGGAAGGCAAAGACGGCGAAGGAACGTACATTTCCTCTTCCATTGTCCCGGCATTCACGACGTTCAGAGTTCCCGAGAAGCTTCCCGTGCCGCAGAAATTGCTGAAACAGCCTCCGCCGTAATTGATAAAGGCAACCATGTTGCCTGATATTACCTTCGCCGCGTATTCGCTCGCTTCCATAACGGCGTTTGCGTTGAGATCCTTGATCGTTATCGTGATCTGCGTGCAGGTCCCGCCGACCGTATCCCCGGCAGCCGTATAGAAGCGCCATTTCGGCATGGGCTCACCGGAGCCGCTCGGCGGAAAATACCCGTCCCAGCTCTCCCCGCCCACCGTCGTATCATAGTGGAAGTAATGCGCGATGACGTAGTCGATCCGCTCATTCTGCGGAGTCCCGGGATTGTCCGCGGGCCATCCCGTGTCGTCAAAAGAGATCCAGAACGTGCCTGGATACATCGTGCCGCCGGTGATTTGCCCGGCGAATAACGGCGGATGCGCCATAAAGGATCCTGTCCCGCTGAGAGAGAATCTCTCGGTTCTGAAGGTTATCGCAGAAACGCTCGCAACGGCGAAGACCAGGATACAGAGCACGCATATGCCTAGCAGTAGCTTTCTGTTCAAGACCCCCTCCTTCTTCTGAACTGGCAGGCCACGGTTGAGTGACATTTCCGCGCATTGTACCATAAATCGGTCTTTTTTGAAACAGTTTTCTGAGGCGGTCTACCTAATTCTCGCGTGGCAGGGGTCGCGGCGCCGAATCACCAGACCTCCCGCCTCGCATACACGTCGTATATCCGCAGCGAATAGTCCGCGAATTCCCCGACGATCTCCGGGATTCCGTCGTTGTTCATGTCGAACAGCATCATTCGGTCGCCGAAAGGCTTATCCCATGCGACCTCCACGTTGTAGAACCGGGAATCGACGATGACCCCGCTGTTGAGGATAATTTCCACCTGTGGATCCTTGTCGACGTTGCCGACGACGATCTCCACCGCGTCGAAGATCTGTTGGCTCGTCCACTGCCTGCTCTTGCTCGCGCCGTCCACCATGCAGAGGCGCCCGTCGGCGATGTACACGAGCTCGAGCTGCGGGTCCGCGTCGACATCGGCGACCTCTATCGCCTGGATCGTCGAGAAATTGTCCTCGAGATTCTCCCAGATATTCTGGTACGTCTCCGTGCTGTAGACGAGAATCCGCCCGTTCACCGTCGCGATGATTATTTCCGGAACCCCGTTCCCGTCCAGATCCCGCACGAAGAATTTTCTGATCTTGACTCCCAGATTCGTCAGCTCCCACTCGAGCTTCCATCCCCTGGGCGTCGCCCTGAGGAGGTGCAGCTTTCCGTACGTATCGGCGTAGATGAGCCCCCAGCCACCCACGCTGTCCAGGGGAATCACCTGGGCGAACGGGAATCTGCAGAATGCGTCCTGCATCATGTAGCACTCGGCGTCCTCGCCGCTCGCCGGGCGCGCCGCCGACGAGGCGAACGCGATCATCGAAACGACAAGCACGATCATCGTTATTCTCATGATCCTGTGATCAGCTCCTTTCACCGTGAACCGGGCTCCGCGGGCTCGACGCCCCCGGGCGCCCCGTCCCCCCTCGGATCGCTCATACCGCATGCGGCCTGGCCCCTCACCTCGATCACCTGCGCGTCGCCGATCGGCGCCGGCCGATCTTCTATCCGATGTCCCTTCTCGACGAGGCTTCTCCGCAGATACGCGCCGAAGGCCCCGTTCTCGACGCTGATATGATCGGGCAGCCACTGGTGATGAAAGCGCGGCGCCGAAACGGCCGCTTCGAGAGTCATGTCGAAATCGAGCATGTCGATCAATATCTGCGCGATCGTCGTGATAATCGTGGCGCCACCCGGCGTGCCGAGCACGAGAAACGCCTTCCCGTCCCTGAGCACTATCGTCGGCGCCATCGAGCTCAACATCCGTTTCCCCGGCTCGATGGCATTCGCCTCGCTGCCGACCAGACCGTACAGGTTCGGATGCCCTGGTTTGATCGAGAAATCGTCCATTTCGTTATTGAGAAGAAATCCGGCGCCGCGCACAACCACCCTCGAGCCGTAGCCGTCGTTGAGGGTATACGTGACGGCGACCGCGGTACCGTCCTTGTCGACGATGCTGTAATGAGTCGTTTCCCGTTTCTCCCGGCTCGCTCCGGGCCGCGCGGGAAGCTCCGACGAAGGGGTCGCCCGCGGCGTGATCGATTCTCTCAATTCGGACGCGTATCCCTTGGATATCAAACGCGACACAGGATTGTCCGTATAGCCCGGATCTCCGAGATATTGAGCCCGGTCCGCATACCCTCTTCGCTCGGCCTCGACCATATAATGGATCGTCTGATCGGACATGAATCCCATGCCGCGGAGATCGTAGCCCTCGAGAATATTGAGAATCTCGAGAAGCACCGTTCCTCCCGAGCTCGGAGGCGGCGCGGACAGGATTTCGTACCCGCGATAGCTTCCCCTCAAGGGTTCTCTGATGCGGGCTTCATATCCGGCGAGATCCTGTTTCGAAATAATCCCGCCGCTCAGGCGCATCTCTTCGACGATACTCTCGGCGATCGCTCCCCGATAGAAGGCATCCGGTCCCTCCGCGGCGATACGCTGGAGCGTCGCGGCGAGGGCCGCCTGTCTCAGTGTGTCACCCGGCGCGAGAGCGGTTCCGTCGCTTTTCATATACTGCCGAAGCCCGGGAAAGCGCTCCTTGTACTTCTGGAGATCCCGTAGAGAGGACGAGAGCCTCTCGCTCACCGGGAAGCCGTCCCGGGCGAGCGAGATCGCGGGCTCTATCAGCTCGCTCCACGGAAGGGAACCATGAAGCTCATGAGCCTTGTGCAAGCCTGCGACGGTGCCCGGCACCCCGGCCGCCAGGGCCCCGATCGTGCTGAGCCCGTCGATAACGTTCCCGAGCGAATCGAGATACATATCGCGTGAAGCGGCAGCCGGCGCCGTTTCGCGGAAATCGATAAAGATGGATTCTCCCGAACCGGGACGAAGGAGCAGGAAACCGCCCCCGCCCAGATTTCCCGCCTGGGGATAGGTCACGGCGAGAGCGAAACCGACCGCCACCGCAGCGTCGACCGCGTTGCCTCCGCGTTTCAGGATCTCGACGCCGACCGCCGTCGCCGGCGGGCTCGCGGTGACGACGGTGCCTCCGCGAGCGCATGCCTCGCCGCGATCCCTCGCCTGAACCGTCGGACATGCGAGAAGACAAGCGCATGCAAGAATCAGCGAACCCCGTGCGATGAACGATCGAACTGCCATGGCCCCCTCGCGCCGCGCATGCGGGCTCGAAACACGTATTTGGCATTGTATCAGTCCGATAGCCCTTTGTAAACGCCGAAATCGCGCAGCCTCGCGCGAAATCGCGGCCCCGCTCGCGACCGGCAGCGAGCAGCGGTTCGTTCCATAAGACCTTGACCTTCGCAAAGAATTCATCTAGCCTTTCGAATTGTGCAATTACTCAACCCTCCCGGCGGCGGATAATCGTCGGTTGGCGCTATGAGAGCCTGTCGAACGCACTCTAATCGGAAAAAGGCGGTACCATGATGAGGCTTCGCATGTTCGCTGTTGCCGTGTTCATGCTGATATCATCGGCGGCCGTCGCGACCCCGGGAGACGTAGCGAAAAAGACGGCGCTTCCCTTCCACCATGCGACGGGCGTCGCATGGGACGGCCGAAACGCCTGGGTCGCCGACAGGAAGACGGACATGTTCTACAAGATCGATATCGAGAGCGGCACGGCTCCTCGACTCGACGCAATCGCCCGGATACTTTCCCTCGGGCCTCGCATGGGACGGCAAGCTCCTCTGGAGCACGGATCCGGCGGACGCGAAGATCTACGCGACCGACGTCTCTTCGGGAAAAACCGTCATCGCCATCGACGCGCCGGCCGCGGGCCCCATGGGAATCGCCTGGGAGGGAAAATCCCTCTGGGTTTGCGACAACGTCGAGAAGAAGATCTCCAGGATCGATCCGAGCGACGGGACGACGATCGTATCCTTCAAAGCGCCCGCGACCGATCCCCGCGGCATCGTTTTCGGCGGCGGCTACCTCTGGTGCTCCGACCGGCTGAAGGACCAGATCTACGGCATCGACCCCGCGACCGGCGACGTCGTCATCATCCTCGACGCGCCGGGGAGATTCTGCTGGGGACTCGCCTGGAAGGACGGGCGGCTTCTGAACGTCGATTACCAGAACGACGCACTCTACGAAATCGTCGTCAAGGACGATCGTCAGTACAAGACCTTCGATTCGAGGCGGGCGACCGTCGATTTCACGAACGAGGCGATGACCTCGGGAGACGGAGAGATCGTCTCCCTCGACATCAACTGCGCCGTCCCCGCCGACCGGCCGAACCAGAAGCTTCTCGGCCCGATCGTGTATTCTCCGCAGCCGGCGCGGTTCGCGAAGGATCGCTGGGGCCAGGAGATCGCCGTCTTCCACTTCGAGGGTCTCAAGCCGCCGCGCTCGATCGAGGTCTCGATGAAGCTCTCGCTCGAAACCTCCGCGATCCGCTACTTCGTCTATCCCGAGGAGGTCGGATCCGACATACCCGCGGACATCAAGAAGCTCTACCTCGCGGACGAGATCAAGTACGACATCGCGAACCCGTATATTCAGAAGATCGTGCGGGAGGTCGTCGGTTCCGAGACGAACGTCTACTGGAAAGCGCGAAAGCTCTTCCAGTACCTCATCGGAAATATGGAATATCTGATGGTCGGCGGCTGGAATACCGCGCCGACCGTGCTCGAGCGCGGCAACGGATCGTGTTCCGAGTATTCGTTCAGCTACATCGCGCTCTGCAGGGCCGCGGGCGTTCCCGCGCGCTACGTGGGCGCTCTCGTCGTTCGCGGCGACGACGCGAGCTACGACGACGTTTTCCATCGCTGGTGCGAGGTTTACCTTCCCGGCTACGGCTGGGTTCCGGTGGACGCCAACGCCGGCGATCGCGACCTGCCCGCCGACCAGGCCGCGGCCTTCGGCGGCATCGCGAACCGCTTTCTCGTCACGACCGCGGGAGGAGGGGGCTCCGAGTACCTCGAGTGGAACTACAACGCCCAGAGCGTGTGGGTGACGACCGGGAAGTGCCGGGTGAAGGTCGAAAGCATCGCCGAATGGGAGCCTCTGGGGAAATAGGGTCGCTCGATGGTCGAATCTCTCTCGCGCCCGGCGCTCAGCCCTTTACGCATACCATCGGCTTGAGACGCGCGACGCGCCTGTTGACGCCGGCTCCTTCCATGATGCCGACCACGCTCTCCACGTCCTTGTAGGCGCCCGGGGCCTCCTCGGCGAGGCCCGGCTTGCTGTGCACGCGCACCACGATGCCGCGCGCGGCGAGGTCGCCGATGATACGGTCGCCTCGATATTCCTTGAGTGCCTGCTTCCTGGACTTGCGTCTTCCCGCTCCGTGAATTGCGCTCCCGAACGTCTCATCCATGCCCTTTTCCGTGCCGATAAGAACGTAGGACGAGGTCCCCATCGTCCCGCCCACGAGAACGGGTTGGCCCGCCTCGCGATACCGCTCGGGGAGACCGGCGCTCATGGGACCGAAGGCGCGCGTGGCCCCTTTGCGGTGAACGAGGAGATCCGTCTCGACGCCGTCCAGGATGTGCTTTTCGAACTTGAGATTGTTGTGGCCTACCTCGTACATCGTCCTGATCCCGCGCGCCGTCGGCTCCGAAAACCTCCTTGAACGCCTTCCGCACGAGGTGAGCGATCGCCTGCCGGTTGGCGAAAGCGCAGTTGATCCCCGCCTTCACCGCGGCGATGTAGCGTTTCCCCTCGGGGCTCTTGATGGGCGCCGCGACGAGCTCCGATTCGCGGATCGGGATCTTGTACTTCTCGCTCGCTCTCCGCAGAACCGACTGATAATCGGTGCCGATCTGGTGGCCGAGCGCCCGGCTTCCCGTGTGAATGCTCACGACGACCGTATCCGGAGCGAGCCCGAACGCCGCGGCCGCCTTCTCGTCGTACACCGTATCGACGTATTGCACCTCGAGGTAATGGTTCCCCGAGCCGAGCGTGCCGACCTGCTTGAACTGCCGTTCCTTGGCGGTGGCGCTCACGCATGACGGATCGGCGCCGTCCACCATCCCCCCTTCTTCCACGTAGGCGAGATCGCTCCGCCGATTCCAGCCCTCGGTCGATCACGAAACGGGCGCCGCGCAGAAGCACCTCGATCGATCTCCTTCGCGGAGAGCTTCAGCGATCCCGTCGAGCCGATTCCGGCGGGGACGATCCTGAAGAGCGCGTCGGCGAGCTCCTTCTTCCGCTTCTCGACGTCCTCCTTCGAGACGCCGGCGATCATCGTCCGCACGCCGCAATTGATATCGAACCCGACGCCGGCGATCGTCACGACCCCCGTGTCCAGATCGAAGGCGCCGACCCCCCCGATCGGAAATCCGTACCCGGGATGAATGTCCGCCATCGCGAGAGAGGCCTTGCGGATTCCCGGGAGGCAGGCGACGTTCCGCACCTGGAGCAGGGCGTCCCACTCCCTGCTCTTTCCCTCGGCCAGGAGAAACCGGATCGAATCCTCGTCGGCGTATATCCGCCCCGGGACGTTCATCTCTCCCGACATCGGGATTTCCCAGAGGTAATCGTGGATCTTTCTCACTTCGACTCGCGCCATAACCGACTCCTCAGAGATCGACCACGCATCGGGCGACCCAACCGCCCCGATCCATCTCCCGAACCGACGCCCCGCAGTACGTCGCCGCCTTGACCTCGACGCGAAGCCTGTCGCGCACCTCCGCGAAGGGAACGCCCTCGATCGCGGCGTCGAGAGCCCATATTCCGCCGGTATTCTCGAGCCTCGTCACCGCCGCGCGGAGATACGCGGTGCCGGAAAGATCCGCATCGGACAGCATCCCGTTCAGAAACTCGATGAGAAGCTCCGTGAGATCGGCTCCTTCCCGCGATATCGTCGAACGGCTCGTAGGAGCGAGTCCCGCGCGCGTCGACCATGAGCTCGAACATGGCGGCGGCCGCTTCCTCGAAGGCCTCCCCCGGCGTTCTCCCCCACCCGCGGATCCCCATATCCGCCGTATGATCGACCGTTTCATGTCCCCGGGAAAGCATGCTTCGTTTCCTGATCCGCGAACGAATCGACCGGGCCGTGCCCGCGTCTTCACGGATTGAAATGGAACTGGACGACGTCGCCGTCCTGAATGACGTACTCGTGCCCTTCGGTTCTCAGGAAACCGTGCGCGTGCACCGCGGCGCGCGAGCCGTGAAGGACGAGGTGCTCGTAGCTCATCACCTCGGCTTTGACGAATCCCCGCTCCATGTCGGTGTGGATCTTCCCGGCCGCCCGCGGGGCGCTCGTGCCCCGGGGAACCGACCACGCCTGCAGCTTGTCGTGAGCGCTTGTGTAGTAGCGCACGAGCCCGAGAAGCTCGTGGCATTTTTCGATGAATCTCGACTTCGCGCGTGCATCGACACCGAGCTCCTTCACGAACTCGGATCGCTCCTCGTCGGACAGGGCGTCGAGCTCGTCCTCGAGCTTTGCCGATACGACAAAGGTATTCTTCTCGCCGAATCTCTCGGTCACCCGCGCGCACTCGGCGCCGCGGCCCGCCGGATCGTCGTACCCCGTATTGAGAACGACGAGCCGCGGTTTCGACGTGAGGAGCTGGAGCTCGTCATAGATCGCTTTCATCGGCGCCGGCGCCGCGTCGGGCCCAAACCGCTCTCCCCCGCAGGAGACAGGCGTGAACCAATTCGAGGAACTCGAGCTCCTTGCGCTCCTCTTTCTTGAGCGCCTTCGAACGCGCTCGCTCCTTCTCGAGCCACCTCTCGACCCGCTCGACGTCGGCGAGCATGAGCTCCGTCTCGACGATCTCGATGTCGAGGAGCGGATCGATTGTGCCGTACATATGGCTCACTTCCTCGTCCCGGAAACACCTGAGCACGTGGGCGAGGACGCTCGCCTCTCTCACGTGGTGGAGAAACTTGTTCCCGAGCCCTTCCCCTCGATGCGCGCCCTTCACCAGCCCCGCGATGTCTATGAACGTCACGGTGGCGGGGATAACCTCTTTCGGCTTGAGAATCCCGGCGAGCGTGCCGAGCCTTTCGTCGGGCACGGGGACGGCGCCCTTGTTCGCGTCTATCGTGCAGAACGGGTAATTCGACGCCTCCGCCCCCGCGTGGCAGATCGCGTTCATGAGCGTGGATTTTCCCACGTTCGGAAGACCGATTATTCCTACCGAGATTCCCATACGAGACCGCGAAATTCTAGGACAAAGGGCTCCTCAAGTCAAAAGACAAAAAAATCTCCGGCCGCCCGGCGGCCGGAGATCATCACTCGCGTCATAAACGAGGGTCTCTCCGTGCGAAACGGAACGGCCGCAGGAGCCTCGCTACTTCTTGGCGTCCTTGCAGGTCTTGGCCTTCGGGCATGCGCCCGCTTCGGCCGCCGCGCAGCCGGCTTCCTTCTTGGTTTCCTTTTCCGAATGCTTCACCTTCGCGCCCGTTTCGTCGCCGCAACCCTTCGTCCCCGCGGGCGCCGGGCCCGAATACTTCTTCGGGTCCTTGTTGAATTTCTCGAGACAACCGTTGCAGCAGAAATAGCGCGTCTTCCCGTCGTACACGACCTTGGCAGGCGCATCCTTGCGCAGGAACACCTTCCCGGTTACGGGGCATTCGGCGTAGATGTAGGCGTCGGGGTTCTTTTCGAACGCGCTCTTGTTCGCCTCGTTCACGAAGGAGTAGGGACGTCCCTCGAATACGGCCGTATGCTTCATTTCCTTCTGAGGCTTCACTTCGTTGGACACGACGTCGTAGTTGATCTCGTACTCCGCCGGGGTCGCGAAATATTTTTCCTTGCATGCGTTCGAGCAGAAATGCATCTGGCGTCCGTTGTGAACGGCTTCGATCGAACCGGCTTTCTTCACCGTCATGCCGCACACCGGATCCATATCCATCCCGCCCGCCATTTCGGCGGGATTCGTGAGGAAATATCGCCTTGCATCCCGCTTCGCAGAAATAGTACGTCGTTCCGTCGTACTCGGTCGTGAGCGCCTCGGTCTTGGGAATCATATAGCCGCACACGTTGCACGGAACCATATTCTTGTCCTGTGCCGCGAGCGCGCCGCCGCTGCCGACAAGCATCGCCGCGAGAACCAGGAGCAGAGTCAATCGCTTCAAAACGGACCTCCTTTTGATCGATACCCTAATTATTATTACCTAGAATTAAATACAAATACGAAGCCTCCGCAAGCGCTTTCGCGGAGGCTTGGCCGCCGATTCATCGGCCGCTCCCATCTTACCGGATAAAGAGCGGAGCGAAAACAAGCGCGACGACCGACATGAGCTTGATCAGGATGTTCATGCTCGGGCCGCACGTGTCCTTGAACGGATCGCCCACGGTGTCTCCGACCACCGCGGCGGCGTGTGTCGGCGTTCCCTTCCCGCCGAGATTCCCCGCCTCGATCCATTTCTTGCTGTTGTCCCAGATTCCTCCCGCGTTCGCCATAAAGATACCGAAAAGCACTCCGGTAGCCGTCGCTCCTGCGAGGAATCCGCCGAGCGCCGCGGGGCCGAGAGTGAAACCGACGATGAGCGGCATGGCGACCGCGAGCGCGCCGGGAAAGATCATCTCCCGCAGCGCGTTCTTGGTCACGATATCGACGCATGTGCCCGTATCCGGCTCGGCCGTCCCTTCCATGATTCCCTTGATCTCGCGGAACTGACGCCGTATCTCGACGACCATCTTGTTGGCCGCCTGGCCGACCGCCTTCATCGTGAGCGAAGCGATCACGAGCGGCATCGCCGCGCCGAGGAAGAGCCCGATGACGACCGTCGCCGAGGAGAGACTGATGGATTCGAGCTTCGCCGTATGCTGATATGCGCTGAAAAGCCCCAGCGCCGTGAGCGCCGCCGAGCCGATCGCGAAGCCCTTCCCGATCGCCGCGGTCGTGTTGCCGAGGGAATCGAGCCGGTCCGTGATCTTTCGAACCTCCGGGCCCAGGTGCGACATCTCCGCGATGCCGCCGGCGTTGTCGGCGATGGGACCGTACGAATCGGTCGACATGACGATCCCGATCGTCGCGAGCATTCCGACCGCGGAAATCGCTATCCCGTAGAGCCCGCACGTATGGAACGCGATGAAGATCGCGGCGCACAGGGTCAATATCGGAAGAATGACGCTTTCGAATCCGACGGCGAGCCCCGTGATGATGGTCGTCGCCGGGCCCGTCGTGCTCGCGTTCGCCACCGTCCTGACGGGTGCTCCGGACGTGTAGAACTCGCTCTCGAGTCCGATGAGAATTCCCGCAAAAATGCCCGCGAGCACCGCATAGAACGGATTCAGATCGCCGACGATGCCCTTTATGGCAAAGTACGCGCCGGCGATGAAAATGATGCCGGCGACATAGGTGGCGTAGCGAAGAGCCGCCTGCGGATCCAGCCGCTTGAGGAAGCCGATCGAGGCGATGCCGAGAAGCGACGCGATGAGACCGATCCCGATGAGAACGATGGGCAGCGACATGTAGCCCAATGGCTCGACCATGACGGCGCCGATCGCCATCGTCGCGACGACGCTTCCCACGTAGCTCTCGAAGAGATCCGCTCCCATGCCGGCGGTGTCCCCCACGTTATCGCCGACGTTATCGGCTATAACCCCGGGATTCCGCGGATCGTCCTCGGGGATCCCCGCCTCGATCTTGCCCACGAGGTCGGCGCCGACGTCGGCGCTCTTCGTGTAGATTCCCCCGCCGACGCGCGCGAAGAGCGCGATCGAGCTCGCTCCCATCGCGAAGCCGTTGATGATCAGCGGATTCTTCGTGAACGCGAAAAAGAAGCCGAGACCGACGATGCCGAGGGCGGCGACGCTGATTCCCATGACCGAACCGCCCCGGAACGCGACCGCGAGCGCGCTCGATATTCCGCCGTCCATCGCGGCCTGCGCGGTTCGTGCGTTGCTGCGGGTGGCGGCTTCCATTCCCAGCAGACCGGCGGCCATCGAACAGAGCGCCCCGGAGAGGAACGCGATCGCCGTCCAGACGCTCAGAAGCAGGGCGAGGGCGATGAAAACAAGGACAATGAATACGGCGATAATCTGATATTCCCTTCTCAGGAACACGAAAGCGCCGTGGTGAATCTTATCGCTCAGCTTCCGCATGAGCTCGTTCCCGGCGGGCTTCCGCATCACATCGAAGTAGATGATCACCGCCACGATCATCCCGGCGACGCCGAGCCAGGGAATCCATCCGGTCAACGCCCGCAACGCATCTGCATTCATCCTGCCCTCCTTGCAGCTGATTTCAGGAGATTACTCCGAGCTCTCTTCCGACTTTCGTGAAGGCCGCGATCGCCTTGTCCAGCTGATCCGTCGTATGCGCGGCCGAGATCTGCGTACGGATACGGGCCGCGCCCTTCGGCACGACCGGATAGAAGAACCCGATGACGTAGATTCCCTCTTCGAGAAGCTTCGCCGCCATGGCCTGCGCGAGCTTCGCGTCGCCGAGCATCACGGGAACGATCGGATGCTCGCCCGGTATGATGTTGAAGCCCGCCGCGGTCATCTTCTCCCGGAAATACTTCGTGTTCCTTCTGAGGCGATCCCTCAGATCGCTCGTCCGCGAGAGCATGTCGAGGACCTCGATCGACGCGGCGACGAGCGCCGGCGCCATCGTGTTCGAGAAAAGGTACGGGCGCGATCGCTGCCGCAGAAGGTCGACGATCTCCCTCCGCCCCGTGGTGAAGCCGCCGGAAGCGCCCCCGAGCGCCTTGCCCAGGGTCGAGGTAATGATGTCCACCCTTCCCATCGCTCCGCAGTGCTCGACGGCCCCCCGGCCCGTCGGGCCGAAGAATCCGGTCGCGTGGGAATCGTCGACCATGACGATGGCTTCGTACTCCTCGGCGAGATCGCATATCTTGTCCACCTTCGCGACGATGCCGTCCATCGAAAAGACGCCGTCCGTCGCGATCATGATCCGCTTCGCGCCGGCCGCCTTCGCCTCGTCGAGCCTCGCGCGGAGATCGGCCATGTCGTTGTTGTTGTACCGGAAGCGTTTCGCCTTGCAGAGCCTGATGCCGTCGATGATCGAAGCGTGGTTGAGCGCGTCGGAGACGATCGCGTCCTCCTCGCCGAGGACGACCTCGAAAAGGCCGCCGTTCGCGTCGAAGCACGATGAGTACAGGATCGCATCCTCCATCCCGAAGAACTCCGCGATCCGGCGCTCGAGCTTCTTGTGAATATCCTGTGTTCCGCAGATGAACCGCACGGACGAAAGGCCGAAGCCGTGCGTCCGCATCGCTTCGCAGGCGGCGGCGACGAGGTCCTTGTTGTTGGAGAGGCCGAGATAGTTGTTCGCGCAGAAGTTGAGAACCTCCTGGCCCGACTCCACCTTGATCGCGGGACGCTGCTCGGTGATGATGACCCGTTCGGTCTTGTAAAGCCCCGCGTCCCTGATCTCCTGGAGCGTCGTCTGAAGCTCCTTTTTCAGCTTTTCCGTGTACATCGGCTTCCTTTCATACGAGCAAGCCCTGTTCGTGCCTCGCCCCGAGCACCCGGATCATATCCGCCGTCATCGCCGCGAGATCGAAGTCGGGCGTCCAGCCCCATTCCTCCCGCGCGGCGCCGTCGTCCATGTAGTTCGGCCACGAATCGGCGATCCGCTGCCGCATGGGATCGACGCGGTAATCCATGGAAAATTCCTTGATATGCTTCTGAATCTCCGCGGCGAGCATCTCGGGAGTGAAATGCATCGCGGTGACGTTGAACGAATTCCGATGATTCAACCGGGCCGGATCGGCCTCCATGACGCCTATCGCGGCCTTGATCGCGTCGGGCATGTACATCATGTCGAGCGAGGTGCCCTGCTTGAGAAAGCAGGTGTATTTGCGCTCTTTGATCGCCGCGTAGAAAATCTCCACCGCGTAATCGGTCGTGCCGCCTCCGGGAAGCGTTCCGTTCGAGATGATGCCGGGGAAGCGCACGCCGCGCGTATCGACCCCGAATCGCTTGAAGTAATAATCGCAGAGAAGCTCTCCCGCCACCTTCGTCACGCCGTACATCGACTCGGGCCTCTGGATCGTATCCTGCGGCGTCCCGTCGGGCGGCGTCGACGGCCCGAAGGCGCCGATCGAGCTCGGAAAGAACAGGCTGCACTTGTTCGCCCGCGCGCGTCGAGCACGTTGAGAAGGCCGTTCATGTTGATGTCCCATCCTTCGCGCGGCTTTCGTCTCCGCGACCGCCGAGAGAAGCGCGGCGAGATGGTAGATCGTGTTGACCCTGTACTTCTCGACGATCGCTTCGACCATCTCGATCTTCAGCACGTCGAGCAGGGCGAACGGCACGTCGCCCGAGAGTTTCTTCTTCGTATCGGGCTGGATATCCGTCGCGATCACGTTATCGGCGCCGTAGCGATCCTTCAGCCCGAGCGTCAGCTCCGAGCCGATCTGTCCGAGGGCTCCGGTGACGAGGACTCTTCGTGCCGTATGTGTGCCCATACCGTTACTTCGCACCCCCTGCTTTGAACGACGGTGAGAGCCTTCTCGGCCGCGGCGAGGAGCGCCTCCGCCCCGACCCGCGAACCGGTCGCGTTCTTCATCCAGAGATCGGGCGCGACGCTCCCGTACGTCGCCATTCGCTCGAACTCCGGCCCGACGCTGCCGGCCTCTTCCATGCGCGCCTCGATCTGATTGGCGATGAGATGTCCGATCGGGTAATCGGGCAGATAGAGGGACGAATCGATCATGTGCGAATAGATGCCGAGCAGAATAACGTCTTTCGTTCTTGAATACCGGCGCGAAGTACGTGTTCCACATGTCGATCGATATGCCAATCACGGCGTTCTTGAGCTCGGCCGGGGTCGCCTCCGGATGCTCGTACATCCAGCGCCAGACCTCCATGTCGACGAGCGAAACGGCCGAAATCTCGTAGGCGCCCCAGAAGTCGTTCAACGTCTTGAGCGCCGCCGCCCTCTCGTCGCGCTTCGCGTCGAGACCGAGAATCTCGAGATCGCGGGCCTGGAACACGAACGCGAATCCTTCCGTGAACGCGGTGTTCGGCACGCCCTGGAGAAGGGCGTAATCGACGTCGTTGAGGGAGAGAACCTGCTCGACGTTGTGGCCGAGCTCGTGAACGGCGATATTGAATCCCTTGTAATCCATTCCGTTCTTCCCGAGGCGGGTGCGAAGGTGCGCCGTCGCGCCGCGCATGCCCCCTCCCGAGGCGTGGCCCGAGCCGCGAGCGGGATCGACCGCGATGTATTTCGCGATGTACGCGGCGCGTTCGGCCGGAAAACCGAGCTTCATCAGGATATTCGGTATGTCCTTTTCGAACGCCGCCGGGGTCGGATATTTCTGCGAGACGATCTTGTCGAGATCCTCCTGGGAATTCGAGCTCTGCGCCCTGAATCCGTTGTACCAGATGTCGTACGGCTCGAGCTTGCGTCCGAGACGCTGCTCGATCAGCTTCGCCACCTTCGGCACGAGCGGCGACGAGACGACCTGGACGAGCATCTCCTTCACGCGCGCTTCGGGAATCTCGCGGTTCTCGTCGAAGCGCCGCGCGATGAGCGTAGGCGCCGTCGGCGAATAGGGATCGACGAGCTTCGCCGCCTTGAACGTGCTGAGCAGACATCGCGTACCGCGTATCCGGCTCGGGGCTGTTCGTGACGTTCGCCGGGAGTCGGCGCTTCGCCTCGAAGTCCTTCACCGCCGCGGGTTTCACCTCGTTCGTGTACGGGTTCCAGTCGACGCCCGGATTGTCGACGACCGCCGCCGGAATCGTCTGGGTGACGATGCGTTCCATCACCTGCCGTATCATGCGCTGCTTGGCGGGCCCGTTCTTCGCGTCCTGATAATCCGCCTTGAGCTCGTCGCGAAGGTTCCAGTGCGAAAGGAGCTTCATCCCCGCGGGGAAGAGCCGGTTCCCCTTCGCGTCGACGAGGTGATGCATCCAGACGTTGTAGCCGGAGATGTACCGGTCGGCCGCCGAGTTGATCCTCGCGACCTCGAGATTGACCTCCGCCGGAATGCGCTTGGAGAAGCGCTGGGCGAGACGGGCCTCCGCCCACTGCCGCCGCGACCATTGCGCGCCGTCCGTGAGGCGCTGATCGAGCGTGGTGAGCGGATAGTTGAGCAGAACGACGAAGGCGATCTTGTTCTGGAAGAAATCGTCGCCGACGTGAGCCGAGGGATCGTATCCGGCGAAGATCTCGTCGACGGGGAGCACCGGGCCGATATCGAGATCGGTCTGCCACCTGAACGCGAGCCCGATCTCGGTCATGTGCCCGTTGAGCTTGTCGAGAAGACCCTCGAAGCGGTCGAACATCTCCGTCGCGCGTTTTCTCGTCCCCGGCGAAATTCTGGAGCACGAACTCCTCGAAAACCGCCGCGCCGCCGTCATCGACGCGCCAGAATTGCGCGACCTGCTCCATGCCGCGGCGGGCGTCCGCGCGCACGGCTTCGCCGTGCTTCGCGACGAGCTCGGTCTCGAGCTTCGCGATCGAGCCCTTCATCCAGCCGGGCGCCGCAACCTGCGCGTGTGCTTCACTCATGCCGCACAGGATAACGGCAACGGCGACGAGAGTGCAAACCGCTTTTTCCATTGAATCGTGCATCGGACGCTCCTTGTGCATCGACGGACCTGCCGCAAGACCGGAGATCGAAAATTCTCGTTCGAAACGAACCCCGGAACCGATTCGATTGCGATCTTTCCGGCGCCCCCGACGGGACGCCCTTCGAATATTCCTGCTAGAAATACAAGAGTTAGCCGTCCGAGTCAATCCGAAAACGCATCTTTATTCTCCGCGTTCACCCGGCTCCGCTCGTCTCACAGATAGACGACGTCGTCCGGGTGATACAGCGAGAGAAACACGAGCATGTAATCTCTCAGGTGGCGGGTGAGGAGGAAATTGTTGCGCACATGCTCTCTGCCGTTCTCCCCCAGTTTGCGGGCATACTCGGGGCTGCTCAGAAGCTGCTTGATCGCGAAGGCGGCTCCCTCGACGGAATGGCAGAGAAGACCCGAGTATTTGTGCGCGATCTGCAGGGGAATTCCTCCCACGTTCGACGCGACCACGGGCTTCGCCTTCCAGAGAGCCTCGGAGACGGTGAGGCCGAATCCTTCCTTGATCGATTTCTGCACAATCACGGTCGAGGCGCGCTGAAGCGCGTTGACGTCGATGTCGTTCTGCGGCATCAAAAGGATGTGAATGTCGGGGTCCTGTCGAGCCTTCTCCCTCACCTCTTCGAGAACCTGCATGCCCTCGGGGTCATCCGTGGCGGTGCCCCCCGCGAGAACGAGCTGGCAATCGAAATACCTCTTCACCTGCACGTACGCCTCTATGACGCCGACGGGATCCTTGAGGCGATCGAAGCGGGAGATCTGCGTCACGATGGGCTTATCTCGCGAGATACCGTACTTCTGGAGCACAGCCTCGATCGTCTCCTCGGGCAACTCCTTGTTCTTGTCGCTGAGGGGATCGATCGAAGGCGCGATCAGAAACTGCCTGATGGAAAGCCGCTGCGAGAACGAAGGCGCCGAGAAGACCGCCGAATCATAGCGCCCGACGTATTCGCGCAGGAACTTCCACACCTTCCGATCGGGGCTCGAAATATCGATATGGCAGCGCCAGATCCACTTGTTTCCGCTTTTTCGCTCGACGAGGGCGATGGGCTGCGGATCGTGGATGAATACGATGTCGCCGTAGATCGCGACGTCACGGATGTTCTGCTCGCTCGTCTCGCGGAATACTTCGAAGTCGCGTTTCGTGATGTCCTCGGGCTGCCCGTGGATCGCGTTGTGAAACTTCTTCGTGACGCTGAAGAACTGTTCGCCGCCCTTGATCAGATCCCAGTGAGTATCGACGCCGAGATCGTTCAAGAGCGGGACCATACGATTCAGGATCTCCGCGACGCCGCCCCCGACCGATGTCGAGTTGATGTGCTGGACGACCTTGCCCCTGAGCTTCTCCGAGAGGAGCCGCAGGTCGTCGATGATGGCCTGTCCGACGACCGGTCCATATTCATCGATCGTTGCCATTTTCCTCCCCTATCCCTCTTTCGACAAGATGAATGAGCGTTCTGCGGAGATTATCGAGCGTGCGCGTGTATGGATCGAGACGATCGATTTCCATTGCCAGCGCCTTCTCTCCGAGAGAGCTCTCGATCCAGAAAGAAAAATCGTTTGTGCCGCGTTCGAGGCGCAACCTGGCCTCGAAAACGTGAAAGTAGATCGAGTCGATCGTTATCTTCTTCAGGATTTCCGCGAATTCCCGCAGATCATAGGCGACATGCGCCGTCGGGAGAATGAAACTCACTGATTTCTTGAAATGAAACTCTTCTCCTTCCCGCGCGAACGGTTTTCGCGCGGACGGATCGCGCTTGAGATGCTCCTCGATCGTCGCGACGATCTTCGCTCGCAAGGCCCGAATGGTCGGGTACTGCACGGTATCGATGCTCGCGAGCCGCTCCGCCAGCTCGTCATCGCCGAGCGAATTCGCGACCCAATGAGCGAAATCGTTCGGCGGCTCGGGCGATAGATACTGGTGCTGCTGAAGGAAGCGATGCGTATGGTGATAGATGCTGGAACCGGGAACCCTCTTGATAAGACCGAGCAAATCACCGATTGTCGACGCCGAAAGGCCCGTCAGCTCGGTGAGATTCATCCTCGTGCAAAATCGGAACGGGGCCGCCGCCCGCTTCAGCGCATCCATCATCTACGTCGCCTTTCCGCATCGCCCCGCGAGGAGATGCAATAGCCTTCGAACGTCGCCGGGATCATTGAGATAGTATTCCGCATGTGAAATCCTCGGCGCTCCGACGAGGACCGCCCATCCCTTCCCCCGCATCGCCTTGAACGCGTCCTCGTCCGTTGAGTCGTCGCCGAGATAGATCGCGAAACTGCTCCTCCCGTTCCGCGTGCGGCGCCCTCGGACTCGAGGAGCGACGATACGATCGTCCCCTTGTCGCAACCGATCGGAGGCCTGAGCTCGAGAACCATCGCGCCGGTGCTCAGTTTGATCTCCTGCTCGCCGCCGGCCGCCCCGATCGTTTCATGAACGGCCGCCTTGACGCGCGAACGATCCTCCTCCGCGACCGTGCGATAATGGACGGCGAGCGAGTACCCCTTGTCCTCGATGATCGCTCCGGGGAAAGGGGCCAGCCTCGCGGCCAAATCCTCCTTCAGACGCTCCAGCATGGCCCGAAAATGCGGCATATCGACGCTCCGCGGCTCTTCGTTCGGCCGGAGCACTTCGATGCCATGATTGCCGACGTACGTGATACCGGGAATCCCGACCTTGGCGCGGACGTCGCCGAGCGCCCTGCCGCTGATGATTCCGATCGAGCACGCGGAGCTCTCCACGAGCGCCACGAGCTCGCGTCGCGTCTCGGCGGGGAGCGCCGCCTCGTCCGGGGTCGGAGCGATCGGCGCCAGCGTCCCGTCGAAATCAAGCAGCAGGAGAAGACGTTTTCCCGCCATGCCGGCTTCGAGCGTGTCCAGATAATCGAACAAATATTTCAAGGGCCGGGTCCTTTCGGCCGTTTCGGCCACGCGTGCGCCGCTCCGTTCATTCGGGCGGGATCGCGCTCTTATTCATGGCGGTGAGCTCCGTCACGATATTCGCCGCCCACCGGTAGACGTTATTCTCGGCGACGACCTTGTGCATGTTCTCCATGCGTCTCCGTTTTTCGGCCGCCGGCATCTCGATCGCGCGTTTGATGGCGTCTGCGAACTCCTCGACCGAGTACGGATTGATGAGCACCGCGTCCGTGAGCTCGCGCGCCGCCCCGGTAAACCGGCTGAGGATGAGCGCGGCCTCGGCGCCGCGCTTGGAGGCGACATACTCCTTCGCGACGAGGTTCATCCCGTCATGGAGCGAGCTTACGATGCACAGGTCGCCGACTTCATAATAGGCCCTGACCTCCTCGGGGGGAAGATTCCTGTTCAGATAGATGATGGGTTGCCACGTATCGTCCGAGTACTTCCAGTTCTTCTTCTGGATGAGCTCATCGACCTCCGCCGCGAAATCGTGGTACTGTTTGATATGCGTGCGGCTCGGCGCCCCGATCTGAATGAAGACGAATCGCTTGCGGTATTCCGGGTATTTCTCGAGAAACCGGTCGATCGCGAGAATCCGTTCAATGATGCCCTTTGTGTAGTCGATGCGGTCGACGCCGATCGCCACGATCTTGCCTTCGAGCCGATGCTCCGCCCGGATCCGTTCGGCGGTGCGCACATCGGGCGCGGGAGCCTTGTCGCCGAAATATCCGTCGATACTGATGGGAAAGGCGTGGATAAAGGTCTCCTTCTCTCCACGCACGACGCTGAATTTTTCCATATCGACGCGAGCCTCCATCAGCCTGTTCACCGTCTCCAGAAAATTGTTGCAGTGAAACTGAACGTGGAAGCCGATAAGGTCGCACCCGAGCATGCCCTCGAGGATTTCGTGCTGATACGGGCAGATCGCGAACGACTCCGGATTCGGCCAGGGAATGTGCCAGAAGAGGGCGATGGTCGCGTCGGGGCGTTTCTCCTTGATCATTCGGGGCAGGAGCGTGAAATGGTAATCCTGAATGAACACGAACGGATCGCGCGCCGGCAGTTCCTCGAGCACCCTCTCGGCGAACATGCGATTCACCTTCTCGTACGTTCGCCAATCGCTCTCCCGGAAAATCGGGCGCGTGTGCGTGATGTGGCAGAGCGGCCAAAGCCCCTCGTTCGAAAACCCGTAGTAGTACCCTTCTTCCTCTTCCTTCGTGAGCCACACGCGCTTGAGAATGTACCGGTCGTCGCCGGGCGGCACGCCGAGCTTGTTCTTCGAATTCACGAATCTCCTATCGGCGTTGCCGCTTCCGTGCGAGACCCACGTCCCCCCGCACGCCCGCATGATCGGATCGATCGCGGTTACGACGCCGCTCGCCGGGCGCATGCACGCGACGCCGCCCGCTTCGTCGATCGTATGCACGAACGGCTCCCGGTTCGACACGACGACGAGGGAACTTTCGCGGAGTTTCGCGTTGACGAGATCGCGGAGCTTCGCCTCGGTCCAGATATCCTCCTGCTGAAGTCGCGCGTGCGCTTCGTCCGAGACCGCTCGCCTCGCGACGCGGAGGCTGAGGGCCACCTGCTCGATCTCGCTGACGAGCTTTCCGAGCTCTCCCTTCGCCCCGAAAGGACTCAGCTTGTCGGCCTCGCCTTTCTGGAAGCGGCGGAACCAGGAAGTGAGGCGGCGGACGGGGAGAATGTACGTCTGTCGTTCGACGATGAACGATACCAGCACCACGAGAAATACCAGGCCGATAAGCGCGAAACTGATCCGGCGCCACAGCTCGGCCAGCGTGCCGTAGAGGTATGAAGTGTCGTAGACGATTTCGACGAGGCCGAGCGGATTATCGTTCTCGTCGAACACGGGCTGCGCGTAACGATACACCTGATATTTCCCGAATCGCTCGAGATCGCCTCGTGCGGCCCTGGTCTCGACCACGAGCTTCAACTGCGCGCTGTTCGGCTGCTTCCACTGCGCAATACGCTCGGTAACGGCGACGACATTGATTTCCCGATCATACAGAATGCATCCCTGCAGCTGCTCACGGAGCTGGAAGCTGTCGACGAGCCTATCGGCTTCCGCCACGTCGTTGTCCCTGAGAATTTCGCGAGCTGAAAACGCGATGCTCTCGGCCACCGTTCTCGCCTTGCGCGCGAGATCGTCCATAAGGTTCTCCCGCACCGAACGCACCTGCACGATACCGAGAACCGCGAGCCCGGCGGCGATGATGGCGAGAATCGGAAGTATGAAAAGGAGTATTCGCTTCATACGTCATTTCCCTCGACGAGCGTACCACAACCGGCGCGGCGAATCGAACATTCTTCTCGCCCGATGCCGAATCGGAATTTCACATGCAAGCGATCACCGCCCGGCGCCGGAACCGATCGAGCCCGAAGCAGCATGTCGGTCGCGCGGAACTTTCGGCCGGGACGCGCGCGCTGCATTGCCGTCGCGCGGCCGGCTCGCTGTCTGCCGTCAGTCCATTCAGATAGGCGTTGTCGAAATAGCGGATCGGAACGAGCCCCGCGGCAATTGCCCAAGAAACGGTGTCCAATGCGGAATAGGTCCTATTCTCGAAAATATGAATCGCCGGCGCAGAGAGCGCTCCAGCGCTTCCCATGATCCGCAGAATGCGCGCAAAGACTCTCGAAAGCCCGAACGGCCCGGTTTCGTGACGATGCGCCTGGATCGGAGTCGATCGGACACGGTCGCCCGTTCAACCTGCGGCAGTCCGAATTCGATCCGCCGCACCCTTCTTCGTCGGGGCACAAAGCACCCATCTGCCGGATATTAGCACGGATATGCCCCTGCTCAAACCGATTTCGCAGAAGAACCGAACCCCAGCGCCCGGGTGACGATAAAAATATGGCGTCCCCAACGGGATTTGAACCCGTGTCGCCGCCGTGAAAGGGCGGTGTCCTGATCCGGACTAGACGATGGGGACGCCCGAGGATTTGATGGAATCTATCAATTGGAGGGACATGCGTCAACCTGAAAAGCCGCCGCCCTTGCCCTTCGGAGAATCTGGCGAGCCGTCGTCGCGATCGGATCCGAAGAGAGAAATCTGATTCGTCGCGGCCTTCCCCTTGCCCGGGCGCGGCGGACGTTGAGGATGGGCGTGGGGCGGAGGCGCCGCCGCAATTCCGCTGTAGAATTCATCGCAGGCATATCTGAGGCTGTCTCGCGACACGCCGCCGTCGTCGAACACGCCCGCGCCGACGAGCTCCATAGCCGCCTTCATCGAGAGGCGACCCTTCATCCTCACGAGAAACTCCTCGAACGACGCGAAATCCCCCCCGAAGATCCTCTCTTCAACGATCGCGTCCCATTCGGTCTTATCGAGCGATATAACGGCGACGAGAGGCGCCCTGATGACCCCATCCTCGCAGGAAAATGCGACGGCGTCGGCGTTTATTCCGTAGGGAAGCACGGGAACTCCCTTCCCCTTCAGGTATTCGAGATATTTCCCTTCGCGCTCCTTCACGCCCAAATTTGCGTTGAGGAGCGCGGCGAAATACCTCTCGAGGCAATGCGTCTTGAGGTACGCCGTCCGGTAGCTCATCGAGGCTTGGGCGCAGCTGAGCGATTTGCTGTGCGTGAACGCCACGTTGTGGAGAAGAAAATCGAATATCCGCTGGGCGTCCTCTTCGTTGAGCCCCTCCTCCATGGCTCCGCGAACGAACGAAAGCCGCGCCGATACGAGTTCGCCGGAATCCTTCCGCCAAAGCGCTCCCTCGACCGATACGGCGGCTTTTCCGCGAAGACCCGCCACCTCGTCGAGCACTTCGCGAATCTGCTCGCGGTATAGGAGCACGCCCCGCGTGCCCGCGAGAATCGACGCGAGCGTATGGTGCGGCAGATACACCTTGCCTTTCTTGCCGGCGTTTTCGAGATACCGCTCCCAGAGCCTTCCCTCCATGGGGCCCGGACGATAGAGCGATATGACGTTCACGAGCTCGCCGAACGTCTCCGGCTTGATCCTCGTGAGATGATCGCGGATTCCCTGGCTTTCGAGCAAATAGACGCCGGTGGTTTCTCCCGACGCCATAAGAGCGAACGCGCGCGGATCGTCGAGCGCTTCGGGCATCCAGCTCTTTCTTCCCGAACCTGCGAAAAGGCTGGAAGGGCAGGCGAATCCCTCCTCGTTTCGAATCGAATCGATCGTTTTCGCGACGGCCGCGAGAAAATGAGAGTGCTGGACCCCGATGATCCATCCCCCCGCCGCCTCGATCGCCGCGCTGCCCAGCTGGGCGAAGCGTTCTCCGCCCTGATTCGTCGTGACGGAGTAGAACCCCTCGATTTCCCGCGGCAGAATGACCAATCTCGACGTATCGAGCGCAAAATGGAGGATCTTTCCCTGGAGCGGATACGCCGCGTGCAGCACGTTCTTCGCGAGCGGCTCGGCGTTGTAAAGGCGCTGCGCCGCCTCCGAGCTCTCGAGCAGGGAAGCGAGACTCCGGTGACGCCGCTCGAACGAGAGGATGCGGGAAATCTCCTCGCGGAGATCCGGAGAAACCCCGAGAATCTCCGCGATCTCCTTCGCGATCGTGACGATCGACATCTCCTCCTGCGCGATCTGGAAACACGGCGCGAAACCGGGGATCAACCCTGCGACGACCACACCGAGCCGCTCCTTCTGCTGCTCGGAAACGATGAGCTCGACGGGCGGAATCGAGCCGCGCTTCGAGGCGGAGAAGGATTCGAATACGAGATCGTGGTCGACGGGATTCAGCGGGCTGATCTCGAGGAGAAAGGCGACGACGCTCTCGAGGAGATCGCTTCCCGCAAGCTCGATCCAGATCCCCAGCGCGAACGCGTTCGAAAAAAGTTCGCGGAGAAAGACGAGGAAATCGCCGAGCCCCTCCTCGCGGGCGACGGCGAGCTCCCGCTCCATGGTGCGGAACAGATACCTCCTCTCGTCGGCCGGCCGGTCGTGAAACGCAAGAAGGAAACGGCGGCGGCACATATCGACGAGCGCCTCCTGCGCGTTCGCGGCGCCGGCGAACGAGATCCGTCCCGCGCGAGCGAGATCGACCGTGCAGCGATCGGCGATTTCTCCCGAACGGTCGAGTGCGTCGCGCGCGTCGCCGAAGAGTCCGGCGAGATCCCGCTCCCGCTTGAGGTGGTATTCCTGAAAGGGCTCCTCAGGCTCTCCTTCCGCTTTCTTCCTCGCGATCCGTCGCGCCAGACGGTACGATTCGGCGTCCTCCTTCTGCTGATACCGGTCGTTGTTCGTGACGACGAGCGGCACGTTCATCTTCGCGGAGAGAACGCGGAGCTGCCCGGCGGCGAGCTCCTCCTCAGGCCTCAGGTGGTTCATGATTTCGATGAATACGTTCGACGCGCCGAATATCTCCACGAGCCTCAGGATGACGTCGCGCGCGCGGCCGAGGTTCCCGTGAAGAATCGCCTGGCTCGCCTCTCCCTTGAGGCAGCCGGTCAGCGCGATGAGCCCGGCGCGGCGACACTCGAGATCAGATGGAAGAACGGGCGTTTCTTTGTCCCGCGTCGACTGCCGCGATACGAGGGCGCAGAGGTTGCGGTAGCCTTCCTCGTTTTCGGCTATGACGGTCAGATGGAAGAGCCCGTTCGAGCTCGCGAGAGGCGCGTGCTGGATTTCGGCGCCGAACACCGGCTTTATTCCCGCTCTACGCGCCGTTTCGAAGAGCTCGATATGGCCGTACGTCGAGCGGTGATCGGTGAGGGCGACGGCCTGGAATCCGAGAAACACGGCCCTCGATACGAGATCCTTTATCCCGAGGATCCCCTCGGAACCGCTATAGACGCTGTGGACGTGAAGAGGAACATACGGCATGGCGCATCGCTCCCGGGCCCCCCCTGGATACGGTACTAAACGTTTGTGCGGCCTTCAAGGCAATATTGTTTGAAACTTGAAATCCGATTGCGTACAATGACGGCGGTTCCTCTTGCGCCTTTCCGAACACGTCCGAGCACGAGGAGGCAGAGCGTTGGTTGATCCCGAAAATAGCTCCGAAATCGACCGGCTCGCCAGGGAAAACACGCGTCTCAGATCGGCCGTGGACGAGCTCTCCATCCTCAACGACATCGCGACGGCGGTGAGCTCCGCGTCTTCGCTCGAGCGCACGATCGAGCTCATCGTCCACAAGTGCATCAAGCATCTCAAGGTCGAGCAGGCGACGATCACGCTCCTCGACGCAAGGCGGATGGAAACGCCGTTCCGCACGATCGTCCGCGGCGCGGACACCTCGAGCGAGATCCTTCCCTACCGTCTCGACGCCGAGCTCACCGGCTGGATGCTCAAGCATCAGAAACCGCTCGTCGCCAACGACCTGGAGAACGACGACCGCTTCCAGGCGACGGATCGGGAATCGTGCGCCGTCCGTTCGGTTCTCAGCGTTCCCCTCGTGCTCAAAGGACGAATGGTCGGCTTGCTCAATCTGTTCAACAAGCGCGCCGGGGACGACTTTACCGACGCCGACGCGCGGCTCCTCGGAATCATCGCGACGCAATCCGCGCAGGTGATCGAGCACGCGCGTCTTTTCGGGGAGGAGCAGGCGCTCAAGCTCATGCAGGAGGAGATGAAGCTCGCCTACAAAATCCAGATGGATCTCCTGCCGAAGGAAGCGCCGCCGTTCGAAGGATACGACATCGCCGGCGTCAGCATTCCGGCCAAGACGGTGGGCGGAGATTACTTCGATTTTATCCATGTGAACGACCATGCGCTCGCGCTCTGTCTCGGGGACGTGTCGGGGAAGGGGATGCCGGCCGCACTCCTCATGGCGAATCTCCAGGCGACGCTCCGCGGCCAGGTTATGGTCGACCCGTCGCCGGCCGAGTGTCTCAGGCGTTCCAACGCGCTCCTCTACAGGAGCACCGACGCGGACAAGTTCGCCACGCTCTTCTATGGAGTCCTCGATCGCGATACGCATCGGCTCGCCTACGCGAACGCGGGGCACAACTATCCTTTGCTTCTCAAGCCGGGCGCCGGGCCGACGCCCCTCGATCTGGGCGGGCTCGTTCTCGGGTGCCTGGAGGAATTCTCGTACACCGAAGGGGTCGTCGAATTCGCCCCCGGGGATACGCTTCTCATCTATTCCGACGGCATCACCGAATCGTTCGACGCGAACGACGAGGAGTTCGGCGAGACTCGGCTCGCCGAGCTCCTTCAGGCGAACGCCACGGATACTGCGACGCGCCTTATCGACCGCATCGTGGAGGCCGTGCGCGCGCATGCGGGCGAATTATCGCAAATGGACGACATGACGCTCCTCGTGATCAGAAGAATAGCGCCGTGAAACGCTCGCTGGAGGTTTCACGCCAGAGGCAGCCGATGATCTCGAAATGGAAGACGAAGCTCTACGACATTCTCGAAACGCCTCGTGGCGGCCCGGCGGGAAGGATCGTCGACACGTTCCTCGTCGCCCTCATCGCGAGCAACGTCGTGATGGTGTGCCTGAACACCGTGCAAAGGCTCGCGTTCAAATACGGCACGTTCTTCTGGTATTTCGAGCTTTTGTCCGTCGCCATCTTCTCGATCGAATATATGCTCCGCATGTGGATTAGCACGGAGAACCCGTCGTCCCGGCATCCCGTGTTCGGCCGGATACGGTACTTCTTCTCGCCGCTCGCGATCATCGACCTTCTCGCGATCGCGCCCTTCTTCCTCCCGATGCTCATACCGATCGATCTGATTTTCATGAGAATGTTGCGCCTCCTGAGGCTGCTGCGCCTTCTCAAGCTCGGCAGATACTCGGAAGCGATCAGGACGATGGCCGCCCTCTTCAAGTCGAAGAAGGAGGAGATCGCGGTCTCGCTCACCATGTCGATCATTCTTCTCCTCATCGCCTCGGGGCTCATGTATTCCATCGAAAACGCCGCGCAGCCCGATGCGTTCAGCAGCATCCCCGCCGCGATGTGGTGGGGCGCCATGACCATGACGACCGTCGGATACGGCGACGTTTATCCCGTCACGCCGGCGGGAAAGGTGCTCGCCGGCGTCATAGCGCTTCTCGGCATCAGCCTTTTCATCCTTCCCGCCAGCATTATCGCGGCCGCCTATGCCACGGAGATTCAGCGGAAGAAGCCCGATCGGGTCGTATGTTCGAAATGCGGAAACATTATCTCGTAGTCCCTTTCCCGGAATTCAACCGGGAGACATGTTCGTGAGAGGAGGCGCCCGTTGAGCAAGGTCGGATATATCACAGGGGGTATACTGCTTGTCGCTGCCATCGTGTTCGCGTACTTCTTTCTCGGTGACAGGCCGCTTCCCTCGCTCGGCTTTCCGGAGAGAGCCGACGACTCGTTGAGGCATTTCGCCGAGCACGTTCCCGGGGAAACTCTTTCCTCCCAGGGGGAGGAATCGCTCGAGACGACGGCGTGCATACTGACGTCCGGGGAGCTTGCCGCCCTCTTCGAAAGGGCGTCCCGGCAGAGCCAGGCGCAGCTTCTCGCCCGCGCCTCGATCAAGGAAAAGGCCGCCGTCTTCGAAAAAGCGACGCTCGTCGAACGTACGGCCGCTTTCCGGCTCTTGAAGACGGAGGAGCGAGTCGCTCTTCTCGACCGGCTGCCCGCCGCGGAACGCTCGACGATTCTTCGCGGGCTCGCGACCTCGTCCGACGCGTTCGATTCCGCCACGCCCAAGGCAAAGGCTGCGATCCTCGATAAGGTGACGGCAGAAGCCAAGGACACCCTCCTCTCGATGGCATCGGTCTACGACAAGGCCATTCTCATTTCCCGCGCGTCTTTGGCCGAGAAGGTCGCATTTATGGAACGCTCGTCGACGACCGAAAAGGCCGCATTCATGGGATGCGCCACGGTCGAGGACCGCAAAGAAATATTCAACGACGCTTCCCTCGAGGAAAAGGCTGTGCTCTTCCGGCGCTCGTCGACCGCCGAAAAGATCCTGATGATGGAGCGGGCTTCGATCGAGGAAAAGGCCACGCTCATCGGCAAGGCATCGATCGACGAGAAGGCGGAGCTCTTCGGGCTCGCGACGGCGCAGGAGCACCAGGCTATGATCGAACGCCTCACCACCGCCGAAATGTCCGCGATGGCCATTCGTTCGGGAACCACGGCGGGGTCGATCGATAAGCTCCCGCTCCGCGAGCGCAGCGCCCACCTGGTCGAGCACGGAGCCCTTCAGGATAGAGCCGCTTTGATCGACAGAGCTTCTCTCGAGGAAAAGGCGGCGATCGTCGAGCGGATTCCTCCCCGGATGACGACCTCCCTCATGGATCGATCCACTCAAAAGGAAATGACCGCTTTCCTTGAACGCGCTTCGGACGAAGAGATCGCTCTGATCATGGGAAGAACGACGATCAAGCCCGCGTGCCATCTCCTCGACCGCGCGTCGCTCGAGGAGCGAGCCTCCCTCGTGGATCGCGCCACGGCGCAGGAAAAGGCCTCGTTCTTCGACGGCGCAACCGTGCAGGAGAAGAACGGGATGTTCGATAGGCTGCCGCTCCTCGAGACGGACTTCATTCCTGGGCCGCGCCCGCCTCGCGATGGATGAGTTCGGCGCGCTCCCGGCGGAGAGCAAGGCAACCATGCTCACGGAACGCGCCTCGCTCCAGGAAAAGGCGCTATTCGTGGAAGAGGCATCAATGCCGGAGAAGGCGGCGATCGTCGATCGCGCATCCGTCGAGGAACAGGCCTCCCTCATGGACCGCGCGTCTTTCGAAGAGCGCTCGTCGATCATGAAACGCGCTTCGGCCCTCGAGAAATCGTTGATGATGGAACGCGCGACTGTCGAGGAGAGAGCGGCGCTCTTCGAACGCTCGACGAACGAGCAGCGGGTGGCCCTTCTCGGCAGGGCGTCTCTCGTCGAAAAGGCTTCGCTCCTCGACAAGGGGACGGTCGAAGAAAAAGCCGCTTTCTTCAGGCTGACGACGATCCAGGAGCGAGTGACGCTCTTCGAACGTCTGCCGCATCCGACCGGACGGCACTTCTCTCCCGCTCCTCGATCACGCCGGAAACGTTCGACAAGCTCTCTATCCAGCAGCGCGCCGCAATCGTGCTCGAGCGCGCATCGGCCCAGGAGCGCGCCTCTCTTGTCGACGCCGCCACTCTCCAGGAGAAGGCGACGATCGTCGGCCGGATCGGCCTGCCCGAAAAGGCGGCTCTCATCGCCCGCGCGTCGATCGAGGAGGAAGCTTCCCTCCTCGACCGGGCCTCGATCGAGGAGCGCGCGTCGTTCATGGAGAAGGCCACCCCGGAGGAGCGTGCCGCGCTTTTCAAGAGGTCGACAGGTTGCGCGGAATAGAAACGACAGTTCCTTGGGCATGGAGCAGGCGAACCGGGGGGCGATCAAGAGCCTGTTCCGGCCGCAGCGATCTCGCGCCGCGAAATCACTCTGTTATTGCTTCGCCATCGTTCTGGTTTTCTCTTCGCCCTGTTTTCTCATGAGTCCTCTGTGAACGTAGGTAATGTGTGTTTCGGTCTTGGCCTCGACGAGCGTGACGAGCACTTCCGGAAGCGTGATGATATAGGCCGGACCGAAGGTTTGCCCGCTATATCCAGGCATCGCGTTCCAGCTCTGATCGAGGACCTGAGCCGCCTGCAAAAACCGATTCTCGGGCTTATCGACGAGATAGACGGTCACCTGCCCGACATAATCCCCATAGAAAGAAACCATTGCGTACTCCACTTGCTCCGACTTATTCAACGATCTGTCGAACATATAGCTATCGGGGAATAGTTCGCTGGGTATCTTGCCCTTCAGGCTGAAAGTGACTTCTTCCGTTTTTGCGCGTTGAAGCAAAGACCTGTTTGGATTCTCCGAGGTAGAATCCATAGATCGACTTGTTGATTTTGTACTGCTCCGCCGCCGCTCCGATCGACGCCAGCATCGATAAGACGAACATTATCGCGAACACTTTGATCAGGGCTCTCACTTGATTACCTCCATATGCGCTTTGCCAATCTTCCCTATCGACAGAGACCGCGACGTCCGATCTCTCCTTCGAATAACGAGCCACATCGGCCAACGCATATCCCATGCCCTTGAACTCGTGGTTTGGTATCCACGCAACCCATTATATAATTGAATATTAGCTGGACCGAGGCCGGGGAGGCAAATCGCCCGGTCGACAAAATGCGAAAGTCGCTTGCACAGCGAGGGACGCCCGAGCCGCATCGGATCGGAGAGCGGTATCCTGCTTCCCGACGTCTATGCTGGTGATCCAGGAATCTTGATCTTTCCTGCGTTTGGGTGTAGGATAGCGACCGGGAGAGTTTTCCCTGGAAATATCAAAGCAGTGGGGGCGACAGGAGAACACGATGAAGAAGGCGCTGCTGATTGTTGTCGCGATTGCCTTCGTAACCGGCTCGGCATTCGCTATCCCTCCGCCGCTCGGTTATATCGGCCTCTTCAAGGATGCGACACACAATACGGATCCGGCCGCCAACACCGTTTGTCCTTCTGTGTATGGACAGTTCCAGTGCTGGATATGGTGTTTGCCGAGCGTGAATGGTCTGCAAGCCGCCGAGTTCGCCGTCAGCTTCCCGCCGACGGTTGTCAGGCTCGCAGTCGTTGAGAATCCCTGCATCGTCGTCGGACTCTGCTGCGGTTCGCTTCCTACGGGCATCAGCGTCGCGTTCAGCGAGAGCTGCTGCCAGATGGATTGGGTTTGGACGCACCAGATCACCCTGATGTCGCTCGCTGCAACTCCCGCAAAGATCGAGATCGTTCCGCATCCGGGGGTGCTGCCGGCGCCGGCATATCAGTTCGCGAGCTGCGAACTCGGCTACCCTATCGAGCCGTGCATCAACCTGACGCCTCTCTATATCTGCTGGAACCCCGACCCGGGCCCTCTCGGCGTGCGGGAGACGAGCTGGGGAGCGATAAAAAGCCTGTTCTGAGGCTCGGGCGAGTCGGATCGATTGTTCAGCGGTAAAATGAAAAGTGAGCCGCCTGGGACTCGAACCCAGGACCCCCTGCTTAAAAGGCAGGTGCTCTAACCACCTGAGCTAGCGGCCCATTGATTGCGAAGTTCGTCGAAGCCCCACCCCGCCGCACATCCATCACAAGGCCATGCAAGATAGCGATTTCGTCACGTTCTGTCAAACGAATAGACCCCGTCCCGGACGATGGTGTCCTCCCGCGCGGCGCCCGTGGAAATGAACGACACCTTCGAGCCGATTCCCTTCTCGATCCGCTCGATGAAGCTCCGCGCGTTCGCGGGAAGCCCGTCGTAGGAATCGACCTTGATCTCGCCCGCGCCCCAACCCGGCATTTCCTCGTAAACCGGGACGCACTTCGCGAGATCCTGCGCGTTCTGGGGGAAGCTCTCGATCCTCTTTCCGTCGAGCTCGTAGGCTACGCAGAGCTTCACCCGCGGCAGCCCCGAGATAACGTCGAGCTTCGTGAGAACGATCCCGTCGTAGCCGTTGAGGAGCACCGAATAGCGCCCCCCCACGACGTCGAACCATCCGCACCGGCGCGGACGTCCCGTCGTCGTGCCGTACTCGTGCCCCCGCTCCCGCAGCTCGTTCCCCGCGTCCCCCGCGAGCTCGCTCGGCATCGGACCGTTCCCGACGCGCGTGAGATACGCCTTGAAAATGCCGATCACCTTCCCGATGTCGCGCGGCGCGAGCCCCGTTCCCGTCACCGCGCCGCCCACGGTGCACGAGCTGGACGTAACGAAGGGATACGTGCCGTGATCGATATCGAGGAGCGTCCCCTGGGCGCCCTCGAGGAGAATGCGTTTCCCGCGCGCTTTCAGATCGTGCACGAGCTCCTGCGTATCGACGACGAGACCGGCGAGGCAGTCCCGCATGTTCGCGAAATCGCTCGCGACCTTTTCGGCAGAGAGGAGCGGCGCGGCGAACATGGCGAGCTGCTTGTTCGCGTCGACGACCTTCGCCCTGACGATATCGAAAATCTCCGCCTTGCAACGGAGAAACACGCCCATGCGAAGCCCCCTCCGCTGGGATTTGTCGCTGTACGAGGGACCGATCCCCTTCCCGGTGCTTCCGATGCTCTCCTTCTTGAGATCGACCTCCATGAGGTTGTCGAGCACGCGATGATACGGCATCACAATGTGGGCGGCGGAGCTGATATGGATGCGCCCGTTCACGTCGATCCCCCTCGATACGAGAGATTCGAGCTCGGCGAGAAACGCCTGGGGATCGATGACCATGCCGTTTCCGAGGATGGCCGTGACGTGCGGATAGAGAAGGCCCGAGGGAATCTGATGGAACGCGAAGCGGCCGGCGTCGGTGACGACGGTGTGCCCGGCGTTCGCGCCGCCCTGGAACCTCGCGACGACGTCGTGTCCCCGCATAAGGAAATCGACGACCTTCGCCTTCCCCTCGTCTCCCCACTGACCGCCCAGGATGACCGTTGCAGGCATTGAACTCTTCCCCTCTCGCAATGGAGCAATCCGCTGCAGTTTATGGCAAGGATGCCCCCGGCGCAATTGAATATTATCCGCAAATAAATGCCGCCTCCCGGTGAGGAGGCGGCTCGCTTCGATTGAAAAGCCCCTTGGCCCCTATTCTCTATTCTTCAAAGAGAGATTTCAGTATGCCCCACGTGCCCCGATCGATCGAGTTCGGCACGTTCATCGGATCGCCGGGATTGCTGTACTCGAATCCGACGTCGGCCTCTCCGTCGCCGTTTTCGTCGCCGAGCTCGTCGCCGTTCGGATAGCCGTCGCCGTCCGAGTCCTTCAGCGCGAGGGCGTTGTTCCACGAGTAGCCGTTCTTCCTGAAATCGGAGCCGAAGTTGTTGAGATCCGCGGAAACCGGGGCCGACGATTTGTGGCAGAGCAAGCACTTGTAATGCCGGTACACGGGGAGGGATCTCATATAATCCTCCCTGCTCCTGATCGTGCCCGCGGCGGATATGACGGCGGCAAGAACGATCGCCACGACGACGTTAAGCTTTAGCTTTGGACGCACCCATACCTCCAATTTCCTAACCATATTATAACAATGATAGTTGCAGCTGTCAAGCCCCTATCATCGAAAAATCGTCGAGGTCCGTCTCCCGCATGCGCCTCACGGCCGAATCGACATCGACCGCGATCCCGCATTCCCCCATTCCCAGCGCGAGCGCCGATACGAGCCGCTCCAGCGTTTTCGAGCCGTGCAGGCCCAAAAAGCCGGTTCGCAGTACCTTCCCCTTGAGATCGTCCTGCCCGTCCGCCGCGATGAATCCCTCCCGTGCGAGACGATCGAGAACCCGTTCCCCGTGACATCCCGCTGGAAGCGTAAGAACCTGCACGGCCGACGAAGGATTCTTCGCCAACGACTCGAGCGAGAGACGCTGCGCCGCCCGCAGAAAGGCCCCAGACGCCGTCCTGTGCCTCGAAATCATATTCTCGAACCCGAGCGCTCTCATGCTCCGGAGGGACCGATGCATAATCTGAATCGTGCCTGTCGCGGGAGTGAAGGGCGTATCGCCCCCCGCCGCCGCGAGCCTCGCCCGATCGAGATCGAAATAATAGGCGCCTTTCCGCCGTCTCCCCACGAGCCCGAGCGCCCGTTTCCCGAGGGCCGCGAAGCTCACTCCCGGCGGCGAGGCGAGGGATTTCTGGCTCGCGCCGATCACGACGTCGAGTCCCCATTCGTCCATACGGAAATCCTCCGCCCCCAGCGAGGAGATCGCGTCCACGACGAGAACGGGCCTGTCATCCCCGCGGAGCCTTCGGCCGAGCTCCCGCAGGGGAAACAACAGCCCCGTCGACGACTCGACGTGCGTGACGGCGACGAATTCGGGGCGCTCGCGATCGATCCTCGCCGCCACCGAATCGACGTCGATCCCCGCCCCGTTTTCGAAACCCAGCACGGAGGTGCGGCATTCGTACGAGTCGAATATCTCGACCCACCTGCGCCCGAACTTCCCCCCCGATACGACGAGGACGCGCGAACCGGGAATCGTCACGTTCAGGGCGGCGGCTTCCATGGCGCCCGTGCCCGAAGAGGTGAGCAGGTAGACGGGGGACGACGTGTGCAGAAGCTCCTGCAGCGCGGATTCGCATTCCCGCACGATGTTCCTGAATTCCCCGGACCGGTGATGAAGCGCCTGAAGACCCTGCCACGCCTCCGGAGCGACGTGAACGGGCCCCGGGCTCACGAGGACGGTGTCGTGCACGGGGCACCCCTCCCCTATCGGAGCCGTTCCATGATCCAGCGCCAGAGATCCTCTCTTCCCTCGCCCGTCTTCGCCGAGAAAAAGAGCGCCGGCGCAGCCGCCGACGCGCTCCCTTCGGCGCCTTTTCCGTCGCCGGCGTCCCGATTCCCGAGCTCGGCGATCCGCGTGATTCCCTCGACGCTTTCGTTGAATTCCCGCACCGTACGGAAACGATCGGCGTTCGATATCTTATCCACCTTCGTAAAAACGACGACGAACGGCCTCTTGCTCCCGGCGATGCGCTCTATCCTCTCGACGTCTTCCTTCGACGGCGCGTGACGCGCGTCGACGAGCTGCACGACGCCGGCGAGAGCCGCTCGGCCCTCGATATAGGCGTCGATGATCCTCAGCCAATCCTTCCGCGTGTCCGCGGAGAGCCGCGCGAATCCATAGCCCGGGAAATCGACGAGGTAGAACCGGTCGTTGACGGTGTAGAAGTTCATCGTCCGCGTCTTGCCGGGTTCGTTGCTGATGCGGGCGAAGTTCTTCCGCTCGAAGAGGGTGTTGAGGAGCGACGATTTCCCGACGTTCGATCTCCCCGAGACGGCGATCTCCTTCCACGGAGATTTCGGGAAC
The DNA here is from genome assembly GCA_963747385.1 of uncultured bacterium. Taxonomy (GTDB): domain Bacteria; phylum Krumholzibacteriota; class Krumholzibacteriia; order Krumholzibacteriales; family Krumholzibacteriaceae; genus SSS58A. The sequence continues at coordinate 338,614 of CAVVEY010000007.1, read as the reverse complement.
CGCGCGGGATCGAGCGTGGTGCACGCGACGGCGAGGGACTTTATCTTCAGGACTGGCGGCATATCAATTGGCCGGCTTGCGAAGCTGGCTTCCGAAGAAGCCGCCGAGATCGCGCCGATGCTCGATTCCCCAGTCGAGCTTTTTCGTGAGCACGTGCTCGAGCACCTGCTCCATCGACTCGGCCACGAGGATCTTCAGGTTCTTGCGGACCTCCTCCGGGAGCTCCTTGATGTTCTTCTCGTTCCCCTTGGGAAGAATGAGCTTCTTCACCCCCGCCCTGAGCGCGGCGACCGATTTCTCGTTGATGCCGCCGACGGGGAGCACCTTTCCGCGGAGCGTCACCTCTCCGGTCATCGCGATGTCGCGATTCACCGGGATGTCGAAGAACGCCGAGATGAGCGCCGTCGCGATGGCGACTCCGGCGCTCGGACCGTCCTTCGGAATGGCTCCCTCGGGCACGTGCACGTGCACGTCGATCGAGGAAAAGAAGTCGTTCTCGAGGGGAAGCATGCGCGCCTTGTTCCGCGCGAAGCTCAGGGCGATCTTGGCCGATTCCTGCATGACCTCTCCGAGCTGGCCGGTGAGAATGAGCTCTCCCTTGCCCGGCATGAGCGTCACCTCGATATTGAGGATCTCCCCTCCCACCTCTGTCCACGCAAGGCCCGTGGTGACGCCGACCGATTCACGCTCGTCTATCTCGCTGTCGGAGTACTTCGGGATGCCGAGGTAGCTTTCGAGGTGTTTCCGCGTTATTCGTACGCTCCGCGAGACGTCCTGCTCGGGGCCCGAGGCGAGCTTTCGCGCGACCTTGCGGCAGATGGACGCAAGCTCCCGTTCGAGGCTCCGCACTCCCGCTTCCCTCGTGTAGAGCCGTATGAGATCGGTCATCGTTCCCGTCGAAATGCGCAGCTGCCCGGGCTTGATACCGTGCGCCTTCATCTGCTTCGGGAGAAGGAATTTCTGCGCTATCGCGATCTTCTCGTGCAGGAGATATCCCGGAAGCCGTATGACTTCCATGCGGTCCTGGAGCGCCGGCGGAATCGTGTACATGACGTTCGCCGTCGTGATGAACATGACTTCGCTCAGGTCGAACTCGACCTCGAGGAAGTGATCGCTGAAATGCTTGTTCTGATCGGGGTCGAGCACCTCGAGAAGCGCCGCCGAGGGATCGCCCCGGAAATCCGCCCCGAGCTTGTCGATCTCGTCGAGGAGAAGCACGGGATTCTTGCTCCCCGCCTTCCGCACCATCTGGATGATGCGGCCCGGAAGAGAGCCGATATATGTCCTGCGATGCCCGCGGATCTCCGCCTCGTCGCGGATACCCCCCAGTGATATCCTTACGAAATTGCGCCCGACGGCGTCGGCGATCGACCGACCGAGGGAGGTCTTCCCCACCCCCGGCGGACCGACGAAGCAGAGGATCGGGCCTCTGAGATTTCCGACGAGCTTCACGACCGAGAGAAATTCGATGATGCGCTCCTTGACCTTGGCGAGCCCGTAATGATCGGCGTCGAGCCTCGCCTTCACCTGATCGAGATCGAGGTTGTCGTGGGTCCGCTTGCGCCACGGGAGCGACGTGAGCGTTTCGATGTAATTGCGGACGACGGTCGCCTCCGGCGCCATCGGCGACATCATTCTGAGCCGGTCGAGCTCCCGGTAGGCCGTCTTCTCCGCCTCGCGGCTCATCCCCGCCTTCTTTATCTTTCGTTTGACGTCGGTGTATTCCTCGAATTCCTCCCCCTGGCCGAGCTCTTTCTTGATCGCCTTCATCTTCTCGTGGAGGAAGAGCTCCCGCTGCGTCTTCTGAACCTGGCTCGAAACCTTCTCGTCGATGTCCTTCTCGACTTTGAGCAGCTGGAGCTCCTCCGAGAGAATGCGATGAAGCGCCATGAGGCGCTCCTCGACGTCCAACGCCTCGAGCAGCCGCTGCTTTTCGTCGTTATGAACGAGGAGATGCGCGGCGATCGTATCGGCGAGCGCCGAGCGGTCCTCGATCGACTGGAGCGAGAGAAGCACTTCGTTCGGCAGCCGCGGATTCATCCGCACGTAGTCGGTGAAGAGGTACTCGACCCGGCGCATGAGCGCTTCGAGCTCGCGGGTATCGCGGTCGTCGACCACGATCTCCTCGATGCGCGCGGCGAAGTAGTTGTCCTCCTCGAAATACTCGAGGATGCGCGCGCGGCTTACCCCCTCGAGCATGACCTTGATCGTCCCGTCGGGGAGATTGATGTGATGGAATATCTTCACGACCGTTCCGACGAGGAAGAGGTCCTCCGGTCCGGGCTCGTTCACCGACGCGTTCTTCTGCGTGACGACGACGAGATTCTTGTCGGTTTTGATCGCGCGCTCGACCGCGTTCACCGAAGGCTGTCGGCCGACGAGGATGGCCGTCGCCATCGAGGGAAATATCACGACGTCGCGCAGGGGAATGAGCGGATAGACGCTCCCCCGTGCCTCATGGTCCTTGCTGGAATTCATTCTCATTCGATTTCACCGCCGCCTGGATGAGGAAAGGTCTCGGGAACTGCGCTACTGCGCCTTGAGCTCCCGGTCCTTGTCGAGAAACATCTGGGGCTCGTCCCGGTTGACGACCGTTTCCTCCGTTATGAGGATTTTGCGAACGTTGGGGTGCGAAGGAATATCGTACATGATGTGGAGCATCGTCTCCTCGATGATCGCCCGCAGTCCGCGCGCTCCCGTCTTGCGCTCCATCGCGAGCCTCGCGATCGACTGCAGCGCGGCGGGCGTGAACTCGAGCTCGACTTCCTCCATGTCGAAGAGCTTGCGATACTGTTTGATGAGCGCGTTTTTCGGCTTGATCATGATATCCATGAGCGCCTGCTCGTCGAGGTCGTGGAGCGGCGCCACGATCGGGAGCCGTCCCACGAGCTCCGGTATCAACCCGTACTTGATGAGATCGTCCGGCTGGACGAACTTCAGAATCTCGCTCGATTCCTTCTTGTAGCCCGGGCCGCGCTCGGCGCCGAAGCCGATGATCTTCTTGCCCACCCTCCGCTCGACGATCTCGTCGAGACCCTGGAAGGCGCCGCCGCACATGAAGAGGATGTTCTTCGTGTTGACCTCGATGAATTTCTGCTGCGGGTGTTTGCGCCCTCCCTGCGGGGGGACGTTGGCGACGGTCCCCTCGAGGATCTTGAGGAGCGCCTGCTGCACGCCCTCGCCGGAGACGTCCCGGGTGATCGAAGGGCTCTCGCTCTTGCGCGAGATCTTGTCGATCTCGTCTATGTACACGATGCCCCGCTCGGTCGCGGCGAGGTTGTAATCGGCGTTCTGGAGGAGCCTGACGAGAATATTCTCGACGTCCTCCCCGACGTAGCCGGCCTCGGTGAGGCACGTCGCATCCGCGATCGCGAACGGGACCTTGAGGAACCGCGCGAGCGTCTGCGCCAAGAGCGTCTTCCCGACACCGGTGGGGCCGAGAAGCAGAAGGTTGCTCTTGTCGATCTCGACGTCGTCCGCCCGCCGCTCGTGGCGGATGCGCTTGTAATGGTTGTAGACCGCCACCGAAAGGATGATCTTCGCCTGCTCCTGCCCGACCACGTACCCATCGATGAAATCCTTTATTTCCTTCGGTTTCGGGAAATGCTCGACGTCCCACAGCATCGTCCCCGACATCTCTTCCTCGAGGATATCGTTGCACAGCCTGATGCACTCGTTGCAAATGTATACGGAGGGCCCGGATACGAGCTTCGCGACTTCGTCCTGCCCCCTCCCGCAGAAAGAGCACCGTATCGCCTTCGGAGCAAGCTGCTTTTTCTTCATTCGAATCTCCGCCCTTCCCTCGGGCTATCCGCGATCATCCACCGTATTATACACTTTCGCCGCTCCGCGTGCCCGTAAAATCGAATTCATTCGCGAGCCCCGGCAGGCGCATCTTACCGTTTCAGCTCGCTTTTCGAAACGAGTATGGCGTCGACGATGCCGTATTCCTTCGCCTCTTCGGCCGACATGAAGAAATCCCGGTCCGTATCCTTCGATATCCTCTTGATATTCTGGTGCGTGTGCTTGACCAGAATCTCGTTGAGCTTCGTCCGCAGAGTGACGATTTCCTTCGTATAGATCTCGAGCGTCGTCGCCTGACCCTGGGTTCCGCCCGAGGGCTGGTGAATCATGACGCGCGCGTGCGGGAGGACCGAGCGCTTCCCCGCCTTTCCCGCGGCCAAGAGAACGGCGGCCATGCTTGCCGCCTGCCCCATGCAGATCGTCGCGACGTCGCAGGAGATGTACTGCATCGTGTCGTAGATGGCGAGCCCGGAGGAGACCACGCCGCCCGGGCTGTTGATGTAGATGAAGATGTCTCTCGTCGGATCCTCCGCCTCGAGGAACAGAAGCTGGGCGATGACGCTGTTCGCCAGCGTGTCCTCGATCGCCGTCCCGATGAAGACGATGCGATCCTTGAGGAGCCGCGAATAGATGTCGTAGGCCCGCTCTTCCCTTCCTCTCGTCTCGATGACGTACGGGATCGGTATGTACGCTGAATTGTAAATCTTCTCCATTGCTTCCTCTCTTTTCAGGGCCGGACTCAGGCGGCTCCGAGAATGATCTCGAGTATCTTCCGTTCCCGGAGCCTGCTCTTGAGATTCGCGATTCGCTCATGATCCTTCATGAACAGCTTCTTGACCTCTTCGACCTGCCTTCCGTTCTCATCGGCGATGTGCTGGAACTCACCGTCCACATCGGCCTCCGAAACGTCGACGCCCTCCTTCTCGGCTATGCGCTCCATCACGAAATAGCGTTTTATGTTCCTGAGCGCGACGCGGTCGAAGAACTCGTCGATCTGTTTCCGCTTTTCCTCGTTCTCTTCTTTCTCGACGCCGGCCGCTTCCCGCCTGCGCTCGTCCTCGGCGGCGAGCTCCTTTTTGAACCGGTCCTGCATGGTTCGGGGAATATCGAACGGGTTCCGCTCGATGATGAGATCGATCGCGCGCTCCTCGCGCTTTCTGCGCTCTTCTCTCGTCTTCTCCTCGCTGAGCCTCGCGCGGACGTCCTCCCGCAGCTCGGCGAGAGTCTTGAACCTCGTATCGACCTTCGCGGCGAACTCGTCGTCCAGGGGCGGAATCTGCTTCTCGCGGACGTCATTCACGCTGAATTCGTACGCGATCTTCTTTCCCGCGAGCCGCTCGGGCTTGTAGTCAGCCGGATAATCGACGTCAACTTTCCCCGACTCCCCGACGCGCTTGCCCACAATCGCCTCTTCGAACGCGGGAAATATCTGCCCCGCGCCGATCTCCACGGGGTAGTTGCTCACACGGCTCTTTGCCTCCACCGTTCCGTCGCTCCCGATCGGCGTGAAATCGAGCGTCACGACGTCCCCCGCGACCGCGGGACGATCGACCTTCAGAAAATCGGCCGATCGCTCCTGCAGGTTCTTGATGACCTCCTCCACATCTTCGTCCGTCACGACCGGCTCTTCCCCTTCGACCTTGATGCCGCGGTATTCCGCGATCTCGAACCGCGGGAAGACCTCGACGCACACCGTGAACGAGAGGGGATCGTCGCCGACGGCCTTCACGTCCCGAAACTCGGGATCGCCGACCGGCTCCAGACCGTTCTCCGCGATCACGTGCTCGTAGGCGAGCGGCAGGATGCTCCGGATCGCCTCGGTCCTGATCTCGTCCGCGAAGCGCTTCTCCACGATGTCGACGGGCACCTTGCCCTTCCTGAAACCGGGAAGCGCCACCTCTCTCACCATTTCCTTGAGAACGCGCGAGCGCTCACCATTGAACCGCTCCGGGGCTATCTCCACCGATATCACCCTCAGGCAGCCCTTATCCTCCGCTACCCCAACCTTGATTTCACCTTCGAGAAACTTTTTTTCCATCATTCCCCCACAGTCAGAGCGGTCGAAAATCACCGATGCAAACCGATTTTTTTCCTGGTGCGAGAGGGGGGATTTGAACCCCCACGAGTTTCCTCACTGGATCCTAAGTCCAGCGCGTATGCCAGTTCCGCCACTCTCGCTTGCCGATACAGATTCTAACTCTATACTATATAATAAAATACAACGCGAACGCTCGATCAATTAGGAATCTTTACTCGTTTGACATATAAATCTACTATGTGGCATTTCGATTTTCAAACGGTTTCGCGCAACAGCTCTGCCATCCCCCGGCTCGCGGGGGCACTCCGCATGGGCGTTATCAGCGCCCCTTGAACTCCGCCTCTCTTTTCTCGAGAAAAGCGTTCATGCCTTCTTTCATGTCTTCCGTGCCGCACGTCATGGCGAAAAGGGACGCCTCGAGCCGCAAGCCGTCCTCGAACGACATCTCCGTTCCGTGATCGACCGCTTCCATGCACGCCTTGAGCGAGAAGGCCGGCTTCTTCGAGAAAGAGCCGCGCCATCTCGTCGACCGCTTTCGAAAAATCCTCCGGCGGTCGCCACCTTGTTGACGAGGCCGAGTGCGAACGCCTCCTGGGCCGAGAGGATTCTGCCCGTCGTCACGAGCTCCATGGCGATACCCCGGGGTATCAGCCGCGCGAGCCGCTGGGTGCCTCCGTAGCCGGGCATCGTGCCGAGATTGATTTCCGGGAGCCCGATCCGCGCCCTGTCCACGGCTATCCGGACGGTGCACGCCAGGGCGAGCTCGCAACCTCCTCCGAGCGCGAAGCCGTTTATGGCGGCGATGACCGGCTTGCCCAGATTCTCCATAAGATTGGTCAGGCGCTGCCCCCGGGCGGCGAACTCCTTGCCTCCGAGCGGTTCGAGCTTGAGGAGCTCGGCAATGTCGGCCCCCGCCGCGAACGATTTCTCCCCCGCGCCGGTCAGTATCACGACGCCTGCCTCGCCGTCCTCCTTCATCTGCGTGAAGGCGGCGATAAGCTCGACCACCGTCTGGACGCTCAGCGCGTTGAGCTTGGCAGGCCGGTTGATCGTCACCTTTCCGATGCGCCCCGACCTTTCGACGAGCACGTTTTCGAATCCCATCTCCCGCTCCTTTCTCCGTATCCGGGCTATTTAAGGACGCGGCGCGCGCCAGTGTCAACAATAAACTGTTTCTTGACTTGCGCCGCGCTATTCGGTTATCCATTGTTCAATTATGACAGTCGGCAATCCGAGAATTCTCCCGATCGCCGCGGGGATGTTCGCGTTCTTCATGCTCGTTCCCCCGGCCGCGCACTCGACCGCCCCGCAGGGCGGCGACGCTCTCAAGCAACAGCTCGTGCGCTTTCTCGAAGGCGGTGCCCAGAGCGCCGCGCTCTCTTTCGGCCAGCCGCTCCACGCCCTACGCGTGTATCCGGTCCTGGCGACGACGGCCTTTCTCCTTCTCGAGAACGATCCCTTGCCGCTCGGGAGATTCTACCCCGAGATATCGCGGGCCGTCATGCAGCTCTTCGCGGAACCGAACCTCGCGGGCGGCTTCGTCAGGGGCATGCCGGGCGCGCCGCAGGGCGGCGGATCCATCCTCTCGCCCGGCTTCAACGCGTTCGCCGCGCTGGAGCTCCACAGCCTCCACCTCATCGCGTGGAAAACGGGAACGTACGAAGACGCGCTCGAATACCTCTCCTGGTCCCGCTCGCACGCGGACCTCGTCACGCGCGGGTTCTACGATCCCGAGCGCGAGTGCTTCTATCCCGTGGATGCGGACGGCAGATTCGTCACGGCGCGTCAGCCGGGACAGCTCCTGCCGCTCGTTCTCGACCGGAACCTCGGGCCGATTCGCGCGCGAAAGAATCGCCGCCCGGTATATGAGCGCGCTCGCTTCGCAGCGGAAAGCGGCCGACGTCGGCGACCCATGGAACAATTCCTCCATGCGATTCATGATGCTCGATCTCCTTTCCGCCGCGGTGCCGGAAGACGGCGCCCTCTTCGGGTCGCTCCGTACCTCGGCCGTCGCCGGCCTGAGCGCGGCGGGAACGGGGCAGGCCATCTGGACCGATTACTGGCGCGAGAATCGCACGGTCGCAAGCCGCCTTTTCCCCCGCTGGATGACGATCTCGCCGCTCGTTAACCTCACGCTCCTCTTCGAGCGGGACCAGCTCGTCCAGCCGAAGGAGCTCGCCGGACTCCGTTCCGGAATCGATTCGCTCGCCGCGGCGCTTTCCGCGGAAACGATGAGCCTCGAATCGTACAAGGACGCCATCGGCGCCGCGAACCGGATGCTCGCGAGATTCTCGCGGTTCTCGCAGCTCCTCGATTCGCCGCAGGAGAGCTGGAGGGTCATCGACGGCGCGAAGTGGCGGCGCCTTTCCCCGCGGGTAAAGAGACTCATCATGGAGACGCTCGCCGGAGCCCCGGCCGATCTCGCGGCCGCCAAGGCGGATCTCTCCTCGCGGCTCGAGCGGGAATGCGGCGTCGCGTTCAAGCTCGGCCTCCCCGAGCGCCCCGTTCCCCGGGGCTCGCCGATCGAATTCTCGGCTACCCTTCGCGCGCTGCGCGACACGCTCGTCGCCTCCAGGCTCTATCTTCAAATCGGCGATCGGCGATGGAAATTGATCGACGACGCCGGCAGCGTCCCCCTCACGCCGAACGGCGACCCGTTCGTCTATAAGGGACATTTGTCGCTTCCGCCCGCGACCGAACCGGGCATCGTCACGCTGAACGCATCGATCGATTTCCTTCATGAAGGACGCATGGTCGAGATCCGCAGCATCGAAAGCGTCGCCGTGACGAAGGAATTCGAAGCCGTGCTCGAGCTGCCCGACGGAAGGAGGATCGGCGGAAAACCCCTTCGCCTCGCGCTCGCGCTCAGATGCGCGACCGACCGCGACCTCCAGGGAACGGTCGATGGATCCATTCTCCGCGAGCTCTCGACGACGCCGCCGCTGCCCGCCCGTTTTCTCGTGCGGGCGGATTCCGAGCGCACGGATCTCGATATCGCCGTCACGCCGAAGGGCCTGATCTCCCCGGGGCGCTATCCCTTTTCGCTCACCGTGACGCTCGACGGCAAACCGGTCGCGCTGTTCAAGGAAAGCCTCGTTCGCCCGTTCAACTGGCTCCATCTCGGATCTCTCGCGAAGGAAGACGACCCGCTCAGAAACGCCGTCTCGTTCCAGAGCGATCTTTTCAAATCCTACCCGGCTTCCGACGGGCGCGAGCTCCGGTGGAGCGAGGTTCCATCCGACGTCATCGACAACGAAGGCTCTCTCCGGCCCGACCGGCTCTACGGGAAACTGACGCGCGGCTGCGCCCTGTTCTACACGGTCGTCGACGCGCCCGCGCGCCTGAGGCTCACCTGGAGGCTCGTCACGAAAAACGCGTCTTCCCTCTGGATCAACGGCGAACCCGTCGTACTGGCGACCGACGCGCGGCTCGAAGGGGCGAGCGGGCCGATCGAGCTGAGAAAGGGACCGAACTCCATTCTCGTCGCCGTCTGCTGGGATGAAGCGCCCGACGGGATCATATTCGATCTCGGAGACGACAACGGACTGCCGCCTTCAGGGCTGCTCAACGAGCTCGACGACATCATCGATGGCTACGAGCGTCTCAACGTCGTCCGGAATTCCAGGAAAAAGGAACCTCCCGCGCCCGAGCAGCTCGAGGACGTCGTCGTCAGGTACGCGAATCCCCGGGCGTCGGAGGTCTCGATCATCGGTTCGTTCAACAACTGGGAATCGGGCGCGACGCCGATGAAAAAGGAAGGAAAGGGCGCGTGGGTGGTTACCCTTCACCTCCGCGCCGGAAAATACCCGTATAAATTCCTCGTGGACCGGAAGCAGAAGATCGCGGATCCGGAAAACGCGGTGACCGAGCCGGACGGCTTCGGCGGGAGCAACTCGATTCTCGAGGTTAAATAGAAGTGGCGCGCATGGCACGCAGAGCGAATAAACGCCGGATCATGCTCGTGTTCGGCACGAGACCCGAAGTCATCAAGCTCGCACCCGTGATCGAGGAGCTCCGCGAGAGCCCGGGGAAATATTCCGTCGCCGCCTGTTTCACCGCCCAGCACCGGGAGATGTGCGAAACGCTCCTCCGTTTCTTCGCGATCAAGCCCTCCTACGATCTCGACATCATGATCGAGAAGCAATCCCTCACGGATATCGCGACGCGAACGATGCAGCGGCTCGACGAGGTGCTCTCGCGCGACGCGATCGACATGATCGTCGTGCAGGGGGACACGACCTCGGCGTTCGCCGCCGCTCTCCTCGCCTTCTACCGGCGTATCCCGGTCGCCCACGTCGAGGCGGGCCTCAGGACGCACGACATATGGAACCCGTACCCCGAGGAGATGAACCGCAAGCTCATCGGGAGCATCGCGCAGCTCCATTTCGCGCCGACCGAACGGGCCGCCCTCGCGCTCGAGAACGAAGGAGTCCCGCGCGGGAACGTCTACGTCACGGGCAACACGGTTATCGACGCGCTCTATCTCGCGCTCGCGAAGAAAAAGGCCGGGGCCGCCCGATCCGCTCGCGGGGCGCGCCGCGCAAGAAAGCTGATACTCGTCACCGCTCATCGGAGAGAGAGCTTCGGGAAGGGAATCGAAGAGATCTGCGCGGCGATTCTCGATCTGGTCGAGCGCAACGAGGATATCGAGATCCATTTTCCCGTGCATCCGAATCCCGCCGTCAAGAAACCGATCGAACGCGCGCTCTCCCGGCACCCGCGCATCACCCTCTCCCCGCCGCTCGAATATCAGGATCTCATCGGCGTCATGAAGGAGAGCAGCCTCGTTCTCACGGACTCGGGCGGAATTCAGGAGGAGGCCCCCGCGCTCGGGATTCCCGTCGTCGTGATGCGGGACGAAACGGAGCGCCCCGAAATCGTCGAGGCGGGAGGCGCGGTCCTCGCGGGGGCTCACCGGGACAGGATCGTCGCCGAGGTCGAACGCATTCTGCGGAACCGGCGCGTGCATGAACGGATGGCCCGCGTGAGAAATCCCTTCGGCGACGGCCTCGCGTCGCGGCGCATCGTCCGGATCATCGACGCGTGGTTCCGTCCGCCCGCCGCGAAGGAGCAACGGGCCTTCAAGAGGAAGGTGGAATTCCGGCCATGAACGGTTTAAGAGCACGAACCGGCCCCGCCGTCAGGCGCATGCGATTCGCCCTGGCCCTCGCGGCTCTCGGCGCGGTTGCCCCTCCCGGCGCGCTCCTCGGAACGCCGAGACAAATCTGCGCCTCGCTCGAGTCGCACTACTACGTTTTCGATTCGAAGTTCTTCGATCTCGAGAGCGCGTTCGGCGCCGGCGCGGCGCTGCGTTACGAGCTCGCCTCGGATTTCTATTTCGAAAACGGGATCGGACTGTTCGGCGCGGACGCGAACGGCGTGGCCGTCGACGGGCTCGACTACCGGCTGAATCTCTTCGCGATCTTCCCGCTTCTCATTCCGGTTCCCTACCGGCCGGTCGCGCGCCTCGGCGTCGGATTCCTGTCGATCAATCCCCTGACGGCGACCCCGACGGACACCTACCGCCCGACCCAGACCGCCTTGTACCTCTTCGGCGGCGCGGGAATAACCCGAACGTTCTTGAAGAATATGCTCGTCGAGGCAAGCGCCAACGTCTGGATCACGCCGTACAAGTACCGGATATACCGCTTCAACCGCCTCGACGTGGACACGGACACCGAGCGGTTCACGCATCTCTCGATATCGCTCGCGGCGACCTACCTGTTCTGATTTCCGGGAATATCAGGGAACGTAGATCATCTTGATCGTCTTCGTGGCGTTCCCCGCGCGGAACACGCAGAAGTATATGCCCGCGGCCGTGCCGCGCTCCGCGGGAGCCCACCGGATCGTTTGCGCGCCGCGCCCGTAGAGCTTCTCATCGAGGCGCGCGACGCGTCTCCCCGAAACGTCGTACACGTCGATCGTGACGGAACCCGGCTCCGGCATGAAGAAGCTCAGCGTGGTCTCCCGCGAAAAGGGATTCGGATAATTCTGCGGAAACCACAGGAAGCCGTACGGTCCGGCGAGCCGGTACCGCTCTTCTCTTCCGCCGTTCAGAAAGGTGACGATCAGATACGAGTACGATGTGCCGGGCTCGACCGAAGTATCCTTGAAGGAGAACGATCCCGACGCGCTTCTGAGCGTATCGGGCGTCACGCTCATACCCGCCGGCGCTCCATACTCAAAACGGTATAGGAGACAGCCGCGGATCCCCGGCGTGTCTTTCAGCACCCACTCGGCGAGCAGGTAATCCGATCCCGTGGTAACCGAGGCGCTCAGATACACCGACACTATCTCGACGGTCTTCTGAACCGCGGACGGCTGAGCGTCTCCGCTCACGACGACCAGATTCCATTTCCCCGCGTACAGCGAGTTGAGCGGAAATGTCGCCACGATCCGCTCCTCGCCGCGCCAATCGACGGAAACCGACCTGACCGTATCGAGCCCGAGCGCGAGATATGCGCTCGCTCCGTACCCCATCCATGAGCCGCGGATATCGAGCACGGCCTCCGTGTCGCGCTCCTTGTCGATCGTATCGGGCAGCACGGCTTCGATCGAAGGGAGCGGGCATGCCGCCGCTGAACGTCGCGGAGATATTCGAAGAGCCGTACGCGACGCCCGCGATACGCACCGGCGAGAGAACGCCACCGTTCGTCCGGCTGCGCCGGAATCGTCGCGGAACCGAATTCCCGGTTGTTCGAGGTCCCCGGATAGGGATCGCCGTCGTCCCCCGTATTGCCTCCCGCGTAGGTCGGCTGGAGAAGATCGTAATCGCCGTCGGCCTCCTGGAGGACGAGCCCCCGTTGCTGGGTATTGCTCGTGCCCCCGCTGTTGCCGAGAGATGTGTAGGCGGTGCTGTTCTCGGCGTGCCAGACGATCATCCCCTGTCCCGGGAGATTCGCGTCGAAGCCGGATCGCCGCCTGTTCTCGACGAGAAAATACTCCGCCGGAGAGGATCCGTTCCGCCAGCCGCCCGAGTCGACATTGAAATCCGCGGAATAATCGAGACCGCCCCCCTGGACGAGCATGTTATCGATGTTGAAAACGTATCGCGCGTTCGAGAGGTAGCTCCCATCCTCGTCGCTGAAGCTCTCGTCCGAAGTGAATTCGAATCGCAGCGCGAACGAGCAGGGCCCCGCGGGCAGATGCGAGCCGATATCGATCGGCTGTTGTCCGGAGAGTCTCCCCGTGAACACCGCGAGCGTCTCGACGGCTCCTTCGCGCTCGAGAAGCAACCTGCCAAAGTCATAGGATGTCTCCGCGTCGATCGAAACATCGAACTGCATCGTCACGGGGCGAGAGGCGTCGACGGAGAACTCGCGGAACACAGACTCGTGCCAGCCGTTTCCGTAACCGCCCGCTCCGTACCATCCGCGCACCATCCCCTCCGTATCGCTGTACGAGCAGATGAGCGCATAGTCGTTCGTCGCGTACAGCGTTCGCTTGAAGCGCCGCGTCGGCAGCGGGAATTTCAGGGCGTCGCCGCTCGAAGCGACAGGCCTCAGGTCGATCGCCCGCGAGCGCCAGTCGATCTCGACCGGGTTGAGCCATCCGAGCTGCTCGCGGGACCACGCGCAGGGATGGGCCGGAGAGGCGGGAGTGTTCCAGTTCCCCGCTCCCATGAGCCCCCAGAATCCGATGCCGCTCGAATTGCCGTTCCAGTCGTAGAGATCGGGAAGCCCGATCGCGTGCCCGAGCTCGTGGCATATGACGCCGATCTCGATCATCCCGGTTTCGCACGAGATGGACGGGACGACGATATAGTCGTCTATCCTGATGAAGCCGCCGCCCGCCGCGGGATCGTTCGTCGAATATGGCTGCCCTCCCGAGACGGGCCATTGGCTGTACGTCCACGAATGCGACCAGATGCGCGGCGAAATGCCGTCGCACTCCGCTCCGAATGTCGGATGAACCACGAGCAGCACGTCGACGAAACCGTCGTCGTCCCCCGAGTTCGGAACGCCGTCGGGACCGTCGTTGTCGAACGCGCCGAAATCCGAGGACGGATCGAGGGCGTCGACGATCTCCTTGATCATAGTGCCGGTCCGCGCCGTGCCGTAGGGCGGCGGCAGGTAGCCCTGAGACGCCCCTCCCGTGTAATAGACTTCGTTCTGCGAGAGCTGCACCCAGTCGAACACGGTTCCCGTCACGTCGAAGAGGCCGTATGAAACCTCGCTCCAGTATTGACGGATCGTGCCCGGTATCCAGGGCCCCGTGAAGAACTCCGTGTCGAACGCGTACTTCGTGAAGGGCGCGACGGAGACATCGGCGTAGAGGCCGAGCACGACCGGAATCGCGAGCTCTCCGCCGAGCGCCCTGTCCGCGTTCCGCAGAAAGGTTCCGGCGGAAGAGCGGACGAGCCGGTACCGCGCGTCCCCCCGCACCTGGTTCGCGCGGCGTTCGATCCAGGCGCGCTTGAGGGTAAAGGCGTCCTTCGATCGTTCCTTGAGCTCGCGGTATTGAAGGGGAAGCGCTCCGCCGTTTCGCGGGGAGACTATCCCCGCCGGCGTCTCGCGGGCGAGCGCCAGAATGCACGCCAGCACAAGAACTCTCGTCGCCGTCGATTTCAAATGCTTACCTGCCGAGGCGAAGACCGGCCGCCCTCGCCGTCACTCCGTTGGATTTATCACGGCCTTGTACGACGTCGCCGGAACCATCGTCTGTCCCTCGTCGCACTCCGCGATGCCGATGAACTCGCTTCTCGTGTGCGCAAAGAGCGCAATCTCGCCGTTCTTGAGACCGGACGGGACGCTCAGGGTCAGCTCATGGAGCACGAGCATCGGCCCGGGGACGCACGGAAAGGTCTCGCTGATCCCTTCGTCGAGCGTTCCGAGAAGCGCCACTCGCTGATTGTAGTACACGTCATTCTCTATCTTGACCCCCGGCGGCAGCGCGAGTCGGTATTCGACGGCGGCAATCGGCATCGTATCGGGGAATTTCACGATGATATAGATCGTGGTCTGCCGATCGCGGCTCCCCAGCTTCACCGTGCGCTTCGCCCCCTCCGCGTCGAAAAACACGCCGAAACTCACCTCTTCGGAGACATAGGAGAGCGTCGTATCGGCGCGGGTCGTGTCGGCCGGCGCGTTCTCGGCCTTCTTTCCGCTCTTCCCGCAGGAGAAAACAAGGGGCAGAAGCAGAAGCGCGACGAACATGAGACTCATACGCTGACGGATAACCATCGAACTACCTCCCTTTGAAAAATGATCGATCCTTCCGCCTCATGCAAGAGCCGAATATCGCATACTAGACGCAATCGCCGCGTTTTACAACGCATTTCGCTTACATTCCCGTTGACCGTTCGCCCGGCATCGGCTAGAATGGCCCTGCTCTATTCGCGTTTTCGGCTTCCGCGGCCGGGACGCGCAGGCATCAAACCTCCCGAGGAGGTATCTCCCTTGAAAGCCAAAAAGGAAAAGGTCGACATTCTTCTGAAAAAGCGCGAACAGGCGCTCCTCGGCGGCGGCGTCGAGCGAATACAGAAGATCCACGAATCGGGCCGTCTCACGGCGCGCGAGCGGATACATGTGCTGTTCGACGAGGGCACCTTTCAGGAGCTCGGCGTTTTCGTCACGCACCGTTCGACGTGGCCCGGCATGGAGGAGAACAAGATCGTCGGCGACGGCGTCGTCTGCGGGCACGGCCTCGTGAACGGCCGGAACGTCTTTGCGTTCGCCCAGGACTTCACCGTTTTCGGGGGCAGTCTCAGCGAGGCGAACGCCGGCAAGATCACCCGACTCCTCGACATGGCGATGGAAAACGGCTCTCCCGTCGTCGGCCTCTGCGACAGCGGCGGCGCGCGCATTCAGGAAGGGGTGGCAAGCCTCGGCGGATACGCGGACATCTTCCTGAGGAATACGCTCTCCTCGGGCGTGATCCCGCAGATATCCGCCATCATGGGACCCTGCGCCGGGGGCGCTGTCTACTCCCCCGCGATCACCGATTTCATATTCATGGTCAAGGATACGAGCCATATGTTCATCACGGGCCCCAACGTCATCAAGAAGGTGACCCACGAGGACGTGACCTTCGAGGAGCTCGGCGGCGCGCTCACCCACAACAGCAAGAGCGGCGTCGCCCATTTCATGGCGGATAACGACGAGGATTGCATCGCGAAAATAAAGGAGCTTCTCTCATACCTCCCGCAGAACAACCTCGAGGATCCGCCGTACGCGGCGCCGAGCGACGAACCCGGCCGGAAAGAGCCGAAGCTCGCCGATATCGTTCCCGACGATCCCCGGCAGCCTTACGACGTCAACGAGATCATCGACCTCATCGTCGATAACGGCGCGTTCTTCGAGGTGCAGGCCCTGTGGGCCAAGAATATCGTCGTCGGATTCGCGCGCCTGAACGGGCACGTCGTGGGTATCGTCGCGAACCAGCCCCTCCACATGGCGGGTGTTCTCGACATCGATTCCTCGATCAAGGGCGCCCGTTTCATCCGCTTCTGCGACGCCTTCAACGTCCCGCTCATCACCCTGGAGGACGTTCCCGGCTTCCTTCCCGGCACGCAGCAGGAATGGAGCGGCATCATCAGACACGGAGCCAAGCTCATCTTCGCCTATTGCGAGGCGACCGTGCCCAAGCTGACCGTGATCACGCGAAAAGCCTACGGAGGGCGCGTACTGCGTCATGTCGAGCAAACACATCAGAGGGGATTACAACGTCGCCTGGCCGACGGCGGAGATCGCGGTCATGGGCGCCGATGGCGCCGTCAACATCCTCTACCGGAAAGAGATCTCTTCCGCCGAGGATCCCGAAGCCGAGATGCAGCGCTACATCGAGATGTACGTGGAAAAGTTCGCCAATCCGTACGTCGCGGCGTCCTTCGGCTATCTCGACGACGTCATCGTACCCGAGAATACGAGGCCGATGATCATCCACGCCCTCGAGAACCTTCTCAACAAGAGACAGCAGCTTCCGCCGAAAAAACACGGCTGTATCCCTCTCTAGAGGTCGCGGCATGGCGGGCACGAAAAAGGAAAAGGAGATATCCGAACGTTCCGGGCGCTGGCGCGCTCTCGCCTACGATCCCTTCCGCGCGAAGGGAGGCGAGCGCAGAAACGTTTTTTCGACGACGTCGGGAATCGAGATCGAACCTCTCTATACGCCGCTCGACGCCCCGGATTCCTCGTACCTCGAGCGCCTCGGATTCCCGGGGCTCTACCCTTTCACGCGGGGCGTCTACCCGACCATGTTCCGCGGGAAATTCTGGACGATGCGCCAGTACGCCGGTTTCGGCTCCGCCGGGGAGACGAACCGGCGTTTCCGCTATCTCCTCGAAAAGGGCCAGACGGGACTTTCGATCGCCTTCGATCTGCCGACCCAGATGGGCTATGACTCGGACCACCCAATGGCGGATGGAGAAGTCGGAAGAGTAGGTGTCGCAATTGATTCCATAGATGACTTCAGAATGTTGATGAAAGATATCCCCCTCGACAAGGTCAGCACATCGATGACAATCAACGCCACGGCGGCCATAGTGCTCGCCATGTACGCCGTTCTCGCCGAGGAGACCGGCGTATCCCTCGCCAAGGTCTCGGGCACGATTCAGAACGACATCCTCAAGGAGTACTACGCCCGCGGCACCTACATCTACCCCCCCGCGCCTTCGATGCGGATCGTCACCGACATATTCGCCTGGTGCCGCGATCATACGCCTCAGTGGAATACGATAAGCATCAGCGGCTACCATATCCGCGAGGCGGGATCGACGGCCGTTCAGGAGATCGCATTCACCCTATCGGATGCGGTGTCGTACGTGGAGGCCGCGATCGCCGCGGGGCTCACGGTCGATGATTTTGCCCCGCGCCTCTCCTTTTTCTTCTGCGTCCACAACGGCCTATTCGAGGAGGTCGCGAAATTTCGCGCGGCCCGGCGCCTCTGGGCGAAGATCATGAGGGACCGGTTCGGCGCACGGAACGAACGCTCGATGCTGCTCCGCTTCCACACCCAAACGGCCGGCTGCACGCTGACGGCGCAGCAGATCGAGAACAACGTCGTCCGCGTCACCCTCCAGGCGCTCGCCGCCGTCCTCGGCGGGACTCAGTCGCTCCACACCAACTCCCGGGACGAAGCGCTGAACCTCCCCTCGGAAGACGCGGCCCTCACGGCGCTTCGCACCCAGCAGGTCATCGCCGAGGAATCGGGCGTGTGCGACAGCATCGATCCGATGGGAGGCTCCTACCTCGTCGAGAAGCTGACGGACGAGGTGGAGAGCCGGACGGTGGCGCTCATGAAGCGGATCGACGACATGGGAGGCATGATTCGCGCGATCGAAGCGCGCTTCCCGCAGGGCGAGATCGAGCGGAGCGCGTACGAGTATCAGAAAGCGGTCGAATCCGGCGGGATCGGCGTCGTCGGAGTCAACGCCTACGCCGACGCGACCGTCGCGCGCAGCGGCGCATTCAGGATCGACCCCGCGATCGGCGACCGTCAGAAAGCGAATCTCGCCCGGTTCAAGAAAGAACGCGACATCGCGGCAGTCTCCCGCCTCCTCGCGAACATCGAGAAGGCGGCCCGGGGAAACACGAACCTCATGGCCCCGATCATCGAGGCGGTCAAGGGAAACTGCACTCTCGGCGAGATCTCGGGCTCGCTCGAGAATGTGTTCGGCCGCTACAACCCCGCGCTCGGCACCTGAGGCGCGGGCGAAAAGCTTTTCACACTCGCGATACCAGGGAGGTCGTCATGCACCACCGGCTCGGCGCCGTCGATCATATCGGAATCGCGGTCAAGAACCTCGAAGAGGCGAAGAAGGTATTCTCGGAATCCCTCGGGCTCCCCTGCGTCGACGAGAAGACCCTTCCCGAGCGGGGCGTGCGGATCGCGTTTCTCTCCTCGGGGAATACGACGATCGAGCTCCTCGAAGGAATCGGGCCGGAAAGCGCCGTTTCGAAGTTCGTCGAACAGCGGGGCCCCGGCATCCACCACCTCTGCTTCGAAGTCGACGGTATCGAGCGCGTCATGCAAGAGCTCGCCGCCGACGGCGTCCGGCTCATCGACGAGAAGCCGCGCCCCGGCGCGGAGGGCAAACCCGTCGCCTTCGCGCATCCCAAATCGACGCTCGGCGTCCTCGTGGAGCTCATCGAGAAGTAAACACCTGCAGCGGGTGGCGGCGACGGGGTCCCTGCCCGCTGCGCAGCGAGCCTTGCTCGCGAGCACGGGCGGGGTGCAGTCGCCGACAGGCCCCGCGTATCACAGCCATTTCTTCCTGCGGAAATACACGAGCATCGAAACGCCCACCGCGAGGACGAGGAGCATGACCATCGGATACCCGAAGCGCCATTTGAGCTCCGGCATGTACCGGAAGTTCATCCCGTAGACGCCGACGACGAACGTAAGCGGGATGAAGATCGTGGCGATGATCGTCAGCACCTTCATGACCTCGTTCATCTTCATGCTCAGACTCGAGAGATAGATGTCGATCATGCCGGCCATGAGGTCGCGGAACGATTCGATCGTCTCGATGATCTCGATCGTGTGCCCGTAGACGTTCCTGAGGAAAATGAGCGTGTCCTTGCGCACGAGCGGCGATTCGACGCGCTCGAGATTCGCGAGCACCTCGCGGAGGGGCCAGACCGCCTTTCGGAGCTCGATCATCTCGCTCTTGAGTTGGTGGATCGTCTGCAGATTCTCCGCCGTCGGATCGACGATCAATCGTTCCTGAATCTCCTCGATCCGCTCGCCGAGCCATTCGAAAACAACGAAGTAGCCGTCGACGATCGAATCGATGAGCGAATAGGCCAGATAATCGGCCCCCGACCGCCGAATCTTCCCTGTTCCTTTGCGGATGCGGTCCCGCACGGGGTCGAACACGTCCCCGACGTCCTCCTGGAACGAAATGACGAAGTTCGGGCCGAGAATGAGGCTCACCTGCTCGACCTTCACCCGTTCCCGGGGCTCTTCGAAATAGAGCATCTTGAGCGAGATGAAGATGTAATCGCCGAAATCGAGCATCTTCGGCCGCTGCGCGGTATTGACGACGTCCTCGAGAACGATCGGGTGAATTCCGTAGCAGGCGCCGAGCTTCTCGACGACGCGCACGTCGTGGACGCCGTCCACGTTGATCCAGGTGGTCGTCGGCTTGTCCCGGTACGCGAGACACTCGTCGACGTTCTCGACGACCGTCTCCCTGAATCCGTCCGCGTCGAAATCCATGACGGTGATCCGAACATTCTCGACTTTCTTCTCGCCGATGTGCACGAGGGTGCCGGGGGCCAGCCCA
This sequence comes from uncultured bacterium, assembly GCA_963747385.1. Classification (GTDB taxonomy): domain Bacteria; phylum Krumholzibacteriota; class Krumholzibacteriia; order Krumholzibacteriales; family Krumholzibacteriaceae; genus SSS58A. Next base: position 318,545 of record CAVVEY010000007.1, on the reverse strand, counting down.
GCCTCTCTATGGATCCTTTTCGTGAATCCGAGCACGCCGCGCTCCCGTTACTTTTCGTACGTGAAGAATCCGCGCCCCGTCTTGCGCCCGAGGTACCCGGCGTCCACCATCTTCCTGAGAAGGGGGCACGCGCGGTATTTCGGATCCCCGAGCCCGCAGTAGAGCACGTTGAGAATGTTGAGACAGATGTCGAGGCCGATCAGGTCCGCGAGCGCGAGCGGCCCGAGCGGATGGTTCATCCCGAGCTTCATCACGTCGTCGATCGCTTCCCCGTGGCGACTCCTTCCATGAGACAGTACGCCGCCTCGTTGATCATCGGGAGCAGCACGCGGTTCGAAACGAATCCGGGATAGTCGTTGACCTCGACCGGAACCTTGTCGAGCTTTTTGCTCAAGTCGACGATCGCGGCGGTCGTCTCGTCGCTCGTCGCGAGCCCTCTGATGATTTCGACGAGCTTCATGACCGGCACCGGATTCATGAAATGCATCCCGATGAACCTGTCGGGGCGCGACGTCTGGGCCGCGAGGGCCGTGATCGAGATCGACGACGTGTTCGTCGAGAGGATCGCGTCCTTTCCGAGGAGCGCGTCGAGCTCCTTGAACACCTTCGTCTTCAGGGCGAAATCCTCGAGCACCGCCTCGATGACGAGATCGGCGGAAGCGGCGTCCTTGATGCTCGTCGAGCCCTTGACGCGCCCGAGCGCATCGGCCTTGGCGGCTTCGCTGATCGTCTCTTTCTTGACGAGCCGGGAGAGGCTTTTGTCGATGGCGGCGATTCCCCGCTCCACGAACGACTCCTTGATATCGATCATGACGACGGGGTACCCGCGCTGCGCGAATACCTGCGCGATGCCGTTTCCCATCGTGCCCGCGCCGATGACCGCGATCTTCTTCACTTCCATGTTGCGTCCTCCCTTACAGCATCTCGACCGAGAGTGCGACCGCGTTTCCGCCGCCGAGACAGAGCGAGGCGAGACCGCGCTTGCCTCCCGTCTGTTTCAGAACGTGGAGCAGCGTGACGATCACGCGCGCCCCCGAACAGCCGATCGGGTGGCCGAGCGCGACCGCGCCGCCGTTTATGTTGACCTTCGCCGGATTCATCCCGAGCTCCTTCATGACGGCGCACGGCTGCACCGCGAAGGCCTCGTTGAGCTCGATCGCGTCGAAGTCGTCGATCGTGAGGCCGAGTTTCTTGAGGAGCTTCGGGATGGCGATCGTCGGCGCCATCATGACCCACTCGGGCTTCATGCCGCCCGTCGAGTAACCGGTCACGCGCGCGATCGGCTTGACCTTGAGCTCCTTCGCCTTCTTCTCGGAGAGGAGCACCATCGCCGCTGCGCCGTCCGATATCTGCGAAGCGTTCGCGGCAGTTATCGTGCCCCCCGCCTTGAACACCGGTTTCAGCCTCGCCATGCCCTCGATGCTCGAGTCCGCGCGCGGCCCCTCGTCGCGGTCGATGCGCACCGGATCCCCCTTCTTCTGGGGAATCTCGACCGTCATCATCTCTTCCTTGAATCTGCCCTTTTCATGAGCCTCGACCGCTTTGCGATGGCTGTTGACGGCATACTCGTCCATCTCCTCGCGCGAGACCTTGTACTTCTCGGAGACGAGCTCCGCCGTGTTCCCCATGTGAAAATTGTTGTATATGTCCCAGAGGCCGTCAAACACCATCGTATCGACGATCGCGCCGTCGTTGAGCCGGTAGCCCGTCCGCGCCTGCCGAAGGACGTAGGGCGCGGCGCTCATGTTCTCCATGCCCCCCGCGACGATGATATCGGCGTCGCCGAGCTTGATCGCCTGCGTGCCGAGGGAGACCGCCTTGAGACCGGAACCGCAGACCTTGTTGATGGTCAGCGCCCCGGCCGTCTCGGTCACGCCGCCGTGGATCGAAGCCTGCCGGGCCGGATTCTGCCCGAGCCCCGCGCTGATGACGTTCCCCATGATCACCTCTTCGACCTGGTCCGCGCTCACTCCGGAGCGCCGCAGCGCCTCGGCGATAACCATGGCCCCCAGCCGCACAGCGGGAATGGACGACAGACCACCCAGAAACTTGCCGAGAGGCGTTCTCACCGCACCGGCGATATATACCTCGGACATCTCTCCTCCTTCCGTTCGTTTCACGCGGTATGCGCGCAGCTCTTCTCGATGAATGCGACGATGCTCCTCGTGTCGGTCCCGGGACCGAACACCTTCGCGACCCCGAGAGCCTCGAGCTTGCCGACATCTTCCTCGGGAACGATTCCGCCCCCGACGATCTTGATGTACGCGGCGCCCTTCTGCTTGAGAAGCTCCATGACTCGTGGAAACATCGTCATATGGGCGCCCGAGAGAATGCTCATCCCCACGACGTCGACGTCCTCCTGGATCGCGGATTCCGCGATCATCTCGGGAGTCTGGTGAAGTCCGGTGTAGATCACTTCCATGCCGGCGTCCCTGAGCGCGTTCGCCACGACCTTGGCCCCCCGGTCGTGGCCGTCGAGCCCCGGCTTCGCGATGAGCACCCTGATCTTTCGTGCCATTGCAGCACCCCCTGTCAACGATCCAACGTGTAACGGTCAGAATACGGCAGGTTCCTGATATTCGCCGAATACTTCCTTGAGCGCGGCGATGATCTCTCCCTCGGAGCAGTAGCAGCGCGCGCAGTCGAGAATCACGTTCATCAGATTGTCCCCGCTCCGCGCAGCCTGAGGGAGCCGCGCGAGCTCACGCGCGGCCTTGTCGTTGTCGCGGCCGGCGCGGACCTTGCGCACCGCGTTCCGTTGCTCGATCTCGACTTCCGGATCGATCTTGAGAAGGGGGATCTCGATCTTCTCCCCCTCGACCTGGAACCGGTTCACGCCGACGATGATCTTCTGCTCCCGCTCTACCGCCTTCTGGTATTCGTACGCGGAACGCCCGATCTCCCGCTGGAAGAATCCCGCCTCGATCGCCTTGACGACGCCTCCAAGCTCGTCGACCCTCCGGAAGTACTCCTCCGCCTGCTCCTCCATCTCGCGCGTCTTCGCCTCGATGAAGTAGCTCCCGGCGAGCGGATCGATCGTATTGATCACTCCCGTTTCGTGCGCGATGAGCTGCTGCGTGCGGAGCGCGATGCGGACCGCTTTCTCCGAGGGAAGCGCGAGCGTCTCGTCCATCGAATTCGTGTGGAGCGATTGCGTTCCCCCGAGAACGGCCGAGAGCCCTTGGAACGCGGTGCGGACGATGTTGTTTTCCGGCTGCTGCGCGGTCAGGGTGCACCCGGCCGTCTGCGTGTGAAAACGGCACAGCCACGAGCGGGGATCCTTCGCCCCGTATTTCTCGCGCATCCTTTTCGCCCAGATGCGCCGCGCCGCGCGGTACTTGGCGATCTCCTCGAAGAAATCGAGATGCGCGTTGAAAAAGAACGAGAGCCGTGGGGCGAACACGTCGACGTCGAGTCCCGCCTTGATGCCGGCCTCCACGTAGGCGAACCCGTCGGCGAGGGTGAACGCGAGCTCCTGGACGGCGGTCGAGCCGGCTTCCCTGATATGATAGCCGCTGATGCTGATCGTGTTCCATTTCGGAACGTGGTCGGCGCAGAACGCGAGAATATCGGTGATGAGCCGCATCGACGGCTCCGGCGGGAATATCCACGATTTCTGCGCGATGTATTCCTTGAGAATGTCGTTCTGTATCGTCCCCCCCATTTGATCGAAACGCGCGCCCTTCTTTTCCCCCGCGCACAGGTAAAACGCGAGGAGTATCGACGCGGGGGCGTTGATCGTCATCGAGGTCGTGATCTTCGACGGATCGATCCCGTCGAACAGAATCTCCATGTCGCGGAGCGAATCGATCGCGACCCCGCACCGCCCGACTTCCCCTTCGGCTCGGGGATGGTCGGAATCGTAGCCCATGATCGTGGGCATGTCGAACGCGACACTGAGCCCCGTCTGGCCGTGATCGAGGAGATAATGATAACGCCCGTTCGTATCGCGCGGAGTCCCGAACCCTGAAAACTGCCGCATCGTCCAGAACCGTCCCCGATACATCGTCGGATAGACGCCGCGCGTGAAGGGATACTCGCCGGGGAATCCGAGATCGCGCTCGACGTCGAGCCAGGCGGCGTCCTCCTCCGTATAGAGCGGCTTGACCGGCTCCGCCGAAATCGTCGTGAAATCGATTTCCTGGACCGGCTCCCCCGCGCAGGCGCGTTCCCAGCGCGCTCTCGCTTCATCGATCCCCGGTGTCTTTTTCTTCTTCATGCGAAAGGAATCACCTCTCTTCGACGACGCGTCCGGCTATAGCTTCAGCGTCCCGGCAAAAAGCTCATCGAGCTCGCGGACGAGCCGGGACGGGGACACGCGCCCCGCGTACACTTCTTCCATCCTCGCCTCGATCATGCTCCTGATCTTCGAATTGTCCCATATGCGCTTTTCCATACGATCCATCAAAGCGTCGCGAACGCGCGAATGAAGGACGCGCTTTCGCTTCGCCTCGAGCAGGCCGCATCCCTCGAGATGGCGGCGATGCTCCTCGATTCTTTCGGCGATCTCCTCGATCCCTTTGCCTTTGAGCGCAGAGGCGAGAACGACCGGAGGCATCCACGATCCGGGAGCGATATCCTTGATCCTCAACGAATCCTCGAGCACGCGCGCGGCGCCGATCGCGTCGGGGTGATCGGCCTTGTTCATGACGAAGATGTCGCCGATCTCCATGAGCCCGGCCTTCATCGCCTGGACCCCGTCCCCCGATTCCGGGACGAGAATGACGACGACCGTGTGCGCCTTCTCCGCGATCTCGAGCTCCGACTGGCCGACGCCGACCGTTTCGATGAATACGAGATCCTTGCCGAAGGCGTCGAGAAGATCGGCAACCTCGTCGGTGCAGTTCGATATCCCGCCGAGACTCCCCCTGCTCGCGAGGCTCCGGACAAAGACCCCGGGATCGTCGGAAAGCTTCTGCATGCGAATCCGGTCGCCGAGAAGCGCCCCTCCGCTGAACGGGCTCGTCGGATCGACGGCGATGATCCCGAGCTCCCTCCCCTTTCTCCGGAAGAGCCGCGCGAGAATGTATACGAGGCTGCTCTTGCCCGCGCCCGGGGGCCCGGTGAAACCGACCCGGTATGCGCCTTTCGCGAGCGGGAACACGCCGTCCATGACCGTTTCCGCCGCGGCGCCTCCATCCTCGACGATCGTGATGAGCCGCGCGGCCGCCGCGACGGAGCCGCGCGAAAAGTCGTCGATCAGCTTCGCTATGTCGATTTCGTTTCTCATGGACCGGTCAGTATTCGATTCCCTTCCGCGCGGCGACGCCGCGGTTGTAATGGTGGCGAATCTCTTTCATCTCGGTCACCGTATCTGCGAGATCGATCATCTCCGGGGGAGCGTAGCGCCCGGTGAGAATGAGCTCGAGGCGCTCGGGCTTCGCCCTCATGAAGGAGAGCACCGCCTGGAGATCGACGAGCTTGTAGGCGACCGCGATATTGATCTCGTCGAGGATAAGCATATCGAGCCCCTCTTCCCGCACGAGCTCTCCGGCGCGCCGCCATCCGCCCGCCGCGAGCTCCCGGTCGATCGGATCGGGACTCTTGGAATCGACGAACTCGTCTCTGCCGTGCTGCTCGATCGCAAAGCCCTCGAGCATCTTCGCGGCCGCGAGCTCTCCGTAGAGCCTGCCCTTCATGAACTGTATCATCGCGACCCTTTTTCCGTGCCCGATCGCGCGCAAGGCGGCGCCGAGAGCCGCGGTCGTTTTGCCCTTTCCGTCGCCCGTGTAGAGCTGAATCGTGCCCCGTTCAACGCCGTTCATTCGCGCCTCGCCTTCAGCGCGGTTGCGCCCGCGCCTGCCTGTATCCGCGCAACGTCATAAGACTTTGCAGATTATATTATTTGAACGTATTTGTCAATGGCGCGGCGGGGGACCGGCGTCAGATGATCGTCTGCTCGGCCTCGGCCTCGTTCGGCTGCCTGACGAGCGGAAGGGTCACAAGAAAGGTTGCCCCCTTCCCCTCGGAGCTCGTGACGGAGATGTTACCCCCGTGGTCTTTCACGATCCGGTGCGCGAAGGCGAGCCCCAATCCCGAACCCTCTTCTTTCGTCGTGTAGAAGGGGGTGAATATCTTGTATATCTGCTCGCTCGGAATTCCCTTGCCGTTGTCGGAGATCTGGATGCAAATGGTATCGCCGTCCCGCCACGTGCCCAGCCGGATGACCCCGCCGTCGCCGAGAGCTTCGACCGCGTTCTGGATGATGTTGAGAAAAACCTCGTGAATCTTAACCACGTCGAACTGGCAGCGGGGCAGATCGGGAGCGAGGCTCCTCAGGATCGAGACGTCGCGCTCCTCGAAGTCCTTCTGGAGAAGCTGGCAGTTGTCCTCGATGACCTGATTGATGTCCCCTTCCTCGAGCTTGATCTCGCTCACCTTCGACTGCAGGCTCTCGAGGTATCGCTCGAGCCGCAGCGCCTCGTTCATGATGATCTCGAGCTTGTCACGGTCCGTCCCCGCGATCGTCTTCGACTGGAACAGGTTCCGGGCGAAACCGCCGATCGCGACGAGCGGATTCTTGATCTCGTGAATGACGGACGAGGTGAGCTCCCCCGAAATCGCGAGCCGCTCCGCCTTCATGATCCGCTCCTCGTACGCCTTGAGTTTCCGATAGGTCGCTTTCAGGCTCTCGACGTTCTTCTTGAGCGATTCCTTGAGCTGCGCGGCGCGGAGCGAGGTCGTCGCGTGGCTCACGATCATCTCGAGCAGGTGAGCGTCCTCGGCGGTGATCGCCTTGCCGGTGAAGATATTGTCGACGATGAGGAGCCCGATGCTGTCCTCGACGGTCGCGATGGGGCATATGCAGAAATCCTCGAGGCCGAGCACCGAAGCGACGTGCAGGTCGGCCTCGGACTTGAGATCGCCCTTCTTCACGAACCTGACCTCGTGCATTCCCCTGATGACGACACCCTCGATATCGTTGATGGCCATCGAAAGCTGGCTCGTGGCCTTGGTCAAAGGACTGTTCCGAAGGTAATGGAGCTTCTGTCCCTTGCTCACGAGCTTGTCGAGGGACAGCGACTCTTCCTTCTCGAGAATCCTCCAGATGCTGTCCGCCTCTTCGGGCGAGGAGGGTCCGAGGGCGTACTTCCCGCGGAGCAGGTCGAACTCCTGCCCGCGGAGAAAGGCGAAGGCCCGGTTGAAGCCGAGACCCTGTTTGGCCGTGATGACCGTGAGGATGGCGAGGATGATGTCCTCTTCCTTGTCGAGGTGGGAGATGATCTTGCTCACCTCGCCGAGGAGGTTCATGAGCTTGCTCCTGCGAATGACCTCCATATACAGGTCTTCGACCTTTTTCGAGTACATGGAGGATCGAATGAGCGCGTCCTCCATCGTTTCGAGAAGGGTGATATCGACCCACCGGCGCCCCTTCATGCGCTCCTTGAGCTGCTTGAAGAAGGGGCACTTGAAACAGCACTGGATGAGCTTCTCCTCGAGCCTCGGGAACACCCGGTCGCCGCACCGGTGGCCGGTGATCTCCCAGCACGGGGCGTTCTCCTGCCCGTGCGCGGGGCAGTCATTCTTCTCGCAGGAGAGAAACTCCCAGCAGTTATTCAGCTTCTTCGAGAATTTATCTTCTTTCATGGCCGCAATCCTTCGCTTCGAAAATAGCACGAGAACGGCGGGTCCGTAAAGCGGGAAGTGCGGAATGCACGGCGGCTCCCGATTATTCGATTCATGCGGCTATCCGCGACCCGTCACTTCGCTTCAGCGATATATCGATTTGATCGCTCCCCAGGACCGGGATTCCGCCGCGGTCGTGCACGTGTTCGCCGAACCGGGCGTCGGATAACAGCCCGATCCGGCGGGAACGCATGTCGCGGTGCACGGATTATAGGCGTCGAACACCACCCACACCGCGGGCGAGTCGCTGCGCCTCCCGATCGCGCGGTCATCGCGCGCCGCCACCTCCGCAAAGGTATAGCCGTCGACCACCGCCGTATCGGCCCCGGCGATGCGGTAGAGCGAGATACGGTCCCCCGTATTGTTCAGGCTGAGCCCGTACACGGGGAAACTGTTCGCCTCTTCCCATGCCCGCGAGTCGCTCCCGTACACGATCCGCATGGCACCCGCCTCCAGGACACCCGAGAAGCCGTACCTCCACACCGGCTTTCCTTCACCGTCCGCGAGCCGATAGCCGGCGAGATCGACTGCGGCCTTGCCGAGATTGATGATCTCGACCCACTCGTCGTCCCGCGAGCTCAAGGCGCCATCACCGTCCCAATCCCTCGCGGGATCGGCCATGAGCTCGTTGATCGCAAGCTGGGCCGCGCAATCGGAAAACCGCGGAATTGCAGTAATTGAAAAAAGAGCGAGGAATAAACAAAAACGGAATATCTTCCTCATCATCGTCCTCCCCTCGTCAACACCCCGGAACAATATTCCTTCGCGGGGTCGTGCATGGAGCCGCCGTGCATAACCCTTCGAACCGGATCTTATCACAGCCGCGCCCCGGAAATCCAGATATTTTTCCGGGGCGCGCGAGCGCGGGCATATGAGCACTGAAATCCGAAAACCTTCGCACCGGCCTTTACCGGTAGAGAGCTTTGATACCCCCCCAGGATTCGTCCGCGGTGCCGACCACGGCCAGTTTCGCCACCTTGATCTGGAACGCGAGCCTCGATTGCGTGGGGGCCGCGCCCGTCCAGGCGAGGAACGCCGTGCCCGTGAGCGTGAATCCGTTCGAGAGCGTGGCGCCCGATATCCATAGGATGTCGAGGCCAGGGCCGATAGCGTTCGAAACGTCGCCGACGGCCTGGCCGTTGAGAACGAGATCCCGCACGATGACACTCCTGTCCACATCGACGGCTCTCGTGCGTACGAATATATCGCCGAACATCGGGAACGGCGTCGTGTAGGTGAGCGTCTTCCCTCCGAGCGTGAAGGTCACGAGCCCGGTGAGGTTGTTGTAGGTAATCGTAAACGGCTCCGCTTGGCCGCTCACCCATCCGTACTGCGCCGTCGTGCTCGGGGCCGACGTGCTCTGGCCGAGATCCAGTTCGAACGTCGCGGCGCCGCCGAGGTCTCCGATCCTTCCCTCGGCTACGAATATGGTATCCGATACGAGAGCGAGAAGATCGGTATCGGCCGCGAGATGCGACACCGTGAACGCAAAGGCGCCGGTTGAAAGAAGCAGAACCAGCCCGAAGGCGGCGAGCGATGCGATAGCAGATTTCATTCGACTCCCCTTTGAGCCTGACCTAGAAAACAGTTCAAGATAGCAACGCAACCTTATACTTGGCGATATTTTAGCATAATTCAGGCAAAATGTCCAGCGCATAAATGAATGGAAGGCCTCGCCGGCCTTCCATTCGCTCTCGCGCTATCTCGACGGTCCCCGGGGAGCCCGGGTATCCTGTATGCTGCTACTTCTCCATATCTCTCTTTTCGAACCAGGCGGCCATGAGCAGGCCGATGCCGAGCCCCGTCGGGATCAGGCCCCAGATGCCGTTCCTGAGATCGCTCCCGATGCCGATGGATATCATAACAGCTATCCCGATGAGAGTAATAACCAGCCCCCAGCCGCGGATCGCGAGGTACCGGGGCTTGTCCGCCTTCGGCTGACAGGGGGCCGATTCCGGAATCGGAATTCCCTTCTCCATCGCGATGATCCGCTCCTTGTGCTTGAGCTCTTCTTCCTTGCTCTTCGTGATCACGCCGACGATCGCTATCGCCATACCGCCCACCACGGCCACGATCGGGATCAACAACGCCACGACGCCTGCATCGATACCGAACATCGCGAACTCCTTTCCCAGAACTCCCTGCTGCCTCCGAATCATTTATCGGTCGTTTCATTGACCTTTCGAACGGTATGACCGGAACGGCCGGCGAATTGTTTCAGATATTTTTCGTTCGCGGTAGCCCGAATTATGCCATAATTCCATTGAAACTTTCAGGGACACTCTCCTGTCGAATACATATGGAGGTACTCCGTTTGAAGGACGCCGGGGAACGCGAGCTCGTGCGCAATGCGCTCGCGGGGGATGAACGGGCTTTCCGGAAGATACTGGAAAGCCACTATACGCTCATCTACTCGGTCGTGCGCGGCGTCGCGGGACAGCACGGGGAAACCGACGATATCGTGCAGGAGGTCTTTATCAAGATATTCAGGGCGCTCGGAGATTTCAGGGGGGATTCGCGGCTCTCCACGTGGATCTACCGGATCGCGCGGAACGAATCGCTCAACGCGATCGACAAGCGCAGACCCCAGGTGATCCCCATCGAGGATTGCGTGGACCTGCCCGCCGGCGGCGAAAGCCCCGAAACGTCCTGCCGCCGGCGGATCGGCCGGGAGCGCCTCGAACGCTTCATGGAACGGCTCGACGAAAAGCAGCGTGTAGCGATCGAGCTTCGATACATCGGAGACAAGTCGTACGAAGAGATCGCGGATATCATGGACATTCCGCTCGGGACCGTGAAAACGTATATTTACCGCGCGAAGCTTTCGCTCAAGCGGATGATGACGGGAGCCGGGGCGAAAACATTCGAGAAAGATTTCGGCGAGCTATGAACTGCAACCGGATCGAAGAGCTTCTTGTCCAGTATGTCGAAAGGGATTTGTCCGTCGAAGAACTGCGGGCGGTCGACGAGCACCTCGTTTTGTGCGACGAGTGCCGCCGCTCGCTCGAGACCTTCGTGTCGCTCGAGGAATCGCTCGGGAGCCTGAAAGAAACCGTCCCCTCGTGGAAGACGGCCGAGGCGAGATTCTCCCGGCGCGCCGGGCTCGAGAAGCGGCGTTCGATTCCCGCGTTCGTATTCAACGCGCCTTTCATCGCCGGGCTTTCGTTCGTCGCCCTCGGCGTCGTGCTTTTCCTGAGGGGAAAGGTCATCTTCCCCGCCATGCAATCGCTCGGTCCCCGCTTCGCGGCTTCTTTCGACGCCCTCGCGCAAGACCTCTCCCGGCTCTTCGCGGACGCGGCCGGATTGGACGTCACCGTGCTCGTCGCGATATACGGGTGCCTCACCCTCGCGTTCATGTGCGGAACGAGCGCGCTCGTTTTCAGATTCGGGAGGAAATAGGAGAGGCGGGCGTTCGGGGCGTTCGCTCTTCGGAGGCTTCGATCTTCGCGGCGGCGTTCAGCCTTCGAGCATCTTCCTGACGATCTCTCCGGTGAGCTTCGGGTTCGCCTTCCCCGCGCTCCTCTTCATCACTTGACCGACGAAGAACCCGAGAAGCTGCGTTTTGCCGCCCTTGTAGCGCGCGACTTCGTCGGGATTGGCTGCAATCACTTCTGCGACCCACTGCTCGAGCTCGTCCGCGCCGCTCACCTGTGTGAGGCCGAGCCTTTCCACAACCTTCGCGGCCGGATCGCCCGATTTGACCATTTCCTTGAAAACCTCTCGGCCCGCCGAGTTGCTGATGACGCCGCCCGAAACGAGAGCGATGAGCCCGGCGAGTCGTTCGGCCGTAACCGGCGCCGAAGCCTGCTTCGAATTCGCCGCCCGATTTCATCTCCTCGAGAATCTCGCGCATGACCCAGTTCGCCGCGAGCTTCGAATCGCTCCCCGCGCCCACGACGGCTCTCGTAGTAATCGGCGAGCCCCTTCTCGGCGCAGAGCACGTTCGCGTCGTATGCGGGAAGCCCGAGCTTCTCGCGGAATCTTTTCTCGCGCGCGAGAGGCAGCTCGGGGAGCGCGGCGCGCATCTTCTCGATCCACGCGGCGTCGACGTCGAGCGGAAGGAGATCGGGCTCGGGGAAGTAGCGGTAGTCGTGCGCGTACTCCTTGCTGCGCATCGTGAGGAGCTTCTTCTGGCCGGAATCCCAGAGATTCGTGACCTGCTCGATGCGTCCGCCGCTCCGGAGAACGCCCGCCTGGCGCTCGATCTCGAAGCGGATTCCCATCTCGACCGCCTTGAACGAGTTGAGATTCTTGATCTCCGTCTTCGTTCCGAGCTTATCGCCGGGGCGCCTGAGGGAAATATTCACGTCGCAGCGGAGCGATCCCTCCTCCATGTTCCCGTCGCAGATCTCGAGATATCTGAGGAGCTGCCGCAGCGTGACGAGGTATTTCGACGCCTCCTCGGGGGAGCGGATCTCGGGCTTGCTCACGATCTCGATGAGCGGCACGCCGCAGCGGTTGAAATCGACGAGGCTTCCTCCCTCCTCGGCGTGGAGTAGCTTCCCCGCGTCCTCCTCGAGGTGGATGCGCTCGAGCGCGATCCGCCGCGGATCTCGCCGTCCATCTCGAACTCGAGGTGGCCCTCCTCGCAGAGCGGCTTGTCGTACATCGATATCTGGTAGTTCTTCGGGCAATCGGGATAGAAGTAATTCTTCCGGGCGAAGACGCTCGCGCGGCGCGATGCGGCAGTGGTGGCGAGCCCCATGAGAATCGCCATCGAGACCGCTTCCCTGTTGAGTACGGGGAGCGCTCCCGGCAGACCGAGGCAGACGGGGCACGTCTCGTATTGGGCTCGGCGCCGTATACCGACGGGCACGAGCAGAAGACCTTGCTCTTCGTCACGAGCTGCGCGTGGACCTCGAGCCCGATGACGGTTTCGAATTTACGGCTTCAGACATCGCGCCCTCCCCCGGAACTTCGCGGCCGCGCACGAGCTGCTCCCGGAAGCGGTACATCCTCTCGAGGCCGAAAGCCCCGCGCATGAGCTTCGCCTCCTCGCCCCATCCGGCGACGAGCTGCATCCCGACGGGAAGCCCTTCGGGGGAAAGCCCGCCGGGAACGGATATCGCGGGGAGCCCCGCGATGTTCGCCGGGGTCGTGAATATATCGGAGAGGTACATCGCGATCGGATCCTCGAGCCTCTCCCCCAGCTTGAAGGCCGGCGTCGGCGAGGTCGGAAGCAGAACGAGATCGAATTTCTTGAACAGCTCCTCGAACTGCGCGCAGATGAGCGCCTTCACCTGCTGCGCCTTCGAATAATAGGCGTCGTAATATCCCGAGGAAAGCACGTAGGTCCCGAGCATGATCCGCCGCTTGACCTCGTCGCCGAATCCCGCGCCGCGCGTTTCGTCGTACATGTCGGCGACCGACTTCGAGCTCGCGCGGAGACCGTACTTGACGCCGTCGTAGCGGGCGAGGTTCGAGGAGGCCTCGGCGTTCGCGAGAATGTAATAGGTCGCGATGGAGGTTTCCATGCCGGGGAGCGTCACGCCCGAGACCGGCACGGAATCCTTCTTGAGATCGTCGATCGTGCGCGTCGCGATTTCCTTGACCGAGGCGTCCATCTCCCATTTTTCGAGATCGGACTGAAAATGCGACCGCGCAGTCCGTCGAAACCTCTTTCGAGATCGCGGTGCAGATCGGGCGACGGCGTGGGGATAGTCGTCGCGTCTCGATCGTCATGTCCCGCGATCGCCTCCATCACGAGGGCGCAGTCGCGCACGTCGCGCGCGAAGGGGCCGATCTGGTCGAGGCTCGACGCGAAGGCGACGAGACCGTAGCGCGAGACCCTCCCGTATGTGCCTTTGAGCCCCACGACGCCGCACAGCGAGGCCGGCTGCCGAATGGATCCGCCCGTATCGGAGCCGAGGGATGCAAGCGCCATATCTGCCGCGACTGCCGCCGCCGAGCCGCCGCTCGAGCCACCCGGGGCGTACGCCTCGTTCCATGGATTTCGGGTGATTTGATAGGCCGAGTTCTCGCAGGAGGAGCCCATCGCGAACTCGTCGAGGTTCGTTTTGCCGAGTATCACCGCGCCGGCCGCCCTGAGGCGATCGACGACCGTCGCGTTATACGGCGGCCGGTAGCCCTCGAGAATCTTCGAAGCGCAGGTCGTGGGGATCCCGCGCGTGCAGAGATTGTCTTTTATCGCGGCGGGGACGCCGAAGAGAGGCCGCCCGTCGAAGCCCTTCTCATCGAGCTTCGCCGCCTCGCCGAGAGCGGCCTCGTTGAAGACCTGAAGAAACGCCTTTATCCGCGGCTCGCGCCGTGCGATCGAATCGAGGTACGACTGAACCACCTCGCGGACGCTCGCCTTCCGCTCGCGGTAGAGCCCCTGCAGTTCGGTTATGGAATATCGAAGAAGATCGTTCATGCGATTATATTCCCGGCGCCCACCCGCCGCTCAGAGTTCGTCCGCCTCGATCACAGGGGGAACGCCGAAGAATTCCTTTTCTCTCTGCGGCGCGGCGCCGAGCACCTCTTCGCGCGGGAGGCACGGCTTCGTCTCGTCCGCGCGGAGCGCCGGCTTGATCTCGCCGACATGCGAGCGCGCCTCGACACCCGTCGTATCGACGCCCTCGAGCTGGCGCACGAACTCGATAATCCGCGCGAGCTGCCCGCGCAGTTTCTCGCGCGACTCGCCGCTCAGCTTCACGCGGGCGAGGCGCTCGAGATGTTCAAGATCCTGGTCGGTCAAGGACATGCTGATCCTCCCTGATATCCCCTTCGAGAAGGAGCTAGACTATCAGGATGGGCGCTGATGTGTCAACAGGGGAGCACTGCAATCTCGGCGGATCAGCCTACTTCCCCTTGTAGCTTCTTGCCGGCACCAGGCTATTTACCAAGGCGCGGAGCTCCTCATCGCTGACCTTGCCGTTGATGGCAAGAGCGGGGAACGTCCCGGCCGGGGATTCGAGAATGAAGCCCGTGCGATCGTCCGAAAGCGTATCCGTCATCCCGTAGCCGGCGCTCTGGAGAAGAATCCCGGCTATCCATTTGTCCGTCGTCCCGCTCCAAACCTTGAATCCCTCGGACGATTGGTACACTACCTGCCCCTTCTTCACCATGGGCCCAAGCGTGGTATTGTACGTGTACGATTGAACAAGGACGACATGGCGACCGTCCCTCGCCCCATACTTGACTAAGGACATCCGATGGGGCGGACTTGCCACATCGAGCGCGTCGGTTATCTGGCGCTCGACCGTCCACAGCGGGTCGGTTGCAAAGATGTAGGTTTCATAATCTGCTTTTGCAACCATATCTTGGATCGATGCATTGGGAATTACGGCATCGGGTGTGATACCGACTCCCGGCGCGGCTTGCGTGGGAACATCTGCGCCTTCGATCCCCGAGAGGTCCCATGCTATTGCCGGCTTCTCGACCGTCTCGACTCGCATGCGTCGAATCAGAAGCATGGATTGATCTCCGATAAACCACTCCCGCTCGGCGATAGTACCGTCGCTCTCGCGCACGGTGAAGAGCCAATATGCATTGATAAGCGTATCGACGCTCTCGCCCAGCTTCATCGCCTTCTTGATTACGCGCCCTTTGGAACCGTCGCTCAATTCGGCTTCGCCTGCTTCCGAAAACATGCTCTTGCTCTTCTCATCGAGCTCGATGCCGATGTCGGCCGCGAGCCCGAGAAACTCGGCGGGACTCCGGGGAGCGTTGAAATCCGAAGCGATCGCGTCCCGCGCCACCCGTACCGCGCCGTTTGGCTCGAGCCCGAGCGAGTAAACGGCCTCTCCGTCGAAAGAATTGGCGAAGATCGGCTTCCCCTTCAGTGTCATGACACGGGAGAACCGACCGCCGTGCGGATCATAATAGGTCTCGTCGAGAACGGTGAATCCTTCACCCGGCTTGGCGGGAAGCCTGAGCTGGTTGAAACGGATTTTCCCCTGTGCGTCCAGCGAAACGAGCGGAAGCCACCGCATATTTGCAAACTCGGGATTTGGAACCGGCCTGACGACGATCTCATTCACGAGATGGACAATCCCCTCTTTGTTGAACAGCGTGTCCTCGGTTGCCCAAGCCTGGGAGAACAAGCTGAAGGCAGGCCAAGATACGCCTGTATCACGATTGGGAGCGGGCCCGGGCGGCCGGCCGAGCCATTGATGGAGTGCCACAAGAATCAAAAGCGAAGCAGCTACACCCATTATCCAAGCCGGTCTCCAAAGGTTGATTCTCCGAGGGCGGGCGGTCGTTACTTGCCGATTTGCTGCGTCTAATTCGGCGATCGCGTTCATAATACGCTCCTTCAGGTTGAATGATACGTGGACATCCTCGGAAGGCTGAAGGAGAGCCAGGGTCCGCTTTGCCGCCTCGTACTCGCGAGCGCAGGTCGGACAGACTTCAAGATGGGCGACCAGCTCCGACCGCTCTGTTTCGTTGAGCTCGGCCGCCAGAAGGTCGTCGAGGCGTTTCATAACATGGCGGCAATCCATCGCCTCATCCTCTCTTTCCGGAAACGATCTGCCGCAGTTTCTTGAAGCCATAGCGCAGTCGCGAGCTGACCGTATCCACGGGACATCCGAGCGTCTCGGCGATTTCCCTCAGGCTGAGCTCGCCGAACACCCGCAGGCGAATCGCTTCAGCCTGATTTTCGGGCAGGAGGCGCAGAAGCTCTTCGGCCCGGCGCGTCTCTTCATTCATCGCCGCCGCTTCCGAGGGATTCTTCTCGTTGGAGCAGGGTTCCTCGGGTCCAATATCTTCGAGCGAAGCTATGCAACCCCTGCGTTTGCGGAAAGAATCGGTGCAGGCGTTGGCCACCATGCGATAGAGATAGGGACCGATTTGTCGGACAGCCCGATGTCCGTCCCTTTCCACATAAATTCTAACAAACACGTCCTGCACTATATCCTCCGCGTCGTGGACATTTCCCAACCTTCGAGCGGCATAGCGAACGAGCCGATCGAGGTGGGCGTCGACGAGTGCCTCAAACTCCCAAGGTGTCTGGGGCCATCCGCAGATCCATGCCTCCGCGGGTTCCGGTGCCATCGGCTCCGGGACCTCAGCAGATTCTTCTCCGATCGAAAGAGCACTCAATTGATCTAGCTCCTTATCAGCCTTCCCATCTGATATGACGAATTCCGCCGTGCTTTTCGTTTATAAAGTTCGAGAGAATCGTTGAAGATTAGTCGTAGACAGCCGGTTGAGCAGGGCCGCATCACTTTCCGCCTCAGGCGAATCTGAACGGCGCGTAAGCGACGAGGAACTTCTTCTCCCCGTGGCGGGGGAAATGGACCGTGACCTTCATGTCCTTCCCGGAGCCCTCGACCTTGCGGATCGTGCCTTGACCGTAGTTGGGATGAATAACGGTCGCCCCCGGCTTGAACCGGCGGCTCAGATAGGAGCTCTCGCCGGAGGCCTTCGGGGCTTCGAGAAGGTCGTCCATCGCATGCGCGGCCCGTCCGTCTCGAGGCGCTTCGGACGGCTCGCGGAACATATCCTCGCTTCGCGACGCCTCGTCCCCACCGACGATATCGAGCAGCTTCCCCGGTATCTCCCCGATGAACCGCGACGGAGAGTTCCCGATCCAGCTCCCGAACCGCATGCGGTTCGCGGCGCAGAACATGAAGAGCCGTTCCTTCGCCCTCGTCAGCCCCACGTAGAAGAGCCGACGCTCCTCCTCGAGCTCGTCGGGCGCCTCGAAGCTCGAGTAATGCGGAAGCAGCCCCTCCTCGAGCCCGGTGATGATGATCGCGCGGTACTCGAGCCCCTTCGCGTTGTGAAGCGTCATGAGGGCGACCTGCTCCTCCCCCTTGAGCGTGTCCACGTCGCTCATGAGGGCGATGTTCTCGAGAAACGCGGCGAGTCCGGGGTCGCTTGCCGACGACGAGTAGCGCTCGGTCTCGACGAGAAGCTCCTCGATGTTCTCGAGGCGGGTCTCGGCCGTTTTCGGATCCTCCTTGAGATGGTCGCGGTAGTGCGTCTTTTCGATCACGGCGAGGAGCACGTCGTGCGCGGTGCCCTCCCGGGCCTTGATCTGCAGCGAGGAAACGAGATTCGAGAACTCCTCGACCTTCTCGCGGAGCCCCCGGGGCAGCTCCGCGAGGAGCGTGCTCTCGCGAAGCGCCGTGAGCAGGCTCGAGTCCCCCGCGGCCTCCTCGATCTTCGCGAGCGTCACGTCCCCGATCTTCCGACGCGGCACGTTCACGACTCGCTTGAAGTTCACGTTGTCGCTCGGATTGTTCACGAGCTTGAGGTAGCCGAGGAGGTCGCGGATCTCCCTGCGCTCGTAGAAGCGCACGCCGCCGATGATCTGATAGGGCATGCCGCCTGTCCGCAGAGCGTTCTCGATCGCCCGCGACTGGGCGTGGGTGCGGTACAGGACGGCGATCTCGTTCCGCCGGTAGCCGGTTCTGAGAAGATCGATGATCGTCTCGCGCACGGCCGCCCCTTCCTCTTCCTCGTCGTCGACGAAGAAGAGCTTCCCCTTCTCCCCCGCCCCTCGCGCGGACCAGAGGCTCTTGCCCGTGCGCCCTTTGTTGTGCTCGATGAGACGGTTCGCCGCCTCCAGGATCGCGTTTGTCGAACGATAGTTCTCCTCGAGCTTGATGACGACCGTGCCGTCGTACACCTTGGCGAACTGGAGAATATTGTCCACCGTCGCGCCGCGCCAGCCGTAGATCGCCTGGTCGTCGTCCCCGACGACGAAGAGGTTCTTGTGCTGAGATGCGATCGCCTCGATCATGAGCATCTGGATCGTGTTCGTGTCCTGGAACTCGTCCACGAGGACGTACTGGAACTGTCGCGCGTATCGCTCCTTGACCCGGGGATGCGCCGTGAAGAGCTCGACGACCCGCGCGATGAGATCGTCGAAGTCGAGGGCGTTCGACGTGCGCAGGCCGGCGAGGTACCCTTTGTAGACGCCTGCGTGACGCACGTCGTTCGGATCGCCGGCTCGCTCGAGCGCCTCCTCCGGCGTCACGAGCGAGCATTTCCAGCGCGAAATTCGGTCCCGCACGACGTTGACCGGATTCTCGTCGAGGCTCCAGCCCTTTCCCTTGATGACGTCCTTGATGAGGCGAACGGCGTCGTCCTCGTCGTAGATGGCGAAGTTCGCTTTCAAACCGAGGTGGCTCGCCTCGCGGCGCAGTATCTTGAGTCCTGTCGCGTGAAAGGTCCCGATCCAGAAGGGGAGCTCTCCCCGCCCGAGAAGCCGCTCGACGCGCGAGCGCATCTCGCCGGCCGCCTTGTTCGTGAAGGTGAATGCGAGGATTCGCTCGGGGGAAATTCCCTTGTCGCGGATCAGGTGCGCGATGCGTTCGGTGAGAACGCGCGTCTTCCCGCTTCCGGCTCCGGCCAGCACGAGCACGGGGCCTTCAGTGGCGAGCACGGCCTGCTTCTGCTGAGGGTTCAGCGTATCCATCAGAATTGGGGCCCGATGAAGAAGTGGAACACGGAATCGCCCGTCCGCGAAAAATCTGTCGGCCAGCCGAGCTGGAAATTCAGGATCAGGTACCCGATCCGCATATAGAACCCGACGCCGAAGTCGCTGTAGAAGGCAAGATCGTTCACGACCCGCGGCACGAGCCATTCGGGGAGCGCCTCCACATATCTGCCCTTTCCCCAGACGGAACCGGCATCGAGGAAGAACGTTCCCCCGATGTCCTGGAATCCCCATCTGCCGGGCCAGCCGAAGATGAGCGCGTCGACGAGCGGGTACCGGTATTCGACGTTGAAGAGAAGCATCCGGGAACCGGTGAACTGAAGGTAATCGTATCCGCGCATCGTGAGCGGCCCGCCGAGGAAAAATATCTGCGGATCGTCTCCGATGCCCATCGCGGCGATGCCGCGAACGGCGAGGTAGTTCCGGTAAAAGACGGGCATGTATTTCCGGTAGTCCGCGAAGAGCGTCGAGCGGGAAATATCGTCTCCCGAGAAGGCGATCGTTCGCGAGGCGCTCAGCATCCATCGCGATCCGATCACCGGGCCAAACGAGCCGAAATAGGCCGAATCGTGCACGAGAGAAAACGTCGGCTGGAGAAGATTCCGCTTCGATTTCGTGGGCACGTAATATTCGTACCCCGAAGAGCCTTCCCGGTAGGTTCCGAAAAACTCCCGTTCCGAGATGAATCCCTGGAACTCGAGATCGGCCCTCGTAAATGTCGAGAACGGATAGCTCGCGAGCGCGAACAAGCCGTAGTTCCGCTCGGTGAAGAGCTGATAGTCGATGAACGTCTCGCCGATCGAGGAGACGCGGGAATTGAGATAGTTCTTGAACTGGAAAACGCCGACCCCGTAATCGATCCGTTTCTTGAGATAGCGATACGTGAGGAGCACGTCGCTGTCTTCTATCGAGCGGAAGAAATTGAACGCGACGAGCAGATGATGGTCGCCGAGGAGATCGCTGAACGCGATCTGATTGTAGAGCTGGAATCCGAATCCCGTTGAATAGCCGACCCCCATCATGTTGCCGACGTAGTCGGGGCCGAGGCCGGCGTGGTATCGCTGGACGGTTCCGATCTGCCTCGTGACGCGCGCCCGTATCGCCGCGAGCGTATCGGGATCGATATCCTCCTTCGAATCCTCGTCGACGACGATCGACGGAACCTCGTCCTCCGGGAGGCCGGTGGCGCGGAGTCCGAGCGGAGGAGGCTCGCCGAGCTTCGCGTCGGAGACCGACGAGACGGCGACTCCGGCGTTCGCGGGCAGGGACGCAGTATCGCGCGTCGACTCGCTCGCGACCAGGGCGTCCAGGGCCGGCCCCCCGGTCGAATAGGAGCTCTTCGATTTCTCGGTGAATACGTCCATGGCGAAGAGGTCGTATCCTCCGGCGTTGAACGCGCTGTACACGAGGCGGTCCCCCGCGGTCGAATGCGCGAAGGAATTGACCCCCCCGAGCAGATCGGTGAACCGATAGTAGCTTCCTACCGCGACGCTTCCCCGGTACAGATTGCCGATTCCGTCCTCGTCGGAGGTGAAGACGATCTCCTCCCCGCCTTCCAGCACGACGGGATTGTTGTCGTTTCCGGCCGTTCGTATGACGAGGCTCTTCTCCCCCGTTTCCGTGTCGATGATCCAGATATCGCTATCGAGCGTCCGCACGTTCCCGGCGTCGGCGAAATCGACGCCCGATATCCGCGCGACGCCGGCGCTGTCCGGGGCGAACACGGGCTGAAGGGCGTTCGCGGCGGAACGGGCGTAAGCGATCCTCGTGCCGTCCGGAAACCACGACGGAGTCTCTTCGTCGTCCGCGTCTTCCGTGAGCCGGGTGAGCTTCGCGCCCGCGAGGTCGTAGAGATAGAGATCTGTCTGCCCCTTGACCACGCCGACGAGGGCTATCGTGTCTCCGGCCGGGGACCACGCCGGACTGAGGAAAAAATCGAGGGAGATCGGAATCTCGTCGAGGATCTTGCCGTCGGGCACGCGCACGATGAAGAGCCTGTCCTGGCCGTGCGATTTCGCGACGAAGGCGATCCTCGCGCCGTCGGGGCTGTACGCGAGATTCGAATTCATGCTCCGGATCGACTCGAACCGCGTCGACATCATCCCAGAAATGAGGCGCTTTTCGACGCGGCTGGTCACGGCGTTCATGAGATAAATCCCGTCGAGTCCCTTGAGGTCCGAAAAGTACACGACATACTGGCCGTCCGGGGAAAACGCCGGCTTGATATTCATCCCGTGATGCTTCTTCACGTGATCGGTGAGCCGTCTTCCGTACGCCTCGGGCTCTTTCTTGTCCGCATAGAGCGGCCAGTAGCGCCTTCGCATCGCTTTTTTCCAGTCGCGGCTCAGCTCCTCGGAGGTGATCCCGAGCGAGCTCTCGAGCGCCATGCTGATCGAGCCGCGCTGGTTTCGGATGGCGTCCATGATCTCGATGACCTTGCCGGGCCCGTACGTCTCGTTCAGGTAGTAGATGGCCGCCTGTCCCGATTTGTACGCCATATAACCGCCGGTATAGTCGAGATCGTACAGATAATCGAATACGGCAGCGTCGCGCATAAACATCTCGCCGCTTCGATCGTACCCGGACGAGTAGTATTCGGCGAGCCCCTCCATGAACCACAACGGAATCGGGAAGAGCATGCTGCGCGAGAACACCGATCTGAGCAGCGTGCCGTACATGATGTCGTAGCTGAAAATATGCACGAGCTCGTGCACGGCGGTGTGCGCGTAGTCCGCGTTCGAGCCCGAGAAATGGAGCACCATCCGCTTCCGCATCGGCTCCGCGAACGCCTGCACCCCCTCGGGAATGAGGCTCCAGGTCACGTTGGTCTGCTGGAAATCGGAGTGGCTCCCGTAGACGATGACGGGGATGCGCCAGGCGACGCTATGCGACAGATCGTTCGACAGCTTGTTGTATCCGGCCTCGAGTACGACTCCGGTGCGCGCGGCGAGATCGCGATAACCGCCGGGGAAATTGATGTCGAAATGGGGCGTTTTGAGGACGTACCATTCGAACTGCCTGTGCTGAACCTTGTTCTTGCCGAACCAATCGCTTTGCGCTCTCGAGGGCGCGGCGCACGCGACGACGCACGCGAAGGCGACCGCTCCGAGTGCCGCTCTCGACATTCCGTTCAACTTCAAGTATGCACCTTTCTCATGAGGCTCGCGCCGACGATACCGTCACTTCTAAGCTCGCGCATGGCCGGGTCGACTGCAAGCGAATTTCTCCCTAGAATTCCCAGCGGAGCTTGAGATCCACGTTGATTTCGTCCGACGTCCGCGGGCTGTTTCCCTGAATAGCCTTCTCGAAGGAGCGTATCACTTCCGAGCGGATCAGGAACAGATCGCTTATCCGATACTCCACTTCGATCTGGCGGGCGGACGAGATCGAAAGACCCTGTTTGTACTTCACGTAGAGACCCTGCGAGAGGTATTTTCCGATACCGATCTTCGTATCCCGGTAATCACCCGCACCGGCGAGATCGCTCGCGCCGCGACCGGTCTCGAGCTCGATCGTGACTCCTTCCATCTGGGAGTTGAGCACGCGCTCCAGGTAGTTGGCGGCGATGTTCTGCGCGGTTCCCCGCGCGTCCCAGCTCGTTCCCGCCCCCTCACCCTGGACGACGCCGCCGCCGAGCATCTTCCAGATATCGGTCTCGCTGTAGCCGGGATCCTCGTGGCGCAGCGAAAGCCGCGGCTCGAGATCGTCCTGATGCCATTGAAGCGTGAGGTATATTTTCCTTCCTTCCGGATCGCGCGTCTCCGCTTCGATATCGACGACGGGGCGGAAGCTCCCCGCGTAGACGAACTGGAGCTGTCCCGAGGCGATGTTGAATTTGTTTCCGTATATGTTGTACCAGCCCCGCACGAGATTCAGCACGCCGCGCAGGTACGTGCCCTTCGCGTCGTGGTGAAGCGTCACGTTCCCCTGAAGCTCGACGCGGGCGTCCGGCGTGCGGATCCACGTATTGCCCGGCATCGCGAGATCGATCGCCGCGATATACGACGGGAGCTCCAGGGTGCCGGCTTCCGGGGAGGCGGAGAAGCTGCCGAGATCATAATAAACCTCCGACTTCTTGATCCTGCAGGAACCGGTTATCACGGGGAGCGTTCTTCCGCCCTCGATTCTCGTACCGACGATCACGTTGCCGCTCACGATCGCGATGACGTCGGAAAGACTCGCGATGACAAAATCGTTCAGGTCGCACGCGACGCGGTATTCGGACGGCTTCCACCCCCTCAGTGAAATCGTGCCTGCGCAACCGATCGTCCCATTTTTCCCCTCACGGCCGTTGAATCGAGAAATCGTGATGAGCGAATCCGCGATAACGATCGACGCATTGACCTGGCTGTACCTCTCCTCCATCCCTGAGAGCCGAAAACTCGCGCCCTTCAACTCCAGATTGCCGTCGAGATGAGGGGACGCTATGGTTCCCGTTACCCCGAGCCGACCCGAATACCGTCCGGCCCCTTCCGCGACGAGATCCGTCACGCTGGAAAGAGCCGCAAGATCTCCCTCGGGAAGGACGAAATCGAACGCGACGGACCGCGAGCGATCGAGCGAATAGAGAAACCGCGCCGGCTCGATCGGCACGCTTCCATGGAACGAGCCCGCGTGCGTCGGCGAGATGTTGAGAGTCCCGTCCACCAAGAGCTGGCTGCGATCGATCCGTATGTCGCAATCGACCGAGGGAATCAGGAACGACGAAACGGAGAGCCCGTTGATTCTCCCTTTCAGGGAAACAAGCGGATGCGCGAGGGAATCGTTTATCGAAATCGATCCGTCCAGCCTTCCGCCCGAGAGCGCCGTGATCCCGGAGAGCGAAAGGAGCGGAACGAGATCGAGATTCCTGCATGAGGATTCGAGCGCCACGCTCGCCTTCTTGAGCGCGCCCCCGACGTCGCCGATCAGCTCGCGAATGGGCATCCCCGAAATCTCTCCGCCGAGGCCGAGAGAACCGGAAGGAGAGCCGATGACCAGGGAATCGATCGCGTATCGCCCTTTCGCATAATCGGCCCGCACGCGAAGCGTATCGATCACGAAGGTATCGATACGCCCCTCCTCGACCGCAAGATCGAGACCGAGATCGGGATCGGCGTACCGACCCGAACAGAGGATCGCGCCATGAGCCTTCCCGGCGACCGGCGTTTTCAGGAGCCCGGAGCGGTTGAGCAGCTCGAGCCCCAGACGCTCGAACGCGAATCGGCCCCGGACGGTTTTCGACGCGAGGCCGATGTCGCCGGCGGCGTATGCGGCGCCCGCCCTTGAATGAAACTGGATATCGTCGAATCGCACGAGGGTGTCGCCGATAACGACGGTGAACGCGCCCCCGCTCGCCCACGTTTCCCCGAGCGCGTCGAGCGAGCATTCCTTGAATCTCACCGTCGCGTCCGCGCCCTCGGTCTCGATCTCGGCGGTGATGCGGGCATCGAATTCCTCCCTCGACAGGTTCAGTCGCTTGATGGTGCCGGCCTTGCCACGAAAATCGCTCGAGAGGGAAAGCCCGGTGAACTCCACGGGTCCGATTCGGCATCCCGGTCCATCGAGCTCGAACAGGACCGTGAAGTCGGAGTTCTTCTCGACGGCGAGTTTCACCGCGCCCGCGGGTATAAACGCTCCGTGGTACGAGAGATTGGCGCATGAACCGTTCATGCGCAGATCCCATTCCTCGAGCGTCCCCTCCCAGCGCGCGTTGAGCGCCGCGTCCGCCCGGTACTCTCCGATATCGAAATATTCGAATATGGTATCGCTCGCCGCGCATTCGACGTCGAAAATGAAGGAGACCGCGTCATCGCCGACGAACGTGCCGCTCCCGTATATCGTGTGCGTCGGATGGGAGATAAGAATCTCGTCGGCCTTGAGCGTGTCGTTCGCATATGAACCCCGCGCGCTCGCCTGCGCGAACGGAAAAGCGAGAAAATCCCCTTTCTCGAGATCGACCGTGAAGGAAAGCGCCTCATCCGGGACCCGATAGCTCAGCTTCACCGCGCCGTTGAAAGTCGTCTCGGGGAGCTTCTTTCCCGGCACGAATCCCCTGCTGAGGTCGAGCCCGCGCACGTCGACGTCGAGGCTCAGAACGTTCGGCTCATCGAGCGTATACGCGCCGCGCCCTTTGACGCGGGCGCCGTTGACGGCGCCGATCAGACTGTCGAGCCGGATGACGTTACCCTCGCGCAGCAGGTTGATCCCGAAATCGCCCAACGCGTAGCCCGAGACGACGCCGCTCACGCTCCCCTCGAGCCGGAATCGCCGGGTGGTTCCCCTCGCGACGAACGAGCCCCTGAAATCTCCGTAATGGGAAGTCTCGACCTGAAGAATCCGCGTGATCTCCTCGATGTTGATCGGACCGGCTTCGACGGCGAGATCGAAAAGCCGCGACGCCGGCACGATCGTTCCGCTCGCCGAGAAGGCCGATTCGTCGAGCACGACGGCGAGACTGTCGAGGAGGATCCGCGATGCGGCGGGCGCCCCGGACCTTTGCCTTCGAGGTTCCCGGGCGAACGTGACGATCCCCTTGAGACTTCTCAGGGCGAAGTGGCGACCGGTGCTTCCGGCCGATCCCTGCGCGATCGCGACACGGAGCTCCGTCGCGCGACTTCTGATCGACCCTACGAGGTTCAGATCGTTCAGCGCGTCCGATTTTTCCGTTCCCTGCACGATCAAATGTCCGTTCTCGATGGTAAACCTGGCGACGTCGAGCGACGGCAGTTCTCCCTTCCCCGCGCCGAAGGACGGCACGATGAAGGTCCCCGTCGAATCGGTCCTGAGACGGAGCACCGGGTCGGTCAGGGAGAATCCGTCGATCTTCCACGAACGCCTCATGAGCGCTCCCCAACCGTACCGGATCGAGATTTGGTCGGCCCGAAAGAGATCGAACGACCCCTCGGGACCGGCATAGTGAACCTTCACTCCCCGGAGCGACACGTCCTGGAGGATGCTCCCCTCGATGCGATCGATCGTGAGGGTGAACGGGGTCCCGTCGAGAAAACGGTTCGAAACGATTCTCCCGGCGCTCCCCGCGAAAAACCTCGTCCGGAGACCGAGGAAGAGCGCGCCAAAAACGATGAGAACGATCCCGAGGACGAGAGGAAACCGCCGCATCGAACGTTTGCGCGGGTTGCTGTTCTCGTTCACGGATCGATCCTCCAACCGGGCGCTAGAATATCTGCCCGAGGCTTATATGAATCCGGTAATCGAAGTCGATATCGTCGTATTTCTTCAAAGGAAACCCTATATCGAATCGCAGCGGCCCGACAGGCGTATAGTATCTGAATCCGAATCCCGCCCCGTACATGTAATCCCTGCGCGTGACGTTCGCACGATCGGCCGTGATGCGAAAATCCGAAAGACGTATCCCCTCGACGCTGTTCCACACGGTGCCGCCGTCGAGAAAGAGAGCCGCGCCGAAATTGTACCGGGAGATGTACGGAATCGGAAACCTGAGCTCCGCGTTCGTGAGAAGCGTGACCCTTCCTCCCTGCGGCTCGAGGTTTGAGCCGAGCGGGCCGAGGGAGTTCTCCCGGTATCCTCTCACCGAGTTGCCGCCGCCGGCGAAGAACCGGCTTTCAATCGGAACCCCCGTTTCGCTCGAAGCGCCGAACGCGTCGGCGTAGCCCGAGCGTACGCGCCAGGCGAATACGCTTCCTTTCCCCAGCGGCGCGTAGCGGCACACCGATCCCACGAGAGAATAGTAATTATCTTCGCCGCCGAGAAATCCGCCGGTGAAACGCCCATCGCCCGTGACGTACGTTCCCCGCTGCGGATTGAAATAGAAATCCCTCGCATCGCGCGCGAACGTCGAGAAGAGCGCGCGTTTCCTGGAGCGCAATTTTTCCTCCTCGACCTCGAGACGCTGGACTCGCTCGATCGAATACCCGAAGAGAAGCGACGTCTGCCTCGAAAAGCGGCGCGCGATCCTCGCCATAAGGCCGAGATCCTTGATGATGATCGGCTCCACCGTCGCGTCCCGTTCGTAGAACGCGCCGAGGGAGAAGGTGTTCCATGTCCCGAGGATATGAGGGAATACGAGCTCTCCCTCGTTCCGCAGGTACTTGCTTCTGAAGTCGATGTTTTTTGCCGAAAATTCGTTGTTCGGAAAGAGCTGGAACGCATATGAGGATTTGAGCGAGAAAGCGTTCCCCGTTCCGAAAATGTTGCGCTGCCCCCATTCTCCGAAAATACGGTTTCCGTACACGTTCCCGGCGCCGACACCGGCTTCGACGTATCCCATTTTGCGCTCGCGCACCTTCACGAGAAGATCGACCTCGCGCCGCGCAAGATCGATGGAATCCGGTTCGATCTCGACCGAGTTGAAGTAGCCGGTGTCGTAGAGGTTCTGCGTGCTCTCGACAACGTTCTTCTCCCTGAAGAGCTCTCCGCGCGCAAGAATGAGCTCACGCCTCACGAGCTCCTCGCGCACCTTTTTCGTTCCCGACACGCGCGTGTCGCGTATACGGACGGGATCGCCGACCGCGATCGTCCAATCGATGTCGATGTCCGTCGAATCCACGAGGACCTCGCGCGTCACCTTTGCCCCGAGGTATCCGTCATCGAAAAACTTGCTCAGAAGAACGTATCGATCGGCATTGAGAAGGTTGGGATTATAGGGCGCCTCCGGGACGAGCTTGAGACCTTTCCTGAGATCCGCCTCGGGGACGAGATCCTGCCCGGCGAATCCGAGCGCGCGCACGACCGATCGCGGTCCCTCGTTGACGAAGATGCGTATCTTAACCGAACGGGATTTTGCGTCGGGCACGACCGATTCGATCGTCACTCGCGCCTCGAAGAATCCGTTCATGCGGTAGAACGATTCGAGCGTCGCGACGTCGCGGCGCAGAAAGTCGCGGCGGTACTTCGGTTGCCTGAAGATCCGGTAGAAGCGCGCCTCCTTCGTGCGCATCCGCTTCATGAGAGCCCCGTCGTCGAAGCTCATATTGCCGAGGATATCGATCCGTTTTACCGTGGGGAGCTTGACGCCGAAGTCCGCGGCCGACGCCCCGGAACGCCCGCCCGAAGACAAGACGACGCAGGCGGCGATTCCCGCCGCGACAACGATCCGTATCAGCTCGTTGAAACGCATATCAATTGACAACTTCGCTTCGGGCCTGTACCGTGAATGCAGGGTGAGAAACATGGCACGGATGCAAGCTGCGCAGAAAACGCCGTCTTCCTCCCGCCTTTCGCGAGGGATGCGCCTTCGCGGGATCATGTTCCCGTTGCGCGCATTTTTTCTCGCGGCTATCGCTCTTCTCGTCCTGTACTCCTGCCAGAGTCCCGATCCGGCCACCAGGGAAAAGGAGCGAACCCTGACTCCTGACGAGCGTTACCTCGTCGATTATTATATGAAAATAATCGAATTTGAAAAGCTTTCCCAAGACAATCCGGCATCCCGTGAAGAGAAAAGGAAAGAGCTCGATGAGAATCTGGACCGGGAGCGGATACGGAGAACGCTCGCCGCGCTTGAGAAATCACCCGAACGATGGCTCGCAATATACTATCGAATAAACGAATTACAATATCGCGCACTCCAGAATCAGCCTAGCGCACAAGATTGAATATATCGACCGACAGGATAAATACCATGAGCACGATGAGAAGGACGAATCCCGCCTGAGTCAACACCGCTTGAACCCTCTTCCCCAGCCTTCGCCTCGTCACAAGCTCGATGAGACCGAGAACGAAGTGTCCTCCGTCAAACGGAAGAATGGGCAGAAGATTGAATATGGCGAGGTTCAGCGAGAAGAACGCGAGAAAATAGATCAGGTAGTTGAATCCCCAGCGGATCATGTCTCCCGCCATGACCCCGACACGGAGAGGTCCGCCGACCGCGCGTATCGTCGCGTGCCCCGAGAGGAGCTTCCCGAGAAAATCGATGATCGAGCTGAAGAGATTCGCGAACGCGCTCGAACCGTAGACGACCGCTTCGCGGGGCGAGATACGCACCTTCTCATAGTAGGGGCTGATGCCGATCTGACCCACCTTCACGACGTCGAGGCGCTCCCCTTCGGACGCCGCCTCTCCCGCGGCGGGCGTGATCACCGAAGTGTGAATCTTCCCGCCGTACTCCCAGACGAACTTCATGGGCTGACCCGGCCTCGGTAGAATCCTGTCCTCGAGCTCGGAGTATTTCGTCACGGTCGTGTCGTTGATCGAGAGAATCGTCGCGCCCGTGCGCAGGCCGGCGCGTTCCGCCGGACTCTCCTTCTTGACGTCGCCGATGCGCGCGGGAAGGGCCGACACGATCCCTATTCTCCAGGCCTCGCTCTCCTCGTCGAAGCGGGGTTTGACCTCGATCGACAGGGTATCGGCGCCGCGAAGAAGCACGTATCGGGAGCCCTCCCCCTTCTTCGCGACAAGGATCTTCTCGATTTGCCCCCAGTACGCGAGACGCTCGCCGTCGATCGTGAGAATCGTATCCGCGACCCGCAGCCCGGCCTGCTCGGCGGGGCCGCCCTGCTCCACCTCCTGAATGGCGGTGCTCGGATTGACGTAGATTCCCTCGACATACAGGCTGATTATGTACACGAGCAGCGCGAGAACGAAATTCATCACGGGGCCCGCGAGGACGACCGACATCCGCTGCAGCGGCGCCTTGTTCCGGTACATGCGATCGGCAGGAATATCGAGATCGCTCGCCGCTCCGCGCGCCTCATCCTTCGTTCCGCGCGCCCGCTCCTTCGCTTCCCGCGCTTCATCCTCCGTTTCGCTCATCTCCCCCGCGAACTTGACGTACCCTCCGAACGGCAGCGCGCTGAGCGCGTACTCGGTCTCGCCGACCTTCTTGCGAAGCAGCTTCGGTCCGAATCCGAACGAGAAGGTCATGACGTAGATGCGATTGAGCTTCGCGACGATGAAATGACCGAACTCGTGCGCGAAGACGACGATGCCGAGGACGAACAGGAAGGCAGCGAGGGTGAGTATCATGAATCCTCCGTCATGTCACAAACGCTTCACGGTGCCGCTCCGCGAGGAACTCCCGCGTCCAGCGGTCCGCTTCGAAAACGTCGTCGAGCGTGTCGATCGGACGCGTCGCGTGGGCCCCGAGCGCCTCCTCGATCCACGAGACGATCGACAGGAAACCGATCCTGCCCGCGAGAAAAGCGCCCACGGCCACTTCATCGGCGGCGTTGAGCACGGCCGGCGCCGTTCCGCCGCGCTCCGCCGCTCCGAGGGCGAGCGAGTACGCGGGGTATTCGTCGCGGGGCAGAGGCGCGAATTCGAGCCGCCCGAGCTCATCGAGCCCGAGCGAACGCCAGGGAAATTCCCGGACCTCGGGATGATACAGCGCGCTCATGATGGCGAGCTTCATATCGGCCGGCCCGAGGTGCGCGATCAGGGATCCGTCGCGCAGGCGCACGATCGAATGGACGATCGACTGCGGGTGCACGACGACCTTGATCGCGCGATAGGGGAAATCGAAAAGCCAATGGGCCTCGATCACCTCGAGCCCCTTGTTGAGAAGATTCGCCGAATCGACCGTCACCTTCGGTCCCATTTTCCAGGTCGGGTGGTTGAGAACCTGCTCGACGGTGACGCCGGCGAGATCCGCCGGTCGTCTTCCGTAGAACGGCCCTCCCGACGCGGTCAGGATAATCTCCGTCGTCTCGTCCCGGTACCCGCGCAGGCAGCGCGCGAGGGAAAAATGCTCGCTGTCGATCGGGATGATCGCGTTCGCATCGCGCGGAAAACGCCGCGAGATGAGCTCTCCAGCCGTCACGAGCGTTTCCTTGTTCGCGAGCGCCACCGCGCAGCCGAGCTCGAGCGCGGTCATCGTGGGCTTGAGCCCCGCTATCCCGACGAGCGCGTTGATGACGATATCGGGCTTCGCTTCCCGGATGAGCGCTTCGATCCCTTCGGCGCCGTACCCGACGGTTCGTCCCGCGAGACCGCGCTCCTTCAGAATCGCGCCGGCGGAGGCGGCGTCCCGCGCGGAAAACCGCGCTTCGGGAAACAGCTCGAGCTGGCGCGCGAGCTCCTCCACGTTGTCCCCGGCGGCAAGCCCCGCGACGTCGAACTCGCCGCGCGCGCGATCCAGAATCTCGAGCGCGGACCTCCCGATCGAACCGGTCGATCCGAGTATGACGATTCTCTTCATCATTGGAATATCACGTACTTCAGAACGTAATAGATCAGGGGAGCCGTGAACAGGAGCGAATCGAACCGGTCGAGCACGCCGCCATGCCCGGGAATCGTCCGGGAGGAATCCTTGATCTTCACGTCCCGTTTGATCATCGACTCCGAAAGATCGCCGAGCTGCCCGACGACCGAAGCGCCGATCGCGAGACCGACGGCCTGAGAGATCGTCAGATACGGCGCGATCGTTTCCCGGGCGACGAGAATCCCGACGAGCGAACACAGCACGCCGCCGATCGCCCCCTCCAGCGTTTTCCCCGGAGAGATGCTCGGAAACAGCTTGCGCCTGCCGAGCCAGCTCCCGACGAAATACGCTCCCGTGTCGTAGCACCAGGTCAGGGCGAAGGCCACGATCACGAAGGAAAAGCCGAGCGAATAATCGAGCCCCTTGAGATGGGGAAGCTCCCTGAGAAGAATGAGATGGCTTCCGAGCCACCCTATATAGAAGACGCCGAACACGGTGACGGAGATATGATAAACGGCGAGCCCCTTTTCCTTCCGCGCGAGCTCGAGCACCATGATCCCGATGAACATGACGCTCAGGAACAGATTCGCGTAGATGCCCTGCTGGAAAAATACGTACCAGGAGAGCGCCAGCCCGCTCATGATTCCCATCGCCTTGTACGGCCTGAGGCCCTTCGCCTCCATCATCTTGTAGAACTCCCAGAGGCCGATGAGGATCATGATGTTGATGAGGGCGAGATAGTAGTATCCCCCGCGCCGCGCGATGATGATGAGACACGGGATGAAGACGATGGACGCGACGATCCGCTTCACGATTCCTTCGTGCCTGCGGGGGGCCGCCGCAACCGCGTCCCGTGCGGTCACCGGATTCTCCTTAGCGGACATCGTCGCCCGAACCTTCCTTGACCGTTCCGAATCTCCTCTCGCGTCCGAGGTATTCGCGGATCGCGGCGAGAAGATGCTCCTCCCTGAAATCGGGCCAGAGCGTCTCGGTAACGACAATTTCCGTGTACGCAAGCTGCCAGAGGAAGAAATTGCTCAGCCGCATCTCTCCGCTCGTCCTGATGAGAAGATCGGGATCGGCCAGATCCGGATCGTACAGAAACCGCCGGAAGGACTTCTCGTCGAGATCGTCCTCGGCGAAGCTCCTCTCCCGAACCGCGACGGCGATCTTGCGCGCCGCGTCGACGATCTCCGCCCTGCCGCCGTAGCTCAGGCACAGGTTCAGGATCATGCCCGTGTTTCCCGAAAGCTTCCCGATCGTCTCGTCGAGCGTCTCGAGCGTTTCCCGTGGAAGCATCCCGAGCCTTCCGATCGCCCGCAGGCGAATGTTGTTCTCGGCGAGCTCCAGGTATTCCGACCGGAGCACCTCGCCGAGAAACCGCATGAGCCCGTCGACTTCGAGACGCGGCCGATTCCAGTTCTCCAGGGAAAAGGTGTACAGGGAGAGGGCGGAGAGCCCGAGCTTCGCCGAGGTCCGGATCGTCGCGCGCACCGACTCGGTCCCCGCGCGGTGGCCCGCGAGACGGGGAAGCATCCGCTTCTTCGCCCACCGCCCGTTCCCGTCCATGATGACGGCGACGTGCCGCGGAAACGCAGGATGCGCCCTCAGCTCCTCTATCGCACGATCAATGGAATCGCCCATCGTCCCGTTTCCCGGATCGCCTCCGCGCCTCTAGACCTCCAGGATTTCCTTTTCCTTCGCCGCGAAGATCTTGTCCAGATCGACGGTCTTCCGGTCGGTGAGATCCTGTATCTCCTTCTGGCTGCGGTGCAGATCGTCCTCCGTGATCTTGTGCTCCTTCTCGATCTTCTTCAGCTTTTCGATCGCGTCCCGGCGCACGTTCCGGATCGCCACCTTCGCCTCCTCGACCATGTGTTTCACGGCCTTCACGAGCTCCTTGCGCCGCTCCTCGGTGAGCGGCGGGAGCGGTATCCGGATAAAGGTGCCGTCGCTCTGGGGATTCAACCCGAGGTTCGACGTCTGGATGGCCTTGACGATCTCGCCGATCAGGGGCTTCTCCCACGGCTGCACCGTGATGAGCTTCGGGTCGGGAACGACGACGTTCGCGACCTGCTTGAGCGGGACCTTGGATCCGTAATAATCGACCTTGACGGTGTCGAGAAGCGCGGGGGAAGCCTTTCCCGTGCGAATCGTCACCAGCTCCCCCTCCATCTTCTCGATCGTCAATTTCATGTGCTTTTCGGCGGTTTGATAAATCTCTTTCGTCTCCATCGGTACCGACCTCCTCACTCGACGATGGTGCCGAGGCGTTTTCCCTCGAGCACCCGCGTCAGATTGCCCTTCTTGAGAATGTTAAAGACAACTATCGGAATGCCGTTCTCCCTGCAGAGAGCGACCGCGGTGGCGTCCATGACCCGCAGGTCGTCCTTGAGGACGTCGATGTAGCGAAGTCTCGTCTTCAGCACCGCCTTCGGATCCTTCACCGGGTCGCTCGTGTAAATTCCGTCGACCTTCGTTCCCTTGAGGAGCGCGTCCGCCTTGATCTCCGCCGCCCGGAGCGCCGCGGCCGTATCGGTCGTGAAGTACGGATTGCCCGTCCCGCCCGCGAGGATCACGAGGCGCCCGTTCGTGAGATGATCGAGCGCCTGGCGTCTGATGTACGGCTCGGCGAACTGCTCCATGGTGATGGCGGTCATGACGTGGGCCTCGACGCCGGCGCGCTCGAGCGCCGCCTGAAGCGCGAGCGCGTTGATGATCGTGCCGAGCATCCCCATGCAATCCGCGGCGACCCGGTCGACCCCCTTCTCGCTCGCCCGATACCCGCGGAGAATGTTCCCCCCGCCGATGACCACCGCGATCTCGCTTCCCGCCTCGGCCGCCTCCCGGAGCTCCTCGGCGAACGCCGCGACCCTGTCGAAATCGATGCTCTTGCCGGCGCCGCCGAGCACTTCGCCGCTCACCTTGAGCAAGAGTCTCTTGAACCTCAGCTTACGTTTCACGATCCACTCCTTCCCGATCTCCGCGAGGCGCCGCCCGCGAGCGGCGTCCGGACCCGGAGCGGGCGATAAAAGGGCGCAGGAGAAAGCCCCCCTGCGCCCCTGTTTTCATGGCCGCGGCCCAATTTCGCACGTCCGGGATCTCAGCTCAGGTCCTCCCCCAGCTGAAAACGACTGAAGCGACGCACGATGACGTTCTCACCGAGCTTCGCGATCGTATCCGTAACGAACTGTCCCACCGTCTCCTCGTCGTTCTTGATATAGGGCTGATCGAGAAGACAGGCCTCATGATAGAACTTCTCGAGTTTCCCTTCAACAATTTTATCGATCACGTTCGCCGGCTTGCCCGTCGCGGCCGCCTGGTTGCGGTAAATCTCCCGTTCCCGCTCCACGATCGCCTGCGAGAGCTCTTCCCGCCGAACGACGATCGGCGAAGCCGCGGCGATCTGCATCGTGAGCTCCTTGCCGAGCGCCTGGAAAGCGGCGGTGCGAGCGACGAAATCGGTCTCGCAGTTGATCTCGAGCATGACGCCGATCTTCGATCCCGGATGGATGTACGAGAAGATGGTCCCTTCCTTCGTCTCCTTGCCGGCGCGCTTGGCGATCTGGGAAAGACCCTTCTCCCGCAGAAGCTTGATCGCCTTCTCGAAATCTCCGTCCGCGTCCTGGAGCGCCCGTTTGCAGTCCATCATGCCGGCGCCCGTTTTATCGCGCAGTTCCATTACCCTTTTCGGTGTTATATCCATTCCCTATTCCTCCGCTGTGCCGTACGTTGATTCTCGAGTGTTTCAGCGCCCCGGTTCCTGTCCTTCGATATCCACGTCCGCGCCCGTCTTCTTGCCCGCCGGCCTTTCGGTCTTCTTGCTCTTATCCTCGAGGAATTCCTTGTTCTTGAGATACCTGCCTCTGCCCTCGATGATGGCGTCGGCGAGCACGCGGGTGAAGAGCTTGATCGATCTGATCGCGTCGTCATTCGCCGGAACGGCGAAATCGACCTCGTCCGGATCGCAGTTCGTGTCGACGAGACCGATGATCGTGAGCCCGAGCTTGCGCGCTTCCTTCACCGCGATCTCTTCGTTCTTCGAGTCGACGACGACGAGACAGGACGGAATCGCCGTCATTCCCCTGATACCGGAGAGAACCTTGAGCAGTTTCGTTTTCTGCTTTTCGACACGGAGCTTTTCCTTCTTCGAGAGCTGATTGATGCGTCCGTCTCTTTCCATCGCCTCAAGATTCTCGAGACGCTCCATGCTCTGTTTGATCGTTTTGAAATTCGTGAGGATGCCGCCGAGCCATCGCTCGTTGATATAATACATCCCGCTGCGGGTCGCATCCTCCTGCACGCTCTCCTTCGCCTGCCGTTTGGTGCCGACGAAAATCGATGTCTTCCCCTCCGCCGACAGGCTCTCGATCGCCCGATAGGCCTTCTCGAGCTGCTCCATCGTCGTGCGGAGATCGATGATATAGATGCCGTTTTGTTCTTTGTAGATATAGGGCTTCATCTTGGGATTCCAGCGACGTGTCTGGTGCCCAAAATGCGCGCCCGCCTCAAGCATGTCCTTGATGGTGACGTTCACCGTGCGGCCTCCTTTGGTTGCGCCTCCATCCCTCTCGGGCGGACTCAATCCCCTCTCTCGGGGACACCTCGAGCCGTTACGAGGGATGTGTGTATTCGAGCGAAATTATCTCTTGGAGAACTGGAACTTTCTCCGCGCCCCCGCCTGCCCGTACTTCTTCCGTTCCTTCTCGCGCGGGTCTCTCGTGAGAAAACCCCCGACCTTGAGAACCTTCTTCTGGGTCTCGTCCTGCATAATGATCGCACGAGCGATACCGAGTCGAAGCGCTCCCGCCTGTCCCGCGACGCCGCCCCCCTTCACGGTCGCCTTGACGTCGTATTTTCCGAGCGTGCTCGTAACCTGAAACGGCTGCTTGACGACCATGGAGAGGCTTTCGCGATGCAGATACTCGTCGAGATCGCGCCCGTTGATCGTGAACTGGCCCGCTCCGAGAGACAGGAACACTCGGGCGACCGAGGATTTCCTCCTGCCTACTGCGTGGAACATCTCCTTTGCCAAAGTATCACCTCCCTTCATGGCTCGTTAAACCGATACACGCTTCGCGCCTGGGAGCGCGCGCGCAGGATCAGAGCTCGAGAACCTGGGGCTGCTGGGCTTCGTGCGGATGCTCCGGCCCCGCGTACACCTTGAGCTTCTTGAGAAGCCTTCTTCCCAAACGGTTGTGGGGCAGCATCCCCTTGACGGCGTGCGTGATGACGAACTGCGGATTCTTCGCGATCGCGTCCTTGAACGCCGTCAGACGGAGACCGCCGGGATAGCCCGTGTACCGCCAATACGTCTTCGTATCGCGCTTCTTCCCGGAGATGGAGACGTTCGAGGCGTTCACGATAACCACGAAATCGCCGTGGTCCATGAAGGGCACGAAGCCGACCTTCCCCTTGCCCCGCAAGACCTGTGCGACCTGGGAAGCGAGCCTGCCGAGAGGCTTTCCGGTCGCATCGACGACGTACCAGTCCCTGCGAACCTCGCTCCCTTTCAAAATGGTTGTTTTCTGCTGCATCGTTTTCCTCCAAACGGACATACTTCATTCTTGCTCGCGATTTGCTCGCGAAACAACAAAATATATACGCGGTAACGGATTATGTCAAGTGCCATTCCTGCAATATGTGGAAGATCTCCCTTCACGCATCGCCACGACGTCTGGGGGGAACGCAGGGAAACTGGAGGGGGGCGGCGGCTGGCCGACCCCCTCCATTCCGTCTGATTGCCCTCTCGGGATGGCGGCAGCCCAAACGAGCGATTGGGACTACCGCAGGAGAATCAACTTGTTCGAAAGCCGCGCCTTACCCGCGGCGAGCACGGGAAAATACACTCCTGACGGCACAGTCCTCCCCCGGGAATCGAGCCCCGACCAGATGCCGACATGCTGCCCCGCTTCCTGTCTCTCGCGATCGACGAGCGTAGCAACGAGTCGACCGGATGCGTCGTAGATCGAGAGCGTCACCTCGCACGGCGCGGGAAGCGAATACCGCAGGGTAGTCGTCGGATTAAATGGATTCGGCGCATTCTGGAAAAGGGCGAGGGGCCCCGCCGGAACGGCGACGGCATCCGTCTCGAAGAGGGTCCGCCTGGCGCCGCTCTCCGTGACGTCCACGCGGTAGCGCAGGATAGAGCCGGGTGTGCACCGCATATCGGCGAAGGAGTAGGCCTTCCCGTTCGATTCGATGGTGACGGGGATCTCCTCGAATGCTCCGGGGCCGGAGTTCGATCGGAGCACGTCGAAGGTCAAGCCGGCCACCGGCTCCGAGAGCTCCCACCCGACGCGCACGACCGATGCCTCGACACTTGCGCTGAACGAAGCGAGAAGCGTCGCGACGGGCGAGACCCCTTGGCTGACGCGTTGGGCATAGATGTCCGCGTCCCCGCTGCGTCTGTCGGCCCACGTGACGATGGCGCCGCCCGCGCCATCGGAGACGATTCCATAAGGATACTGATCCCCTGCTGCCGTGCAGAGGGCGACGCCATCCGCCGCCCACTGGACAGCTCCCGAGACGCTCACCCACTGGGCGTAGACGTCATAATTTACCGGGTCCTCGCTGCGGGGATCAGGCCACGTGACGATGGCGCCGGCGGCGCCATCGGAGACGATCGAGGGCGATCCCTGATACCCCGCTGCGGTGCAAAGGGCCACGCCATCCGCCGTCCACTGGGCAGCTCCCGAAGCGTCCACGTACTGGGCATAGATGTCCCCGCCACTCCCGCTGCGTAAGTCGTTCCACGTGACGATGGCGCCGCCCGCGCCGTCGGAGGCGATCGCGATAGAGCCCTGATTGCCCACTGCCGCGCAAATTACCCTACCATCCGCTATCCACCGAACGGCTCCCGAGCCATCCACACGCTGGGCATAGATGTCCCATGTGCCCACGACGCGGCTGTCGATCCACGCGACAATCGCGCCGCCCGCGCCATCCGAAGCGATCGCGGGATCTTCCTGATGCCCCGTTGCCGCGCAGAGAGCGACTCCATCCGCCGTCCACTGAACTGCTCCCGAGGCATCCACTCTCTGGGCGTAGATGTTGCGGTTCCCGCGGCCGTCGTCCCACGTGACGATGGCGCCGCCCGCGCCATCGGAAGCGATCGCGGGATGTTCCTGATCCCCCGATGCCGCGCAGAGAACGACTCCATTCGCCGTCCACTGAACCGCTCCCGAGGCATCCACCCTCTGGGCATAGATTTCATAGTTGCTCGCGCCGCTATAGCCTTGCCACGTGACGATGGCGCCGCCGGCGCCATCGGAAATGCTTCGGGAATTCCACTGGCTCGCCGTTGCTCTGCTGAGGACGACGCCGCCGGTCGCCCATTGGACAGCTCCCGAGGCGTTCACCCTCTGGGCATGGACATACAAAGACAAGTCCTCCCACGTGACGATCGCGCCGCCCGCGCCATCGGAGACAATCCTGGGAGAATACTGATCCCCGGTTGCCGTGCAGAGGACGACGCCATTCGCCGCCCAATGGACAGCCCCCGAGGCGTTCACCCGCTGGGCATAGATGTCATAGCTCCCGCTGCGGCTGTCAATCCACGTGAGAATGGCGCCACCGGCGCCATCGGAGATGATCTGGGGAGAAGACTGATCCCCCGTCGCGACGGAGATTGGATTTCCATCCACCTGCCAGAACGCGAATGCGCTAACGCTGGGCAACAAAGCGAGCATGAGCACGCTTACCGCCAGAATTGACGCTCTGAACATCATTGACCGTTCCATCCCTCCATCTCCCTTCCGAAGATGATCCCCGAGTTCAAGACCGATGCCTCTCAATTGTAGTGTTTAATAACCCTACTTTAAGATGTGGAATAAGTGCGCCAACGTCAAGATCGAAGCGGCGGCAGCCCCGCGGAGAGCGCGGCGATCTTCGGTCCGTCGGGATTCTCCACGGTGCCGCGTTCGGTGATGATGGCGGTAATCAACGAAGCGGGGGTGACGTCGAAGGCGGGATTGTAGGCGGTCGTGCCGTCGGGCGCCGTCCTCACTCCCCCGAAAGATACCACCTCGGCGGACGAGCGCTCCTCGATCGGAATGTCCCGGCCGGACGCCGCGTCGCGATCGAACGTCGACCAGGGCGCCGCGACGTAGAGCGGCCTCCCGAACTTCTCGCAGAGCACGGCGAGACCGAGAGTTCCGATTTTGTTCGCGGTGTCTCCGTTGGCGGCGATCCGGTCGGCGCCGACGATCACCGCGTCCACCGATCCCGCCGCGAAGAGAGACGCCGCGGCTCCGTCGCAGAGAAGCGTATGGGGGATTCCCCGTTTCCCGAGCTCCCACGCCGTGAGACGCGCGCCCTGCAGAAGCGGACGCGTTTCGTCGACGTATACGTGGAAGCGCTTCCCCTCCTCCCACGCCGCGTAGAGAACGCCGAGCGCGGTGCCGTAGCCGGCCGTCGCGAGCCCTCCCGCGTTGCAGTGGGTCAGAATATTCATGCCGTTCCTGATGAAGACCGCGCCGTTCCTCCCGATCGCGTACTCGATCTCGAGCTCCTCGGCGTGTATGGCGAACGCTTCTCTCGCGACCGCCGCGCACACGGCCGCCGGATCGCTCCCCGCCGCCGCGACTGCCTTCGCCATCCTTTCGAGCGCCCAGGAAAGGTTGACCGCGGTCGGCCTGGTCGCGGCGAGCGTCTCCCGCGCGGATGCGAGCCGGATGCGCACGTCGCCCGCGTCGATGACCCGCGGCGTCGATGATCGGCGCTCCTTCGGCACGGTCGAAGAAGTACGCGCGGGGCGGCCGGAGGCGCTCCGCCAGGAAGCTCTCGAGCGCGACGAGCATGCCGTACGCCGCGGCGATACCGATCGCCGGGGCGCCGCGGACCCGGAGAGACCTGATTGCCTCGGCCGTCTCCTCGAGACCGGCGAGCCGCACGATCCGCTCCTCGCGCGGGAGGAGCGTCTGGTCGATGATCTCGACGGCTCCCCGCCGGTAATCAACGGTCGGCAGAATCATCTCCCGTCCTTTCGAGCCTCGAGAGCATCGTGAAAAGAAGACTCACCGGCAATCCGACGACGTTGAAATAGCAACCCTCGATCCTTTGAATGAACGGCGCCGCGTATCCCTGTATCGCGTACGCTCCGGCCTTGCCGAACGGTTCGCCCGTCCCGACGTAGCGCGCGACCTCCTCTTCGGTGAGAGCGCGGAAATAGACGCGGGTCGTTTCGGCTTCGGCGAGACGCCTTCCGTCCGGCGCGATGACCGCCACACCCGTGATAACCTCGTGCGCGCGGCCGGAGAGCGAGCGCAGCATCGACAAGGCGTCCGCCTCGTCGACCGGTTTCCCCAGTCTCGAATCGCCGCACACGACGATCGTATCGGCGGCGACGACGGTCGCGAGCGGTCTCGCGCGGCGCGTCGCCTCCGCCTTCTTCACGGCGAGCATAACCGCGAAGCTCGCGTGATCGACGCACTGGATATCGTCTTCCTCGATGCCCGCCGGCAGGACTTCGAACTCGAAGCCGAGCCGCTCGAGTATCTCTCTCCGCCGCGGCGACGCGGAGGCGAGCACGAGGTCCCGCTGCAGATCGCATCCGAGAAAAGGATTCATCGCGTACGCGCCTCCATCACGATTCCCCTGGGCTCCGGTCGATGATGAGCGTCACGGGCCCGTCGTTGACGAGGCGGACGTTCATCTTCGCTCCGAAGATCCCCTCGGCGACATTCGGGTGGCGCCTGCTTATGATCTCGATGAATTTCCGGTACAGGATTCCCGCCTCCTCGGCGGGTGCGCTCCCGAGAAAATCGGGGCGTCTTCCCTTCCGGCATTCGCCGTACAGGGTGAATTGCGACACGACGAGCACGCCTCCCCCGACGTCGAGCAGCGAGCGGTTCATCTTGCCCCCCTCGTCCTGGAAGATCCTGAGATCGAGGCATTTCCGCGCCATCCATTCGAGATCGCTTTCCGCGTCGCCGCTCCTGAACGCGGCGAGCACGAGGAGCCCCGGGCCGATCGAGGAGACTGTCTTCCCGTCGACCTCGACGCTCGCTTCGCTCACACGCTGGACCACGACGCGCATCCCGCGCACCCCCCCGCGATCAGCAGGCCGGGCGCGCTCCGGCGCCCTCCATGCCTCCGGAGAAACGGATCGCGGCGATCTGAAGCTGCGGCTCGACCCTGCCCTGGTATGTGTTCTTTCTGAGATTGATGAGAACGTCGATTCGTCCGCCGACGATGTCGGCGGGCTTCCACGCGCTCGCGAGGGAGAATCCGATGAGATCGCGCGTGTCCGCGTTCCGGTCGCGCGCTTCCATCTTGAGATGCCCGCCCCCGACCACTCTCGTGCCCGGAAGCACTTCGAGATCGCGAATCATGAGAACCGGCTCCGGATTCCCCCCCCCGAAGGGTCCGAGCCGCTCGATGAACGAGAAGAGAGCGAGCGTGCATTCGCCGAGCGGAATCTCGGCGTCCACCTTGATGACGCAGAGCTCGGCGGGGCGACGGGTGATCTCATCGACGACGTCCTCGAACATTCTCTGAAAATCGGGAATCGCATCCTCGCGTATGCTGAATCCGCCCGCTTCCTTGTGCCCTCCGAACTCGATGAGGTGCTCGGCGCATCGTTCGAGCGTTTCCTTGACGTTCACCATTCCGGCGGATCTCGCCGAGCCTTTTCCGACGCCGTCGCGCACGGCGATGAGGATCGACGGCAGGCTGTAGCGCTCGGCGAGCCGTGCGGCCCCGATCCCGACGACGCCCTCGTGCCACGACGAGGACGAGAATACGAGCGCCCGCGGCTCGGAGCGTCTCAGAATGATGTCGGCGAGATAGCACGCCTCCTCCGTGACCCTGCTGTCGTGAACCCTGCGGTTCCTGTTCTTTTCCTCGATCTCTCGCGCGATCCGGGAGGCCTCGCCGTCGTCGTGCGTGACGAGAAGCTCGACGACGTCCCGCGCGCTTCCCATGCGTCCCGGCGAATTGAGCCGCGGGAACGAGCGTGAAGCTGATCTGCCGGGTGGTGAACCCTTTCTCGGAAAGTCCGCTCTCGGCCCGCAGCGCCCGCAGACCGGGTCTCTTCCATTCCCGCAAGCGCTCGAACCCCGCGGCCACGATGATCCGGTTCTCGTCGCGCATGGCGCCGCTGTCCCCGAGGGTGCCGAGCGCGACGAGATCGAGATGCTCCTCGAGATGAAGATCGAGCCCCATCTTCTTCTCGAGGCCCTGGAGGAGCTTGAAGGCGACTCCCGATCCGGTGAGTTCCTTGAAAGGATACCGCTCGCCGGGGAGCTTCGGATTGATGAAGGCATGCGCCCCCGGGACGCGTTCGCTCGTTTCATGATGATCGGTGATGATAACCTTGACGCCGCGCTCGACGAGAGCGGCCACGACCTCGCCGTCGCTCGAGCCGCAATCGACGGACAGCACCAGCTTGAGGCCCGCTTCGAAACCGCGGTCCATCACGCGCCGCGCGAGCCCGTATCCGTCCTTCGCGCGATCGGGCACGAAGAAATGAACGTCCGCGCCGAGCTTGGCGAGCACCTCGAACAGAAGCGCCGTGCCGCAGACGCCGTCGGCGTCGTAGTCCCCGTGCACGAGGATGCGTTCGCCGCTCGCGATCGCCTCGTGCAGCAAGAGGGTCGCGCGTTCCATTTCGTTGAAGAGAAACGGATCGTGAAGCTGCTCGAATTTCGGATGGATGAATCGAAAGCCGTCCTCGACGCTCCGAACGCCTCTCGACGCGAGAAGCCGTGCCTCGAGCGGTCCGAGAA
Organism: uncultured bacterium; assembly: GCA_963747385.1. Classification (GTDB taxonomy): domain Bacteria; phylum Krumholzibacteriota; class Krumholzibacteriia; order Krumholzibacteriales; family Krumholzibacteriaceae; genus SSS58A. Next base: position 275,701 of record CAVVEY010000007.1, on the reverse strand, counting down.
GCAGCGCCCGGGCCAGCTCGCTCTCGATGCGCTCGTCAGCCGGTTGGATTTCCCAGACCTGCATCGCGGATCCTGTCTCTCCTGATGCGAGAACGCCGTGCACGCGAGCGACGGTAGAGGAGACTTGTAAGCCGGGTTCTGTACCCTTTCGGGTGGTGATCATTTGTCTCGGGCTGACGTTGCCGGCAGCCTCTAGCGACCTACCCGAGAGTTATGCGAAGCGGGCCGCTTCTCCTCTCCTATTTGGTCTTTCTCCGGGTGGGGTTTACCAAGCTACCGCCGTCGCCGGCGGTACTGGTGAGCTCTTACCTCGCCTTTTCACCCTTACCTCCGTGACCGGAGGCGGTGTATTTTCTGTGGCACTTTCCTTGGGGTCACCCCCACTGGGCGTTACCCAGCACCCTGCCCTCCGGAGCCCGGACTTTCCTCGAGCGCTTGCGCGCCGCGATCACCCCGTCTCCTCTTCCGTCGCGTCACATGGAATTACGATCGGTGGGAATATACCATGAGGCACGTGAAAGGTAAAGCGCGAACACCCGCGAGCGCGCGTCCTGGCGTCCGCCTCTCCGGCAGGCCGCCGGTCAGGAATCCTCGACCCGGTCGAGCGCTTCGTTCGCCAGCCGGTCCGCCTCGCGGTTCTCTTCCCGCTTCACGTGCTCGAACGAGCATTTCGCGAAATGCCCGACTTCCGCCGCGACCTCGCGCGCGAGCGGTTCAAGATCCTTGCTCCGGATCCGGTACGCGCCGTTGAGCTGCTTCACCACGAGCTCGCTGTCCATGCGAACCGTGAGCTCGCCGACGCCGATGCTCTCGGGCCAGTTTCATCCCCTCGATGACGGCGCGGTACTCGGCGACGTTATTGGTCGCCCGCCCGATCTTCTTCGCGACGGACGCGAGCTCCTCTCCCGTAGGCAGGTGGATCACCGCGGCCACGGCGGAAGGTCCCGGATTGCCGCGCGAGGCGCCGTCGGTGTGAAGGATCGCCCGCGCGACTCCGCGCCGCTTTCCGGCGGGAGGCTCCTCTCCGAGCGATTTCGAGAGGCTCTCGATCGCGCGGATCGCCTCCTCGCGCGACGAATAACCGGCCGCCTCCCAGCTCTTGTCGAGAGTGCCGCCTCCGGCGAGCAGCGCAAGAAGCCTTTTCACGTTTTGCACATTCATCGGGGTATCGATGGGTCAGAAGATTTCATAATGAACGAGGATCCTGCCGCACACCTCGCAGTTCATGATCTGGTCGTTCCTTCGCACCTCGGTCGCTCTCTGCGGAGGCACCCGCGAATAGCAGCCCTGGCAGATATCCCCCATGAGATTCGCGACGCCGGAATCTCCCTTCGCCGTCCTGATCCGCGCGTACAAGCGCCGGATTTCCTCGGTTATATGCGGGAGAATGCGGAGCTTCTCGTCCTCGAGGATCTTCCGGGAATCGTCCGCCGCGCTCGCTTCCTTCTCGAGTCTGTCCCTTTCGGCCACCAGCGCGCTCCGCTCGACGCTCATCTTCTCGTTCAGGATCCGGATCTCGTTGCGTCGAACCTCTCCTTCGTCGAGAATGGCCAGCATGCGTTCCTCGGCCTGATCGACCTTCTTGTTGATATATTCCATTTCCAGCATGATCGCGCGGTAGAGCTTGTTGTCCCTGATAATGGACTGCTCCTCTTTCTTCTTCTCGAGCTCCGCGTGATGCGTCTTGAGCTCCGATTCGATATGCCGCTTTTCCGTCGTCGAGCTTCTCGATGATGTGTTTCGTGCCGCCCAGGGTCTCATCCATCTTCTGGATCTCTCTGTCGATCGCCTTGATTCGGGGAGGAAGGGCGTCGAGGAGCTTTTTCTTCTCCTTGATCTCCATATCCTTCTTGACGATCTGGATGAGGAACTGGATGTCCTCCTCGACGGTCGGCATAGATTATCCTTTCTCAAAAAAAGAATGCTTCCCACGAGGGAAGCATTCGCCCAATCCCGCAACGAGGAACCGGCCTGCGCAATTCCGATTCCCCCTGTATTTCGTAAGACATTCGATCAATCGAAACATTCCTGCCCCGCGCGCCGCGCCCCTGTTGAGTCGTATAATGGAAGGCGCATTTTACAGGAATATGAAACACCGGTCAAGAAATTTTTCTTATAGATCCTCCGACTCCTGCAGGCTCTGAAGCGCCGTGAAATCGTATCCGAAATCCCTGATCGTCCAGGTCGTGCCCCCGTCGCTCGTGCGGAGGAGAATCGAATGTTTGATATACATGCCCCCGGCCTGCTCGTCCGCTCCGCGACCGGCGACCCATCCGTTGTTCGCGTCCAGAAAATAGACGCTCCTGAGATCCTTGATGCGATCGTCCTTCGGCGTCACGTTCTCCCAGCTCTCCCCGCCGTCTTTCGTCCGAAGGATGGTCTTTCCGCCCACGGCGAAACCGTTGGAGGCCGAGAGAAAAGAGAACTCGCGGACCGTCGCGATCGGGAGCTGCGTCGTCCAGTTCTCGCCGCCGTCCGCCGTCTTCATGATGACGCCTCCGCCGGCCCATCCCGTCATCCCGTCGACGAAACATATCGCGAGCACCGTTCTGAGGATCGAGGCCTTCGATCCGGCGACGCTCGTCCAGCTCGCCCCCCCGTTCGTCGTCCGGTACAGAATAGAGGGATCCGGATCGGTGTAGCGGCTTCCGAGGAGATAGCCGGTTCTGTCGTCGGCAAAGCTCATGTCCCACGCGCCCCGGTACGGAACGATCGGCAGCCAGTTGTTCACCCAATCCTGCCCGGCGTTCTCGGTCTTGTAAACGCCTCCGTAGCCGAGGACGTACCCGAGATTTTCGTTGAAGAAGGTCACCTTGAAGAAATCCTCGTCGATCGGGAAACCGGAAGCGGCGATCTTCGCCCATTCCTCGCCCCCGTCGGCGGTATGGTAGATGGCGCCGTCCTTGCCGACGACCCATCCGTTCGAGCGATCGGTGAATTGCAGATCGTTCAGGTTCTGCCCGTCGATAACCGTGCCCTTCCACGTTTTTCCGCCGTCGGCGGTCGCGATGAGTGTGCCGATGGAGCCCGCGACGCAGCCGAAATCGGAGTCCTGAAAATAAACGTCGGTCGCGCCGCAGATGATGCTCTCGACCGGAGGCGTGCCCTTCGGAGCGGCGATCTCATCCTTCGAGCAGGAGTGAATCTCGAAGTAAACGAAGAGTATGATGCAGATCGCGAGAAGGATGCTTCTCCTCAGTTGCATTTTCGACCCCCGTGTGCAAAAGTGCGATTCTCCCGGATCGAAGGAGATGAGGCCTCACGCAGACAACGCAACGTATTACGCTATGCGACAATAGGTTATGTCGTTTTGCCGATGGCTCGAATCTCCCGGGCCCTGCCGCCCGTCGATACGAACGAGGCATGCGCAAGCTTCGCGCCTAGAGCAGGGATAATTCCATGTATACGGGGCACTGGCAGGGATTGAGACGGTATGGTGCGCATTCGGTGAATCCGAGCGAAACGTAGAGTGCGTTGGCCTCGGTCATCGACCGAAGCGTGTCGAGCTTCATCGACGCATAGCCGATCTCCCGGGCGCGCTCGATCACCGCCTGCGCGAGCGAGCGGCCGACGCCTTTCCCGCGATGCTCCGGTTTCACGTAGAGCCTCTTCATCTCGCAGACCGTTTTCTCGAACCTTCTCAGCGCCACGCACCCGGCGGGTTCGCCGCCGGAGAAGGCGACGATGACGGCGCCATCCGGAGCGGCATAGGCGCCGGGCAGCGTCTCGAGCTCATGTCCGAAATCCTGAAAGCAGAGATCGATGTCGAGGGAGGCGGCGTATTCCTCGAAGAGCTTCCGCACGATCGGCATCTCTTCGAGAGAGCTCATATGAACGAGATTCATCATACGCATTAAAAAGGAACGGGCGCGCCCAGCGTCCGCCGCCGCGCGCGCCCGAACAGGTACGTCCAGGACGAACCGTGTCTAGAATGCGAAGCCGTAGCCGACCAGGATCGAAATATCGCTGTTCTTCACGTCGGGCGTCACGGCACCCATTGTCGTGGTCGGTCTCTTCTTCATCGTCAAACGAAACCTTGAACGTCGCATCCTTGGCGACGTGGTCAAACCGATCTCGTAGCGCGCTTCGAGGAACAGCAGACCGCCTTCTCCATCTCGTAGCCGACGCCGGCTCCCGCGACGATCCCGAAGTCCGTGCTCTTCACGAAGTCCTTGATGTCAACACTCGCACCCAAGCTTCGGCCTTGGCCGACATGAGAATGCCGAGAGCGGGGCCCGCGTAGAGGCTGGGCTTTATCTTCCCTTCGGTGGGAAGAGTGACCTTGAAGAGGAGCGGAATCTCGATGTAATTGGCCTTTATCGATGCGTCGATAAGTCGGAATGTCGATTCCCTGCGCCCTTCATCGTGAAAAGCAGCTCGGGCTGGATCGCGAAGATCTCCGTGATATTGTAGCAGAGGAACCCGCCACCGATCATGCCCATTTTGATCTTCGTCAGGTGCTGATACGTCGTCGCCGGAGAGATTCGCCATATTGAGGCCGCCCTTGACGCCGAACATCATGCCTTCGGCGAACAGCGGAGAGGCGGTGAACAGCAGAACCGCCGCGAGCATCAGAGCAAACATGAACTTCTTCATTTCTTCCTCCCTTGTGTGCAAACGAATTATCGATCTCAACGTCTATCGATCGATGGTTGCAGCTTCGCAATCACCTCCTTAAAGGTTGAACCGAATCAACACTTCGCGTCATAGTTAGCAATAGAAGCCATTTTCTGATGCAAGAGTTTTTTTCATAAAAATGCACGCCCAGCCAGGACCCGATTCGAGCGCCGCCGTCACGGGCACTGCACCGTGTCGCGTCATTCATATACGTCGATTGTCCGGCGGAGTTGCGTGAAATTGATGGTGGGCCCACCAGGATTCGAACCTGGGATCAACCGGTTATGAGCCGGGGGCTCTACCGCTGAGCTATGGGCCCGTGTCTTTCCCGGATCATACGTCTATGTAACCCTTGAGCTTCCTGCTCCGGCTCGGATGCATGAGCTTGCGCAGCGCCTTCGCCTCGATCTGCCGCACGCGCTCGCGCGTCACGCTGAAGATCGTGCCGACCTCCTCGAGCGTGCGGGGCGTGCCGTCGCCGAGACCGAACCGCAGCCGGACGACCTTCTCCTCCCGCTTCGTCAGCGTCGCGAGCACCCGCGAGACCTGGTCGCGGAGCATCGCGTGCGCGGCGGACTGATCCGGCGCGGAGGCGGAGGTGTCCTCGATGAAATCGCTCAGGTTCGAGTCGTCGTCCTCGCCGATCGGGCGGTCGAGCGAAATCGGCTCGACGCTCGCCTTCATGACGCTCTTCACCTTTCCGACCGGGTAGTTGAGCCGTCTCGCCACTTCCTCGGGGGTCGGCTCGCGGCCGAACTCCTGGACCAGCTTGCGCTGCGTCCGCGAAACCTTGTTGATCGCCTCGATCATGTGAACGGGCACGCGGATCGTGCGCGCCTGGTCGGCGATCGCGCGCGTGATCGCCTGCCGGATCCACCACGTCGCGTACGTGCTGAACTTGTACCCCTTGCGGTAATCGAACTTGTCGACCGCGCGCATGAGGCCGCTGTTCCCTTCCTGGATGAGATCGAGGAACTCGAGCCCGCGGTTCGTGTAGCGTTTCGCGATGGAGATCACGAGGCGCACGTTCGCCTCGATCATTTCCTGCTTCGCCCTCTGCGAGCCGCGCTCCCCTTCCCTGATATCCTGCACGATCTTCTTCAGATCGTCGTAATGGACGTTTTCCTTGTTCTCGATATGATGGATCGACCTCTCGAGCTCCCGGAAACGCTCGCCGAAGCTCTTGAGCTCGCCCGTCGTCCATTTCATCTTCTTTTTGAGCGCCTGTTTTTCCTTCGTGTTGCCGCCGCCGACAACCTTCAGGGCTCGATCGACGCTCTCGTGATTCATTCCGACGAACTTCTCGTACTCATGGACCTGCTTCTTATGCTGCTCGATGCGCTTGAGGACTTCCTTGATCTTTTCGACGAGCCGATCGACCTGCGCCGGGTTGAGCTTGATCTTCCGGTACTCCTCCTGAAGCTTGCGGTTGCGCATGTCGCACTGCTTCTGGATCTGGAGGACGGCGCTCGCGGGATGCTTCTTCCTGAGCTTCGCCTCGAGCTCGACGATCTCCTCGCGAAGCTTGATGATGCGTTTCAGGATACCGACGTACTTCTTGAGCTCCTTGCGCCCGGACAGGTGCGGATGCAGCCCCCCGGTCTCGACCTGGACGAGATCCTCGAGACGCATCGTCCCCTTCTCGAGCCGGTCGACGTAGCGCTTGAGCTCCCTGGTGGTGGCGTTGAGCCTGAACACCGCCTGGAAGATCGTGAGATGCCCTTCCTCGATGCGCTTGGCGATCGTGATCTCCCCCTCGCGGTTGAGGAGGGGCACCTTCCCCATCTCGCGCAGGTACATGCGCACGGGATCGTCGAAGCGGACGCTCGTGTTGAGATTCTCCTCGGACTTCTTCGCTTCCTTCTGCGCGCGTTTCTTGCGCGCCTCGATCTTGAGGAGCGCCTTCTCGCGCGTGTCGAAGAATTCGATGTTCTCGTCGCTCAGCCGGTCATAGAGCTCGATGATCTCGTCCGGATCGAAACCCGCCCCGACGAGCTCTTCGATCTCCTCGTTGAGAACGTAGCCCTTGTCATCCGATACTTTTTTTATCTCCAGCAGAATCTCTTCAATCCTGTCGATTTCCATCAATCCGGATTTCCTCCTTGAGATCTGCGCTCCTTGAGCTTGCGCGAAAGATCCTGATACGCTTTCGTAATCTCGCGGATTTCCCCGTCCGCGTTCGTACCATTGTCCGCCTCGAGCGTTCTCAGGCGCTTTTTCATGAGATCGAGCTCTTCCTTGAGAGCCTCTTTCTTGAGCCAGATGAGCGTATCGGCCAGGAATTGCTCTTGAGGTCCCGGCGGAAGCGGCAGAAGCGCGATCTCCGACGCCAGCTTGCTCAGCTCCGGGTCCTCGATGCCTCCGGTAAAGGCGGAGCTTTTTATATCAATATGGTTTTTCAGGGCGGAGTCAAGGGCTTTGTAATAATCCATGAAGCGAGTTCCCTCAAGATCTCCGATGTCAAGGCCGTCGAGTATCATTCGCCCGTATCGCTCGTCCTCGAGACCGAGCCTGAAGAGCATCTTCTGATGCCGAAACCTCAGGCTCTCCGTTTCGAGAGGCTTCTCCGGCGCCTTCCCGACCTGCTTCGGCGTCGTGAGCCCCGACCGCAGCGTGCTCACCTGCACGTCGAACAGAGTCGACAGCTCCTGGATGTAGAGCTCCTGCCTCACGCGGTCCGTCACGGAGGAGAGCGCTCCCAGGAGATGCTTGATCACCTGGCCCTTGCGGTACGTCGTCCTGCTGCCGCTCAGAGCCTCGTTCTTCAGAAACGTAAAATAATGAGGAGCAGAGCGCATGAAAACGCGTAACTCATCTGCTCCCCTTTTTCTTACGAAACTATCCGGATCTTCCCCTTCAGGAAGCACCACGACGTTGGAATCCAGACCCACGATCAGCAGCTCATCCGCGGCCCTGACGGACGCGCGGATCCCCGCCCGATCGCCATCATTGATAATATAAACATGATTGGCGTATCGTGCAAGGAGTCGGCCCTGATCTTGTGTAAAAGAAGTGCCGCACACGGCACAAACATTGCGGAATTCGTTCTTCCACAACATCAGGTAATCCATGTAACCCTCTACAATTATTGCACTTTTGTCTTTTCTGATTCCCTCTTTCGAATGATTGAGTCCGTAGAGCATCTTCCCTTTGTAATATATGGGGCTTTCCATCGTATTGAGATATTTCGGCTCGGAGTCGTCCATGACGCGGCCGGCGAGCCCCACGAAACGGTTCGATAAGCGATTCTATGGGAAACATGACCCTGTTTCGGAAGTAATCCCGATAGCCGCTCCCACCCCTGCTCTTCATCACGAGGTTGAGATCGAGGAGGATATCCCGGGATATCCCCTTTTCCATGGCCGACCGGTAGAGGGCGTCCCAGCCGGAAGGAGCGAATCCGAGGGAGAATTCCTCGATGACATCGGCGCCGAGTCTCCCGCCGCTCCAGGTACCTCCGCCCCGCCTCCGCGCCCGCATCCTCCCGGAGCACGCTCGCATAGAATCGCACGGCGAAGTCCATCGCCCGGTAGTACGGCTCGAGCTTTTCCTTGCGATCCCCGTCCGCGGAATAGCGGTCGACGTCGATTCCGAGGTCCTTGGCGAGGCGGGCGACCGACTCGATGAATCCGACTCCCTCGTACTCCATGAGAAAGTGGAACGCGTTGCCCCCCTTCCCGCAGCCGAAACAGTGATAGATCTGCTTCTCGGGATTCACCGTGAAGCTGGCCGTCTTCTCGCCGTGAAACGGGCAGAGCGCCTTGTAGTTCCGCCCCGCCTTCTTCAGGTCGAGGTATGACCCGATCAGCTGCACGATGTCGGTGCGTTCCCTGATTTCCTCGATGACCTTCTGCGGAATCATTTCTTCCCTCGGGAAACGTCTATCTGAGATCGACGATCGCGACGCCGTCCCCGCCGTGCGCCGGTTCGCCGGGGCGCACGGACGCGACGCGCGAATCCTTCCTGAGCACGTCGTAGAGCGCCCGCTTCAGAATCCCTTTTCCGATGCCGTGTATGACCGTCACCGTCCTGAGACCCTGGAGAACGGCACGATCGAGAAACACGTCCACCCGCTCGAGCGCCTCCGCCTTCTCCAGCCCGCGAACGCTTATCTCGCTCGAGACGGCCTCGGGCGTTTCCATGGTCCACGAGACCTTTCGCGCGCCGCGCGCGGGCCCGGCGACGTTCGAAGGTTTCAAGTCCCGCACGTTCGTTTCGACGCGAAGGCCCCCCTCGAGCTCGAGAAACGCGCGGGAGGCGTCGAGAGATACGATCCGCCCCTCCTTGCCGAGACTCGCGATCTCGGCCCACATCCCCGCCCGGAGCTCTTCGGGACGGGCCCGCGGCGCGACCCTTTTCGCCGGGAGCTTCTTTTCGAACTCGGTGCGTTTCTTCTCGACGCGCGCGTGCCCCTCGCGGATCGCGCTCCGGTCGGCCTGCGTCGTCTTGATCTCGCGGATGATATTCTCCATGTCCCGCCGCGTCGAAGAAACGATATCGAGAGCCTCCGAACGCGCTTTCGCGACGAGCGCGTCCCGGTCCTCCTTGAAGCGATCGAGCCGGTCGTGATAGCTCTCGATGAGCTCCGCGAGAAGCCGTTCCTTCTCGGCGAGTTCCTTGCCTTTTTCGCCGACGAGGCGTTCGGTCTTTTCGAGGTGCGCGAGCAGATCTTCGAGCCGGAGCGAGTCGCTCGAAAGACCCGCGATCGCCCGCTCGACGACGTCCCGCGGGAGCCCCAGGCGGCCCGCCATCTCGATCCCCCAGCTTCTCCCCGGAACGCCCATCCTGAGCCTGAACAGCGGCTCGAGCCGGTCGGGGTCGAACTCGAGCGTCGCGTTGCGCGCGCCCGGCGCCCCGTGCGCCCATCCCTTGAGCGCCTTCAGATGCGTCGTCACGATGACGCGCCCGCACGAGCGAATAAGCCGTCTCGAGCGCGGCCTCCGCGAGCGCGGCTCCTTCCTCGGGATCGGTCCCGTCGCCTATCTCGTCGATGAGAACGAGCGAGCGGTCGCTCGATCGCTCGAGGATGTGCTTGAGCCTCACGATCCGCGAGGAAAAGGTGCTCAGCGATTTCTCGATCGACTGGTCGTCGCCGATGTCGACGAAAACCTCGTCGTAAAAAGGAACCGCCGTGCCGTGATCGCACGGAGCGAGGAGCCCCGATCGATCCATGAGCACGATGAGCCCGACCGTCTTGAGGGCGATCGTTTTCCCGCCGGCGTTCGGGCCGGAAATGACGAGCGCTTTGAGATCTCCGTCGCAGGCCAGGTCGAGCGGCTTGACCGCGCGCCCCGTCCCCTCGTCCGCGAACCGCTTCTCGAGCAGCGGATGGCGCGCACCCCGCAGGGCGAGCCTCCCGTCCGCGCTGTGCTCGGGCATGACGCAGCGGAACCGCCGCGCGAAGGACGCCCTCGCGGACACAAGGTCGAGATCGAGAAGCAGATCCTGGTTGCCGAGGAGCGCGTCCTTTCTCCGCAGCACATCCGACGAAAGCTCGTGGAGTATCCGCGTTATCTCGTCCCGTTCCTCCTCGAGCATCGACTCGAGCCGGTTATTCTCGTCCACGAACTCGATCGGTTCCACGAAGAGAGACGCGCCGCTCCCGCTCGCCTGGTGCACGATTCCCTTGATCCGGCCCGCCTCGCCGCGCGGAAGGGATACGACGTACCGCTCGCCGCGGATCGTCACGAACTCGTACCCCTTCCCCCCGCCGATGCGATCCGCGAAACCGGACACTGAACGGCGCAATCTATTTCTGAGGGTTCCGAGCTCCTTCCTCAGCTTCCCGAGCTTCGGGCTCGCGCGATCGAGGATCTCGTAATCCGGTCCGATCGCCCGCTCGACGCGCTCCATGAATTCCCCCTGTATGGAAAAGCCCCCCCGCCGGGCCGAAAGGAGAGGAAGGCGATCCTCGAGCCGCTTCAGGAAACGGCTCGCCTCGGCCGCCTTCGCCTCGGCGTTCGCGATGATCGCGAGCTCCTCTCCCGTGAAGAGATGCCCTTCCGCTTTCGCCGCCTTCACGAGCCCGTGGCTGTCCCGCCAACCGGAGAGCGGCATGCTTTCGCCGCTCTCCATGAGCCTCATGAGCTCGACGGTTTCTTCCTGGAACCGGATGGACCCCTCGGGGGAATCGGCCGGATGGAACGCGCGGATGGCCTCTTTCGAGCGATCGCCGCCCGCGAAACCGGCCACGATATCGAGAACGGCCGCGAACTCGAGCTTCTCCGCGGCATGCGCGAAATCTTCGCTCACCACAAGGTCGCCCCCCTTGTCGTTCTGTTCTCCCATGCAGATTAATCTACGCGAAACGCGCTCAAAGAGTTCCCCGCGGCGGCCGCGACCGCACGAAGTCGCTCGATTCGAGGGGAAGGGAGGAACGTTTCATGAAAAAGTTGTACACGCGGGGCAGCACGGGATGCACCGCCGCCGCGACCCGATTCGCCTTGATCTTCGCCGTCAGGCCGCCGGCGGTCGGAATGCTGAAGAGCAGCACGCAGACGAGGCTCACGAACAGAACCCCTTTCGCGGCGCCCAAGATCGCCCCGCCGATCCGGTCGACGGGCCCGAGAATCGTGACGCTCACGATCTTCTGGAACAGGAGGCCCAAAAGATGGAACGCGAGCGCGACGGCGACGAAGATGACCGCGGAGAAAAAGAAACGAACGATGGAGTATGAAATCCTCGTCGAACCCTGGAACCGGTCCGCGAGGGCGTGTCCCAGATAATACGCGCCGATGAACGCCGCGATGAGCCCCGCGATCTCGAAAAGCTGGCGCACGAGCCCTCTCCGGACTCCGTCGACGAAGAAAAAGAGAATAACGAGGCCGATGACGATCGTGATGACGGTGTCCATACCCATGCTCACGCCTTTCCGAGAAGCCCTGAAACGACGCGGTTGACCGCGGCGCCGTCGACCTTGCCTTTGAAGCGTTTCATCATCTCTCCCATGACCCGCCCCATATCCCGCGGCGTCGCGGCGCCGATATCGGCGATCACCCGCGCCGCTTCGCGGCGGATATCCTCGTCGCTCATCTGCTCGGGCAGATAGGAGAGAATGACGTCGAGCTCGGCGTTCTCCTTCGCGACGAGGTCATCCCTCTGCGCTTTTCTGAACTCCTCTATCGATTCCTTGATCCGGCGCGCATAGCTGGCGATAACCGCAAGCTCCTTCTCGTCGGAGAGCTCTTCGCGCTCCTCGAGCTCGGCGTTCTTGAGCGCGCTCAGGACCATGCGCAAGGCGCCGATCAGCGGCTTGTCCTGGGCCTTTACGGCGGTCTTGAGATCCTCCTGGATCTTCTGGGCAATGATATTCCCGGCCATTGAGACCCCCCTTGTTCCGTGCCGTTGGAATCCCCCGCGTGCAGTATACGTGCGACCGGTGCGCCGTGTCAAGACGGGCGTCCGGACGAATCAGACCTGTTCCGGGCGGCGGCTCAGGAGCCGGTAGGAGAGGCAGATAGCCGCGGTTTCGGTCCGGAGCCTGAACGGACCGAGAGAGAGGATTTTCGCTCCCCCGGCGACGAGCCGGTCCGTCTCCTCGCGGCTCAGCCCCCCCTCGGGGCCGACGACGCCGAGAACGGGCCCGTCGCCCGACCGCACGATTTCCGGGCCGCCCGACGGGGACTGCTGATCGGCGACATAGACAGCCGCGTAGGCGGGAAGGCGCTCGACGAGCGATTCGAAGCTCTCGACCCGATCGATCCCGGGAAAATACGGCTGCCCCGATTGCTTGCACGAAGCGACGATCTTGCGGCGGATCCGCTCGACCTTGAGGTCGCAGTCGTCGCCCGTTCCCCGCCAGACGCTTCGCTCCGCCCTGAACGGGATAAGCGTTCGGACGCCGAGCTCCGTGCACTTTTCGACGGCGAGATCGAAACGAGGCGCCTTTATGATCCCTATCGCGATATCGACCGGTGGAGGTTCGATCGCTTTCGAAAACGAGATCACGTCGAGAACGGCTTCGCGCGCGTCGATGCGCGCCACGCGCGCCTCGTACGTTCCCCCGCGGCCGTCGAGGAGCTTCACGACATCGCCGGCGCGAGCCCGCGAGACTCCGACGCAATGGTGAAACTCGGGACCGGCGAGCAGAATCGTCCCCTCCCGCTCCGCTCCCGGTGCCACGAGAAAATAGCGATCGCTTGTGCTACGGCTGGGTTTTCGCACCGACGGCCGGAGGCTTTTCCCTGATCTTTTTCTCGAGTCCCTCAAAGGTTTCACGCTCTTCCTTGGTGAGGTTCCGAGGAGTCCATGCGACGAGGCGCACGAGCTGATCACCCCTGCCGTATGAATTGAGATGTGGAATGCCTTTTCCCTTCAGGCGCAGTATCTTGTGAGATTGCGTTCCGGCGGGCACCTTGATCGCCGCGGTGCCGTCGAGCGTCGGAATTTCGATGCGGGCTCCGAGCGCGAGCTGCGAGAAGCTCACGGGGAGATCGCATGCGATATCGTACCCGTGCCGCTCGAACACCGGATCCTCTATCTCTTCGATAAGTATGATGAGGTCGCCGGCCGGCCCTCCCCGCGTCCCCGCGTCCCCCTGACCTTCGAGCCTGATATAGTTCCCCGTCGCCACCCCCGCCGGGATCTTGACCTCGACGTTCTTGCTCCCTTCGACCGCCGCCGCCCCCGCGCACGCCGGGCACGGATCGCTGATGAGCGATCCCTCGCCGCGGCAGGAAGGACATGCCTGGACGTTCACGAATTGCCCGAAAATGGAGCGGGAAACCTGCCGCAGCTCCCCCGTCCCGTGGCACGCGGGACACGTCTGCTTCGAGGAACCTTCCTTTGTCCCCTTCCCCTTGCATCGAACGCAGGGAACCATTTTCGTCACCTTTATCTTCTTGGTGACGCCCGTCGCTATTTCCTTGAGGTTGAGCTGGAGCCGCACCTGGAGATCGTTGCCGCGCCCGGAGGAGCGGTCCCGCCTCCGCCCCCCCCCCCCTCCGCCGAAAACGTCATCCATGCCGAAGCCGCCGAAATCGCGCATGAACGCTCTCAGGGCGTCGCTCAGGTCAAAGCCTCCCGAGAAGCCCTCGTAGCCCTGGGGGCCGCCGCTCGAAACGCCGCCGTGGCCGAATTGATCGTAGCGCCCGCGCTTCTCCTTTTCGCGGAGAACCTCGTAGGCCTCGGTCGCTTCCTTGAATTGTTCCTCGGCTTCCCGGTTTCCCGGGTTGCGATCAGGATGGTATTTGAGGGCGAGCTTCCGGTAGGCTTTCTTTATCTCGTCAACGGACGCATCCCGACCGACGCCGAGAACCTCGTAGTAATCCCTTTTCGCCATTCCTCCCCAGACTCACCGTGTACGACAAGAAACATCGATAACACCGTCTAATTCCCGCCGGAGTAATCCTGCTTGGCGGTGGTATTATACATGAGTTCGGCGATCTTATAAACGGCAATCGAGAGCCGTTCGATGGCTTTTTTCATCTCGTCGAGATCGGCGTCCGGTTTCGCGGCGAGCGCCTTGAGCGTCGAAAGCGCGTCGTCGATCGTTTCCCGGTCGCTCTGGGAGACGCTGTCGCCGTGATCCTTGAGCGTCTGCTCGGCCGAGTAGATGAGCACTTCCGCCTCGTTGCGGACCTTCACGCCTCCGCGTTTGACCTCGTCGTCCACGGCGTGCTCCTCGGCGTCGTTCACCATGCGGTCGACCTCCTCCTGGCTCAGACCGCTCGAAACCTTGATCTGGATCTTCTGCTCCTTGCCCGTCCCGAGATCCTTGGCCGACACGTGAACGATGCCGTTCGCGTCGATGTCGAAACTGACCTCGATCTGGGGCACGCCCCGCGGGGCGGTCGGAATGCCCACGAGGTCGAACCGGGCGAGCGTTCTGTTGTCCTTCGCGAGCTCCCGCTCCCCCTGCACGACGTGAATGCTCACGGCCGGCTGATTGTCGGTCGCGGTGGAGAATATCTGACTCTTCCGGCACGGAATCGCCGTATTGCGCTCGATGAGCTTCGTCATGAGACCGCCGAGCGTCTCGATGCCGAGCGAGAGGGGGGTCACGTCGAGCAGAAGCAGCTCCTCGACCTGTCCCGAGAGCACGCCTGCCTGGATCGCGGCGCCCATCGCGACGACCTCGTCGGGATTGACACCCTTGTGCGGCTCTTTCCTGAAGAAATCCTTCACGAACTTGCGCACGGCCGGTATGCGCGTCGAACCGCCGACGAGAATGACCTCGTCGATCTGACCGACTTCGAGATTCGCGTCATGAAGCGCCTGGCGGCACGGATCGAGGGTCTTCTGGATCAGCGGATGAACGAGCTTCTCCATCGTCGCCCTCGTGAGAATCATGTCGAGGTGCTTCGGGCCGTCGTTGTCGGCATACAGGAACGGCAGGTTGATATTCGTTTCGTACACGGTCGAGAGCTCGCATTTCGCCTTCTCGGATGCCTCGCGGATGCGCTGCAGCGCCATGCGATCGCTCGAGAGGTCGATTCCGGTCGACATCTTGAAATCCCCCACGATCCAGTCCTGGATCGCGCGGTCGAAGTCGTCGCCGCCCAGCATCGTGTCTCCGCTCGTCGATTTCACCTGATAGACCCCGTCGGAGAGCTCGAGGATCGAAACGTCGAACGTGCCGCCGCCGAGGTCGTAGACCGCGATCTTGCCCCCGCGCTGCTTCTCGAGCCCGTACGCGAGAGCGGCGGCGGTCGGTTCGTTGACGATGCGAAGGACCTCGAGCCCGGCGATTCTGCCGGCGTCCTTCGTGGCCTGACGCTGCGCGTCGTTGAAATACGCGGGCACCGTGATAACGGCCTGCGTGACCTCTTCGCCGAGAAACTCATCCGCAAACTGCTTGATCGCCCGGAGAATCATGGCGGAGATCTCGGGCGGCTGGTAGCTCTTGTCCTTGAGCTGAATCAGGATCTCGTCGCTCTTCCCCTGCTTGACGTTGTAGGAGACGCGCCCGATCTCTTCCTTGGCCTCCGAGAATCGCCTTCCCATGAATCGTTTTATCGAATAGACCGTGTTATCGGGATTCGTGATAGCCTGGCGTTTCGCGAGATGGCCGACGAGCCGTTCGTTGTTCTTCGCCGTCGCGACGATGGACGGCGTCGTCCGGCCGCCATCCGAGTTGGGAATGATCACTGGCTCGTTGCCCTCGATGACGGCGACGCATGAGTAGGTCGTTCCGAGATCAATTCCGATTACCTTTCCCATTATCGGTCCCTTTCCGATTGAGATATCTCTTTGAAACCGGCTATCCCCTCTTCTTGGACACGAGCACGCGTGCGGGCCGCAGAACCTGGTTGTGAAGCGAGTACCCTCTTTGCAACACCTGCGCTACGTGTCCTTCCTCGATATCGCTCTCGATCTCACCAACCGCTTCGTGATGCTGGGCGTCGAACTTCTGACCCTGCGCTTCGATCTCCATCAAACCGGCCTTCCTGAGAATATCCATCAGGCCGGAATGGATGAGCCTGATCCCCTCCTGAATATGATCCTCCGCTCCGCCCAGACTCGCAAAAGCACGATCGAAGTTATCAATACCCCAGATGATCTCCCTGATGAGATCGGCGTTCGCATTCTTTTGAAGCAATTCCCATTCCCGCCGTGTGCGCTTCTTGTAATTCTCGAATTCGGCCGCCATCCGAAGGAGTCTATCTTCTTTCACGGCAAGATCTTGCTTTGTTTTCTTGAGCTCCCTGTCGAGCTCCATCAGCATTGCGTTCTTTCGCTGGATGAGATCGAGCAACTCCTTGCGCCTGGCCCTTTTCGTGCTCTTTTGCACGAGCTCCACATCTTCCCCGCCAACCGGAGAAAAGCTCTCGTCCGATGCGGGATTCGGTTCGTTTCCGACCGCTTCCTGGCCGCTTTCCTCGCCGGGCGTTCCTTTGCTCACGCCCGCTTCCCCCGCATCCGAATCGGATTCCCGAGAATCGGAGGCGGGTTCGCGATCGGCTTCGCTCTCGCTGATTTCCCATTCCTTGTCAGATGCCACCGATCTCTCCTCCTCGCAGTTACGATCGATCCTCGCCGATGTGAATGTGCTGAAGCTCCTCGGCTGTCCTGTCGAGGAGCGCGAGAACGAGTCCGTACGTCATTCTCGTGGGACCAAGAACCCCGAGAAGACCGTCGCACTCCGCGGACTGAAACCTCCGGGTCACGATCGCGAACGGCTCGAGCTCCCGAATCCCGTTCTCCTTCCCGATCGTGATGGAAACGTCGGCCGTGAGCCTGCTCTTGAGCGCGTTGAGCATGATGCTCCGCTCTCCCATGAGGCGAACGAGACTCTGCAGAATCCGCGGATTGCCGAGCTCCTGCAGATCGATCTGCCTGTCATGTCCTCCGTAGTAATATCTCAAATCATACGGCCAGTCGAAAAGATACTCGGCCTCCCTCGAGACCGCCCTCGCGATCTCCCGCTCCATGCCGGCAGTCTCCCGCAGAAAGGCTTCGAGACGCTCGGGAACCTTCTCGAGCGGATGGCCCGCGATGCGCTCGTTTATCAATTGCACGGCCCGATCGACGATGGCCGGCGGATAATCCTTGGAGAATTCGACGTAGACCCTCCGCGCCGCATCGGGAAAGAGCGTCAGCACGACGAGCCCGCCGCGGGGCTGGAGCCGCGCGATCTCGATGCTTTCGACGACGCTCCGGGAATGTTTGATCCCCATCGATAGCCCCATGTAGCTCGTCAGCTCACCCAGAAGCTGCGAGGTTATCGCCATGACGTCGCGGACTTCGCGCCAATCCTGGCCGATTCGTCGTTGAACCCTCTCCGCGATCGGCCGGCTCAGGGTGCCGATCGTCCCTATCCGATCCACATAGAGCCGGTACCCGCGATCGCTCGGAACCCTTCCCGCCGAAACATGGGGCTTGAAGAGAAATCCGAGATCCTCGAGCCGATGGAGAATGCTCCGGATGTGCGCCGTACTTTCCTCGAGACGGCACCGGGACTTAAGTATGCGCGAGCTGACCGGCTCGCCCGTCGCGACGAAGCAGTCGACGACATGCCGTAACATCTTTATCTCTTCTGAAGATACACAATTCGGTTCCATCATGATTGGCACTCTCCATGCCCGACTGCCAGCTTCCCCAGGAATGTATAGGTTCCGGGCGCCAATGTCAAGGAAGCGGTATGCAAGGGAAAAGCCAGATTCCGGATCCGGCGTCAGCGAATGAGATCGCCGATCCTCGCGAAACGGACCCAGTGCTTCTTGTAATCGAGCGAGAAGTAGAGGAAAAGAGCCTTGCCTCGAAGAAGCTTCTTGTCGAGAGGCCCCCAGACTCGCGAATCGGAGCTGTTGTCCCTGTTGTCCCCGAAGCAGAGGATATACCCCTTGGGCACGGTAGAAGGTCCGTAATCGAGCCGACCGCCGTATTCGTACCTCGCGTAGCTCTCGGTCTTTTCGACTCCGTCGACGAACAGGCGCCTCCCCTTGAGCTCCACCGTCTGCCCCTCGACCGCGACGCACCGCTTGATGTAGTCGGTCTTCCGGTCCCCGGGAAACTTGAAGATCACGACGTCGCCGGGTTTCGGGTCGCGGATCTTCGGCAGGCGCCAGTCCACGAACGGCACCTTCGCCCCGTACAGAAACTTGTTCGCAAAGAGAAAGTCTCCCTCGAGGAGCGTATTCATCATCGAACCCGAGGGAATGTGGTAGCTCTGTATTATGAGGGCGCGAACGACGAGGGCGAGCGCGAGCGCGGTGCCGACGATCTCGACGTACTCGCGCAGCTTTGATTTCTTCTTTGTGCCCTTTTCCTTCGAAACCATCGACGCCCACCGTTATCGAATAAGATCGCCGATTCTCGCGAAGCGGACCCAATGCTTCTTGTAATCGATCGAGAAGTAGAGGAAAAGAGCCTTGCCCCGAAGGAGCTTCTTGTCGAGCGGCCCCCAGTAGCGGGAATCGTAGCTGTTGTCCCTGTTGTCTCCGAAAACGAGGATGTGCCCCGGGGGAACGAGATACGGGCCGAAATCGCGACGGGGAATGTCGCCGTACAGGTACTTCGCGTAGCTCTCGGGTTTTTCGACCCCGTCGATGAGCAGATGCGTCCCCTTGAGCTCCACCGTCTGCCCCTCGACCGCGACGCACCGCTTGATGTAGTCGGTCTTCCGGTCCCCGGGAAACTTGAATATCACGATGTCGCCGGGCTTGGGATCGCGGATCTTCGGCAGGCGCCAGTCCACGAACGGCACCTTCGCCCCGTACAGGAACTTGTTCGCGAAGAGAAAATCTCCCTTGAGGAGAGTGCTCTCCATCGATTCGGAAGGAATATGGTAGCTCTGTACGATGAGCGCACGGACGATGAGGGCGAGCACGACCGCCGTGACGACGATCTCCACGTATTCGTGCAGCTTCGATTTCTTCTTTGTGCCCTTCTCATCCGAACCCATCGGTACCTCCCGTTACGTTTCAGCTTTCATACAGTACGAGATCGAGCGGCGTTCTGTTGCGGCGATTCTAGCAGGTTCGTCCCGCCGCACAAACAGGCATTTTGCATTCTTCTCCGCGGGGGCGGTTCGAGTCGGGCCGCGCGGCCGTTCAGTAGCGCACGAGCAGGCTCACTCCGACGTTTCCCTCCGAGGCGCGAGCCTCGACCTTGAATCGCATATCGTCGAGCTTCGCGTCCACGTACGCATCGATCACGATCCCGAGAAATACGGCTCCCGACCACCATATCCAGTCGATGGATCGCTCCCAGTATTCTTTCACGTATCGGTCGCGGTCTTTCCATAAGCGCGATCCCTGAGGATACGCGTCGCGAACGATCTTCTCGCGCGCCATCAGACGACGGTTCATGGCGATCTGGCTCAAGTAATACGACTCGAGTCCTATCGCGATTCCGGCCTTGATCGGCTTCCCGTTGTACATCTGGCCGAGTCCCGGGATGAGAACGGCGCACGCCATCGCGACCCGCCCGTTCTTGCGCTCCTTGTACGCCGCGCCATCCGTGCTCCCTCCGGTCTCGTCGCCGAGCACTCGCTTGAGCTCATCCATGGTCCACAACGCCCTGGTGCGAGTCGCGGCGCTCGTATCCGCCCGGGCGCGCGCGGTCGTATCCTGCGGCACGGCGACGGTCGTATCCCTCGCCGCGGCGACGATCGTGTCCTGCACGGCCGCCGAAAGCGCCGGAAGAGGCGCGCACGACAGCACGACGGCGCACGTCCCCGCGAGCGTCACCCACCGGGCCCCCGTCCAGCGGTTATCTGCGGACATAACACAATTCCCTTTTTGCCGCGGTCGCTTGAAAATGGCGGGAACGTGTGGGAATCGAACCCACCCCGGATGGTTTTAGCACCCGGCAGAAGGATTTGAAGTCCTCGAGGTCCACCAGAACCCATCCGCTCCCGTACGGTCAATAATAATGATCGCGATTAATCGTGTAAAGGCGTTCATGCGCCAAGATAGGCGACCGCCTCGATCTCGACGAGGGCGCCGAGCGGAAGTTTCGCCACCTGGTAGGCCGCGCGCGCAGGAGGCTCGCCGGCGAAAAACCGCGCATACACTTCGTTGAGCCGGGCAAAGTCGTCCATCGACTGAAGGAGCACGGTCATTTTAACGACGTCGGCGAACGTCCCCCCGGCGGCTTCGAGTATGGCGCCGATATTCTTGAGCGCTCGCTCGGCCTCGACGGCGACGCCCCCATCCACTATTTTCTTCGTCGCGGGATCGAGCCCGAGCTGTCCCGAAACGAACAGGAAATCCCCCGCGCGAATCGCCTGGCTGTACGGTCCGATCGCGGCGGGAGCCGCGAGCGTGTGCACCGGTTTCTTCATCGCGCCTTCCTCTCGTGCCGCGGACCTCCCGCGGCTGTTCGAAGCCCTATTCGACCGTGACGCTCTTCGCGAGGTTGCGCGGCTGATCGACGTTGCAGCCTCTCAGCACGGCGATGTGGTACGCGAGGAGCTGCAGGGGAACAACCGCCAGAATCGGATAGAGGAAATCGAGCGTCCGCGGGATGTAGATAACGTGATCCGCCATCTCGACGACCTCGCTGTTCCCCTCGTTCGTTATCGCGATAATCTTTCCCTTCCGCGCTTTCACCTCGCAGATGTTGCCCACGATCTTCTGGTACGCGTTGTCATGAGGACAGATGAAAACGACCGGCATATTCTCGTCGATGAGGGCGATCGGCCCGTGCTTCATCTCCGCCGCCGGATACCCCTCCGCGTGGAGATAGGATATCTCCTTGAGCTTGAGAGCGCCTTCCAGGGCGACCGGGTAGTTCGCGCCACGCCCGAGGTAGAGGAAATTGTTGTGGTGGTAATATTCCTCGGCGATCTTCCGGATCGCATCGTGCATGGTGAGAATCTCGGCCACCTGCTCGGGAACCTGCATGAGCGCCTGGATGATCTTCTGCCCTTCGGATGAAGAGATCGTCCTGAGGCGACCGAACACGAGCGCGAGGAGTGCAAGAACGGATATCTGCGAGGTGAACGCCTTCGTCGAGGCGACGCCGATCTCCGGGCCCGCGTGGATATAGACCCCCGCGTGCGATTCGCGCGCGATCGTGCTGCCGACGACGTTGCAGATTCCCATGCAGCGCGCTCCGCGCTTCTCCGCCTCGCGAAGGGCCGCCAGCGTGTCGACGGTCTCCCCCGACTGGCTGATCGCGAAGACGACCGTTCCCTCTTCGATGATGGGATTGCGGTAGCGGAACTCGCTCGCGTATTCGACCTCGACCGGAATGCGGGTCTTCTCCTCGATCATGTACTCGCCGATGAGGCCGGCGTGCCAGCTCGTCCCGCAGCCGATGAGCAGGATCCGTTTCACGTCCCGCAGCTGCACTTCGGTCATATCGAGCCCGCCGAGGCGCACGTCGCCGGTCGCCGGAATGAGGCGCCCGCGCATCGCGTTTCGAATCGTCTCGGGCTGTTCGAAAATCTCCTTCAGCATGAAATGGGGGTGCCCGCCCTTTTCGATCATCTCGAGGTCCCAATCGACTTCATGGACGTCGTGACTCACATATTCGTTCTCGATCGTCATCGTCGTGAAATTATCGCGTGTGGCGACGATCATCTCGTGGTCTTCGAGGTAGATGACCTGGCGCGTGTGCTTGAGAATCGCCGCGACGTCGCTCGCGACGATATATTCGTCCTCTCCGATTCCCATCACGACGGGCGAGCCGTTGCGGGCGGCGACCAGCTTGTCCGGCTCCACCGCCGAAATGACGAGGATCCCGTACGTGCCTTCGACCTTATCGAGCGCCTTGCGGACCGCAACTTCGAGATCCTTCCCGGTGTAGTACTTCTCGATGAGGTGGACGAGCGTCTCGGTATCGGTCTCCGTCGTGAAAACGTGATTCTCCGCCTGAAGGGACTTCTTGAGCGTCTGGTAGTTTTCGATAATCCCGTTGTGAATGAGGGCTATTCGCTTTCCGCAATCGAAATGAGGGTGGGCGTTCGTCCGGTTCGGCTCCCCGTGAGTCGCCCATCTCGTATGCGCGATACCGAGATGCCCGCTCAGATCGACCCCCTTGAGCTTGTCCTCGAGCTGCTGGATCTTTCCCGCCGTCTTTTCCCACACGAGGGCCCCGTCGCGCACGATCGCGATGCCCGCCGAATCGTATCCCCGGTACTCGAGGCGCTTGAGTCCCTCGATGAGAATCGGGCCGACGTTATTGCTCTTGCCGATGTATCCGATGATTCCGCACATACAAGCACCTCTTCAGGTGAAAGCTCTCCGCGCCGCGGACTCGCGCCCCGCGGCGTCGCTCGTCGGGTCCCCGGGCTACAAGAGAACAGCGCCCGCTTCCTTCACGAGGCTCCGCGCTTCTTCGATCGAGCGAGCCTCCGCGATGATCCTGACAACCGGCTCCGTGTTGGATTTGCGCAGATGCACCCATCCGCTTTCCATATCAATTCTTATACCATCTATTTCGGTTACCCTTCCAGAAAACCTCTTTGTGAGCGATTTTTCGGCGAGGGCGAAATCGCCTTTCAGCGCAACCTTTTCTTTTACAATGAAATAGCGAGGAAGCGACGCGGCTTTTTTCGAAAGGGACAAACCCTCTTCCGCCAACGCCTGCAGCACGAGCGCCGCGCCCGCCATTGCGTCCCTGCCGTAATGGAGCTTCGGATAGATGACTCCGCCGTTCCCCTCTCCGCCGATCGCCGCGTGCGTCTCCTTCATGAGCGCCGCGACGTGCGCCTCGCCGACCTTCGAGCGATGAACTATCGCCCCGTGCGCCGCGCCGACGTCGTCGATGACACGGCTCGTCGAGAGATTGGCGACGAGCGCCCCCTTCTCCTCCCTGAGCACGAAATCCGCGGCGATCGCGAGCGTGAGCTCCTCGCTGAGCACGGTGCCCGTTTCGTCGACGAGAACGAGCCTGTCGCCGTCAGGGTCGCAGGCGAAGCCGATATCCGCCTTCTCCCGCACCACCGCTCTCGAGAGATCCAAGAGGTTCTGGGGTTTCGGCTCCGGATCGTGGGGAAACGGAGCTTCGATGTCGGTATAGAGCTCGACGACGGCGAGGCCGAGACTCCTGAGCAGCGACGGCAGGATGCGGCTCCCCGCCCCGTTCACGCAGTCGACGACCGCCTTGAGCTTGCGCGCCGCGATCTTTTCCCGGTCGATGCGCCCCAGCGCGAGGATCTTCTCGATATGAATCGCGTCGCCGGTCTCGTTCGCGACGAGCGGGCCGAAGCTCTGTGCCGCGTCGAAAAGGCACTCCGCGCCGAGAGCCCGCTTCGCGATGTCGCCCATCTCCTCCGCGGACAGGAATTCCCCCCGTGAATCGAGGAACTTGAGCGCGTTCCATTCCGGTCCATTGTGGCTCGCCGTGACGACGACGCCGCCGGCGGCCCCGAGCTCGACGACCATGATCTCGACCGTCGGCGTCGAGGCGACGCCGAGATCGACGACCGTGATTCCCTTGAACCGGAGCGCCGTCGAAACCGCGGATACGATGAGCGGCCCCGAGGCCCTCGTATCGCGGCCGATCACGACGAGACGCCCGGACAGCCGCGAGGCGTAGGCGGCGCTGAAACGCGCGGCGATCTCCGGATTCATGCCGCTCCCGACGATCCCCCGCACACCTGAAACGCCGGCCATCAAATCGTTGCGCTCGGGCACGGTGCTCCTCCCGTTTGAACCGTTGAAATTATACGATATTATCCCCGGCGGGGCGCAATAAAAATGCCCGGCCGCTACCGACAGCCGGACAATAGCGTTACCGGATATCCGCCCGAAGCTCATTCCCGCACTTCGTCGAACGCCCGTTTGAAGGACTTGAAATTCCGGGCAGCGATCCTCCCGAAACGGTGCGTCAGCGGTTCCTCGATCGATTCGGGCTTTATGACGCCGGTCATCCTGACCGCGGCGCCGAGCATCGTCGTGTTCGTGATAGCCCGCCCGAGCTCCTCGACCGCGATCTTCGTGGCGTCGACGGTCGCGACGCGGAAACCCTCGTAGCCGAACTCCTTCTTGATCTCTTCGGGGCTTTTCGCCGTATTGATGACGAGAACGCCCCCCTTCTTGATGCCCTTGTGGGGGCCGGCGATCTTGAGAAGGCTCGGATCGAGAACGATGACGACGTCGGGTTCGCCCACGGCGAAGCGCATCCGGATCGGCTTGTCGTCGACGCGCGAGAAAGCGACCACCGGTGCGCCGCGGCGCTCGGGGCCGAAGCTCGGGAAGCTCTGCGCGTAGCGGCCCTCGCTGATGGCGGCGACCGCGAGAAGCTCCGCGCTCGTCACCGCGCCCTGGCCGCCCCGTCCGTGAAATCTGATCTCCAGCATATCCGTCCTACTTCTTTGTCGAGCGGCAATCGATGCACGTATCGAAATGATCCGCCGGAAGATTCGCGATCTTCCGGAAATATTCGAGCTGCTTCACCGGCGCGAAATACTTTCCGCACTTCGAGCACTTCGCCATCGCGAACTCGGTCTTCCAGATCGTGCGGACGCCGTCGTGCTCCTCCATCGAGATGACGCCCGACGGGACACACGTAGTGGCACGAGCCGCACGCGATGCAGGCGGCGGGAGCTTCGTTGAACGGCGTGGCGATCTTTCGCGCCGGCCCCCGCGATTCGAAGCCGATCGCGGAGACGCCAACGACCTCGCGGCAGACGCGCACGCATTGCCCGCACATGATGCATCCCTTGAAATCCACCTCGAAACGCGTTTTCTCGATCCCGAGCGCCGCCGCCATTTCCTGAGAACCGGATGATTCGGGTTCCGCGCGAGGAGAAGATGCATGACGAGGGTGCGCACGTTTCGCACGCGCTCCGTGTCGGTCTTGACCTCGAGCCCCTCGGAGGCCTCCGCGATGCACGAAACGACCAGCTTCGTTCGTTTCTTGTGCGTCGTCTCGACCATGCACATGCGGCAGGCGCCGTACGGGGCGAGCTCCTCGTTGTGGCAGAGGTTCGGAATGAGGATATTGACGCTCTTCGCGGCCTCGAGGATCGTTGTCCCCGCCGGAGCCTCGACGGATCTTCCGTCTATCGTGAATCTGACCGTGTCCGCCATTACTTCACCTGTATCGCATCGAACTTGCACGCGTCGTAGCAGGCGCCGCATTTGATGCACGTTTCCTGGTCGATCGTATGAACCTTCTTCTTCTCGCCGGTCGCCGCCTTGGTCGGACAGACGCGCGCGCACGCGGTGCATCCGGTGCAGGTATCCGCCGCGACCGAATAGGAGATGAGCGGCTTGCAGACGCCCGCCGGGCATTTCTTGTCCCGGATATGCGCGAGATACTCGTCCCTGAAATACCGGATCGTCGTGAGCACCGGATTCGGCGCCGAACCGCCGAGCGCGCAGAGGGAGCCGTCGACGACGCCCGTGCCGATCCACTCGAGGGCCTCGATATCGCTCTCCTCGCCCTTCCCTTCGGTGATCCGGTCGAGGATGATTCTCATCTGCTTCACGCCTTCGCGGCACGGCGTGCACTTGCCGCACGATTCCTCCTCGAGGAACTTGAGGAAGTACTTCGCGACGTCGACCATGCAGCTCCGGTCGTCCATGACGATCATGCCGCCGGAACCCATCATGGAACCGACCTTCGCGAGCTCGTCGAAATCGACCGGCATATCGAGGAACTGCTCCGGAATGCAGCCGCCCGAGGGCCCTCCCGTCTGGATCGCCTTGAATTTCCGGCCCTTGGGAACCCCTCCGCCGATGCCGAAAACGATCTCCCGCAGCGTGATTCCCATCGGGACCTCGACGAGACCGGTGTTGTTGATCTTTCCGACGAGGGAAAATATCTTCGTGCCCTTGCTGTTTTCCGTGCCGATCTTCGCGTACCAGTCGGCCCCCTTGTCGACGATGAGCGGCACGTTCGCCCACGTCTCGACGTTGTTGAGACAGGTGGGCTTGTCGTAGAGCCCGCGGTCCGTGGCGTGCACGTACTTCTGGCGGGGCTCGCCGGCGCGCCCTTCGATCGAGGCGAAGAGCGCCGACGATTCTCCGCACACGAACGCGCCGCCGCCGCGGTTGATCGCGACGTCGAAACTGAAGCCCGTGCCGAGAATGCCGTCGCCGAGAAGGCCGTATTCCCGCGCCGTATCGATGGCGCGCGTGATATTGGCCACCGCGAGAGGATATTCGTTGCGGACGTAGATGTAGCCTTTGCTCGAGCCGATCGCGTACGCGCCGATGATCATTCCCTCGAGGACCGCGTGAGGATTTCCCTCGAGAAGGCTTCGGTCCATATACGCGCCGGGATCACCTTCGTCCGCGTTGCAGATGACGTACTTGGGCTCGCCCTTCGCCTTGCGCGTCGAATCCCATTTCCACCCGGTCGGAAATCCGCCGCCGCCTCTCCCGCGCAGGTTCGCCTTGACGATCTCCTCGACGACTCCTTCGGGCTTCATGCCGGCGAGCGCCTTGGCGAGCGCGGAATAGCCGCCGATCGCGAGATAATCGTCGATACTCGTCGGGTCGATCTGCCCGTTCATCCCGAATATGAGCCGCGTCTGCTTCTTGTAGAACGGAACGTCGTGCTCGTGGAGGATCTTCTCCTTCGTGACGGGATCCCGGTAGACGAGGCGGTCGATGATCTCGTCCTTGAGAACGGTCTTCGCGATGATCTCGGCCGCGTCGTCGAGCTTGACGCGCTGATAGAAAATACCCTTGGGACGAATGACGACGAGGGGGCCGCGCTCGCAGAATCCGTGGCAGCCGCTCGTCCGCACGTCGATCGTTCCCTCGAGCTTCTGCTTCGCGATCTCGGAGCGGAAATTGTCGATGAGCTTCTGCGTGCCGTACGCGAGACAGCCGGTGCCCGCGCAGATGACGACGCACGGCTTCTTCGGATCGCGCGCCTTCCGAAGCGCATCCTGCAGGCTCGCGAGCTCCTTCGCCGATTTAAGCTTCTTCATCGGTATCAACTTTCGCGCCGATGCTCCTCAGCACCTTGCTCGTTTTCGCTATCGTCATCTGCCCGTGATACTCGTCGTTCACGACGAGTATGGGACCCAGCGCGCAGGCGCCGAGGCAATTGACCGTCTCGAAGCTGAACTCGAGGTCCTTCGACGTCTCCCCCGGCTTGATTCCGAGCGTCCGTTCGACGTGATCGGATATCTGCGGGGCGCCGCGCACGTGGCACGCCGTTCCCACGCAGAGGCTCAGACGGTACTTTCCCTTCGGCGTGAGGCTGAACGCGCGATAGAAGGTCGCCAGATGATAGACGAGACTCTGCGAAACGCCGAGATTCGCGCAGAGCGCGTCGAGCGCTTCGCGGGGAAGATAGTTGAACTCGCGCTGGATATCCTGGAGAATAGGTATGATGAAGCTCTTGTCGCTTCCGTATTTCTTGATTATCGCTTTTACTTTATCTTCCATCGTCGCGCCCTACAGCATCGAAGCCTTCGCTTGAAGCTTCTCGTATTCCCTTTTAACCCGCACCTGAATCTCCCCGATGAGCTCGGGCGTGAGATGCCTGAATCTTCCCTGCGGTTTCAGGTATTCCTCGACGGGCCGAAGCTCCGGAACGTCGACGGTGAGCTTGTAACGCCCCTTCTCGAACTCGTAGAGCGGAAAAACGCCCGTCTCCACGGCGAGACGGCCGATCCATATCGCCTTCTCGCTCGGAAGCCCCCACCCGGTCGGGCACACGGAGAGGATGTGGATGTAGGCCGGCCCGTTCACCTGCGCGGCTTTCTCGACCTTCCGCATGAGATCGAACGGGTAGCTCGAGCACGCCGTCGCGACGTAGGGGATGTTATGGGCCGCGGCGATCTCGGGCATGTTCTTTTTCCAGGTCACCTGGCCCGCCTTCGCTTTCCCCGAGGGAGACGTCGTCGTCGATGCGCCGAACGGCGTCGCCGACGACCTCTGGACGCCCGTGTTCATGTACGCCTCGTTGTCGTAGCAGACGTAGATGAACTTGTGCCCGCGTTCCAACGCCCCGGAAAGCGCCTGCAGCCCGATGTCGCTCGTCCCGCCGTCGCCGCCCATACCGAGGAAGATCGTCCCCTTGTCGGGGAGCTTCCCCTTGCGGATGAGCGCCTTCGTGCCGCCTTCGGCCCCGGTGATGACCGCCGCCGCGTTCTCGAAGGCGACGTGGATCCAGGGCACGTTCCAGTTCGTGAAGGGGAACGGGGAGGAGACGATCTCCATGCAGCCGGTCGCGCTCCCCACGATCACGTTGGAACCGAGCGCCTTCGCGACGAGCCTCACGGCGAGCGCCTCGGCACAGCCCTGGCACGCGCGGTGACCCGGCGAGAAGTATTCGCGCTTCGTCACGAGCCGGGACGCGTAGACGTTGAGAGATTCCATTATTCCCTGACTCCGTAGAGGATATAATCCTCTTCCCTGATGGTTTTTCCGGCCTTCAGGAGTTCACCGGTCTTCGTGTACATTTTTATAAAATCGTCCGGCGTCACGTCGCGTCCCGCGAATCCGCAAAGGAAGTTCGCGATAAGCGGCATGCTCTTCTCGCCGTAGAAGGCCGCGCGGATCTCGCTCGCCACGGGGCCGCCGGGGCCGCCGTACGAAATCGCGCGATCGATAACGATGAGGTTCTTGATCCCCTTGACCGCCTCTCGAATCTCGTCGAACGGGAACGGTCTCCACAGGCGGAGCTTGATCTGGCCGACCGGCTTCCCCTGCTCGCGAAGCCTATCGATCGCGATGGATGCCGTCTCGCTGAAGCTCCCCATCGTGAGAAAGGCGGTTTCGGCGCCCTCGAGCTTGTAGGTCTCGACCGGCGCGTACGACCTTCCGACGACCTGCGCCATTTCGGCCCACGCCTTCATGATATGCGGTTTCGAGCCGAGGAGCGCCTCGTTCTGGCTCTTCTTCGCCTCGGAGAATATGCCCGGCATGCCGAACGCGCCCATCGTGATCGGCTTGTCAGGATGAAGCACGTTCACCGGCCTGAAATCGGGAAGGTACCTCTTGACCTGCTCCTCGTCCCAGTACTCGACCGCCTCGATCATGTGCGTGACGATGAAACCGTCGATATTGATCATCACGGGGAGCGAAACGTTCCGGTCCTCCGCGACGCGGAAGGCGAAGAAGACGTGATCGAAGAGCTCTTGCCCGTTGTCGGCGAACACCTGAATCCAGCCGCAGTCGCGGACCGACATGACGTCGGTGTGGTCGTTCCAGATGCTGAGGGGGCCCGAAAGGGAGCGGTTCGCGAGAATCATGACGACGGGAAGACGCATGCTCGCCGCGATGAACACGATCTCGTTCATCAGGGCGAGCCCCTGTGAGCTCGTGCAGGTGAACGTGCGGGCGCCGACCGCGACGGAGCCGCAGCAAACGCTCATCGCCGAATGCTCGGATTCGACCGGGATGAACTCGGCGTCGAGCTCTCCGTCCGCCACGAGCTCGGCGAGGTGCTCGACGATGTGGGTCTGCGGGGTGATGGGATACGCGGCGACGACGTCGACGTTCGCCATCTTGATCGCGTCGGCGGCGGCGATGGAATTCTCTATGCCGATGCGCTTGCCCATCTACTCGGTCTCCTCCACCATTTTGATGCATCCCGTGATGCACTCCTGCACGCAGATGCCGCAGCCCTTGCAGTAAAAGAGGTCGGCCTCGAAGTACCCTTCCTCGTTCTTGTGAATCGCGGCGTCGGGGCAATAGATGAAACAAACGCCGCACTTGACGCATTTCTCGTGGTCCCAGACGGGCCGGATGGATCTCCAGTCGCCGCAGCGGTACTGGGCGGCGTTGCCCGGCTGGCTCACCGCGCAGCCCGGCTCGATGTCCTTCCATCCAAGCTCGAGTTCCGATTTCGGTACGGGTTTCGGCACGGTGCGCTACTCCCGATTCAAAGACAAAAAACCCCAAGACCCCTTATGCTCCCCCCTGCGGAAGCGTTCGAAGAAACCAAAATTACACGAAATATAACGAGCGGCCTTCTCTCTTTCAAGCGGAATCGGCGGGGAGACCGGCGCCTCCCCGCTCCATCCGTTCATGCATTCGCTTACTGACGCTCATCGAGGAGATGAGTCACGACCGTCGGATCGGCCAGGGTCGTCGTATCGCCGACTTCGGTGCTGCCCGTCGCGATGACCTTGAGAATTCTCCTCATGATCTTGCCGCTCCGCGTTTTCGGGAGCGCGTCGGCGAACTGGATCTTGTCCGGCTTCGCGATCGGCCCGATCATCTTGCTGACGTGGTTGCGGAGCTCTTCCTTGAGCTTGTCCGATTTTTCGAAACCGCCGGTCAGGGTGACGAACGCGTAGAGGCCCTCGCCCTTGATCGCGTGCGGCATCGGCACGACCGCCGCTTCGGCGACCGACTCGTGGCTGACGAGCGCGCTCTCGACTTCCATCGTTCCGATGCGGTGACCGGAGACGTTGATCACGTCGTCGACGCGGCCCATGAGCCAGAAGTACCCGTCCTCGTCCTGCCGCGCGCCGTCGCCGGTGAAATAGACGCCCTTGAAGCGGCTGTAGTACGCGTCCTGGTAGCGCTTGTCGTCGCCCCAGATCGTCCGGAGCTGTCCCGGCCACGGCTTCTTGATGATCAGATAGCCGCCTTCGTTGCGCTCGCACGGCTTGCCGTCCTCGCGAACGACCTCCGGGAAAATGCCCGGGAAGGGAAGCGTCGCCGAACCCGGCTTCAACGGGAAGGCGCCCGGAAGCGGCGTTATGAGAATACCGCCCGTCTCGGTCTGCCACCACGTGTCGACGATCGGGCAGCGTTCCCTGCCGATGTTCTTGTAGTACCACATCCACGCCTCGGGGTTGATCGGCTCGCCCACGGAACCGAGAAGCCTCAGGCTGGACAGGTCGTTCTTCGCCGGCCACTCGTCGCCGTCGCGCGCGATCGCGCGGATGGCGGTCGGGGCTGTGTAGAATATGTTGACCTTGTACTTGGCGACGACGTTCCAGAAACGGTCGGGATTCGGGTAGCTGGGAACGCCCTCGAACATGATCGTCGTAGCGCCGTTTGCCAGCGGGCCGTATACGATGTAGGAGTGCCCCGTGATCCAGCCGATGTCGGCGGTGCACCAGTACACGTCCTCGTCCTTGATGTCGAAAATGAGCTTCGTCGTCACGGCGACGTACGTGAGATATCCGCCCGTCGTGTGAACGACGCCCTTCGGCTTGCCGGTGGTGCCGCTCGTGTAGAGGATGAACGAGATGTCCTCGGCGCCGACGTGCTCCGGCTCGCACGTGTCCGCAGCCTTCGCCATCTCTTCGTGCCACCAGACGTCCATGCCCTTGTTCATCGGGACGTCGAGACCGGTCCGCTTCACGACGATGACCTTCTCGATCGTCGGGCAGCTTCCGACAATGGCGTCCGCCCCGGTCTTCAGGGGCACGGCCTTACCGCGCCGGTAGCTGCCGTCGGAGGTGACGAGGAGCTTCGCCCCCGCGTCGATGATGCGGTCCTTGAGCGATTCGGCGCTGAATCCGCCGAACACGATCGAATGAATGGCGCCGATGCGCGTGCAGGCGAGCATCGCGATCGCGAGCTCGGGGATCATCGGGAGGTAGAGGTTGACGCGGTCGCCCTTCTTGATCCCGTGCGACTTGAGGACGTTCGCGAACTTGCAGACCTCGCGATGGAGCTCGTTGTACGTGTATTTCTTCGCGTCGCCGACCGGCTCCCCTTCCCAGATGAGAGCGGTCTTGTCGCCCTTGGTGGCGAGGTGCCGATCGAGGCAGTTGTAGGAGATGTTGGTTGTGCCGCCGACGAACCACTTCACGAAGGGGGCCTTGCTGTGATCGAGCACCTTGTCCCACTTCTTGAACCAGTGAAGGGCGTCTCGCCTGTTCGGCCCAGAAGCCCTCGAGATCCTTCTCGGACTTCTCGTAGAGCTTCTTGTATTCGTCCATGCTCTTGATGTGGGCCTTCTCGGTGAAGCCTTTCGGCGGATTGAACACCCGGCGCTCATCGAGCATGGAGGTGATAGTCTTCTTCTCCTCTGCCATGGGAACCTCCTGTATGGTTTGGTCTGGTTTGTATTGATTCGCGTTCTATATAGCAAAATCAAAGCACGAGCACTAAGAAGTTTGAATGTAATCAGATATTCCGTTGATGTCAATATATTTTCCGCCCTCCGGAACGGTCTTTGCATCTTCCGTCGCGGCGGGGATAATTGCGTCCCCGCGGCGGGCGAAAGGACCGGGCGCGCGGTGAACCGAAAAGAAGCAGCCATGGATTTCGCGGCCTTCGCGGGGACGGTCGCGCTCGCGTCCCTCCAGCGGTGGCAGGCGAAGGATCTCGTCTGGAGCCTCTGGATCTCGAGCCTCATCCTCGGCTACGCGTTCATCGTCACCTCGGCGTTCTCCGTCTTCTTCCGCCCGTCGACGCCGGATACCGCGGCGTCCGCCGCCCGGCGCGCGCTCTTCGCGGCGTTCCCCGTTCCCCCCGCTCTCGTATTTCTCGGGAAATGCCTCTCCGTCGTTTTTCTGCTCGTTTTTTTCACGATCCATTTCGGCATGTTCCACTTCGTCCACGGCCTTTTTCTCAATATGTTCTTTCCGCTCGCCGCCCGGGGACCGCTCGGCGGCACGCCCGCCGGCGTTTCGGGCTACTTCCTCTGGAGCATCGGGCTGACCGCTCGCGCCTACTGGCCTTTCATCGCGATGAGCGCCCTCTCCCGTCTGGGCGATTTCGGGAACGCGCTCAAGGCGCCCGGCGGGCCGAATATGTCCATGCCATACGCGAACGTGGTGCGGATGCATATCATGATCTTCGTTTTCGCGGGGCTCTATGGAGCGGGGCTCGCGGGATACGCCGTATATCCCGTGCTCGTTCTCTATTTCTTCCCGGCGGGCTCCCTCGCGAAGCTCGCGATCCGCAAGGGCAGGGCGAGAAGCCAAACCGCTTGATCGCCGCGCGTTCGAGAGGGCACGGCACGGCAATACCGTTCGTGTCGACAGTCCAACTAATTAAACGATAAGTAGTTACAATATGCGCCGACGGAGCAAATCATCCCGCCTTGCTTGACATTTGCCATGCCGGACCTTATGTTGAGGCGAGCAATTGGCATTCACGTCGAGAAAGGACGGCACGGAATGGCAGACAAATCCTACAACGCCTTCGAGATGGCGCAATCCCAGTTTGACCGGGTCGCGAAGCTCCTCGAGCTCGACGAGGCGGCGAAGGAGCTCCTGCGCTACAATCTGCGCGAATATCATGTGAGCATACCGGTCAGGATGGATGACGGAAACGTCAAGGTTTTTCGCGGATTCAGGGTTCAACATAACGACGCGCGCGGTCCCGCTAAGGGAGGCATCCGGTTTCACCCGATGGAGACGATCGATACGGTGCGAGCGCTCGCGATGTGGATGACCTGGAAATGCGCCGTCGTCGACATCCCGCTCGGAGGAGGCAAGGGCGGCGTAGTCTGCGATCCGCACAATCTGAGCATGCACGAGCAGGAGCAGATCTGCCGCGGCTGGGTGCGGCAGCTCGCGAAGGACATGGGACCGATCCGGGACGTGCCCGCCCCCGACGTGATGACGAGCGGCCAGCACATGCTCTGGATGCTCGACGAGTTCGAGACGATCCACGGACAGAGACTCCCCGGATTCATCACCGGGAAACCGGTCGGCATGGGCGGCTCCCTCGGCCGCACCGAAGCTACCGGCTACGGCGTGATTTTCACCGTTCGCGAGGCGCTCAAGGACCTCAACCTCCCCCCCGGCGACACGACGGCGAGCGTTCAGGGGTTCGGCAACGTCGCCCAGTACGCGATCGAACTCTACCAGCAGATCTGGGGCAAAGTGGTCTGTGTATCGTGCTGGGACCAGAAGGATCAGGCTTCCTACAGCTTCGCGAAGAAGAACGGCATCGATCTGAACGAGCTGCGCGGCATCACCGACCGATTCGGCGGCATCGAAAAGGATAAGGCGAGGAAGCTCGGCTACGAGGTTCTCCCCGGGGATGCCTGGATCGAGCAGGACGTGGACATCCTCATCCCCGCGGCGCTCGAAAATCAGATTACGAAAGACACCGTCGGCAAGATGAGCGACCGGGTCAAGATCATCGCCGAGGGCGCCAACGGCCCGACGACGCCCGATGCGGACAAGGTAATCCATGAGCGCGGCATATTCATGATCCCCGATCTTCTCGCCAACGCCGGCGGCGTCACCTGCAGCTACTTCGAGCAGGTGCAGTGCAACATGAACTACTTCTGGGAAAAGGACGAGGTTCTCGGCAAGCTCGACACCAAGATGACGTCCGCATTCAACGCGGTACGCGAGCTCGCGAAGAAACGCAAGCTCTACATGCGGGACGCGGCATACGTGATCGCCGTCGGACGCGTCGCCCGGGCGTGCAAGGATCGAGGCTGGGTGTAGACCTCCGCCGGAGCGCGGTAACGCCACATGCGGAAGAAAACCTACAGTCCCCACCATCAATCGCTCACGCGATTCGATCGGTGTTTCTTCACGGGAGCGGAGCGCTTCACCTATATCGGCTCGGGAGAGCTCGGGGGAAAGGCGCACGGTCTCGCGCGGATGCGCGGCATCCTCGAATCGAAGCTCAAGGATTCATTCGAACCGGCGATTTCGATCGGCATCCCCACGCTCACCGTCATCACCACCGAGTTCTTCGATCTGTTCATGAAACAGAACGACCTCTTCGAGATCGCCTACTCCGAGGCCCGGGACGATCTCGTCGCGCATGCCTTTCAGCGCGCCGACCTCCCCGTTCGGCTCGCCGGCGATCTTCGCGCGCTCGTCGAGCAGGTGCACGCACCGCTCGCCGTGCGATCCTCGAGCATGCTGGAGGATGCCATGTTCGAGCCCTTCGCGAGCGTGTACGCGACGAAGATGGTGCCGAACAACCAGCCCGACGCCGATACCCGATTCCGCAAGCTGAGCGAAGCGGTCAAGTTCGTGTATGCCTCGACCTTCTTCAAGGTGGCCCGGAATTACATGCGGGCCACGCATCATGCCACCATCGACGAGAAGATGGCGGTTGTCATCCAGGAGATCGTGGGATCGCGCTTCGGCGATCGCTTCTACCCGCATATCTCGGGAGTGCTGCGCTCGTACAACTTCTACCCGACGGGACACGGCACACCCGAGGAAGGGATCGCGGAGCTCGCCCTCGGTCTCGGTCGGACGATCGTCGACGACGGAGTCTCGTGGCCCATCTCCCCCGCGTTCCCCGGGGCCGACCCGCCGTTCAAATCGATGAGCGATCGCCTCAAGCATACACAGACCTCGTTCTGGGCGGTCAACATGGGAAAACCCGCCGCATACGATCCGATCAAGGAAACCGAGTACCTCGAAACATACGACCTCGGCGACGCCGAATACGACGGCACGATCCGTTTCATCGCTTCGACCTACCTGCCCGCCGACGACCGGATCACGAGCGGTGTCGAGGAGCGCGGGCCCCGGATCATCGATTTCGCCCCCATTCTGAAGGACAGGATTCTCCCCCTCAATGATCTGCTGAAAACGCTTAAATCGACCTGCGAGGATACGCTCGGGGCCATGGTCGAGATCGAGTTCGCCCTCACGCTCGATCGCGAAAGCTGCGATCCGGCCCGATTCGGCTTTCTGCAGGTCCGTCCGATGGTGGTCTCGCAGGCCGAGGTCGAGTTGTCCGACGCCGAGCTTTCGGGCGGGCGCGTCCTGCTTGCCTCGGAGACGGTTCTCGGAAACGGCGCGCTCGATACGATACGAGACGTCGTATTCGTTCACCCCGAGCGTTTCGATACGATGAAAACGCGTCAGATCGCAGCCGAGATCGAGCCGCTCAACCGGCGGCTCGTCGAGGCGAAGAAACCGTATCTCCTCATAGGATTCGGCCGATGGGGCACGACCGATCCCCCGGCTGGAATCCCCGTCGATTTCGGACAGATTTCCGGAGCGAAGGTGATTGTGGAAGCCGCGCTCCCGAACCTCAACATCATCATGAGCCAGGGGTCCCACTTCTTTCACAACGTGACGAGCTTCAAGATATTTTACTTTTCCATTCCGCACGGGAGCGAGTACCGTATCGATTGGGAGTGGCTCATGAAGCAGCGCACGATTTCCGAAACGCATTTCGTGAAGCACGTCGAGCTCGGCGCGCCCTTGCTCGCAAAGGTCGACGGCCGGACAGGCCGAGGGGTGATCGTGCATGAGTGACCGCAGTGACAGAGGGGACGACCTCATTCGCTTTTTCCGCGAACGCGAGAAGGAGCTCGAATGCCTCTACAACATCGAGGAGCTCCTGGTCGACCCGGAAGAGCCGCGCGAAAAGGTTCTCCGGCGCATCATCGAAACGGTTCCGTCGGGATGGCAGTTCCCGAATCGCTGCTACGCGAGGATAACGATCGGATCGAAGAGCTATTCGATCCCCGGTTTCGTCGAGACACCCTGGGTGATGACCGCCGATGTCTTCGTGGAGGATGCGAAGAAGGGCGAGATAAGCGTCTTCTATTCGGAGGAGATGCCTCCGGCCGACGAAGGCCCCTTTCTCAAGCAGGAGAAACGGCTTCTCAAAACGATCGCGGACCGGATCGGCAACTTCATCCTACAACAGCGGCTGCGGGAGGCTGCCGTGGATCGCCCGGGGGAGGCCGCCGGCGAATGGAGGGTCATTCTCAACCTCCTGCACCATACCGATCGCACTCTCTTCGAGACCGTATCGGAAAAGATGCTCAACCTTCTCTGCTGGAGCGGCGTCGAGGAGGCGGAACGGCTGCGCGGCACGCTCGTCCCCGTCGACATCGATTTCGAGGCCGGATTGGATCAGGAGGCCAACAAGCCGTACAAGCTCCACTCGCTCGAGATCACCGATCGCCTGAGCGACGAGATCTTCCGCATCGCCACGGGCGAGTACACGAACGAGCAGCTGCTCGATTATCTCCGGAAATGGATCCAGGACGACAAGTTGAGCTACCTCCTGCACGTCGGCAACCGCAATCTCCCCCTTTCCGAGGTGATCGGCGCGCTCCGGCAGTACCGGGACATGTCGCCCTCGAGGGATCGATCTCTCCCCGGCGGCGAAGAAAGGCGTGATCGTCTCCCTCATCACGCGATTCCTCTCGAGGCAGCTCAGCCTACATCAACGTCGCGAAAAAATATATCGAGATCCGCGACTTTCTTCGAGATACTCGACCGGATCATCTACACGCCCGAAAGCCACGGGCAGCTCGGCGGCAAGGGCGCGGGCCTCTTCCTCGCCCAGCAGATCATCAAGAAATCGTACGGCACCGACGCGCTCTTCGCCAACGTGAAGGTGCCGAAGAGCTGGTATATCACCTCCGACGTGCTGCTCGGATTCCTGCGGTTCAACAACCTCGACGAGGTCATCGAGCAGAAATACAAGGACATCAATCAGGTTCGACTCGAATACCCGCACGTGATGCTCACGTTCAAGAACAGCAGATTTCCGCCGGAGGTCGTGCAGGGACTTTCCATGGTGCTCGACGAGCTCGAGGGAATGCCGCTCATCATTCGCAGCTCGAGCCTCCTCGAGGACAGCCTCGGAGCGGCCTTCTCGGGAAAATACAAGAGCCTTTTCCTTGCGAACCAGGGGACCAAGCAGGAGCGTCTCGAAGCCCTGCTCGACGCCGTGGCCGAGGTGTACGCCTCGATCTTCGGTCCGGATCCGATCGAGTACCGGGCCGAGCGCGGGCTGCTCGATTTCAGCGAGGAAATGGGAATCATGATCCAGGGAGTCGTGGGAAGCCGCGTGGGAGATTACTTTCTCCCTTCCTTCGCCGGCGTCGCGTTCAGCAGGAACGAATTCCGCTGGTCTCCCCGGATCAAGCGCGAGGACGGCTTGATCCGCACCGTCCCCGGTCTCGGCACGCGAGCCGTCGACCGTGTCAGCGACGATTATCCGGCACTCATCGCGCCCGGACAGCCGGGGCTGCGCGTCAACGTCGCGACGGAGGAGATCGTCTATTACACGCCGAAGAAGATCGACGTCATCAATCTGAAAACCAACACCTTCGAAACGATAGACGCCAAGGACCTCCTCCGGAAACACGGCGCGGAGCTCCCGCTCGTCGAGAAGATGGTCTCGATCTACGACGGTCATAATCTGCGGAAGCCGATGGCGATGAACATCGATTTCGAGCATGACGACCTTCCCTTCACGCTGGACGGTCTCATCAGCGATACGCCCTTCGTGAAGCAGGTTCACGGCATTCTCAAACTGCTCGAGGAGAAGCTCGGCTTTCCCGTCGACATCGAATTCGCTCATGATGGAACCGATTTCTACCTGCTCCAGTGCCGCCCGCAGAGCTTTTCGCCGGCGAGCGCGCCCGCGCCCATTCCGCAGGACATTCCCGCCGAGAAGATCGTCTTTTCGGCGAAGCGCTATATATCGAACGGGCGCGTTCCCGGACATCACCCATATCGTCTATGTCGATCCGCTCGCGTACGCCGAGCTTCCCGAGCGGGATGATCTCGTCGCCGTCGGACGCGCCGTCGGACATCTCAACAAGCTTCTTCCGAAACGCCAGTTCATCCTCATGGGGCCCGGACGATGGGGAAGCCGCGGAGATATCAAGCTCGGCGTGAACGTCACCTACTCCGACATCAACAACACCGCCGTTCTCATAGAGATCGCCCGCAAAAAGGGCAATTATATGCCGGATCTTTCGTTCGGCACGCATTTCTTCCAGGATCTCGTCGAGGGACAGATACGCTACCTTCCCCTTTTCCCCGACGACGAGGGAATCGTCTTCAACGAGCGATTCCTCCTCGGCTCGCCGAACATCCTGCCCGAGGTTCTGCCCGAATTCTCCCGGCTCGCCGGCGTCGTGCGCCTCATCGACGTCCCGCAAGCAACCGACGGCAAGATCCTCCGGTTCTGATGAACGCCGAGCTTGGAGAGGCGGTCGCCCTTCTCGCCTCGAGAGAATCCGGAGAGGAACGCATCGACGCGCAGCCCGCGGATAACGACCGGCCGTCGGATCATCTATGGGTGTGGCGCCTTCGGATGGCGGAGCGCATAGCGTCGCAGCTCGATCCGGAACGGTTCGGCGTGGCCGGATTCTACGTTTTCGGCAGCACGAAGAACGCGACGGCCGGGCTCGGCAGCGACATCGATATCATCGTTCACTTCCGCGGCACGGAGCGGCAGCGCGAGGAGCTCGCGCTCTGGCTCGACGGATGGAGCCTGTGCCTCGACGAGATGAACTACCTGCAAACGGGCTACCGGACGGGAGGACTGCTCGACGTCCACTTCGTCACCGACGACGATATCGCCCGGAAAACGAGCTTCGCCGTCAAGATCGGAGCCGTCACCGACGCGGCCCGGCCCCTTCCGATGAAGAAACGTTCCTGATTTTCCCAAAGACAGTGCCGCTGGCTAGAGCAGCTCCCGCGTGGCCATCGACGGGATTCTCGAGGTCGAAGCGCACGAGCGCGAGCTCGGGCCCGTCGTGCGCCGCGGACAGCGCGACGGTGCGCCCGAACGCAGTCGCGCCATGAGCCGGTGATTCGCGCCGATTCGTGGACGTGGCCGTGGAGGGTGAGAAGCGGTTGTCTCGTTTCGATGAAGCGGCGAATGGCGATGCTGCCGACGTGCACATCGAGCGGCGCGTGCTCGAAGGTCTTTCCGTCGAGCGCGGCACGGTCGAGATTGCTCTTGTGCGGGGGCGCATGAAAGAGAAACACGGCGTTCGCGAGATCGTTCGATCCGGCGATCTCCTCGAGATCCTGCGCGATCGTGGCGAACCGCGCCTCATCGGGATCGACATCCACGGTCCTCCACCCTTCTTCCGGCGAAACGCATCCCGGATCGACGTATCGGGAGACGTCGTACCGCTCCCAATCCTTCAGCAAAAAAGGGCTCGGCGGCGTGAAGGAGTACCCGTACACCGTCCATGCCGCCCGAAAGATTCCTTCCTCCCGTGCATGTACGACAGGAGATCCGCTATCGGCCGCCTCGATGAACGATTCCTCGATCGCGCGCCCGTCATCGTTGCCGAGAATGACGAACACGCGCGGATAGGCCTCGCCGAGCGTCTCCCGCAAGCGGGAAAGCTCCGCGAAAAGGAAATCCTCCAGAAAATCGCCGCTCGTGCCCGCGTGTCCGAAATGGGGCATGAATTCCCCCCCGATGAAGATCGCCTTCGGCCTTTCGGTCGATATCGACGTTGAAGAGCTTTCGATAACGATCGATCTTTCCGTGAAGATCGGATACGAAGAAGCAAGCGGTCATTCGACCTCCCCTCCCTGCTTCCGCTCGATCAACGCCTCGATGCGGCGGCGAAGCTCGTCGCGGGTCTCCCTGAAGGCCGCGAGCCGCGCCTCCTCCGAACCCTTCACGGCGGCCGGATCGGGGAGCGGCCAGTGAAGGCGCTCGGCGCTGCCGAAGAAGACCGGGCACACTTCCTCGGCGCACAGGGTGATTACCGTGTCTATCTCCGCCGGCGTCGAATCTCCGAAACGCCCTTCGAGCGATAGCCCGAGATGTCGATGCCGATCTCGCGGAGCACGGCGACCGCTTCGGGCCGCACGCTCGTCGGACTCGATCCGGCGGACCAGATAGCGATCCCCGGCAGAAACGAGCGCGCGGGCGATTCCCTCGGCCATCTGGCTGCGCGCCGAGTTCGCCGACGCAGAGAAACAGGATGCCTTTCATCGCTCCTCCCCGCCGGCTTTCGCCCGACGACGCGGACGCTCGCCACCTTGCCTGCGATCTCCTCGATCGCGGCGTCGATCTTCTCGCCGGGAAGCCCTTTCCCGCCGCAGCACGGGCTCGTCCTCGTCCGCGATCTCCGGAAACGAGAAGTGCCGCAAGCTGCTCGCGATCGTACACGAGACGATCGTTGACGGCGACATCCGTGAGCCCGGCCTCGCGGAGCCCTTCGAGATACTCCGCCTCCGGTATCGCTCCCGTGATGCATGCCGAGTACAGCGCCCCGAGCTCGACCACCCAGCCCGGAAGCTCTTCCGCGACGATGTCCGATATGGAGATACGCCCGCCCGGCTTGAGCACGCGGGCGATCTCGGCGAACACCTTTCGCTTTTCGGGCGAGAGGTTGATGACGCAGTTCGATATGACGAGATCGACGGAGCCTGATTCGACGGGCAGATCCTCGATGAGCCCTTCCCGCACCTCGACGTTCGAGAGGCCCGCCGCGGCCGCGTTCTCCGCGCGCGCTCGATCATGGCCGGAGTCATGTCGACGCCGATCACGCGCCCCCGGGGCCCGCGATCTTCGCGGCGAGCAGAAGATCGATACCGGCGCCGGAGCCGAGATCGAGCACCGTGTCCCCCTCGCGGATCGCGGCGAGAGCGACGGGATTCCCGCAGCCGAACGAATTGACGACCGCGTCCGGCGGGAAGCGCCGCCATCTCCTCGCGGCTGTATCCGGCGAGCTTCGCCGCGACTCCCGTCGAGACCGGACCGCCGCAACAGCTGCATCCGCTCACCCGCGCGAGGAGGGCTTCTCCACGGCGCGCGCGTAGGTTTTCGAAACGTCGTGCCTGATCTTGTCCGCTTTCTTCATCGCGCTACCTCCCGCACTCGTGCCCGCCGCCGTGATGGCCGCATGCGTCGCCGGGTGTGACTTCCGCGAGCGTTCCGCTCTTCAGAAGCTCGATGTTGTCGCGGATCGTTCCGGGCGCCGCGCGATACACGCGTATCCCGCCCGCGTTCAGCATCATCAGAGCCCGCATGCCGATGCCGCCGACGACGATCGCGTCGATGCTCCGCCCCTCGAGCGACGGCGAGCGGATGACACATGCCGTGCTCGTGAGAACCGTCCCCGTTGCCGATAATATCCGTCGTTCCCGCCTCGGTATCATGAATGACGAAATGCGAGCACGATCCGAAATGCCCGTGCGGCATTCCCTCCAGTCCCTTTTCATCCATCGCACGGAATACATACCTTCATCTGAGACCTCCTTCTTGTCTTCCCGATTCGCTCCTGCGGCTCAGCCGAGTATTTCCTTCATCATCGGGCCGAGCATCGTCCTCACGCTCTCGGCGAGCCCCTCGGTCTTGATGAGACTGATGCAGCATGACTCTTCCCCGGATCCGTGCATGATGAGGGCGAGCTTGTCCCCCGCCTTGATTCCGGCCTTGTCCCGAATCTCCTTCGGGAGCACGAGCTGGCCGCGCTCGTCGACCGAGACGACCGCCTCGATCTTGCAGCAGCTCATCCGCCCCATCATACCCCCATGCTTGACCCCTCCCGATCCGCAGCATTTCGATTTTTCACGTTCTCTTCCTCCCGCCATCGCGGCTCCTCCCTTGTTTCGCGTGCACCCCGTGCAGTATAATCCTATTATTAGGAATAATCTGATTTTACTGATTTGTCAAACAATAAAAAGAGGCCCCCCCGAAAGGGGAGCCTCAGAAGTTCCGGTCATTCCCGGGCGGGCATCTCCGTGAGCCCCGCGAGCGGTCTCGCCGGGCGCCCGACGTTCACTTCATCTTCGGCAGGCGGACGAGCCCCTTCTTCTGGAGCAGCTGGAACTTCGCGCGCGA
The DNA here is from genome assembly GCA_963747385.1 of uncultured bacterium. Taxonomy (GTDB): domain Bacteria; phylum Krumholzibacteriota; class Krumholzibacteriia; order Krumholzibacteriales; family Krumholzibacteriaceae; genus SSS58A. Next base: position 233,309 of record CAVVEY010000007.1, on the reverse strand, counting down.
CTCCGAGATCATCTTCTCGGCCTTGTTGTAGAGCTGGTCCCACGTCAGGTTCAGCCGCGCCACGCCCTGCTCGACCGCCTTGCGGCCGACCGCCGCGGCCTCCCGCGGATACACCTCGACCTCGTCCATCGTCGGGATGAGGTAATCCTCGCGGAGCCCCTTGTCCTCGGCGACGCGGGCGAGCTCGCGCGCCGCCGCGATGCACATCTCGTCCGTGATCGTCTTCGCCATCACGTCGAGGGTGCCGCGGAAGATGCCGGGGAAGCCGAGCGAGTTGTTGACCTGGTTCGGGAAATCGCTCCGCCCCGTGGCGACGACGCGCGCGCCGGCGGCCTTCGCGTCCCACGGCCATATCTCGGGGATCGGGTTCGCGCATACGAACACGATGGCGTCCTTCCCCATCCGCGCGATCCATTCCTTCTTGATCGTATCGGGGCCGTTCTTCGAAAGGGCGATGAGAACGTCGGCTCCCTCCATCGCGCGCGGGACGTCTCCCGATCTCCCCTCGCCGTTCGTTATCTGCGCCATCTCCCATTTCTCTTTCCAATCCTGCTTGAGCTCTTCCTCGCGCCCCATGTGCAGGATGCCCTTCGAGTCGCACATGATGATGTTCTTCGGCGTGACGCCGGCGACCATGATCATGCGCGCGATGCAGATGTTCGCCGCGCCCGCGCCCACGAGCGTGATCTTGACCTTCGCCATGTCCTTGCCGACGATCTTGACCGCGTTGATGAGCCCGGCGACGGTGACCGCCGCGGTGCCCTGCTGGTCGTCGTGCCACACGGGGATATGGCATTCCTTGCGGAGCGTGTCGAGAACGCGGAAGCACTTCGGCTGCGCGATGTCCTCGAGGTTGATGCCGCCGAAGGACGGCTGGAGCAGCTTCACGAACTCGATGAGCTTGTCGGGATCCTTCGTGTCGACGCAGATCGGGAAGGCATCGACGCCGCCGAGATACTTGAAAAGCATCCCCTTGCCTTCCATGACCGGCATCCCCGCCTCGGGACCGATGTCGCCGAGCCCGAGGACGCGCGTGCCGTCGGTGACCACCGCGACGAAATTCCCCTTGTTCGTGTGCTCGAAGACCTTCTCGGGGTTGTCGCGGATGTCGAGACACGGCTTCGCGACGCCCGGCGTGTACCAGATCGCGAAATCGTCGAAGCTCCGGATACAGGCCTTCGGCATGATCTCGATCTTCCCCTTGTAGAAGGGATGCATGACCATCGCGTCGATGCCGGGCTGCTTCGCCTTCGCGAGGAGCTCTTCCGTCGTAAGCGGCTTCAGGACGACCGGCTTTTTCGCCGCGGGCTTCTTCGGGCCGGTTTCCGGGCGCCGCTTTCCGGGGTGCGGCCTTGCGCGCCGCCGGTTTCTTCACAGCCGGCTTTTTCGCGGCCGCTTTCTTCTTCGGCTTCGGCGCCTTCCTCGCGCTCTTCGCCTTCTTCGCGCTCTTCGCTTTCCTCGCGCTCATCGAATACCTCCTCTGGAAATGAAAAGAATCGAGTCCGTATGTGCGTGTCTATCGAGCCAGCACTTCCGCGCCGGCCTTGAGGCCTTCGTCGAAGGCCTTCATGTTCAGCTCTTCGGTCCCCTTCGGGACGCGCGCGAGAATGGCCTTCCGCACGGCGTCTTCCGACGCGACGCCCGATATCTTCGTGAGAATGCCGAGCGCGACGATGTTCGTCACGACGGCCTTGCCGATCTTCTTCACGGCGATCTCGGTGATCGGGGCCTGGTAGAGCTTGTAATTCCCCTTCGGCAGCTCCTTCACGAGCCCCGAGTCGACGATCAGCGTGCCGCCCGCCTTGAGATCCTTGCTGTACTTCGTGCACGACACCTGCGTGAGCGCCAGGAGCAGGTCGAGGTCCAGAACCTTCGGATAATCGATCTCGCCGTCGGCGATGACGACCTCCGCCTTGCTCGCGCCGCCGCGGGCCTCGGGCCCGTAGCTCTGGGTCTGCACCGCGTTGCGGCCGTCGTAGATGACGACCGCTTCGGCGAGGATCTTTCCCGCCAGGATGAGCCCCTGGCCGCCGGAACCGCTCAGACGCATTTCGTATCGATCCATTGCCGCTCCCGTCTCGCCGCCCGCGATCTATTCCTTCGCTTGCTTTTCCGCTTTCAACCGCGCGATGAGCTTGTCGTATTCGGCCGTAAACTCCGGTTTCTCGACGTCCCAGAGAACGCCCGAGGCGATCTTGTCCGTCTTCTCGTCCTCGGCCATCTTGTCGAGCTTGTCTTTCAAAACGACGTTGTCCTTGAGCCAGTTCATCATGTCGACGGGGGTCGCCTGCTTGTTCCGCCGCCCGTAAGCGGTCGGGCACGGAGTGAGAATCTCCACGACGGAGAATCCCTTCTTCTGGAGCGCCGCCGCGATGAGCTTATCGAGCTGCTGGATGTGATAGACGTCTCCGAGCGCGACGAAAGAGGCGCCCGCCGCCTGCGCGAGCCCCGCTATGTTGAACGAGGGCTCGAGATTCCCGAAAGGCGCCGTCGAGGCCGTCTTGCCGCGCGGCGTCGTCGGAGACACCTGCCCGCCCGTCATGCCGTAGATGAAGTTGTTGTAGAGAAGCACCGTGAGATCGATGTTCCGGCGCGCGGCGTGGATGTAATGGTTCCCCCCGATGGCCGTCGCGTCCCCGTCTCCCGTCACGACGATCACGTGAAGGTTCGGCTTGGCGAGCTTCACCCCGGTCGCGAAGGCGATCGCGCGGCCGTGCGTCGTGTGGAGCGTGTTGATGTCGATGTAGCCCGCCGTCCTGCTCGCGCAGCCGATCCCCGATACCATGACCGCTTCGTCCTTCGAGATGCCGAGCTTCTTGAGCGACCTGATGAGCGCCTTGAGAATGATGCCGTCGCCGCAGCCCGAGCACCAGATGTGGGGAAGATTGCGTTCGCGCACGTAGTCGAGGTAGTTGAACATCTCACACCACCTCCCTGACGCGATCGACGATCTGTTGCGGCGTAATCGGATCGCCGTCGACGCGGTTCACCCTGTGGATCTCCGCCCTGCATTTCGCGGCGAGCTCGACCTCGCGCGCCATCTGTCCGAGGTTCAGCTCGGGGACGACGAACGCCTTGACCTTCCCCGCGATGTCGAGGATCTCTTCCGACGGGAACGGCCAGATCGTGGTCGGTTCGAAGAGCCCGGCCTTGATGCCCGCCTCGCGGCATTCCTTCACGGCGCGCCTCGCCGAGCGCGCGACGCCGCCGTACGCGAATATGGCGACCTCGGCGTCGTCGAGATGGAACTCTCTCCAGCGGATGATGTCCTTCCGGTGACGCTCGATCTTCTCGGTCAGGTGTATGATATTCGCCTCGATCTTCTTCGAATCGTTCGTCGGGAATCCCGATTCGTCGTGGCAGAGGCCGGTCACGTTGTACCGGTAGCCCGTCCCGAAATTCGCGAGGATCGGGATTCCGTTCTCGGTCATTTCGTACGGAAGATACTTGTCCGGAGGTTTCTCCGGCTGCCTGCGGTCGACGATCTCGACGCTTCCCTTCTCGGGAAGCACCATCTTCTCCGTCATGTGCCCGACGATCTCGTCGAAGAGGAGTATCACGGGCGTCATGTACGTCTCGGCGAGATTGAAGGCGCGAATCGTCTGCTCGAACATCTCCTGGGCGGAGGCCGCGCTCAGCGCGATGACTCCGTGATCTCCGTGCGAGCCCCAGCGCGCCTGCTGCATATCCATCTGCGCGGGAAGGGTCGGCGTTCCGGTGCTCGGACCGCCCCGCTGCACGTCGACCACGACGCACGGCACCTCGGCCATTACCGCGTGCCCCAGATTCTCCTGCTTGAGGCTGAAGCCCGGGCCGGACGTCGCCGTGAGCGCTTTTGCACCCGCGAGAGAGGCGCCGATGATGGCGCCCATCGCCGCGATCTCGTCCTCCATCTGAATGAACTTGCCGCCGATCTTCGGAAGCTTGCGAACGAGGTATTCGGCGATTTCCGAGGAGGGCGTAATGGGATAGCCCGCGAAGAATCGGCAGCCGGCCCAGATCGCCCCCTCCGCGCAGGCGTCGTTCCCCTGCATCATGACGATTTTCCCGGCGGGACTCTTCGACAAGACCGTTGTCTCCTTTTCCGGCCGAGACGCCGCGACGCCGCGTGCGCATCGAGGCGCCTCACCGGGCGTTCAAGGGCAAAAAAATGAGGCCCCCCTATGGGAGTCCTCATTCAACCGTTATCGCGAAATCGGGGCACCTGAGTTCGCACAGCATGCATTTGATGCAGTCTTCAGGCCGTGCGACGTTGACCTTCCCGCCCTCCATCTCGAGTACAGCCTTCGGGCAGTAGGCCACGCAGATCTCGCAACCCTTGCACCACTTGAGGTTGACCTTTATGATCGCTTGCTTTTTTTCCGCAGCCTGGCCCTCAGCCACCCCGACCACATCCGATCAGGTTTATTCCACGCCACAAAAGCGCTACATGCATTGAGCGAAAAGCCTCGCTCGAAATTGGTGACAATATATACCAGCCCCAGAATCGTTGCAAGCCTTTTCAATGCCTATGGCAAATTTTATTCAGGATAATGGAAAAATGCGGGAAACGCGCAGAGAGCGCCGGAGAGCTTCTCGGCGTCTGGAGCGCCGAGGGCGCCGGGCGGTTCCGGATACCGATTTCAATCTGGAGCTGGCGATCGGAATTGAACCGATGACCTGCGCATTACGAGTGCGCTGCTCTACCAGCTGAGCTACGCCAGCTCCGAATGTCCTATTTTAAGTATTTGCAGGCCTTGACGCAATGCTTTTTCTCTCGTCACCGGAGTTACCGGCATTCCCATCCTGCCGTCGGAGTCAATCCAGGCACCGCCCGGATTGCCGGGATCCGCAGAAGGCACGGCCGTTTCCCGGCGGCGCGGATATCGATGACGTCCGCCGCCTCGCAGACGAAGATCTTTCTATCGCCGATGCGCCCGTACTTCACGGCATTCGGGTCACCGCGACTGAAAGCGTTCACCGGCGACACGACGATCCCCGGCAAACGGGCTATCTCCCGGAGGCTGTCGATCACATTGTCCGCCATAAACGGCTGAATGAGCGCCTTGATCTCTTTCATGACCGTCTCCTAGAGATCCACCTCCACCCCGGCAGGGGCAAAGCGGTTTGCGAACAATGTGTAAACTGTCGGCAGCACGATGAGCGTGAGCAACGTCGACGTAATGAGCCCTCCCATCACGACCACGGCGAGCGGTTTCTGGATATCCGCGCCCGATCCCGAAGCGTAGAGCATGGGCAGGAGACCGATGAAGCTCGTGAGAGCGGTCATCATGAGCGGCCGGAACCGCAGGTCGCAGCCCTTGGTCACCGTGTCGGCTACGGACTCGCCCTGCTCACGGAGCTGACGGAAAAAGGCCACCAGCACGACACCGTTTTCCACGGCTATCCCCAGCAGCACTATGAAGGCGACCGCGGCCGAAACCGAGATGGGCATTCGGAAGGCGACGACCGCGATCACTCCTCCGATGAGCGCGAACGGGAGGTTGAGCAGCACGAGGAGTGCGCTCCAAATCGACCCGAGAGCCAAATACAGCAGGATCATGATGAGCAGGAGCGCCACCGGTACGACGATGGCGAGCTGGCGCATGGCGCGTTGCTGGTTCTCGAACTGCCCCCCGTACTCAACGTAGTAGCCGGACGGGAGCTCCTTCACCAGCGGCGCAAGCCGCGTTTGAAGTTCGGAAACAAATCCGCCCAGGTCCCGGCCTCGAATGTTGGTCTCGGCCACCACACGGCGCATGCCGTTCTCGCGGCTCACCTGCGCGGGCGCCTCGACTATCTGAAACTGCGCAATATGCGCCAGCGGCACTCGCTCTCCGCCGGGGGCGGTGACCAACAGGCGCTCGAGCTCAGGGATGTCGCTTCTGGCCCGCTCGGGGAAGCGGACGACCACCGCGAACCGGCGTTGCTCCTCGATCAAGGTCGTGGCCTTCTTCCCGGCTATCGCCGCCTCGATAGTGGCGTTGACATCGGCGATCTTGATGCCGTGGCGCGCGACGGCCTCGCGATCGATGACCACGTCGAGCTGGGACATGCCTGACACCTGCTCGACCTTCACGTCGCGCGCGCCCTCAATCCCTTGCATCACACTCGCGGTACGGTTCGAAAACTCCTTGAGCACCTCGAGATCGGGGCCGAAGACCTTTATCGCGAGATCGCTCTTGACGCCGGAGATAAGCTCGTTCACCCGGAGCGCAATCGGCTGCGAGAAGGAGAAGCGCAGACCGGGGATCTGGGAGAGGTCCTTCTGGATGGCCTCGATGAGCTCGGCCTTATCCCTTCCCGTGCCCCATCGCTTGCGGGGTTTGAGCATGATAAAGACGTCGGTTTGCTCGGGCCCCATCGGGTCCTCGGAGATCTCGGCGCGGCCCGTCTTGCTCACCACGGTCTCAACCTCGGGGAACATGCGCAGGCGCTCTTCCATGAAGCTCGCGACTTTCACCGACCCGTCGAGCGAAGCGTTGGGCAAGCGCACGACATTCACCGCGATCGAACCCTCGTCGAGGGCCGGCATGAACTCGGTTCCCATGAAGGGAAGAAGCGCCAGGGAGACTATCAGCACGGCGCCCGAAACGCCGAGGGTCACAGCCGGTCGGCGCACGGCGCGCCCGAGGAGCCGCATGTATCCCCGGTGAAAGCGGCGAATAAAACCGAACTCCTTCTCGGGGGCCTGGCGTAGCCAGAGCTCCGAGAGAACGGGGATAACCGTGAGCGCCACGACGAGCGAGACCACGAGCGCGATCAGCATGGTCGCCGCGAGCGGGGCGAACATCTTGCCCTCGATCCCCTGGAGCGTGAACAGCGGCACCAGGATGATGGCGATGATGAACATGGAAAAGGCGACGGGCCTCGCGACTTCGACGAGCGCCTCGGCCACGGCGCGACGCTTGCGCTCCTTCTCGGTCAGGTGCGCGAGATGGCGTCGGACGTTCTCCACGACCACGATCGACGCGTCGACCACCACGCCCACGGAGAATGCGAGCCCGCCCAGGCTCATGAGGTTCGAAGTGATCCCGGCGGCCCCCATGAGGATGAAGGTCACCAGGAAGGTGAGCGGCAGCGAGAAAACGACGATGAGCCCGGTGCGCAGCTCGGCGATGAACAGGAAGAGCACCAGAATGACGAGGAACCCGCCCGCGAGGAGCGCATCGACCACCGTCTTGATGCACGCCTCGATGAGCGAGGTCCGGTCGTAAAACACGTTGAGCCGCACTCCCTCGGGGAGCGCGCTCCGGATCTTGCCGATCGACTCCTTGACGCGGGTAACTACGTCCTTGGAGTTTTCGCCTTTCAACATGATGATCATGCCCGCTACGACCTCGCCCTTGCCGTCGCGCGAGACCGCTCCCTGCCGGGGCTCGGCGCCGATGACCACCTCTGCGACATCTCCGACGTAGATCGGCGAACCGTCTCTTGCCTTGATCACGATGCGTTCGATGTCCGGAATGTCCTTGAGCGAGCCCACGCCGCGCATGTAGAGCTGTTCCCACCCTCGCACCACGACACCCCCGCCGGCGTTCCCGTTGCCCTGCTCGACAGCCTCCACGACCTCGTTGATGGTCAGGTCGTACTTGACGAGCTTCTCTGGCGACACGAGGACCTGGTACTGTTTGACCTCGCCTCCGAAGCTGTTGACTTCGTTCACCCCGGGTATGGGCTTGAATAGGGGCGCGACGATCCAGTCCTGCACGGTGCGCAGTTCCATCGCGCTCTTGCCGTCGCCCTCGATTGTGTATTGCAGTATCTCCCCGAGGCCGGTCGAAATCGGCCCCAGCTCGGGCTCAACGCCCGGCGGCAATTGCTCGCGAGCCATGCTGAGGCGCTCAAAGACGACCTGCCGGGTCCAATAGGTGTCGACCCCGTCCTCGAAGATGATCACTACCTGCGAGAGCCCGGCCTTCGACAGGGACCGCACCTGCGTCACGCGAGGCAGGCCGCGCATCACCTGTTCAATGGGATAACTCACGCGTTGTTCCACGTCTGATCGCGGCGAGTCCCGGCGCCTTGGTCAGGATCATCACCTGCGTGTTGGTCACGTCGGGGAAGGCGTCAATGGGCAGGCGCAACCACGCCAGGATCCCCGCAGCGATGAGGATCGCGGTGCACAGGAGCACGAGAATCCTGTTCCTCAGAAGGAATGTGACGAGTCTCATGGCGGTCTCCTTTTCAGTCCGCGCAGCCGGCGCCCATCTTCGAGCGCAGCACATCGGACTTCATGAGAAAGGCGCCTTCGGCGGCAACGGTCTGAGCCGATTGGAGCCCCTTTATGATCTCGACCCAGCCCGTCCAGGTTCGACCGACGACGACGGGCCGGCGCAGATAGTAGTCGCCCTGGTGCTGGACAAATACGAAGGACCGCCCCTCGTCTTCAAGGACCGCGTCCCGCGGGACCGCGAGCGCCTCGTCCGTCCCCGGCAGGAACAGCTTGACCGCGGCGAACATCCCCGACAGCAACCGGCCGTCGGTGTTCTTGACCTGGACCCGCACTTTCACGGTGCGCGAGGCCTCGTCCATCGCCGGGCTGACGAGGTCAACGGTCCCGGCGAATTCTTCGCCCGGATATGCTTTGACGGAAACCGACGCCGCGAGCTTCCGAGCCGCTTGCCCGCGATTGACGATGGAGATGTCGCGCTCGTAAAGGTCCGCCCACACCCAGACCGTGGTGTTGTCGCCCATGATGACGAGCGACTCGTCGGTTGTGATCACCTCGCCCGATACCGCGTGTATCACGAGAACCGCGCCGTCCATCGGGGCGCGGATCGTGAGGCGCCCTCGGCTGGTGCCGCTGGTGAGCGCACGCGCCTCGGAGGTGTCCATGCCCAGCCGCGTGAGCTTGCCGAGCGCTCCCTCCATGCGGATCTCGGCGGCCTCGCGCTCCTGCTTCGCCTGGAGGTACTCCTTCTCGGAGGAGATGTTCTCCCTGCGCAGCTCGGACATCCGCTCAAAGCCGCTGCGGGCCAACTCGAATAGACCCTGGGCCTCCAGGTAGGCGGCCTGCGCCTCGCCGAACGCGACGCTCTCAATCTCAACGAGCGCCTGGCCCTTCTTAACCTTGTCTCCCAGCGCGACATAAACCTTATTGACGATGCCTTCCACCTGGCTGCTCACGTGGACGACACGCCGCTCGTCGAAGCGCACCTCGCCAGTGAGCGTTATGGGCACGGCGATCTTCCGGCGTTCGGCCTTGACTGTCTTGACAAGCCCGCCTTCCACGAGGCTCGCCGGCACTCGCACGAAGCCCACCTCATAGCGGCACTCATCGCACTCGAAGGTTTTCTTCCTGTGCTCGCACGTAAAGGTAACCAGATCCTCCGCCGGGCGATCGAGATCTGACGGTTCCCCGGCCTCGGCGCCCTCCTCGCAGCCCTCGCCGGCGTGGGCGGCGTGACCTTCATCGTTATCTTGCTCAGCCTGCGCCGCCGGGACTATATGGGCGGGACTGCGCTCTTTGCAGGAAAAGCTCATGGCCGGGATCAACAGAGCGAGAAGGAAATATTTCAGCGTGCGATTGTTCATGGTAGCTCCTCTCCGACCAGAGCGCTGAGACGGCCGTAGTCGATTTGGGCCTGCGCGAGCGCGCTCAAGTAAAGACGGCGCGAGTCGAGCAAAGTGCGGCGGGCGTCGATCACCTCGAGAAGGCTCGCCTCGCCGAAGTGATACGTCTTCTCTATCGTGGACGCGGCAGTCTCGGCACGCGGCACCACGTTGTCCCTGAACCGTGTCGCGGCAGCGACCGATGCGCGGCACGCGGCCTGGACCTCGATAACGGTCGTTTCGATCTCCCGTCTGATCGCCTCCGCCTGCTGTCGACCCGCCGCCAGCTTGGCCTTGGATTGAGCGATACGACTGGAGTTCCAGTTCCAGAGAGGCAATGTCGAGGGCGAGACCGATGCCGTAGGCTCGCCGGTCGAGTTCGTCCGTTGTGAAGCCCGTGATGGACAGCGACGGAACGCGAGCCATCTTTTCGGTGCCGACGTCGGCCTCGAGAGACCGCGTTCTGGCCCGAGCGGCCGTCAACGCCGGGTGAGTTGTTCGTGCCTTGGCGAGCGCATCATCGAGATCCATCGCCGCCGGGAGCGCGCTCAGATCCGCGACCGCCATGATCGTCCTGCCGTCCGGCACACCCGTCCACAGCGCGAGCTGCGCCCGTCGGGACAGGAGCGATGTGCGGGCGGTTTCCAGCTCGCTCATCGCCTTCTCGAGCTCGATTTCGACCCGGATCCCTTCGATCGGGCGAACCTCTCCCTTCTCGACGCGCTTCTTGACGGTCAGCGCCAATTTCGAGGTCTGGGCTTCGAGGATTTCAAGCGCCGCCACTCGGGCCTCCTCGTACACCAGATTCCAGAAGAGCGTCCGGAGCTGCAGCAACACATCTCGCCGCAGGGACGTGCCCTCGGCAACGGCTATGTCTATCCCGGCCGCGGCGGAGGCGATCCCCGAGCGGCGTTGCGCTATCCAGCCAAGGGGTAAGCTCAACGCCAGCTCCCGCTCGACGCGCGAAAAGTCGCCGAACCTCGCCCGCCCCCGGCCCACTGTGGCCTCCAGCGTCGGATTCGGCACCGCGCCGGCCGCGCGCGCGCCTTCGCGCGCCGCGTCAACCGAGAACTTGCCGGCAACAAGCGCCGGGTGTTCATCGACGAGCCGAACGATCTCCGCCCAGGTTACCCTGACGACACCTGAGGAATCCCCGTCCGAAGTCGTTGCCTGCGCGGAAATGGAATCGGGCCGGCCAGGGAAGGCCATTGCCGAGCTCGCCGAGAGGAGAACCATCATTAGGAGCTGACTGCGCATCCACCGGGAGGCGCGTGTGGAAGAACGTCGCATCTTCTAACACCTGCCTTCTAGGAACACCCGCCAAGGGGCGCAGGGCCGGGCCATCGCTGAATGCTCGCGAGACGCGAGCGCACCAGTGCTTTCCAAGGAGGAAGGGTTCAGGCACGCGGCGGGTGGAAGATGCGGTAGAGAACGTCTTTCGAATGAAAGTCGTTGGGGAACAAGGCACTCAGTTCATCGGATGGGGGGGCTTCGACGAAGGGTCGTACCGCGGTGAACGCTGCGATCATCGAGTGGCCCGGACAGCACGCGCCGGGGCACGTTGAACCGCAGGGGCCCCCGTCGCCGCCCGGATCGGGGCAGGAGGAACCAGGGCAGTGACTCCCTCGGTCGCTGCTCGTCGATGCATGCAGAGTCTCGCCCGCCGCCGATACAAGCCCTGCGACGAACAACAGGAGCACGACAGTGGAGAGGCGCCGCAGCTTCACGAGCGGGCCTCCCTATCCGAAAAGTGGCGCACACAATCGTCGAGAAGGGAGACCAAAAAAGGGGCCTCGAGAGAGTAGTGCACGAGCTTGCCCTCCGAACGAGAGCGAACGAGACGCAAGTCTCGGAGCTGGCGGAGCTGATGGGAGGTCGCGGAGACTGACAAGCCGACAACCTCCGAGATCTCGCAGACGCACATCTCGCCGCTGGCCAGGGCGCGGATCAGCTTCACCCGGGTCGGGTGGGCCAGCACCTTGAACAGCTCGGCCATATCCCGAGTCTGCTCGTCGGGGAGAAGCGCTTCGCGCCCACAGCGCACGCGCTCTTCGTCGAAGGAGAAGACCCCGCACTTGTCAGGTACAACCGTCTTTTCGCCCCGCAGTTTAACCGGTGCGATGGTTTTCGTTCGGCTCATTGCGCTCCTCATTACGTCACTTGAGCAAGTATAGCAATGACGTGCCTGCATGTCAAGCGCAAAACCCCGCGTCGCCACTGCGCATCGAGCGATATCCAGCCTTAAGAGCGGCACAGTGATGACGGTTGTCGACGAGCGCGCCGCTCGTGTCGGTCGAGAACGTCATGACGGGCTCATCGAAGAGGAACGATCCGATGCGGACCCCCCGCACCGCCGATGATTCCCCTGCTCGCCCCGCCGATGCCGAAGCCCGTGACGCCGGCGAGCGTCCTCGGGCTCTGCGCGGCGAGGGCGTACTTCCTCGCCCAAGGGCCGTTGAAGACGGAGATCCTCACTCCGGTATCGAGAAGGAATACCGCCTCGCGAGGCGCGTCCGCTCCATACAGGAACACTTCGACCGGGATCATGATGTAGTTGCCGCGCAACTCGACCGGGATCCGCTCGCCGGGTCCCGTGTACTCGTAGGCCGCCGCGTCGTGAAGGACCACCCGTTCGTTTTCATAGTCTATTCGCGTGACGAGAGTCGAGAGAAGATCCCCGCCCACCAGACCGTCCTTCCGCTTGCCCCACTGCGCGTCCAACCTTCTCACGGGAAGCGTCAAGAGGGGCCGGTCGCCGAATGAGAGCCCCGGAATCGAGACGATCGTCGAATCGGCGAGACCGAACCGGACGATCTCCTCCCCCGCACCTCCCCCTTCCCCGACGATCGTCGAGCGGAGTCCGATGGACAGGGCCGTCCCCTCATCGAGCGCCGAGAGCTCCCCCGCGCCCGTATCGAGCACGAAGGGATACGGTCCGAAGCCGTTGATCGAGACGGGAAAATAGACGATGCGATCGAATATCTCGACGCCCCGCACCTCGACGCTGTCCCCGCGCTCGAAGCGCGGGGTCGCCGGAACCTGCTGCTGCGCGCCCGCATCCGCCGGACGGAGCGCCACGACGGGAGAAAACAGCACAGAGAATCAATATCGCTCTGTGCATGCGAGCATCTCCTTTTTCAAGGGACAATTATACAGGTTCATACGCCGAAGAGGCGGATGCGTTCCAGGATGTTTTTCCGTCGCGGTTCTAGCGTTGAAAAAGGCCTGCCACCTGAATGCTCTTCTCCACGGACTCGCGGAGCAGCTCCGGCTTGACCCGCACCGAGTGCCGGTAGACGATGAGCTTTCGCCCGTCGGCCTCCACGCACAGCCCGGGCTCCGATTCGAAGAACATCAGCACGCGGCTCGTGAATACGTTGCGGATCGCGGCGTCATCGGAACCCCGCAAGAGATACTTCTTGGAAAAGACCGGATTGCTTTCGAAGTCGATGTCCTGATAGCCCATCATCGAACCGAGCTTGTGGAACACGTTCTCCGGCCTCATGCTGAAAGCGGGCAGATTTCGGCCCGTGCGGATGGAGCGAGATCACGGTCTGGCTCCACGTATGCTGGTGCTTGCCGGCCCCGACGGTGTACTGGTAGTCGAAGATCGCGACATTCGAATCCCGCACCGTCCCGCGCATCAGATTCCTGATCTTCTTCGAGTGTCCCTGCGAGAAGAGATGCAGCGCCGAGTGCTCCGACATCACCGTCTCGTCTCCTTCGGGCGTGAAGACGAGCCTCAGCTCGCCGGCGACCCGCGCAAGCGCCTCGGCGCGATTCTTCCGCATACGATATCTGAAGAAGAAGGCAGCCCCGGCGACCGCCGCCGCGGCGATCGCAAGGAGTATGACGACGTTCGTATTCATGGTCTCCTCGCTTCATGAGAAGAGCACAGGTATATTCTATTGCGTCGAAGTATCCACACAATTACTATCGCATCCTAGCACTTATTTTCCGAACCCGATTCGCGAGCCGAGGAAATGGCACAATGAAGCGCAAGAACGTCATCGTGATCGGAGGGGGACCGGCGGGCGTCTCCGCCGCGATCGAGCTCAGGCTGCTCGGCGTCGATTGCCTGCTCATCGAAATGGACGAGATCGGAGGGCTCCTGCGGAACGCTCATCTCGTCACGAACTATCCCGGGTTTCCCCCGGGGATAAGCGGAAGAGAGCTCGCGCGGCGCTTCCGCATGCAATTGAAAGCGACCGGCGTCGAAGTCATGCATGATAGGGTATTGAATGCGAGGTTCGGAGGGGGAACGTTCGCGGTGGAGACCGAGCGCGGCGTGGCGAGAGCAAGTATCCTGGTCATTGCATCGGGCACGAAAGCCCGGGAAATCGCCGGCTTGCATCTGGAGGAATCCGCCCGCCCGCGAATCTTCTACGAGCCGCACCCTCTCTTCGGCGTTCAAGGCAAGAAAATAGCCGTCGTCGGATCGGGCGACGCGGCCTTCGACTACGCCATGAGTTTGTCGGCCCGCAACGAAATCATCGTTTTGATGAGAGGCGAGACCCCGAAATGCAACGCGGCGCTGCTCGAGATGTGCCGGAAACGCACGCGCGTCGTTTCCAGGAGCGAAATGGCCGTCGAAAGGATCGACGTCGTGAAGGGGACTCTGGTCTTGAACTGTGTCGCCGGCGCCGGTCCGAAAAGGGAACGCATCGACGCCGATTATGCGCTCATAGCGATCGGTCGGGAGCCGCGCCTCGATTTCCTTGCGGGAGCGACGCTGAAGCGGCTGGACGTCCTCAGAAAGAAGAAAGCGCTCTATTTCATCGGAGACGTCGCAAACGGCACGTACCGGCAGACCGGCATCTGCGTGGGAGACGGAATCAGGGCGGCGATGGAAATCCGCGATCGCCTCAGAGGAGCCGAAACATGAAAATCGTCGCGGAAATCGGGAGACCGGATATCGCCATCGTGTATGTCGCCGAAACGGCGAGCGGCGGGCTCGTGGAATTCGCCGAATCGCTCACGCCCCCGGTCCCGCGGGAAAAGAAATGGGTGCTGTTGCTGTCGACGCTTTATGGGTGCCCCGTCGGGTGCAAGTTCTGCGACGCCGGTTCTTTCTACCGCGGGAAGCTCTCGCCGCACGATATGTTTTCTCAGATCGACTATATGGTGCGCAAGCGCTTCCCGACGATGGAGGTGCCGGTCGAGAAATTCAAGATTCAGTTCGCGAGGATGGGCGAGCCGGCCTATAACATGGGCGTCATCGACGTTCTCGCCGCGCTTCCCTCGCGCTACCGGGGCGGCGGAGTCATGCCCTCCGTCTCCACGATAGCGCCGTCAGGCACGGACCGATTCTTCCGGAAACTCCTCGCGGTCAAGAAAGAAGTCTACGGGCGCGGTTTTCAGCTCCAGTTTTCCATCCATACGACGGATGCGCGGCTCAGGGATTGGCTCATGCCGGTTCGCAAATGGGACTTCGAGCGGATTGCAGCTTACGCGGAGGACTTCCTCGGCGAAGGAGACAGGAAAATCACGCTCAACTTCGCCCTCGCCGAGGGAATGCCGGTCGACCCGCTCGTGCTGAAAACGCATTTCTCGCCGGACAAATTCGTGATCAAGATAACCCCTGTCAATCCGACGTGCGAGGCGAACAGAAACGGCATATCGTCACGCATCTCGCCGTTTGAAAACGGGTGCGGATTGATCGACGACCTCGAGGCGGCGGGCTATGAAACGATTCTCAGCATCGGGGAACCGGAGGAGAATCTCATCGGCAGCAACTGCGGCCAGCACGTAATGAACTACTTGAGAGCCGCGGAGAGAATCGAAAACGGCTACACCTATGACGTCCGATGGATTTGAAGCGCACCACCCGCCACCTATTCGTAATGCAGCGCTTCGATCGGGTTGAGGGCTGCCGCCTTCTTCGCGGGATAGAATCCGAAGAATACGCCGATTATTCCCGAAAAGAAAAATGAAACGGCGATGGTCACCGGATCGATTACGACGGACGCCGAGATCGCCCTGCCGATCACCGCGGCCGTCACGAGCCCGAGAAGAATGCCGAGCAAGCCCCCCATGAGGCTTATGATGGCGGCCTCGATGAGAAACTGTACGAGCACGTCCGCCTCGCGCGCGCCGATCGCGAGACGGATCCCGATCTCCCTCGTCCGCTCCGTCACCGATACGAGCATGATGTTCATGATCCCGATGCCCCCGACGAGGAGCGACACGCCGGCGACCGCGCTGAGAAGCAGCGTCATCATCTTCGTGACGGAGGTCGCCATCTCGTTGAGCTCGGTCTGGGTGCGGATCGAGAAGTTGTTCTCCTCCGATCCCGCCAACCGGTGCGCTCGTCGCATAATGGCCTCTATCTCGCTTCTCGCCGCCTCGGTCTCAGCGCTCCGAAACGGCGCTCACCGTGATGCTGTTGATCCACTTTCCGTCGCCCAGACGAAACAGAACGGTCGTGGCGGGCGCGAAAATGATGTCGTCCTGGTCCGATCCCATCATGTTCTGCCCCTTCTTGCTCAACACGCCGACCACGGTAAAGGGCACGTTGCCGACGCGGATTCGCGTGCCGATCGGGTCCTGCCCGGGGAAAAGCGTATCTGCCACGGTGGCGCCGAGGACCGCGACCTTGGCCAGCGCCTTGACGTCGCGATCGGTAAAAAACGCGCCGCGGTCGACGGGCCAGCTTCGAATGATCGTGTAGTTCGCCGCGACCCCCTGCACGCTCGTGAACCAGTTATTCCGCCCCGCGATCACCTGAGCGCTCTCGCGAACGACCGGGGAGACATGCGTGACGAGGGTGGCCTCTTTTTCGATCTTCTCCGCGTCAGCCATCGTCAGCGTGTGCCAGCTCCCCGCTCCGCGGCTCACCCCTCCGAAACCGCTCGCCCCCGGCATGACCATGAGGAGATTCGTTCCAAGAGATTGTATCTTCCCCGAGATATCGGACTGCGTGCCCCGGCCGACCGAGATGAGGGCGATCACCGACGCGACCCCGATGATGATGCCGAGCATCGTGAGAAAGCTGCGCATCCTGTTCTTCATGATGCTCTTGAGGGCGACCTTGATGAGGCTTTTCCATTTCATAGCGCTACATCCTTTATGATGCGGCCGTCGCGGAGCTCTATCGCCCGCCTCGCCCGATGGGCGATATCGGGCTCATGCGTGACGAGAATGATGGTCATACCCTGCCGATTCAGGTCCTTGAAAATATCGATGACCTCCATCGACGTCACGGTATCCAGATTCCCCGTCGGCTCGTCGGCGAGAAGGATGGACGGCTCGTTGATGAGCGCCCTCGCGATCGCGACCCGCTGCTGCTCCCCTCCCGAGAGCTTGTTCGGCTCGTGATGGAGCCGGTCCGAGAGTCCGACCCGGGTGAGCACCTCGAGGGCCTTTCGAGCCGGATCCTTGATCCGCCCCGCGCGATCGTAGAGGAGCGGGAGCTCCACGTTCTCGAGCGCCGAGGTGCGCGGAAGAAGGTTGAAGCCCTGGAACACGAAACCGATCTTCTGATTCCGGATATCGGCGAGCTCGCGCTTGCCCAGCCCGCTGACCCGGGTTCCGCCGAGCGCGTATTCACCGCTGGTCGGAAGGTCCAGGCACCCGAGAATATTGAGCATCGTCGATTTGCCCGAACCCGACGCCCCCGTGATCGCGATAAACTCGCGCTCCTCGACCTTCATGTCGACGCCGCGGAGCGCGTGAACGTCGATATCGCCCATGCGATAGGTCTTCGTGAGGTTCTTCAGCTCGATGAGAGCCATTCGCTCACCCTTTCACAATCCGCCCCGGCGCATCGATCTGTCGCGCGGGGGAGTCGGCATACCGAACGGCGTCGCGGCCTTCGCCGCTTTCTCCACTCTCGTGATCCCCGTGATCACGTTCATCCCTTCCACGATCATGCGGCTCTCCTTCACCTCGGTGTTGCGGCCATCCGTCGCGCCCGTCGTAAGGAACGCGATCGCAGGCTCGCCGTCCTCGCCCATGTAAAATACGCGACTCGGCGCGGATCCGCCGCCCTGTGCGCCCGCATCCCCTGGTCCCGCTCGCAAGACCCGAAGACGCCGCTCCGCCTCTCCGACGCCCGCCTCCCCGGCTGCCGCGCGCGTCTGACGCCGACGCCTCCCGCGGTCCTTCGCGGAGGCTGTCGGCTCCTTCGGGATGTCGCGCGGCCATTTCACCGCGGAATTTCTTCATGATTTTGTCGAGCATCGCCTGGTCCGGCTTGAACTGCAGCGCCGAGTTCGGCACGAGGAGAACGTCTCTTCTCTCCTCGATGACGAAATCGACCGTGGCCGTCATCCCGGGAAGCAGCTTGCCGCCGTCGTTCGAGGCGTCCACGACGACCGTATAGTTCACGACGTTCTGGAGCATCGTGGGTTGGAGACGCACCTGTCGCACCTCCCCCGCGAATGTGTCGTCGGGATACGCCTGCACCGAAAAGTTGACCCGCATGCCCTCCTTGATGAGTCCGATATCGCTCTCGTCGACGTTGACCTCGATCTGCATCGATTTCATATCGCTCGCGATGATGAATAGCGTCGGCGCCTGAAAACTCGCCTGGATCGTCTGGCCGGCGTCGACGTTACGCTGTATTACGGTGCCGCCGATCGGCGACGTGATCGTCGTATACTCGAGGTTCTTCATGGCGCGCTTCAATGCCGCCTCGGCCGACTGGTACGAGGCGACCGCGGCGTCGTGGCTCGTCTTGATCGAGATGAACTCGGTCGCCGAGAGATACCCGTCTTCGAAGAGCGGCTTGTTCCGTTCGTATTCCGCCTTGGCCTGATCGAGCTGAGCCCTGCTCCGCAGGAGCCCGGCCCGCGCGTCGAAGGCCTGCGCCGCGACGATGGTCGTGTCGAGAACCGCGAGCACCTGTCCTTCCTCGACCACGCTATTGAAATCGACGTACAGCCTCGCGATGATTCCGGAAACCTGTGCGCCGACCTCGACCGAGTTCACCGCGCTGAGAGTGCCGGTGCTCGAGACGGTATTCTCGATGTCCCCCCGCTTCACCTCGGAGAACTGCATGGTGCCGCCGTTCTTCGCGTTTCGGAAGTGCCGGATAACACCGATCCCCGCGGCGACGGCGATAGCGGCGCATACGACGATCAAGATCGTTCTTCTCTTCATGACTCTTCTCCTCTCGCGACTCCTCTCGCGACGTGTATCGTTGAAACCGCGCTCATGCCATCAATCGAAAAGCGGCATCGCTCTATCGATACCGCCGGAATAGTACAATACGGCGACGCCTTTCACGAGATGGCCGTATTTCGCATAGATGAGATTATACGAGCTCTGGAGATTCGACGTCCGCACCTGCGTCAGATCCACGAGCGTCGAGGCGCCCACCTTGTATCGCTCTTCCATGTTCTTGAGAGCCTGCGCGCTGTACTTGAACTGCGCCTGGGCCACCTCGACCGCTTTCCCGGCGGTCGTATAGTCTTCGAGCGCCTGGCGGATCTCGACACCCGTCTGCAGCTCGAGCTTCTCCGCGCCCAGCTGCGCCTGTCGAAGCCCCACCTTCGCCTGCGCGACGCTGTTATACGTGGCGAGGCGGTCGAAGATCGGGATCGAGAGAGAAAGACCGATCGAGCCGCTCAGATTGTTATTGTAGAATTGATCGTTGAAATCGTAGCTCCCGGGGCTCCGGTAGCTCGTCCCGGCGCCCGCCGAGAGAGACAGCGCCGGCCAGTATCCCGCACGGCTCGCCGTTATCTGCTTCTTCGCGGCTTCCACCTGCAAACGCTGCGCGGCCAGATCGGCTCTGCTCGCCATCGCCTCCCCCGCTGCGTCGTCCGGAAGGAAACCCGCGAGTCCCCCGGTAATGCTCTCCATGTCCGGCACGACAATCGCGCAAGCGATTCCGGGATCGACCGCCATGACCTGCAGGAGTTTGAACTTGTCCACTTCAAGGTCGCGCCGGGCGGCCAGCAGGCGAGATTCCGCGTCCGCGACGTTCGCCTGCTGCTGGTAGAGATCGACGATCGGGCGTTTGCCCGACGTCGTGAAAGCCTCTATCTGCGCGAGCAGGCTGCGCTGCGACTCGAGATACTGCTCGTCGACCTTGATGAGATCTCCGTCGAGCACGACGAGGACAAATTGCTGAACGGTCTGAAATATCACCTGCTCACGGCTTCGCTCATAGCTCCTCCGCTGCGCCTCGAGCGCGAGCTGGGACTGCTTGAGAGCGGCGATTCTCCCGAATCCCGTGAAAAGGTCGAGACCCGAAGAGGCCGACAGGTTCATCGAGTTCGAATGGCTCCATTCGAACCGGTCGGAAATAGCCTCATAATCCTTCCCGTAGCCCCTCGACGCCCCCAAGGAGAGTCTCAGGCTCGGGAGAAAATCCATCTTGCTTCTTCTGACCGATATCTCCTGGGACTCGGTCTGATTGGCCGCTTGTCTGAGATCGATATTCGCCTCGAGCGCCGTCTCTATCGCGCCTTTGAGCGTAATCGCCCTCGTCTCCGCCCCCCGCGCGATCCCTCCGACGGCTCCCGTCCAGACCAGAAACGCGCACGCGCCGATCGCGCACCGTCTTTGTATTGTTCTCATGCCTACTCCCCCGGTCCCGTCTCGTGCCTTTCGCCCTTCCACCCGCGCTTCCTGCCTCCCCGCTTTTCCATTTCCTCGCGCATCTTCTTGATTCCGGCGTCGAACTTCACCTGCTGCTCGGGAGTCAGTATTTCCCGTATCTTCGATTCCATCTCGGTCATGACCGCTCTGACCTCGGTGCGCGCCCGCTGCTCGAATTCCTCGAATCGCGGCTCGAAATCCCGCACGATACGTTCGACCTCGGCGCGCTGGTCTCGGGTCAGCGCCAGATCCGCCGTCAGCCTCTCCGCGATGGGCTTGTGCACTCCCCGGGGAGGGCCGCTTTTCATGACATTCAGAAAATGGCCTCGCATGAGAGCGGTCGCCGAAAGTCCGCCGATGATCGCTCCGACGATGAATACGGCGACGACGCCGGATACCAGTTTCCATTTCCCTTTCGTTTCGTTTCCTGACATCGCTCATTCCCCCTTGCCGTCGTTCAGATCATGAAATCTATCGGGTTTTCGAGAAAACGCATCGCGAGCTCCTGATAGTCGACGAATCCGCTCGAGAACACGTACGCGAGCAGAAGCAGCGCGATGACGCAGGCGGCGGCCGAAAAACGCCACGCAAACCGCTCGATGTGCAGCTGCGCGCCGTTCGGCGCCTCGACCGCACCCATCCGGCGTATCTCGCGCATCACCGACTCGCGCCGGCCCGCATGCGCCGCCCGATAATCCCCCGAACGATACGCGGAGAACAGGCGCGATTCGAGCTCGTCGAGCTTCTCCCTATTTCGTTTCATGAATCTCCCCTTCTTTCGCGATGAGTCTCTCGAGGACGGCGCGCAGCTTTTTCCTCGATCGATATGCGCGGACCTTCACGTTGACGACGCTCCAGCCGAGCAGCTCCGCGGCCTCCGCCACCGGCCGCTCCTCGATATGAACAAGCTCGAGAACCGCGCGGTCCTCGCTCGAGAGCTTGCCGAGAGCCCACGCGAGGAGCTCGCGCGCTTCGCGGCCCGCCGTGTCGTCCGCATGCGCTCTGGCCGATCGTTCCGAAGCCGCGCGCGCGAGCCGTTTCGCCTGATCCTCGCTGAGGGCGCTCACCGGCTGCTCGCGGCGCTTGTACCGCTGCCGCCAGAAGTCGTGGCAGGCGCGCTCCGCGATCTTCGACAGCCACCATTTGAAATCGCCTTTCCCCGGCGTAGCCGGAAAGAGACATATAGGCACGGACGAATATATCCTGAGCGACCTCTTCCGCGTCCCCCCAGGGCACGCGCCTGCCCGCGATCCGGGCGACATGATCCCCGTACCGATCCATCAGGCATTCGAACGCATCGACGTCCCCGCCGAGAATGCGGTCGATCACCTCTCCGTCGCTCTCGTTTGAGTCATTTCCACGCATCTCGTGAATAATACCGGCCTGATGCATCTCTGTCCAATCTTTGAATCGCTCAAACGGGTCGTCGCCCCGGCGGCCGGCGAGGTTACATCAAAATTGTCGTAATCCGTTGTAACCGCGGCCGGGCGTTCCTCGACGAGTATGCGTGTACCCCACCTTTTCCCCGGGAAAGGACGGCGCCGATGAAAAGCGCACCCGTGATCAACTTCCTGTATTCTCGCAGCGTCGGCTCTCTGCATGATCATGCTCGACGGATGCCTGGAATCCAAGCTCGCGAGCTCCTGGCCCGAACGCGAGATCTCGATCGACGGAAAGGCCCCCGAATGGGCCGGCCGCGAGGCGTACTACAGCGAGAACGACGGATTCAAGATCGGTTTCTTCAACGACGCGGACTATCTGTACGTGTATCTGGCGACCTGGAACCGGCAGAAACAGGCGCAGATTCTCATGAACGGTCTCACGATCTGGATAGACGCGACGGGCAGGAAGAAACAGACATTCGGAATCAACTATCCGATGAAACGGTCGATGCCGGATTCGACCGGGATGCCTGCCGGCATGCCGGCCGGGCTGCGCGCCGGCGGCGCACGCGGGCGCTCCTTCGGGCGATTCGGGAGAAAACCGGCAGGCGTTCCTCAAGGCCATGCTCGCGGAGGCGCAGGGCGAGATGGCCGTTCTCGGCCCCGGCGGAGAACCGATCGCTTCAATGCCCGCGGCGGACGACGGCGAGGGCGGGATCGCGGCGATGATCGATATCGCCAATCGGACCCTCATCTATGAAGTGCGGATCCCGCTCGCGTCGTCCGACAGCCTGCCCTTCGCCGTCAACGCCGCTCCCGGATCGATGATCGGCGTCGGCTTCAAGGTCGGCAAGATCGGAGATGCCCTCGATGAAGATCCGCCGGGAGAGCGTCCTCCTCAAGGAATGCCTTCCGGAGGAGGAGGCATGGGCGGTCCCGGGGGCGGCATGGGCGGCTCCGGAGGCGGGATGGGAGGACCTGGGGGCGGCATGGGCGGTCCCGGAGGACCGGGCGGAGCCGCTTCCTCTCAGGCGTTCGAGTACTGGGCGAAGGTCCGGCTCGCCGCGGCGCCCGCTACGCGCCCTTGACGAGGCGATCCGGAACCTGCACGGCGACGACCTCGCCGCGGACGCAGAGCTTTCCCCGTGCCACAATCGTCGCCGTCACGACGACCTTGCGACCCTTGATTTCCTTGACGCACGCGCGCAGCTCGAGGGGAACGCCCATCGGCGTCGGAAGCAGATAGTCCACGTGAAGCGACGCCGTGACGAAGCGCAGCGGCGGATCGGATCCCATCTCCCGTCCCTCGGCCCGGTACGCGGCGGCCGACGCCGTTCCGGTGCAGTGGCAATCGACGAGGGAAGCGAGCAGCCCCCCGTACACATAGCCGGGTATCGCGGTGTGATACGGCTTCGGCTCGAAGGTGCAGACCGCCTCGTCGCCGTCCCAGAAGCTTCGAACGCGATGCCCGTGCTCGTTGAGCCGGCCGCAGCCGTAGCACTGGGCGAAATTATCCGGATAGTGGTCCTGAAACGCCTTTTCCTGCTGACTCATGATCTCTCCCCTGAATGACGTGCCGGAATTACTTGAGCGCTTCCTTGCGCCCCGCGTAGTAGTCGCGGCAGAAGGATATGGAATTCCATATCTCCTGCGGTATGAGCGGTTTTCCCCGAAGGATGAAGTTCGCCATATTGAGACCGACGCCGGGACCGAGCATGAAGCCCTGCCCGCACATGCCGACGGCGAGGTAGAAACCCCTCACTTCTTTCACGCTATCGAGAATGATGATGCCGTCCGGGGTCATCGGATAGAGCCCGCGCCAGACGCGGCGGACGAGCATGTTCTTGAGCCGCGGGATGAGATCGATCATGCGCCGCGCGATCACGGTCATGAATTCGGAGGTGTTCTCCCTGTTCGTACCGATGATCGGCACGAGCGGCGTATAGCAGAAGATAACCTGCCCGCGATCGTTCTGCCCGAAGTAGAAGTTCTTCGTCTTGCCCTCGGGACCCGGCCGGATATCGACCACGAGCGGATCGAAGAAACGCTCCATGGGCGCGGAGATTCCCGCTTCGTGACAGTCGGGAACGACGGGGATATCGACGCCGGCCATCGCGCCGATCTCCTTCGCATAGGAGCCGGCGGCGTTCACGACGATATCCGAATGATAGACGGCCTTCCCCGTCTTCACGCCCTGGATCTTCCCCTTCTTCGCGACGAGCCCCGTGACCGGCTCCCCGAAATGATACTCGCAGCCGCGGTCCTTGCTCTCTTTCCAGAGCGCCGCCGCGTACTTGAGCGGCGACACCTGTCCGTCGCCGGGCGAAAACGTGCCCCCGCGAAGCCCGTTCTCGTTGATGCCGGGAACGAACTCCCGGATCTTCTCCGGACCGTACCAGTCGATGACGAGGCCGTTCTTCTTCTGCGTCGGGAGAATGCCCTTGAGAATCTTCTCCTCGTCCTCGCGATACACGGGGAAGCAATAGCCGCCCGGCACCCAGCCGAGATCGATGCCGGTCTTCTCCTCGAACGTCGAGTAGAACTCGAGGCTCTGCAGGCAGAGCGTGATCTTCGCGCCGTCCGAGTGCGTCGCCCGGACGCCTCCGATCGCGGCCTTGTTCTCCCCTTGCCCCGGCGAGGCTTCGGAATCGAGGACAAGAACGCGCAGCCCCTCGAGCGTGAGGTAGTACGCGATGGGCAGCCCGACGCTCCCCGCTCCTATGACAATCGCGTCGTAGCTCGTGCGGCTCATGCCTTACCGCCTTCGCGCTCGGCTCCGGCGAAAACGCCGAGCGGTATCTCCGCCGTGAACGGCCTGTTCGTCGGCAGCGTGACCTCCGAAAGATCGACGCCCATCTCGCGATAGAGCCTGAGAATGAGCTCGGTGCACGTTTTTCCGCCGCAGGCGCCCATGCCGGTCCGTACCGTCGCCTTGAGAATGTTCATGTCCCGCACGCCGGCGCGGATCTCTCCGCGAACCTCTCCCGCCGTGATGCGCTCGCAGCGGCAGATGATCGTGTCGTCGGGCACGGGCTCGGCCACGCCGATCCCGGCTTCTCCCGTCTCGGGCACAAGCACGGCGAAGCCCGCGACGGAATAGGCTTCATGCGCGGGGACTTCGATGGATACGATTTTCCTCTTCGCATCGATATTCGACGTGCGGAACGCGACGATCGTGCCGAAGCCGACCGCGCTCCCTTCCATATCCACCGTCTCGACCCGCCTCCCCGCGGCGATATCCTCCGTCTCGAGCTCGTACGGGAGGACGAGAAGCGACGTCTTCGATTCCGTGTCGTACTCAGGCATTATCAGGCTGATCGCGAGTCCCGGGCACACCGCGACGCAGTTCGCGCAGCCGATGCAGTCGCCGCCGAAAGCGGGGTTGCCCATGATCGAATCGCCCTGTATCGCGATGCTGTTCCTCGGGCAGGAATCCGCGCACGGGTTGCAGGGAATCTCCTGCACGCAGCGAATCAGCGGATACACCTTCTTCGCGAGCCTCGGAAGGTCCGGCGGCGTCGTCCGCCCGGGCTTGCTTCGCAGGATCGCCGCGGTCGAGGTCCACTCGTCGGGAATATCGATCTCGTAGCCGAGAGACCGGGCGATCTTCCGCCCCGTGATCTTCCCGCTGAATATCGCGGCGGAGGCTTCGGCGATCTCCTCGGCGTCCCCCGCCTTCCAGCATTCGATGCCGTATTCCTCCAGCTTCTCGAAAAGCTCGTTCACGGGCGAGAGCCCGACGGCGATGAGAAGCGTGTCCACCCGGTGCGACTTCTCGCTGCCCGGAACGGGTTTGAAATTCTTATCGACGGCCGCGATCGTGATTCTTTCGAGCTTCTCCGCGCCCTCCGCCTTGAGAACCGTGTGCGAGGTGAGGATCGGCACCCCGAGACGACGGAGCTTGTCGAGGTGGACCTTGTAGCCCCCGCAGCGGGGCAGGGCTTCGACGAGGCCGACCACCTTGATGCCGGCCTGGATCGCGTGGTACCCGGTGATGAGACCGACGTTCCCCCCCCCGACGATGAACAGCCGCTCGGTGGGCTTGACGAGATCGCGGTTCAGGAGCGTCTGGAAAGCGCCGGCGCCGTAGACGCCCGGCAGGTCGCAGCCGGGGAAGGCGAGATTCTTCTCGCGCGCGCCGCACGCGACGAGCACGGCGCGGGGTTTCACCTGAACGTAGTTCCCCCCTGCTCGAGACCGACCTGCTTGTCGTGAAACGCCCCCACGGCGGTCGTCCCGAGCATGACCGAAACGGAGGGGAATCTCTCGAGCCGATGCGTGAGGATACGGGCGATCTCGATGCCGCGGGTGCCCGCGTAGCAGTCGTCGCGGGAACCGAAGAAGGTGTGCGTCTGCAGCGTCAGCTTTCCGCCGAACTCGTTCTTGTCGTCCACGACGAGCGTCTTCACGCCGAGGAGCCCGAGCTCGATCGCGGCGTTTATTCCAGCCGGGCCGCCCCCGATGACGAGGACGTCGGTCTCGATCGTCGGAATCTCCCGGAACCTCGGCAGAGCGTCGTCCGCCGGAAGCGCGGGGCTCCCCTCGCAGCTCCTGACCTTCATCCCGGCCCTGACCGTCGTCATGCATCCCTTGACCGGAAGCCCGTCGACGAGCACGGTGCACTGGCTGCACTGGCCGTTCGCGCAGAAGATGCCCTGGGGGCTTCCGTCGCGCGGATGGCGCCCGAAGACCTGCACGCCGCCGGCGAAGAGCGCCGTCGTGATGACCTCCCCCTCGTACGCCTTCATCGGGTTGTCGTTGAAGGTGAAGGAGATCTCCGTGCGCCGCACGATCGGAAGAATCGGGTGCGTTCGCACGCGAAAATCGCCCGGCGCAGACTGTTTCGTTTCGCCCTTTCCGCGAGACATTCGCTTCGACTCCATTATTCCTCGAGTCTCGACGCCGCGAGGGTGATGAGATCTCTCACTGCCACGGGCGACAGTTTCCACGAACAGCCGGGGCTCACTTCATGGTAGAGGAGCGCGCATTTCGGGCACGCGGTGACGAGCGTATCCGCCCCGCACCGATGCGCTTCGAGGAGACGTTCGTCGACGGCCGCGCGCGTGTGAGGGCCGTGGTCCACCCACGAGCCCGCGCCGCAACAGGGAGCGCTTCTGCCCCGCCGCTCGAGCTCGACGGGCTTCGCGACGGACAGCCGTTCGAGCAGCTTCCTCGGCGCTTCGCTCTCGCCGAGACGGCGGCAGAGGTAGCACGGATCGTGGAACGCCAGTTTCTCGTTGCCCCTCCTGAAGTCGAGCTCCTCCAGATGTTCCGCGACGAATTCGGTTATGTGCCGCACCTCGAACGGCTGCGGCCCGATCTCTTTCGCATAGGTGTCCTTCAGGGTAAACGCGCATTCGGGACACACGGCGAGAACGGTGCGCGCCTTCGATTTCACGATCTCCTCGACGTTGTGCCGCGCGAGCGCCATGAACGCCTCCCGCTCGCCGATGTCGTAGAGGTCTCTTCCGCAACACCGCTCGTCGTCGAGAATGACCGGCGAGACGCCGATCGCGTTGAGAAGCCTCACGGCCGATCGAGCCATGTCGCCGAAGCCCTGCTCGCACGCGGGACCTGAAACGGCGTCGAAGAGCGCGAGACAGCCGGTAAAGAGAGCCGTATCCCCTTCCTTCCCGACGCGCGAAGAGGCGTCGAGCCAGGAGAGTCGCGCTTTCGAGGCGAACACGGCGCCCTTCGCGCCCTTTGACGCCTTCTGCGGGCCGAGCGCCTGCGTTCTTTGATACTGCTGAACGATCCCGCCGAAAACGGGATGATAGTCGATTCGTCCCGTTCTCAGCTCGCGGATAAAATCGGCGAAAGGCACCTTGAACGGGCACGCCTCCGTGCACGCCGCGCACGTCACGCACGTCCAAATGAGCCGGTGGGCGCGCGCCGCGCCTTCTCCCCCGTCGAGGAACTTCTGCGCGAGCTGCTGCGGGTGATTCGTGCCGAAAAAGCGGTAGACCGGACACGCCGAAGCGCATTCGTTCTTGCACCTCGTGCAGTCCTCGATACGGTATTTTGCGACGATCTCTTTTTCGTTCATTTCGATTTCCACGCCCACTTGTTGACGGCCAGAGCGAATTCGTCGGGGTTCGTCGAGATCTCCGTCACGATCTCGCTCCCGAATCCGAACAACCGGAGAAGGGATCGGCTCCGCTCGACGACGCGTCTCGCGGACGAGCGGCCGAACCCGTAGTGGCAGTCTTCATCGGCGCACCCGCATACGAGCACCTTCGGGCTCCCGCGGAGGGCCGCCTCCACTATGAACCGCGGGGGCACCCTGCCCGCGCACATCGTCTCGATCACGAGGACGTCCCGCGGGAGGTCGAGCCGTTCGGGGCGCGCCCAGTGACACACGAAGAGCACTTTCGAGCGCGACGACGAGATCCCTTCGAGGCGCTTCATCGCGCTCGCGTGGTCGAAGGTGCGCTGATCGATGGCGCCCGTGGGACAGCCGGCCACGCATGAGCCGCACCCCTTGCAGGCGAGCTCGTCCACGCGCGCGACGAACCGACCTCCCGGCCGCGCCTCCACCTGCACCGCTCTGTATCCGCAGATATCGGCGCACCTGCCGCAGCCGACGCAAAGCGCTCCATCCACTTCGCAGAGCGTCCGTATCGGGATCCCCTCCGCGCGCTCCGCCCCGAGCTCGAGAACCACTCGATCCGGCGCCGACGACCAGAATTCCCTGCCCGCGTGCACGTTCACCTCGAGATCCTCGCCGACGCGCAGGATGAAGTCCTTCTTCTCGCAGGCGTCGACACAGACATCGCACTCGCCGCACGGCCCGCAGCGCAGGCAGCGGCCGCCCTCGCGCCGGGCGGACTGCGACGTGTAGCCTTTTTCGGCTTCGCCGAAATCTCTTTTCCGTTTCGCGGCCGTTTCGACGGGCATCGGCTCTCTCCGAACCTCGGCCCCGGCCGCCGCCTCGAGCGTGAACTCCCGATGAGCGACGCTTCCGTCGATCGTGAGATCGAGGGGCGACTCTATCGTCTCGCCGCTCAGATAGTGATGGATCCGGTAGGCCGCTTTCTGCCCCGACGCGATCGCCTCGACGACGCTCCGGGGACCCGTTACGAGATCCCCCGCGGCGAATACACCTTCCCCGCCCGCCGCCGAGGTCGCCGGATCTATCGCCAGGGCGCCGGCCGGTGTCGTCGAGAGGGCGAGCGCGGGGCCGAAGCCTTTCACGTCGATCCCGCGTCCGTACGCGTCGACGAAGATATCCGCCTCTCCCGCGAACTCGCTGCCGGCTATCTCGATCGTATCGCGTCTGCCCGTCGCGTCGGGCCTTCCCTCCTCGAGCTTCACGAATGCAAGCCCCGCGAGCCTCTTGCCCTTCGTCACGACGCGCGCAGGGCGCGCGAGAAAGAGCGCCTTCACGCCCTCTTTCTCGGCTTGAGCGAGATCCTCCGCGCGAACCGGCGCGAGATCGCGGCTCCGTCCGACGACGAGCGTGACGCTCTTCGCGCCGAGCCGCACCGCCGTCCGCGCGCAATCGAGCGCCATCATGCCGTCGCCGGCGACGACGACCCTTGTATCCTCTATCTCCAAAGCGGCATGCCGCAGAAAATCGATCGCATGCATGACTCCCTTGACTCCCGGCGCTCCCCATTTCCACACGGGCCGCCATGCGCCCGTGCCGAGGAGCAGCGCGCGATAGCCGCGCCTCTTGAGCCGGTTCCAGGTAACGTCCTTTCCGAACTCCGTCCCCGCGACGAGCTCGACGCCCGCGTCGAGGATCGCGCGCGTCTCGCGGATGACGACTGCGCGCGGGAGCCTGAATCCGGGGATGAGATTCATCATTCCTCCCGGCCGGTCCTCCGACTCGAACACGGTCACGGGATATCCGAGAAATGCGAGCTCGCGCGCGGCGGCAAGCCCCGCCGGGCCCGCGCCGATAACGGCCACTTTTTCGGCCCGGCGGATCTGCGCCGGAACTGACGGATTGACGCCGCGCTTCATCTCGAGATCGAAAACAAAACGTTTCAGCGCGCAGATCGCTACCGGCTCGTCGTATTTCCCCCGCGTGCACGCGGCCTCGCAGGGACGCGGACAGACCCGCCCGCAGACCCCGGGGAACGGATTTCGCTCGCGGATAAGGGCGAGCGCTTCGGCGAACCGGCCGTCCGAAACGAGCGATACGTATCCCCGCGCGTTGATGCGCGTCGGGCACGCGAGCGTGCAGGGAGACGTCTCGAGAGGAACGAGCTTCCAGGAGCGGGCATCCCGCGGATCCCTGACGATGATCTTGCCGGCGTCCTTCTCCATGCTATGCGCGGGCCTTTCTTCGAGGCCGTTTCCTCGCGAGCATCGGATGCGTGTCCGCCTCGGCGCGGAATTTCTGATCGATCTCGCATCGGAAACACTCGTAATTGAGCGAGCACACGGCGTCGCTCAGAAATCCCATGAGCGTGTACCGGCACGGATGCTCCCCGCCTTCCCTGCGGAGCTCGATCACGCGCTCGTATTCCATATCGATCGCGTCGGTCGGGCAGACATACGCGCACGCGCCGCACGCGATGCAGCGGGAATGATCGATGCCGAACGGAGATTCGACTTTCCGTCCGATACCCCGCTGCGAGAATCCGATCGCGTCCGCTCCGACGATCTCCGAGCAGACGCGCACGCAGAGACCGCAGAGTATGCAGTCGTCGTTCAGCTTCGAGAACCGCGTCTTCGTCACCCCGTGCTTCGCGGCGAGCTCCCGCACGTACGGGGCGCCGGGAGATCGGGCGAGGAGCAGCTCGAGGAGGAATTTCCGCAGCTTCCCGATGCGCGGAGTATCGGTCTCGACCTCGAGACCTTCATGCACCGGATAGAGGCACGAAGCGACGACGCGCGGGCGTTTCTTCCCGCGTTCCCGGATCTCGACGACGCAGAGCCTGCACGCGCCGTAGGGCTCGAGCGCGTCGTGCGCGCACGCGGCGGGGATATCGATTCCCGCCGCCCTCGCAGCCTCGAGCACCGTCGTCCCGGCCTCGGCGGTCCGTTTCTTCCCGTTCAGAACGAACTTCATTTGTATTTCTCCAGCGCCTTGCCGACCGTCAGGTGATCGAGCCTGCTCGCGAGCTCTCCGTCGACCATCATGACCGGCGCCTGGCCGCAGCAGCCGAGGCATCGAACGGTCTCGAAGGAGAACCTCATATCTGACGTCGTGCCTCCCGCGGCGATTCCGATCCCGCGCTCGATCGCATCCTTCACGCGCATGGCGCCTCTCACGTGGCACGCCGTTCCCGTGCAGAGCGATATCTCGTGCCTCCCGCGCGGCACGAGCCTGAAAGCCTTGTAGAACGTCGCGATCGCGTAGAGCCGCGCGAGCGGCACCTCGAGCTCCCGCGAGATGAGACGCAGATCCGCCTCGGGGAGATACTGCCGCAGCGCCTGCACGTCCTGAAGTATCGCGATGATCTGCGACGCCAGTCTCATGTGCCGCTCGAGGATCCGCTGCACATCGCGCTCGCCGGCAACTCCGCCCGCCGCGGGGCCCGCGGCTCCCGCGCGCCCTGGAAAAAGGACGTTTCGCATCGTACGCGCCGAATCCGCGTCGCTCATCGCGCTATCGCCTCGAATCTGCACGCGTCGAAACACGCCCCGCACCGTATGCATTTCGTTTCGTCTATCACGTGAATCTCTTTCGCCTTGCCCGCGATGCAGCTCGCGGGGCATACCTTGAAGCACGCGCGGCAGCCCGTGCAGCGCTCCGGAACGACTCTGAAACGGAGCAGCGGCTTGCAGACCCCCGCGGGGCATTTCTTCCGGTTTATATGCGCCTCGTACTCGTCCCTGAAGTACCGTATCGTCGTGAGCACCGGATTCGGCGCCGACCCGCCGAGCGCGCAGAGGGAGGTCGCCGCGATCCCTTCCGAGATCTCCTCGAGGAGCGCGATATCCCCCTTCTTCCCCTTGCCCTCGACGATCCTGTTCAGAATCTCGAGAAGCGCGCGGAGCCCTTCCCTGCAGGGAAGACACTTGCCGCACGATTCGTCCTTGAGAAAATCGATGAAATACTTCGCGACGTCCACCATGCAGGTGTCCTCGTCCATCACGATCATGCCGCCCGATCCCATCATCGAGCCGGCGTCGGTCAGCGCGTCGAAATCCACGGGCAGATCGAGGAGCGATTCCGGAAGGCATCCGCCCGAGGGACCGCCCGTTTGAACCGCCTTGAATCTCTTGCCCTTCGGCACGCCGCCGCCGATGTCGAAGATGATCTCCCGCAGCGTCGTTCCCATGGGAACCTCGACGAGACCCGTATTGACGACCTTGCCGACGAGGGAGAATATCTTCGTTCCCTTGCTCCCTCCCCATGGATTCCCGCTCACGTCCCCGGTCCCGATCTTCGTATACCAGGCAGGCCCGCCGAGGATGATCTTCGGCACGTTCGCCCAGGTCTCGACGTTGTTGAGCACGGTAGGCTGCTCCCAAAGCCCCTTCTCCACCGTATGGATGTATTTCGCGCGCGGCTCGCCCGGTTTGCCTTCGAGAGAAGCCATGAGCGCCGTGGATTCCCCGCAGACGAAGGCGCCCCCGCCGCGGGAAATCGAGATATCGAACGAGAAACCGCTGCCGAGAATATCGGCGCCCAAGAGCCCGCATTCGCGCGCCTGAGCGAGCGCCGTCGTCAGCGCCTCGACCGCGAGCGGGTACTCGTTCCTCACGTAGATGAAGCCCTCGTGCGCGCCGACCGCATAGGCGCCTATAACGATCCCCTCGATAACGCTGTGCGGATTTCCTTCGCAGATGCTCCGGTCCATGAAGGCGCCCGGATCTCCCTCGTCGGCGTTGCAGATGACGAACCGTTTCCGCCCCTTCGCTTTCCGCGCCGTTTCCCATTTGATCCCGGCCGGAAATCCCCCGCCGCCCCTCCCCCGAAGCCCCGACTTCCTGATCGTATCGATCGCTCCGCGAGGCTTCCGGCTCTCGAGCACCCGGCGCAGCGCCGCGTAGCCGTCGAGCGCGATATAATCCCGTATATCCGCCGGATCGATTCTCGAGTTGTCGCCGAGAATGAGCCTCATCTGCCGCCGGTAATAGGGAACCTCTTCCTCCAGCTCGACGCGCTTCCCCGTCGCGGGATCGAGATAGAGGAGCCGTTCGACGACTTCCCCCTTCTTGATCGTCTTCGCGACGATCTCGGGAACGTCGAGCGGTTTCACCTGGGTGTAGAGGATCTTCCGGGGATGAATGACGACGAGGGCGCCCTTCTCGCAGAAGCCGTGGCAGCCGGTCGCCTTGACGTCGACGCGCCGCAGACGCTCCCTTGCGATCTCGCGTTTGAACGCCTCATAGACGTTGGCCGAGTCGCAGGCACGGCACCCCGTGTCGGCGCATACGCCGATCGTTATCCAGCCGGCCGGCCGTTCGCTGAGAATTTCCTTTTTAAATCTATCGAGGCTCTTGAACGAGCGAAGCTTGTTGAGTTTCAGGGTCGCACCCTCCATGCCCTGCTTATCTTCATAGAAAGATAAATTGAAATTAATAAGAAATCCCTTATCAAGTCAAGGGATATAGATTGCGCCGAGGGCAAATACTATCTATTTATAATACAATATGTTACGCGACGAATGGAGGGCTGCTTCCGAGGGATCGACCAGAATCAAGTGGCTATCGTTAGGAGCACTTGATCCTTTTCTACGGATGTTCCGGGGGATACCTTGAGGGATTTTACGACGCCGTTCACCCTTGAGGTGAGATTGTTCTGCATCTTCATCGCTTCGAGGATGACGAGGACATCTCCCTCCTTGACCGCATCTCCCACCTTCACCTCGAACTGAACGATCATGCCGGGCATCGGCGCGATGATCGAATACTCGCCGTTTGAGGCTGCGGGTGAATCGCCCTTTTCGATCTTGCTCTTCGCTTCTTCCTTCTTGACCCTCGGCTCTTCCTTCTTCTCGGGCTCCTTCTCCCTGGAGGGCGGCGAATCCTTCTTGATGAAAAGAGGCTGCGTATCGCCGACGGCGATGACTCGCGGCTTTCCTCCGACTTCCTCGACGTCGACCGAGTACTTTTCTCCGCCGACCGAGATGCTGAAGGTCCGGAGCGTCGCGCCGCCGCCCGGCGAGCCCGCGGGGATCTTCTCCACGAGCTGCCCCTTGAGAGCCTTCTCAACGAGATCATCCTCGCGCTTGACGTCCTCGAGCGTTTTCGCCTTCGTTTCGGCCGGCGGCTGCTCCTTGCCGTATTTCCATTTAAGAAAACGGAGCCCCGTCGTCGGATAGAGCGCATAGACGAGAACGTCTCCCTCGTCCCGCGCGATGTCCTTCGTCGCTTCGCGCGCCTTCTCCATCTCCGGCTCGAGCGTATCGGCGGCCCTGCAGGTTATCGGCTTCTCCCCCTTCGGGTAGCCATGGAGCACGATCTTCTGCACCCTCGCGTCGATGGGCGCCGGCGACCGTCCGTAGAGGCCGTACACGTAGTCCTTCACCTGGCTCGAGATCATCTTGTAGCGGCCGAAGAGGACGTTCTGAACCGCCTGCGTGCCGACGATCTGGCTCGTCGGCGTCACGAGGGGCGGATAGCCGAGCTCCTTCCGGGTTCTCGGAAGCTCGTCGTAAACTTCGTTGATCCTGTCGAGGGCGTCCGCCTCCTTGAGCTGGCTCACGAGGTTCGTGAGCATCCCGCCCGGGATCTGATGCTCGAGAACGGCCGTATCGATGATGGACATCTGGGTCGTATTGAGAAACTGCCGGTACTTCGGCGCGATCGTCTCGAGGTATCGACCGATTTCGTAGAGCTTTTCCAGATCGAGACCCGGGCTTCTCACCTTTCCCCTGAGCGCCGCCACGATCGGCTCGATCGCCGGCTCCGACGATCTGAGACCGAAAGGCGCTATCGCGCAATCAATGACGTCGACGCCCGCTTCGATCGCTTTGAGATAGGTCATCGAGGCCATCCCGCTCGTGTAATGGCAGTGGAGCTGGATCGGGAGTCTGACCGAACGTTTCAAGGCGCCGATGAGATCGTAGGCGTCATACGGATTGAGAATCCCGGCCATGTCCTTGAGACAAATCGAATCCGCGCCCATCTCCTTGAGATTTTTCGCCTTATCGATGTAGTACCTGAGGTTATATACCTTGCCCCCGATCTTGGGACCGGTGAGGGAGAACGATATCGTGCCCTGAACATGCTTCTTGCACTTCTTTATCGCTTTGAAGGACGCCTCGAAGTTGCGCTCGTCGTTGAGTGCGTCGAAAACGCGGAAGACGTCGATCCCCGTTTCGGCCGCCCGCTCGACGAACGCCTCGACGACGTCATCGGCGTAGTTCCGATATCCGACGAGGTTCTGGCCGCGGAGCAGCATCTGGAGAGGGGTCTTCTTGATCCGCTTCTTGAGCTCGACCAGCCGCTCCCACGGATCCTCGTTGAGGTATCGCGTCGCGACGTCGAAGGTGGCTCCCCCCCAGACCTCCATCGTATGGAACCCGACCCTGTCCATCTTTTCCGCGATGGGGAGCATGTCCTCGGTGCGCATCCGGGTGGCGATCGTGGACTGATGACCGTCACGCAGCGTCGTGTCGGTCACCTTGACCGCCTTGAACGCCTGGAGGAGCTTCGTGTTTTTGGGCATATGCCAAGCCCTTCAGGAGAATGCCTTCAGCCGGCCTTCGGTGTGCTCAACCTAGATGAGCGAGAACCTTCTCAGGCGCATCGTGCTCGGATTCGCACGCACGGTGAGCACGTGCTTCGACATCGTCTCTCGCCGTGCCGCCATCTTCCAGGGGTTGAGCCTCTGTCCGAACCTTCTCTCGTCGAATGAGTCTTCCGATTCTATATAAGCGCTGACCGCCGCAGAAATCACAGCCATCATCTTTTCATCCATCATCCTCTACCTCCCTCGCAAAGGGAAAGATAACCCTCCCTTTTTCGGGCTGTCAACAATTAAAATCCGCGATCGCGCTGCACACGCCGGGCTTAACTACTTGTTTAACAATTAATTATGAAAGACACTGGCCTTGCGGAAGGCCGCTCCCCGTGGAACCGTTCGAATAAATGGTGGGAAGGGACGGAATTGAACCGCCGACACACGGATTTTCAGTCCGTTGCTCTACCTGCTGAGCTACCTTCCCACGGGGAGAAATCTGATGCGGGAAACGCGATTTGTCAATGATTTATTGCTGCGACGGGCGCCGGAGCCTCCCTTTGCCGGCAGAAGTCTCTCTCCGGCGCGGGCGTCGGCGGGGATCGAGATGCTCCGATTCCTCGACGTCGAGCATCCTTTTTCCCCCTACGTAATCCCGGGACGCCGCCCGCGTGATCATGGGCAGCCGCTCCGCAATCTTCTGTATGCGGGAGATCTCCCGCTCGATGCTTTTGAGCTTTCTGACGGTCCCCGGGTCATGCTTGTCCCGCTCCATGAGCAGAAGCTGCGTGTTCCCGAGAATGGCGCACAGGGGATTGTTGATCGCATGATTCAGCCCGATCGCGATCTCGGAAAGGGCGGAAAGCCGTTCCGCTTCAAGCAGCTTCCCCTGGAAGCGCTTGACGGCGCGCAGATCGGACGCCACGCAGAGAAATCCGGCGAGCGTTCCGCGCGGTCCCCGAAGCGGCGAGACGACTATTTGCACCGGAATCTCGATGCCGCTCTTCACCCTGAGCTTCGTGATGAATCCGTCCGCGGGCAGCTCCGCGCGCCCGCGCAGGATGCTCGTGATGTAGCTTACGTTTTCGATTCGAATGACGCTATTGACCCGTTTCTGCATGACCTCGGAGCTCCTGAAACCGGTGAGCTCCTCGGCGAAGCGATTGAACATGATGATCCGGAGCCTCGCATCGACGGATACGAGCGCGGCCGGAAAGCTGTCGAACAGTCCGACGAGGTAGTCGGAGCTCTCCGGGCACCGGGGGTTATCCATGCATTTGACGGTCATGGCATCCTTCGCGCCTCTATTACCGGATCCGGGGCGCTCGTTTTCTCAGGCCGGCACCGCGCTGACTCTTTCCATATGAACCGCGATCTTGCTTATCAGATCGGCCATCTCGAACGGCTTGTACATGAACTCGTCCGCCTTCGACCACGTCGCGAGGAAATCCTCCCGCTCCGGGCTGTTGACCTTGCGGGCGGTGAGGACGAGGATCGGAAAGGGCTCTATCTTCTTGTGGTCCATCTCCTCCTTGAGGATCCGAGAAACCTCGTAACCGTTTTTCCCCGGAAGCATGATGTCCAGAAGCATGAGGTCGTACTGGTTCTTGCGCGCCATCCGGAGCGCATTGAGACCGTCATAGGCCACTTCGACCACGAACCCTTTCACCTCGAGGCAATACCTGACGGTCTCGACGATATCCTCGTCATCCTCGACGATCAGAATCTTGTACGCTTTCATCCAACGACTCCTTTCAACTCATGAGCGACTAACCCATTTTCCATTCGTTCCAACGCCAGGGACACGAGCTCCCGCAGATCGGTGCCTTCTCTCAGGCTGACGGCCCAGCCGGCCCGGGGAAGGGCGTCCGGCTCCCCGAGAAATGACGCCGGGTCCTCCATTCGATCGACTCGCATGACGAGCGCGAGCGCGATGCCCTCGGAAAGGGACCAGAGAAAAGCGTCGCGGCCGCCCATCTCCTTCACCTCGGGATTGATGACGGGCAAGGGGCGAAATCGCTCGGCGACCTCGTCCCACGATATCGACGCTTCCTTCGAAATCACGAAGATAGCCGACGCAAGCCCTTTGGCCATCATCTCGTCGACCTTCATCTGCAGGGTCCTGTATCGTTTCACGATTCGGGCGGTTTCCATATTGATCGGCAGGAACAGATGCACGGCGCTCCCTTTCTCGACGCTCTCGTCGATGAAAAGGAACCCTCCCTGCATCCGCATGAGACGCTTCGCGATGATGAGACCGAGCCCCTGCGACGCTCTTGCGGGGCGCTTCCGGGGATTCGGTCGCGTTGGTCAGCTCGGCTATTTCCCTCGGTATGCCGCTCCCGGAATCCCGCAGAAGCAGATCGGCAAATGCCATCGAGGGGGTCAGTTTCGCGAGCTCGGCGGGGA
Source organism: uncultured bacterium (assembly GCA_963747385.1). Classification (GTDB taxonomy): domain Bacteria; phylum Krumholzibacteriota; class Krumholzibacteriia; order Krumholzibacteriales; family Krumholzibacteriaceae; genus SSS58A. The sequence goes on along the minus strand of CAVVEY010000007.1, from coordinate 195,848 downwards.
GAATTCTCGCGGGACAGCCGGCGCATGGACGAATCGATATCGATATGCTTCCCCCTCCCGGCACGTGCTTCATGCTGTTTGCGAGAAGGTTCTGGACCACCTGCTCTATCCGATCCCTGTCGAACATGAGGTTCCTGCAGGCTTCGCCGACATCGATGGTGAAATCTATTCCCTTCGTTTCCATCGGGTGAACGAACAGTCTGGTGATTTCGTCGAGGAATTTCCTCACGTCGTGCGACTCGATCCTGAGCGGCCGCTCGTCGATGCGCGCGGCCGACGATTCGACAAGCCCGTCGACGAGCCTGCCGAGCCTGTCGACCGTCTTGGCGGCGCTCGAAAGAAAGTCCGGCCCGGGCCGGCGGCCCCCGGCGCGAGCGTCCCCGGAACCGACTGCGCCCCGTATGATGGCGAGCGACGTTTTGAGAGCCGCCAGCGGCGTGCGCAGCTCGTGCGCGACGATCGCGACCTCCTCTTCCTGCGCTTCCGCCTGCTCTCGCTGCGACGTGATTTCCCTGACAAGAGCGAGCGAGCCGACCTCGGGGGAAACGGTATCGAGGCGCATCCACGATACAAGCAGATATCTCTCGGGAACGCATGAGCCCTCGAGCTCTCGATCGATAATGCTGCTCTGAAGAATGCTGAACTCTTCCCAGATGCCATGAAGGTTGAAGCACGATGCCTTCCCCACGTCGTACACGCTTTCGGGAAGATCCCCGTCCATGTTCATCAGTTTCCTGAATATCCCGTTCGCGCCCGCGATCCTGCCGTCCGGCGAGAAGAGCGCCGCCCCCGAGGGCAGCGCGTCGAGGAGCCGTTCGAGTATTTCCTTTTCGCCGTTGACCCGGAATACGATCGGAGTCTTTTCGTCTTTCTCGTCCGCGAGGCTGTGAAAGAGCGCTATGTCTCTGCGCCCGAACGCTTCCTTCCTGACGCTCCCGACGAAGAGCACACCCCTGACCTGGGGACCGTAGGCGACCGGAACGAGAAAATAGCTTTCGATTCTCGTGACACTCCGCCGGCCGGCATCACCGATCCCGTTTCCGCGGAAAAAGATCTTCTCGATCGCCGCGGGCCAGGATGAGCTCTTCCGGTTCGTGAACATGCGGTAGGTGTTATTGAGCTTTTCCCTGATCTCGGGCACATGAGGAGACAGATCCCTCGATTCGGCCATTATGTAAACCAGCGCCGTCTCGCGCATCGTGACAAAGGCGCAGAACTCCGCTTTCGTTCGCTCCATCAGGCTGGATAAGACCGCCATCATGACGGCATCGTTGCCGATCGCTTTGAGAATCCGCATCTTCAGTGATTCAGCCATGCGGCTGTCAAAACGCATTTTACATGCCATGGGCGCGATTCCCCGACACATCCCCCCGGAGAGACCGAAGCCGACGGCATTTCCCTTTTATCTTGTTTATTATCAATGAACTGGATTCATCTACGACGTATGCAGGGGGAACCGATAGCGGAGGGAACCTGGAAACCGACGCTCACGGGCGGCGGTTCCTTGGCAAGAAAACTTCCATCTCCAGAACGATATGTTCAGCCGGGAATCCGGGGAAGAGGCTCCCCGTTCACGCCGGGTACCCGTCGGGACGGGCCTGCTTCCAGGTATAGGCGTCTCGCAGTATCTCCTCGATGCCGGGATAGAATCTCTTCCATCCCAGATCCGTCTCGGCCTTATCCGACGACGCGACGAGCACCGCCGGATCTCCCGGCCGACGAGCTCCGAAACGATACGAAATCTCGAGGCCGGTCACCTTTTCCGCGGCGCGAATGACCTCGAGAACGGTGAAGCCGCGGCCGTTGCCGAGATTCAGGATTCCCCCGTAGCCGTCGATGAGCTTCTCGAGACCGAGCAGGTGCGCGGAGGCGAGGTCCTTGACGTGAATATAATCGCGGACGCACGTTCCGTCGCTCGTCGGATAGTCCCTGCCGTAGACCACAAGCTCGTCCCTGCGGGCGAGCGCGACGTCGAGAACGAGGGGAATGAGATGCGTCTCGGGACGGTGGTCCTCGCCGTGGCTCTCCCCGGCGCCCGCCGCGTTGAAGTAGCGAAGCGAAAGCGCCTTGAGCCCCCATGCGGCCGAGCAGTCCGCGAGGAGCCGCTCGATCGCGAGCTTCGTGTTGCCGTACGCGTTGAGCGGGCGCAAGGGAGCGTCCTCCCGGATGGGCGTCTCGTCGGGCTCCCCGTAGACCGCGGCGGAGGAGGAGAAGAGAAAGAACTTCACCCCGGCTTTTCTCATCGCGGCGAGCAGCGAAACGGCGCCGCCGATATTATTCCGATAATACATGAGCGGATCGGCGACCGATTCGGCCACCTGCGAGAATGCGGCGAAATGACACACGGCGTCGATCCCGTCGAGAGCCGGGAGGAGGAAACGCTCGTCGAGAAGATTCCCCTCGCGAAAGGTCACGCCTCTCCCGATCGCGCCGCGGTGCCCTGTCGACAGGTCGTCGACGACGACGACCTCGTGAGCGGCCGCGAGCAGGAACTCCGTGACGACGCTTCCGATGTACCCCGCTCCGCCCGTAACCAGAATTCTCATTTCGTGCGACCTCCGTACCTCTCGAGATACGCGCCAAGATATTTTCCCGTGAGCGACCCGTCCGATTGTACGACGCTCTCCGGCGAGCCACAAGCGATAACCGTGCCACCCTCGTCCCCCCCGCCCGGCCCGAGGTCGATCACGAAATCGGACCAGGCGATCACCTCCATGTTGTGCTCGATGACGACGACCGTATGACCGGCCGTCACGAGCTCCTCGAAAACGGCGAGGAGCCTGTCGACGTCGCTCATGTGAAGACCCGTCGTCGGCTCGTCCATGATGTAGAGATTCCGCTGGCCGAGCGATTCGACGAGCTCCCGGGCGATCTTGATTCGCTGCGCTTCTCCCCCCGAGAGGGTGTTCGACGGCTGACCGAGCGTGAGGTAGCCGAGCCCCACCTTCGAAAGGATCCATAGCTTCTCGCCCAGCTGCGGCGCAGCGTCGAAGAAACGGATCGCGTCGTCGACCGTCATTTCGAGGACCTCGCTGATATCCTTTCCCTTGTAGCGCACCTCGAGCGTTTCGGCGTTGTAACGCCTTCCCTCGCATTCCTCGCAGGGGACGAAGACATCGGCCATGAAATGCATCTCGACTCTCCGGAATCCCATGCCCTGGCAGCGGGAGCAGCGGCCGCCCGATCTATTGAAGCTGAACCGCCCGGGGTCGTATCCGCGCGCGCGCGCGGCCTGCTGGGAAGCGAATATCTCGCGAATGAACGAAAATCCCTTGATGTACGTGATCGGGTTCGAGCGCGGAGAGGATCCGATCGCGCCCTGGTCGACGAGAAGCACGCGATCGAGCTTCCCCCGGACGTCGCATCCCTTGAGCCTGAGCCGGCTCGCCGAGAGCGGATCCCTCGACACGACGGGATACAGAACGTCGACGACGAGACTGCTCTTGCCGGAGCCGGAGACCCCCGTCACGCACGTGACGAGACCGAGCGGAATACTCACGTCGACGTTCTTGAGGTTGTGTTCCGCGACTCCCTTGAGCTCGATCGAGCCGTATTGCCTGCGCTGCTTCTTCGGCACGGCCGCGGCCGACCGCCCGCGAAACAGCCATTCGAGCGTTTTTGATTTCGGAGCGTCCGCCGCGCGCGCCTGCTCGATCGTGCCGCTGAAGAGAACCTCTCCCCCGAGGCTTCCCGGACCCGGCCCGAGGTCGACGAGGTAATCGCACGAGCGGATGATATCGGGATCGTGCTCGACGACGAGAACGGAGTTGCCGAGATCCCTGAGCCGTCCGAGCACCGAGACGAGCCGCTCGTTGTCGGCGGCGTGGAGACCGATCGACGGCTCGTCGAGAATGTAGAGCGCGTCGACGAGATTCGCGCCGAGGGAGTTCGCGAGATTGATGCGCTGCGCTTCCCCCCCCGAGAGCGTGCGGGTCAACCTGTCGAGGGTGATATACCCGAGGCCGACGTCGATCATGAACCGCAGACGGGACGCGATCTCCGAGAGAATATCCCTCGCGATGCGCCGTTCCTGCTCGGTGAAGCGTATCCCTTCGATCGCATCGAGAGCCCGCGCCGGGATCATCCGGACGAGGTCGCGGATCGTGAAGTCCCCGATTCTCACGTTATACGCTTCCCGTTTGAGCCTTCCCCCCTCGCACGTGCGGCACCTCGTGAAGGCCATGTATCGCCGCGTGAAGAAACGATGCCCCTTCTTGTAGCTCTTTTCCCGAAGCTTCTCGAGAAACGGGATCACGCCGAGGAATTTTCCTTCTCCTTCGAGGATGAGATTCCTCGACTCCCCGGGAAGATCCATCCAGGGAACGTCCCGGGCAATGCGCTTCGCGCGGCAGAATTCGATCAGCCGGTGCTGAAAATAGGCGAAACGCTCGCGCGACCACGGATCGATCGCGAGCTTGTCTATCGACAGCCTTCTGTCGGGGATAATGAGATCCTCCGAGAACTCCATGCGGTCGCCGAATCCGTGGCAATCGGGACAGGCGCCGTAGGGGCTGTTGAACGAGAAGAGGAGCGGGCTCGGCGCCTCGAAGGACGTTCCGCACGAGGAACAGAGCGGCGCCTGGGTAAAGCGATGCGCCGCGCCGCCGGCGGCTTCCGCTATCTCGATGCTTCCCGACGATTCCCGGTACGCAAGCTCCACGACCTCGGCGATGCGGGACCTGTTCGCCTCGACCGCCTCGATGCGGTCGAGGAGTACCGCGATATCCGCGCGGGCGCTCTTTTCGACCGCATACTCCTCGACACGAACCGTTTCCCCTCCGGCAAAGAGCCTCGAATAGCCTCTCGAGAGAAGATATCCGCGCTTCGTTTTCCATCCGGCGGAGTCCAGGACGCCGAGCGGCATGAGGAGGTTGATCCGTTTTCCGTCGAAGAGACGGACGATCTCCTGCGCCGCGTCGCTCGGAGAATGCGCGCGCACCTCGACGCCGCAGCGGGGGCATACGATCCGGCCGACGCGGGCGAAGAGCAGCCGAAGATAGTCGTGGATCTCCGTCGCCGTGCCGACGGTCGAGCGCGCGCTCGTCACCGTGTTCTTCTGCCTGATCGCGATCGTCGGGCTCAGGCCCGATATGTCGTCGACGTCGGGGCGTTCGAGCTTCTCGATGAACTGCCGGGCGTAGGTGGAGATCGATTCGATGTAGCGCCGCTGCCCCTCGGCGAAGATCGTGTCGAAGGCGAGCGAGGATTTGCCGGAACCGGAAACGCCCGTGACGACGACGAGCATGCGCCTCGGAAGCTCGAGATCGATGTTCTTGAGATTGTGCTGGCGCGCGCCGCGGATAACGATCGTGTCCATACCCACGCTCTCTTCGTGTAAAGGGCAATTGTTCATTGTATCAGGAGAGACGCCGCCGCGCAACAGCGCTTTTTGCGGCGCACGCTTGTGTTCGCCCGGGATTTCGGGTACGATCGCGAGGGCGCGTCGTGCAGGAAGGCGGGTAAACGATGGATCCATCCGATCGCGCGATCGGCAGGGAGATCGCGGCTCTCCGGAAAACGCTTCGGACTCTCCGGGGTCCGGGCGGCTGCCCGTGGGATCGCGAGCGGGATATCGACGACATGATCTCCTACCTCATCGAGGAGTCGTACGAGCTTCTCCAGGCCGAAAAGGGCAAGGACTGGCGTCACGTCGAGGAGGAGCTCGGCGACGTGTTCTTCATCCTCATCTTCATTCATGAGCTCCTCCTCGAGAAGAGGGATACGCCGCTCGCGGCGATCGTCGCGCGGGTTCATACAAAGATCGTCAGGCGGCATCCGCACGTATTCGGAAATACCAAGGCGGCGAACAGCTCGGAAAGCCTCGCCGAGTGGGAACGCATGAAACGCTCGGAGAGGCGGAAACGTCCGGCTTCGGGCGTCCTTTCGAACGTCCCCGCAAAGCTCCCGCCGCTTCGCCGTGCCGCCGCGGTCCAGAAGAGAGCGGCCGGAGTCGGTTTCGATTGGCCGGACCGCACGGGCGTCGTCGACAAGCTCCGCGAGGAGATCGACGAGCTCTCGGCGGAGCTGCGGCGCGGCTCGCGCGCGCGGGTCAAGGACGAGGTCGGCGACATCCTCTTCACCGCGGTGAACCTCGCCCGCTACCTCGGAGTCGATCCGGAAAGCGTCCTCGAGGGCGCGACGGAGAAATTCGTCGGGCGTTTCGACGAGGTCGAACGGCGGGCGAAGGAAGACGGAAAGAAGCTGTCCTCCATGAGTCTCGACGAGATGGAACGCCTCTGGCAGAAAAGCAAGACACGGCGGCCGCGGCGCGCCGCGAAGAAACGCTCCTGAAGATCGTGCGCTCCGGTTTTTCCCCGGCGCCTGGAAATTCGAATAGAAAAAAGAAGGGGGCGACGAATCGCCCCCTTCGCATGTCCGCCGTACGGTCCGAACGTGTCTAGTTCAGCCGGCGGAATTCGATCCGCCTGTTCTCGGCGCGCCCCGCCGGAGTGCCGTTCGTCGAAACCGGATTGGTTTCGCCGTAACCCCGCGCGACGATACGATCGGCGCTGAGCCCCGAATTCACGAGATACTGCTTCACGGCTTCGGCCCGGCGCTGGGACAGCCCCAGGTTATACTCGTCCTTGCCGACGTCGTCGGTGTGGCCGGCGATCTCGATTCTCACCTCGGGGTACGCCTTGAGCGATTTCACGACCTGGTCGAGAATCCCGTACGAATCGGGCGTGAGAGCCGCCGAACCGCTCTCGAAGTTGACGCCCCGGAGGATGAACTTCTCCTCGATGGGACGCTCGTCCGGGCAGCCGTCTTCGTCCTGGTAGCCGTTGTAGGTTTCGGGCTCGTTCGGGCACTTGTCGGTGCTGTCCGTGATCCCGTCGAGGTCGTTGTCGAGATCGGGGCAGCCGTCTTCGTCCTGGAATCCGTCGAAGTCCTCGGCCTTCAGCGGGCATTTGTCCCTGTCGTCGGCGATGCCGTCGTTATCGCTGTCCTGCACGACGTCCGGACAGCCGTCCTCGTCCTGAACGCCGTCGAAGTCCTCGGGCTCGTTCGGGCACTTGTCCTTGAGATCGGGAATGCCGTCCCCGTCGTTGTCGAGATCGGGGCAGCCGTCCTCGTCCTGGAACCCGTCGAAATCCTCGGCCAGATCGGGACACTTGTCGGCCGTGTCCACGATCCCGTCCTTGTCGTTATCGAGATCGGGGCAGCCGTCCGTGTCCTCGACGCCGTCGAAATCCTCGGGATCGTTGGGGCAGGCGTCGGCCTTGTCCTCGATACCGTCCGAGTCCTTATCCTGCGGGAGCACGTTGCCGCCCATAGACAGCATGAAGTACACGGTCCAATCGGGCGGACGGACGAACGACTTGGCGCTCTCCGAATTCAGGCTGAAATCGGCGGCGAGCGTTATCGCGGCTCCGGTCGAGGAGACGAGCTTCACGCCCGGCGTGATCGTATAGACGTTCTTGTTTCCCGCGAGATAATACGTGGCCGTATCGGCCGGCAGGAAATCCGCGTTCAGATAGTTGTCCCAGTTGAATTCGACGAAGAGGCTCGATTCCTTCGCGAGGAACTCGAGCGCGGTGCCGAACCGGAGGACGTCGTTGAAATTGGCCCCTTTGCCCGCGGGGGATTTCGGATACGCGGGCGGATAGAAGCCGCTCGAATCGGGATTGTTCGCGTGGAGGATGCCGTATCCCGCGTCTTCGTTCCGGTTGAAGCGGTACCCGAGATTGAGATGAAGCTTCGTGGGCACGAAATTTTTCATGTCGACGAGCTTGAACGTCACGAGCCCCTTCAGGCCGAAATCGGTCTTGCCGGTCGTGAAGCGCGATTCCTCGCGGCCCGTCGGAAAGCTCGCCTCTCCGAGCAACCCGACGCTCACGTACTTTGTCGGAATGGGAGGACAGATCTTGAGAAGCAGATCCGTATCTCCGAGACCGCCGCGCGTCCTCGTCTCGAATACGTCCTTCTCCTTGACGTCGTCGCCGACCTGCATGATCCAGTTCCTCACGTTGAGCGCCGCCGAAAATTCGACGTAATCGCTCAGACCGAAGGTCAGCGCCGCGCGCGACAGGAAGAAATGGTAATCGACATTCGCCTCGTCGAGCGTCGTGTGGCCGTTGAGGAGGCTGAAATTCACCGGATCCTTCGTGAGCGTCTCGCCTCTCCGGTAATACGACGTGCCGAGCGAGAAGATGAGCTTGCCCCTTCCGACCGTGTTCGCGCTCTGCACGTGGAGCAAACCTCCCGTTCCCTTCCAGGCATCCTGCTGACCGCTCGCCGGAGCCGCCGCCGAAGCGACGAGGGCGAACGCCAAAAGCGCCCGTAGAACCGTTTTCATACTATTCCCTCCCGGGTGAGAATCCGTGGTCGAATCAATCCTCGATGTTCTCTTCGGTGCCCTCTTCTTCGTCGCTATTCCCCGCGACGCCCTCCTGCGGCCTCTTGGACTCGTCGAGATAGTTCATCTGGAGCTCCGTGAGCACGGCGTTGATGATTCTCTGCTCTTCCGGCAGCAGATTGCCCGCCGTTTTCTCGCGGATCATGACGAGCATATCGATCGTAATGCGCGCTTGACGCAAATCCCGTTCCACTTTTCCGGTGATCGGACTGACCAGCTTTCCCAGCTGCTGCAGCGCGAGCGTCTCGAACATCGCGACGAGGTGGGTGAAAAGAAATGCGTTCCGTTCTCCGTCGTCGGAGCTGTGTGTCATCGCACGTCCCTCCCTTGTGATCGAAGCCGACTATAGGAGGACGGCACAATGCCGTCAACGAAAAAGGAGCCATAAAGAAAAGCCGCCGGCCCCGCATGGCCCGCGGCTCTCGATTCGGGTCGGACGCGGCCGGCGCCGGGACCGTTCCGCGCGACCGAAGTCAATCCACCTTTCGTTCCGAAGCGAACCAGATCATCTTCGCCTGTTCGTTTTCCGAGACGTTCGCGTAGCCGTGATCCTGATTGGCGAGAAAGTAGATACTGTCTCCTTCTCCGAGCTCGAAGGCTTCATTCGCGATCTTGAAACGCACCTTACCCTGGAGAACGAGCGCCGCCTCGTCCCCCTCGTGGACGTGAAGAGAAACCTCCTGCAGGGGAACCGGCGACATGGTGATGAGCTGGGCGTTGATCTTGCCGCTCGGGATGGATTTCGTGAGCAGCTCGGCCGTCCCCTTGCACCGCCCGAGGGTGCATTGCTTGCGGTCCTCCAACGCGACGAAGGAAACGTCGCTCAATTCTTCGTCCTCGATGAAATACGCGGGATCTCTCTCGAGCGCGTCCGCGATCCTGATGAGGGCGCCTATCGTCGGGGAGGTCTTCCCTCGTTCGATCTCGGAGATATGAGTCGCGGAGATGCCGGCCTTCGCCTCGACGTTCTTGAGCGTGAAATGCTGCTCTTCCCGAATCTTCTTGATCCGTTTCCCGATTTCGTCCTTCGATATCATCGCTTCACGATCCTCCTCGTCGGCATGGCGGAACTTACAGGCTGTACGGCGGCAGCGTCACCCAGATCGCTCGACACCTCGCGTCGCCGATATTCCTCATCGCGTGAGGCTTCGCCGCCTTGTAATGGATGCTGTCCCCTTCTTTGAGAATGAACTTCTGATCCCCGATGATGATCTCCATGACGCCCTTCGTGACCATCGCGAACTCCTCGCCGTCATGCGTGCTCGTCTCCTCGGGACGTTTGATGCCGGGCTCGAGCTCGACCTCGAGGAACGATATCCTCGGCATCGGAACATCCTTGGCGAGGGAGTAGTAGGTGGCGCCCCAATCCTTGAATTGCATTCTCTTTCGCCTGGATTTATTAACTATGGAAACCTTTGAAACGTTCTTTTTTTCAACGAAATACGCCACGTCGGTACCCATCGCCTCGGCTATCTTCGCCAAGGCCCCCACGGTGGGAGAGGTCATTCCGCGTTCGATCTCCGAAACGTGGGTCGCGGAAACCTTCGCCTTGACCTCTATGTCCTTCAGCGTAAGTCCTTTAGCGAGACGAAATTGCTTTATTCGCGCGCCGATTTCATCCTTGCCGTTCATTGCGTGCCCCCCTATTGCCCTATGATTCGAAAAAAGCAAGAAAACGCCGACCAACCTCTACAGTAAGATAAAAACTATCCATTTTCAACAATTAATTTTCCCATTAATGAATTATTCCATATTAATGCAATTTACTGCAAATAGAGAAGATATCGATGCCGTTGGCCGGAGCCGCTGTGCCATGACGAGGTAATATATCTCTTTCAAAATTCTAGACTTGATTCCCCTCTTCCCGTATATTCGACCTGAAAAGATGGAGTTAATAGCGATGCCGCAGGCTTCGGGCAAAATCTGCATAATCCGCTTGGGCTCTCTCGGGGACCTCGTTCTCATGGTGCCGATGCTGAGAGCGCTGCGATCGAGTTTCCCGTCGAAGGAGCTGCATCTCGTCTGCAAGGAGAAATATGCGGGGCTCTTCGACGGAGGAGGGCTCGTCGACTCGTTCATCCCGGTGCGGCGGGGCAATCTCCGCGAGATCGTCGATCTGCGCTCCGCGCTGGGCCGCGCGGAATATGAAGCGATCGTCGACGCCCATGGTGTCATCCGGAGCAATCTCCTTTTCCATGCGCTTCGCGCGCCGAGAAAGCTCCAGATTCGCAAGGACGAAATCAGGAAGGCCGCTCTGATCGTCGGCAAGATGAATCTGTATGGACACATTACGTCGCAAACCGAACGGTACGCAGAGCTCGCGCGGAGACTCGGCGCGGATATCCGTGAACCGTACGCCGAGCTGCCCGTGCCCGAAAGCGCGACGAGAAGCGCGGAAGCGGCTCTTTCGCGAGCCGGACGTGGCGGCAAGCCGCTGATCGCGTTCGCCCCGGGCGCGCGGTGGCCGACCAAGAGGTGGCCCGCGGATCGCTTCGCCCGATTGATCTTCGAGGCGTCGGCCCGGGGCTTCGAGCCCCTTCTCATCGGAGGAGCCGAGGATGCGGCGACGAACGCCGAAGTGGCGGCGCTCTCCCGGAGCGCCCCCCTCGACCTCACCGGCGCTCTCTCGATCATCGAGTCCGCCGCGGTTCTGAAGCGCTGCGACGCGCTCGTGACGAACGATTCCGCGCCGCTTCACCTCGCCGAGGCGGTGGGCACGCCGGCGATCGCCTTCTTCGGCCCCACGGTGCGCGAGTTCGGCTATTTTCCGCGTCTCGCCGCGAGCAGGGCGCTCGAAACGGCGCTCCCCTGCCGTCCCTGCTCGCGAAACGGCAAGCGCGCGTGCCCCTATCGCACGAAGGAATGCCTCACGTCGATCGAACCGTCCACGGCGCTCGAAGCGATCGTCCGGGCGCTCGGAACAACGCGGGATCTCTCATGAGAATCAGGCTCGCCGTATACAACGCCCTCCTTCCCGCCGCGGCTCTCGCGGCGCGCGCCGCGGCGCCGTTCAACGCGAAGATCGCCGAGGGGCTCAAGGGACGCGAAGGGTTCAAGACGCGCTGGAAGGATAAAGCGTCCGCGATCGATAGAAAGGGGCGCCTGATCTGGTTCCACGTTTCGTCGGTCGGCGAGTTCGAGCAGGCGAAGCCCGTCATGGATCTTCTCGCGCGAAACGGCGGGCCGTCGCTCGATCTGGCGCTCACGTTCTTCTCGCCGTCCGGCATGAACTACTACGAGCGGTTCGATCGATCGAAAAGACTCTCCGCGATGCGATTCGTCGAATACCTCCCCGTCGATACGGCGCGCAATATGCGATACTGCCTCGATACGCTCGGGCCCGACATGATCGTCTACGTGAAGTTCGATATCTGGCCCAATCTCGTGATCGAGGCCGCGCGGAGAGGCATCCCCCAGGTTCTCGTCTCGGGGACCTTGTCCCCCGGCTCGCGCCGGCTTTCTTCGCTCGCAAGAGGCTTCTACGGCAGTCTCTACTCCATGCTCGACGCCATCGCCGCGATCTCCGAAGAGGACGCGGGGCGCTTCGCAGCGCTCAGCCGCGGCCCGGTCGAGATCGTCGTGGCGGGAGACACGAGATTCGACCAGGTCTGCCGAAGAGTCGACGCCTCCGGCGTGAAGCTCCCCGGGGGGATCGCCGCGGCCGGAAGGACGTGGATCGTCGCGGGAAGCACCTGGCCGAAGGACGAGGATGTGGTGATCCCGGGATTCGCCTCGCTGATGCGCGCGCATCCCGACGCCGGGCTCATCGTCGTCCCGCACGAACCGACGCGGGAACGGCTCGAGGCGATCCGCGAAACGCTCGAGAAGGCGCGCCTCCCCTTCCGGCTGCTCTCGAGCTTGAAGGACGACTCCGGTCTCGCGGAGCCGGTCGTCGTCGCCGACGGCGTCGGCTACCTCGCCGAGCTCTACCGGGCCGGCGCGATGGCGTACGTCGGCGGCAGCTTCACGACCGGGGTGCACAACGTGATGGAGCCCGCGGTTCTGAAGCTTCCCGTCTTCTTCGGGCCGCGTATCGACAACTCATTCGAAGCGCGGGAGCTCGTCCGGCTCGAGACGTCCGCGATTCTGAACACGGCGGATGATTTCGCGCGGGAGTGCGGCGCCCTTCTCTCCGACAGGAAGCGGCTCGAAGAAAAGGGAGCCGCGGCGGAGCGATTCATACGAAATCATTGCGGAGCCGCTCTCCGTTGCGTAGATTTGATTGAAAAATATCTCAACGGAAAAGGGTGAGCGTTGAACAAGCACCTGAAATTGCCCTCGCAGCCCCGATATATCCAGATCGAGACGATTCTCGGCTGCGACGCCGAATGCCCGTTCTGCCCGCAGAAACAGATCGATCGCAAACCGGTCGTGATGCGCGAGGCGACCTGGAAAAAGATCGTCGACGACACGCGGGGGCTCGGCATCACCTATCGCCCGTTCCTCCAGAACGAGGCCCTCATCGACAAGCGCCTTCCGGCGATAGTCAGGTACATCAAGGAAGATCCGACCGCGCGCGCCGAGATCAACACGAACGGAAGCCTCCTCGACGCGAAACGCGGCGCCGCTCTCATCGAAGCGGGGATAGACCTCGTCCGCTTCAGCATCGACGCGTTCTCGAGCGAAACCTTCGCCGCGTGCCGCGTCGGGCTCGATTACCGGAACGTCGTCGACAACGTCAACCGGTTCACCGAAGCCGCCAAGCAGGACCCGCGGGAGCGTCGTGACCGAGGTGAGGATGATCGACATGGAATCCAGCCGGCACGAGCAGCGGGATTTCATCGACTACTGGAGCGCGCGCGCCGACCGCGCGCTCATCGTGCCGCTCTACCACTGGCCCTGGGACGCGGGCGTCGAGCTGGTCCGCAAACCCTGCCTCAAGATGCGCGAGGAGATGTTCTTCTATACCGACGGGCGCGCCGTTCTCTGCTGCTGGGACATCGCGGCCCGCGCGGTGATCGGAGACGTGACGAAAGAGAGCGTTCTCGAAATATGGAACGGCGCGGTGCGGCGCGAGTACGCCGAGTTCCTTTCCCGGGGAGAGCGCGACAGGATACTTCTCTGCTCCCGCTGCGACGCCTACCGCGACCGCCACTTCGACGGCTTCGACGACTGATCCCCGTTCATCCGGCAGCCGGCCAGGGATAGCCGCCCGCGCGGATGAGGGCCGGAACGTCGAAGGTGAAATCGACGATCGTCGAGGGCAGCGCCGGCGATCTTCCCCGCCGGGCCAGGTAGCCTCCGAGTCCGGGAAACGCCTTTCGGATGGCGGCGATTTCCGTCATCGGCTCGCTCCCCGACAGATTGACGCTCGTCGAGACGATCGGCTCGCCGACCGTTTCGATCAGAGCTCGCAAATCCGCGCGGGCGGGAACCCTGACGGCGACCTTCCCGCCCGGCGAGAGGAGCGGAGAGAGCGTCCCTCGCGCGGGGAGAACGGCGGTCAGCGGCGCGGGCCAGATTTTGAGGAGCGTTCTCCTGGATTCTCCGGGCCAGCGCGCGACGAGCGTGCCTGCCATCGCCGCGGATGCGGCGAGCAGAATGAAACCCGCCCGCGCAGGCCTTCCCTTCAGTTTCAGGATCGTCTCGATCGAGCGGCGACTCGAGACGACGCAGTGAAAACCGTAGATTGTATCCGTGGGAAGCACCGCGATACCGCCCGATACGAGCACGGCGGCGGCGCTTCGAATGGAAGATCGTCCGAGAGATCCCGAGACGGGCGTCGTTTCACCGGGGCGCGACGCCCTCATTTCCCGCGCCATTCCTCGCGCATCTCCTCGAGGCGTTTCGCGATCGTCTCGTCGGACAGGGCGAGAATCTCCGCGGCGAGAATCGCGGCGTTCCGGGCTCCCGCTTTCCCGACGGCGACTGCGGCGACCGGAACTCCCGGAGGCATCTGGACGATCGAATAGAGCGCGTCCAGCCCGCCGGGAAGCCCGCTCGCGAGCGGAATCCCGATGACGGGCTTCGTCGTGAGGGACGCCACGAAACCCGGCAGAGCGGCCGCCATTCCGGCTCCCGCGATAAAGACCTTCGCTCCGCGCCGGAGCGCTCCCTCGACGTACTCGGCCGTGAGCTTCGGCTGCCGGTGAGCCGAATGAACCTCGAGCTCCGCGGCGACGCCGAGCTTCTCGAGCTCCTGGAGACACGCTTCCATCGTCTCCCGGTCCGATTCGCTCCCCATGAGAACGGCGACCTGCAATTCATGTTTCATGCGCTTATCTCAATCCTTTCTTCCCGATGTCGCTGCGGGAGAAGCAGCCGGAAAAGGAAATCGCGGCGACCCCCCGGTACGCGGTGTCGATGGCGTCCCGGAGCGCCGGCCCCGTCGCGGCCACCCCGAGCACCCTCCCGCCGCTCGTCACGATCGCGCCGTCCTTCGCCTCGGTGCCCGCGTGAAACACGACGCATCCCTGCTCGCGGGCTCGCTCGAGACCGTCGATCGGATAACCCTTGCCGTACGAACCGGGATACCCCTTCGACGCGATGACCACGCATGCGGCGGCCTCCGCGCTATTCTCGAACGGCGCGTTCGCGAGCTCTCCCCCCGCGGCTTCGAACATCACCTGGGCGAGGTCGCCCGCGAAGAGCGGGAGAATCACCTGCGTTTCGGGATCCCCGAACCTGCAATTATACTCGAGGACCTTCGGCCCCGCGCTCGTGACCATAATCCCGAAGTACAGAACGCCGGCGCCCGTGATCCCCTCGCTCCGCATTCCCTCGAAGGTCGGCTCGATGATCTCCTTCTTCACGCGCGCCGCGAGCCCCTCGTCGTACAGAGGGACGGGCGCGTACGCGCCCATGCCGCCGGTATTCGGCCCTTCGTCGCCGTCGAACGCCCTCTTGTGATCCTGCGAGGGCGCGAGCAGCCGATAGCTCTTTCCGTCGTACAGGGCGAGAATCGAGAGCTCCTCGCCGCTCAGAAACTCCTCGAGAACGATCCGCTCGCCGGCCGTCCCGAAGCCGCCCCTCTTCATGACGAGCTCGATGGCGCCGCGCGCTTCCCGGGCCGTTTTCGCGATGATGACGCCCTTGCCCGCGGCGAGCCCGTCCGCCTTCACGACATACGGCGCCTCCATCGAATCGATCGCCTTGATCGCCGAGGTCGCGTTGCCGAACGCGCGGAACTCCCCCGTCGGAATGCCGTACCTGATCATGAACTCCTTCGCCCAGACCTTGCTCCCCTCGAGGCGCGCCCCTTTCTTGTCGAATCCGAATATCCGCAACGCCTTCGAAGTGAAAAGATCGACGATGCCGGCGACGAGCGGGGCCTCCGGGCCGACGACGGCGAGATCGATCTTCTTTTCGAGTGCGAGCTTCAGAAGCCCGTCGAGATCGTCCGCAGCGACGTCGACGCATTCGGCGTGAGCGGCTATCCCTGCGTTCCCCGGCGCCGCGTAGATCTTTTTCACCGCCGGCGATTGGGCGATCTTCCAGACGAGCGCGTGTTCGCGGCCGCCGTTACCGATAACGAGAACATCCATATGAATCCGATTTCCTCCATCCCGCCTGAGCGATCGATGCGACCGGGCGAATTGCCCTGAGTCCCATTATACTCGCCCATGACACGACATAAAAAGAGATTTTACGCGCAAAGGCTATCGTCTCGCGGGAAGGAACCGGGATCCATCCGCGATGACGAGAATATCTTCGTCCGCGACTCCCTCGAGGAGGCACTTCTCGTAGCCGGACTTCCAGGGGAAGATGCCGAAACGCTCGACGAGATCGTCCTCGAGCATCGATCTGAGATAGATCGAAAATCGCGTGGCAAGCTCGCACGTCGATATCGCGGTCTGCGAATTGAGCGTATAGCTTCTTCTCACCGCGTCGATCACCGCGCGCTTTCCGTTTTCGAATGCGGCGAGGTACGAATCGGAACCGACGCCCTCCGGGCAGGCCGCCGCCGCGAGCAGAAGCCCTCCCTCTTCGAGCGCGTCCGAGGCGTGCCTCAGCGACTTGTGGCTCTGGAGGAGATTGATGTCCTTCGGAGAGCCGCCCGCCGAGACGATCACGACGGGATACAAACGGTCTACGGAGAAACGGAAGTGCGCCGATACGAAATCGCATGCCGCGCGATGGGAGGCGTCGAGCTCCCCCGCGTTCACGAACAGCACGCTCCCCGACGCGTCGCTCACCGAGTTGACGGCGAAGGTTCGCGCGCCGAGAAGACGGGCTCCCGCGAGCATATCCTCGTGCACCGGATTGCCGTCGAGCACGCCGGAGCGGCAGCCGCGCGAGAGTCCCGCGCCCGGGATCCCGTCCGAGCGACAGCCGATGGTTCGCGACGATCGTCCGCTCCCCCGCGACGCCGGGAAGGATGAGCTTGCGCCCGCCCCCGTACCCGGCGAAATAGTGGAACGAAACCGCCCCGAACGCTATGACGAGGGAAGATTCGGCGACGGCCCTGTTGAACAGGCACGGCGTTCCCGCCGGAGTCGTTCCCGCGTCGAGAAGCGATGCGTCGTCGCGCGCGTCGTGCTCGAGCACCTTCCAGCGGCGAACGATATCGGCGCCGACGTGCGCTTCGAGCTCTCCCTGGCGGAACCCGCGGTGCATTCCGAGAGCCGCGACGACGGTGACGCGGTCGGGTCCCGCCCCGTGGGCCTCGAGGAACTCGAGAAGCCCGGCGAGCATCCACCCCGCGCTCCCTCCCCGCGTGAGGTCGGAGATCAGAACCGATATGCCCCCGGACCGCGGGATGATCTTCCGGAGCGCCGGAGAGCCGACCGGCTTCTCGATGGCGTCCGCAAAGGAACGTTCCGGATCCGAAAGGGACGCCGGATAGACGTTTCCCGCCACCCTGACGCCCGATCGCGCTCCCAGATCGATCTCAAGGATACGCTCGTGGTAGAGAAGGTCGCACCGCACGCAAACCTCCGGCGCGGGCGCGGAAGCGCGCCGCCCGCAAATGCGAATCTGCGTCAAGGAAAAGCGCTCCGCGAATCAGTCGGGAAGGATGTGCGTGCCGACGTTTCCCTTGCAGGCGTCGAGCAGCATCGTGGCATCGGAGATGATGACCCGCTTTCCGCCCGCTTCGAGAAAATCGATCGCGGCTTCGATCTTGGGACCCATGCTTCCCGGCGGAAACTCCCCCGCCTCGTGGAGCTTCTTTATCTCGGCGAGCTTGATCCTGCGCAGCGCCTTCTGATTCGGCGCGCCGAAATGAACGTACACCTCGGAAACGCTCGTCAGAATCACGAGGCGTTCCGCCTGTATCATCTCGCCCAGAACCGCGGCTGCACGGTCCTTGTCGATAACCGCCTCGATCCCGGCGAGCTCGACCCCGCTTCGCACGACCGGGATGCCGCCTCCCCCGGCCGCGATGACCACGACGCCGAGCTTGAGAAGCTTCGCGATGATATCCGCCTCGACGATCTCGAGAGGACGCGGGGAGGGCACGACGCGGCGGTATCCGCGATTCGCGTCCATGATCATCCGGTACCCTTTTTCCTTCGCCAGCGTGTCGGCCTCCGCCTTGTCGTAGAAGAGACCGATGGGCTTCGTCGGATGCTCGAACGCTTCGTCCGCTTCCGAAACGACGACCTGCGACACGATCGTGACGACCTCGCGGTGGACCCCCCGGACGCTCAGCTCGTTTCTGAGCGATTGCTGGATCATGTAACCGATTCCGCCCTGCGAATCGGCGCCGCAGACGTCGAGAGGCATCGGCGGTATGCGGCCCTTCACCGCCTCGTTCCGCTCGACGATGTTTCCCACGATGGGGCCGTTCCCGTGCGTTATGATCACCTTCCGGCCGGAGATGATGAGCTCGGCGACCTGCCGCATCGAGATCGACGTGAGCTCGCGTTGAGCCTCTATCGTCCCGCTTCCCTTCGTCGGGATGATCGCGTTTCCGCCGAGGGCGACGACGTCCATTCCACGCACGAGAAATAACCTCCCTAAAAAAGAGTCCCCTGTTGAAGGCTCCGGCCCTCAACAGGGGGTATTCGGTCTATGCCGCGTTCCTTACAGCGCGCTCTTGATCTTTTCGAGCGCCTTCTTGATGTTCTCCTGAGAGTTCGCGTAGGAGAACCGCAAATAACCTTCGCCGTATTTCCCGAAGCTCGTGCCGCTGAGCCCCGCCACACCCGCCTTTTCGAGGAGGTGCACTTCGAGCTCCTTCGACTTCATGCCCGTTCCCGTGATGTTCGGAAACACGTAGAAGGCGCCCTTCGGCTTGAGACACGTGAAGCCCGGGATCGCGTTGAGGCCGTCGACGATAAGATCGCGGCGCGCCTTGAATTCCTTGACCATCTTGCGCGATCTGGATTGGGAACCCGTCAGGGCTTCCATGCCGGCGATCTGCGTGAAGCTCGCCGTGCAGGAGTTCGAGTTCGTCTGGAGTCTCGAGACCGCGTCGGCGAGCTTCGGCGGCATGATGCCGTATCCGAGCCTCCATCCGGTCATCGCATAGGTCTTCGAATGGCCCTCGAGGAGGACGGTGCGGTCCTTCACCTCGGGGAAGTCGTAGATGCTCACGTGTTTCCCCTCGTAAATGATCTTGCTGTAAACCTCGTCGCTCAGAATCCACGCGTCGTGCTTGTCGGCGAGCTCGGCGACGGCCTTCATGTCCTTTTTCGTGAGCATGCCGCCCGTCGGGTTCTGCGGCGAGTTGATGATGATGAGCTTCGTCTTGTCGTTCACGAGCGCGCGAAGCTCGTCGACGTCGAAGGAGAACCCCTTTTCCTCCCGCAGCGGGATCGGCACCGGTTTCGCGCCGACGAAGTTGATGACCGATTCGTAGATCGGAAATCCCGGATTCGGATAGATGACCTCGTCTCCTTCGTCGACGAGCGCGAGAATGGTGAAGAAGAGGATCGGCTTGGCGCCCGGAGTGATGACGATATTCTCCGGCCCTACCTCCACCCCGCGGTCCTTCGTGATGTGCGCCGCGAATACCTTCCGCGCGTCGAGCATACCCGCTGAAGGCCCGTAATGCGTGAATCCCGACTTGAGCGCGTTGATCGCGGCCTTGACGATATTCGGCGGCGTATCGAAATCGGGCTCGCCGATCTCGAGATGAACCATGTCCCTGCCCTCCGCCTCCATAGCCTTCGCGCGGGCCAGGACTTCGAAGGCGGTCTCCGTGCCGAGTCTGCTCATCCGTTCAGCAAACATCTCTCCTCCTCGAACTCCAGGTAGATGGCCAATCTCTCAATAATTGAACAATATCTATATTAGGAGGGAGAATCGCCTTTGTCAATGGAATATGGGAGGCAAATAGACGAGAGCGGTTCACGCGCAACGAGTTACGGCTCCGGAGCGGCAGGATGATCCATGCTTGTTCAGCTGAGGCTGCCGAGGTAATGCTGTATCTCCCGGCGCACCTCGTCGCGGATCGAGCTGCCCTTCCCCGCGAACCGCGCGAGCGTCGCTTTATCGATGAATCGCACGTGAATGAACTTGCGGAGAGCGGAGACCGGCACTTTCCCGGGGTTTTGAAGAAGGTTCACCGGCACCTCCTTGTTGGCGTAGCCCGTATAGAGATCCCGTCTGTTCGCGATGATGGAGAGAATCCGCATCGAGCGGGATCTCAGCGAGATGAGCGCGATGATGCCGGGCTGCGCGAGGATGCGGGGATTGTTCAGGAGCTCGAAAATGAAATTGTCGTTGTCGAGATAGGTCATCACGAGGGTCCGGTAGCTGACAACCTGTTCCGTGTGAATATTCGTCCAGTCCACGTCCCGGGGCAGCTGATCGATGTCGATGAAATGAGCGGGCGGAACCCGTTTGACGTCGATGGTGAGAACCTTCTGGTTGAGATCGAAACCGGGCAGATCGAGAAGCATCTTGAGAATGTTCGCCGCGGCGAGCTTGTGCATGAGTATCTCGAGGATGCCCTGCCCCGCATGATTGACGAAAATCGCGAGGCAGCTCAGGTAATCCGGTTTCCTCTGGATTCGAAGAAGAAGCGGGTGCATGAGAAGGGCCCGGATGACCGCGGTGCCCATCTTCAGATGGGGATACGGATGCACCTTGGCGAGCTGCATATCGAAGAGATCGGCGAGCGCGGATCCCGCCGCGGTCTTGCGAAGCTCGGCGGCGGCCGCATCCCATTTCTCTCCGAGCTTCTGCCGGATGAGGAGCGTAGCCTCGCCGTAGCGCTGGTAGGCGCCCTCGAGCGCCTGCATCCGCCACTTCGTCTCCTCCGCTTTCGCGATCAGGTATATGGTCGAACGTTCCTTGCCCATGAAATTGATCGCGGCGAGCGTGCCCTTGATGCGCAGGTCGAGCGCTTCGAGCTCGGCCTTTGCGCGTTCCATGATCGCCTTGTCCCAGCGCCTGTCGGGATCCGCGATCGCCCGTCTCACCCCGTCGCTCCAGCCGAGCCAGGGCTCGCCTTCCGGAGCGCTCGAGGAACCGGGCAGAGGGTGCGAGATCGAGAGAAGAACGATCTTCTTCTTGAACCAATCCTCGCTTTCCTTGAGCGCCTGTCCGGCTTTTTCCTTCAGAGCGATCCGCGCCATGACACGCTTCACGTTTCTGAATTCGACGAGCTCCGTCACCATCATCTCGGCGGGCGGGAGCGCGAGGAGCGCGGCATAGAGCAGCTTGAGTCCCGCGCCTTCACCCTCGGCGGCGAGAGCGGCTATTCTCAGCAACTCCTTATGCGGCTCGCTGGATGTGGCGAGATATTCGCCGAGCGCATCCGCCTGCTGAAAGGCATGCTCGATACCGGCGATTCTGAGAAGACCGTCTCTGTTTTCTCCGGTCGGCGTCGAATAGAGCAGCTCGTTGAGGTGCTCGAGAAAGGGCATCTCCGGCGGAAAGGTGACCACCTTTCGGCCATAGGTCTTGTCGTCGTATACGAGTGTGCGAACGGAATCCACCATGATATCTCTCTTGCTTGCATGAATGATTCCAATTTGTTACAAGGCCGGCACATGAAGGAGGGGGTCAGAGGCCCGCTGACGCCTGCAAGGAGATCTCCGGCGCCCCTTCACGTTCCAGCGCCGCATGAAAGAGCAATTTTAACTTCTTGATATATATGCCAATTAAGAGACTCCCTCTTTCGGTATCGCGCGAAACGAGGCGTATGGGGTAGCTTCCTCCAGGGGAGGGCTCGTAAAAGTAGCAGGCCGGATGCCCGAACGCAGCCCTGTAGGCGGCGAACGACGCCGTTACCCTCAAACGGGACGAGAAGAGGTTTGCGCGAAGAACCGGCGCAGCGAGCCATCCCAGGCCGTCCGACTCCTCGATCCTTTTCAGGGCGACACCGACGCTCGTGCTGCGATCGATGCGATATTCGGAAAGGAAACCGAGAGAATGCGAGCGTTCAAACCCGCTCTCTCCCGCCGGCGGGTAGGGAACGACGTCCCGCCGCTCGTCCCCCGCGTCGATCCAGGTGAGCCTCAGGTGGCTCCTTTTCCCGCGGCGCTCGACCTCGAGCCTCGTCGTTTGTCGGACCGTTTCATGAAAGCCGTCGGCGCGCTCGTACCGGTCGATCGACGCTCTCGCGCGAATGCGGCGAAGAACTTCACGTTCGGCGACGACGGCGGCGCCGCCGAGCGACGAGTTGCTCCCTGGCGTTCTGCCGTTCACCGAGCCGAAGAATCCTGCGCCGCCCGGCGAAACGGCATAGAAAAAGAGCGCGGCTCGCGTTCCCGGGACTCTGTATGAAAATCCGGAAAGCAGGCTTGGCTCCCCCGAGCCGTCGAATCCCGCCTCGAGACCGGCATTCAGACGATCCGATCTCCATCGCCCGTCGATCGCGCAGATGTATCTCCCCGATTCGGAAAGTCCGGTCGAACCGGAGAAGCCGATCTCGACGCGATCCCGCCGCGCCTCGATACGCGCCCCGGAGACCGTTCTCTCTCCGGTCTTCGGACCGTTCGGGCCGTACGTCGCCGGCCGCCCGCCGAAGATCGCCGCATAGACGTTTCGACGGCGAATCTCCACGGCCCCGCCATGAAGCGTCTGCAGGAAGAACGAGGTTGTGCCGGCGATACGGCGCGGACTGCGAAACGGAAACGCGCTCGAGGAAAGGGACGACCCCCCCGATCCGCCGAATACGAGCCCGAGCGCGAAGTCGGGCACGAAACCGCCCCCGTGAAGCCGGACGGCGCCCGAAGACGCGCTTCCGGATAGATAATATGAAATCGCCCCGGCCGCGTCATCCGTTCGCCTTCCGCGGCAGAGCGCTTTCCAGTGTTCGGCTCCCAGATCCAGATATGCATCCGACCTCTCCCTGCCCGGGAGAGAGATCATCCCTTCCGTCAATCTGCAGGTCACGCGAACGGGACGACCGTCATCCGGATCGAGATAATCGAGCCCTTCGGCGATCTCGAATTCCTTCCGCGCACAGTCGGGCTCTTCGCTTTGCCTCTGAACCATCTCGTCGCCGGCGCCGCCCCGCGGATCAGGAATCTCAAGACCGTCCGCCGGACGACGCGCGGCCCCGCACGACACGATCGAAAGGGCCACCCACAGGCGCGTCAGGAATCTCACCATTCCCACATCCTCCCCACTCCAGCCGTTATTGTGCCGCCCAACGCCGGATTCCGGCTCCACGAGAAGTCCAGAATCGCGCGCGAGACCCTGACGACAAGCCCGCTCGATAGTTCGCCGGTTTCCCACCGGTACCCGGATACAAGCGCGCATCTATCTCCGAGCCATGCTTCGAGCGCGCATTGAACGTCTATTCCACGCGCGCCGGAAATCGCTCGATCGACGGCGAGCACGAGGGAACCGGCGCGCAGAAACAGAAAGGCGCGGGCATTCCGCGGCCCCGGATCTTCGCTCCCGGACGCGAGGCAGACGAATCCGACGCACATGCTCCCGCGGCGATCGTACGAGAAGGCGAGCGACAACGAGCGACTTCCCCGGGCGCCGAACCCCCGCGCCTCGCGCCTTTCGATCGCCGGAATCGCGTACAGTCGAAACCCCTCGCCGAAGGGAAGGGGAAACCCTATCGCCGCGGCGATGCGGTCCTCCCGGTAGAGCGCGTGCCCCAGATGGCGCCAATCGATCCATGCCGAAAACGATCCCCCGTCGATTCCGGAAAGAAGATCAGAGGAGGCGAGACCGTCGAGCATATAGGGATTCGCGGCGGTCGCATGGAATCCCGCGCGCTTCTTTCCGCTCGTGACGCTCCCGAAGAAGAGATTCCCGGACGCGACTCCCCGCGGGCAGCCGGCGAGCATACGCGCGGGGCATTCCGACGCGTTCGATTTCGCGCCGGCAGCGTCTGCGGCGGCCGAATCCACGGCCGCCGCATTCGCGGCGCCCGCCAGCCACAGAACGCATATCAGCACGGCCGGACCGATCATGCCGCCTAATCCCCCGCCACGACGATGCACGTCTTTTCCTTTCTGCATACCCCTCCTCCCGGCCCGATATACTCGACGAGACATACATAGAGCCCGGTTCGCGCAAGGGCGCCGCCGCTCGAGCGGCCGTCCCACCGGCATGAAAATACGTCCGCTCCTCCGCATTCGCCGAAAACACGCCGCAGCTCGTACCCTTCGCGATCGAATATCCTCACGTGAAAGCCCGTTTCTCCCTCGGCGCGCTTTCCCGTCACCGAGACTTCGCCGTCGCGCCGCGGGCAGAACGGATTGGGCGAGACGGAGAGCCCTCCGGAACGCGGAGATCGATCGACGCGCGTCGAATTCTCCCGTCCCGGAGTCGCGCGAAGCCGCGCGGTGGCAGCGGTGCCAGATCCCTCCGGCGCGATCGCTGCAAAATTCGGTCGATACGCGCTCGATGCTTCTCCCGCGCTCGGCCCCGAGCAGGTCGCGATACGAGACCCGCTCCACGAGAACGCCCGCCTCGTCGAAAAGCGCGACGATGTCCGCGCGGTCCCCCTTGTCCGTGTCGTTCAGGGCGGGCCAGCCTCCCTCGATGCCGCTCACCGGCGCTTCGCAGGCCGGAAACTCGCGCGCGAACGACGCCGAATCCTTCGCCAGTATCGAGAACCCGCCCGGCGGAAGAATCGGCATCCGTCGACGAGACGAGCCGCCTCGAACCGGTCGCGTCGCTGAGCGCCCATCCCCTGAGATTGCAGTCGACATCGGAAACGTTCACGATTTCGATCCACTCGCTCATCTCTTTCTCGGGGCGATACATGATTTCGTTTATGACGACCGCTCCGGGGGACGCGCCGAGCGTTACGGAAGCCGTGTCGTTCGCGGGGTTTTCGTCGGGGGCGCCGTCGAGATACGCCCGGACCTCGAAACGGCGCGATCGCGGGGCCGCCAAGAGGAGCTCGATCGAATCGGCGGACGAGACCGCGAGATCGAGATCGCGCTCCGCCTTTCCGGACGATACGACGAAACCGGACTCTCTCACCTCGGTCAGAATCGAAACACGGCCGCTCATCGGATCGAGGCCGCAGTTCACGATTCTCATCCTCAGGGAGAAGGGCGTTCCCCGGCACGGAAGGACGTCCTCCCCGACGAGGCGAATGCCGGCGTCGCGCCGGAAGAAATTCCTTCGGCCGGGTGTCGGGACCGCGGAAACGAAGTCCGCGTCGTTCCTGTCGCTGTC
Organism: uncultured bacterium; assembly: GCA_963747385.1. Taxonomy (GTDB): domain Bacteria; phylum Krumholzibacteriota; class Krumholzibacteriia; order Krumholzibacteriales; family Krumholzibacteriaceae; genus SSS58A. The sequence continues at coordinate 171,004 of CAVVEY010000007.1, read as the reverse complement.
GAAGCCGTCCGGTTTTCGCGCGAGGCTCGCGCCCGCGGAGACGTCGGGCGCCGGGGCCGTTTCGTAGAGGTCGCTCGACGCGCACGAGCCGTATCCGACGAGATCGGCGATTCCCGAAGGCGAGACGAGCCGCACCGCGTCCGGCCCGTTCCCGAGAGTCCCCTTGAGCGAGTATTCGGGAGAAGGGGCGCGTTCGATTCCGGCGATACAGAGAAATTCGCCCGGCCCGATGAGCGCATCGGCCGAGGCCGCCCACACGACTCTTCGCGTTCCCGGTCGCGCCGTCGACGGCCTCGAGGACCCATCCCGCAAGCGCGTACGGAACGGCGTCGGGATTGTGAATCTCGACGAACTCCCATCCGTCGTCCCTGCCCGGATGATCGTAGTAGACCTCGTTGATGACGACGCCGGCCGCGCACGGAACGCGACAAACGATTTCGATGAAAACGCCCGCAACGAGAGCGCCGAACGAATGGAAATGAAAAAGGCTCCACCGCCGCATCATCCACCACCACATCCCTGAGCCGCGGTCACTATATCGCGAACGCGCGGATTATTTCAACAAAAATATTCCGCCTCGAAAAACTTCGCTCATCTGGCCATTCCCAGACTTCGAAGTATCCTTTCCCCCCGATCGCTCCCCTTCTCGTAGCCGTACCATCCTCCGGCGATCCTGCCGCGGATATCGATGATGTAGTTGAGCGGCAGGGCGCTCTGCCCCTTCGCCGTTTGATATTTGCTCGAGAACACTTCGCGCGCGACGGCCGTCGTATCGACGACGTTCGGGAACCGTATCGATCTTCTCGCGCAGGAATTCCTCCGCCGGCCCCCTGCCGTCCGCGCAGTTGAAACCGAGCACGACGAGCCCCTCTCCCGCGTATCTGTCCTGAAGGCTCTGCAGATGAGGAAGCTCCGTGCGGCACGGTATGCAGCTCAGCCGCCAGAACGAGAGCCAGACGACCGTACCGCGATGCTCCGACAGACGGAATCGCGAGCCGTCGAGAAGCACGAGATCGAAATCGGGCGCTTCGCTCCCCGGTCTCAGGAGCCCGTCATCGAGCGATTGCAGCCGGTACTCCTCCCATCCGGCGGGCGGCTTCCACCTGAATCGATCTTTCGAAACCGCGCCGTTGACGACGACGTCGCGCCAACGCTCGCGCACGACGATATCGCGCTTCCCTCTCACCGTTTCTTCGAGCATTCGGGGAAGGTGGTCGCGTCTCGAGATCCAGAACACCCTCGTCCGCTGGCCCTTCGCATAGCTCGCCTCGATGATGTCGCACACCTCGCCGTCCGCGTTGACCGACCCGGCGCTCTTCACGCTTTCGAGGAGCGCGTCCATGAGATCGGGGCTCCCGTGGAAGATGCTCGGATCGATAATCGTCATCGACATCCCCGTTCCGAGGACGCTCGTTTCGCGCGCGATCGAATGGCCGCCCTTCTCTCGCGTCCTTCCGGAGATACGACCTCCGGACGTCGCGCGCGTTCGCCGCGGAATCGCTTTCATGGATGTAGGGTCTCCCGTCCGGCCAGTAAATCCACATCTCGGCGGCCGTCGAGGACGAGGACGCCGGTCTTCGTCCCGTCCTCGCTTCTCGATTCGAGCCGCGCGTAGTTCGGTTTCCTGAGCGACAGCCGATAGCTCGAACGGCCGATCTCCTTCCCGCCGGTTTCCCGGACGTACTCGCTCTCATAGGAGAGAGAGCGCGCCTCCCGCATCGCCGCGTGCATGGCCCGGTAGATCGCGAGCGCCGGCGACATCCCCTTTCACGACGGGCGCCGGACTCTCGCCCGGGCGGCGCCGCGCCGGACGCGGAGAATATCGCGAGCGCCGAAAGCGTCGCCCGCGACGAGCATCGAAACGCTCCTGAGCGCTCTCATACGAGCCCCCACGCCTTCCTCAGGATCCATTCAATTCCGAGGAACAGGACGATGCCGATGAGAATTGCGGCGTTTCCGCGAACCTCGCGGATATCGCTGCGCTCGACACGCTGTTCGTGGAAACTCAAACCCCGGGCGAGGGAGTCGAGATCGGCGCCCTCGAGATACGATCCTCCCGTCTCCTTCGCGATCCTTTCGAGGAGCGGCGCGTCTCGCGACGGATCGAGCAGCTCCACCGATACGCTCGCGACGGAAAAAGACGCCGACGCGGTCATTCCGCTCCCGGAACCGGTCATCTCGGAGGCCGTCACGGCGTAATCGCCGGAGGGAAGCGGATCGAGCGTCGCGCGGTAGTAGCCCCGCCGCCTCGGATCGGGCTCGAATGCGACGACGCTCACGGGCACGTCGAGGCTCCCGCCTTTTCTTCGCACCTCTCCCCGTATTCCCTCGGGAGGGCGCCTGCTCCCGATAAATGCGGCGAGCTTCACGCGGTCCCCGGTGCGATAGACGGTCCGGTCGGGGTCGACCGCGAGCGCGGGCGCGCCCGCGCCCTCGGCCAGGCTCTGCACGAGCCCGCCGAAAAACGATTCGTAAATCCTCCGCCCCTCCTCGCCGGCAAGCTTCCACCTCCAGAGAGGAAACCCGAGAATCGCGCCCGAGAGCCCCTCGCCGCAGCGCCCGATAACGAGAAGGGGCGTTCTCCCCGCGCTATCCTCGAGAACGAACGGTATCCTCGATCCCGAAGCCGCCGCGAGCCCCGCGATTCTCGCCGGGAGCGGCGGCATGGCGTCGAGACCTCCGTCCTCGGCGAGACTCGAAGCGATCGCGTCGCCGGCTCCCTCCTCCGAAACCCGGGCATAGCTCTCCCGGTACTCGATCCGCGGATTGGACACGCGCCGCAGGTTCAACAGCGGCTGAAGGAGATCGAACGACCCGGCCCTCGCGAGGGGAGAGTTCTCGTCCGCGGCGAAGAGAACGCTTCCTCCCGCCCTGACGAACGCGCCGAGAGTTTCCACGTTCGACTTCGCGTTGAAGAGCTTCGCGTCGTCCGAGACGATCACCAAATCGTATCCCTTGATGCCGTCCGCGCCCGTGGGGAATGTCCACGGTTCGTTCCCGGGATCGATCACGAAACCCCTGTCCGCCTTCCATGAAACAGCTTCCACCTCGAGCCGTTTCGAGCCCTTGACGAGATCCCGCACGAAGGTCATGTTCCAGTCCGGATACTGATCGATATAGAGAATCCGCACCTTATCCTTGAGAACGTCGAGACGGAACGATTCGGAATTGTTTTCCCGGTGCTCCTCACCCGCAAGGGGCAGCACCTCCACCGAGAGCCGGCGCTCTCCTTCCTCTTCAGCCGCAAGCCCGAGCGAAACGGTGATGATCTCGTCGTCTTTTCTCACGATGAGGTTCGCGCTGTCCCTGATCTTTTCCCCCTCGAGGAGCCGGACGACGATCGGTGAGCCCTTGAAGCCCGCGGCGCGGATAACCGCCTCGACGGGAACCTTCGTTCCGCGGTACGCGACGCGATCGACGACGACTTCGTCGATGGAGATGTCGGCCTTTCCGAGCGTATCCCCGAAACCGATCGCATGAACCGGCGCCGCGACGCTTTCACCCGACGAGACCATTCCGCGCGTGACCCGCCCGTCCGTGAGGAGAACGATCGCGGCGAGATTCCGGGCGCGGTACCGTCTCTGCGCGGCTCCGAGAGCGCCCCATACGTCGGTGCCCTCCCCGTCGGCCCTGACCGCGCTGTCCGGCCGGAGCGGAGAGCTCGAGAGCGCATCCGCGAAGGGTACGACCTCGACGTCCGTTTTCGCGCCGTCGAGCGCGGCGCGAAAACGCTCGAGACGCTCGAGCGCGTCGTCGAATCTCGTTTTCCCGACGAATCGCGGATTTCCATGCTGCGGGAACGATCGAGGAGAACGAGCACGAGCGGCTTCCTGATTTCGACCCTTTTCGAGACGAACACGGGATTGATGAGGAGAAGAGCGAGAAGGCCGAACGCCCCGATCCGCATCGCGACCAGGAGCGCGCGCCGCGCGGCAGGAATGGGCGGAAACGTTCGCCGGTACAAGACGAACGATAGTGCCGCGAGCACGGCGGCGACGAATATTTTCCACGGCTCGAAATGCATCGGCTTCTTCCTCGCGTGTTACCGTTGATGCATGCTAGCAGAGTGAGAAGCCGGCGTCAAAATCGAAAGACCGATCGGCAGCCCGGGGAGGGCACGGTCGAATGTCTGGGGGGAACGCGGCGCGACGCCGGAAGAAGAGCGAGCGCTAATCGGCCTTGTGCCCCGGCGAGGTCGCGACCCGGACGCCGCCGCCGCCTGAAGCCGGGCTCTCGCCGGAATCGACGGATTTCGTTCCGGAGTCGCTCGACGCCTTCTTGTAGCTCTTCACGGCCTCGTCGACCGTGTCGAAGCTCTGGAGAATGGTCTGAAACTCAAGCAGCTCGAAAACCTCGTAGACGTCCCCGATCATCGCCGCGAGCCTGAGATCGCCGCCGTTCTCGCGAATCGATTTGATCTCGCTGATGAATATGCCCCAGCCCGCCGAACTGATGTAGTTCACGCCGCCGAGGTCTATGACGATATTGTAACGGCCCTTCTTGAGAAGTCTCTTCAGGCTCTCCTCGAGCTCGGCCGATGTGGTAGTATCCACGTACCCCTGAACGGACAGCACCGATACATCCGCATTCTCTTCAGGTCTCGAAAATGATACGTTGATCCCTTCCATGCCAACCTCGTTTCTAAAGCCCTTTCACGAATCCTGAATCCTTGAATTCTGATGCAGCGCGAAGGCGGCGAGCGCTTCTTCCTTCGTGTTATACGGCTTCAGGAGCGTATTGAACTCAAGCAAATCGAATACTTCCCGCACGTCGGCGTGCATCGACGCAAGCTTGATGTCCCCGTTCCGCTGCCTGATTCCCTTGATCTCCCCGACGAAGATGCCCCACCCCGCGGAGCTGATGTATTCCACGCCGCCGAGATCGGCGACGATCCGCACGCTGTTCGATGAGACGAGATCGTTGAACTTGTCCTCAAGGAACTGCGCCGTGCCCGAGTCGACGATCCCGCGCAATTTCAGAACGACGACGTTATCCACGAACTCTTCATCAATAACGAGCTTGTCCATAAATCTGCCGGTCCTCTCCTGTGCCCGCCCCTATACTAGCAAACTTCAGTCCAATAATGCCTTAAGAAGGATAAATATACCTTGCCGGTCGTTCTCGGACAATCGCAGGTTCTTCTGGGCCTTCTGATAGTTCGCATTTATCTCGAGAGCCTTGCGAAAGGCCTTGCTCGCCATGTCCATATATATCTTGCATTTTGCAGTATAAAGAATGCCAAGGCTGTTGTAACCGTCCGCGAAGGTAGGGTTCTGATCGACAATCTCCCGCACCCGGTCGAGATATTTCTCGATCTCCTCCTCCCGGAACTCCTCCCCGTCGTAGAGCAGCATCATGTAGAGATCGAGAATGATGTCGTCGATGCCGCCGCGGATAGACGGCTGCTTCGCGGACTCGAGAATCCCGTATGCGCCGTCGTAATCCTTCCCCCTGAAAAGACCCCGCGCCTCCTCGATGCGATCGTGCATGAGATACGGATCGAGCTGCTCGGCCCGCTCGAGGCTGCCCAGAAATGTCGCGTCGAGGTCGCGAGAGAGATCGTAATCCTCTTTCACGATGGTATTGAGGAGATACGCGCGCGCGAGGTTGAGGTGCGGCTCGCCGTAGTAGAGGTTGAGCTCGATGGCCCGCTTGAAGCACTCGATCGCCGGCCTGCATTTCTGCTGCTTGAGATGGATCTTGCCGAGAAGGTTGTGCATGTCGGGGTAATCCGGCGTTCTGTCGATGCCGGCCCGTGTCGCTTCGAACGCCTTCTCGAAATCTCCCATCTCGTAGTACGACTCCCCGATAAGCATGCTGGAGAGGGAATCCTTGTTCCCTTTCTTGACCGATTTCTGCGCCTCCTGGATCGCTTCGCCATAGAGATGCCGCTTGAAGAGCGCTTGGGCGATTCTGAGATGCGGCTTCGGATCCTCCGAGGAACGGATGCGTTCTCCGACGCCGAGAATGAGCATGAACTTCCGCTTGTTCTCGAGATGCGCTTCCTTTGTTTCGCGGCGCACGTCGTCGGGCGCCCCCTTGCCGTCGACCGCCGTCTGAACCGTATCGAAGAGAACGCCGTCCTTGAAAAACGAGCTCTGAATGACGCCCTTTTTCTGCAGGAGACTCGTCTGGAGGAAGTACTTCTTCCCTCCGTGATCGATCTCTTCCCTCAATTCGAAACTGGTCACTGTGCCTTCCTTCGCGCAGGACGCCGTCCCGCGCGCCGGCGGGATCGGACGTCAGAGACCCGGCGCCGCCTCCGCGATATCCGGTTGCGAACGTTCCTGCCCGAGGATCTCCTCGGTGAGGTGATAATAATCGAACGCGCCCCGCGAAAGCGGCGCGTGCTCGAAGACCGTCTTGTTCTGCCCGGGAGCCTCGCGGATCGCCGCGTTCATCCGTATGATCGTCGTGAATATCCGCTCTCCGAAGCGCTCGCGGAGATCGTCGAGCACCTGGTGCGACAGCCGGACCCGGGAATCGTAAAACGTGGGAAGCAGCCGGAACGAAACGGGCTTCCGGCTGTTGAGCGTCTGGATTTCCTCGATGATCCCCGCCGTTTGTTCGGCGCCCGCCTGCGAGAGGTAATCCATGGAGACCGGAATGATGACCTCGTCGCAATAGGCCAGCGCGTTGATATTGATCAGATTGAGCGACGGAGAGCAGTCGCATATCACGTAATCGCATCCCTTGAGGTGTTTGAGCGAATCCGTCAGCCTCCGCTCGCGGTGTTCCCTCGCTCCGAGCTTGAGCTCGACCTCGGCGAGCTTGCGCCCTCCCGAGTCGATGAAGAAGAGATTGTCGCGAACCTGGAGGATATCGACGTCGCCCGACGTCAGAAGATCGGCGAGCCCCTTCGGGCTCTCGACACCGAAGGTCACCGCGACGCTCCTCTGCGGATCGCAATCGATGAGAAGAACTCGGCGGCCGGACAGCGAGAGGCCGTGGGCGAGGCTGACCGCGGTCGTGGTCTTCCCCGTCCCTCCTTTCATCGTCATGATCGCGTATCGTTTCATAGGCTATTTCTTCCGGTGTTTCGGGTTCTTTTCCGATTCCGAGAGCTTCTTCCCGTACTCCTCCCACCCCAGCTTCTTGATGCGATGATCCTTGTCCTCGCGCACATCCGTGCGCTGCTTGAAATCGATAAAAATGACTTTCTCCTCTTCCTTCACCGTCTTGAGCGGCTCGAGAGGAATGATGTCCGCCTTGCCGAGGAGCGCGGAAGCGAGATCCTGCCCCGCATCGGGCCGTCCCGCCGGCGCGTCGGAGACGGGGGCATCCTTTTTCATGCGGCCCTCCACCCCTGCCGGCGCGATCTTTTCCTTTCGCGCGACTTCTCCGAGTTTCTTCGGAAGCCTGAGCTCCTCGAGCGCGCGATCGAGCGTCCCGAAGTGCGGAATAAGGGGCTCGAAACCGAGGTCCCTGAATATCTTGAGAATCGTCGAGTTCATCCCCGCGAGGGCGAGCGCGCCTCCCGAAGCTCCCAGCTTCTGCATGTATTTGACGACGATGCCCCACCCGCTGCTGCTTATATATACCATATCGGAAAGATCGAGCACAAGGTGCGCGGGATTCTCCGCGAGACACTGCTCGAGCCTGCTTTCGAGCTCGTCGGACGTCGAGGAGTCGACGGCTCCGGCGATCGAAAGCGCGATGATCCCCTTCGGGCCGTCCATGGCCCTCGCGACGCCGATCGCGAGTCCCGGTTCCGCCGGTTTCGCGCCGGTCGATCCTTCGGGAATCGGCTGAACGGGCTCCCCGGCCTCCTCCATTTCGACCGCATCCTCGTATCCTTCCCCCGCCGGCGAGGGAACCTTGAAATTCTCGATGGCCTCGCCGAGAACGCCGAACGAGCGCATGATGGTGTCGAAGCCGAGCATGTGGAAAATGCTGTGAACCTCTTCATCCATGCCGAATATCTTGAAGTCTCCTTCGCGCGCGCGGATATCCTTTATCCGCGACGCGAAGACGCCCCATCCGCTCGAGCTCACATATTCCACCCGCGACATATCGACGACGAGCTTCACGATGCCCCGGTCGACGAAGCTGTCCAGGACCGAGCGGAGCTTGACGCAGCTCACCGTATCGATGACGCCGTCGAGGTAGAGGATCGTGATCTCGCCGCGGTCGCCGACGGTTCCCGCCTCGATCTTGAGCGCCGTCCAGGCAGTCTCGTCGCCCGGAACGTCGAGAATCTCGGGAGCGCCGGGCGATTCGGAAGTCTGCCTGACCTCGAGAGGCCTGAGCGCCGCGCGGCGCCGCGACACCTCTTCGAGCCGCTTCTGGCGTTCGACGAGCGGCAAGGCTACGTATGCGACGGCCGCGTCGACGTCCGGGAACTGCATGATGATCTCCTGAAAACCGAGGAGCTCGTAGATATCATACACTTCGCTCGACATGCCGGAGAGGACGACGTCCCCTTCTCCCTCCCTGAGCAATTTCACCCTGCCCGTGAATATTCCCCAACCGCCGCTCGAAATATAGGTCACGTCCTCGAGATCGACGATGATCTTTCGATAGCCATATTCGTAGACGCTTTCGAGGATTCCCTCGAGCTCTCCCGCCGAAGAGGAATCGAGATGCCCCTTGACCCGAAGAACGACGATCCCTCCCTCGAGCTCCTCCGACACGACTTCGACGGCCCGCCCTTCGCCCTTCCCGTATTCCGGTTCGCGCGCGACGCTCCGGTCGCGAGCCTTCGTGGGCACGGGCTTCGCCGGGCGAGCCGCGCGAGCCGGGCGCGGAGCGAGCGCATCCGCGGCATCCGGTTCTTCGGGAATCGAGGCGATCCCGTCTCCGGCCGCGAGCTTGAAGGCATCGGGTTCCGCGCGCACGTGCGCGGCCAGCAGCGCCTTGAACTGCTCGTCGGTGATGATCTTGTTGCGGCGCAGATACTCGAGCCTCAGATCGTACGTGTTGAGACGGATGCGTTTCAGCTCGTCGTAAACGATCGCCTGGGTAAGACACTCCTTTTCCTCTTTCCCTTCGTTGAACATATCCGCGATCTTCTTCGCGCCGTACTTCGGATTCTTCCTGATGATCTCGAGTATGCCCTTGCGCTGCTCGAGACTCACCCGTTTGATGTCGTCCTCTATTCGAAGCGTCTTGTCCTGAAGCCCCCGGTCGCCCATCTCGACGACGCGTTTCTTGTATCGATAATAGGTCGACGGCGACACCTTCATCATCCGGCACGCCTCGGCGACGGGGATTCCCTGGATCTCGACGAGATCGAGGAGCTTCTTGCGGATGCCGTAGAGCACCTCGTCCGCCATGAGCTTTTCCTTGATCGCGACGACGGTGATGTCGTCGTTCTGCGGCATATCCCCGGTGAACTCCTTGATCGCCTCGCTCAAACGATCGATAAACTCCTGCGGCGAGAGCCTCCCGCTCGCCTTGATGAGCTGAATGAGGCGCTCTTCGCCGTACTGATCGCGGTTGACGTTCATCGCTTCCGTCACGCCGTCGGTGTAGATGACGAGCATATCGTCTTTCTTGAGCTTGATCTTCTCGACGTCGATCGAACGGCGAAACAGCGTATCGTCGGGGAGACTGATGCCGACGGGAAATCCGCGGGGATTGAGGAAATACGTTTCGTCCGTTTCGGCGCGGTAGAGAATCATGGGATTGTGCCCCGCGCTCGCGTAGCTGATGATCCGGTTCTTCGAATCGAGGATCGAATAGAAGATCGTGACGAACATTCCCTTCTTCATGTCATCCGTCACGAAGTCGTTCATCCGGGACATGACCTCGGCGGCGGAGTAATTGCCGCGCGCTTCCATCCTGAGGGCGGTCCGTATCATCGTCATGACGAGCGATCCCGGCACGCCCTTGCCCGAAACGTCCGCCACGACGACCCCGAGCGTGTCGTCGTCGACCTTCACGAAGTCGTAGTAATCTCCCCCGACCTCTTTCGCGGCCTTGTAGTAGCTCGCGATATCGTAGCCGCCGATCTCGGGAACGCGCTTCGGCAGGAGGGTATGCTGGATCTCCTGGGCGACCTGCATCTCCTTCTGGAGGCGTTCCTGCTCGACGACGTTTTTCTGCGCAGCGCGGAACTTCGAGGTGATTTCGTTGAACGCCCGCGCGATCTCGCCGATTTCCTTGGGACCGTCGATCTTGAGCTCGTCGTTGAGCGATCCCTCGCCGATCGCCCGCACGCCGTCGGTGAGCGCCTGGATGGGCCGCACGAAAACGGCGATGAGCAGGTACAGGAGAGCGACGCCCGCGGCGAATACGCCGATAAGGAGCAGCGTCATCATCGGCCTCGGATCGACCAGGTCCTCGACGACCATGCCTATCGAGACGCCCATGACGATCCTGCCGATCGGTTCGGTGTTGGCCCGCTCCGTCCCCGCCCGGTATATGGGCTGATGGAACTCCCTGACCGCGCCGACTCCCGGCAGCTGAACGGTGCGCGACGCGCCGCCCGACGCAAGCGTTCCCGCTTCGGCCGGAATGTCGTACGCCGAGAGGAGTTCGTCGACGTCGCTCGAGGCGACGATAATCCCATCCCCGTCGACGAGCCTGATATATTTCGTCTCGGGATACTTCCTGAGCTGCTTGGTGAAGGTATCGCTCAGGCGCAGGCGCTCAACCGAAAACTGATCTTCGCCGAGAGCGTTTTCGCTCGCCGTGGCGATATTCTCGGCGACGGCCTTTCGCTGGAGCCACGCCTGCGCATGCCTCCCGCGCACCTCCTGGGTCTGCCGGTAGAACAGAATCGACCAGAGAAACACGATGAGCCCGAAGAGACCGAGCGTCGCGCGCAGGGCGAATTTGAAGCGGAGCGTCGAAGTCCATCGGGGCCTCATGAGCGACGCGAAGAGCGGCCTCTGGGCGATCGCCGTGGTCGAGCTCTTCGCCATGTAGAGCCGGTTGCCCCCCGGCGCGGCCGAATAGCTGAGGGTGTCCATGAGCCGGTTCATGAGGTAGATGCCGAGTCCGCCCTTTTTCCCGATCTCGACGTAGAGATCGAGATCGGGCTCCTTCACTTTCGACCAGTCGAACGGCTCCCCCCGGTCGAAGATGTTGATCTCGACCTTCCCCGGCTCGGCCTGGACGTCGATCCTGACGTCCCCCACTTTATCCCGGTATGCGTGCTTGATGATGTTCGTGCAGGCTTCGTCCACGGCGAGTTTCGTATTGGCCGTCTCGCTCTTCGAGAAACCCGCGCGATCGCAGATATCGGCGATGAAGTCCCTGACCTCGCTCAGGTTGTTCTCGTCGGCGGGTACCTCGAGATGAAACGTCTCACGATCGGTGAGAAAATCCTTCTTCTTCACCGTTTTCCCTCCGGGGCGCCTGCATTTTGAAGCCGCTTCCGGGCTTCCTCGATATTCTTCGAGACGCTTTCGTTATCGGGATCGATGTCGAGAATCTTCTTCCACTGCTCGATGGCGCTCGTGTACTTGCTCTGGGTAAAGAACTTCATCCCCTCGATGTACAGCGCGCGAACCTGCGCCTTCTCCTTGTCGGTAAGCGGCGTCATGCGGCGCTGGGCGCGGAGCAGGAGCTTCCGGCCCTCCTCGTGGGTCGGCTCGAGCCTGAGGAGCTCGCGAAGCTCGGCGGACGCGTCCGCATATTTTCCGTCCCCGAACGCCTTCACGGCCCCGTCGAAGAGCTCCACGACCTTGAGCCGCTTGCTCGTTTGCGTATAATCCCTGCTCATCTCGTCGAGACGCAGGTTGATCCGGTCCGCCGCCTGCTTCGCTTCGGCCGATTCGGGCATCGAGCGTCCGCACGACGTTCCATTCGCCGAGGGCGGCCGCAAGCTGCCCCCGCCGCTCGAACTCGATCGCCTGGACGCGGTGCTGCTCGACGAGGCTTCCGAGCTTCTCCTCCGTCTTCTCGAGGTACTCGCGCGCGCTCGCGTTCGACGGATCGAGGTCGAGGACGTTGCGCCACTCCGCGCGGGACAAAACGTAATCGTCGGCGCTGTAATAATCGAGGCCGAGCTTGAAATGCTGGCCGATGAGGGCGGCCTTTTCGGCATCCTGCGTACGCGCCGCCTCTGCCGCGAGAATGGCGCGCTCCACGACGGCGAGCGTATCCGAGACAGCTGCGTTCGTGGGATCGTACTCGAGGGCGATCTTGAGCTCGTCCAGGGCCTTGCCGAGCGCGCCCTCTTTCCGGTAGCGATCCGCCTCGCCCACGTGGCCGGAAATCCGCTTCGAGAGGATCTGCTGGATGCGCCTCTCCTCTTCGACGAGACGGCGCTGCTCGCGAACAGCGATCTTCTCGTCGATCGAAGCGCCGATGCGGGACGACAGCGTCAGGGGATGCGAGCTCCCCGCGTCGCCGCGACTGAAGTGGCCGTAGTCGAACGAGAAGCCGCGCCACCCGACGCCGAGGCCCGCCGTGATCATCTCGGAATCGTATCCGACGCGGACGCTGACGTAATTCTTGAACATGTATTCCGCGCCGAAGCGGAGTTCCTTTTGTCGCGCTGCGGAGCGTTCATCTGGAGCGCGAGCGCGAGCGACGATCCGTTCTTGAACGGATACGTGTATCCCGCGCCCACCATGATCGTCCGGTCGACCTTGTCGCTCAACGTGACGAGCTTCGTTTCCGCGCCGACGATATCCTGGAGATTGCACCCGATGGCGATTCTCCGCACGTACTTCGGCCGATACACGAATCCGATATCGAGCCCCGTTCCGGCGGCCGAAAATTCGCCGACCCTCTGGTTGAGCACCTTGACCGAGGCGCCGGCCGTCACGTCGCCGATATAACGCCACGGGAGATCGAACGCGTAGCCGAGCATTACCTGGCTCTCCCGGTAGCTGAGCTCCCCCGTTTCCCTGCTGAACTCGTCGTATCCCCTGATGCCGCCCGTTCCGACCGTCATGATCCCGAGCCCGATCGAGCCCGCCGAGATCGTCGGATAGACGAGCCCCAGAAACTCATACGTCGCGTCGCTGAAGCCCGAAAAGAGCTGTATATGATTGAGCACCGCGCCGGGGTAGCGGCAGAGCCGCAGCGCCGCGGGATTGTAATAGAGCACGGAGGCGTCGTCGCCGATCGCGGAAAAAGCGCCTCCGAGGGCGATCGCCCGGGATCCCGCGCCGATGCTGAAAATGGAACGCGTGCCCCCCGATCCGTCCTGCGCGGCGGCGTAACCCGCCGCGACGGAAAAGGCGCAGACGATCGAAACCGCGACGATGAGCTTCTTCATAAGACCCATGCTCTCACTTTGCGACGGCGATCTTGAAAAGCGCCGATTGCGAGCCCGCTTCGACCTTGCACATATACACGCCGTTCCTCACGAGCTCTCCCCGGTCGTTGCGGCCGTCCCACGGAATCTCGTGCCATGTACCTTCCGGCGCGCCCGTGCCTCCCGCGTCTCCCGAACCGATGCTCTCGGTCCACACGAGCCGCCCGCCGAGGTCGTAGATCTTGATCGTGACCGATGAATTCTTCTTCAGGAAATAGCATATCCTCGTCGGCTCCGTCCCCGCCCTGAACGGGTTCGGATAGTTGTGAACATACTCGTCGAACCGCGAGCTCATGATCGAGAGCGGACCGCTCCGGAAATGCCCCGCGATGTCGCCGCCGTCGAGCTCGAGAGAGACCCCGATTCGCGAGCCCGATTCGCTGATGGAAACGACGACGCCCGCGCTCCGCTCGATCTCGAATCTGATCTCCCCGGCGAGCGCCCTCGAGCCGATATCGACGGCGAGAAGCAGCGTGTCTGCGGCGGCGGCCGGCAGGGTGAACCGGTGTCCGACGACGATCGGAACGGGATTGAGGCCCGCGACCGCGGCCGTGAACGTCGATCCGTTCGCCGAACAGGACAGCGAATCGACCGACCGGGCCGGATCCGCGACGAGATTCCCCCGGCCGTCCTCGATCGCCACGTAGAGCGTGTCGAGACCGATACTGAAACCCGAGGCGTTCTTCAGAACGATCCGCATCACGGGAACGTCGCGCGCGCCCTGAGGAACGACGAACGGCGGTATCGAATCCGCGAGCGATATGTTCGACATCAGGACGGCGCCCGCTTGCGTCTGAACGGGAACGAACGCCGCCCCGGTCAGGATCTCGCACGGGAGGTTCGTATTGACGTCGGTCGCGTACGGCTCGATCAGCCGTACTTCTATATTCCCCGGGGACGTCGGCGCGTCGGGCGCTTTGACATTCCACACCACGCTCTGCCCCGGGTAGAACGGTTTGCGATACGTTTCCTGGGCGCCGTCGAGAACGTACCCCTGTCCCGAGGGCAGCACGAGCTCGATCCGCGCGCCCGTCGTATCGATAGCCGCTTCTCCCGATTTCGCCGCCGTCGCCTCGATCGTGAACGGCAGACTGACCGAAACGGATCCGTCGAGCGCCTCGCCCGGTCCCGAGATTCGAGCGCTCAGGGCGAGCGCCGGCTTGACCTGCACGTGAACGGGGAAGACGACGCGGCATGTCCCTATGGCGACGCCGGAATTGATATCCTTGCCGCCCGCGCGAACGACGAGCGTATCGGCGTCGACGCGGCCGACCGGAGCCTTCATGATCCAATCGACCGTTTTCTGCGTTCCCGTCCCCGCGCCGATGAATCGCGTCCTGTCGCCGATAACGAAGAATCCGACCGGCGCCGTGAGCTCGACCCATACCGAATCGGCGTTCGCCGAGGGGATCAGCGCCGCATGCGCCAGGAAATCCTGTTCGGTCGAAAGCGTCCCGTCGACGGCTCCCGGCGGGGCCGTGATCGTGACCGCGCAACCGCTCATGCGAGCCGCTTCCTCCGTCCGGAGCGCAACGCCGGACTCGATCAGGCGGACAGCCGCCGGCGCAGCCGTGTTGACATCCTCCGGGATTCCGCTGATGCGCGCCCTGACGGTATCCTGCGAGGGCGTCGCGGGCGCGACGAGGGTCCAGGAAACGGCGTTGAGGGCTCCGAGAGGCTTCACGAGCAGATCCGCCGAGTTCGCGAGACGGACGGACGGCGGGAAGCACGAGCGTCACCTCTCCCGTCGCATCGACGAGCGCCTGCCCTTCATTCGCGACGGCCGCCGTGACGACGAAGGTCTGGCCGGTCGAGAGCGTGTCGTCGAGAGCGCCCGCGGGCGCCGTGACCGAGATGCCGCACGAAAGAAGCGCGGGAAGCTCTATGCGGAGATTCTCTATCGACTCCGCCGCCTGGGCGGGATAGACCCGTTCCCGGGTGTTCACCGAAACCGCGTAGACGATCGATGAGGTCAGAATCTCGCTGCCGGGCGTCGAAGCGGCGACTATCGAAAAGACAAAATCCTTTTCCGATTTCGAGGCGACGGAGACGAACGAATCGCCGACGATCGTCGTCTGCGTGGCGCCGTTCGAGACGAGGTGAACGTTGACGCTGTCGAGATCGTCCCCTCCCGTATTCTCGACGCGGACGGTCACGTTGAATGCCTGAGCGATATCGACGATCGAAGTGTTGGGGAAGAGCGCGTTATTCGGAGCGTCGCTCGTCACCGAGATGATCCGCAGCCCCGACGGCGCCTTGACATGCACCGATCCCGAGCCGAGCGCCATACCGGGATCGCGAAGCGGATCGTTCATATCCGCCCATCCGACGCCGGCGTCTATCGCGACCATGCCCGTATCGCTGCCGGTCGAAGAAATACGATAGATCAGCGAATCCGACGCTCCCCCGCCGAGGGAAAAGACGCTCGATCCCGAACCGAGCGTGTCGGGAGCGAATAACGAAATAATCGTACCGACGCGTGCCTTCGAGCGAGAACGCGAGATCGCCGGCCGCGGGCGCCTTGATCGCGAGAGGAGCCTCTCCGCGGTTCGCGAAGGAGACGCTCACCGTCCAGTCGGCCGCCTGGCTGGCGTTCACCTCGCGCTGCGAAGGCCTGATCGAGGATATATCGAGCGCCGCGAGGCTCTGGATAATCGCGCGCGTCGTATCGTCGAGAGCCGGATTAACCTGCACGAGATCGCTCTCGCGGGAGTTGCCGTCGATGGCGCCCCGGATCCGCGCCCTGAACGTCTCGAGCCCGCTCGCGGTCCCCGCCGTAACCTTGAAGGTATCGGATGCCGACGTCGCGCCGCCCAGCGCGCCCATGACGAGCAGGGTATCATCGATGGCGGAAGAGCCGGACTTTTCGAGCGCCACCCGTATGCTTTCAGCCGGCGCCTCGCCTTCATTAATTACTTCAAATGATACCGGAAACCGCTGATTGATATTAACATAAGGCAATCGGCTGGCTTCATTCGCCACCTTCGCGATTCTGATCTGCGCCGGCGCCTGTACCCGCACCGTGCCCGAGCCCGAACCGGCCTGTCTCGTGTCGAAGACACGGTATTCGGAGCTGTTGCTCTCGACGAATCCCGCGTGCGCATGGAGCGCGATATCCGCGCCCGCCGGAATATCCGGCGTCGGCGATACGGTGAATACGAGATGCTTGCAGCTTCCTCCCTCGAGAACGCGATCCTCCCTCGGCGAACTCCGACGGAGCGACCTGCGACAGCGGGAGCCTGCCCTCGTAGAACACATACGTGCTGTCCATCGACCAGCGTGAGATCGGCCTCGCCGCTGTTGCACACCGCGAGCGTGAGCTGCCAGGGCGTCGTCTGCGCGGACGTCACCGCGCTCCGGCTCGCGATCGTCCGGTGATTGCCGGCACTCCCGGCATTCTCGATCGCCAGTGGCTGAAACCGCCGTCAAAGTGTCGTCGAAAATCGTGAGCCCGCTGTTGACGTCGACCGCCGTCACCTTTCCGTTGACGAGCGCAAGCCCGCTCGTCGAGCCCGTGCGGCGTGATCACGAAGACGAGGCTGTCGACGACGCCACCGGCGAGCGTATCGGTCCGGGAGCCTTCGAGCGATCGGGATAATCGATCCCATACTCGTAGGTCCGGTCGCCGAGCCCGACGATATTGAAGTTGATGAAGGTCTTCGCGGAGCTGAAATCGATCACGACCGAGGCCTCGCCGTTGTTCCTGAGGATCATGAACACGGGCCACGCCGCGCTCTGGGACCGCGTCACCGACTGCGGCACGACGATGCGATTGATGCTGAGCTGCGGAGCCTGCTCGACGCTCACCGAATCGCTCAGCATGGCGAAATCGGCCGATAAATGGGTTTCCGTTTTCGGCGCCCTCGAGATGCAGGGAGACGGGGTGCTTTCCGGTGCGCGATGAGCTGTATCGATGGGGATGTCCCTGAAGAGAAGGCGGATTTCTCCCCCTTTCACGAGAACATTGCTCCGAGACCGGCGAGAGAGTGCGTCCGGAAGGTATCGCCGTCGGCGTCCCCGAAGCTGAGGGTCACCTTGTCGGATTCGAGAATGAGCGTCGACCGGATCGACGCGTCGCTCGTGATGCGCGCTTCGAACGAGACGCTCGTTCCGCTGCTCACCCGAGCCGGCGTGAGGCTCCCGGCGACGTAGCGCGGGTCGGGGCGAAGCTCGAAGGTGACGCTGTCGGTGCTCGACGGGGCGTATCGTTCGCGCATGAGAGCGTTCGTCCGCTGTTCATCTCCGACGCGAGGACGCGCCCCGGAAAGAACGCGCCTGCCGGGGGCGACCGAACCCGTCGTGCGCACGACGAACCGGAGGAACGCCGTCGATCCGCCGCGGAGCGTGCGGTTCCGCCTCCCAGGAGCTCGACGGGATTCTCGATCGAGAAACCGGATCCTTCGGGAACCGCGACCCACGTCGAGTCGATCCGGTCGAGAAGAAGCGTTGCGTCCGATTCCCCGGTGTTGCGCACTTCCATCTCGATCGTCCAGTCGCGCTCCTGGGCGATCGTCACCGGATCCTGCAGGCGTGTGAAGCGCGAGATTTCGAGAACGGCCTCCGATCTGGACAAGCACGTCGCGATAAACCCCCGAGGCGCCGCTCGAGACCGTGAGAGCTCTGCTCGCTGTTGATCTCGGTGGCGCGCACCGTCGCCTGCGATGCGACAGAGACCGGGGACGGAACCGGTCCGGTCGACGAGGTAGCGGAGCGTGTCGGTCGAGCCTCCCTCGAGCACGAGCTCCCCCGCCCTTGAGTTCGACGGGCTACACGACGAGAAAATCGCCCGAGGTCGAGAAGGTGAGAAAGGTATTCGACTCGTTGAGGTTGAGGCGACCGCCGATTGTCCGGTATTCCTCAGAACGGCATCTATCGTCCAGTCCCTTCGTCTGCGACGCCGTCACGGTGTCCGCCGAAGAAACGATCGCGACGACGGCGACATTCGCCGGGGTCTGAACGAGATAGCTCCCCTTTCCTCCGAACTCGGTCGTCGCGACGAGAACGGCGCCGCTGTTCATATCCCTGCCCCTCATCGTCGATTCGATGACGATCGTTCCGGTCGTCATCGGGCCGCCGGCGTTGTCGTCGAATCGCACGACGATATTCGTGCCCTCTCCGCCGTCAAGCACGTCGACGCGGGGATTGAAATTGAGCGGCGTGAGAATGCATTGGGACGTGACTTCCTGCGAACCGGCGTAGAGCCTGACCGAGAGGCTATCGAGCCGGACCGTCGCGCCCCCGTTGTTGTCGACCCGGATCGAGGCGAACCATTCTCGTCGCCTGGTCCGCCGTGACGCTGTCGGACGGGAACACCGTCGTGCTCGCGATCGCGAGCTGTGACGGGCTCTGAACCGCGATCGAATCCGACGAGGCGAGGTTCGCCGAGAAGGAAAGACCGTTTTCGGTGCCCTTTACGCGCATGTTCGGCCGGTACTTTCCCGTCGGCATGGCGTCCGGAACGGTCACCGCATTGAAGTAGAGCGTTCTCGCGCCCGGCGCGACGGCCGTGCCGCGCGAGCCGTCGAGCTTCGCCGTATAGACGACGGCGCCCGAGGAGAACGTGATCCAGGTCGAATCCGGATTGCAGACGACCGTCGCCCCGCCCGTGTTGTCGATTCCCACCTCGAATGCGACGGCGCTCCTCTTGCTCACCGGCGTCGGCGCGATGGAACCGGGACGGTAAGCGAGATTCGCGGGTTCGACCACGAGAACGCGATCGCCCGGAACGATGGTTTGGCTGAACGAAGCGCCGTTCTCGGTGCCCCTGAGCCTCACCGAAACCGGCCAGTTCCCGGCATCCATGGCGAGAGGCACAGCC
The DNA here is from genome assembly GCA_963747385.1 of uncultured bacterium. Classification (GTDB taxonomy): domain Bacteria; phylum Krumholzibacteriota; class Krumholzibacteriia; order Krumholzibacteriales; family Krumholzibacteriaceae; genus SSS58A. The sequence goes on along the minus strand of CAVVEY010000007.1, from coordinate 151,970 downwards.
GCGGATGGAAAGACGAGTTTCGTCGTCGCCCCTCCAGGAAGCGCGCCATCCGCGCCGAGGGCGACCCGCAGCGTATCGACGCCGTCGGTGAAGGAGAACCACGTGGCGGATCCGCTGAGGATGACCGCCGCCTGGCCGTCGTTCCTGAGCGAGAGGGCGAATCCGTGGCTCTGCCCCCTCGAAACGACCCCGGGGCTCAGCGAAGCGGGCACGTACGCGATCGAAGCAGCCGACTGCACGAAGATCGGAGCGGTGTTCGGATACGCGGACGCGTCCTGGGCCTGCGAGCCGTCCACGGAAGCGGTGACGGAGGCGTCGATCGTGTCGGCGCCGAGAGGCGAGTTCGCGAGCACGTACATGCTCCGCCGGTAATCCCGCTCCGCGCCGGCCGGAAGATTATCGGGAAGGGCCGGATTCCACGCCCCGGTCACGCCGAAATAGCCGTGACCGTAGTGCGGCACGATATCGTTCACGGAGACGACCGAACCGCCGCCGTTCTTGATCCGCACGTCGACCTCGAACGTGTCGCCTCTGCTCACGATCGACGGGGTCGTGATCCGCATGATCTCGATATCGGAGACGGAGACGCTGTTCGAACCGGCGTTGAATTCCACCTGGTACTGCGCCCCGTACACGTCGTTTCCGACGAGCCTGACGCGCGGCGTGTACGTTCCGCCAAGCATGTTCGCCGGAACGACCGTCGACTCGAAATCGAGCGTGTCCGTCGCCGATCCTCCCAGAAGGACCGCCGCGGCCAGGTGCGCTTCGTATGTATTCGAAGCGCTGTCCGCGAAGGATATTGATGTTTGCGTCGTCAGGTTCAGCCCCGTCGAACTGCCGTTCGCGACCGAGCACCTGAAGCTCGCCGGCTGCGTCGGGGTAAGGTAGCGGGGCGTGAGATATCCCGCATACGTGCAAACCGGAGGAGGCGCGAACGCGACGTTGGCCGTGCCGCTGGCGCCTCCCGTCAGGCTCTGGAACTGCACCGCGGAGAGCCCGGGCGTCGTGCCCGATCTGATGAAAACGGACACGGCCCCGCTCGACTCGGTCTGCCGTTCGACGGTAAGGGGCGTCGAGGGATCCTTGTCCTCGCTGCCCACGGATCCGAGACTCGGCGTCACCCGCACGAGGCTGCCCGGCACGACGATATTGCCGTACGCGTCACGGATCGGATTCGTCGTTATGGTGGAAACGCTCGATCCGTTCGCCGTTATCGTACCGGGAACGATCGAGAAAAACGTGATGGCGCCGCTCGGAACCGCCGGTCTCACCGTGATCGTGTCACTCGAGCTGAGCGCCCCTCCGGCGAGCGTCTGGGCCCGCAGGACGAGCTTCTCCGCCTTGTTATCGTACACGGTCACCGTCGCGCGACCGTTCGTCAAGGTCACGGGATTCACCGAGAAAACGGCCGAGCCGTTGCTCGAGAGATTCACGCGGCTCGTGTCATCCTGCGTCGCTTCGTTGCCGTTCAGATCGTAGGCGATGAGCTGAAGCGCAAAGCTCTGCCCCGCCGTCTTCGAGTAGCCGTCGGGCAGAACGTCGAATCGCTCGATCGTGCCGGCAGCCGTTCCGACGGTGAACAGCACCCGCTCGAGCGCCGGCGGATTCGCGTCCAGAATCGAGGCGGAAACCGAATTGACCCCTGAATGCGTATCGGTCGTGAGACTGCAAACGGCGGCGCCCGTCGCGTCGGTCAGAACGAGCCCGTCTCCCGGAGCTCCCGTAGCGTCCCAGAGGCTCGGGCTTCCGCCGAGGTTGCTCGTGATGACGAAGCGGACGATCTCGGACGGCACCGCGTTCCCGTACGCGTCGCTCACGCGCGCCTTGAGGCCGACCTTCGAACCGACGGGGACGCCGAGCGTGTCCCCCCGCACCTCGACGATCCGGTATGCCGGCGCGGGACGAATCGTGATGGGGCCACTCCAGTCCGAAAGGCTGTCGCCGGCGAGCGACAGCACCCGTATCCGATTGACGCCGACCGCCGGATCGGAGGCGGAGAACGACGAGATGCCCGCGCTCAGGGTCATGACGGGAGGAACGAAGCTCATCGTGGGATAACGCGCGACGCATCGCAACTGCGAGCTCGAATCGGTATCGATCAGGTTGCCGTATTCATCGTATGCCGCGACGTTCCCCGTGAACGACTCTCCCGCCTGAAATGAGGTCCCGGGAAGCGCGAGCGATACTCGGGCGATCGTGCTCTTCGGCACGGTCGTCACGGTGAAGCTCTGGGTCTCGAGCCCTTCCGGATTCGCGTCGAGAATCGACGCACGCACCTGGTTTGTGCCCCGTACCGTGTCTGTCCTGAACCAGAGCGCTACGGCGCCGGTCGCGTCGGTGACGGCCTGCGACGCTTCGAGAATGCCGTTTCCCTGCTGCACGGTGAAGAATACCGTTTGAGCGTTTACCGCGTTCCCGTAGATATCGAGAACCCGCGCGCGGAGTCTCAGCGAATCGCCGACCTGGACGCCGGTGCTGTCTCCGCCGAGCTTCACGAGCTGGTAGGCGGGCGCGTTATCGACGGTCACGACGCCGCTGTAGCCCTTGATCGCATTGGCGGCGCTCGTCACTTCGATGCGAATCGGCTCCGCGACGGTGTACCGGAAGCTATTCCCCGTGAACAAGTCCATTGACGAGGCTCCCGTTCGACACCGAGAGCGCGCCCGACGCGGCCGAGCGAGCTGTCCGCGGCCTGAACGGCCCTGAAATTGATCGTATATCCCGCGGTGGTGACCCTGTTGTCGAAGCGATCCCTCGCCTCGGCCGAGACGGAGAAATCGGCGCCCGCGGACGCGTTGGCCGGCGCGACGACGACGTACGAGCTCACCGTGTCGTTCGGAACGATCGTTATGCTGAACTGATCCGGCGAGAGCGCGGCCGCCATGTCCCGCACCTCGATCGGCCAGCTCCCCTGCTTCGACCCTCTCCCGTAGAGGGTGACGGCGCCGCTCGCGAGATCGGCCTCCGTGATCGGGGCGCCGAAATTCGTGAGGCTGAACGTGAACCCTCCCAGGGCGGGCGGATCGAGAACGATCCGGCTCGCGTTCGTGAGGTCGCGGTTTCCGTTTCCGTCGACCGCTTCGATCCTGAACGAGAACGTGACTCCCGCCTGAGATGTCTGTCCTGCGAGGATCGTCGCCGCGAGGTCCGTGGCCCCGCTCGCGATGGTCGTATAGGTGACATCGGCGACATTCCCCGCAGGGATCGTGTTGCTGGTGGCGTCGACGATATCCGAGATGCCGGCCGACGCCGGCGCGTTGTACGTCACCGAAACGGTCCCCGTACTGTCGCTCTTGCCCCTGCGCGCGTATAAACCCTGCGGATCCGTGGGACTCCCCGCGGCAGCCGTTAACGTCCCGTCGGGCGTGTCATTAATGAAAATCGTTACATATTCGTCAGGTATGAGATTGCCGAAGACGTCCCGCATCGTCGCGATCACGATCGTCGGAGAGTTGACGGTGACCGATTTGCTCGTCGGGGTCAGCACAATGGAGCTGATCGCCGCGTGATCGGTCGTCGCAATGAATGACACCGTGCGCGTCGAGCCAGACGGCATCGATGCGGCGATGGAGTCGGAATTGAGCCCGCTCACGGTCCCGAGCCGCCAGAGCTCCCCAGCCGTCGTCCCGCCGCTTCCCGTGACCGAAGTCATCTGCTGCCCCCCGAGAGTGCGGCTCGCGTCGAAATAGCCTCCTCCGCTCGTGATCGACCAGCTCACCGTCACGCCGGGAACCGGATTTCCGAACGCATCCTCGACCCGGACCACGAGGGACGCGGCCACTTCCTGATTGACGACGGCGCGCTGATCGTTTCCGCTCACGAGGATCATGCGATCGGGAGCTGCGTGCCCCACGACGAGGGGCGTCGCCGACGAGGACGTCACGGCGCCGCTCGAAGCGTAGATCGTGATCGATTCAACCTTGTTGTCCGTGATGCCGCAGCTCGGCGTCGCCTCCGTCCGCCGGGACGAACTGATACCTGACCGTATCTCCGACCTCGGAGAGGATCGAACCCGCCGCGTTTCCGAGACCCCACGCGATGAAATCGCCCGGTATCGTCGAGTTCGTATATACCTTCGCAATGCCGTTGAAATCGATAATCCTGTTGTTCTGGGCGTCGCGCGCGTCGATCGTCACCGAGGACGACTGGCCCGCCGTCGCCGTGCCGGCGTGCGTCACGTTGAAATGATGAAGCGTCCCCGCGCCGAAGGTGACCGGAACGGTTTTCGTAATGTCCGCCCCGTCCGCCTTCGCGCTGATCGTTTTCCCCTCGGCGACGGTCGATTTCACGACTTCCGATCGCGCGGCCGTTCGCATCGGTCGCTCCGACGGGCTGGCCGAAGATGTTCCCGCTGCCCGTCGCCGCGATAGTCACGGTCTTCCCCGCGATACCGTTCCCCTGCGCATCGCGCGCGTAGACCGTCACGGTAATCGCGTCGATCCCGTCCGCCACTGCCGTCGTCTTGTCGACCTACACGTCCGAAGCCCCGGCGCTGAACGCCCCGGGCGTGAACGTCACGTTCCTCGTCTGCGTAACGAGCGTCGCGCCCACCCTCGCGCTCAGCGTCTTCAGCTCCGCCTTCGTCGATTTCACGGTCCCGACGGCCACACCGTCCAAGCCCGTCAGCCCCACCGGCTGCGTAATCGCGTTCGACGTCCCCGTCGATTCTATCGTCACCGAGCTCCCGCTTATCGGATTGCCCTGCGCGTCCGTCACCGTCACCGTCACCGTCACCGCATCCACCCCGTCCGCCACCACCGTCGTCTTGTCCACCGTCACCGTCGAGACCGCCGCGCTGAACGCTCCGGCCGCGAAAGTCACGTTCCTCGTCTGCGTAATCGAGCGTCGCGCCCACCCTCGCGCTCATCGTCTTCAGCTCCGCCTTCGTCGACTTCACGGTCCCCACGGCCACTCCGTCGGCTCCCGTCGAGCCCGACCGGCTGCGTAATCGCGTTCGACGTCCCCGTCGACTCTATCGTCACCGAGCTCCCGCTATCGGATTGCCCTGCGCGTCCGTCACCGTCACCGTCACCGTCACACCGTCCACCCCGTTCGCCACCGCCGTCGTCTTGTCCACCGTCACCGTCGAAACCGCCGCGCTGAACGCCCCGGGCGTGAACGTCACGTTCCTCGTCTGCGTAACGAGCGTCGCGCCCACCCTCGCGCTCAGCGTCTTCAGCTCCGCCTTCGTCGATTTCACGGTCCCGGCGGCCACACCGTCCAAGCCCGTCAGCCCCACAGGCTGCGTGATGCTGTTCGACGTCCCCGTCGACTCTATCGTCACCGAGCTCCCGCTATCGGATTGCCCTGCGCGTCCGTCACCGTCACCGTCACCGTCACCGCATCCACCCCGTCCGCCACCGCCGTCGTCTTGTCCACCGTCACCGTCGAGACCGCGGCGCTGAACGCTCCGGCCGTGAACGTCACGTCCCTCGTCTGCGTAACGAGCGTCGCGCCCACCCTCGCACTCACCGTCTTCAGCTCCGCCTTCGTCGATCTTCACGGTCCCCACGGCCACTCCGTCGGCTCCCGTCGAGCCCGACCGGCTGCGTAATCGCGTTCGACGTCCCCGTCGATTCTATCGTCACCGAGCTCCCGCTTATCGGATTGCCCTGCGCGTCCGTCACCGTCACCGTCACCGTCACCGCGTCCACCCCGTCCGCCACCGCCGTCGTCTTGTCCACCGTCACCGTCGAAACCGCCGCACTGAACGCCCCGGCCGTGAACGTCACGTTCCTCGTCTGCGTAACGAGCGTCGCGCCCACCCTCGCGCTCATCGTCTTCAGCTCCGCCTTCGTCGATTTCACGGTCCCGACGGCCACACCGTCCACTCCCGTCAGCCCCACAGGCTGCGTGATCGTGTTCAACGTCCCCGTCGACTCTATCGTCACCGAGCTCCCGCTTATCGGATTGCCCTGCGCGTCCTTCACCGTCGCCGTCACCGTCACACCGTCCACCCCGTCCGCCACCACCGTCGTCTTGTCCACCGTCACCGTCGAGACCGCCGCGCTGAACGCCCCGGGCGTGAACGTCACGTCCCTCGTCTGCGTGATGAGCGTCGCGCCCACCCTCGCGCTCACCGTCTTCAGCTCCGCCTTCGTCGACTTGACCTTCGCGATCATGCGGCCATCCGAGCCTGACAGTCCCGACGGAGGAACGATCGTGTTCATCGTCCCTGTCGCTTCGATCGTCACCGCGCTTCCGCTTATCGGGTTGCCGTAGACATCCGTCACGAGAGCCGTCACCGTGATCGAATCGGTCCCGTCAGCCACCGCCGTCGTCTTGTCGACCTGCACGTCCGAGGCCGCGGCGCTGAACGCCCCGGGCGTGAACGTCACGTTCCTCGTCTGCGTGATCGGCGTCGCGCCCACCCTCGCGCTGATCGTCTTCAGCTCCGCCTTCGTCGATCGCATCTTCCCGATCAGGCACCCATCCGCCCCCGTCACTCCCGATGACGGCGTGATCCTGTTCATTGTCCCTGTCGACTCGATCGTCACCGGACTCCCCGCTATCGGGTTCCCCTGCGCGTCCGTCACGAGAGCGGTCACCGCTATGGAGTCCACCCCGTTCGCCACCGCCGTCGTCTTGTCCACCGTCACCGTCGAGACCGCCGCGCTGAACGCCCCGGGCGTGAACGTCACGTTCCTCGTCTGCGTGATGAGCGTCGCGCCCACCCTCGCGCTCACCGTCTTCAGCTCCGCCTTCGTCGATCGCATCTTTCCGACCAGACGCCCGTCCGCGCCCGTCACTCCCGACGACGGCGTGATCGTGTTCGAGGTACCCGTCGCCTCGATCGTCACGAAGCTCCCCGCTATCGGATTCCCCTGCGCGTCCCTCACGAGGGCCGTCACCGTTATCGAGTCCACCCCGTTCGCCACCGCCGTCGTCTTGTCCACGCTTACATCGGATGCCGCGGCATCGAAGGACCCGGGGGTGAAAGTCACGCCAATGAACGCCGTTATATCGACGCCGTCAACCTTCGCCGTGAGCGTTTTTCCCTCCGCATTCGTCGAACGGATGCTCCCGATGGCGGAACCCGTTCCGCTCGTAACACTCGGACGGCTGATGGAGCAGCATTATCGGAACCCGTCGACGCGATCAGAACGGTCGCTCCATCGACGCCGTTGTAAAATACGTCGCGAGCCCGCACGGTGATCTCTGATCGAATCGATCCCGTTTGCGATGGCCGACGCCTTGTTGACCGATATTTCGGATGTGCCCGCGTTGAAGGGAGCGTTATCGATGTAGATCAGCGCCGACGTCGCCTCGAGGGTTGGAAAGACGCCGTTCACGTCGAGGAACGCGAGAACCACGGGTGATCGTCATCTCCTTGCCCGTGTTCCGGTAATCGAGAAACGCATGATCGGAGCCGCTCGCCATGACGACGATCGTTATCGGCGTCGCATGGTCGGCCGTCGAATAGAAATCCCCCGGCTGACCGAGGAGCGATATCCCCTGGTTGTTGGGGAGCGGACTCGCGTTCCCCTCCGCGTCTTCGACCCCGAGCCGGTACCTCACAAAATCCCCCGCGATGGCCGTCGTATCGGCGGGAGACGCCACGAGTCTGAAAGGAGCGCCGGGATCGACGGTGATCGCCTGCTGAGCGCTTGTCCACGATTGGCCGGAAGCGGAAACGGTGATCGTCTTTTCGCCCGCGACCGTATCCCGATAGAAGAACGATGCCGTATCGAGGCCCGACGCGATGACGACCACGCTCGTCTCGACGAAATTCGAGCCTCCGAGACTGCGAAAACCGCCCGCTCGGCGCGGTCGAGCTCAACAGAATGTCCTGATCGCCGCTCACCGCGGCGGGATTGCCGAACTGATCCTCGGTCCTCACCCGGATCACGGCGCTTTCGCCGTCCGCGGGAAACGTCCGCGGCGAAGTGATGAACGAGAGCCGCGCGACGGAGCCGGCGACGACGTCGAGCAGCGGCGATGAGGCTATGGGCGAATAGCCCGGACCATTCGGATCCGATCTCACGACGAATTCAACGCCGCTCTGGGCGCCGGTCTGGGCCGTCGCCCGGCCGCCGAGACCGGCGGTTGCATCGCCGTACACGATATCGATCGTCTGACCGGCGTCGAGCGTGTCCACCGAAACGATGATCGTCCTGCCGGCTATCGCGAGAGCGGGCGCGCCGAGCACGCCTTCGCTCGAAGCGGTCACGTATCCGGCCGAAGAAGAGATGGAAATCTGAGGCGCGGACCAACCGTCGGGTATGACGAGCGCGATCGTTCCCGACGAAAATGCTTCGGCGGCGGTGTAGCGCATCGTCCACGTGCCGAGTCGCTCCGGCCGCGACGTCGATCGAAGGGCTGATCGTCGCCGTCCCCGTGCCACCCGCGGCGAACGCCGCGCCTGCGACGAAGAGCATGAGAACGCCGAGGCTCGCGGCGATCGCACCGTGTCGCATTGAGTTGATAATCCCGCGCTTCATATATTCAATCCCGTTCTTCCTGCATCGCCGAAGCATGGCAATCGAAGAGTATCGCGCAAGCTATGTGCCAATAGCGTCTTTCTACCGATCAACCCCGCCGAAAATCTCCTCGTGCCGGCACGGAATGCTCATTCCGGAAAATGTCAGCATGGACACAAATCAACCCTCCACCCCATAATATGTTGTTATTAAAACAAATACGCACGCCGCCCCGCTTTCGCCTCTGCGTCGCGCAGGCGACATCGATCACTTCTCCCCGATCGTGGCGATCGGGCAAACCGATCCTTGCGATTCAGCAGTCGCCTGATCGGAATCAAAATAGCACAGGACGAAGCAAATTGCAACAACAAGAAAGCCTTTAAGTCCATGTATTAACGTTCGTTAAATACACCCACCAGAGTGCGATCCCGGTGGCTCTCGCTGGATCCCCGGAGACCTGGCAGAAAACCTGGCATGGGAGGAAACGCCTCCCGGCGCCCGCTGCCCTACCGTTTCACTTCGACGACGGAATTATGCGCGCCGAACCCATCCTTGATCTTCACGGGATTTCCGGGATCGGGAATCCATTTTTCGCCGTCGATGAGGAACTTGTACTCATAGCGCCCGGGTTGCAGCGGGAGCGTGATCGACCATGCCCCCTTCTCCTCGCGATCGTACATCGGATCGGCAGTGGTCGACCAATTGTTGAAATCGCCGACGACCACGACCCTGTGCGCCTTTGGCGCATAACAGACGAACCGCACTCCTCCCTCCACCTCCCGGGGCCCCGCCGACGGATAATTCCTCGCCCCCATTTCCGGGGCCTTCGGCCCGCACGACGCCGCGAGAACGGCGAGCGCCAGGCAGCACACGGCGCGGAACTGAATAAAACGACGTATCATATTCACGGCACGATCAGGAGATTCGCCTTCCCTCCTCTTCCATCGTCGACGACTCTCGGATTTTCGGGATCGAGAAGCCACTCGGTCTCGTTGATGAGAAATCGATAGCGGTAGCGGCCGGAACCGAGACGAACCGCGAGCTCCCACACGCTCCCTATCGGCGGCTTTCTCCATGAGGCCGACCAGAATCTCGCCCGCTTCGGCATCCCCGCGCGCCCAGTTGTTCCGGGACCAGTCGCCCGCCAGCTGAACCGTCCGCGCCGAGGGAACCTTGATCCGGAACGTGACCGTGCCGCCGTCGATGCCCGGCGTGCCGAGCGATCTTTCGAGATACCGGCCGCAGGAGCCCGAAAGCAGAACGACGGCCGAAATCGCGCACCATCGCGTGACCGAATTCATGCAGAGCCGCATGCCTCGATTATAATACCGTCGCATCAGAAAGTAAAACCCGCTTCGAAGGTTACGAGCCAATCCTCCGCGAGCGATTCCTCGGCATCGAGCATGGTCTTCATCGAAGCCGCTTCTCCGCTCGCGGCGAGCGAGCGAAAAACGCCGCGGTCCATGAGATACTCCTGCCTTCCATGATCGGAAAAAGTGTAAAGCCACCGGTCGAAGCCGTACGGATCGACCCCTGCCCCGACGGCGCACCAGAACCCGTTCCCGATGCTCCCGCGAACGGAAAGGAACGCGTCGACAAAATCCCTCCCGATGCCTCCATACTCGTATGAAACGCCGCGCATATCGAGGAGAAACGTCACGCGCGGGTGCACCGCGATTCCATTCACCAGACGGATCTCCCCGAAACGGGGTCCGTCGGCGGTGCCGTCCCATCGCTCGGTAATCTCGAATCCGAGACCGGTTCCCCAGGGAAGATCTCCGGGAGGCTTGCGTTTCCAGCCGCAGGAAAGCTTCACTTCGCAGACCTGCGCCGAAGAAAGAAACGGGACCCGATCGTACGTGAGCTCGTCCCCGTCGAGCCAGAAATTCGTCCTCCCGAGCCAGAATATCGAGCCGGTATTCATCGTCGAGTACTGCTCGAATCTTCCCGCGAGACCGATCGAAAGCACGGAATCTCCGAAGGTGAAGCTCCCGCCGAGCGCTTCCATCGATCCATCCGGCCTTCCACCCCTCGCGGCCCGTTCCCCCGCGAGCGTCGTCTGACGGAACGACAACTCGGCGCGCGATCTTTCGCCGGCGCGCGAAATTCCGACGAGGAGTCGATGCCCATGTTCCCATTCGCGTTCGATCGAGACGTTCTCGATATCGCCAGCCCCCTCGGCGTTCTCGGCAAGCCGCCCCGTCGCCGAAAGGAGGCTCCTGCCGAAGAGAAGCTCGCCGTCGAGGACCACACCGCTTTTCGGAAGGACCGAGAAAGAGAACCCCTGAAACACGTTCCGTTCGTACCCGATGGAAAAATCGCCTCCCGCCGGAGGAAGACGCCAATACCCGTCTTTCGATCTTCGATTTTCCCTGAACAGGTACCGAATCGACGTGCTCTTTATCTTCGCGCCGAATCCCAGTCCGTAAAGGTCCGAATCCACGAAATCGCGGCGAGAGAAGAGATCGGACGAATCCGCCGTCCCCTCGAGCCCCGACCGGTAGCCGCGCAGGCGGCTCGCATAGAGGAACTTTCCCTCGAGGTCGAGAGGCAAGGTCGCCTCCAATTCCACTCCTCGACAGAACAGGCTCGTCGGGTAACGGTAGGGCCCGACCGTTCCGATCAGCCCGATCGGGTCGCCGAGATCGATCGCCACGGACGGACGGTTGAAGGCGCGGATCATTCCCCGTTCGGACCCATACGAGGCGAGGCCGCGCAGCAGAAAGGCTTTTCCCCTGCCCGATCCCCCCTCCGGGAACTCCCCGGTCACGCCGACCGCGAGATCGGCGTCGATCCGCTCGTCGATCGTGCCCCCGATCCCCCACACGGAGTACAGCGATGCCGCTCCGCCGCTTTGCACCGCGTCGATCCTCGCGACGGGCGACAGGCTGGTCTTCGCCGGCCCGGAGCGCCTGAGCGCGGATTCCGCCAGGATAACCTCGATGGCGCCGCTGCGTTCCATGAGTACGAAACACGAATTGCCGTTCGAGTCGAGGCAGGGATTGTCGGGATCCGCCTTCGAGACGCCGTCCGCGATGAAACCGTATCGATAGGTTCCCGGAAGGAGATAGAGCCGTATCTCGAAGCCGCCTTCCGTCTCGACCATGAGATCCATCGTCGGATTCCAGCCGTTGAAATCGCCGACGAGGAAGACCTTCCCGGCCGCGATCCCTTTGATCCTGAAAACGACCTCTTCCTCTTCGACACCGACCGAAGCGCGGCACCGCACCGCCGCGAATAGCGCGAAGAGACATACGAAAAACAGCGCACAATGCCGCTTCATCGTGTCCCCTCACCTCCGAACCATATTCGCGTGAAGAACCGGACGAACCGGTCATCCGACATGGGATAGGGATCGAGCGAATAGGTATCGAACGAACGCTCGAACTGGATGCTCTCATCCCATGGCACGAGCGACCCGAGCGAGGCCTGGAACAGGAATCTTTCGCGCGGCCTGAATTCGATTTCGACGTTATACAGGTTCAGACGCGAACGGCACAGATAAAACGAGCTTGTCGCCGAGAGGCGCGAGCCGAAATTGAGGGTTCCCCTGGCGAGGTACGAAAGAAGATTTCCGCCGCCAAGATTGTCGATGCGCGCGGTCATAACGATTCGGGAGAATGCGTTGTCGTCGATGAAGGAAATCGCCGCCGCGCTCCTCTCGCCCGCCGTGAACAGAATGCTCTCTCTGAGCTCGAAACCGCCCCGATACCGCATCCGGGCGTTTCCGACGAGACGACTGAAATCCCGCCCCCACCGCTCGCCGTCCGCGGCGTCGACGGAGACGAGCGCGTCGTAGTTCGCCGGTTTCCACCACGCCAGCAGGTGGCTTTCCCGCAGTCCGCGCATGAGCTCTCCTTCAGGATTCGTGAACGCATACCCGGTGTATCGATAAGCGGGCACGAAACCGACGGCGCCGAGATCGCCCGCGCCGAAACGCAGGCCCTGTATCTCCGCCGCGAAAGCGTCTTTATCCGAAAACAGAGCGCCGAAATCGTCGAGTCGCACCGCGCGCCAATTCAGATCGAAAAGGGCGTGATTTCGAGTCTCTCTCCACCCGCCGCTTTGCGTCCGCGCGAGCTCCGCGAGAATATCGATCCCTTTCACCCTGAGACCGAGATCCGTCCCGATGGTGATATGCTCATCGTACCGTCCGTTGATCCGTTCCAGGATCGTGAATCCGGCATGCCAGCGCGTTTTCTGAGACCATTCGAGCCTCAACACGCGGAGACGGTCCTCGCCTCCGTGAAACGAAGGCAGCCCTCCATGAATCGCGACGTCGTCGGGGGCGCGAAGAATCGACTCGATATAATTCAGGGAAAGATGGGCGCCTGCGTGCGCGTCAAGGGCGATCCCTTCGCCGCGATCGACGAGAGCCCCCGACTCGTCGGACAGCAGCTTGAGAAGCCTTTGATCCGTGCGATACACCCGTTCACGCGAAAAGAGCCTGCCCGAAACCGCGCCGCCGAGACAATCGAAGCCGATGTGCCCCTGATCGAGAATGAACCGCTGCTCCTGATATTCACCGCCGAGACGGAAGCCGGTGGCGCCCTTCGCGAAGACCGCGATGCCCCCGGGATGAATTATTTCTCCATACACTGCGAGTCGATCGTCGGCACGCGAATGGCTGTTCCGGTCATTCCACGGAAAGTTCGAAGACCATTCATGGATGTCGACGCGGCTCCGGTAGAGCGCGCTCCATTCGAATACGGTCGAGGAATCGGAACGTTCCTCCGCCCGCGTCGGCCCCGGCGCCGCCGATATGAGCAAGGCGAGCGCGATGAGCGCCGCGCCCGAAACCGGCTTGCCGCTCTCGCGCTTTTTCTTCACGGCGTCTCCTCGCCCGGCCTCCCGGGAAGATACGCCTCGCACGCGAGCGTCCAGGTCACTCCCTCTTCCTCGTCCGCCGCGAACGCGATCGAGCCGCCGAGCCACGTGCCGCTCCAGCGCGCTCCGCCCGTCACGCGGCCGTCCGAGAGACCCGCCAGGAGCTCGATCGGCACGGCGGTCCTCACGGCCATACCGTAATGGAGCGTCGTCCGGCCCGCCCGCCGCATCGTCGCTACCGAAAGAACGACCCGGTCCTCCCAGAAATACGAGGCGCCCCATCGTTGCGCGCGGCGCCACGCGTCGCCTCCGCGCGTCGGATCGAGACTGGCGTCCCTGATATTGCCGGCCGAATAGGCGAACGCCACGACGGGGAGCGGTTTCAGCGTGATCCCCGCGTCGCCGCTCGCTTTCCACCTCGAATCCCTTTCTCCGGCATCCGCCGCCGCGCGCGAAACGCCGCCGATCGTCACGCTCGCGCCGAACGAAAGAAACGATCCCTGCGTTCCCTCTATGAGCCGGTGCGCCGCGCTCACGGCGAAAAGGTTGTCCGATTCGCTCTCGGAGCCGAAACGGTACCAGCCGAGAGCGCCCCGCGTGTTCCCCGTTCCCCCGCCGAAAGCGACCCTCGATTCCCGCCCCCCCCGGACACCCGCGGGCTCGGCATAATCAAGATAAAACGCGGGATTCGCTGACATGACGATCCCCGCGGGATTCACGAAGAGCGCGGCGGGACCGTCGGCGAGAGAGACAAACGCGCCACCCATCGCCTGAGATCGGGCTACGGCGGCGGATTCGTTCAGCTGGGCTTCGGCGCGCGCGCCGAGCAGGCACGAGGCGAGAAACAGGAGGAGGCGCCGTTTCATCAGCGGGGACCCTTGGCCTCGTCGAGCCTTTTCAAGCCCTCGAGTATCAGATGATCGAGCTTGACCTCGAGAAGGATGTCCTCGTCCTGGGGAAGAACGTCGTGGAAAAAGATGAATTGTCCCTTTCGCCACGACAGCACTTCGTAGACGACCTCTTTCATCTGCTCCTGTATCGCCGCGGCGAGAGAGTTGTAGTCGAGATAGCCGCGTTCGATGAGCGCGTGGCCGATCCGGCCGCGCCCTTCCTTCGACCAATAATCGCGGAGCACCTTGCCGAGCTGCTCCTCCGTCAGCCATCCCTTCTCGATAAGGAACTTGCCCAGCTTCTTCTTTCGGGTGTCCATCGTGGCGTAGATCAGCTCCCCCTTCTTGAAATAGAAGCTCGCCACGTTGTCGTGCGTCACGAATTTGATCTCGCCCGTGAGAAGCGAGAAGCTCATTATCTGAAACGCAACCGAAGGCTCGAGTATCGAAAGGTCGCCCCCGAAATCCATCACGAACCTCCTTTGCCGCCGCGTCCGCCGCTCGAGCGTTCGGGCGGCGATCCTCTCAACGCCTGGCTCCGAGAACGGCCTGGGCCGCCGCGAGAATCGCGATCGGCACGCGGAACGGGGAACAGCTCACGTAGTTGAATCCCGCCGCGTGGCAGAACCCGACCGACGAAGGCTCCCCGCCGTGCTCGCCGCAGATACCCACCTTGAGATCCGCCTTGACGCTCCGTCCCTTTTCGACGCCGATCCTGACGAGAGCGCCGACTCCTTCGACGTCGAGCTTCTGGAACGGATCGTTCGGCCAGATCCCCTTGGCCAGATACTCGCCGAGAAACTTGCCTGCGTCGTCGCGACTGATCCCGAGCGTCATCTGCGTGAGGTCGTTCGTGCCGAAGGAGAAGAAATCGGCCGCGGCCGCGATCCGGTCGGCGGTGAGCGCCGCCCGGGGGATTTCGATCATCGTCCCGACGAGATACTCGACGTTCACGCCCGTCTCTTTCTGAACCTCGGCCGCCACGCGCTCGACGATCGCACGCTGGAGCTCGAGCTCCTTCACGTCCCCGACGAGCGGAATCATGACCTCCGGCCGCGGCTTCTTGCCCTTCTTCGCGAGCGCGCACGCCGCCTCGAAGACCGCGCGCGCCTGCATCTCGGTGATCTCGGGATACACGATCCCGAGCCTGCACCCGCGGTGCCCGAGCATCGGATTCGACTCATGAAGCGATTGAACCTTCTCGGCGAGCCGCTCCTTCGACACGCCCATCTTCTTCGCGAGAGCGGCGATATCCCGATCCTCGTGCGGGAGGAACTCGTGGAGCGGAGGATCGAGCGTCCTGATCGTCACGGGGCGCTCCCCCATCTCCTCGAATATCCCCCGAAAATCGTCCCGCTGCATGGGGAGGAGCTTCGCGAGGGCTTTTCTCCGCCCCGCCTCGTCATCGGCGAGGATCATCTCGCGGACCGCGTCGATCCGGTCGCCTTCGAAGAACATGTGCTCCGTGCGGCAGAGACCGATCCCTTCGGCGCCGAAGGCGACCGCCGTGGCCGCCTGGTCGGGCCGGTCCGCGTTGGCCCGGACACCCAGGGTCCGGATATCGTTCGCCCATGACATGAGCTCCCTGAAATCCCGGTAGAGGGCGGACTCTTCGCCGTCGAGGGTCTTGTCGATGAGCACCTGGAGCACCTCGGACGGACGAGTCTTGATGGTGCCCTCGATCACCTCGCCCGTGGTTCCGTCGATCGAGATAAAATCGCCTTCGCGAATCGTCCTTCCACCTGTCTCGATAATCCGCTTCCGGTAGTCGATGAGGAGATCCTTCGCCCCGACGATGCATACCTTCCCCATTTGCCGCGCGACGAGCGCGGCATGGGAAGTGGCGCCTCCCGCCGAGGTGAGGATCCCCCGCGCGGCGCTCATTCCCCTGATGTCTTCCGGGCTCGTTTCGATCCTCACGAGAATACAATCGTCCCCGCGCCCCGAGCGCTCTTCGGCGTCCGCGGCGTTGAACACGACCTTCCCCGTCGCCGCCCCGGGCCCCGCGTTGATGCCCCTGGCCGCGAGCCTCCCCTCCCGAATCGCGGCGGCTTTGCCGGCGGGATCGAACACGGGACGGAGGAACTGGTTGAGCTGCTCGGGCTCGATCCGGCGAATCGCCTCTTCCTTCGCGATGAGCCCTTCCCGCACCATGTCGATCGCGATCTTGATGGCGGCGAAACCCGTTCGCTTGGCGGAGCGCGTCTGGAGAATCCACAGGCGCCCCTTCTGGATCGTGAATTCGAGATCC
This sequence comes from uncultured bacterium, assembly GCA_963747385.1. Taxonomy (GTDB): domain Bacteria; phylum Krumholzibacteriota; class Krumholzibacteriia; order Krumholzibacteriales; family Krumholzibacteriaceae; genus SSS58A. The sequence goes on along the minus strand of CAVVEY010000007.1, from coordinate 135,582 downwards.
TGCATGTCGGCATAATGCCGCTCGAGCGCGGCACGCACCTTTTCCAGCTCGAGATACAGCGCCGGCAACTCCTCCTCGAGAGAGAGCGCTCCAGCGTCCACCTTGTTCCACTTGTTGATGGGCTGCGGCGTGCGAATCCCGGCCACGACGTCCTCCCCCTGCGCCTTCATGAGGTATTCGCCGTAGAACACGTTCTCGCCCGTGGCGGGATTTCTCGTGAAGGCGACGCCGGTGCCCGAATCGTCCCCGAGGTTCCCGAAAACCATCGCCTGGACGTTCACCGCGGTTCCCCACGTCGCGGGAATGCCGTTGAGCCTCCGGTATGTCTCGGCGCGTTCGTTGTGCCACGAGTTGAACACGGCGCCGATCGCTTTCCAGAGCTGCTCGCCCCCGTCGCGCGGGAAATCGACTCCGAGCCTGCTCTTGATCATGGCGAAATACCGCGCGATAAGATCCTTGAGATCGGCGACGCTGAGATCCATATCCCTCTCCGCCCGCGCCTCCTTCTTCTTCGCCGAAAGCAGCTCCTCGAACGGATCGGCGTCGTCCTTCTTCACCGGCTTGAGCCCCAGAACCACGTCGCCGTACATCTGGATGAATCTCCGGTAACAGTCGTACGCGAAGCGCTCGTCCCCGGTCGAACGCGCGAGCGCCTTCACGGTGTCGTCGTTGAGACCGAGGTTCAGGACGGTGTCCATCATGCCGGGCATGCTCGCGCGCGCGCCGGAACGTATCGAGAGGAGAAGCGGCGCCTCCGAACCGGCGAACTTTCCGCCCATGACCTTTTCGACGGCTCGGAGATTCTCCTCGACCTCTTCCCGGAGCCCGGGCGGGTAGGCGCCCTCGTGCTCGTAGAAATACGAGCAGACCTCGGTCGATATCGTGAACCCCGCGGGCACGGGAATCCCGAGATTCGTCATCTCGGCGAGCCCGGCGCCTTTGCCGCCCAGTATCTCCTTCATGTTCTTGTTTCCCGCGGCCTGGCCGCCTCCGAAGAAGAATACGAATCTCGGCTCCACCGGAGACCTCCTATCTTATACTATTTCAACATGTTACGAGACACAACACACCTCGTGTCCCGCTCCGTAAGTTTATATCCAAACAGGCCGTAAATGGCAACGGAATTATGGGAGATCAGCGGATGAGAACGGCCTTTATGGTCCTCGTGGAGCGCCCGGAGCTGAAGGCGAGAAAATAGATCCCGCTCGCGACTCGCCCTCCTCGTTCGTTCGTGCCGTCCCAGCTGAGCGAAAGCGCCCTCTGAGCGGCTCTTCCCCGGGCGAGCGTCTTGACGTGCGATCCACGGATATCATAGACCTTGACCGTCACCGCGCTCGGAGCATTCACCGTGACGCAAATGCTCATCGATGCGTTGAAGGGATTCGGGAATGCGGCCGCCGAGAGATCTGAACGGACGGGCCGCTCGGCCAGCGTCGCGTTCGGGATGCCCCATCCGTAGGTGTTGTCGGGAGCCGCGCTCCTGGAAGAAGTCGCGCGGAGGGTGTCCCGCATCTCCATCGGGCTCCAATCGGGATGAATCTCGAGCAGCAGCGCGCAGACGCCTGCGACGATCGGCGCCGCAAAGGATGTTCCGTAATTCGAATTGTCATATCCGGCCGACCCCGATACGCTCCTCACGCCCACCCCCATCGCCGTGAAATCGGGCTTCGTGCGGCCATCGGCGGTGGGGCCGCGCGAGCTGAATGAGGCGATCGCGCCGGTGCGATCGACGGCCCCGATCGCGAAAACACTGTCTCCGTCCGCCGGAGCGACGAGCCCGGACGTTCCCTCGTTCCCGGCGGAATTCACGACGACGATCCCGTGGGACGCGGCGATGTCAGCGGCTCGCGTGCACAGGGCCGTATTGCCGTCGAGCTGATCATTCGTGTACCAGAAAATATACCCGAGCGAGCTTGTGACGACGTCGGCGCCCGCGCTGTCGGCCCATTCGATGCCCGCCACCCAGTGATCCTCCTCGATGGAGGTCTCGGAACCCACAATCTCCGTCTTGGCGAGAAGGTACCGGGCGCCCCACGCCGGACCGACGAGGTTCCCCTCCGCGTAACCCGCCAGGACGCCGAGAACCGTCGTGCCGTGCTCGTCCTGACCGGCCGGGTCCCCGGCCTCGTCTGCAGTCACGGAATCGCCATTGATGAAATCGTACTGCGCCTCTACGCGCAGGTTCGCGAACGCGGCGTGATCGAGCCTGAAACCGGTGTCGAGAATCGCGACGAGAACGGGCCCCGGACCCGATACGCCCCCTGAACCGTTGTAGCCCATTTCGAGAAGATCGATGACTCCCACCTGGTTCAGCTGATCGAAGCTTTCCCCGTAATCGATGCCGCATTCGACGCATGCCGCGCTCGCCGGGGACGATCCGCGCGGCTCCTCCGGAGGCGGGCCGGGAAGCCGGCGGCGCGAAGCGACGAGGTCCGCCGATCGCACGAATCCCGATTCGCACATCGCGGGGATCTCCCGCGCTTCCATCTCCGCGCTCACCGCGTTGAAATACCGCGACGCATGACGGATCCTCGCCGCGCGTCCGCGAAGCGAATCGACGTAGGCCTGATGGACGGGAAGATCGCGCTCGCCGACGGCCGCGCATCCGCGAAGAAAGCGGCGATTCGCCGCGCGCGAGGAATAGCAGAGCGCATTCCTTTTTCCGCGGCGGATCCCCTGTCGGCGAGAAATATCCAGACGGCGATCGTATCCGTCGGCCGCGCCGCGGCGAGAAGCTCGCTCAGCCGAGGCGAACATTTCCGCGCGGAAGATACGGCCGCCGACGGGGAGATCGATCCGGCGCCCGCGCCGCGCGCGAGGGAATCGGCGGGCGCATGCGCCGCCCCCGCGAGGATCGCGGCCAGAGCCACGCAGCCGGCGCCCCGCGCGATCGCCTCCCGTCCCAATCGGGCGCGTTCACCAACCGTGCGTGTTATCTTTTCCTCCGACGACCCCGCGCCGCGGGCCTGCGAAACCGTCCGATACCGAGGTAATTCGCGATGTTCGCATCCGGATCGACCTTCGGCACGACGATTTTCTTCGACGTCGTCATGATCGCCGTGACCCCGGGACCGTGGCCGCTGACGACGCAGGAGGCGTGGACGACGACTCCGATCGTGATCGCGCCCGATTTTATCGACCTCCCGAACCTGCAGTCCGCGTCACGGATGGCGACGACGTCCCCGAGACGAAGGCTCTCCAACCCGTATTTCCGCACGAGATCCCTGTCCGCGACCTGGATGTCGAAATCCCCGCTGAAGCTGTGCCGCGATCCCGTCCCCGATCCCATGATCGAGGCGGGAATGACGTGCGTCACCGGAACGACGAGCCGATTGCCCTGGGCCGCGATTCTCAACTTCTGGAGCAGCCCCGGATCGAGGCTCATCACCTGCACGTCGGGAAAATCCTCGAGCGTGAGCCCCTGGCCGAACGCCTTGATCTGGATGCGGTCGCCGACGACGAGCTTCTCGAGAACGGACGGCGCGAAATCGACGATGACGTGCTCCACGCCGCCGTGCTTGCCCGTCACGAAGCCCCGCGCGTGCAGCGCTTCGCCGCTCACGACGCGCGCCTCGTTTCCGACGCACGCGAGGATAGCAGAGCGCTCCGAGGCTCGCGCCGTCCTTCTCCCTCTCGTCGAGCGTCATGCTCACGCCGGGCTCCACGTGGTCCCCCGCGAAGCTGAAGGCCGAATCGCCGACGGCGACGTTATACGTGATCCCGCCGACTCCCGGGAGAATGTGAACGCCCCCTCCCTGATCGACGAGGTAGGGGTTCTTGAGCGGAATCCGCGGATGAGCGATCCCGCCGGCAACCGACTGGATGACGCAAAGCTGCGAATTCGTTTTCAGCATGGGCATATCCCTCACTCCGTCAGGTCGATCTGGGCTTTCTGGAGTCTTCCGCTGTAATCGACGTACACCGATTTCCACTCGCTGAAGCTGCCGAGAACCGTATGCGAAGCTTCCCGATGCCCGTTGCCGAGCCCGATCTTCTTTGCGCGCTCGACGAGCATCTTCAGAAATCTCTCCTTGATCGGCTTGTGTAGCCGGTGAATGAACCGTCGCTCGCATTCTGCGGTAGAGGGGAATGTTCCCAGAAAACGCGTCGAACGTCAAGCGGATTGACGAGCCCCGCAGGCCTTCTCCGCGCATCGTGCCGCCGTCATTTTCCGACGGCGAGCGGGGCGAGGGCAAAAAAAAGCCGCCCCCGGAAGGGGGCGGCTCGTTCCGGACAAGCGCCGGATCACCTGATGACGACAATCTTCCCGTACGCATCGGATCCGTCGGCGGAATTCGTGCAGCGATAGAGATAAACGCCCGAGCCGACTTCCTGCCCGCGCTGATTCTTCACGTCCCACGAGATGATTCCGTCCTCTCCCGTCGGGTTGCTGTGATGCGCTTCCCATACGAGATCCCCCGATACCGTATAGATCTTGATATCGGCCTCCCTCGGCACGTTGAAGAACTTTATGCTGCGGTCGGGATAATTGTGATAGAAGGGATGCGTCTCCGCCGAGGTCCCGGTGCGATAGGGATTCGGAACCGCGAAAATCAGCCGCATGTCGGTTCCCGCGCTGACCGTCATCGTGATGATCTCGCCGGCATCTTCGCACGGCACCGGATTCACCGGATCCGCGGGATTCGACAGGTCCTCGTCGCAGATGAAATTATCCCTCTTGTTGAACTCCGTCATGCCCCTGAAATAGCCCCTGTCGAAACACGTCACGATGTAATGATAGGTGAACCCCGCGAACGCGTTCTGATCGTTGAACTCGTAGTACGGTCTCCCCAACGCATCCCTCTTGGGCCACTCGCGGAAATAAAGCGAATCATAGACGACCCCGAGGAAGGCGGCGTCGCGCGAAAGCTCGGCTATGACGCTCATATGGGTCGGCATCGGAGACAGCCCCCTCCAGACATGGAAACCTTCATTCGTCTGGAGATCCAGTTCAAAGGAGGCAGGGGCTCCGATAAAAGTCGTATCGACGATCCCCGCGCTGAAGGCGATCTCGATGCCGAGCTTGAGCGTATCGCCTCGTCACCTGCCCGATCAGATTGATCGGAATGCGGGTATTCGGAGTGTAGTAACTCGTGCCGAGATTGAACTCCTTGGAGTACGTGTCGAAGCGATCCCGCAATTCGGCATTCATCCTGATGGAAGGCTCGACTCCGATCGTATCCACCGTGAGATTCGTCAGCACGATTCGCTCTACCTTGAGGGTCCGATCGATGGTTCCGTTGTAGATGCCGGTAATCGTCACCACAGAGATGTTCGGATCGGGTCCCCGCCAGCTGGTCCAGTGCCGCGATCCCGTAATCGAGCCTGAACCGAGGCTTTCACGGCGCCCGGAGGATACCAGCCGACGACGATATTCTGTCCGTCCCTGATCACGTATACGGAATCGGGCGGAACAATATTCAATCTCATCGTATCCACGGCGCTCTGCGCCCGCGCATCGACGCACATGGCCGAGATACCGAGGAGCACAAGAACAAGAGCTCTTCCCCGTCGAATCAGACTCACCGTGCCTCCTTTTCAGTCCTCTGCAGCCGGGCAACGATCATGGGGTTGCCAGAATCTGCCATCTTCTGGAAGATCGTGTCGATGATGGTCCGCCCCTGCGTCCGGTCGAAGAACCACAGCTCGAAGCCGAAATGCGCGCTCGGCGCCGCGACGGCGACTCCGGAAGTCACCTCGGGAACGATTTGCGCATACTTCGTCACCCAAATCGCCACCGTCTGGTTATTGAGCGCGGAACTCGTGTTTTTCGCCTTCATGCGGTACATCGGATGGAAGCATCTTTGGCTCGGCACGTTGTTCCGAGTCATCCAGTAAGCGGGATCATAGACCTCGACGGGGGTGAACCCGCCGGGCCGCGGCGCCGGTTCATTCGGAGCGTAGAAACGCCCCGCAACCAGAACCTCCGACCAGATATTGAGGGTGGCTCGGCATGCCGGGAACGCTGTCGTGCCATGCGTCGACCGACTTGACCGTTCCCGGGTACATGCAATCGTAATTGCGTATCCTTCGCAGGGGCATGTCAGAATCGGTGCGGAGGCTGCTCGCGTCGATCTTGTCGAGCATCGTGATGCAATAATCCTTGTACGGGTACGAGTTGACGGAGCTTGTATCCCCCTCGCAGCCGTCGGAGTTCCCCAGAATCTCGCATTTGATATTGAGCGGCATACCCCTCGGCGTATCCGGCACCGGAAGGATCATGGCGAGGCCGGCCGACTTTTCGGACATTGCCTTCCGTCAGAACGTGCCCGCCCTTCGCGAGAAAGATCGCCAGGAAGTTGATCGGGATCGCCGACTGGCTGATCTTCGACTCGGGCGTGAATCGAATGACATCGTCGATGCAGCTCGTGGTGAGATCGGAATTGAACGTCCAGACGATATTCTTGTACCGGCCGATCAGGGATATCTTCGGCGGCGCCGAGTTGTAGCCGCCGTACACGGCGTCGTACACGTCGCGCGCGGGATCGAATCCGCTCGTGCGCATACAATGACCGAGCCAGAACGCGTCGTGCTCGTCTTCTCTCGGCATCGCGTAGTCCAGCTGCGGGAAGTCGTTCGTCGAACGAAAATCGTCGACCCATAGAAGGTTGCGGTCCATCGTGAACGGCACGACGCTGATCTCGATCTGCCCGAGGGTCTCCGAGCCCGAGTTGTCCACGCATCGCACGTAGAGCGTGTGCACGCCCGAGTACCAGATCGCCCTGCAGCCGAGATTGTACTGGCTGCAATCCGAACCCCAGTCGCTCGGGTTGTTCAGATCCGCGACGTCCCACCCGTACTGGTAGCACATGATCTCGCCGCCGTATGCGGAGGCGTCTCCCCGCCACCGGAAGTTCAGCTCGACCCCGGGAGGAAGATCGCGCTTCTCTCTCTTCGGGTTCCCTCCGGTGAATTGGAATCCTCCGAGAAACGGTTCGGTGACGGTGAGCAAGGGAGAGGCCGTGATCGATACGATGAACTGCCGCACGTTCACGCCCCGCGTGAAGATCGCGGTCACCGCCCCCGCCTCGTCCTTCGCCTGCACCGCGAAAATGTGCGATCTCCTCAGCTCGAGAATCTCGTCGTCCCCGAGCATCGTGGCGCGGCCCGAATCCCCCGGCGCGCGGTAGTAGATCCACGGGCTCCATTTTTCCTCGTAGCGCCAGGGATTCTCGTTCAAGTCCAGGACGATATCGTAATCGGGCTTGTAGCCGTATCCCGGGCTGTCGACCCGGTGGTACAGGTAGCGTATCGAGTCGGGATCCTGGGTGTTGTCGGGCGAATCGATCGGATCGGTCCCCCGCCACTCGAATCTGATCACCTTGCCGAGCGACACCGTCGCGTTCCGGTCGCTCGGCGGACGCGGCATCGTGATCTCGATGTACGGGGCGAGCGTCCACGCCGTGAACGCCCGGTACACGGGATCGGAGCGTCTCCCCTCGAGGTCGATCGCGCGGATGAAGAAGATGTGCGTCTTGTCGTAGCGCGTATACCACGTCCCGTTCCATAACGTGTCTTCCGCGGCGGCGGTATCATCGGCCGTCACGCGGAAGATGCTGTCATGGAGAGCCGTTTTCGTCCATTTATCGAGCCCGGTGGTATCCTCGCGATTGAATCCGAAGGGAAATCCGTCCACCACGACGAATTCATACGAGGTTACCTCGCCGTCGGGATCCCAACCTCCCCAGTAGAAGTGCACCTGATATCCGGTCGTGGTTCCTTCGACGGGGCCGCTCGAAAGCCATACTTCGGGCGATTTGTTCTGCTCGGGCAAGCCGATGAACGTCTTTTCGCAACCGAATACGAAGGCGAAAACGGCAACCATGAAAAGCACGGCATACACGAGAAGCGATCTCTTCATCAATCCCCGACCTCCTCCCATCCTTGACCTCAGGAGGGAATCTGGTTGTTCGTTACTTGACCAATTTCAGGTAGACGGGTATCTGGCGCATATCTCTCCGGGCATAATTGGCGAAATAGTATTCGTTCACGATCCAGCGATCCCCCGGGATCAACGTTGCCGTCCGCGTCGAACTCCGGACTCTCGCCCCTGATGCCTTCCTTGAACGATTGCGTATCCCTGTAGTCGAGGCCGCTCACGGTGATCGTCTGAAGGCCGAGGAACAGGGGCGGATTTGCGACGAGCGAATCGGCGACCGTCCGGTTATACGCCGTAGCCTCGGGAATCCCTTTCCAGAAGGGCGCGATTATGTCGAAAGCGATATCCTGCTCCATCACGTTGAGCGGCTTATCGAACTGCCACTCTCCTTCCTTATAGTACGTGCGATCGTCATCGGGATCGAACACGCCGTATTTCCAGCCCTTGATCCCGGAGCGCGGGGGATCTCGCCGGTCATCATGCCCGCCCGAGATTATGGTGTAGCGGTAGGAGCGGGTTATAGTCCCGCGATTCTCCACGGAGACTTTTACCGCGTACGGACAAAGCGTATCGCCGCGCGCCACGACCTGGCTGCTGTTCCACCCGATCACGATCGTATCGTTCGTCGTCCAGACGAACCTGCGGTCCGGCGGCGGCGGCGTCACGCCCTGCCGCGTATAGAATCCGGTTCTGACGCTGTCGATGCGCGGCGGGAAGTTACCCACGAAGCTCACGACCGAAGGAGTCCCGTCGGGTTTCTTCTGCTCGTCGAACGAGCGAACGAGGAATCGGTACTGGAAGGTGCCCACTCTCATGGTCGTCGAATCGCGATCCCGGTACAGGTCGGAAACGCCGGCGCCGGGATTGGTATCCTCGGGATCCTTGAGCGGGTACCACGGCGACAGCTTGTCGGCGACCCTGGCGCCGGTTTCGTCTATCGACCAGCGGTTGTACTGGAACTGGAACCGGATCGGCACCGGCGGATCGAACTCCAGATTGCTCCGGTCCTTCGGATCGTCCCAACCCCAGTAAACCATGCGCACGAGGGAGCTGTCCGGCAGCGTATCGGGAATGCCGTCGAGGAAATTGACGTCCATCTGCCGGGGAACGCCGTCCTGCGAAGTGTAAGAGAGCACGCATTGCGGATCGATCTTCGTGTCGGGATCGTGATTCACGACAACCCGGCAGACGCCCACGCCCGTCGCCAGATCGGTCCGAGAGAGGGCGCCCGCTTCGTCGCGCGCGATCGCCTTGAAGTTGAATATACCGCTCGGGATCACTTCGTTTCCCGAATTGAGCAGCTCGACGCTCACGATTTCGGATTGATCGGCCGGGATAAGCCAATCGGGAGTCCCGTCTCCGTTGTAATCGGGAAACACGGCGCTGCCATAGCTCCAGCGGTATCCGGTGATGATGTTGTTGATGGTCCGCCCCCTGAATTTGATCGTAAAGGGCACGAACATGCTGATCGTATCGAGCGCATTGGGATTGTACGGCACGTCGCCGCTCCCGACGTTGGTCCAGAACTGAACGACGGGAATGCCCCTGACGCGCGCGAGGAATTGCAGCCGGGCGGGCGTCGGATCGATATCCCCGCCGTCGTCGATCGCGACGATGTGGAACGCCTGGCGATTGATCTGCGAGCCCCTCGTCGCGTCGAATCCCGTGAACGTGATGACCGTATCGGTCCGCGTCGTGAACCTTCCCTTCAGATAATCGGCGATTCTCGCGGCGGGATTCCAATCGAGTCCCTCCGCGTCGGGATTGTTCTCCGGATCGAGAGTCACGAGCGTGTCCGAAATGTACCACATGTACCTGGTAACGACTCCGTCGTTATCCGTCCCGCGCCAGTACATATGGACGCGGTAATCGGTCGCGGTCGTCTCCGCGGGAGAGCTCGTGAGAGAGGTTTCCGGAGCCTTGTTCCGATCGAGGGGAGGCTCCTCTTTCCTGCAGGCAGGAAGAATCATTACGAGAGCGAGAGCGCCGGCCGCAATAAGCTCGATCGCAAATCTGATCTTGACTCGTCCCATGTTTCCCTTCTCTTTGTCAGAATCGAACCCGCGTTTCACCCCAAAGCTATATGTAATATAAGCTTTTGATTTCGTCTGTCAATTAAAATTCCATGGGGGCAATCGACTACCCCGAATGCCGTTACGGCGTTTTCGCGGATAAAAAAGAGGCCGGGAGATTTGATTCTCCCGGCCTCTCAGGGTCTTCGTCAAACCCCGTCAATGGTATGCGCTAGCGCAGCATGACCATCTTCTTGGTCTGGCTGAAGTCCTTCGTATCCATCTTGTAGAAGTAGATACCGCTCGCCACTGCGCCACCCCGGTCGTTCTTGCCGTCCCAGGTGACCGTGTACGTATTGGCATCCTTCACACCGTTCACGAGCGTCCGGACCAGCTGGCCCGCCACGTTGTAAACCTTCAACGTAACGAATCCCTTATCCTTCAGGTCGAACTTGATCGTGGTCGACGGGTTGAAGGGGTTCGGGAAGTTCTGAGCCAGCTTCGTGGACTTCGGCGTCTCCGCCGGAGTGATGTTCACGTTAACGGTATTCTGCATCCAATCGAACACGTCCTTCGCAAGCTCGAAACGGTCGATCGGCGCAGCGTTCACGTCGTCGCGAACATACTGGTAGCTGAATCCGAACCACATCGTGTTCACGGCGTATCCGCCCGGGTTCAGCTGCGAAGACGCGATTGCCGCATAGCGGTTAACCGCGAGCTTCACCGGATAGCTCGCCGCGTACTTGCCGTTCGCCGTCTTGTCGAGCACGTCGAACTGGTTGATGACGAAGCATCCGCCATACGCGTAGAACTTGTCCGGAACACCGGCATGGATAAAGATACCGGCATCGGCTTCGCCCGTAACGAGCGGCGTCACGGTGCCGCCGCCAGTGCGGCCGCCGGTTTCGTCGAAGTAGCTCGTCGCGACGAAGTCAACGCCGCACCAGGTGCTCATGAGGGTGAGCGCCGGCGTCGATGCGAGACCGTCCAGATCGTAGGCGACGTCGTCGCCGCAGACCCAGAGTCCGCATACGTGCTCGGACTGCTCGAACCAGTTGATGAGCATCGTGCAGTCGTTCGACTTGTCGCTGTTGACCGTACCGTCGGAGATCGTGACGGATTCGAGGTCTCCGCAATCCCACACGATCTTGTTGTACTGGTCGATGAGCTGCTTGGTCTTCGCGCGGCTTCCGGGACCGTTGCCGACACCGGAAGTCGGGCCGTTCACGTCATACTTGTCCACGTTGTTGTTCGGCGGAGCAAGCACGGCGTCGAACACCGGCATCCAGTAGTTCTCGACCGAGCCGACGAACGAGCCGCGGCCCGTGAAGTCGTCGACGAAGAGAACGTCGGAGTTCTTCGTCGGGAGGCAGGTCCACTCGAAGTACGGGCCGGCGGAGCGCGCCCAACGCGGCAGCGCGGATTCGATGGCCGCCGCATCCTTCGCGGTGAAGTAGTACTCGATCTGGTAGCCTCTCGTGAAGAGCCCGTCGTTCAGGTCGACCATGTAGCGGTCGCGCTGAATGCCGCCGGCGGTGCGAGCGGTGTCGCACTGGATGATCGTCCAGACACCGTCGTCGCTGACGTACGGGAAGTTGATCGTGTACTGCGAGCCGATGCCGGCCCGGTCACGATGCTGCCCGCGAGCGTGGCGCCGAAGAGGGCCGGCTTGATCGGAGCGGGACCGACATAGGTGGCCTTCACGTGCAGATACACGGCAGGGCCGCCGCTCGGATCGGCGCCGATGCCGCCGCCGAGGAGCGACGCGGCGTCAACGACGATCGAGTCGCCCGGACGAAGGACCGGGTTGTCGTTCGTGTTGATGTCGTTGGCCGCATCCGCGCGGACATAGCTCTCGAGCTGGAACTCGAGCTCGGGGAAGTTATCCTGGAAGATATCCAGGTCGCGGTAGCTCCACTGGGGACCAGCGGTTTTGAACCGGTACAGACGGACGTTGTCGATCCAGGGCGACGGCGTGTGAGCGGCGCAGTTGCCGTTCACGAGGTACCACACGTCGCACATATCGACGCAGCCCATGCCGATCTGGACCGGATCGTTGCTGCCGAGAAAATCGCTGATAACTTCGCCCGCGAAGATGTAGTCCATGTCGGGGCCGTAGTAGACGAAGTTGCGGTCTTGCCACTGTCCCGGGCAGCCCGCGACGATCTGCCGCACATGCCACTGGTAGAACACGAGGTTCGCCAGCGGAATGTCACGGTAGACCGTGAAGCGGAGAATGGCGCCGCCGAGGAGCGGAAGGTCGCCAACGGGAATCGTGCCGTTCTGAACGTTGTTGCAGCTGAGCGAGTACTTCGTCATGTCGATCACCGGCGATACGGCGATTTCGTTCTGGCACGGAGCGGCGATGCCGCCGGGGCCTACGCAGAACGGCGTGTCGTAAAGACCGGGATAGCTCGAGCTCGCGTTCGGCGAACCGAGGAAGTAGATGAGCTGAGTGGCGAAGTTGTCGGCGCACGGATCCTTGTCGGTCAGGTTGTTCCTGAGACCGGCATAGGCACCAAACGCAACTTCGGGAGCGCCGATCCAGATGCCGGCGCTCGTCGCGCCGACAGCTGCCGCTTCGAAGTTCTCGTAGTTGTTGAGAGCGGCGTTGTCGATAACGCGGATGCTGTCGATGATGCAGCCGCCGTCCGTGTTGTAGAGGCCGTCATCGTCGGCCCACGCGCCGTCGGCGGTGAAGTGGAAGCGGAGCTTCGTTCTCGCCTGGGTGAGCGCGATGAAGTAAGAGGCAATCGTATCGCCGGCACCGGTGTACTCGGCGACCTCCTGCCAGTTGCCCCCGCCCGCGTCGTATTCGACTCTCGTGTAGTCGTAATCCGGCTCGGAGTCATAGCGCGCCTTGAACGACAGAGTGATCGAGCCGACGAAGCTGAAGCCGTTGGTCTTGAGCATCTGGTTCCAGGCGTTGCCGTAACCGGGAGCGTCGTACCACGAACAGAGGTACGGATCGATCGCGCTCGGACGGGCGCCGCACCACATGGACTTTGTCTCCCTCGAGGGGAGTGAGGCCGCCGTAGCTGCCCCCGCCGAGTCCGGCGAAGTCGTCGACGTGGAAGAAGGTGCCCTTCTGAGCGGTTTCATCGGACTTTGTCCAACCCTGCCAAGCCATCTGCTCGAACGTGTACCACACCATGCAGTACGTATCCACGGCTGCCTCTTCATAGAGACCGCGAAGACCCGGGTCGCTGAAATTGGAGAGGTCGCTCTCCGACCAGGCCTTAGCGGGACGCAGACCGGGATTCGCCACATCGCGTGCAGCGACCGAGCCGATGAGCAGGGCTACGAAGCAGACGCCTAGTAAAAGTACTAGTGCCTTTTTCATTCTTGTTTTCCCCCCATCGTTAAGAAAACAACTGAATCGACGCACAACGAATTCTGGAATCTCGAAGAGCAAAGTGCTGAACCCCCTTTACATCGAATCTCTCTTTCTTCATCACCTCTCTTCCCTCGATTCGAAATTCTAAGCAGGGCATCATCCGTCAGAGTTCCGAAACTTTCTTTGTCGAGTAAGCCTGGCTCTCCAACGGCGGTGGGGGTTGTAACCCCGCTCGATAAAGGAGGCCGTCCTTTCGGACAATCCTCCACTCTGCTTTCGAGACAGTTAGGATTGTAGCACAGGATTCGAGAAAATGTCAAGCGGGAATTTCGTCGCGATATCCAAGAATTCTCTATAGTTACAGCCGGTGCATATCGGCTCCGCGCATCATTCGCCGGCTATCCGGGCAAAATCGCAGAACAGCATGATGACTTTATAACTGCTTGCCAGAAATGCTATTCTATTATCTCTTATTTTTTCATCTTCACAGTTCACCAGAACGTCCTCAAAGAATTTATTAATATATGGCACAATCCCGTTGAGCATGCCGATGGATTGCTGCGCCTGGCCGGATCGCTTGACTTCGAGGAGCTTCCCGCATGCGAGCGACATCTCGTCGTTCAGCTTTCTCTCGGCGTCCACGAGGAAGAGATCAGAGGAGAATCCGAGATCGGGCTCGCGCCCGGCCGAAAACGCCTCGAGCGCCTTCATCCCCGCGTCCTCGGTGTATCCGTCCCTGAGCGTCTCGCGGGATGATGTTCGTCACACGCTTCATCGCACGCACGAACGCGGACAACTCGCCGCTCTTTCTGAGACTCGCGAGCTCGTCCGCCATGTCCTTGACCGCGTGAGGATACTCCCAGGGAGACGCGAGCACAGCCGCCGCGATATCGTGGTCGACTCCCTCCCCGCGAATTATCGTGTTCAACCGTTGCGCGTAGAATTCGCGGAGCTGCGCGAGGAGCTCCCCGCGGTCGCGCGGGGAATCGCGCAGCGCATCCTCGAAAAGTCCGACGCTGCGATCGAGCACCTTCGGGAGCGCAAGCGCCGACCGCCGCGCTATGAGGATGCGCAGCGCTCCCATCGCGTGCCTGCGAAGCGCATAGGGATCCTGAGAACCCGACGGTTCGAGCCCCATGACGAAGCACCCGGTGATCGTGTCGATCTTGTCGGCGAGCGCGAGCAGCGCGCTCGTCTCGCCGCGCGGCATACGGTCCGCGGCGAACCGCGGAAGGTAGTGCTCGTAAATCGCCTCGGCGACCTCCTCGTCCTCGCCGGACACGCGGGCGTACTCGCGGCCGATATAGCCCTGCAGCGCCGTGAATTCCTTGCCGTCCTTCACCATCTCGCTCGCGAGATCCGCCTTCGCGAGCAGCGCCGAACGCCGGATGTTCTTCTCGAGCTTCTCGTCCGCGATTCCCGACGCCGACGCCATCCAGAGCGCGAGCGCCTCGATCCGCGAGGCCTTTTCCGCGAGGCTTCCGAGCCCCTCGAGCCAGACGATCGATCCGAGCTTGCCCGCCATTTCCTCGAGCGGCCGGGAGGTGTCTTCCCGGTAGTAGAAAACGGCGTCGTCGAGCCTCGCGCGGAGCACCCGCTCGTACCCCTTCACGATGCGCGCGGGGCCGCGGCGCGCTCCGTCGGCGAAGGCGACGAAATGCGGTATGAGCTCTCCGCGGGGACCGGCCACCGAGAAATAGCGCTGGTGGCTCTTGAGCGCGGTGACGACGACCTCGCGCGGGAGCGCGAGGAACGCCTCGTCGTACTTTCCCTCCATCGCGACGGGGGATTCGAGCAGGTTCGCGACGATCCCGACGAGATCCTCGTCCTCGACGAGCGCGCCCCCGTGCGAGCGGGCGCACGAGATCGCCTCCGCGCGAACGGCGTCGCGCCGCGCTGCGGGTTCGAGAACGATCCCGCTCCGTTGCATGAGCGAGAAGTAATCATCCACCGATTTCACGGCAATCGTTTTCTCGAAGAGCGGGGACAGGCGCGTCCGCCGGCCGGCGACGAGCGCGCCGACCTTCACCCGCACGACTTCCGACCCGAAGAGGCACAGGATCCAGCGGACCGGCCGGGCGAATCGCATGCCGCCGGAGGTCCACCGCATCGTTTTCGGCGCGCGGATCGCCTGGATCCATTGCGGGACGCGCTCCCGCATGATCGACGCCGTCGATTGCCCCTTGATCCGCTTGACGACGGCGAGGTAGGCTCCCTTCGGCGTTTCGACGCGCGCGAGCGCGCTCGAAGGCACGCCCTGCGATTTCGCGAAACCCTCCGCCGCCTTCGTGAAGCTCCCGTCCGGGGCGACGGCGATCTTCACCGGAGGGCCCACGATCTGTCTCCTCCGCGTTCTCCTGTTTCACGGTGAGGCCGCGCGCGAGAAGAACGATGCGCTTCGGCGTGCCCATGGCGGCGATCCCGTCGCACGGAATCCGTTCGGCCCTGATCCCTTCGTCGAAGAGCTTCCGCACCTGTTCGATCATCTCGTCGAGGTAGGCGCTCGGCAGATTCTCGCATCCGATTTCGAGGAGGAAATCCTTCTTCACGTCCGCTCCTTTGTGCCGGCGACCGCGCGCGCGAGCAGCGGAAACCCGAGCCGCCGGCGGTCGGCGACGTACGCCTCGGCCGTTTGCCGGGCGATATCCCTGATGCGTGCGATATAGCTCGTCCGCTCGGACACGCTCACCGCCCCGCGGGCGTCGAGGATGTTGAAAATATGCGAGCATTTCACGACGTAATCGTAGGCGGGGAGGATGAGCCCCTCGCCGAGCATGCGCTTCGCCTCGCCCTGCAAACGGTCGAACATCTCGAAATGGAGCCGCACGTCCGCTTTCTCGAAGTTGAACCGGCTGAATTCCCGCTCCCCTTCGCGGTTGAGATCGCCCCAGGTCACGCCTCCTCCCCACTCGACGTCCATGATGTCGTCGACTCCCTGGAGGTACATGCAGATGCGCTCGAGCCCGTAGGTGATCTCCGCCGAGACGGGATCGAGCTCCATCCCGCCCGCCTGCTGGAAGTACGTGAACTGCGTGATCTCCATCCCGTCGAGCCAGACCTCCCACCCGAGCCCCGAGGCGCCGAGCGTCGGCGACTCCCAATCGTCCTCGACGAGCCGGATGTCGTGCTCCATCGGATCGATCCCGAGGGAGGTGAGACTCTCGATATAGAGCGGGAGGACGTTCTCGGGGGCGGGCTTGAGAATGACCTGGTACTGGTTGAATTGCTGCACGCGATTCGGATTCTCGCCGTACCTGCCGTCCTTGGGACGCTTCGTCGGCTCGATATACGCCGCCCGCCACGGCTCGGGGCCGAGAACCCTGAGAAACGTCGCGGGATTCATCGTGCCGGCGCCGACCTCCGAATTGTACGACGTGAGGAGAAGGCACCGCTGGCCGGACCAGAAGCGCTCCAACGCGGTAACTACCTCTTGAAAGGTCACTGGCCGTTCACCCCCTTGCAGAGACGCAACGCGTACGGAAGCCGATAGCCTTCCACGTGGCTGACGAAGAAACGATGGATGAGCTCGCCGATCTCCCTGCGATCGCTCCGGTCGAGCCTCTCGCCGCCGGCTCCTTCGAGCCCGAGCGCATCCATTCGGCGAACGAGCGCCGAACCGGCGCTCGAGAGAGAGCGTCCCTTCGCGCTCCCGCAGGAAGCGCAGCTCACGATACCGCTCGCCGCCTCGATCGCGAACGCCGAGCCCTCGAGAGATCTGCGGCACCGGGCGCACTCGGCGGTGGAGGGGAACGAACCCGCCAGCTTCAGCACGTCGATCTCGAGCGCGAAAAAGAGCGCCCACGGATCCGACGCGGCGGGAAGCAGCCGCATGAACCGCTCTATCAGATCGAAGGCCCTTTCGTCGGCCGAGCGATCCACGACCGAGCGGTCGACGATTTCGAGCCCCGCCTGAAAAAGGCAGAGCCGCTCGAGATCGCCGCCGCCCGCTTCGAACGTCTCCACGGTCCCCATTTCCTTGAGAAGCTGCAAGCCCCGGTCAGGCCGGGAATAGAAAACGATCTCCGAAACGTTTCCCGTCCTCAGGCTCCCCTGAAGCGCGCTCCGGCAGCTTCGCGCTCCCTTCGCGAGCAGCCGCACCTTCCCGTGCGATCGCGTGAGCACGACCGCGATGACGCTCGACTCCCCGTACGGGTACGTCTTGAGCACGATCGAGCGATCCTTGATGATCTCGCTCACGAGCTCTCCACCGCCGCCGTCACGCGCCCACTCCGTCCCCGGGTCCGCCGGCGGGGCGACAGTGCCCCGGCGGAACGACCGCCCCGCCCGAAATGACCATCTTCATGGCATCCTCGAGCGAGAGATCGGCGGGGATCGCTTCTTCGCGGCGCACCATGAGCAATATGCCGGAGGTCGGATTCGGCGTCGTCGGAAGGAAGATCGTCACGAAGTCGCTTTCCAGACCGTCCGCGCCCTTGAAACGCCATGTCGCCGTCACGAAACCGATCACATATACTCCGGGCCGCGGATACTGCACGAGCACGACCTCTTTGAAAACGCTCCGCTCCTGCTTGAGAAAGACCTCGCTGACCTGCTTGATCGCGACGTAGATGCTGCGCACCATGGGGATCTTCTCCAATCCCCCCTCGAACCACCTGAAAAGCGTTCTGCCCAAAAACCCCCCGCCGACGATACCGGCGAGGAGAATGATCGCGATGACCCCGAGGAATCCGAGGCCGGGGATATCGAGAAACGGATAGCGCGCGGTGATCGGTGCCAGGATCCCGTCGATCCACACGAAAATGCGGTAGAGCACGAACCCGGTGAGCACGGTCGGCATGAGCACGAGGAGTCCCGTGAGAAACCGCCTCTTGAACCACCGCACGACCGAATGGTCTCTTATTCCTCGGGCAACCATACGATGACCTCGATTATCCGCTGTCCTTCGAGCTTGCTGATCCTGAAGCGCATCGCCTGCGAACTCGACCGCTTCTCCCTCTTCCGGCACGCGGCCTATCAAGTTATAGAGAAATCCTCCGAGCGTGTCAACCTCGTCCGAGGGAAGCGAAACGGAGAGCGCCGCGTTGAACGCGTCGATCCCGACCGATCCGGCCGCGACGTACTGCCGCGCTCCCGTCTGCCGCACGGGCGGAAGCTCCTGGTCGTACTCGTCCAGTATCTCGCCGACGATTTCCTCGAGGATATCCTCGAGCGTCACGATTCCCGACGTTCCTCCGTATTCGTCGACGACGACGGCCATGTGCTTCTTTCCCCGCTGAAACTCGCGGAGAAGATCGTCGAGCTTTTTGCCCTCGGGAACGAAGTACGCTTCGCGGACGAGCCGGCCCCGGTCGAGCCGAACGGTCTCGTCCGGCGAAATCTTGAGAAGATCCTTCACGTAGAGCATGCCGACGATCCGGTCGATGCTCCCGTCGTAGACCGGAACCCGCGAATGCCCCGCGCTCGCGACCTTCTCCCGAAGCTCCTCCTGAGGCGTGTGGATATCGAGCGCGAAGACGTCGATCCTCGGGACCATGACCTCGCGCACCTTCTTCACGCCGAATTCCTGGATGCTGCGGATCAGCTTCGAACCTTTGTCGTCGATGAACCCCTCGTCCGCGAGGCCGTCCGCTCCGGGAAAGAGAAAGAACGGACGCGCCATTTCGCGCGGCAGGTCGGGATAGACGAGCGCGACGACCCGAAGGAAGAGACGCGCGAACGGACGGAGCAGGAGATACACGGGAAGCAGGGGATACGAGGAAACGAGGGCGAACCGGGCCGGATTCATCGAGGCGGCGCCGAACCCCGCGATCGTGACGGCGATGAAACCGGCGCCGAGCGCGAAAACGGGGATGAGCGCGTGCTGCCATCCCTGCGGCTCGCCGACGACGCGGCGGATCGCCAGCGCGACGAAGGACAGGATGATCGCCTCGAGGCCGATGAGCGAAAGCATGAAATGGAATCGCCCGCGATGCAGGAAACGGGGGCACAGGCTCCCGCGCATCCGGCGGGGAAATACCTTGTCCACATGCAGGCGAGAAACGATCCCGAACGCGGCGAAACCTCCCGCGACGAGAAATTGCACCGCGAAAAGGACGATGAGGAGCGCGATCATCCTGCTATCCACAATCATCATGAGCTCGCTTCGCGCGCGCGGGACGGTCCCGGCTTCATGCGAAGAGACGTTTCACCTCCCGTTCGGAACAATGCCGCCTCAGGATCCTCGCTTCAGCCGCTTCCATCCGCCCGGCGCTCCGGGAGTCGTCGTGACGGTGCCCGCGAAGGTGGAGAAGCCCGTGCACGACGAGCCGCGCCCCGTAGACCCGCGGCGATACGCCGCGGAGCCGCGCGCCCCGGACGAGCCGCGTCCAGCACAGGTAGATCTCTCCGCGGGGAGCGTCCCCCTCCGGATCGGGCGCGCCGCAGCACGGGAAGGTGAGGATCTCGGCCGCGCCGGTCCGCTTCTTGTACACGCGATTCAGACGCGCCATGGTCCGTTCTCCGATCCAGTTCACCGCGACCCGCGCGTCCCGCGGCGCGACCCGGGAAGCGACGGAGCGAAGAAACGGGGACACCCTCGCGCGCGCGTCGCGGCTGCCGAGTCGCGCGCTTTCGGCGATCGTGAGCTTCACGGGACGAGACCCTCCTCGCGCTGCGACGGATACGGAATCCTCGAGTGAAAGACCCCGGTGAGGAGCTGGATGAATTTCTCGCGCACCACCGCGATGTCGTTGAGCGTGAGACCGCTGTCGTCGAGCTCCCCGTCGCTCGTCCGCGCCTCGATGATCTTCTGCACGATCGCTCGTATTTTCGGCGCCGTGGGACCCTCGAGCGAACGCACCGCCGCCTCCGCGGAATCGGCCAGCATGATGAGCGCCGTCTCCTTCGATTTCGGCCTCGGGCCGGCGTATCGGAAATCGTCGATATTGACGCTGTCGTGCGAATCGTACTCGAGCGCCTTCTGGTAGAAATACGCCATCACCGTGGTCCCGTGATGCTCGCGAATCGCGTCGACGACGATGCGGGGAAGTTTCTCGCGCTTCGCGAGATCGATCCCCTCCTTCGCGTGCGACGCGAGAATCAGGGCGCTCATGCGGGGGGTGAGCTTCTCGTGCTTGTTGACGTTCTCCCCCTTGTTCTCGAAGAAATACTCGGGCTTCGCGAGCTTGCCGATATCGTGATAGTACGCGCCGACCCTGGCCTGAAGGCCGTTCGCGCCGACCTCCCGCGCGACCGCCTCGACGAGATTCCCGACCATGAGGGAATGATGATAGGTGCCGGGAGCCTCGATGACGAGACGCCTGAGGAGCGGCCGGTTGAGATCGCTCAGCTCCATGAGCGTGAAATCGGTCGTCACGTCGAAGATCGCTTCCAGAATGGGAAGGAGAAACATGACCATGACCGTGCACGCGAGACCGTTGGCGACTCCGAGAAGCGAAGCGCGCGCGAACCCCGAAAGCGACATGCCTTCGGTGATGCCGAAGCCCGCGATACCGATGACGTACGCCGCCGAAACGCTCAGCAGGATCGTGTAGAACTTCTTTCGCTCCCTGAGGTGCGCGATGCTGACGATGCCCGCCGAACCGGCGAGTATCGAAATGAACGCGTAGCTCGCGGGAAGGTTCGTATGCGTGACGATGACGAGCGACGCGAAGAGCGTGAACAGGGAAGCCCCCTGGATTCCGAAAAACGCCGTGCAGACGAGCGATACGAACGAAACCGGGATCAGATACGGATCGAGCGTCGGCAGCTTCACGATGAGCGCCGTCAAAACGAGGTACAGGGAGAGAATGATGAAGACGAGCGTGAGCTTGTCCGGCGCGGCGACGATCTTCGGCTGGAACCGGCGAAGGGCGAGGCTCAGGAGGGCGAGAAGCGCGCACACGCGAAGCCCCTTGCCGAAGAGGAGCCAGGTCCGCTTCCCGATGGAGGTCGCGAGATCCATCGCGATCCGTTCTTCCTCCATCGTCTCGAGAATCTCGATCTGCGCGCGCGTCACCTTGTCGTGCTTCACGACGATCCGCTCGTTCTTCTCGACGGTGAACGACCGCGCGACGCTCCGCGTCGCCTCGTCGCGGCGCTTGCGCGTCTCCTGGGCGTCGTAGATGAGATTCGGCACGAGATACGACCGGACGATTCCGTAGAAGAGGCGCGCCGCTTTTTCGTTGGCCGGAAACAGAGCCCGCGCTTCGCCGGTGACGAGCGGCTCGAGCTCGTTCTGCACGATGAGGGGCTGCGTCGGGACGAGCGATTCATTCCCCTCCGCGATGACCGTTATCCGCGCGTAGTCGTGCTGCTTGAGCGCCGAGGCGTCGTTCACGATCCCTCTCTCGAGATATCGCGCCTGGAGCCGGAGGCTCTCCCTGAGCATGCGTTCCCTGATCCCTCTGTCGGCGAGAAGCTCGATCGATTCGCGACGGAGCTCGGGAGCGATCTCCTTCATCCTCTTCACCCGCTCGCGGACGGAGACGCCGTTCTTCCCGGCGATGGCGCCGATCTTCCCGAACAGATCGGCGAGATCCCCCGGCAGACGGCTCGCCGTTCCGTCGTCCCGGACGAAAACGGGCGGCACCGCGACGGCTGCCCGCGCGCGCGCGAGCGCGAGCTCGTGATCGCTCAGAGGAACGACGAACGCGAAGGGAGCGACGATGTCGATATCGGCGATGCTCCCTTCCTCGAAGCGGACACTTTTCTTCTTCTGCGTGGGAGGGAAAAGAACGAGCGAAAGAACAAAGAACGCGGCAAGGTAGAGGAGCGGCAGCCGCATCGATCTATTGAAGCGCGGGAGCGGCACGCGGAACTTTCGCACGGCTTCCAGGTCGGGCGTATCTCCCTTTCCGGCCCCATCCGCGCTTCGGTTAGTCATCGATCTTCTCCGGCGGCGCTTCGGAGCCGCCGGCGCCCTCCGTCGCGCTTTCCCGCGCCGCGGGGGCGCGATCGGCCCCGCCGCGAGCGAGGCGCTCTTCGCGCTGAACGCCCGGATGATCCGCCGGACGAGCCAGTGCCGCACGACGTCCTCCTCGCCGAACGTCACGAACGCGATCCCCTCGACCCCGTCCAGGATCTCGCGCGCGGCGACGAGCCCCGATTGCCCGGGATCGGCGAGATCGATCTGGGTCACGTCGCCGGTCACGATCGCCTTCGAGCTTTCACCGAGCCTCGTGAGGAACATCTTCATCTGTCCCACCGTGCAGTTCTGCGCCTCGTCGAGGATCGCACAGGAACCGTTGAGCGTGCGTCCGCGCATGTACGCGAGCGGCGCGATCTCGAGGGTTCCCGACTCGATCATCTTCAGCACCCGCTCCTGGCCTATCATGTCCCGGAACGCGTCGAAGATGGGACGCAGGTACGGTTCGATCTTCTCCTGCATGTCCCCCGGCAGGAACCCGAGGTTCTCCCCCGCTTCGACGACGGGACGCGATATGAAGATGCGCTCGATCGCGCCGTCTTTGAGCTCGGCGAGAGCACAGGCGATCGCCAGGTACGTCTTCCCCGTTCCGGCGGGGCCGATCGCGAACACGACGTCATGGCTCCGGATCGCGTCGACGTATTCCTTCTGCCGAACGCTTCGCGGAACGACGCTCCGTCTCTTCACGGGGGAATAGTACACGATCGCGTCGTCGAGCGCGCCGATCTTCTCCCCCTCCGTCTTTCCTCCCCTGATCACGGTGAGAACGTCCCCCTCGGTTACGCTGCGGCCCGACCCGGCGATCTCGATGAGCTTCTCGAGAACGCGCATGAGCTGATCGATCGTCCGCGGGGAACCCGCGATGATGATCTCGTCGCCGCGCACGACCACGGTTTCGTCGAAATGCTCCTCGATCAGCCGCAGGTTCCGGTCCGCGACGCCGAGAAGCCTGATCGGATCGATGCCGGCGATCGAGACGATCCGCCTCTTGAAATCCCTTTTCACCATGCCCCCTAAACGCAGAACTCTTGGCTTCCCGCGGAGGAAGCCAAGAGTTCATGAATCATCGCTCATTTACGAGCATGCGCTCACTGAATCGTGTCCTGCCTCGGAATCACGAGCTCCTGACTCGGGAAGATGAGATCCGGATCCCTGATCCTGTCCCTGTTCGCCTCGAAGATGAGGGTCCATTTGCGGTAATCGCCGTAGATCTCCCAGTACCCGGCGATCTTCCCGAGCCAATCGTCCTGGTCGACCTTGTACGCATACGGATATTCGCGCGGGATCGTGAGCTCCCATCCCGCGAGGACCCAGTCGGGATCCTCGATAAGCTCCTTGTTGCTTCTCCAGATGCGCGGCCACTTGAGCGGGTCCTTGTAGATCTCCTCGCGAGACGCGAGCGTCCAGAGACACTCCCCGTACTGGAGCTTCCAGCTTTTCGGAAGCTGGGAAAGCGTCTGGAGCTGCATCGAGAGCTCATCGATCTCGGCGCTGTAGGCCGTGTAGGCTTTCTCGGCCTCGCGAAGATCCCGGGTGAGAGTCTTCACTCGTTCCTTGTTCCGGGTGAGCGCCGTCTCCGCGCTCTTGGCTCGATCGCTGAGCGCCTGCAGCTCGGTCGCAAGAGCCTTGCAGTACGCTTCCTTGTCCTTTTTCGAGAGCTTCTTGTACTCGATGTCCTCGTAATATTCGCCCTTCGCGATGTCGACGGGTCTCGGTCGGTAGCCGCTGCAGCCGGCGGCGAGAGCGAGGACCATTCCGGCGGCGAGCACAAACCCTGTCTTCCTGGTCACCATAATCATTGCACGCTCCTTGCAGGGTACCCCTGCTACTCCCTGCCGCTCCCTTTCTTGAGATCGCGAACTTTCTGTTTGAGATCCGCCGGCTTATCTTTCACCTGTTCGATTTCGCTTTTCTTCTGAACAAGCTTCTTCTCGAGATCGGCCACGCTCTTTGCAGTCTCCGCCGCTTCCTGCTCGTACGTCTCGGCGTCGAGCCGCGTCTCGTCGAGCGTCACGAGACTGGTCCGGCACGGCTGCGCCTTCCCGCACCCTCCCGACAGGAACGCTGCCGCAAGGAGGATGGAAAACGGCGCCGCCACCATCCCACGTAATTTCATAACTCGCACTCCTCCTTATGCTTATAAGAAATCATGAGCTTCTTCTTACGTTAATAACGCTTCCGCCCAAAGTCAAGGAAAAAGCCGATAAAAAAATGACCCTTCCGGCCGCCGCATGCGCGTCACCGGGGCTTCGGGCCCTCGGGAATCAGCCGGATGTGAAGATCGTCGAGGAGCTGTTCCTCCACTTCCGAAGGGGCCCCCTCCATGAGGGAGGTCGCGCTCTGCGTCTTTGGAAACGCGATGAAATCGCGGATCGTCGTTCCTCCGAACATGATCATCGCGATCCGGTCGAGCCCGAGGGCGATACCGCCGTGCGGGGGAGCTCCATACTGAAACGCCTCGAGCAGGAATCCGAATTTTCGATTCGCCTCTTCCGGCGTAATGCCGATGATGGCGAAGAGCCGTTCCTGCAGCTCGCGGTGGTGGATCCGGATGCTTCCCGACCCGAGCTCGGTCCCGTTGCAGACGAGATCGTAGAGGTGGCCCCGGACCCTGCCGGGATCGCTCGCGAGCAGAGGCAGATCCTCCTCGAATGGCATCGAAAAGATATGGTGGGCGGCTTCCCATCCCCCCGCTTCGGAAGGGACAAAGAGGGGAAATCGATTCACCCACAGGAACCGGTGGCCTTCGCCGCCGGCGAGAAGATGTTTCCGCCCCAGATTGAGCCTGAGCTCTCCGAGCGCCTTTCTCACGGCGGTTTCGTCGCCGCCGACGAGAAGGATGAGACCCGGCGCGGCGTCGAGACCGAAGATCGACCTGAGCGCCGCGATATTCGCCTCGGTGAGAAATTTCGAGATGGATGACGAGACGACCGACGCCTCGAGCTTGATCCAGACGAGCCCGCCCGCTCCGGAGGCCTTGACGAGCGTTTCGAGATCCGCGATTTCGCGCCTCGAAAAGGCGGCGCCTTTTTCGAGCGAGATGCCCCGCACCGTCCCGCCGCGTTCGAGGATCGACCGGAAGACCCCGAATTCGCACTCCCGGAATACGCTCCCGCAGTCGCGGATTTCCAGGCCGAACCGGACGTCCGGCTTGTCGCTTCCGTACAGGCTCATCGCATCGCCATAATCGACGCGCGGGAACGGGATCGGAATCTCGACGCCGAGGACGCGCGAGAAGATCTCGTGCATCAACCGCTCGACGACGGAAAAGATATCTTCCTCCGTCACGAAGCTCATCTCGATGTCGATCTGCGTATGCTCGGGCTGCCGGTCCGCCCGCAGGTCTTCGTCCCGAAGGCAGCGGGCGAGCTGGAAATACCGGTCGAATCCGGCTACCATGAGAATCTGCTTGTAGAGCTGCGGGCTCTGCGGGAGCGCGTAGAACTTGCCCGGCTGGAGCCTGCTCGGCACGAGGTAGTCGCGCGCGCCCTCCGGCGTGCGCCGCACGAGCATCGGCGTCTCGATCTCGAGAAATCCCTCCCCCGCGAGAAACTCCCGCGCCGCCATCGAGAGCCGGTGCCTCATCTCGATGTTCCGCTGAAGCGGTTCACGGCGAAGGTCGAGATAGCGGTACCTCAGGCGCAGATCGTCGTTCGCCTGAACGTCGGTCGTCACGGCGAACGGAGGAACCTCGCTCCGGTTGAAAACGGCGATCCGTGACGCGGCGATTTCGATCTCCCCCGTCTTCATGTGCGCGTTCACCATGTCCTTCGGACGCGTCCGCACCGTCCCGGCGCAGGCGATGACGTCCTCCGCACGCAGCGATTTGAAGAGGGCATGGAGAGCCTCCGCATCCCGCTCCGTGACGAGCTGCACGATTCCGGTGCGATCCCAGAGATCGAGGAAGGTGAGGTGCCCGAGCTCCCGCACCCGCTTCACCCAGCCGGCGAGGACGATCTCTTTCCCCTCGTCCCGCGCGCCCACCTCTCCGCAGCGATGCGTGCGCTTCCACGGGGCGCCGAAATGATCGATCGAGTGTTCATTCATCCGTCCGCTCCAATTCAGCCGCGACCGCCGCGGCGAGAGCGCCTGCTTCGACCGGACGCTGTTCGCCCGTTTTCATATTCTTGAGCGCCACCGCGCCGGGTTCGATCTCGGAGAGACCGACGATCACGGCGAGCGGGGCGAGCTCGTCGGAAGCCGCTTTGAGCTGTTTCTTGAGGCTCCGCTCCGAGAGATCGACGAGCACGGAGCGTCCCCGCGCGCGAAGCTCCCGGGCGACGCGCAGCGCCCGGGCGTCGAACGATTCGCCGAGCACGACTACGAAAACGTCCGTTCGCCGCTCGCCCCGCTCGGCGGCGAACCGGGCGGGAAGAATCTCCATGAGGCGCTCCATCCCCGCCGAGAAACCGACGGCGGGAATCGACGGACCGCCGCAATCCTCCGCGAGGCCGTCATAGCGACCTCCGCCGCAGAGCGCGTTCTGTGCGCCAAGCGAGGGATGAAGGATCTCGAACGCGGTTTTCGTGTAATAATCGAGGCCGCGGACGAGCAGCGGATCGAGCGCGTACCGGATGCCCATCTCGCCGAGCATCCCCTGGAGCTTCACGAAATGGTCGCGGCAATCGGCGCAGAGATGATCGGTGATTCTCGGGAGCCGCTCCTTCACCGGGCCGCACTCCTTGCAGTCGAATATCCTCAGGGGATTCGTCCCCGTCCGCTCGAGACACGCCGCGCAGAGCTCTCCCCGGAGCCCTTCGAGGCTCGCCGAAAGAACCGTCTTGAACGCGGGCCGGCACGAGGGACAGCCGACGCTGTTGAGCCGCACCTCGAGCTGCGGCAATTCGAGCTCGCGGTACAGCCCGAGGCTCGTTTCGATGATCTCGGCGTCGATCGCGGGCCCCTTCGATCCGAGCGCTTCGGCCCCGATCTGGTGGAACTGGCGGTATCTCCCGGCCTGCGGCCGGTCGTACCGGAACATGGGTCCGGCGTACCAGTACCGCGCGATGCCCCCCGAGCGATGGAGACCGTTCTCCAGATACGCGCGCATCACGGACGCGGTGTTCTCCGGCCGGAGCGTGAGGCTCCGCCCTTTTCGATCGGGGAAGGTGTACATCTCCTTCGTCACGATGTCGGTCGCTTCCCCCACCGTGCGCACGAAGAGCTCGGTGGACTCGAAGATCGGCGTCCGCATCTCGCGATAGCCGCAGCTCCGGAGATATCCGGCGAGCCGGAGCTCGACGGCGCTCCAGTCCTCCATCCGCTCTCCGAAGAAATCGTTCGTGCCCCTCGGTTTCGTGTATTTCATGCTCTCTCCGGGCGCCTGGCCAACGCCCTGTAGCGTCTCATGCCGATCAAGGCTCCGGTCGCGATACCCGCCATATCGGCGGTCCAGTCCCAGATATTGGAATCCCGGCCGGGGATATAGTTCTGGTGATACTCGTCGATGCTCGCGATCACGATCCCCGTCGCGAGAACGATGAGCCAGGCAGGCAAGCCCATGCGCCATCGCTCGCCGCGAATCCCCCTGTAGAAGAGAAAGGCGAGTATCAGGTATTCCAGAAAATGAGCGACCTTGTCCGACCAGAGCGGCATGCCGAATGGATTGCCCGGCAGCCGGGGAATCGACGACCCCACGAAGATGAGAACCACCCAGGCGAAAAAGGGAAGCCATTGTTTCAGGGTTTTCGATTGCACCGTGCTTCTTTCGTTTCCATCGCGGCGATCGCCGCCGCATGGGAGGTTCTAATATACCGTCCGCGTATGCTCCGGTCAACCGCGGAGCCCCGTCCTCATCGCGCCGATTACCGGCGAGGGTCTCCGACCCCTCCCCGGGAAGGAGCGCCCGCCGCGGGCGGAATCATCGTGCCGAGATCCTTGATGAGATCGAGATCGCTCTTCCGGGGCGCGTAGAAACCGGCGATTCCGAGAGCGGAAAGTTCGCTGCGAAGGGAACGGGGCACGCGGTCGAGCACGCCCGGAAGATACTTCGCGAAGCTCCTCCGGTCTTGCGCGTACGACGAAGGATCGTAGGCGATCACGATCTCGGGGACCGCTTCCCCCTCGCACAATACATCGAACTCGCCGTCACGCACGACGCCGGCTGTTTTCAGCGCCAGCAGACGTTCGAGCGAGATGCCGCCCGCGTCGTAGGCGCCGTACAGCACCCCGAATACGACACGCTCATCTCCCGGGTACGAGCCGGCGAACTCGATCGACGCCTCGGAGAGCGCATACCCCGATCGCTCCAGCGCGCGGTACGGGGCGAGGAATCCCGCGGCCGAGCGGGAAGAGCCGAAGATGATGCGCGCTCCGCGAGCGGGGAGCGCCGTAACGCCCGCTTTCACGAGGACGGAGCTCCGCGAATAGCGGTGCGCCTCCCGTTCGGCCGCGAGAAGCGCGCATCCCAGCTCCCCTCTCGAGAGCGGCGCGGAAAGATCGAGCGACGTCGTGACGTAGAAATCGCATCCGGCGAGTTCCTGATCCGGACGAAGATACCGCCAGCGGATGTCGCCGCACCCTCTGGCCCGGCTGAATTCGGCGAACTGATCGAGCGCGGATGCGGCGCGCACCGAATCGAACGTGCATACGCCGATCACGATGGGCGTGTGCGCCATATCGTCCGCCTCGAGAAACAGCGCTCCGACGGCGAGCGCGACGATCACCGAGAATATCATGACCGTCGCCCATCGGCTCAGGCAGGACGAGATGCGCCGATAGCCGCGCGTGAGGATGTTTCTTCCTGTGCCGTTTTCCATGAGTGCGGCCTTATCGCTTCGGAAGCACCTTCACCTCGAAAGAATCGACGTCGATCGTGAAAGTATCGATCCCCTGCGGAACGATGACTTCCGGCTGAATGCGGCTCGCCCCCCGCGTGCCGGGAGGAATGCTGAGAATGATCGACAGATCGTCGTTCACGAGCCGGTTGACGAGCTCCTCGGGCCCCTCGACGGTGAGCGAGGCCGTCGACGGCGAGTATTCGATCAGGAATCCTTCCTCGACCTGAAGCAGAGTCGGCGGTATCCCCGCCATCGTCCGGACGACGCGCTTCGCTATCCCTATCTCGACGCGAACGCTCCGGGGTATCGCTTCGCGCCGCTCGCCGATCCGGAGCGCCGCTTCCTGCGAGAAGCCGCTCCGCCTGTTCCGCAAATCTATCGGCTCCGTCTCGATGGCCGTGACGCCGCTCATCGCCGCCGTCGTGCCGCGCACGAGCACCAGCTGGGGACTGACGGACGGCTGGCCGACGAGCATCATTCCCTTCGGAACCGAGCCGCGAAAGACGGGAGTGACCTCCACGTAGGCGCTGACGATCCGTTCGAAATCGAGCGTCAGCGATTTCGGAGCGACGATCGCCGCGTCCCCGGCCGGAAATCCCGCGGGCAAATTGAGAATCGCCGCCGAGAGGGGCACGACGACCCTCCCCCGCTTCGCGCCGCCGAGGTCGACGGTTCCCCTGATCCTGCTCAGGAACCTGAGCTTCATGAGCTCGCTCCGCGCTCCCCGCATCGTGACCGAGACCTCTCTCGGCGCTTCGCTCGCGACGGTGAGGCTCTCCGGAATATTCACGAGATCGAGCGGAACCATGAAGGTCTGTCTCTCCCCGATCTGGGCGGTTACGTAGAGCCAGAGAAGACTCGCGAACAGGAGGGAAACGATCTTGATCCCGATATTCTCCGTCACGGCCCGATACAGATTCTGGAAGCGCACGACGCGACCTCGCCTATTCTCCGGCGGACGAGCCGGATTGACGGGGGTGTTTTTCGAGAAATGAGACGATCCCTTCCGCGAGAGATTTCGCGAGCCAGCGCAGGTAGCTCTCCTTCGAGACGAACGCCGCCTCTTTGCGATTCGAGAGGTAGCCTCCCTCGACGAGAATCGAGGGCATCGCGATGCCGCGCAGAACGATCAACGACGCCTGCTTGACCTTCCTGAACGGGATGGGCGGATCCACGCGAATCGCCGAAGCCACCTCGTTCGCGAGCACCGAGCTCCCCTGTATGGCGCCGGCGAGGCTCACGTCGAAGAGAATCGATTTGAGATCGTCGTTGAACCCGGCGCTGTCGGCGCCGGCCTCGGCAAGAAGATTCTCGCGCTCCGCGACGGCCGCAGCGTTCTCGTCCGACGCCTCGAGCGAGAGGAAGTAGACCTCGAGGCCTCGCATCTTCGGGCTCGCGTTCGAGTTGAAATGCAGGCTGACGAAAACTTCGCCTCCCATCTCGCGGGCGAACGAGACGCGCCGGACCCAATTCACGTCGTAGTCGCCATCCCGGGTGAGAATGGCGCTATACCCCGGACGTTTCTCGATCTCGCTCTTGAGCAGCTTCGCGAGCTTCAGATTGAGCGTTTTTTCCTGGATTCCGCTGCGCGATATCGTGCCGGGGGCGTCGCCGCCGTGCCCGGGATCGATGATGACGACGCGCTCCTTTCCGCTCGCTCGGGGGGCCGTTTCCGGCCTCACCCTGGGAATCGCGGCGCCAGGGACCTCTTTCGCGGCGTCGCGCGCCCGGCCGGCCTGCGGTCTCGCGACGTCTATAACGACGCGGTGCGGTTTGCCCGAACCCGCTTTCAGGGGAAAATGGGAGAATTCGGCGCGCCGGGGAAGATCGAGAACCACCTGGGCGCCGGATCTTCAGACGGTTCACGCGGATCCGGTCGATCAGGCCGTCGCGCACGTCGATATTCTTCACGCCTCCCGAAAAACGGCAATTCGGCAGATCGACGACGATCCGGAACGGGCCGGTCGCGGTCTTGACGGAGTAGCGCGCTTCGCCGCTCATATCGAGGACGACCCGCGTCCGATCGCTATCCGTGCGAAAACGTATTTCCGTCACCGACCGCGATGCCGCCGAGGCGGAGGAGAGAACGCCCCCGCATAGGCACACGACGACGGAAACGGCGATCACAGATCGAAGAAAAGACGCCATATGATACCTCGAAAAACGCACGGAGCCGGCCTGCCGCAATCGGTCGCGGAAGAGTCTAAGCGGTCACGGCTCGACTGACAACAGAAATTGAAGGGGATTCTTCTCCCGGCCGGCTCGCCGGATCAATCGTAGCAGGTGCCTTGGGGAATCACGTACTGGAGCGGATCGCGATGCACCTTCCGGAACAGAACCTCGTAGTGCAGATGGCTGCCCGTCGAATGTCCCGTATTCCCCACGAGTCCGATGATCTCCCCGCGCTTCACCGTCTGCCCGCGGGCGACGAGGATCTTCGAAAGATGGGCATACCGGGTCGCGAACCCGTTCTCGTGGAGCACCTCGATCATGAGGCCGAACCCGCCGTTCCGCCTCGCCATACTCACGACGCCGTCGGCGGTGCTCGCGACGGGGCTCCCCACCCGCGCGCGATAATCGAGCCCCGAGTGATGAACGACCTCTCCGAGAAACGGATCCATTCTCCGCCCGAAACGGCTCGAGAGGAATCCCCCTCTGAGAGGACGTATCGAGGGCGTTCCGTTCCGGACCTTCTTCTCCTTCTCGAGAACCGATATGACCTCCGAATAGCTCTCCATCTGAATCTCCGTCTGCCGGAGCATCTGGTCGAGACTCTCGTCGATTGTGCTGAATACGCTGTCGGGGTAAGCGGTTTCCATCCGGTCGAGGTCCGGCGCTTCTCCGCCGATACCCGCCTGCCATACGTCCGCCGAGAGCGGCTCGAGGCTCGCGATCAGGCGCGCCCGGTTCTGGAGCTCGAAGCTCAGGTCCATCTTCGCCTTCAGATTGTCGGCCTCGGCGCGGAAGCGGCCGAGCTCGTCCGCGAGGCGTTCGTTCTCCGCCTCGAGATTCCTGACGGCTATGGCGTTGTACACGCGGCCCGCGCGAGTGGCCAGGAGCACGACCGAGGAGAGAGTGAGCGCGGCGACGGCGACGAGCGCGCCTATGGCCACAACGCGGCGAACCCGTATCGTCTTCACTCCCGCGTTGGCTCCGCGTACCCACAGGAAATTGAAATAGCGATCCATCTGATCTCCGCGCTTGAAGATTTCGGATGCCCCCTGCCTATCGAGTAACGTAGTAATCGCCCGTCATGCGTGTCAAGCGATTATTCCCTCCCGCCTCCCAAAGCTGCAAATGCCGTACCAGCAGGGGACGCGCGGGCATAAAAAAGGGCGGTGGATAGAGCTTTCCCCCGCCCTGAATAATCGATGTCCGGCCGGGATCAATCCTGCACATACCCCTTGAGGTACTTGCTGCGGGAGTTATGCCGCAGGCGCAGAATCGCCTTCTCCTTGATCTGCCGGATGCGCTCCCTCGTGAGATTCATCCGCTTGCCGATCTCCTCGAGCGTGAGCGGCTCCTCCCCTTCGATCCCGAAGTAAAGGGACAGAATCTGCCGTTCCCTTTCGGTCAGCGTATCGAGCGCTTTCTGCATGTCGTCGCTCAGCGCGTTCACGTATGTCTGCTCGTCGGGAGACTCGAGATTGTCGTCGGCCAGATAATCGACGAGCGAATTCTCCTCCTGATCGTTGCCGAACGATGCGTCGAGCGAAAGATGACTGTTCGCTATCTGCATCGTATCCCTGACCTCGTCGTGGGGGAGCTTCAGCTTCTCGGCTATCTCCGAAACCTCGGGGCTTCGTCCGAGCTCCTGGTCGAGCTGCCGCGCCGCTTTGCCGATCCGGTAGAGCGTTCCCGCGCGGTTGAGCGGAAGGCGCACGATGCGGGACTGCTCGGCGAGGGCTTGAAGCATCGCCTGGCGAATCCACCACACGGCGTACGAAATGAACTTGTAGCCTCTCTTCTCGTCGAAGCGGTACGCGGCCTTGATGAGGCCGAGATTCCCCTCGTTCACGAGATCGGCCAGAGAAAGTCCCTGATTGACGTACTGCTTGGCAATGGAGACGACGAAACGCAGGTTCGCCTTGACGAGGGCGTGAAGGGCCGTCTCGTCCGACTTGCGTATCCGCTTGGCGAGATCGCGCTCCTGCTCTCTCGTGAGAAGAGGAGTGTTGTTGATCTCCTTGAGATAGAGGTCGAGACTTCTCTCGCCCATGTAATCGCCGTTCTCCCTGTTTTCCGAGTACATCTCTTCCTTTTCCCTCAGTCCATCCTCACTCATAATAAACCGCCTTCAATACCCGCACGGTTACTTTCGTGCCCGTCTTAGACCATCCACAAGGTACGTACACCTTGCGCACCAAAAAGTTCTTCTTTTTCGGTGGGGTTCTAAGTGCAGGTATCGTCGGCGAAACGATTTACTCTCCTGGCACAACTGCCCTGGCACCCTTACACTGAATAGTGTACCCGCATGCCGGAATTATGTCAAGAATTATTCTCGAAAAATCCCGGATCTGCCTTGCCATTCGTTCGGGCCCGGCGCCGCGGGACGCAGACAGAGCGTATACTGATTGTATTTCAAGAGTTACGCAAACAATCGCCCCGCGATCGCTTCATAAAATCGACCGGCCGCCGCCGGAGGGGAGATCCACAAGGGTTTTCGCTTGCCATCCCCCTTCGATTCTGCGATAGAATCCGGTACGATTGCCTGAAGCCATTCGCACCGGCCGGAGTCGAGTCCATATGAGAGAAACCGTATTCTTCGTTTCCGACACCCATTTCAAATACGACGGCTCGGGATCCGGCGAACGAATGAAACGCGACCGCTTCATCTCCTTCCTCGCGGGTATCGAAGGAGCGTCGAAGCTCTACCTCCTCGGAGACATTTTCGATTTCTGGTTCGAATACCGAAGCGTCGTGCCGCGATACTACCGAGACGTTCTCGACGCTCTCGCGTCCCTGCGGAAAAGCGGCACCGAGATATACATCGCGGGGGGCAATCACGACTACTGGCTCGGATCCTACGTCTCCGGGACGCTCGGATTCACGATCCTTCCCCCTCTCGTCACGCATACGATCCAGGGGATCAAAGTGACGATGACTCACGGCGACGATCTTCTTCCCGGAGACCGCGGCTACAAGCTCCTCAAGGCGGTCATCCGGAGCCGGCCGGCCGTCGCCGCGGCGCGCGCCGTCCACCCCGACGTTCTCTACGCGTTCGCCGGGCGCTTTTCGAGGGCGAGCAAAGGGTTCACGGAGAAGAAGACCGAGCGCGCCGCGAAAACTCTTCTCGCCATGGCGGGCGACTCGTTCTTCAGGTGGGGCAACGACGCGTTCGTCACGGGACACATCCACTATCCCGTGCATCGAGCGCTTCGGAGAGCGGACCTTCGTGATACTCGGAGACTGGGAACGGAGCTTCTCGTTTCTCGAGATGCGGGCAGGACGGCTGTCGCTCGGGTTCTACAGGCCGATCGAGGAAACGTTGATCGAGAAGCGGTGAATGTCGCCGAAAACGTTCTCGACAGGCATGAACGCGTAGTCGAATCTGAGATTCCGGTAATAGACCCCGAAGCCGAGGGTCGGGCCCTGCAGATCGTAGTTCGGATTTATACCCGGCGCGCACCGAGACGAGCCTTCGGTAGTTGTACTCCATCCCCATATGCAGCTTCGCGGTGCCGTCGTTCGGGAACACGGCGTCGCTCGCAAGAATGACGTTTCCCTTCAGCCAATCGGCGTCGTAACGGTACGCGGCGCCTCCCCTGAGCTGGAAGGGCGGGTAGAATTTTTCCTCGACGAATTTTGCCTTCGGGCCGAGGTTGAGCATCGACGCCGCGAGCGTGAGCCCTTCTATCATGCTCCGGTGGGTGAGCCCGACGTCCACGGCCCATCCGGTCGCCGATTCGAAATCGATCTTCTCGTAGATGAGCTTTCGCCGTGACTCCCGCGGACAGATTCGGCAGCACGTCCATCGCGTAGCCCGCGGCGCACGACAGATCGTAGGGAGAGAACGTCCCGTCCGGAACGAGCGCCGGATAATCGGGGTACCGGTCCATGGCGCCGTAGTAGACGCCGGTGAAACTGAAACCGACCGCGCCGCCCAGCATCTCGTTGACGATCGAAACCTGCTCGAAGCGCGTATCCATGAGCCACTCGGAATGGGTCACGTTGAGATCGACTCCGTCGGCGTTCGCCATGCCGGCCGGATTATAGTAAATGCCCGTCGCGTCGTCCGCGACGGCGGTGAAGGCCTCCCCCATCGCGCCCGCGCGGGCGCCGTTGCCGAGGCGCAGAAAGACGAAAGCCGCTCGTGCCCGCCTCGCCGGCGAGGAGCCCGGCGAACGGAAGCGCGACGAGCGCGGCGGCCAGAATCGCGATCGAGATTCTCCGGATCATGTTCCCTCCCCGATGTTCATACGATAATAGTCTAATCCTTTACGCTCCGGCGGTCAACGCCCGATCCGGCCCCGCCGCATAGGCGGGGCGAGGCGCGAATGGCGTCCTCAGCGAATCCTAGAAGCGCGCCCTCACCGAATCACGGCGAATTTCTTCGCTCCGGTCCAGCTCCAGCCGTCGCCAGCGACCTCGATCCGGCAGATATAGACGCCGCCCGAGAACGCGGCGGTCGAGAAGCTCGTCTCGAAGGGAACGGCGCTTCCCGCGAACCATGAATGATCGAGCGTTCGTTCGACGACCCTCTCCCCTTCGATATTGAATATGGTCACCGTCACGCGCGCCGGGAGCCGATACGAGCACCCGCGCCGTGAACGAGCCTCCCGTCGCGGGATTCGGATACACGATGAACGTGGCGGGATCGACGCGCTCGCGGGCAGACGATTCGGTCGATGGGAGCTGTCTTCCCGTGCCCTGGGCATCATGCCGGTAGAAAGGCCACGCCTGCTCGCTATCATATGCGACTCCGAGATCGTATCTTCGCAGCGAAACGACGGCATCTCCGGATCCGGCTCCCCCGCTCCCCCCGATATAGGGAAAGATCGAGGCGCAATCGAACAGATACAGCCCCCTGCTTCACCTTTGAGAAGAGCGACCGAACCGCCCGCGACGCCTTCGCCGGAAAGAGGCCATCCGTCTATCTCCCGCCCGGAGAAATCGAACGCGCGCAGATCCCCCGAAACACGGAATACGATCTCCCGCTCGCCGTCGCCGTTTATGTCCGCGATGACGGGAGGCGCCTGGGGCGACGATCGATCGCGCGCCGCTGTCGCCTCGTCGAGCTTCTTCGGCCAGCCCCTCGCGGGCGTACCGAAACCGGAAAACAGGTACAGATATTCGTCGTCGCGCAGTGCGGTTTCGAGGGTCCCGTCTCCGTCCACGTCCGAGAGAACAGGGGAGGATGGATTCGATCCGCGCAGCGGCACGGTCGCCTGTTGCCGCGCATTCAAGGTTCCAGTAGCAGAGACCCGAGCCTGGAACGGCAACAACTAAACAATCCTTCCCACTTTTATCGATATCCCCCGCCGCTGGAACAAGCATGTCGTTCGACGGGACATAAACCTCCGACGAAGGAGGCGGCCATACGTTATAGCTGACAAAAGCGCCTTCGTAGAGAGAGGCAAAGAAGAACATCAACTTCCGCATCGCTCGTGTTCCAGCAGGTGACAGACACCCTGATGTCTCCGAACGCGCGCATGCCCATCACTGGTTGGAAGCGAGCGGTCCGGGTCGAACGATCGCGTCGGCGCCGATCGTTCCCTCTTTGCCTCCAGTCGTTTGCCGGCGTCGTGCGCCGACGATCCCAGCACCGTCGCGAAGGTGCTATCCGTGTTCGAGGAAAAGACGATGATCTCCAGATGCGCATCCGAATCCACGTTGAGCGCGATCGGCGAAGTCGCCAGATCGCCGCGGAGTTTCAACGTCCCCGGCGATCCGTCGTCGTCGATCGCGAACGGGGCGCCCGACGGCTCGAACGCGTAGAGCGTCGCGTCCCGAGACGTGATGAATATCTCGAGGGTTCCGTCGCCGTCGATGTCGCAGAAGACCGGCGGACCGGCCCATATCGCCCCCGGAACGTCGACGATCTTGACGAAGTCTCCCGACCACGCGGGGGCGCCCGCTTCCCCGGCGATATAGATGAATCCCGTATCGGCCGCCGCAACGAGCTCTTCCACCCCGTCCCCGTCGAGATCGACCGGTATCGGGCTCAGCTTCGAGGCGTTTCCCGCGAGCTCGCTCCGCACGAAATCGACCGGCGGCGAGAAGCTCACGGCGAACGTCATATAATGTCCGGCATCCGAAATCTCCCGAGATATCGATCCCCGTCCGCACTCCCGCGTCGTCCGCGCTCGACGGATTCGTATCGGGTCCGAAGCGATCGTTATTCCCTCTCCTGAAGGAATCGTAGAAGCTGCCGTAGGCGAAGCCTCCCGCCGGGGCGTCGAGATCCTGCACGTGATCCGCTTCCTCGAGGTCGACCCCTTTCCAGCTCCTGTCGTCGTTCGGGTAATCGCCCCGTCTCGAGCGCGCGCCTCAGGGCGGCCTCGTCGACGTGATAGATCATGAGACCGCTCCCCGTGATCACGCTGTCGGGCGCCGCCCTGAGATTCGTCGTCGCCGTGAGGAAATAATCGAACTCGGTCCCTCTCAGCGTATCCGGGTTGTCGGGAACGCCGTTATCGTTCATATCGATAAAATCGAATTTCCCGTTGAAGTTCGTATCGTGCACCCTGTTCTCGACAAGGTAGTACTCCGATGCGTTGATCGGTATCTTCACGAGAGTCGTATCGAGCGCTCCCGTCGAGTTGACGTCGGCGAGACGCACCGCGCGATCGCTCTCCACGACAACGGGTTCCACCCACCCCATGAGGTACCGGTTGAAGGCGGAGGGGAACGCCGGCACGAAACCGAGCGCGTTGTAGATCCCGTAGCTCATCAGATCGAAGTTCCCGATCCCCTGCGAATCGGGATAGCCGATCGGGAGTGGTATCGTAGAGCGGCACCATCCCGAGCCTGAGCCCCATCTGGTAGGCGTAGATCCCGAGCGAGCCGAACGTATAGCCGTCCTGCGACGCCTCTTCAGGCCACACCATGAGATGGTCTATCTGGAACGCGTCCCCGCCCGCGAGGTCGTTCGTCGGAACGCCCGGCGTTCCGAGCGTATCCGCGAGCGCCTCCGCCATTTCAAGGGGATTGACGAAACCGGAGGAGATCTGGTACTTCGAGTCGATGTTGAAATCGGTCTCCTGGCCCGCCCCGGCGTGGATCACCGCGAAGGCGTCGTACCGGGAGAAATCGACGGACGCGTCGGTTATCTCAACGAGCTCGATGAGGAGCTCGGCCATGCGCTCTTTCCACAGGCCGTCCTCGCCGTAATAGCCCTCGTTCCCGCTCAGCGTCACGATCGCCGGATAGATAGTCGTTCTCGGGTGAAAAACGTCTCGCGAAGCGCCGAGATAGTATTCCCTGAGGTGTCTCAGCTCGTTTTCGAAATAGGCCGCGTCGTGATCCGCGTTGAAATCCCTGTCGGCGAACGCGACCATGAACACGATCACGTCCAGCGAATCGACGGGAACGGTCGTCCCGCGGAGGAGTCTCTCGATGGAGCTTCTCTGAGAGGGCCCCACGCTCTGAACGCGCGGAAGAACGGCCCTCGCGCCCGGAACCGCGCCGGACGCCCGCGCGCACTCCGGCCCCGTGATCAGAAGCGCGACGATCGTCAGGAATGTGAAAAATGCGTTTCTCATAAGGTGATTATTCTACGTGCGCGCGGCGAATCGTTCAAGACCTATATAAAAGAATCTGGGGAGAGTGAAGATCTCGTGCCGCCCCTGTACGACATTTGTTTCTTCACTCTCCCCTTCGGCCGACCTTCGTGGGTAACACAAACCTTATTTCGCTTGCCAGCGCTCTACTCGGTGGTTTGGTGTCCTGAGTCCCGTGTCCATGTCACCCTCTCAACGATGGGGGGATCGCTGAATCTATCGGTCAGCTTGGCTTCCGTAATCAGCCCGGGCAGGTCGCTCCGTTGAGCCGACGAGAGAGCGCCCGTTCCGCGGCCCGGGGCGGGAGGGGCAAGGTCCGGATTGAACGGATCGGTCTGGAAGGCCCAGTAGAAGATCGCGTGATCGCCGGTAACCACCGTCACGTAGATCTTCGCATAGTGGATATCGGTCCCTTCGAGAACCTGGAGAAAATACATATGGTTCGGGATCGCCTCTGCGCTCCGCGACGGAGCCCATCCTTCTTCGGGAGCGACGCCGACGGCGTCCCTGTCGCTCGCGAAGCCATAATCCTGGATCTCCACTCCGATGCGGCGGGCGACGAGCAGAGGGATCCCTCCGCTCACGTCGAAATAAATATCCGTTGTGGCCGCGTCATACTGCTGCGCGACGCTCGTCAAGGACGGGTAGAAATCGAATCCGCTCAGGCCCGGGAGAGCCGCCCTGGCGTAGAGCGTGAGCTGCCCCTCGGGACGAGGCGTTCCGCTCACGACCTCTTCCACGACGATATCGCTCTCGGCCCCGCCCTGATCGAACGCGGACACCGCATAGTAGTAATGGATCCCGTTCCCGGTATCCATATCCTCGTAGCAATACTCCACGGGGTTCGCTTCCGTCACGTCGACGGTGCCGATCGGCGAGTACTGGCCGTCGAGGGTTTCCGATCGATAGACGTTGTAGCCCGCCATATCGGACTCGTAGTTCGCGACCCAGCATATCAGGACGGTACCGTCGTAATTCACCGAATAGACGCCGCGCGGCACGTCGGGAGCGCAATTGACCGGCACGCTCACGATCTTCTCCTTCTCGCCGCACGAGATCAGGAGCAGCATCATTATCGAGATCATTGCCATTATGCGGTTCATCTTCATGACGACGCCTATCGCAACCCGCATGCCACGACGCCGACGAATCGGGAATGGAGTGCGAATTCCCCGCCGCATGTCGCGTAACCGGTTCAGGGAACGGATGTTATTTATTTGAGAAAAAGTTCTCGGAGCCCGCCCCGATGCGAGTCGGCACTCGAAGCCGGGATCGATTCTGTCATCCGATTTCTACAACTCTGTCCTATTCAAAGGACAATAAAAGAAACAGGGGTATAAGACGCGAGCACCGGAGGGGAT
This sequence comes from uncultured bacterium, assembly GCA_963747385.1. GTDB lineage: Bacteria > Krumholzibacteriota > Krumholzibacteriia > Krumholzibacteriales > Krumholzibacteriaceae > SSS58A. Next base: position 95,626 of record CAVVEY010000007.1, on the reverse strand, counting down.
GTCCATACTCGCTTTCCTTGGGATCTCGCCATTCCAAAGGTTACTTATACCCCTGACATATCACGCGTACTGTGTAATCATATCAGGATGGAAAGAATGGTCAAGCATTTTCTGGGATAATAATAAACGGAGAGATACCTCCCGTTCCTTGTCAAAGAGACCCCACCTTTTCCCCGGATCGCTCCAGGAGAGCCTTGTGCGACAAGAAACTTCAGTACCTCTCCGCTTCGCCGATTCCCCTCCGCCAACCGATACCTGCACTACCAGTATGTTACGTATCAAGGCTCATACCATTCATGTCGAATCGGGCCGTTTTTCGTCTATTCCATAACTAGTTTAAATTATATGACGTTAGAGCGGCGCAAAAAGCGACGGGGCGACGGCGGGACCGCCGCTTTTCGAATCGGGCCGCAAGCTTCTTGCCACGAAAGGGCCAGGCCGGAAGAACTTCTTTGTTAACAACAGATTCCAGGTATCAAGAAGCTTAATAGCAGTGATCGGAACGTATATAATCGCCTATCGCGGACCATGACGCCTACGAGAGGAAAGTCAGAAAAAAAGAGCGGCGGGAATCGGAACGCTCAATCGCGTTCCGTGATGCACAGATCGCGGATCTTCTTGAGCAGTGTCGGATAGCTGATGCCGAGCTCGTTCGCGGCGAGGCTCCTGTTCCATCCGTTCCTGATGAGGCTCTCCGATATGATCCTCTTCTCGAGATCCTTGATGCGAACGGGGAGACTGAGGCGGCGAATGGTGGCGGCTCCGGCGCCGTCCCGTCTCGTCGAAATTGATGACGTCGGGCGTCACGACGCCGTCCTCTTCGGCGAGGATGACCGCGCGCTTCACGATCTTCTCGAGCTCCCTCACGTTCCCCGGCCATTCGTAGCCGGCGAGAAGAGAAAGCGCTTCGTCGGAGAATCCGCGCACCCGCTTGCCCATCCCTCCGGTGTAAACCTTGAGGAAGTACTCGGCAAGGAGATGGATGTCCTCGATCCGCTCCCTGAGCGGGGGAATCGTTATCGGAAAATCGTTGATGCGATAGTAGAAATCCTCGAGCATCTCGCCGCTGCGGCACATCGTGAGGAGATCGCACTTGGAGGCGAAGAGAATCCGCACGTTCACCGGCATCATCTCGTTGCTGCCGACGGGCCGCACCTTCCTCGTATCGAGGAACTGGAGCAGCTTGCCCTGCAGCACGAGAGAGGTTCTGCCGATCTCGTCGAGAAAGATCGTTCCGCCGTCAGCTTCGGCCAGCAGCCCCTTCTTGTCGCAGATCGCGCCGGTGAACGAACCCTTCACGTGTCCGAAGAGCTCGCTTTCGAGGATCGACTCCGGGAGCGCGGCGCAGTTCACGTGGACGAATTTCTTTTCGCGGCGCGGGCTCAGATTGTGAATCGCCTGCGCCACGAGACCCTTTCCCGTGCCCGTCTCTCCCATGAGAAGAACCGAGGAATCGGAGTGCGCCACCTTCTCGGCGAGGTTCAGGATCCTGAGCATTCGCTCGTTCCGCGTGATGAAGTGCCTGAAATCGTCGCCCCGCTTCGAGTCCTTCTCCTGCGCTCCCGCGCCCGCCGGCGCGATGCACCCCTGCACGAGAAAATCGATGAAGCCGGCGTACGTCGCGACGACGTCCGGAACCTGACCCAACCGCGGCGGCATGCCGCTCGCGCCGTCCGCCTGGAAGAAGAGCAGCCCGAACGGTTCCCGGTCCCTGCACAGCGGGTGGAAATAGAGCGGCCCGTCGCGGCCGGGCAGAAGATCCCTGATGCCCATCGATCGCCGGTCGTGGAGAACGTCCGTGAGAAGAGCGCTCTCGGAAACCTCCGCCTCGTCGCGCGCGAGGAACCACTCGGTGAGCTGGCGCGACACCGGATCGGTCATCCCGCGCCGCGCAAGCACCGTGATCTTGCGGTTCCCGTTGCCGCTCGCGAAGAGCGAAACGAATCCGTGCCCGAAGGTGATCTTGCTCATGAGATCGCCGAGGAGATAATCGAGCACCGTCACGAGGTGCGGATTCCTGGCGAACGAGTGAGAGAGCTCCGAGGTAACGCCCGTTCCCTCCGCCGAGGCCGAAAGCGTGAGCGCCACCTCATCCTCCATGCCGCGGCGCAGACGTCGCACGCGCCTGATGAGATTGCGGTCCCTCAAATCCTCGGCGAGCCGCTGCGCCTCGTACATATGGAGGAGACAGTCGTCGCGGTTCTTGAGCTCCCGCTCGATACGGGCCATGAGAAAATGGCTTTCCGCCATGTCGCGGTATTCCTCGGATTGCTCGAAATACGCGAGCGCGCCGTTCATGAGCTTGCGCGCCCTGAGAAGCCCTCGGTCGCCGCCCTTGCCGAGCAGATGCTCGCAGAACATGAGCGACGCGCGGTTCGCTTCGTACGGATTATTGGCCTCGCGAAACGTCTTCATGCTCGACGCGATGTATTTCTCCGCTTCCGGCTCGTTTCCGAGCAGCGCATGCGCGAGACCGATCGAACGCTCCACGAATCCGATTTCATAGATCTCGCCGCTCTTCACGGCGACGTCGAGCGCCTTCGCGCCGACGGACAGCACCTCTTCGAGCTTCCGCTGCATGAGGAACACTTCCGTCTCGCGCCGCAGAACCTCCGCCACGATGTCCCCTTCGAGCGACATCTTCTTCGCGCGGGCGAGAGACGTGGAATAGTTCTCGAGCGCTCCGTCGAGATCGCCGCGGGCGACCATGAGATCGCCGAGGTATTCGTCGGCGAGCGCGATCTCCCGTCACGTACCCTCTCCGCTCCGCGATCACCCTCGCCTCGAGGAGGTGCTTTTCCGCAGCGGGAAATTCGCTCTTTCTCGCCTGGGCGAGCCCGAGCATCAGCGTCGCGCGGATGTAGAGCTGATCGTCGCCCGAACCGAGCGACATCTTGCGCGCTTTCGAAAACTCGCCGATCGCCTGGGCGAAGTTCCGCGATTTCAAATAGGTGATACCGAGGTTGAGCGTCACGCGCACCCGGTGCTGCGTGAGACCCAGTTTCTCGCACAGCTCGAGCGCCCGGGCGAAGAAATGGTTCGCGCGCGAGAAACGGCATGCATCCTTGTGGAAGAGACCGAGGCTGTTGAGAACGTACGATTCGCCCATCGCATCGTCGATCCGGCGGTACGACGACAGCGCATCGAGAAAATACTGCTCCGCCTCGTCCTTTCGACCGAGCCGCGCGTAGCAGGTCGCGATGAGCCGCTGAACCCTGCCGACCTCCCGATGATCATCGCTCGTTCGCAGGAGCCGGTACGCGGTGCACGCCTCGTGGAGCGCCTTCTCTATGGCGCCGTTCTCGCGGAGTATGATCCCGCGAAGGCACGCGAGCGTGCCTTTTCCGAACGAATCATCTCTCCTCGCAGTGGGATTCCGCGCTCTGCAAAAAGGTCGCGGCCTCGCGGAAAAGGCCCTTCTGCACGTAGCAGTCGCTTATCTTGCGGTAGATCCTGAGAAGCTCCGCCGGCTGCGGGGCGAGATGTATCTTCTGAAGAGCCTTCTCGTAATACTCGAGCGCCACGGAGTAATTCTCCGTGGAGAAATGCATATCTCCGAGCTCTTCCTCTGATCCTACTGTTTTATACTTCGGCTGGGACTTTTTCTTCTCGTATTCGAAATCGTCCTTGCCATGGCGATCGTCCGGCATCGGTTACTCCAAGGGAAAATGGTCGGCGAACCATTACCTATTCAACCGATTTACTTGTACCCGGCCTCAGATGAATATGGCCGTAACAACCGCCGCCGAGGATCTTGTTGATCGGCTTGGTGGTGTCGTCGTATCGCTCCATCTGCCGTTTCCGTAATCATCGGCGTCTCCGCCCACGTATTGCCCCTGCGCCGCCACCACTGTTTATCGACACGATCTCCTCCGGAGCGATGATCGATTCCTCTGACGAGAAAGAAGCTCCGGTAGAAAACGCCGAACATCGAATGGATCCGGTATTCCAATGAGGGGCGCGCAGAGAGAACCGGGGAGGAAACGAGGGTTGATAGAACCAGAAGCGTCGACAGGAGCAGAACCAGCTTCTTCATGCTACCATCTCCTCCTTATGGAACCCTCAGGTTCCATAACACACATCACAGAACCCCAATCACCATAAATATATTAATGCGCGCACCCTCCGAAGTCAAATAATAAATTCGGAAACCGCAATAAAAAATCGCCGGTTAGGCGATTTGCCGGCACATCTCCGGCCTGGGTGGATTCACTTATTCAGACATAGGAAAAATATCGAGATTAATCGTCGTCGGCGGCCGCATCTTTCCGGAATTCTATGCCGAATTTTTCGAGTTTCTTGTACAGATTGCTCCGCTGCATGTCGAGCTGCCGCGCCGTCCTCGAAACGTTCCCTCCGTTTTCCTTCAGCTTTTTCACGAGGTATTCCTTCTCCATGAAGTCCTTGAATTCCTGGTACGTTTTGAGACCGAACGGATCCTTGCGGGCATCCTCCTCGCGAACGAGAGCGAGCGCGGGGAGATCGTCGCGGCCGATCACATCGGACAAGGTGAGGATGCAGAGACGCTCGATGAGATTCCTGAGCTCGCGCACGTTTCCCGGCCACGAATAATCCATGAGCGCGTCGAGCGCTCCGGCGGAAAGCTTCTTGGGAGCGCGCCCGAGCTCGCCGGCGACCTCGCCCAGAAAATATTCCGCGAGCATCTTGATGTCCGATCTTCCGCTCGCGCAGCGAGGGAATGCGGATCGGAACGACGTTCAGGCGGTAGTACAGATCCTCCCGGAATTTCATCCTGGCCGCTTCCTCGAGAAGCGCCTTGTTCGTCGCGGCGAGAACCCGCACGTCGACGTGCTTCGTCTCCGTGCCGCCGACGCGTTCGAACGCCGATTCCTGCAGCACGCGGAGCACCTTCGCCTGCGCCGAGAGACTCATGTCGCCCACCTCGTCGAGAAACAGCGTGCCCCCGTCCGCGAGCTCGAACTTGCCGATGCGCTGCGATATCGCGCCGGTGAACGAACCCTTCTCGTGCCCGAACAGCTCGCTTTCGATGAGATCCTCGGGTATGGCGGCGCAGTTGACCTCGACGAAGGGCTCGCTCGGCGCGATTCGAAAGCTCGTGGAGCTTCCGGGCGACGAGCTCCTTTCCCGTTCCGTTCTCTCCCATGATGAGCACCCGCGCGTTGGTCGGAGCGACGCGCGTTATCGTTTCCATGATGGCGAGCATCTCGGGGTGGGCGCCGATGATATTCGTCTTGATGCCGATCTTCCTCTGCAGCTGGACGTTCTGGCGCGCGAGCTCGGCCTGATTGACGCCGTTGCGGATCGTCAGCAGCAGCCGCTCCATATCGATCGGCTTCTCCAGAAAATCGAACGCCCCGAGCTTCGTCGCGTCGACCGCGGTGGAGATCGTTCCGTGCCCCGATATGATGATGACGGGAAGACCGGGATGAAGCTCCTTGAGCTTTCCGAGAACCTCGAGACCGTCCATACCCGGCATCTTGATGTCGAGCAGCACGACGTCGATGCGCTCGCTCGCGGCGAGATCCAGGGCGGCCGCGCCGTCCGCCGCGGCGAAGGTCTTGAACTTCTCGTACGAGAGCAGCCTCTCGAGCGAGCTCCTGATACTCTCTTCGTCGTCGACGATCAAAACCCGTTTGCTCATTTCGATGCTCCCCCCGTGAGCACGCTTCCCCAGCGCAGATCCCGCGCGGTGACCATGAACGTCATCGATCCCGAAGCTCCGGACGAGCGCGTCGATCAGGACGAGCCCCGCCGGAAAAAGCCCGATTCGCTCCGGATCGAGCGGGAGGCTGCGTTGCCTCCCCGCGCGGTACAGCCCCGCGAGGCGTCTCGCCATGAACGCGAGCTCCTCGCGCGTGATCGCGGCGCATTTCCTCGAAGTCGCTCGTCGATTCCCGCATGCGCCGGTGAAGCATCGCGAGGCTCACGGCCGTGCCGCCGGTCATGAGCATTGTAGAGTTTCGCGGGAAACCGGGCAAGGGATAAACTCCGCCCTCGCCGGCACGACCGCCGCGCAGCGGAGACTCTCCATACTCCCGGCGAGGAGCGACGAAACGCTGCGCGCGCGCGATCCGCGATCGAGGAACCGGCGCACGCGATGGGTGCCGAGAGGAAATCCCGCGCACCCGGCCATCGATGTCCCCGTTCCCCAGGAGATTTCCGTGCTCGTACCGCCTGCGTCGATGAGAAGCACCGCCTCGTCCCTCGGGCGGAAGAACGAAGCGCCGATGTACCCGAGCTCCGCCTCCTCGCGCTGCGACAGCACCCTGATCGAGACGCCGAGCGTGCCCTCGAGCCGGCTTCTGAGCTCCCGCGCGTTGATCGATTCGCGAAGCATGTTCGTCGCGACGAGAGACGGCCGCGGGCATCCCCATCCTTCCGCCGCGGCGACGAGATCCCGGATCGCGCGCCCGGCACGAGCGGCCTTTTCCGGAGAGACGCTTCCCGGTCCCGCCAGATCGTCCCCCCATCCCACGTACCGCTTCGTTTCCCTGGCCGACCGGATCGCCGAGGGCGGACGCCTCTTCGCCCGCCGATTCGGGAAAGATCCCTTCGACAACGAGGAGACGGAAATTGCTGCTTCCGAGATCCATGCATCCCCGGATCTCGTTTTTTCTATAGGATCGCCGTTCCCTATCCCGTATCATCGTCCTACCGCGGCATCGCCGCGGAAGGGCGGAAACCGGCCATGGAAAAACTGCAACATCAAGAACATCTCCCCGCGCGATATCTCCGCAATCGTCGAAGAACTCGGCGAAAAGCGCCACCGCACGGCGCAAATTCTCAAATGGCTGTTCCAGAAAGGCTGCGGCGGCTTTTCCGAGATGACCGATCTTCCGTCGAGCCTCAGACTCGTTCTCGACCGCCGGTTTGCGATCAGCTCCCTCCGGCTCGCGGACAGTGTACGCTCGCGCGACGACGCGAGCCAGAAATTTCTGCTCGAATCGGACGACGGCGTCCTCTTCGAAGCCGTGCTCATGGAGGCGCGCGGACGCCGGACGATCTGCATCTCGAGCCAGGCCGGCTGCGCGCTCGGCTGCACACTCTGCAGGACGGGCGAAGGAGGATTCCAGCGGGATCTGCGGAGCGACGAGATACTCAACCAGATCCTCTTCTTCAAGAAGGATCACCTGCCGCCCGCGGGAGCGTTTCAACGTCGTATTCATGGGCATGGGCGAGCCGCTTCTCAATCTCGAGAATCTCGCGAGGGCGCTCGAGATCATCAACTCCAACGACGCATTCGCCCTCGGCGAAAAGCGCATCACGGTGAGCACGATCGGCATTCCGTCGGCGATCCGCGAGCTCGCCTCCCGCGCGGTAAAATTCTCTCTCGCGATATCCCTCAACGCGACGACGGACGAGGCGCGCAGGCGACTCATGCCCGCGGCCCGCGACATCGACGACACGCTCGATGCCGCCCTCGAATTCGCGCGCGCGCGGAAAACGCGCGTGACGATCGAATACGTGCTCATCGCGCACGTCAACGATTCGCCGGAGGACGCGCGCCGGCTCGCCGCCCTTACCGCGGGGAAGCCTTTCAAGATCAACCTCATTCCTTTCAACGAGTGGGATGGCTGCCCGCATCGGCGGCCCTCGGAGGAGCGCATCGAGAGCTTCATGGCGCCGCTGCTCCCCGCGGCGCCCGCAGTCACCGTCCGAAGAAGCCAGGGCGGCGATATCTGCGCCGCCTGCGGGCAGCTCAGGGGACGGCGCTGAGATCGGACGGCCGCCGATTCACTGCGATATGCGCAATTTATGCGAAGCCGCGCTCAGGGCGGATGCTACCTCGCGAGAAGCATCTTGCCGGCGGCCCTGAATCCGGAGGAGCGCACCGCGTAGAAGTAAACGCCGCTCGGCGACGCATTCCCTCGATCGTCCCTGCCGTCCCAGCGCGCGGAGAACTCATTCCCCGAGATCGTTCCCCCGCGGATGCGCCTCACGAGCGAACCGTCGGCGCGGTAAACCGACACGTCGATCTCGCCGGGGGCCGCCGGAGCGCGACCGTTGAATACGAGCCGTATGGTCGTCGACGGATTGAAGGGATTCGGATAGTTCGAGAGCGCGAATGGCGCCGCGGCGGGCCGGGCATCGGACGCGAGCGGCGCCGGCGCGACGAGCGCAACGAAGAATTCCTCGAGACCCTCCACCTCGTCGGGCAGAGGAAGATCCTGATTCTCGATCCCCGCCGAGTACCGCGCTTCGCTTCCTCCGAAGAGGTATCTGAAATCCTCCGCGAAAATCTCGGCGGGTCTGTTTGCACGAGGAGCCTCTGCCGAAAAGACGGCATCGTTCTCGATCCCTCGCAGCTCCAGGAAATCATCCCACGCTCCCCCGCTTTCCTCAGGAGCGAACCGGCTCTGGAAAACATGGCCGAGCTCGTGCGTAACGGTGAAAGCGACAAGACCGCGATCGATCTCGCGCACTCCGGGAGATACGAAGATCCTCTCTGCGCAGGCGGTGCTCCCGAGAATCCCCGTGCGCGGGAGCGGGAGCAGGTAAATGTCGACCTGCATATCGACATCCGCTCCAGCGACATCCACATGCGCGAGGGCTTCGATCACCCAATCGGCGTTCGCCGGATGAAAGGAACCGTCCCCCTTGTTCACGATCTGAGGATCGAGAATATTCTCGATGAGCTGATAGACCATTCCGTCGGGCAGTCGAAGGATGAGACGGCCCGCCTCATCCCTGCTCGTCATCGCCATGACGTCGTCGGTCGAAAAGAGCCTGATTTCGAGACCGTTTTCAAGATGCAGCAGGGAATTTTCACCAGCCGCCCCGCGCACCGAACCAAGCAGAGACGAGAAAACCAGGAAGATGCCGATCCATATTATCTTGTTATATTGGAATATGTTACGTACCATATCTTTCCTCCGGATCGAAGCTCCGCATCAGAGACGATCCGATTCCTTGCGCTTGAACGCTGCAACCCACATTCCCATATAATGTTAAACAGCACCGCTCCTTTGCCTTTGCCCGACCGCCCGCGGACCTAGCCTGAACCGCCGGCTCCTTCGTTGGTATAATGATTTATTATTAAATTAGTTAAGATCTTACATAAGGGAGGACGAAATCCCGGATAGAATACAGTGGGAGGCGGAAATCATCTTTGTGGATGGAATTCTGTCTTGTCTTGATGTCAGGATTATGCGCCATATTCCCCACCAGCAGAGCACGCCGGCATTTGATAATGCTCGTATTTAACCTATTAGCAATGCATTACGAAAGATGTCCTCAGATTGCCTCAAGATGAGGAAAAACACGCGCCTGTGGCGACGGCGCTTTGGAGCATCGCAGCGGGAAAATGGATCCCTCAAACTCGGCTAGAAATCTGTTCCGGCCGTCATATAGAACGCGGGGGAATTCCTTCCATCGGTAGCCATCTCGAGCCGGATCAAATCCCGGAACGGGGAGATAAGCTCGACGCCGAGACCGCCCGTCGAGTAAAAGCTCTTCCTGCTGACATCGCGGATATCGTCCGTGAGAGATCCGGTATCGATGAAGACGACCCCGTTCATCGTGAAATCGAAATTCCCTATCTTCGGGAGGCGGAAAACGTGCGTTCCGATGAGCCGCGCGCGGTATTGGAGAGTGGCGACGATCTTGGCCGTGCCGCGGAGCCGGTCATCCGCGAAACCGCGGACATCCCTGAAACCGCCGAGCGCCATCCGAAGGTAGGCCGGGGTATCCCCTTCCCGGATATCGCCATCGATGCCGAGGACGAATGAGCGGTATTCTCCCGTCGGGACGTAGAAATAATCGGAGAATCCATAGAAGATATAGTGCTGCTCGGGTCCGTGCACGGTCGAGAACCTTCTCAGCCGAATCCTGTGGAGCATGCCGTTGAATGAGGATATGCGATTCTCCCTGCTGTCGTATTCGAGCTCGGCCCCGGCGGAGATGAAGTTCTGATAATGGAATCGACCGGAATGATCCCCGAATGCATCGGCGAGCATGAGATTCGTTTTTCGCCTCTCGAAGGAGAGACTCGTTTTGAACCAGAGCTGCTTCACGAGATTCTGCGTGAGCGGCAGCCCGAACCCGACGCTCGTCCCGACCTGCTCCTTGAGGTATTCCACGTTGGAATCCTCCGGATCATTCAACCGCCGGTATGCGTATGAATCGAACCGGAATGGCGCCCTGCGCCCGAGAAACCAGGGATTGCTCCATGCGAAGCCGGCGCCCTCCTCCCGGTCCTTTCTCGTAAGGAAGGAAACGGCAAGATCCTCGCCGAGCCCTCGAAAATTTTTTACCTTCCAGGTAGCCCCGTAGCTCAGGCCCAGCTGAAAATCGTAGTTGACGACGGGATAGGGAACGCGCATGAAGATGGCCGGTCGATCGACGATCGCCACGCGGAGACGACATCTCCCGATCTCCTCCTGTTCCGCCGTTATGCGCACTTCCGCGAAATAGCCCAACCCGCGCAGATACGCCGAATCTCTCCGAAGAAGCCGTTCATCGAGAACGGTTCCCTGCTTGCTCGCCATCTCGCGGAGAATCACGATCGTCCTGGTGTGCGTATTGCCCGTTACGATGATCGAATCGATGATGCAGCCGTAGTAGGGCTCGAGGTTCCTGCTTTCCGCGTCCGGATCCAGGGCGGCCATGGCCGAGTCTCCGGCGCCGGCGTTCCCGCCGTGCCGCGCCCGATCGAACCACGAAAACCGCGCCGCCGTGCGGGATACAAAACCTCCCGCGGCGCACGTATCCCGCGGTTCGGTCCCCGCCCTCTCCCCCGCGCGCGCTTCCCGCGCGGCGCACACGGCGAGGACAAAAAGAAGAAGCGCCGCCAGACGCTTCCATGCGAACGGGATCGTGATCGACCGGTGCAGATATGCAAACAAATCCACGCTACAAGATAATAGGGGGAAAGAACGCTGTCAAAGGGGCAACGGTTCCCCTATTCCCCGAGCGGCGGCTTCGGCTCGCGGGAGAAACTCCCGCCCCTCGAGACGATGAACGCGCCGACCCCCGTCATGACCGCCACGAAGTTGGCGAGCCCACCGATGACGCGCAGCATCGCGCGGGCCGGTCCCATCCAGGGATTGAAGAACATGAATCCCGCGATGATGCCGAAAATCGCGAGCAGAAAGATCCCGATGAAGCCGTGAACGTATACCGACTCTTTCTCCATGTTGCATTTTCTCGCGATGAAGGAGCCGAGCGCGAGCGCGCTTACGAGGTAACCGAGCAGGAACAGAGCGATGAAGGAGAGCACGAGGAGCACGGCAACCGGAATCCCGACGATGGTGATCGCGAGGATGATCGAGAGAACGGCAACGAGGACGGTGCCGGCGAAAAGGATGAGAAGACCCACTCCGAACGATTTCAGAAAGGAGCCGCTCGCGTGCGCAGAGGCATTGCTCATGCGCTGCCCGAGAAGTAGAAAACGATGAGCATGAGCAGAACGGCGATGATGAAGAAAACGACTTTGGCGCCCGCATTGAACATGCCCTCGCCGAAGGGGCCGATCGGAAAGGTGAGCCCGTTGCGGTGATGTCTCCCGATGACGGCGGTTTCGCCGCGGATGATCGAACCGTCCTCCCGGCTCACCTCGCCGAGAATCGAAACGACCTCCCCGTTCACGATTGCGGCCGGGACCGAGCTCGACGGAGCCGAAGATCGCGGCGACATCCCCCATGACCTTGCCTTCGATAATGATATCCGAGCCGATCGCCACCACGTCGCCGTTGACGAGCTCGTCGGGTCCGACGATGATCTTTTTCCCGACCTGCACCATATCCGAGCCCTTCACGCGGAAGAACCGCTTGTCCTCATCTTCGCCGAAGAGCGCGTCGATCGATTCGGGAAGTTGCTCGAGCTTATCGGCGACCTTCCTGTTGATCTCGTCCAGATCCTTCGCGTCGATATCGAGCACGACCTTCTCGGATCCGTCAGACTCGATCCGGATACCCTCATCCGTTATCGTTATCCTGGATACTTCTCCGTTTTCGACGGTTTCACGGACTTCGGGGGCGCAGGCGCGCTCTTCGGGGGCGTGACGCTATCGGCCGTCGCGATGACGTCCGACGCCGCTGCCGACGCGCCATAGGCGCTCTGATACCCGGCCTGAGCGTTTATATCGCTCGAGACGAATCCCGCGATGATAATCAGGAGCTTTACGACGGCGCTATTACAGAATGCCAACATTGGTTTCTCCTTTTCTCCGCGCAGCGCCGAGCATTCGGCGGAGCACGACGGCGACGAGTATCAGCGAGAAGATCGCCGCGGCGATCTGGGCTGCGTTCATTCCGGTTGCGTACCGATGGAACGCCCTGAGGAGCGTCTGCCCGACGATTTCGTAATTCCGCGCGGCCCCGGCGCCCTTCCAGATCGCTTCCATCTTGTCGAAAGCGCTCTCATGAAGATCGTTCCCGTCCAGAACGCCTCGGCGCCGTGCCGGATCGTCGCGATCATGTAATCGAGAAGCGGTTTATACACGGCGATGAAGAAGAATCCCAGCGCCGCGACGAGCGAACCGTTTCGCACGTGCACCGGCACGGCGTTCCATCCCCTGCCGGCCGCGCGAACCGCCCTGCGCGCGGGGCTGACGCGAAAGGCGCCGATATCGACCCGCGACAGCACCTTCCCGTCGAAATCGGGCGAAGGCTCGAAGAGCGTCAGCCCGTCGAGCGCTCCGGCGATGAGCGCGAAACGCCCGTCCAGCGAGCGGCACGCCTCGCACCGGCGCCGGTGGTTATCGTATTCCGCCCGTTCCACCGGCTCAAGCTCGCCGTCGTGGTACCGCTGGATCAGAAGCCGAAACAGATGACATTCCATGAATCGCTATTCCTCCGGCTCGCTCACGTCGATATCGCCGCTCGCCGTTTCCAGTATCACGATCGACTTTCCCTCCCGAACGACGCCGATGAGGTAGTGCCTGCCGACCTTGGTGACCGTTATCGGCAGGGTCGTCGATATGTCCCCCGACGTCGTTCGCACCTTGAGCGCGAATCCGCCCTTCAGCACCCGTTCGAACGTGAGCGCGACCTGGCCGCTCGACGTCCGCATTTCATAATTCGCGATCGACTCGGGCGTCGCATCCACTTCGATGTCGCCGCTCGCGGCGATCGCCGTAACCGCGCCCCGCACGCCGGAGAAGCGCGCCGATCCGCTCGTCCCGCTGTAATCGACGTTCCTCACGCCATCGACCGCCACGTCCCCCGACGCCGTCTCGACGGAGAGATCTCCGCCGACTCCCGAGAGAATGATCTCTCCCGAGGAGCTTCGAACGCTCAGGTTTCCCTTGATCTTCGTGCGCCTCGATGCTGCCGCTCGAGCTGCTCAGCACCGCCTTGCCCGAGACTTCCGAGACCGTCATGTCTCCGCTGCTCACGTCGACCTTGAGGTCGCCGACGCCGACGGCCTCGACGTCGCCGCTCGCCGACGTGATCATGGCGGCGCCGAGTATGCTCGCGAGCTCGACGTCGCCGCTCGCCGAAACGACCTCGACGCCGATCCCGGGAGGCACGGCGATATTCAGATCGACGCTCAGTCCCGCGTAATGCCGCACGAGCATCGCGAGAATGCTGCGGTCGCGACCCGACCGGTCGGGGTAACGAACCGAAATCGTTATGTCGCTTCCCTCGCGCGCAACCTCGATATCCATGAGATTGAAGAGGCGATCCGCTTCGTCCTGGTCCCTGCCGCGGATGCTCTTCGTGTACTCGCAGAAAATATCGCTCCGCCCCTTTTCCCCGATCACCTTCACGTCCCCCCGGGAATTCGTGACGACGATGCGCTTCGCCCCCTGGAGCGGAAGGCTCTTCTGAAAGGTCTCCTCGCGCTCGTAGGCGGAAGCCGCGTTTGCGGCGAAGGAGACGAGAAGGAAAAGGACGGCGGCAGCGCGAAGCGCGGCGCGCGCGGAACCGATTTCAGGCCGAATTCGTCTCATGTTCATTCACCACCGATTTCCTTTGAATCAGGGAAGAGCCCTCTCTTCCGAAAATGCCCCATGATCATAGTGCGTGCCCGGTGAATCCGCGCCTTCACGGTGCCGAGCGGAATCCCCAGGGTATCCGAAATCTCCTCGTACGACAGCTGCTCCTGGTGCCTCAGGATCACGATGATCCGGTAATGCTCCGGCAGGATCCCCATGGCTTCTTCCAGTATCGCCATCATCTCTCTCGACTCCATTTCCCGGTCAGGTCCCGCGGCGAGCGAGGGAATCTGGATGAGAAGGTCGTCGTCTCCCCCCGCCGATCGGCTGATCGAGCGAAATCGTCCGGTCCTTTTCCTTGCGCAGGTGATCGATGCACAGGTTCGACGTGATCCGGTTGAGCCAGCTTGCGAACGGGTAGGCCGGATCGTACCGATTGAGCGCGGCGAACACCTTGATGAACACTTCCTGCGCGATATCCTCGGCGACGGTGCGATTCCGCACCATCCGCAGGCAGATGCTGAAGACCGACGTGCGATATGTGCGCAAAAGCTCTTCAAAGGCCTTCTCATCTCCCTTCAGGCACCGCTCGATGAGTATTCTGTCTTCGTCGCTCAACCCTGACACCTGTTAATACGAAGCCCCGTTTGTAATGTTTCGCGGCAACGGGAAATAATCCCTGTATCGAATGAAGTTGCCCGCTTCCAAAATATCAGGTTCGCCCATGGGTGAAAAGCCGAATCTCGGGAGCCCGCGGGTCCCATCGGCCGCCGAGCTCGATACGCGGGTCCTGCCGGCGATTGCACCCCGCCCGGGCTCGCGAGCAGGGCTCGCTGCGCCCCCTGCGGGGACCCCATCACCGTCACCCGCTATTCGGGACCGCCCGCGGATCTGCGTCGACCGCCGATTTCTCTTGACACACGCGGCTTCGGGAAACTAGACTATTTCGCCAAGTGAACACCATTACTCATTGACAGAACGATAGTTATAAAAGGGGGCATCGATGACGGCGATAGAGCATATCACGGCCCGGGAGGTGCTCGATTCACGAGGAAATCCGACGGTGGAAGTCGAGGCGTCCCTCGAGGGAGGAGCATGGGGCAGGGTGATCGTCCCCTCGGGAGCGTCGACGGGCGAGCACGAGGCGGTCGAGCTCAGGGACGGAGACCCGAAGAGATTCGGCGGCAAGGGAGTGCTCAAGGCGATCGCGAACATCACCGAGGTGATAGGCCCCGAAGTCATCGATCTCGACGCACTCGATCAGGTATACATCGACAGGTTGCTCTGCGAGCTCGACGGGACGCCCAACAAGGGGAAGCTCGGCGCGAACGCGATCCTCGGCGTTTCTCTCGCGATCGCGAAGGCGGCCGCGACGGAGCTCGATCTTCCGCTCTATCAGTACATCGGCGGTGTCAACGCGAAGATACTCCCCGTTCCCATGATGAACGTGCTCAACGGGGGAAAGCACGCCGACAACAACGTCGACATCCAGGAGTTCATGATCGTTCCCGCCGGGTGCGGCTGCCTCAGGGAGGCCGTTCGGGCGGGCGCGGAGGTGTTCCACGCGCTCCGGAAGATACTCTCGGAGAAGGGCTACGCGACGTCGGTCGGAGACGAGGGTGGGTTCGCCCCGAATCTCAAATCGAATCGCGAGGCGCTCGAGATTCTCGTCACGGCGATAGAGAAGGCCGGATACCATCCCGGCGAGGACGTCGCGCTCGCGATCGATTCGGCGGCGAGCGAGTTTCTCAAGAAGGACGGCTACCATCTCGCCGCCGAGGGAAAGGTCCTCGACGCCGAGGGGATGGTGCGATTCTACGAGGACCTCGTGAAGAGCTTTCCCATCGTTTCGATCGAGGACGGCCTCGGCGAGAACGACTGGGACGGATGGAAGCATCTCACCGAACGGCTCGGCGGCACGATTCAGATCGTCGGCGACGACATCTTCGTGACGAATACGGATCGGCTCGCGCGCGGCATCGCCGGGGGGATCGCGAACTCGATCCTCATCAAGCTGAACCAGATCGGGACGCTCACCGAAACGCTCGACGCGATCGAGATGGCGAAGCGCGCGGGATACACGTCGGTCGTCTCGCACCGATCCGGGGAGAGCGAAGACGTCACGATCGCGCATGTGGCGGTCGCGGTGAACGCGGGGCAGATCAAGACAGGCTCCGCGTCGCGGACCGATCGCGTCGCGAAATACAACGAGCTCATCCGCATCGAGGAAGAGCTCGGCGAAGTGGCGATGTATCCGGGCGTCGAAGCGTTCCGGAGGTTGCGATGAAGAGCCTGTGGGGGCATGGGGCCGGAACGAAATACCTTCGAATCCGCCGCACCGTCGATATCAGCCCGGCGTTCGCCCGGGCGCTCCTCATCGCCGTCCTGTGCATCATCGGATTCATCTTCATCGCGGGGGACGTGGGGCTGCTGAAGGTGTGGGGCGCCCAGCGTCAGATGCGGAATCTCCGCTCGAAGATCGCCGAGCTCGAGGGTCAGAACGCGCTCCTGAGCGCGGAGATCGATCGCCTGAGGGGCGATTCGTTCACGATAGAAAAGGTCGCTCGCGAAAAGTACGGCTATCTGAAACCAGGGGACAAGGTGTATCGGATCGTTCCAATGAACGAAAAGACGGAAAAGGGAACAATCGCACCGGGAGCTATTGACAGGGAGCGGACAAAGCCTTAGTATTACGAAGAATTTGCTGCGGGGTGGAGCAGTCCGGTAGCTCGTTGGGCTCATAACCCAAAGGTCGCTGGTTCAAATCCAGCCCCCGCTACCACATCGAAGCCCCCGGGGTCGCCCCTCGGGGGGCTTTTTCATGCGTTTCGCATCCATGCCCGCTCGCTTAGCGCATGAGAATCATCTTGCGATTGAACGTGCCCCCTGTCGCGGCGAGCCGCGCGAAATAGACCCCGCTCGGAGCGCCCTGCCCCTCTCGTTCCTCCCGTCCCATTCGATCCGATACGTCCCGGCGACGGCCTGGACCCCGCCGAATCGGCGCACGAGACGGCCCGAAACGTCATAGATGGCGAGATCAGCGCGGCTCTCCGGCCGCCCGCAACCCGTCTCACCCCCCCCATCCGCCGGGGATGGATCGCCGCTGACGTCGAACTCGATCACGGTGGCGCCGTTGAAGGGGTTCGGGGAGTTCCTGCACGAGAGCGCCGAAGGGGCTCCCCGGATCGCGCCGCCGGCGTCCGCGACGCTCCCGTACGCGCGTCCCTCATACCATGACCGCGCCGCCGCAAGCTCCCCGAATACGCGCGCCGACTGCGAAGGATCGGACCACTGGCCTTTCGCGCGAACGAGGAGATCGAGGTCGTCGATCCATTGCGCGAGGTACGCCGCATCGTCGCCGACCAGAATCGGCCGGCCCGCGACCGTGCAATAGACCGGGCTCGTATGGGCGAAGAGAGAATCCCCGGACGATCCACCCTCTCCTGGTCCCGATAACGCGGGCCGCGATCCAGGAGCTTTCATCGAGCAGGAGCGAGAAGCTCGTGTCGATCGAGAGCCGCGACGGCTGGAAGCGCAGGGTCAGCTCGACCCCGCCGTTCCTCACAATCTCGACGCGATCGATCGGATAGGAACTCTCCGCCGATACTCTTCCCGAAACGATCGCGCCCGGGTGAGCGTAGAAACAGCTGTCGCCGCTCGCGCGTCCTCCGATCTCGAAACGCGTGATGAGCGGCCCGTTCGTGACGAACGTTCTCCCGGCGGCGAGGCCTTCGAACCAGCTGTCCGCGCGGAATCCGTCATCGATGATCCGCACGTACACGCGAAAACCGCCGAAAGGATAGCTATCGATCTTGTTCACGACTGCGTCCGTTCCGGCGCTCGCCGGAATGCGGAACCCGCAGTTCAGCAACCGATACCACATGTCGAGATCGACGCCGCCGTTGCGGAAATTGCTGTAGCTCATAACGTCTATCGCGTCGACCCTGCGCGAGATGCAATCGACGGGAAGCTCGCGGGCGATCCCGCTGCCGGGCCAGCCCTCGACCTCGATGAAGTCGTCGGAGGGGTTGGGATGAGCCGCAATGACGAGCGCCCCCGGCCGCGTGTGCGCCGAATCGGCGATATCCATGGCAAGCGGCCACCATATCGAGGAAAACGGAAGGACGGAGGATCTCAAACCGAGGAGACCGAAATGTCCGTAGCTCGAGCTTCTCATTTCCTCGGACATGAAGACGACGCAGCCCGGAGTGCTGCAGGTCGCGGGCGCCCCGGTGAAATAGTACGAGTTGTCGAGGCAGTTGACGATGTTCAACCCCTCCGCGCCCGCCATGAGCAGCGCGTGCTCGGGGTTGAGAACGTAGTAACCGCCGGTGTGGTTGATATGCGCATGCGTGTCCCCCGAAAACCAGCCGAGGCCGTCCATCGAGACGAAACGATCGAGCCCGACGACGACCGACGTGTCGCCGGTCACGTTCAGGGAAAGGGAGACCTCGCGATACTCGAAGCCGTGCTTCAGAGTCAGCGTGAGCGGGCCCGCGGGAACCGCGCACGAGAACGATCCGTTCGTGTAGAAATACCCGCCGCTCGTCGAATGGTAGAGGGACGTGGTGGGGGGTGGATACCACTTCGTCCCGGCCGGATCGACGATCCTGCACCGCGCCGCAAGGGGAACGCCTTTCGCGGCGTCGACGATCGAACAGCGGAGGTTCACCGGGGAGGCGGCGGCGAGTGAGGACGGTGGCAGAACGTGCGCCGCGACAAAGGACATCGCGCCGAGTACTGTCGCGAGACGCAAAGACCTGCGCAGCGAACGACGCACGAAGACACGCAGCCCTTCCCGCCGGTTCGAAGATCGGTCAGCCGGCCTTGATGCCCCACTTCTCGAATATCAGGTCGATGAGCGAGTTGACCTGCGTGCGATTGAAGAACCATAGCTCGAATCCGAAATGCGCGCTCGGCGCCGCCACGGCGACTCCAGACGCCACATCGGGGACGATGCCCGCGTACTTCGTCGCCCAGAGCGCGATGGCCGTGTTGTTCACGGGGGATACGACATTCCTCGTACGCATGAGGTACATGGGGTGGAAACAGCCCTGCGACCTCGCCTGCTTCAGAATCATCCAGTACGCCGGATTGTATATCTCCACGTAGTTGAATCCGCGCACCCGCGGATCGAAATGCCGGCCCACTTTCGTGATCTCATCCCAGAGCGATAATTTCGCGGGCAAACCGGACATGCCGGCGGTAATCGGATCGGCGTCGTTGCGCGTCGCGTATTCGAGCGCGTCGATCTGCTCTCTCCGTACCCTCATGTCGGCATCCGTACGGAACGTGCCGGTGACCTTGTCGAGCATGGTTATGCAGTAATCGCGGTACCCCATGCTGTAAACGCCGCTCGTGTCCCCCTCGCACCCCTCCCGCGGTCCCGTGATCTCGCATCGCAGGTTCAGCGGAAACACCATCGCGTTGGATTGGAGCATCGCGGCGAACCCGCCTGTTCTGTCGGAACGCCCTTCCGTCAGAAGATGCCCTCCCTTCGCGAGAAATATCGAGAGGTAGTTGACGACGAGCTGGCTCCCCGTCCCGATCTGGGATTCAGGGGTGAATCGAACGATGTCGTCGAAGCAGATCGAGACGAGATCGGACGAGTAGGTCCAAACGATGTTCTTGTACCGGCCGATCAGGGATATCTTCGGCGGCGCCGAGTTGTAGCCGCCGTACACGGCGTCGTACACGTCGCGCGTGGGATCGAATCCGCTCGCACGCAGGCAGAGGGCGATCCAGAACACGTCATGTTCATCCTCTCTCGGCATCGAGTAATCCAGCTGAACGAAATTTTCCGACGGAAAATCGTCCACCCACAGAAGGTTGCGGTCCATCGTGAACGGCACGATGTTGATCTCGATCTGCCCGAGGGTCTCCGTGCCCGAGTTGTCGACGCATCGCACGTAGAGCGTGTGCACCCCCGAGTACCAGATCGCCCTGCAGCCGAGATTGTACTGGCTGCAATCCGAACCCCAGTCGCTCGGGTTGTTCAGATCCGCGACGTCCCACCCGTACTGGAAGCATACTACCTCGCCGCCGTATGCGGAGGCGTCTCCCCGCCACCGGAAGTTCAGCTCGACCCCGGGAGGAAGATCGCGCTTCCGGGCGCGCAGATTCGTCCCGGTAAATTGAAATCCTCCGATGTACGGCGCCGTGATGGTCAGAAACGGCGCCGCGGTGACCGACACGATGAACTGCCGCACGTTCACGCCCCGCGTGAAGATCGCGGTCACCGCCCCCGCCTCGTCCTTCGCCTGCACCGCGAAGATGTGCGATCTCCTCAGCTCGAGAATCTCGTCGTCCCCGAGCATCGTGGCGCGGCCCGAATCCTCCGGCGCGCGGTAGTAGATCCACGGGCTCCAGTCTTCCTCGTAGCGCCAGGGATTCTCGTTCAAGTCCAGGACGATATCGTAATCGGGCTTGTAGCCGTATCCCGGGCTGTCGACCCGGTGGTACAGGTAGCGTATCGAGTCGGGATCCTGCGTGTTGCTGGGCGAATCGATCGGATCGGTCCCCCGCCACTCGAATCTGATCACCTTGCCGAGCGACACCGTCGCGTTCCGGTCGCTCGGCGGGCGCGGCATCGTGATCTCGATGTACGGGGCGAGCGTCCACGCCGTGAACGACCGGTATACGGGATCGGAGCGTCTCCCCTCGAGGTCGACCGCGCGGATGAAAAAGGTGTGCGCCTTGTTGTAGCGCGTGAAATAATAGCCGCCGTAATTGATCTCCTCCGCCGAATCGTTCGCCGACACCTTGAATACACTGTCGAAAGCGGAGGTCTTGCTCCATTTATCGAGACCGCTCGTATCTTCACGATGAAATCCGAGGGGGAAACCGTCGACCACCACGAACTCGAAGTAACGAATCTCCCCGTCGGGATCCCATCCCCCCCAATAAAAATGCACCTGATATCCGGTCGTGGTACCTTCGACGGGGCCGCTCGAAAGCCATACCTCGGGACTTCTATTCCCGGTGCCCGCGCCGATTATCGCGTCCTCGGAGCATCCGAACAAGGCGACGAGGATCGCGAGCGTCGCTCCACAGAGCAATCGCATCCCGATTTTCGCATTCACTCCGGCACCTCCCCGATGCGCGGCGGTTTTCGAGTTCCCACGCTGGATGATTCGAAATATAACAAGACGGGGGAGCGCAGTGATAATTCTTTTTATCCCTTGCGCGCGGATCGCGGAGGACGCATCGCGATGAAAAGCGCGAGCCCGGCGGCGAAAGCGCCGGCGAGAAGCGCGAAAGCCGGGAACGGACGGTCCAAGAACGAGATTCCCGATGCCGAAGAGAACGAGGTACAGCGCCGCGACGCCGCATACGATCCTGAACGCCGTGCGCCGCCCCGAGACATCGGCCGTGGCGCCCGGCGCCGAGCTCCTGAAGCCCTTCCACCCCGCCCCACCGGGATGGCAGCGCTCGTAGAACCGGTTCAGGTGATCGCGGCCGACTGGCTTCGTGAGAAAGGTAACGGTGATCCATACGAGAATCGTCGCGAGCGCGGTGAGCGCCGTCGAATAGGGGAACCTGAGCCACGCCGCTCCGCTGAAGCGGGAACTCTCCGAACACATCCCGAGGGCCACCGTCGCGACGAGCGCGGTCGCCATGGCGGAGATTTCGGACCACGCGTTGACCCGCCACCAGTACCACCTCGCTACGTAGACGGAGCCGACCCCGGCCGTCACCGAGATGATGAGCTTCCACGCGAAGGAGATATCCTTGACGGCGAACGAGGCCAGCGCTCCCAGAACGGCAAGAACGATCACAGAAACCTGAGCGGCGACGAGATACTGCCGTTCCGTCCTGCCTTTCCACACGAAGCGCCGAAGAAGGTCGTTCACCATGAGGGAGGAGCCCCAGTTGAGCTGAGAGCTCTCGGTCGACATGAACGCCGCGAAGAACGACGCCAGCACGAGACCGAAGAGCCCGGGAGTCAGAACCGCCCGCATGACCATGGGGTACAGGCGCTCGGGATCGTCGACCTTGCCGAAGAGCGCCATGCCGCACAACCCCACGACGATCCACGGCCACGGGCGCAGAGCCACGTGAGCGATGCTGAACCAGAGATACCCGAAAACGGAGTGCCTCTCGTTTTTCGCGGCGAAGAGCCTCTGGGCAAGGTAGCCGCCCCCGTCGATCGAATAGGATGCCCACCACACGACGAGGACGAGGACGAGGAACTCGGTGAAAGGATTCGCCGCGGTGACGGAGGCCGCCTGCGGAATGATCCGGAACGTCTCCTCGAGGGGATACCCGTGCGCGGCGATGGCTTCCCGCATCGGGCCCCAACCGCCGGCCGCGCGAAACGCGAGAGCCGCCGTCGCGATGCAGCCTCCCATGGCGAGAATGAACTGGAAGAAATCGGTGATCACCACTCCCCAGAGTCCGGAAATGGTCGTGTAGCCCACCGTGACGACGAAAAGAACGAGGACGGTGAACGATTCCGCGTCCATTCCGACGATCGTCTTCGTCTCGTCCCACCCCATGATAACGACGATGATCTTCACCATCGCCCGCATGACCCAGGCGATGATGAGCACGTTTTGCAGAATACCGAACCAGATCGCCCGGTAGCACCGCAGGGCGGCGGCGGGCTTTCCGTCGTAGCGAAGCTCGACGAACTCGGCGTCGGTCGTGATCCGCGCCCGGTGCCACAGGTGGGAAAAGAGGAACACCGTCACGATCCCGCCGATCCCCCACTGCCACCAGAGCCAGTTCTGCCAGATCCCCCCTTTCGCGACGAGACCCGAGACGACGAGCGGCGTGTCGGCGGCGAAGGTGGTCGCGACCATCGACGTCCCGAGCAGCCACCAGGGGAGCGAGCGGCCCGAAACGAAGTACTCCTCCGTGTTTCGCGTCGCCCGCTTTCTCAGCACGATGCCGATGCCGAAGGAAAGGACGAGGTACGCCGCAATGATGAAAACGTCGAGCGCGGTGAGATGAGCGTTTAACATGGCTGCGCGGAGGTCCCCTCCTCCCCCGCGGTTCGGCCGGCGACATACCGATGGTACGCGAAGAGCGCGACAAGCGAGAGAATTCCGATCGCGGCGAACGTGAACCACATCTTATACGGCTCCCGCACGCCCGTTTCCGGCACATACCGTTCGACGAGCTCGCCGGTCAGACGTCCCCCCGCCGCGTTCGCGATGAAACTCCGCAGGTACGAATAGCCGAGGTAAAGACCGACCTTGCCCTTCGGCGCCATTCCCGAAACATAATCGAGGAACCGCGGAGCGAAGGTCATCTCGCCGATGGCGAAGATCGCGATCGCGAGGCACGCGCCCCCGAGCGTCGGCAGGAGCCCGAGGACGATCATGGCGCAGGTCGATATCCCCATGCCGAGCCCCATGGCGCCGATCGGTTTCATCTTCCGCACCGCCCATGCCACCGGCATCTGGAAAAGTATGATCATCCCCGGATTGATGGCGACGATCCACTCCATTGGAGCGCGCTCGGAGATGTGCCGGACGACGTACAGCGGCACGGAGAGATAGAGCTGCCAGAACATCAGGTCGAAACCGGCGAAGATCAGGATGAACGTCATGAACTTCCGGTCGAGGAGCAGACGGAACATATCGGCGAAGGTCTGCTTCGTCGATCGAACCGGCTCGCCGGACCGGTCGGGTTCCCGGTAAACGAACGCGGCGAACAGGAGCGCGACGAGCGCGACCGCCATCGAGAAGAAACAGATGACCTGCATCCCGAAACCCTGCCATTTCAGCATATCGACAAACGCCTCGGGAGACATCGGCGGATTCTGCGACGCCGCCCGCGAGGCGATCTCTTCCGTTGCGGAAAAGGGAGGCACGTGCAGGCGAACCCAGTCCTGCAGCGCCACCCGGTTCGACTGCGAGAGCCATACGCCGAGATCCTGCCTGAGCGCCTTGGCGACGATCTTCCCCGTGAATCCGCCGACGTTGACCATCATGTAGAAGATGGAGAATCCGATCTTGGAAAGATCCCCCGGCGAGGTCTTCTTGATCGTGCCCGAGATCACCGGCTTCACGAACGCCCCGCCGACGGCGATCAGGGCCAGCGAGACGAAGACCGTCCCTTTCGCGGGAAACGCCCCGAGCGCGCCGTACCCGAGTGCGAGAAGGGAAAAGGCGATGAGGAGTCCGTTGCGGAAACCGATTTTATCCGAGATGGCGCCCGCGGGGATAGGCAGGAGATAGAGCGACGAGATGAAGAATCCCGTTATCGTCACCGCGGACGTGGTATCGAACCCGACGCGCCTCGCGAGGTAGATCGCGAGGATGATGTTCATCCCGTAGTACGCGACCCTTTCGAAGAGTTCGATGGTATTGGCGGCCCAGAAGGTCCGCGGAAATCGCCTCAGGTCCATTCCGCTCCTCTAGAAAGAAACGGTGAAGCCGAGCATGAACGCGAAGCCGCTCAGATCCACCGAACCTTCGCCGAAAATATCCCTGTCGGCCTTCGCCTCGGGCGCGAAATTCAAGTTGCCTTCCGTGTCCCGGTAGGAGGCGAGAAAGACATCCGTCGTGCTCCCGTCCGGATTCGTGCGAGTTCCCTCGAATCCCTTCACGATGGCCCGGCGCCACTTCAGATCGAGATCGAACTGCACTTTGGGAACGATATCGAAGGAAAGCCCCGCGCCCCCGTGGAAACCGAATCCCCATTTCCGGAGATCCGCGCTCGCTTCGTCCACGGATGCCCCGCCGCTCGTGCTCTCTTCGAACGTCAGGCTCGCGCGATACGCGGCCCCGCCGAGGCAGACGTATGGTCTCGCGAACGGCAACATCGGAAGGTTCACGTACGCGGTCACCGTCACGGGATAGGCTTTCATCGTGTGCTCGTACGAATAGGCGCCGAGACCGGTCTGCAGAACGAAGCTGGATTTCCCGAAAAGAATTCCGCCTCCCACGCCGACGCTCAAGCGGGAAATGACGGGAACGACGATCTCCCCGCCGAATTCGGGAATCCAATGAATCGCGCCGACCTCGCCCGTGGCGCCCGAAGCCCAGAGCCCTTCCTCGTTCGCATAATCCGCCGCGTCGTTGAAATCGCCGTAGGAAACATAGCTCAAGCCTCCGCTCGCCCGCACGCCGATCCCCGCCGAGACGCCGTGGGCCGCGAGAAGACAAGCGAACGCGAGAAAAGCCGCCGCTCCCGCAAACCGTTTCATGCCGATCTCCTTCCCGCGCCGGCCCGCCCGGCGAGTGCGCGCTACCGTTTTTCCTTGAGCGTCTTGATCTTCTGGATGTCGACGCGTTTGCCGATCACGATCAGGATGTCGCTGTGCTTGATGACGAAGCTCGCCGGCGGCACGAGAATGAAATTCTCGGGGACGAGCTCCTTGATTCCGATCACCGTGATTCCGTAGCGGGAACGAAGCTGCAGCTCGGCCAGCGATTTCCCGACGAATGCCTCGAGCGGGGCGATTTCTGCTATAAGATAATCCCCCGACATCGGTATATAATCGAGAACGTCGGGAGTCGAGAGGCTGCGCGCGACCTTGATCGCCATGTCTTTTTCGGGATAGATGACGTCCGTCGCGCCGACCTTGCTCAGTATTTTCCCGTGATCCTCGTTCGACGCCTTGACGACGATCCGTTTCACGCCGAATTCCTTGAGATAGAGCGTGATGAGGGTCGCCGCGCTCTCGTTGCCTCCCATGCTCACGATGACCGCGTCCATCTCGCCGAGCCCGAGCCCCCTGATCGTTTCCTTCTGCGTCGCGTCGGCGACGACGGCCTGGGTGCAGTACGGCTGGACGTGCTGCGTGGCGTCCTCGTCGAGATCGACCGCCACCACGTCGTGCCCCTCCTCGAAGAGCGTTTTCGTGACGTTGAACCCGAAGTTGCCGAGTCCGATCGTCGCGTATTTCTTGCTCATGGCTCTTTCCCTTTCCTTTCGGCCCCTGGTGAATTATCCGATCATGACCTTTTCCTCGGCGTACCGGTAGGACGCGACGACGCGCTTGCTCGTGACGACATAGGCGACGGTCAGGAGACCGACCCTCCCGAGAAGCATGATCGTGATGATGACGATCTTCCCGAGGACGGTAAGCGAGGAGGTGATTCCCATCGACAGCCCGACCGTGCCGAACGCGGAAACCGCCTCGAACAGATACGTCAGAAAATCTTCCCGCGGCGGATCGGGCTGCGTGACGAGGAGGACGATGAGCCCCGCGGTCAGGACGATGACGGCGAGGATAAAGATCGACAGCGCCTTCGAGACGGTTTCCTCCGGAATGGTTCGCTTGAAGAGGCTCGCCGAATTCCGCCCCTTGATCCGGTCGTTGAGAATGGCGACGAGAACGGCGAGCGACGTCGTTTTTATGCCGCCGCCGCATGAGCCGGGGCTCGCCCCCACAAACATGAGAATGACGAGAATGAAAAGCGTCGCGACGGCGAGGGAACCGATATCGAGCGTGTTGAAACCCGCCGTGCGGGCCGTTATCGACTGAAAGAGCGACGCGAGGATCTGCTCCTTGACGGAGAGCGAGGCGATCTGGCCGTCCCGTTCGAGGAGAAAGACGAGAAGGGCGCCCGCGACGATGAGGATGAGCGTCGTCGTCAGCACGATCCGGGTGTGGAGGGACACCGCCACGCGCTTGCGCGCCCGGAAGTTCCGCGCGCGATTGAAAAATTCGTAGATGACCGGAAAACCGATGCCGCCGAGCACGATGAGCGAGCAGATCGTCGCGTTGAGGAGGATGCTCCCCTTGTGGTTCACGAAGCTCGTCGGGAAGAGGCTGATTCCCGCGTTGCAGAACGCGGATATGGCGTGGAAGAAACCGGCGTAAACCGCCGAGGAAACCGACATCTCCCGCCGCCACTGGATGAACAGAAGCACCGCGCCGATGACCTGAATCAGGAGGGTGAACAGGAAGATCAATTTGAGAAGACTCTTCATCTTCCGCTGCGGCGCCGCCGTGAACGATTCGGTGATGATCCAGCGCCCGCGCGCGCTGAATCCTCTCCCGAGGAAAAGGAAGAAGACCACGGAGAAGGTCATGACGCCGAGACCGCCGATTTCCATGAGCGCCATGATGACCGATTGTCCGAACAGGCGTGAACGTCGTTCCGACGTCGACCGTGGTGAGCCCCGTGACGCACAGCGCGGAGGTGGCCGTAAAAAGGGCGTCGAGGAGCGGGACGCCCGGACCTTTCGAGGAAACGGGAAGCAGAAGAAGCAACGTGCCGAGCAAATCGACGATCAGATAGCTGTAGATGATGATCATGGCGGGATTCATTTTTCGAAAATGCTCCGCCATCCTGCGTTTGAATGCGCGTTTCGACTGCAACGGCCCCTGCACGTCCTGCAGCGCGAGCCCGATATCCCTTATTTCACGAATCCTATGCAGCTCCCCGGCTTGGCGTCGGCGCCGAGCATATTCGCGGCCGCCGGCGCGGCGTCCTCTTTCCTGAATCGTATCAAGGTATGAACGATGCGCCACGGGATGAGGAGATCCACCTCATGCCGTTCGAGCTTCTGCCTGCGTTTCGGGATATACCGTCCCTGGCCGTCCCTGATCTCCACCGTGGCGAATTTTCCGTTCTCCACCCAGATGCCGATCTCGTCCACCGCCGTGACCTTGCAGAAGAAAGGCCCGTCCTCCGGAATTCCGGTGAACACGAGGCCTTCGTTGCTCACGAGCTTGACGAGCACGGTCTGATCGACGAGATCGCGGGCATCCTGCATCGTCATCCCCTTTCGAGAGAGCACCGGGCGGGACTCCTTGAATTTCCGGATAGTGTGAAGGTTGATCGGGAAAAATTCAAATAAAAACGGAGAGTCAGCGCTGAGGCGGAAGCAATCAATTGTCGATACGCACGTTGCGCGATCGCATCGAAGAGCCTCGATCCGCCGGATCGCCTATTTCGACCTGTTCCGTATCGCCGCGCCGCGCCCGCGCGTCTTTCCGACGAGCCGGAGATACAAGCGCGCGCGGAGGCGCCCGGCTCATCGAGGCGCACGGCGAAGAGCTCCGCGATCTTCTCCCTCGTCACGCGGCCTTCATGGTAGGACCGGTGGAGCGCGGCGCCGAGACGGGCTCCGAGCGCTCTCGCGACGAGGAGGCGTTTCTTCAGACGGAGGCCCGGTATTCCCATGCCCCTCTCGGCCGTTCGACATGCGCCGCGGCCGTCGATCGAGCCGGGAAGCGAATCGTCCCCGGCGCATGCCATGGAAGGATTGACGACCCCGGCGCCGAAACACACGAGCGCTTCGGCGATCGCCGCGCCGTAGAATTCGTCCTCCGCCGGGAGCCGTTTCCCGGGCCGCTCCATGATCCCGCCTCGCATGAGGTGCAGCACGAAACGGGCGGCCTCCCGGACGATGCGCGAAGGATCGTTCTTCACGATGAGCAGCGTGTTTATCGCGGGCACATAGCGCATCCCGTCGCATTTCAGGTTCTCGATGACCGCCGTGATCTCTCGCGGGCTCATTCTCCGCGATCGCATGTAGGCGGAGAACGCATGGTACGTCGAGCGGCACTGCACCTCGGGGAGAACGGCTTCGAACGTCTCCCTCCGCCCGTTCGGAAGCGCGATCAACGGCTTCCTGCCGTTCTTCCCGAGAAAAGCGTGAATCCCCTCGATCGTCTCGTGGAAGAACGGCGTCGCCGCGTCGACATCCTCGTCGCCCGCCCATACGTCGATGATCTCCCGGTATGCCTCGTACTTGAGCATCGGGGACGCGGTGAAAACGCAGTACCGGTCGTCGTCGATCTTCACCGCCTCGGCGTCCGCGCTGCGGCGCCTCATGAGCCGCCAGCGGATTTCGTCGATATTCTGCACGATGACGATCTCGCCGGCTCGCGCCCGCCGAGCTCCGAGCGGACCTCCGCCGGCAGATGGTTGGAAGCGAGGTGCGACTCTCCGACGACGACGAGGATGAGGTGCTCCGGAAAGAACTTTCGAATGGTGCCGATCCTCCGCGCGGCGAGCCGGTCGCGCCTGCGGATATACTTGAGGTGGTCGCGGTGCTCCGAGTCTATGCCGAATATCGGAATGAACGGGTCTTTCGCGAGCTCGAAGATGCGGCGATAGCTTTGCCAGTCGAATCCCCATTCCGAACGATAATCGATCTCGTCGAGGAATTGCGCCTCGCCGATCGTTCCCTTCATCCACCGGTCGAGAGAATCCTGCTGGTGAACGTAGAGCATCTCGAGGGCGAGCACGACCTTGCGCCCCCGCGCGGCGAGATCTCTCATGAGACGGAGCACCCAATCCTGGCTCGCGGCGAGAGGATGGTAGTCGCCGAAATAGACGATGTCGCGGCGGGACGCTTCCTCGATCACGTCATCGGCGCGCGCGATCGACCTGAAATCCAGGAATTCCGAATGAAATTCCCTGATGTAGCGGGACCGGTGCGTCTTGTCGACGCCGAAGATCTCGTGCTTGAGGCGGGCGATGACCCGCCGATTCGCCCTGATTTCCTCCTCGATCCCCTTCGATACGGCCATCGTTCCCCTTCCTCCGTGCGCAGCGGCCCGCGAGGATGATTTCCGTCGACAACGATACCGCGTTCCTCTAGTCTGTCCTATAGCATGAGTCGTACCCGTCCGCATACGCTTGTGACACGAGAAATGGAGGATCGATGAATCCGGCGCTCGATTCGAACATGGACAAAGTCCGCGCGAAGCTGCTCAAGGCGCTCGACGAGAAGAGATATTCCCTTCACGAGCATGAGATCTACGAGATCCTCGGTCTCGCCGGCTTTCGCGTTCCGCGCACCCGCTTCGTCGCGAGCGAGAAGGAAATCGACGCTCTCGAACCCGGCTGAAATGCCGGGCGGCGAAGTCGTCTGCAAGCTCATTTCGCCCGGAATGCCGCACCGGACGGAATACGGCGGCATAAAATTCATCCGGAACGATCCGAAGACGCTGGCCGCGACCTTTCGCGAATTCGCGAGCGTCGCGGCAAAGGCGCGAGTTCCCTTCTCCGGGATGATGATCGCCGAGAAGGTTCCCGGCAGCGATTCGATCCCCTTCCAGCTACTCGTTTCGCTCCGGCAGGATCCCTCGTTCGGACCGGTCGTCTTCTGCGGGCTCGGCGGCGTGGGAACCGAAGTGTACAAGAAGAGCCTGACGCGGGAAAAAGGGCTCTTTATCCGGTCGGCCGCCGAAGTCGGCGACCGCGAGGGCACCGAGCGAGCCCTCGACGCCACGTTCTTCTACCCCGTGATCGCGGGCAAAACCCGCGTCACGAAGAAGCCGATCGTCGATACGGCCAAGCTCCATGACGCGCTCGCCGCGTTCGCGACACTGGGCGAGCTCTTCTCCCCTCTCGCCGCGGATTCACCGGTCACGATCGAGGAGATCGAGGTCAACCCGCTCCAGATCACGAGCGACGGAGAGCTCGTTCCCCTCGACGCGCTGATGCGCATCTCGGGGGCGAAGCACGACCCGGCGACGCCCCCGCAGGCGGGCATCGTCAAGCTGCTCGAGCCGAAGAGCGCCCTCATCATCGGCGCCTCGGCGAACAAGATGAACATGGGACGCATCATTCTCCGGAATCTCATCAAGGGAGGCGGCGTCGCCAAGGAACGGATCTATCTCCTCCATCCCGACGCGAGCGAGATCGACGGCTGCCGCGCGTTCAAGTCGCTCGCCGAATTGCCGGAAAAGGCGGACATGACCGTCTTCACGATCCCCGCCGACGACAAGGCCGCAGCACTCCTCACCGAGCTCATCGAGGGGGAAAAGACAGCGGCGATCACCCTCATCTCGGGAGGTTTCGGAGAGACCGAGCGGGGCCGGGAGCTCGATCGACGCCTCCGCGATTCGATCCGCGCGGCGCGGAGCCGCCCGGGCGGAGGGGTCGTCGTGAACGGCCCGAACTGCATGGGAATCGTTTCGAAGCCGGGGGGCTACAACACGTTCTTCCTCCCCGAGTACAAGCTGCCCTTCCGGGGGACGTTCGGTGAACGCTGCGCGATCGTGAGCCAGAGCGGCGCGTACCTCGTCACGCTTATCAGCAACCTCGACCGGGCGCTCAATCCGAAATACATGATCACCTTCGGCAACCAGGCCGACGCCGGCGTGACCGATTACCTTCTCGCGATCGGCGACGATCCCGATATCGATCTGTTCGTACTCTATTTCGAGGGGCTCAAGCCCTACGACGGGGAGCGCTTTCTCGCCGTCGTCCGCGAGATCATCCGGAAGGGCAAGAGCGTGATTCTCTACAAGGCGGGGAAAACGGAGGCCGGCGCGGCGGCCGTCGCCTCGCACACCGCCTCGATGGCGGGGAACTTCGAGGTCATGGATCGCCTGCTGCGCGACGCGGGGGTCATCATGCCCGAAACGCTCGACGAGGTCGAGGATACGATCAAGGTGTTCACGCTTCTCGAGGGGCGCCGCGTGCGCGGTTCGAGCGTCGGGATATTCAGCAACGCGGGATTCGAATGCTCCGTCGCGGCGGACACGCTCGGCGCGCTCACGCTCGCGACCTTCTCCGACGCCACGGTTCGCGCGCTCCGGGAGGCGCTCCCCACCGACATCATCGACGTCCACAACCCCGTCGACGCGACGCCGAGCACCCATGCGGCGAACTACGGCAAATGCATCGAGGCGATGCTCGCCGACGAGAACGTCGATTGCCTCATGGCCGCGAACGTGGCGCCGACGCCCTTCATGGAGAATCTCCCGGCCGGACCCGATCACAAGGAGGATATCCTCCACGAGAATTCCTACCCCAACCTGACGATCCGCGCCTTCAAGGGCACAACGAAGCCGATGGTGGCGAGCCTCAATTCCGGAAGGCTTTTCGACCCGGCCGTCCGGATGATGGAGGACGCCGGCATCCCGTGCTTCAGGAAAATAGACCGCGCCATGAAGGCTCTCGGATTCTTCATCGAGCACGGAAAGAGAAGAGTATAAGGCGTCGGCTCGGCGAGCCGTCGGCACGAGCCTTCTGAACCGCCAGGAACAGACGCATTTCGCTTGTGTACCCGCCGGTTCACAGTGTGCGGCGAGTCACACGCCGGAGAATCCGAAGTGACAATCTAACGCATTTAATAATATAGCTATTAGGTTAATTTTGCGATCGTATCGCTTCATGGGCATTTTTCATGCGATCCGCCACCTTGCGCAATGAAATAAATGAGCGATTACATCAGTTCGACACACGAAAGGAGAAGGACATGATCAAGGGGCTTTTCAGCATTCTCGCCATCGCCCTGCTGGTAGCGGGCTTTGGTTGCCAGAACGACGCCGTATCGCCCGCTTCGGCGTTGTCGGAGCAGGGAATCGATCTCGATTCCCCGACGGGAGGGCTCTCGACAAGCGACGAGGCCCCGGCCTTCGGTGAGCCCGATATGTTCGCGGCCTTCTCGACCGAGGCGTCGTTCGACGACCCGATCGAGAAATGCGGCCGCGCGGATTCGCTGCGGGCGAGAGGCGCTCGATTCTTCGAGTTCCGCGCGATCTGGGGGCGTCTGGCGGACCTGAACGACACGAGCGGGGCCGATCCGTGCCCGCTCGACTGGTCCGGAACGCTCCATCTGAATGGCGGGATCATCGTCATCCAACGAACGATCGCCTTCGAGAAGGATGATTCGATTTCGCGCATCGACTCGTCGACGATCGCCTGGGTCTCGCATACCGGTCCCCATGTGGACGGCATCCAGGTGAGGCTCATCGTGCCTTCCGATTCGTCCTTCTGCGGCGGCTGCACGCCGGCGCTCGAGCTGAGCACCGGGCCGTACAGCAGAACCTTCACGATCGACGAGCTCCTCGCGCTCGACGTCGTGTCCCCCGTCGACACGTGCGGGAACGCGATCTCGATCACGAGCGTGCTCGCGCCGCCCGGCTGTCCTCACGGCCAGCTCATGGGCGCCTGGAGAATGACGCCGCTCGATTCCCTCGACGAGCGCCGATTCCCTCGAGAACGGCGGGGTCGTGCAGGGAGTGTTCAGGGGCGTATGGGTCGGCAAGGGCGGGCGGATCGGCGGACATCTGAGGGGAGTCTTCGGCTTGAACGCCGCCGGCGAGCACGTTTTCTTCGGAAAATACATCGATCTCACCGGGCGCTTCATGGGAATCCTGCGCGGTAAGGGCGGACTTCGCGGCGCTCCCGCGCTCGACAGGGATCCCGGCAACGGCGGCGGTCCGGGCAACGACAGAGGCATCAGGCCTCCGCGCGGCTGGTTCGCCGGCGAATGGATCGACGCGAACATGAACGTTCAGGGCCGGCTCAAGGGGACGCTGGATCGCTTCCGAGGAAGGAAAGGGATTCTTCCACGGCATCTGGGGCATGCGCTGCGGCCGCGGGTTTCTCCTCGATGAAGGCAGCGGGGGATATAACGGCGACGACTGACACGATCGATTGACGACCCTGCCTAGTCCCTGGGGCCGCCGGAGATCCGGCGGCCCCTTCTTTCTTTCCGGCGACAGGATCACGGCATGAAATGCGTCGCGAGGCCGGCGACCGATTCGGGCGTGAAATGTCTCTTCGTCGCCTTGAGGATGGAGTCGAATATTGCGGGGGAAGCCGCCACGATATTGCCCGATTCGAGAAATCCCTCGCCTCCGAAGAAGTCCCCCACGATTCCTCCCGCCTCGCGAACGATGAGTGCTCCCGCCGCCATGTCCCATGGCTTGAGGTAGAGCTCCCAGAAGCCGTCGAGCCTCCCCGCGGCGACGTGGCTCAGATCGAGAACGGCCGCGCCCGCTCTGCGGATGTCCCTGCAGCCGCGGAACAGATCTCCGAAAACCCGGAGATAGGCGTCGAGATGCTCCGGCGCGCCGAACGGAAACCCCGTTCCGAGGAGACTCTCATCGAGGCTTCGCGCTCCGGAAACGCGTATCGGCGACCCGTTGAGCGTGGCGCCGCCCCCCGCCTCCGCCTCGAACAGCTCCTCGCGAAGCGGGTCGTACACGCAGGCGACCGTGACCCGCCTCCGCTCCATGAGAGCGATACTGACGCCGATCGACGGGTATCCGTGTATGAAGTTCGTCGTGCCGTCGAGCGGATCGATGATCCAGAACGCGTCCCCGGTCTGCGCCGCGGCGCTCTCTTCCGCGAGAAAACCGATCGAGGGAAACGCGGCGGCGAGCGTCTCCTTGATCATCGTCTCGCTCGCCGTATCGACCTCGGTGACGAAATCCTTCTTCCCCTTCGCGAGGATCCTCCCCGTGCTCCCCGCGTCGAACCGCTCGCGCACGAACGCGCCGGCCGAGAGCGCCGAGCGCTTCGCCGCCTCTCTCATATCGCTCATTCGACCCCCTTTACAAGGAGACACCGTTCGGGAAGCTCGACCGCGAGACCCTCGCGCGAGCACGCCGAGAAATGCCCTCACCGTGGAGGAAAGATACCGCCGGGCGGGAATGATCAGGCCGAGCGTCCGCTCGAAAAGGAGCCCCTTGATCCTGATCTCGACGAGCGTCCCGCGCCCGATATCGTCCCGTACGAGCTTCTCGGGCAGAATCGCGATCCCGAGCCCGGCGGCCGCGAGATTCCGAATCGCCTCCGGGCTGTCGGTCGTCATGGTGACGCGCGGCGAGACGCCGTGCTCCGCGAGAACCGCCTCGATGATGCGTCTCGTGTTGGCCCCCTCGTGAAAAGAGATGAACGAATGCTCCGCAAGCGCCGCCGGAAGGAGAGCCCGCCTGCGCGCGAGCGGATGCCCCGGACGAGCGACGACCAGAAGCCTCTCCGTATACACGGGAAACACGTCGAGATCGACGCTCCTCTCCACCGGAAGGGTGCCCACGACGAGGTCGAGACGGCCCGCCTTGAGCTCCCTGAGGAGCGGATTCGTCGCCATGACCTCGAGCGATATGTCGATCCCGGGAAAGCGCTCGCGAAAACGCGAGAAAACCGGCGGGAGCACGTAGGAGCTCGCCGCGTCGATCGTCCCGATCGCGATCTTCCCGCGGACGAGCCCCTCGAGATCGGCGATCTCGCGCGAGAGCTCCTCCTCGAGACGCGCGAACCGCCTCGCGTAGTCCAGAACGATCTCGCCCGCGCGGGTGAGGCGCATCCCGCGCCCCTCCGCCACGACGAGCTTCGCGCCGAGCTCCTCCTGGAGCCTTCGGAGCGAGACGCTGAGGGCGGGCTGCGTCACGAAATGCGCCTCGGCGGCGGCGGTGAGGCTTCCGAGCTCGGCGACGGAGACGAAATATTTCAGCGTCGTCAGATTCATAGTAATATTTTATACCTTTGATAAGAATAATAAAATAGTTTTATCCTGCAAAGAGGATATAATCTCTGGCGTTCGCGCGCCGGCGCGATCGATTCGCGAATTCACGAAAGGAGCGACTCATGGAGATAAAGCAAAAGCTGACGAAGCCGAAAGGCAAGCTCGGCATTCTCACGCCGGGGATGGGCGCCGTCGCGACGACCTTCTACGCGGGGGTCGAGGCGGTCAGGCGCGGCCACGCGAAGCCGTTCGGCTCCCTGACGCAGATGGGAACGATCCGTCTCGGCAAGCGCACCGACAACCGCACCCCCCTGATCAAGGATTTCGTTCCGCTCGCCGGAATGGACGATATCGTCTTCGGCGGATGGGACATCTTCGAGGACAACGCGTACGAAGCCGCGATGCACGCCGGCGTGCTCGAGCCCGCGCTCCTCGAGAAGGTGCGCCCGTTCCTCGAGAGCGTGAAGCCGATGAAGGCGGTCTTCGACCAGAACTACGTGAAGCGCCTCTCCGGCACGTGGGTGAAGAAGGGCAAGACGTGGTGGGACCTCGCCGAGCAGCTCAAGGAGGACATTCTCGCCTTCAAGGAACGCGAGAAATGCGACCGGCTCGTCATGGTCTGGTGCGCGAGCACCGAGATCTTCCTGAAGCCGACCGCCGCGCACCGGGACATCGAATCGTTCGAGAAGGCGCTCAAGGCGCGGAGCGCCGAGATCGCGCCGAGCATGGTGTACGCCTACGCGGCCCTTTCGCTCGGCATTCCCTTCGCGAACGGCGCGCCGAACCTCACCGTCGACGTGCCCGCCCTGATCGAGCTCGCCCGCGAGAAGAGCGTCCCCGTCTGCGGCAAGGACTTCAAGACGGGACAGACCCTCATGAAAACGATTCTCGCGCCCGGCCTCAAGTCGCGCATGCTCGGCCTCAACGGCTGGTACTCGACGAACATCCTCGGGAACCGCGACGGCGAGGTGCTCGACGATCCCGAATCGTTCAAGACGAAGGAAGAGAGCAAGCTCTCCGTTCTCGAGCACATCCTCCAGCCGAAGCTCTACCCCGATCTCTACGGGAAGTTCTCGCACGTCGTGCGGATCAACTACTATCCGCCGCGCGGGGACAACAAGGAAGGCTGGGACAACATCGACATCTTCGGATGGCTCGGCTATCCGATGCAGATCAAGATCAACTTCCTCTGCCGCGACTCCATCCTCGCCGCGCCGATCGTCCTCGACCTCGCGCTCTTCATGGACATGGCGCAGCGGGTCGGCATGCGCGGCATCCAGGAATGGCTCTCGTTCTACTTCAAGAGCCCGATGCACGCGGAGGGACTCTACCCCGAGCACGATCTCTTCATCCAGCTCATGAAGCTCAAGAACACCCTGCGGTACATCCAGGGAGAGGATCTCATCACGCATCTCGGGCAGGAGTACTACGACTGAGCCGCTCCCGGGGCGTCGCGAAGGAACGAAAAGAGGGAGCGTTCGACACGCTCCCTCTTTCATTGCCGGCGGATCGCTCCGCCGCGCGCCGCGACGGCCGCTATTCCTTGATGACGATATTCGTTTGGGCGCCGCCGCGATAGACGGTGAGCATGAACTTGTCCGCCTTCATGCCCTTGACGAGCGCCTTGAACGCGGCGAGATTGGCGACGGGCTTGAGATTGAACGCAACGATGACGTCGCCCCGGTCGAGCCCCTCTTCCTCGGCGGGCGTACCCGATTCGACCTCGGTACACGAGCACTCCCTTGACGTCCTCCGGGAGCTCCAGCTTCTGCCGGTATTCCTCGTTGAGATCGGCGAGGCCGACGCCGATGAGCAGCGCGAGCTCGGGAGTTCCCTTCTCTTCTTCCGGCTTGCGCGGATGCGACGGATTCGCCGGGCCGCTTGGCGACGGTCACCGTCGACGTTCATGCTCTTGCCCCCGCGCAGTATAGCGAGCTCGACCTTCTCTCCGGGATGAAGCGCGGAAACGTTCCTGCGGAGCTCGCCCATGTTCTTGACTTCCTTGCCGTTCACCGACGTGACGATATCGTTCACCTGGATGCCGGCCTTGTTCGCGGGGCTTCCCTTCTCGACAGTCGTGACGATGACCCCGTCTCCCTTACTTGACGCCGAAGAAATCGGCCTTGTCGGGAGTGAGATCGTCCATGCGGATGCCGACGTATCCGCGCGAATCACCGTGCCGTGCTCGACGATATCGTCCATGACTCCTTTCGCGACGTCGATCGGAATCGCGAAACCGATGCCCGGCGTAATCTCCCCGTGTTCGAGATGATCATGTTGTTGATACCGACGAGCTCCCCTTTCGTGTTGATGAGGGCGCCGCCCGAGTTCCCGGGATTGATAGCCGCGTCTGTCTGGATGAGCTCGACGTCGACTCCTTCCCTTTCCGCCGCCGTCTTCGCGAGTCCGCTCACGATCCCCATCGTGACGGTTTGCCCGACCTGGAACGGGAAATCCGATCGCGAGCACCGTCTGCCCGAGCCTCAGCTCGGAGGAATGCCCGAACTTGATGGACCGGCAAATCCTTCGCATCGACCTTGAGCACGGCGATATCGGTGGTCTTATCAGTCCCCACGAGCTTCGCGGCGAACTTCCTGCTATCGGGGGGAGGCAGGTAGACCTTTATGTCATTCGCGCCCTCCACGAGATGGTTGTTCGTGAGAATGTAGCCGTCCCCCGTAACGATCACGCCCGAACCGAGCCTCTGTTGAACCTGCTTGTCGGGAATTCCGAAAAACCGCCGATAGCGCGGATCCTGATAGAAGGGATTCCCCGACTGGCTCATATCCTGTTCCGACTTGGTTGAAATGTACACGACGGCGGGAACCGCCCGCTCGACGATGGTCGGAATATCCTCTCCGGCAGCCAGCGCTTGCGCGCTCGCCTCGGGGAAGATGCTGTCGCTCGATCCGGCTCTCTCGGCGCGGGTGATGATCCGCTCCGCGCCCATTCCCATGAGGAAAATGAACGCCAGCCCGGCGACGGTGAGCAAGAATTTAGCTCGAATACTCTGGAGTTTCATCGCACAACCTCCTCAATACCGCATTGTGCGCTGGCACGCACCCTTGTAGATACATCTTGTCGCCCGCGGAGTTCCCGTTTTCTCGATAATGCTTCCGAGCGCCCTGATCCGGTCGCCAGATACTCCCGCAGGCTTCCGTCACCCTGAATGATCCGAATATCGACCCGCGGAATCAAGAAGAATTGCGGCGTATGCCCGCGCCGCGGCCCGAATTTCCTCACGCGGCTCCGGACGGCGCGCGCGTCGCTTCCGCCTTGACATCGACCGGCGATCGGGAATATATTTCCGTGAGTCGTTTATCGACGCTTCAGTGTTTCAGAATAATTGAAGGGCAGAACCGGGCAGCGATCGGGCATGGAGCAAATGGACGATACAAGGAACGAGCGGCTTCTCTTCGTGGACGGCTCGAGGCTCATCGTCGAATCGGCGGTCTGCGCCGGGGCGGAGGTGTTCGTCGGGTACCCGATTACGCCGGCGAACCTCCTCTATCTCTATTCGAGCCGCCGGTTCCCCATGATGTTTCCCGCCCCCGACGAGATCAGCACGCTCCAGTGGATGAGCGGGTTCTCCGCGGCAGGGAAATATGCGGTGACGGCCACGAGCTTTCCCGGCTTCGCGCTGATGCTCGAATCGCTCAACATGGCGTACATGATGGAGCTGCCCATGCTCATCGTGCTCGCACAGAGGCTCGGGCCCAGCACCGGCTCGGCCACGACCGGCGCGGAAGGGGACCTCATGCTGCTCCGGGGAGCGATCTCGGGCGGGTATCCGTTCCCCGTGTTCTCCGTATCCTCCCCCGTGGATTGCTGGAATCTCACGGCGAAGGCCATCTCGGCCTCGCTGAAGATGAGAACGCCGGTCGTGCTCCTCACATCGAAGGAGCTCGCCATGACGATGTCCACGGTGAACGCCGGCGACCTCGAAAACGTCGAGCGGGCCCGGTGGGAGCTTTCTTCCGGCGAGCGATACAAACCCTACCGAGCGGACCGGGAGCCTCGTTCCTCCCTTCGCCCCTCTCGGAGACAGCCGCTTCCAGGTGAGATTCAACGCGTCGACGCACGACGAATCCGGCCTCATCAGAAAAACGGACGCGGCGGCCCTCTCGAACACGACGAGATTGAAGGAGAAGGTGGAGAAATGGATCTCCGACTACACCTTCTACGAGCTCGACGAGGAGGCCGGCGCCGGGAAGCTCATCGTGAGCTACGGGATCACCTCGGGCTCGGCCCGCGAGGCGCTCGGGATCCTGCGAAAGCGCGGCGAGAAAGTATCTCTCCTGATTATCAAGACGCTTCTTCCCGTGCCGCCGGCCGTCATCGAGATCATGTCTCGATACAAACGCGTGTTCATCGCCGAGGAGAATCTCGCCGGGCTTCTCTGCGAGATCATCTACGGCGCAGCGGGACGGCCGAACGTGAAATCGATCGGCAAAATCGGAACGATGATAACCCCCCGGGAGATCGTGGACAGGGTGATGGAGTCATGACCTATCTCGCATCGATGAAACACCCCTATTGCCCCGGTTGCGGCTACCACCTCGTCACCTCCCAGATCTCGAAGGCGTTCGAGAAGCTGAACATCAAGCCGCTCGACGTCGTGATCTCGAGCGACATCGGCTGCGGCGGACTCATCGACGCGAGCTTCAACGTCCATACGATCCACGGTCTGCACGGCCGGTCGGTCGCCCTCGCCATGGGAGCCGCTCTCGGCCTCGAAGGCAAGAAAGTCATCGCGTTTCAGGGAGACGGCGGCGCCACCATCGGCCTGCAGCACCTGCTGGAGGCCGCCCGGTGGAACGTCGACATGACCCTCATCATCGTGAACAACATGATCTACGGGATGACGGGAGGACAGCCGAGCGGGCTCACGCCGTTCGGTTTCACCACGGTCAGCACGCCCCAGGGGCATCAGCAGCATCCGTACGACCTGTGCAAGCTCGCCTTCGACGCGGGAGCGGCTTACGCGCTCAGGATCGTGGCGAAGGGGGATTTCAGCGAGAAATTGGCGGGAGCCTTCGCGGTGAAGGGTTTCTCCATCGTCGAGATCGTGTCCCCGTGCCCTTCGTATGGCGTGAAGGGTATCAAGGATCTTTCGGAAATGGGCGTCGCCGAGCTCGAGCTGAAACGCGAACGGGAGCCGATGAAACCGGTCGTGCGGGAATCGAAATCTCTCATCAAGGCGGAGTTCAAGACCCTCTACGAAGCGGGTCTCAAGGATCGCATCGCCGTCGTGCTCTCCGGATCGGCCGGCGAGGGCGTCCAGTCTGCCGCCGAGCTTCTCGCGGAAGCGGCCATCCTCTCGGGCCTGCGAACGACCAAGAAGGGGGATTACCCCATCACCGTCGGAACGGGATTTTCCCTGGCCGAGGTGATTCTCTCGAAGGGCACAATCGACTACACCGGCATTCAGAAGCCCGACGTGATCATCGTCACGTCAGATGACGGCTTCGCG
Organism: uncultured bacterium; assembly: GCA_963747385.1. Classification (GTDB taxonomy): domain Bacteria; phylum Krumholzibacteriota; class Krumholzibacteriia; order Krumholzibacteriales; family Krumholzibacteriaceae; genus SSS58A. Next base: position 55,166 of record CAVVEY010000007.1, on the reverse strand, counting down.
CGGATCAAGAGCCTTCTCAAGCCCGGAGATTCCACTCTGATCATCGCCGATTCCTCCCTCTCCGTCGAGGGGATGGAGAACGTCGTCAGTCGCGATTTCCGCGGCGTCGCCGGGAAAAAGGGCGCATGCCTCGCGGCGATCGGCTTCTGGCTGAGACGCAGCCCGGTGATCCCCGAAGCGGCGCTTCGCGAGACGACGAAGAAGTCGAAGCACGCCGAATCGCTGCTAAAATCGATTCAGAGCGCCGAGAGCCTCGACGCCTGATCGGAATCTCACCCGTACGTCTCGACGAATTTCTTGAAGGAGCGATCCCACGTCTTTTCCACGTCGTCGGGAAACGCGCACGCCGGCAGCTCCCTGCTTTCGAGATGATATCTGATGCAGGCGCAGCAGTTGCCGTGACGCGGACAACCCCCGTACGAGCAGTTGCACGCTCCCCTGTTGGCCTCGAGCTTCTCGCATCCAGCGGTCATTTCGATCTCCTTTGCATGAATCCACTCTAGACCGATTTGGCCCTACAAGCACGTGGAAAAATATGCTATACTCTCCCCAAACCTTTCGAGGAAGGAAAAGGCGCCTTTTCAACATGACAACACGAGCTCTCGCAAGGGTCGGCCTTGCCGTTTTCCTTCTCGCCGGAAATGCACGGGCCGGCTTGCTGACAAAACAGATCATCTTCGAGAAACCGGGCGTCGCGAGTGTGCCCGGAGGCGCCCTCTTTACGATTCCCGGCTGCCGCTCGATCGCCGGTCCCGGCGAGCCGATGCTGCCCGTGTATCCGGCCTGCTTCATCATCCCGCCCGGGGAAACCGTTTCCCGGATCGTCGTCGAGGCGGCGGAAACGATCGCGCTCGACGGATCCTTCGATGTCGCGCCGATGCAGCCGCAAGCGCCCCTGGGAACGGCCGTGCCTCCCGGATTTGTCAGGAACACGGCGATCTACCAATCATCCCGGCCTTTCCCCGCCGACCGCGGGGTGCTCGTGACGGAGCAGACGATCGCGGGGGTGCGGCTCGCGTTCGTGAACATCTATCCGTGCACGTTCGTGCCTTCCACGGGGATCGTGCGCTTCTCGCCCTCGGTCCGGATCACCATAGAAACGGTTCCTTCGGGCTTCGCGGCCGCCGCGGCGCCCGCCGCGCGAACCCGCGAGGCGCTGCGCTCGCTGAGGAATCGCGTGGAGAATCCCGGCCTCTCGATCGAATACGCTTTGCCGGTCTCTTCCCTCGCGGACACGGCCGCCGCCGGCGAGATCGTCCACTACGTCATCGTCACGAGCCCCGCGTTCGTCCCCGATTTTCAACCGCTCGTGGACCTCAAGGCCCGCTGCGGAATGCGCGCCCGGATCGTCGACACGGCGTGGATCGCGGCGAACTACGGCGGGGCCGATCTGCAGGAGAAGATCCGGAATTTCATACGGTTCGCCTACGAGAACTGGCAGACGACGTACGTTCTCCTCGGAGGAGACGACGAAGTGATCCCGCACCGCGGATTCTACGTGAAGAACGGAATGACGATCGACGCCGACATTCCCTCCGATCTCTATTACTCCTGCCTGGACGGAAACTGGAACAACGACGCCGACCAGTACTTCGGCGAGCCCGGCGAGGAAGACCTTCTGAGCGAGGTCATCGTGGGAAGGCTTCCGGTCGACTCCTCCGCCGAAATCGCGAACGCCCTCCAGAAGATCTCGAGCTACACGCTCGCCCCCGTTCCGGCGCAATGCACGAGCATCGGGCTCTTCGGGGAGCTCCTCTGGACGATCGCCGGCGTCAACACGTGGGGCAGCGACTACAAGAACGAAATCCGCTACGGCTCCTCGAGCTGGGGCTTCACGACCGCCGGGGTTCCTCCCGGATTCTCGACGCCGGTCCTCTACGACTCGGAAGCCGGCTCATGGAACGTGAGCGACGTCCTTTCGATACTCAACGGCGGAATCAATTTCGTGAATCACTGCGGCCATTCGAACCTCTATTCGGTCATGCGGCTCGCCACGTGGGACGTGCCGTCGCTCACGAACGACGGCGTTTCGGCGGGCTATTTCATCTGCTATTCCCAGGGCTGCTACGCGGCCTCGTTCGATAACCGCGACGAAGCGGGGACGATCCACGCCGACGATTGCATAGCCGAAGAGCTCGTCACGGACGCGCATGGCGCCGTCGGCTTCGTCGGAAACACCCGTTTCGGATGGGACGCGCCGGGCTCGACATGCGGCGTTTCGCAGTTTTTCGATCGCCAGTTCTTCGACGCGATATTCGGCGAGGGGATCACGAGGCTCGGGGACGCGCTCGAGGACTCGCGGATCGACAATGTCGCCTACATCGGCTACGAAGCCGTTCGCTGGGTCTATTACGGAATGTGCCTCCTCGGAGACCCGGCCCTGAGCGTCTGGACCGACACGCCCCGCGAGCTCGCCGCCGAGCATGACAGCGTCCTCTTCGCGGGCCAGGGCGGATTCGAGGTCCGCGTCTCCGATACCGACGGCCCCCTCGAGGGCGCGCTCGCCAGTCTCAACTCGACCTCCCCGGGCGCCTATTGCACGGCGGTCACCGACGCGTCCGGAGTGGCTCTCCTGCAGCCGTGTCGCAACGACGGCGAAGACTTCCTCCTCTCCGTCGTATCTCCGAATTACTATCCGCACGTCGATACGGTCGACGTGGAACAGATCGCCTCATACCTTCCCTCCGTCGCCCTCCTCGCCGTGAGCGACGATACCGCGGGTGGCGCGGGAGACGGCGACGGCGTGGCCGAGGCGGGCGAAACGGCCGCCCTCACGATCCTGGTGAAGAACATAGGCCTCAATCCGCTGACGAACGTCGGGATTTCTCTCGCGGTCGACGACACGCTCGTGAACGTTCTCTTCGGCGACGCATATGCCGGAGATCTCGCCGCGGGCGCGAGCTCGATCCTCGATCGTGCGTTCTCCGTCGAGATCGGGACGAGCGCCCGGAACGCGGGAGGCGCGACGCTCGAGTTCATCGTCGCGACGGGCGAGGGAACCTGGACGATTCCGCTTGCGCTCCCGATCAGCGCTCCGGACGTCGTGCTCGAGTCGTTCGCGATCTCGGACGCGGCGCACGGAAACGGCAACGGCTGCCTCGAAGCGTGGGAATTCCAGAATCTCTCGTGCGTGTACCGGAACCGTGGAACGACCGACGCGATCTCCGCAGTGCTCACTCTCTCGTTCCCGGAATATTCGTTCGGCCGGGCGGTCAAGGCGTCGGTCGAGGCGCCCATTATTCCCGCGGGCGGCGCGCTCGCCTTTCCGGGGGAACTCCTCTGGTTCGTGAACGAAGCGACCCCTTCCTTCTCGGAGATCGCGATGATCCTCACGATCGAGGGCCGGAATATGGAATCGCAGGCCGAGACGCTCCGCGTGCGGACGTGCGGCTACGGCATCGAAGATCCTGTCGATACCGAGGGGCCGTTCAGCCATCGCGCGATCGTCGGCGTCGATCAGTGGCACGTGAGCGCATCGCGATACCATTCGGCGCCCTCGAGCTGGAAGTGCGGCGCTCCGCCGACGGGCGCCTACGCGAACATCATGGAATCGGTCCTTGCGCTCCCTCCCCTCTGCCTCTTCAGCAATTCGCGGCTGACCTTCTGGCACCGGATAAACGCCGAGGTGGGCACGGTGTATCCATACTGGGCTCTCGACGCCGGCGTCGTGGAGCTGTCGCAGGATAACGGTTCGACGTGGAAAATAGTCTCCCCCACCGTGCTCTATCCGTCGCGCGCGAGTCCCTACAACACGATCTTCCTCGCCGCCTACCAGCGGTGCTATTCGGGCGCTTTCGACTGGAAGATGGAGACCTTCGACCTCTCGGCGTACCACGGCCCCGTGCTCATCCGGTTTCACTTCGCGAGCGACGAGCAGTACGGATTCGAGGGATGGTACATCGACGACGTCATCGTCACGACCGATATCGCGACGGATGCGGGCGAAAACGGGACGCCGCCATCGCGCGGAGCGAACCGCCTCGATCCGGCCTACCCGAATCCCTTCAATCCGCGCACGATCGTCCCCTTCGAGATGGCCGAGCGGGGCGCGGTCGAGATGAAGATATTCGACGCCGCGGGAAGGCTCGTGAGGACCCTCGTCGAGCGCGTGTACGAACAGGGGAGACATACGGCCGTGTGGGACGGGAAGGACAACAAAGGCGCCGCGGTCGCGAGTGGCGTCTATTTCTGCAGATTCAGGACGGGCGTGTACACGGCGACGACGAGACTCGCGCTCGTCCGCTGAGTCGCCGTCAACATATGACCTCCACCGTGCCGCACTCGATATCGTAGAACATCCCGACGATCCGGAGCGCGCCGCGGTCGACGAGCGGCCGGAGAACGGGCTCGCTCGCTTTGAGCGCCGCCACGGAAGATTTCACGCTCTCACGAGCCGCGGCCTCCACGAGCTCCCCGGAGCCGCCTTTCGCCTTCTCGATCGAGGGCCCGAGCGCCTTCATGATCGCGGAAATGCGCCCCGGAGACTCGGCCGCCGCGGCGGCGGCCGTGACCGCGCCGCATCGCGTATGACCCATAACCGCGACGAGCTCGCACACCGAGATGCGCGGCGGCGTACTCGAGGCTCCCGAGCCCGAGATCGTCCACGAGATTCCCGGCGACCCGCACGACGAACAGATCGCCGAGCCCCTGATCGAAGACGATCTCGGGGGAAACACGGGAGTCCGAACAGGCGACGATCGCCGCGAGGGGATGCTGCCCCTTCTCGATCACTTCCTCCCGCCGGCGAGCGTCCTGCCGGGGATGCTCGGCGGTTCCCGCCGCGAACCGCCTGTTTCCCTCGATGAGCGCGGCGAGCGCCGCGCGACGATCTGGAGATTTCATGAAACGGATCCTTTCTTCGGAAGCGATGGAGCGCCCGCCGCGATCTCGCAGAAAACGCTCGACGAATCGATCTCGACGATCCGCGAGCTCGCGCCGAGCTCTTCGACGAGCGCGGCGAACTGCCGCGCCCCCACCGTCGTCGCGGTAAAGCCGTCCGCGCACACGATCGTGCCGTCGCGCGTCCGCTCCCGGTCGATCTCTCCCACGAGACCCGCTTCGGCCTGCAGAACGAACCACTCGAGCCGGTGCTCCCAGAACGCCTCGCTGTAGCTCGAAAAGAGCGCGATCCCTCCCGGGCGCGTCACGCGCACGCCCTCCCGCACGAGGGCGAGCGCGTCGACGTGGAACGCGGAAATGCCGTTCTGGATGCACACGACGCAGTCGAAGGCCCCGTCCGGAAAACCGAGCCGGACGGCGTCCATCTGCGCGAACGCGCAGTTCCCGGCGCGCTCAAGCGCCGCGCGACCGTGCGCGAGACTCTCGAACGACGTATCGATGCCGCAGGCGATCCTCGCCTTTCGCGCGAGATGCTCCAGCACGCGCCCGTATCCGCACCCGAGCTCGAGCACCGCGTCATCGGGGCCAACGCGCGCGAGCACATGATCGATCTCGGCGTCCAGGTACTGCCGGACTCGCGGGGGAGCGATCGCATAGACCCGCGCGAGACGGCCGGCCGCCAGCTTATCGCGATAATATCCCGGCATGTCAGGGACGCGCCGATTCGCGCGCCGTCGCCTTCCTTCTCCCGCTGTCGATAACCTTGATCGCCTCGAACCACATGACGCTCATGACGCCGGCGGCAAGGCATACGAGGAGATCGTCGATCCGCGGCGCCTCGAATCGAAACAGCCTCTGCAGGAACGGCACGTAGAGCACGAGGCCGAGAAACGCCATCGCCCCGCCCGACGACCACCACGCCGCGGCGTTCGGGGCCCGGAGCGTATCGAAGAACGTGCGCGACCAGGACCGGTTCGTGAAGATGAGCCCCAGGTTCGCGACGACGAGCGTCGCGAAGGCGAGCGCGCGCGCCGCGTTCTCGCTGTGCCCGAGGGTCCGGGCGAAAACGAACACGAGCGTCGCGACCGCGAGAACGCTCAGGCCCTGCAGGATGCTCAGGACCACCGCGCGTCTGCCGAGAAGCGGTTCCTTCGCGTCGCGCGGCGGCCGCCGCATGATGTCCTTCTCTTCCGGCTCCGCTTCGAAAACGACGGAGCACGCCGGATCGATGATGAGCTCCATGAAGACGATGTGCACGGGGAAGAGAATCAGCGGCCACTTGAAGAGCACCGGTATCAGCGAGAGCCCCGCGATCGGAACGTGTATCGCGAGGATATACGCCATCGCCTTCTTGAGGTTATCGAAGATCCTTCTCCCCATCTTCACGGCCTTCACGATCGACGAAAAATCGTCGTCGAGAAGAACGAGAGAGGCCGCCTCGCGCGCGACGTCCGTGCCCCTGCCTCCCATCGCGATCCCGATATGCGCGGACTTGAGCGCCGGCGCGTCGTTGACGCCGTCCCCCGTCATGACGACGATCTCTTGGTTCGCCTTGAACGCCTCGACGAGGCTGAGCTTCTGCTCCGGCATAACCCGGGCGAAGATGTTCGTCGTTCTCACGTGCCGCTCGAGCTCGGCCCGGCCGATCTTCTCGAGCTCGTAGCCCGTGATGACCTCTTCCGCGGGCTCGAGGCCGGCCTGTCGGGCGATATTGCGCGCCGTGCCGGGATAATCTCCCGTCACCATCACCACGCGTATGCTGGCGTCGTAACATTCCCTGATCGAGGCCGAAACCTCGGGACGGACGGGATCGGAGAGCCCGACGAGCCCGAGGAACTGAAATTGAAAATCGTGCTGCCCTCCGGGAAGCTCCTCCTCGCGGAAGAAGGCCTTCGCGACGCCGAGGACGCGCAGCCCCCTGTCGGCCATGCGGGCCACCCGCTTCGAGAGCTCCTCCGTTTCGGAGGCGCTGAAATGGCAGAGATCGCCGATGACCTCCGGCGCCCCCTTCGCCGCGATGACGAACTCGTCCCCCGCGGGTGACTTCCAGACGCGCGAGATCGCGAGCAGCTTCTCGGATATCGGATACTCGTGCACGAGGGTCCAGTCGTCGTGAAGGTGCTCGGTATGCGCCAGGTAGTAATCGCCGAAATATTTGAACGCCTTCTCCATCGGATCGAAAGGATCGCGCTGGCTCGCGAGAATCGAGAATTCGACGATCTCGTGGAAAGTCTCGCTCAGCGGCTCTTCCCTTCGGTAGTGCACGTCATGCCACGCCCCCTTCGCGAAGAGCTCGCTCACCGACATCTGATTCATGGTGAGCGTCCCCGTTTTGTCGACGCACAGAACGGTCGCTGACCCGAGCGTCTCGATCGCGGGCATATGCCTCGTGAGGACGCGTTTTTGCGAGAGGTGCCAGGCGCCGAGCGCGAGAAAGATCGTGAGAACGACGGGGAACTCTTCCGGCAGCATCGCCATGGCGAGCGTGAGCCCCGCGAGAAATCCACCGAGCCAATCGGCCCTCGTGAAACCATACGTGACGATGACGAACACGCACAGTATCAACCCGATGAGCGCGAAATTCCGGACAAGCCGTCCTGTCTCCTTCTGGAGCAGCGTCTCTTCCGGCTCCACCGACAGGAGCGCCTTTCCGATCGTGCCGATCTCGCTCCGCGGCCCGGTCGCCTTCACCTCGGCGATTCCCTGACCCCGCGCGACCATGGTCCCCGAGTACACGAAGGGAAGCCCGTCGCCGCCCGGGCGCCCCATCGGGACGCTCCCGTCCCAAACGCTCTTCGTCACGGAGAGCGATTCCCCGGTGAGGAGCGATTCGTCGGTCGAGAGATTGCCGTGCCAGAGCACGACCCCGTCCGCCGGCACGCGGTCTCCCTCGGCGAGAACGATGATATCGCCGCGGACGACCTCGCGCCCCGCGATACGCTTCTCCGCGCCGTCCCGTATGACGAGCGCGCGGGGGCTCGACAGGTTCTTCAGGGCTTCGATGGCCCGCTCGGTCTTGCGCTCCTGGTAAAAGGTGATCGCCATGACGACGAAGACGAAACTGAGAAGCATGAATCCCTCATGCACGTCGCCGAGAACGAAGTAAATCGCTCCGCATGCGACGAGCAGCAGGAACATCGGCTCGCGCACGACATCGAAAGCTATGGCGAAAATGGTTCGCCGCGCCGCGCTCGGAAGCTCGTTGTAACCGTCTTCCGCGAGCCGTTTCGCGGCTTCCGCCTCGCTCAGCCCCGCGATCGAGTCGAGCGCGAACCCCGTATCAGATCGTTCGTGCGACATGCCGACGTCCTCCGTGGGCGATATTCGCCGCCTACTTGCTCTTTCTCCAGAAACCGAGATGCGCGAGATAGCCCTTCATCCGCGAGGTCCCGCTCTCGCGGAAGATGCCTTCCCGCGCGAAACGGACGTCCTCGATCGTGTAGAAAGCCCGCGGGTTGTAGCGGTTGATGATCTCGATGACATGATCGAGATCGCTTCGCTTGAAGATCGTGTAGATGAGGCTCACATCCCCCCGTGCCCCCTGGGCGTTGACGCTCGTGACCCCGTAATCCTCCGACTTCAGGCGCTCGATGAGCGCGGACGCTTCCTGGCCCGTCACGATGCGGATAAGGTTCGTCCCCATCGCGAGCCGCTCCTCGATGTACATCCCGACGTACGTGCCCATGGCGAAACCAAACGCGTACGCGAAGTAATAGAAGGGATTCGTGAGGTTCAGCATGATCTGGCGGATCGCGAGAAGCCAGATGAGCACCTCGAAGAAACCCAGAAACGGGGCGATGAACCGGTGCCCCCGCCCGATGAAGATTATCCGCATCGTGCCGATCGAACAGTCGAAGATGCGGGCGAGGAAGATGAGCCCCGGAATGACCAGCCAGACAACGAGTTCGTGCTGGAGCGCCGAACCTTCGCCAATCATGCTCTTTCTTTCTTCGCGGACGCCCCGGGCCCGGGGCGATCCGCAGAATCGCGCGCCCCCCAAGGGTCGCGCCTAAAAAGCGCGCCGAAGGGCTCCTCCCGGAAACCTCCCCGGCGCACGTTCGTTATCCCATTCCCCCGATACGGGCGTTCACTCGCGCTTTCCGCGTTCGCCCCACCCTTACCGGCGATCTCCACGATCCCGCCGGCCTCCCCCACCCTTTTCACCCTCGGTCTTCGGCCGAGCCTCGCTCACGTTCAGCGCGCGGCCGTTGACATCCTTGCCGTTGATCGCGGCGACCGCGGCCTTGCCCTCTTCGCCCACGGCCATCTCGACGAACGCGAAACCTCTCGATCTATCAGTGAACTTGTCCTTGATGATACTCACCGAATCAACCTTGCCGAAGGCTTCGAATTCCTTTCGCAGATCATCCTCGGTCATGTCGTAGGAGAGATTGCCGACATAGATGTTCATTCCGACCTCCTTTGTGCCATCGCCGCATTCATATCAAATACCGTGGCGCCATTCAAACGAAAAAGCGGGAAAAACACCGCTTCTGAACTAGAACCCCAGATTCGCAACCTCTTCCAGCATCATCTTTCGCGCGGCTTCCTCCGCTCCCGGCACAGCGAAGAAATAGCGGTGCGCCACGACCTCCATCCCGCAGAATCCGAAGATGCCCGTGTCGGTCGTTATCCTCATGGCCTCCAGATATCCCATTCGATCGAGGACCTCCCGTGCAGCCCCCGTGGTGTTGACGACGAACACCTTCTTTCCCCCGAGGAGCCCCCTGAGACGGCCCCCTTCGAAGGCGAACGCGAAACCTTCGCAGAATACGCGATCGATATACCCTTTCATGATCGCCGGCATCGCGAACCACCAGACCGGATAGATGAAAATGAGCGCGTCGGCTCCCGCGACATACTTCCTTTCCCGTTCGGCGTCCTTCGGAGCGTCCTTCGCGGAGCCGGGCCCGAGCTCCTCCCGCGCGAGCACCGGATCGAATCCGAGCGCGTACAGGTCGCGAACGTCGTACCGCTCGCCCGTTTCCTTCAGCCGCCTCTCGACGGCGTCCAGCAGCGCGCGGCTAAAACTGTTCGGATCCGGATGGGCGTAAACGATGAGATATTTCATGGAACGCTCCTTTCCGGAAACCAGAGTAACGGATTCGTCCCCTCCGGTCCACCCCGAACGAACGACGATCCGCCGCGGCGAAGCGCGGGGCGCGAGCGCGACAAATGCGGTCTTTACACCCGCGGATGAAATAGCTACATTTCATGAACTGGAATCGGAGAAACGGGGAATTCGCAGAGTCGCGGGGACTATGGAACAGATTCGGAACTTCAGCATCATAGCGCATATCGACCACGGAAAATCGACGCTCGCCGATCGTTTCATCCAGCGCGCCAAGCTTGTCGAGGATCGCGATTTCCACAACCAGATGCTCGATACGATGGACATCGAGCGGGAGCGCGGCATCACGATCAAGAGCCAGACCGTGTGCCTCCCCTACACGAACAAGGCAGGCGACGAGTTCATCCTGAACCTCATCGACACGCCGGGCCACGTCGATTTCTCCTACGAGGTTTCGCGCGCGCTCGCCTCCTGCGAGGGGGTGCTGCTCCTCGTCGATGCGACGCAGGGGGTGCAGGCCCAGACGCTCGCGAACCTCTACGCGGCGCTCGAGCACAACCTCACGATCATTCCCGTCATCAACAAGATCGACTCCCTTTCCGCGGACGTCGAGCATACGAAGGAAGAGATCGAGACCGAGCTCGGGCTGGACGCGGACGAGGCGATTCTCGCCTCGGGGAAGACGGGCGCCGGCATGGAGGAGATACTCGAGGCGATCACCCGCAACGTTCCGCCTCCGGCGGGGGATCCCGCGAAACCGCTCGCGGCGCTCGTGTTCGACGCGAAATACGATCCGTTCCGCGGCGCGATCATCAGCTGCCGCGTTTTCGACGGCACGCTGCGGACCGGCGACACGATCCGCCTCATGTCCCTCGGCACGATCCACCGCGTGGAAGAGGTCGGCGTGTTCCGTATCGGCCGCGAGAAACGAAAAGAGATACACGCGGGGGAGGTCGGCTACGTCATCGCCGGAATCAAAACGGTGAGCGACACGAGAATCGGCGATACGATCACGCTCGAGGAAAATCCAGTCGCGGCGCCGCTCCCCGGGTTCCGGGAGGTCAAGCCGGTCGTATTCTCGTCCGTGTACCCGATGGAAGCGGAGGATTTCGCCTCGCTCACCGACGCCCTGGAGCGTTACAAGCTCAACGACGCCTCGCTTATTTACCAGAAGGACTCCTCCCAGGCGCTCGGGCAGGGATTCAGGTGCGGATTCCTCGGGCTCCTCCACCTCGAGATTTTCCAGGAACGCCTCGAACGCGAGTTCGCCCAGTCGATCATCATGACGGCGCCGAGCGTCGAATACCGGTTTCTCCTCAAGAACGGCGAGACCCTCACGATAGACAATCCACAGAACTATCCCGACCCGATGGCGATCGAGGGGACGACCGAGCCGTATATCAGGGCGACGATCCTCATTCCCGATCGCTACATGGGAGCCGTGATGAAGCTCTGTCTCGACAAACGGGGAGAGAATTCGCACTTCAGCTATCCCGTTCCGGGAAGAATCGAGCTCGTCTTCGAGCTCCCCCTCGCCGAGGTCGTCTTCGATTTCTACGACAAGCTCAAGAGCGTCACGCAGGGTTACGGCTCGTTCGACTACGAGATCGTCGATTACCGCCCGAGCGATCTCGTGAAGCTCGACATTCTCGTGAACGGAGACAAGGTCGACGCGCTCGCGATCATCGTCCACAAGGACCGCGCCCACGGCCGCGCGGCCTCGGTCTGCGAGAAGCTCCGCAAGGAAATCCCCCGCCATCTCTTCAAGATCGCCATCCAGGGCGCGATCGGCGGCAAGATCGTCTCGCGCTCGACCGTCGCGCCCTTCCGCAAGGACGTCACGGCCAAGTGCTACGGCGGCGACATCACGCGGAAACGCAAGCTCCTCGAGAAACAGGCGAAGGGCAAGAAGAAGATGCGTTCCGTCGGCCAGGTGATGATCCCGCAGAGCGCCTTCGTGGCGGTTCTCAAGACCGATGATGAATGATCCGCAGATCGCGGGCGCCCGGGGCGGCTCCGCGCCCGGGACCCCCGGCGGTCCGGGCGGCCCCTCGCCCGGGCTCTACGTCCACGTTCCCTTCTGCAAAACGAAATGTCCCTACTGCGATTTCTACTCGGTGACCTCGGGAACGCCTGTCGAACGTTGGCTCGGCGCCCTTGCGGGCGAGGCGGCGCTTCTTCGCGGCCTTTTCGGAACGTTCAACACGCTGTACATCGGGGGGGGCACGCCATCCATCCTGCGCGAGGCGGAGATAGAAGGTCTCTTCGATATCCTCACGACGGCGTTCGATTTCGCGGCCGGCGCCGAGGTGACGATCGAGGCGAATCCCGACGACGTTACATCGGGCGCGGCCGCGCACTGGCGCGGGCTCGGCATCAATCGCGTGAGCCTCGGCGTGCAATCGTTCGACGACGGCGCGCTTCGCTTTCTGCGGAGGCGGCACGACGCGGCGCGCGCGCGCGATGCGCTCGCGCTGCTCCGCGAGGCGGGCTTCTCGAACATCGGCGTCGATCTCATCTACGGATTCGCGGGCCAGAGCATCGACCTCTGGCGGAGGACCCTCGATGCGCGTTCTCGAGTATCGGCCGGAACATCTCTCCTGCTATCAGATGACGATCGAGCGCCAGACCGAGTTCGGCGAGATGCTCGCGGCGGGAACGCTCTCCGCGATCGACGAGGAAACACAGAGGGCGTTCTTCATGGAAACGTCCGCGATTCTGACGGCGCGCGGCTACATTCATTACGAGGTCTCGAATTTCGCGCGGGGAGAGGGGCTTCTGTCGCGGCACAACCGCAAGTACTGGAGTCGCCTGCCGTATCTCGGCCTCGGACCCTCCGCGCATTCCTTTTGCGACGGGAAACGGTGGTGGAACGCGCGCTCGGTGGAATCGTACTGCGGGCTCCTCGAGCGCGGAGAAAGTCCCGTCGAGGATTCGGAAACGCTGGGCGAGGGGGAGATCGCGCTCGAAACGCTCTCTCTCGGGTTCAGGACCCGCGACGGCGTGCCCCTCGAGGCGCTACAGCGCTGCGCGGGATGGGAGGCCACTCTGGAGAGACTCGTCGACGGGGGGCTCGTTACAATCGCGGATGGCTGCGCCGAGCCCACGGAGCTCGGATTCTGCGTCGCGGACCGGCTCGCCGCGGCTTTCGCGGGATAACCCGGCTCGTTTCAGCGCCCCCAGCGTGGATTCCGCTTGCAGTATTCGATGACCTCCTCCGTGAACGGTCCGAAGAACGGCTGGCCGGCGTACTGGGCGAAGCGGATCGTCTGGTCGACAAGATTGATCTCGATGGGACGCCAACGCTCCTCGGCGTCAAAGGCGAAGTCGAAGCTCGCAAGTCGAATCATGGGCATCCGCTCGGCGACGTCGACGGCAACCTGCTTCAGGTGGGCGTACCGGGGGATGGCCTCGGGAACCGTCAGGTCCATTCCGGAGTCGGGGTGCTCGGTGAACTTGGCGCCGTATATATCCAGAGCGAATTGATTGAGCGTGCCGTCGCCGCGAATGAGCCGCACCAGCCCGCCCTGTTTCAGGTTGTCTATCTTGCCCGCCCTGCCGACGCGCAGCGCCGCGTGGAGGAAGTGCGTCACGTCGGTCGTGACCGATCTGTAGACGCAGACGCGCACCGTGTTGAGACCGAACTCGTTGAACCTCCGGAAGAACGGGTGCGGTTCGATCCGGCGCTGGACGACGAAGTCCTGGCGGTCGCGCATCAGATCGACCAGGGCTGCAGTTCCCGTCACGAAGTGCACGTCCCGGCCCCCGCTGCCCGCCGCAGGTTTGAACACGACGGGGTATTCCATCTCGCGAAGCACGCGCTCGACGCCTTTCGCGTCCAGCGGCACGTAGTCGGCGTCGAGGAACCGGCCGTCGATGTTGTGCAGATAGGCGGGTGGAAACAGGTTGCCGGGCCACCAACGGTCGTAGTGGTTCTTGTTTTCCAGGAACAGGCTCGCTTGGTCGCGATTCAGGGCACCCTCGATCTCGGAGGCGAATACCTCCTCGGGCACGATCAGCGGGTCGGCGATCCCGGAGATGTTGTAGCAGACTCTGAGCGTGTCCGGGCTCGCGCGCGGGCGCAGCCGTCGCCAGAGCGCCAGGTGTCTCCTCTCCAGGTCGCGCGGCGCCGGGCATGCATAATCGGGGTGCAACCCGAAGACTTTGCGGTGCCGGCGGCGCCATGCGTACCCGGTAGTGCAGCGCAGTCGCGTGCGCAAGAGCGTTTTCTTCAGCCTGGCCGCCGCCAGATACAACACAGGTAGCACGCCGACGCTCCCTCTCGGTTCGATCGGCTGGACTCGCCGCGCGCCGGGATCCACAGGTCCCGACCTTCCGGCAGAGCACATGCCTACAATTCCGGGCAGGTATCCGCTCGGCCCCGGAGGTCCCCGCTCGCCGCCTCGTTCCCGGGCGCGACCATTTCGTCCTCAACCACTGCCGGATCCAGGGGAGTCCCGAGCAGCGCCGTCAGCGCCGCGACGCGCAGATTGCAGCACGCGTTCCGGCAGAAGAGGCCTTCCTCGAAGCGCCATGGCTGCCCGTCGGGCGTCCGGACATACCGTCCCGCCTTGCCGTCGACGAGCATTTCGTACGGAGTGGTGTAAGCGAGGATACGACGCTTCTGATCGTCCGTGAAAGGGACCGACTGCAGGCCCTGTCGGCCTTCTTCGAGCGTCGTACAACCGAAAACGGCGTGCAGTTCATTGACGAGATACCGCCCGTCCACTGTCTCGAATACGTCCATACCCGTGCTGAGAAAGGGGCCCTTGTCGGTCACGTTCCGGCATAGGTCAAGAAGCTCATCGGGGGGTGAATACCAACCAACCAGGCGAGTACCGCTATGGAACTCTCCCCGACGCATCTTCTGCTGGCCGAAGAACGAGTCCCCGATAATCACCATCCGCCACTCTTTCACGTCCGGAATATACTGCTGGAACAGGATGGCGCCCCACGCCCTATCCCGCGGATCCTGGCGACGCGGGAGGTAACCCCTGCCGAAGCACGTCGCCACCAGCCGCCGGCCGTGCTTCCGGGTGCGGACGATCTCCACGCCCGACGCCGTCGAACCCAGGTCCGTCTTGAAAACCAGCGGAAGCTCCGCCTGTTCCATGAAGGACATCGCTTCGTCGCGATTCCAGAATACCCACGTCTGCGGGTGCGGGATATCATGCACGGTGAGCCAGTCGTTTATTCGCACTTTGCTCTCGTACAGCCAAAGGCCTTTGTAATCGGGAAACAGAATCTTCCCCATGTCCTCCGTCAATATCCTCAGCCGCTCGTCGAAGACCTTCTTGGCGACGCTGTTGATATGTGCGGGCCAGACCAGAAAAGCGTCGCAGCCCGATTCGCGGATATCGCGCACCCAGTCGGGGGAGGTGATGCTGACCAGCTTGTACGGGACCCCCATCTCCAGACACGCCGCCTCGTAGTTGCCGTGCTTGTACGCGAAATCCTTGATGATGCCCAGCGTCACGGAAGTCATCGGCGGCACGCGGCGGGCACTGCCGACGATCCGGCGGTAACCCGCTTCCTGCGTCTTGCGCTCGAACTCCCGCTGGGGCAGGAGGCGATAGCCAAGGCTGCGCAGAGGACGCGGTATCCGCGTGCGCGCGCTTGACATGCGCAGCTTCACGATCGCGTCGAGAAACCGGGATGATGGGCCGCCCGCTGACCGGTCATTGTTCGCCAATGGTCAACTCCCTCATACTTAACGCGGCATCCGTCGCGCTCATCAGCACGAGCCGTCCGCGTCCCGCTGCGGCCCGGCCACGAGCGCCGCCGGCCCAGATCGGGCCAGCAGCAATTGATATGCCAACGCCTCCCGCACACCTCGATTGTACGATACTACTACGATCGGACACCCATTCGTCAAGCTGTACTGTCGCGTTCATTGGCCCCGGTGGCACTGGAACGCCGGCATGCGATCACTTGAAATCCGGACGCCCGGCGAGAATGCAGATGCCAGGGAGCGACGCGAACGCCGCCGGCCCCGCCGGGCGTCAACGGCGGCTCGATGCCGATGAACATGTTCCGTTTCGTGCGTCCCGGAAACACGCCGCAGAAATGGAAAAGGATGGCGAATCCGGGCGCGTAAAACCCGATCATGCCGAACCGGCGGCCGAGATTTCACGCGATCGTCAGGAGGTACAGGCAAAGCGGAAAAACGAGGAGCAGTATTGTGAATCGATCGAAATGAGCCCTGAAGAGCTCCATGCTCTTCTTGGGCGGATCGGTGCGCGGAATCGCGACATGTACCGTCGCTCTCCCCGCTGACGTTCCAGCGCGAAGCCGTCCGCGCGGGCACCCTGCCATGGAACATGATCCCGAGAACGAACGAAAGAACCACGATCGCGAGCACGATCCATTCCGAGTTGCGGATTTTCGTCGCGCACCCTCCTTGTGATCCCGAACGCCTTCGCAGAGGCTAGAACAGATAGACGACGCTGACGCTGATCGTGACATCGAGATTCCCAGCTTCGACAGGGGCGGCAGCGCCCTCCTTGGCCAATGCCATGTCGTTCCTGCGCATCGGGTACGGGGTATAGCTGTTCTCGTTCACGACAACCGTCAGGACGGACAGGATGGTCTTGCCGGCCGCCCTGGCGACGACGTCCGCTCTCTTGCGGGCGCTCGCCATGGCGAGGTGGAGGGCGGCGAGTTTGGCCTGCTCGAGCGTCGCATCGTCGGCCTCGAAGGAGATCCCGCTGACCGTGTTGGCCCCGTTGTCGGCGATGAAACTGACGGTCTTGCCGGCGTCCTTGATGGCACGAACGGTAACATTGACGCTGTGGTTCATGTCATAGCCGTCCTGGATACTCTTCTCGTTGGTCTTGTCCCACACCCATCTGGGCTGAAGGCTGTATCCGGTGGTCTGGATGTCCTCTTCCTTGATGCCCGCGGCCTTGAGAGCGGCAGTGATCTTCGCCATGATGGCGTCGTTCGCGGTCTGGGCGCCATTTGCCGTGTCGTTGTGAGTGAAGACGCCGAAGCCGATGCGCGCGACGTTCGGTTTGACGGTGATCGTGCCGGTGCCGGTAACGCTGACCGACGGGGGCGAAACGGCGGCCGGCGCGTCGGCCCCGACGGTTTGCCCCGCCGCGACGGCGGGCGAGAACGCTATGACGGCCGCGACGGCTGCGATCGCGACGGATCTTGCTGCGACGAATACCCATCTCATCTTCATGGCATATCTCCCGTGTTATGCGGGCGAACGGCGCGGCGTGCCCGCTCCTGCGTCCCGCTCCTCTCCGCAATCCAGTCCCCGATGACGGTCAGCGCGGCGGGAGAAAACGTCTCCTCGATCTGGACGTACTCCGAGACCGATCCCGTGCTCGCGCTCTGGAACAGGTGGTTCAGACCCGGCAGAACCTTCAAGATCGCGTCTCTATTGCCGGCTTCTTTCAGCGCCTGCTCGACGAGCGGCATATTCTCCTTCGGCGGCACCTGAAGGTCTCTTTCGCCCCAGAGCGCGAGCACGGGGCAACGCAGCCCGTTCAACTCGACGACGGGATCGTAAGCGATGAAATACCGGAACCAGGGAGTCAATACCTGCTTGATCTGCATGTCGATCGCGGCTTCGTTAGATCCGGTTTCGGCCTTTTCATCAGCCGCCACCTCTTCCGCGGCCGCATTCAGGATCTCGCGGAGCTTCTTCGCGGCGAGCGTGTCGTCCTTCTCGCTCTTCAGGACTCCGAAGATCTTCCGCTGGGTCGCTTCGCTCACGGATATCGTCTTCTCGTCCGCTCCCATGGCTTGCTGGATGCGCGCGGCCTGGAGGTACATCAGGTCCTCGCCTTTCATTCCGGGACCCGCCAGCAGTATCGCGAACGCGACATCCCTTGATCGATTGGCGACCATGGGCGCGATGATCGCTCCCTCGCTGTGCCCGGCGAGTCCGATCTTCCCGGGATCGATCTCTTTTCGCGACATGAGAAATTCCACGGCGGCCAGCGCGTCGGACGCGAAATCAACGGATGTCGCCGCCGCAAAATCTCCCGTCGATCGGCCGACTCCGCGGTCGTCGAACCGGAGCACGGCGACGCCTCTCCGCGTCAGGTAGTCGGCGATGACCATAAACGGCTTGTGGCCGAGGAGCTGTTCGTCCCGGTCCTGCGGTCCCGAACCCGAGATCATCACAACGGCCGCGAACGGCCCTCCATTCTCCGGCATTGTCAGCGTGCCCGAGAGGACGACGCCCGCCTTCTCGTTCCTGAAGGAGACTTCCTCCTGCTTGTAGGGAAACGGCGGCTTCGGCTCCTGCGGCCGGTTGATCGTCGGCGCCTGATCCGTTTTGGAAAGCGCGAGCGGGAACGACACGCCTCCCTGCTTCCAGGTTCCCAATGCGGTCTTGCCGTCGGTCTGAATGCAACCTTCATATATTCCCTCGATGGCGGCGATCTTGAATATCAGGCTGTCTCCCTTGA
Source organism: uncultured bacterium (assembly GCA_963747385.1). GTDB lineage: Bacteria > Krumholzibacteriota > Krumholzibacteriia > Krumholzibacteriales > Krumholzibacteriaceae > SSS58A. The sequence continues at coordinate 36,830 of CAVVEY010000007.1, read as the reverse complement.
TGACGGTCTCGCTCATCGGGATGTCCTTCACGCCCTGATCCGGACTGTCGAGAAGCGTCAACCACGATCCATCCGTGTGTTTCGCGACCCTGAAAACGATCCTCAGCTTGGTCCCCATCGCATCCAGCGTCCCGGTCCATGCGCCTTCGACGACCGGCACGGACACATCCTCCGCCCGTGCGGCCCGAATCACGGTCGCATTGGAGAGGACAAGAAACACGCACACGAACGCCAATCCTCCGAGCAACCTTTTCATCTCATCTCCCTTTCATCGGTATCCGTACGCGTCTAGCGCAGAAGCACCATTTTCCGCTGCCCCGTGAATCCCGGAGCCGTCATCCGGCAGAAGTAGACGCCCGAGGCCGCGCGCGCCCCTTCCTCGTTTCTCCCGTTCCATCTCGCGGAATGCCGACCGGCCGTTTGCGCGGCGTCGACGAGGGTCCGCACGAGCCGGCCCGAAACATCGTACACCTTCACGGTTACCTTTCCGCCCGGCGCGGGCACGTCGTACCGGATCACCGTCTCGGGGTTGAACGGATTGGGCGCGTTCTGGCGCAGCGCGAACGCACGAGGCGTCGCGCTGCTCCTCCGTCCCCGTCGTCGATTCGGGAGAGGCGGGAGCGCTTTCGTTCCCCGCGTGGTCGAGCGCGGTGATTTTATAATAGATGCCCCCGACGTCGTAATCCGGATCGGTCCAATACGTCCCTGCCGTCGCGCCCGCCAGATTCTCCGGCCCCGGCGCGAAGTCCGGATCGGAACCACGGTACACTCTGAAGTACTGGAAGTCGCTATCCGTGCTCGGATCCCACCTCAGCTGGTTCCCGTTTCCGGTGTTGAACACGATCTTGAAGCCCGTGGGAACCGCGGGAACGATATTGTCCACCGAGTAGCCGCTGTCCGGCGGACTGTTGTAATACACGCTCGGCGTCGTCGTGTGCGCCGAGATGTAGAACACCGACCACGTAATGCTCGCGGCCGAGTCGGCGAGCGTCGGAACGAGCCGGATATACTGGTTCTGCTGCTGGGCGGAGACGTTTCCGACTACCTCCCAGGTTCCCGGCGGAGCCGATGCCGCCGCGCCGGCTTCATTCACGAGATAGTACCTGTCGGCGTATCGGATAAACGCGCTCCCCGCTTCCGGCCGCTGCGCGGCGATGCTCGCGAGAAGCCCCGGATTGTCCACGCGCCTGTGAACGTCATATCGCGCTATTGGATAGCTCTGCTCGAGCGTGTCATCGAGCGAGGACCGCGTGAAATAGATCCTCAGCCAGCCGCCCTGATCATCCGGGACGTCCACGAGGGAGTCCATGCGGGCATAGTTGAAGAATACGAAGACCGCTCCTTCGTACGCGCCCATATCGACCGAAGCCCCCTGAATGCGGGGATTGCCGGCGATATCGGTCGCGGGAAGACCGGGCGCCGCGCCGTACCCGGCGTCGGTCGCGGGAGATCCCGCAAGAATTCGCAGATCTCCGGCGAGCGCTCCGTAATAAAGCGGATCGGCGTCGATGTTGTGCCCCCCGTCGGTGCCGAGCTCCGGATCCCATCCCGCGCTCCCGCCGCTCCCCTGGACAAGCGAATACGAGACGCTCGGACTGCCGTCGTAGCTGACGATCTCGGCGCAGTTCTCGTGCCCGGCGGAACACGAGGCGGTGTCTCCCCACATTATCGTATTCCTGATGACGGGGTTCCCGGCCGCGTTGCATATGCCGCCTCCGCCTCCCCCACCCGCGACGTTCCCGGAGAAGCTCGCGTTCAAGAGATAGAAGGCGCTCTCGTTGTAGATCCCGCCCCCTTCCTGCAGGGCCGCGTTATCGACGAACAGCACGTTCACGAGCTTCGGAGAGCATCCGGCGCCGTTGAAGACGCCGCCGCCGGACGACTGGGCCTCATTGCCGAGGAACTGAACATTCGCGATCGTCGGGCTCCCCGAATAGTTGTACAGGCCCCCGCCGTTGCGTTCATCCGGCGCGACGCCCCCGGCGTTTCCCGCCGTCACCGTGAATCCATCGAGCACCGCCGTGCTGTCCGTCGAGTTCCCCGTCACGACGTGGTAGCTGTTGTCCGTCGCGTCTCCGGGCGTCCCGATGTCGCCGCTCAATATCGTGACGTTCGCGGCCGAGCTGCGCTGGCTCCGCGCGGTCTCCGTCCCCGCGAATCCGCCGTAGATCCCGAGGCCGCTCCGCATCTGGAACGTTGCGGTCCGGTCCGCGCCGGCGGTCGGCCGGTACGTGCCCTCGGCCACCCAGATCTGGGTCACGTTCGGACAGCCCGGTGCAAGCGCCAGGGCGTCCGCGAGGTCGGTGAACGCGTTGGTCCATGAGCTCCCCCCGCCGCCGCCGACGGCGTCCGCATCCACGTAGATCACCGAATCCGGCGGCAGCTGCACCGCCGCCGCCGTGATCGACACGTCGCCGCAGATATCGGCGCCCGTTTCGATGCTGCAATTGAATATTCCCGGAGCGGTCGGCTCGAACCGCACGGTGACGATCTGCGACTGACCGTTCGAGAGAGAGTAGCTCCCGCCGGAGACGATCCCGAATTGATCGCACGCTTCGCTTACGTTCCCTATGAGCAGTCCCACCCCGAGGTTCGCGATCGTGAATGTGGTGTCGCGCGAGCCGCCCACGAGAACGGTCCCGGCGAAATCGATCACGAGCGGCTCCACGCTGCAGATGGGCGCGAGATCGGACTCCCGTGCCCGCTTGGCGTAGATGCGGGTGGAAATCGCGTCGCGATGGTCCTGCCAGGCGATGATCGCTCCCCCGGAGCTGTCGGAGACGATCTGGAGATTCTCCCGGCCGTACGGCGCCGTGCAGATATCCGCGCCATCCACCGTCCATTGCATGGCCCCGCTCGCGCTCACCCGCTGGGCGTAGACGCCGTAGTAGCCCCCGCCGCGATTGTCCCTCCACGTGACGATCGCTCCCGCCGCGCCGTCCGTCGTGATCTGGGGAGACTCCTGGTTGTACGCCGCCGCGCAGACAGCGATCCCGTCCGTCGCCCACTGTGCTTCTCCGCTCGCGCTCACCCGCTGGGCGTAGGCGTCGTAGCCGGTCCCGCCGCGATAGTCCTGCCACGCGATAATCCCTCCGCCGGCGCCGTCGGAAACGATCTGGGGAGATTCCTGATCGTTCGCCGCCGTGCAGACGGCGACCCCGTCCGTTGTCCACTGCACGCCGCCGCTCGCATCCACCCGCTGGGCGTAGATGTCGCCGTATCCCCCGGCGCGATGGTCTTCCCACGTGACGATCGCTCCTCCCGACCCGTCCGGGACGATCTGGGGAAATGACTGGCTGTAGCCCGCCGTGCAGAGAGCGATACCGTCCGCTGTCCACTGCACGACCCCGCTCGCATTCACCCGCTGGGCGTAGATATCGTTGTTGCTCCCGCCGCGGGCGTCCTGCCACGCGACGATCGCTCCTCCCAAGCCGTCAGATACGATCCGGGGAAGCGACTGGCCGTAGCCCGCCGCGCAGAGAGCGATACCGTTCGCTGCCCACAGCACGACGCCGCTCGCGTTCACCCGCTGGGCGTATATGTCGTATGCTTCCGCCGCGATTGTCCTGCCACGTGATGATCGCTCCCCCCGAGCCGTCGGAGACGATCTCGGGGCTTGCCTGCTCCTCGCCCGTCGCGCAGACCGCGACTCCACCCGCCGTCCACTGCGGGATCCCCGCCGCGTCCACCAGTTGGGCGTAGATGTCTCCGACGGTATCCCCGCGAAAGTCCTGCCACGCGACGATCGCTCCTCCGGAGCCGTTCAGGGTGATCCGGGGATTCGTCTGGTCGTTAACGGACGTGCAGACCGCGACCCCGCTCGCCGCCCACTGGACGACGCCGTCCGCGTCCACCCGCTGGGCGTAAATGTCATTGTTGGTCCCGCTGCGTCGGTCCTGCCATGCAACGATCGTTCCTCCCGAGCCGTCCGGGGTCATCCCGGGATTCGCCTGGGTGTTGGGCGCCGTGCAGATGCCGACGCCGTCCGCTATCCATTGAGCGGCCCCGCTCGCGTTCATCCGCTGGGCGAAAACCTCGCCGTAGCCCCCCGCGCGGCGGTCGTGCCAGGTGATGATCATTCCTCCCGAGCCGTCCGGGGCGACGACGGGATACACCTGGCTGTACCTGGCCGTGGAGACAACGACCCCGTCCGTCGTCCACTGCGCTTCGCCGCTCGCTCCCACCTCCTGGGCATAAACGTCGGGCAAGGTTCCGCCGCGAAAGTCCTGCCACGCGATGAACGCCCCTCCGTATCCGTTGGAAATGAGTCCGGGATTGTACTGAATATTCGCAGCCGCGCAGACGACGACCCCGTCCGCCGTCCATTGAACCGCCGCGCTCGCGTTCACCCGCTGGGCATAAATATCGGAGTTTCCGCTGCGATTGTCCCTCCACGTGACGATCGCTCCCCCCGAGCCGTCAGCGATGAGCTGGGGATTCATCTGGTCGTACACGGCCGCGCAGATGACGATCCCGTCCGCCGTCCACTGGACGACGCCGCTCGCGTCCACCCGCCCGGCGTAGATGTCGGTGTTCCCGCTCCGGTAGTCCTGCCAGGTGACGATCGCTCCTCCGGCGCCGTCGGAGCCGATCATTGGATACACCTGATTGGTCCCCGCCGTGCAGAGGGGGACTCCATCCGTCGTCCACAGGGCTGCCCCGCTCCCATTGAGCCGCTGGGCGTAAATGTCGGAGGTTCCCCCGCGATAGTCCTGCCACGCGATGACGGCTCCGCCGGAGCCGTCGGAACCGATCGACGGCAGCGACTGAGTGCTCGCGGCCATGCAGACCGCGGCTCCATCCGCCGTCCACTGAACGACGCCGCTCGCGTCCACCCGCTGGGCGTATACGTCGTAGTTTCCGCCGCGATAATCATCCCACGCGATGATCGCTCCCCCCAAACCGTCTGAGACGATCCCGGAAAAATCCTGACTGTTCGCCGCGGAGCAGATGGCGACGCCGTTCGTCGCCCACTGGACGACGCCGCTCGCATCCACCCGCTGGGCGTAGATGTCGTAGCTCCCGCCGCGAGAGTCCTCCCACGCGATGATCGCTCCCCCCGAGCCGTCAGCGGCGAGATGGGGGTTTATCTGGTCGTACGCGGCCGCGCAGATGGCGACCCCGTCCGCCACCCATAGGACGGCGCCGCTCGCGTTCACCCGCTGGGCGTAGATATCCTTGCCGCTCGCGCCGCTATTCTGCCACACGACAATCGCTCCCCCCGACCCGTCGGAGACGATCTGGGGCGCCCCCGGCACCGGATCGGGAGAGGGCGCGACGGCTGTGCCGTTCGGAATCCACTCTGCATGGGCGGACGAAAGGCCCGCGATCGCGAGAAGAAGAATCAACGCCGTCGTTCGAACGATACGTTTCATCATTGCCCGACTCTTTCCGCCTCGATCAGCAGCCTGCCGCGCCGGAGCCCCGCATGGGATCGCGGCGCACATGATCTCGGCCCGTTTGTGAGATGCGCGCGCAGGAAGTTCGGTCATCATCGTTAGTCCTCTCGCGGACGCGCGGTCCGGAGTTGCAAGCATCGGTTCACATCTACCATGCAGACCGAAAAGAAACAATAGCATTTCAATTGGCATCCTGGTTAAACGGGACGATCCGCCAAGCCCGGCCACACCATCAGGCAGTCCAGGAACGGGGCGTTGAAAAGAAGAACTCAATAGAAAAACCCGGCTGCCAAGTCTTCTCCAAACTCAACAGCCGGGTTTCCAGGAACTCGAACTACTCAAGAGAGATTGGCGTTACCTCAGCAACACCATCTTCTTCGAAATCGTCTGCTCGCCCACCGTGAGCCGGTAGAAGTAGATTCCCGAACCCACTGCATTCCCTTGCTGATCCTTTCCGTTCCACTCGATTGTATGTGCACCCCTATCCTTCTGCGAATCCACCAGACACACGACGCGCTTGCCGGAAACGTCATACACTTCAAGCCTGATCCCACTCTTGTCAGGCAAGTAATACCTGATCGTCGTCGATGGATTGAACGGATTGGGGTGATTCTGATCCAGTTCGAGAACTGTCGGACCCCGGCTGCTGCCGCCGTTGTCCACATCCGTCACGTCGTTCTGTTCGCGAATGCTGACGTAGTCGATGATCCACCCATTTCCCACGAACTCATCCCCATTAGATACCAACCGAAACCGCACCTTGACCTCGCTGCTGCGATAATCCCGCAGATCCACCGAATCCGGGGCGAGGCAACCGGATCGGTCCCAGGATCCCCCCCAGGTTGCCAATGGAGTCCAATTAGTCCCACCGTCCGTCGATACGTCCACACATCCATAGCCCCCTGCACCGATATCGCCTCTATGCGCGAATCGCAATACGGGATGTATGGTGTCGCTCAGATCGATTGGGTGGGGCAAGGTCGCGGAACAATTGGAATAAGGAATATAGGAACTATCCGCAAGAGCGTGCGTGAATCTATAGAACGTACATTCCTTCGGTATCGCATCCATCAGTTCCCAGTCCCACCCGCTCACGATCCAGTTGTCCAGCCCGCCCTCAAAGCTATCCGTAAACGGATACGGCATCCGCTCCGTGTCCTTCTCCTCGATCCTCACGTCGTCTACATACCAGCCATCATCCACTGACGCATCATAGGACCACATCCGGAACCGAACCTTCACATTACCACTCTTGTAGGCACCCAGATCAACCTGCTCCAGCGACCACGTCGACTGGTGGAAATTGCCATAGTATCCAAAGATCTGCGCCGCAATCCACGTGGTTCCCCCATCCATCGAAACCTCCACCAACCCCTGCTCTCCGGAACTCCAATCTCCCTTGTGCCAAAACACCAGCACCGGGTCAACGGAACCACTCAGATCGATCGGATGAACCAACGTCGCCGAACAATTAGCATTGGGAATGTAGTCCCCAACAGGGCTATCCGTCAGAGAACGCGTCACGCTCCGAGACGTCGATGTCGTCAACCCCCAGTCCCACCCGCTCACGATCCAGTTGTCCAGCCCGCCCTCAAAGTTATCCGTAAACGGATACGGCATCCGCTCCGTGTCCTTCTCCTCGATCCTCACGTCGTCTACATACCAGCCATCATCGACTGACGCATCATAGGACCACATCCGGAACCGAACCTTCACATTACCACTCTTGTAGGCACCCAGATCAACCTGCTCCAGCGACCACGTCGACTGGTGGAAATTGCCATAGTATCCAAAGATCTGCGCCGCAATCCACGTGGTTCCCCCATCCATCGAAACCTCCACCAACCCCTGCTCTCCGGAACTCCAATCTCCCTTGTGCCAAAACACCAGCACCGGGTCAACGGAACCACTCAGATCGATCGGATGAACCAACGTCGCCGAACAATTAGCATTGGGAATGTAGTCCCCAACAGGGCTATCCGTCAGAGAACGCGTCACGCTCCGAGACGTCGATGTCGTCAACCCCCAGTCCCACCCGCTCACGATCCAGTTGTCCAGCCCGCCCTCAAAGTTATCCGTAAACGGATACGGCATCCGCTCCGTGTCCTTCTCCTCGATCCTCACGTCGTCTACATACCAGCCATCATCCACTGACGCATCATAGGACCACATCCGGAACCGAACCTTCACATTACCACTCTTGTAGGCACCCAGATCAACCTGCTCCAGCGACCACGTCGACTGGTGGAAATTGCCATAGTATCCAAAGATCTGCGCCGCAATCCACGTGGTTCCCCCATCCATCGAAACCTCCACCAACCCCTGCTCTCCGGAACTCCAATCTCCCTTGTGCCAAAACACCAGCACCGGGTCATCTGCTCCACTCAAATCTATCGGATGAATCAATGTCGCCGAACAATTAGCATTGGGAATGTAGTCCCCAACAGGGCTATCCGTCAGAGAACGCGTCACGCTCCGAGACGTCGATGTCGTCAACCCCCAGTCCCACCCGCTCACGATCCAGTTGTCCAGCCCGCCCTCAAAGTTATCCGTAAACGGATACGGCATCCGCTCCGTGTCCTTCTCCTCGATCCTCACGTCGTCTACATACCAGCCATCATCGACTGACGCATCATAGGACCACATCCGGAACCGAACCTTCACATTACCACTCTTGTAGGCACCCAGATCAACCTGCTCCAGCGACCACGTCGACTGGTGGAAATTGCCATAGTATCCAAAGATCTGCGCCGCAATCCACGTGGTTCCCCCATCCATCGAAACCTCCACCAACCCCTGCTCTCCGGAACTCCAATCTCCCTTGTGCCAAAACACCAGCACCGGGTCAACGGAACCACTCAGATCGATCGGATGAACCAACGTCGCCGAACAATTAGCATTGGGAATGTAGTCCCCAACAGGGCTATCCGTCAGAGAACGCGTCACGCTCCGAGACGTCGAAGTCGTCAACCCCCAGTCCCACCCGCTCACGATCCAGTTGTCCAGCCCGCCCTCAAAGTTATCCGTAAACGGATACGGCATCCGCTCCGTGTCCTTCTCCTCGATCCTCACGTCGTCTACATACCAGCCATCATCCACTGACGCATCATAGGACCACATCCGGAACCGAACCTTCACATTACCACTCTTGTAGGCACCCAGATCAACCTGCTCCAGCGACCACGTCGACTGGTGGAAATTGCCATAGTATCCAAAGATCTGCGCCGCAATCCACGTGGTTCCCCCATCCATCGAAACCTCCACCAACCCCTGCTCTCCGGAACTCCAATCTCCCTTGTGCCAAAACACCAGCACCGGGTCATCCGCTCCACTCAGATCAATCGGATTTGCAAGCTCCGCCCAGCAATCCGAATTCGGAGCATAATTTGCCGAAGGGCTATCCGTAAGCGAGTGATTGGAGCTCCGATAGGTCGTCTGCGTTAAGCCCCAAGTGCATGTCATAGCCCATTTGCCCAAGCCGCTCTCGAAATCATCGGAGAAATAGACGGTGCCGTTCGCGGTCGACGCGGAATTCAAATCCATGGTACTCTGCCGGGTTGCCTCGCATTGGGCTCCAGGGGCGTTGAATTCTATCGCCAAGAAAAACAGAACGGCAAATAGCCAAGCGCTTCCTCTAATCGCACTGGTCACGTCTTCTCCTCCTTTGGCACTCTATGATGCTGACGCTTAATAATGAGCGTACATTGTATCACGATAGCACAGCCTTTTCAACTTGATTCCCATGAACCGGTTGGAATGATTGAATGCGGGGGCAAAGTAGTAGGTCACCTTGCCAGAACCGTTAAGGGGCTAGTGCCGGATACACCGCAAGCCGATAAGCCATATGCGCTGATACTGGCCATTGAGATTAATACCGCGGGAGCGGACGTCACAGATTGACTCCTCATCGCCGAAGAAACCGCCGCGCATTATTCGATATGTCTGTGTCGTCGAGGGACCTTTCGGGTCCATCGTACCGCCATATGGATACACATCCGCCGAGAACCACCAATCCCAGGTCCATTCATACGCATTGCCGCTCATATCGTAGATGCCGAGCTCATTCGCGGACCTCGTGCCGACGGTATGCGTCGCATTCCCGGAATTGCCGGAATACCATGCAACGTTGTCCACGATAGCACTGCCGCTGTATATGTACCCCCGGCTGGCATTTCCTCCACGCGCGGCAAATTCCCATTCCGATTCCGTCGGGAGACGATAGCCGTTTGCATTCCAGTCTACGGCGCCAATATTGATGTCAATTTCTCCAGTTCGATAGATGGTGGTTTGGGAGTTGTCCGTATAGTAGACTGGCGTGAGCTCGTCCTTCTCGGATCGCGCGTTGCACCATTTTACCGCATCGAACCAGTTCACCATCGTCACCGGGTTGTCGCTCCCGATCGGACTGGATCCATTCTGACCCGTAGTTAGGTCGGCATAACCGTTTGTCGAAGCCCAGGTTATCACATCGGTCCAAAGCTCGTACGTCACTTCGTATCTATCTATCTTGAAACCGCTGATAGTCACCACCGTCGTGCCTCTTGGAACGAATGTGCCCCCCGCGACCGTCACCATACCCGGGGTATATACGCCGCTCCCGGTTGCAAATGACCACACCGGACTATTTGTCGTGCCCTTGTTGCCTTTGGCGGCGATCTTCCAATAGTAGTCGGTGCTCGCGGCAAGACCGGCGCAAGAATACGTGGTCACGCTCAGTCCGGCGGCTACTTGCGAGTCAGGCGGGTTGCTCGTGCTCAGATACACATCGTACGCCTGTTCCCCGGCATCGGTGCCGGTACAGCTCCAGCTCAAAGTGAATGCAGTCGAGATGCCGGTCGCTGCATTTGCAGGCCAAGGCGTTGAAAGAGCAGTCGGCGTTCGAGCATCGGTCGGGCTGTCTTTCGAACATCCGGCTAGAATTATTGATGTAATACAAAACAAGAAGATCGCAGTGTATTTCTTCATCGTGCTTTCCTTTCAACGGTGCATTTTCGAACCAGTGTATCAATCCGTCGTGCGAGCATCAAGCAGGATATCAGAATCGGTTCGAAGCGACCGCGCGCCCGCCGGCGATCCGTTCGGCGGCGACGAGAAACGGCGCCCGGCCCGCGGTCTTCTACCTGAGTTTCTTGAGCTCCTTGTACCTGTAACAATCCACAAGGTGGTCGTTCACCATGCCGGCCGCCTGCATAAAGGCATAGCAGATCGTGGATCCCACGAACTTGAATCCTCTCTTTTTGAGATCTATGCTCATGGCGTCCGATTCGACGCTTCTGGCGGGTATCCGGCTCAAATGATTCCATTTGTTCAGCAGGGTCTTATTACCCGTAAATCGCCAGATATACTTGTCGAACGTTCCAAATTCCTTTTGGACTTCCATGAATCGCTTTGCATTATTCACCGTGGCCCGGATCTTCAATTGATTCCGGATAATGCTTTCATCTTTGAGCAGTCGCCGGATCTTCTCCTCCTTGTACCGGGCAATTTTCTTGAAATCGAAATGATCGAAAGCCCTCCGGAATCCTTCGCGTTTCCTGAGCACGATCGACCAGCTCAATCCCGCCTGAAAAGCGTCGAGCACCATATACTCGAATATCTTCCGGTCATCGTGCAAAGGAACGCCCCACTCTTCATCATGGTAAGCGGTCATCAAAGGATCATCGCCGGGCCAGGAGCAGGTATTCTTCTTGTCCATGGTCGGTTTCTCCCTCCCCCTCGCGCCGAGCGGGCTAGATCCTGAACTCCCCCGTATCGATCCATTCGCTCTTGAGGAGCGACCACCAGTCGTCGGCGAGGCCCTCGAGCACGTACTCGTACGGAAGCCATCCGTATCCCTTCTCCCCCCATTCCACGCCCCACGAGTTCCTGACGAGAAGCGCCCCGACGGTTTCTTTCCCCCGCGGCGAAGAGTTCCGTATCTTCATCCGGTCGTCGAAGCCGACGGCCGCGATCGCGTGCCCGCCGAGGATCCTTTCGCCGGCGACTGGAAACGGCACCCGGCCCGTCGATCCGGCCTGCTCCATCGAGCTGTACACGGTGAATCCGAACATCGACGGAAGGGCCGCGGCGAGATTCGTCTTTATGCGGGCGAGCAGATCCGCGGCCGTCGTCCCCGGCGGATCGAGGCGATAGTAGCTGATCGCCCGGTAGCTCTGGGCGAATGCGTAGCAGAACGCGGTCGGCTCGACGTCGAAATCGGCCTCGCGATATGGCCAATGCTCCTCGGGAGGCGCGCCGAAGAGAACGAGCGCACCCATCGTCGTCCTGAGAAATGCGCCCGTGTCCCCTTTCGAGCCCATGAGATTCCGGGTCGCCTTGTAGAGAAAGAGGCGCGAGGCGTCGAGGTGCTTCCCGAACGCCTTCCGCTCGAAGTACTCGACGAGGGCCGCTGCCGCGTTCGCCGTGCACGAGCCGAGCGATCCCTGATTCTCGACGGGAGAACACCAGCCCCTGAGATCGACGGAAAGGGGAAGCCGCCTCTTCCGAGAACCCGCGACGCCCGCCTTGACGAGCATGCGTTTGACGGAGTCCCTGCTCCCCGCCGCCGCGAGCCTCGGGCTCGTCTCGTCATGCTCGACGGAGTAATCCCTGAAATCGGGATAATCGGGAAGCCAGCCCATGCCGCGCCCGCGAATCGAATCACTCATGTCCCGCTCCTTTCCCCGGCGACGCCGACGCTCCATCCTCACAGCGGCGCCGCGCGGGCCCCCGCGCGAGGGACGCGAAGACGCCGCCCGCGCTCAGTACCGCGAAGATGATAAAGGCGATCCTGATGCTCGTCAAGAACGCCCCGTGGCGCTCGGGTGTGATCCGGGCGTCCCCGATTCGCACGGCGAAAACGAGCATCGCGATGCCCATGCTCAGCATCTGGCCCGTCATCCGCATCGTCGCGAGCGTCGCGGAGGCCACGCCGTAGCACCGCGGCTCGACCGAGCCCATGACGGCGTTCGTGTTCGGGGACGAGAAAAGCGCGAAGCCGAATCCGAGCAGCATCAGGTTGAGGACCAATACCGGCGTCGAGGTTCCGGCTCCCAGGAAGATAAGGGAGAAAAGCGCCGCGGCGGTCAAAGCCATACCCGTGGACGCGACGATCCTCGATTCGATCCGATCCGAGAGTCTCCCCGCGAAGGGGGAGAGACCGGCCATCACGGCCGGCTGCGCGACGAGGATGAGACCGGCGCTCTGAGGCGTGAGCGCCTTTATGTACTGCAGGTAAAGGCTCATGAGAAACGTCACGGCGAAGCTCGCGCTGTAGTTGATGAGGGCGGCGAGGTTCGAGAAGGCGAAAACCCGGTTTCCCGAGAAGAGCTCCATGTGGAGGAGCGGATGCGCCGCCCGAAGCTCCCGTCGAACGAACGCGACGACGCCGAGCGCCCCCGCGAGCAGAAGCCCTGCCCCGGCGGGCGACGGCAGCCGCGAAAATCCATACATGATCAGCGGCGAGAGACGGGACGCTGATCAGGGCGCCGGGAAAATCGAACCTCTCGCCCCTCGCCTCCGCCCATTCCCCTTCGAGCTTCCATACGACGAGCGCGATCACGGCGAGCCCGAACGGCACGGTGACGAGAAAGACGCTCCGCCAGCCGAAATGCTGGGTGAGAATCCCTCCGACGACGGGACCGACCGAAAGACCGACGTAGACCGCCGCCGTCGTCAGGCCGAGCGCCCTTCCCCGTTCGGCGGCGGGAACGATGGAGGTCACGATCGCGACCCCGGTGGAGAAGGTCATCGAGGCGCCGATCCCCTGCAGCACCCTGAGCGCGATGAGCGTCGGCGCCGAAGGCACGAAGACGCAGAATACCGACGCGATCGTGTAGATCGTCATTCCCGCGAGGAACACTTTTTTTCTGCCGTGGATATCGGCAACCTTGCCGAACGGAAGGAGAAACACGGCGGCGGCGAGGATGTACGCGGTCGCCACCCATCCGAGCTCGACCGCGGTCATCGAGAATTCCTTCCCGATCGTCGGGAGCGCGATATTGACCGCCGACGCCGTGAACGGCGTCACGAAGGAAGCGATCGTGGCGACGAGAAGTGCGATTCGCTTGTCCATCACCGCATCGAGAACCCGTGGGCGCCGATGCGCTCCCCGAGGCTCCAGTATTCTCCGTTCACGTATACGACGAGCGGCACTTTCGAAAAATCGACGCGCGTGTTCGAGACGAGCGTCGCGTCCGCTCGCCGACCGACGATCTCGCCGATGAACATGTCATGGACGCCGAGCGGCACGATCCTGAGGAGACGGCATTCGAAATTGACGGGGCACTCGGCGACGATCGGCGCCGCGACCGCCTCGCCGTCGACGGGCGTGAGGCCCGCGCGCGCGAACTTGTCCCCGTCCCTTCCCGAGACGACGCCGCAGAGATCGACCTCGCGCAATATCTCGCGCGTCGGTATATTGACGGTGAAACACTCGCTCTCCTTGATGATCCGATGGGAGAACCTCGACGGCCTGATCGACACGTGAACGACGGGCGGATCGGAGCAATCGACCCCGGTCCACGCGATCGTGAGCACGTTCTTCCCGAGTTTCGGGTGCGCGCACCCGACGAGGACGACGGGCGTCGGCGAGAGCATCTGCGCCGCGCCAAAACTCGCCTTTTCGATCATTGAAACCTCCCCTGGGCGCTCAAACGAAAGCCCCCTTCACGCTCGACGGGAAGGGGGCTCGATTGACGATTCGATGGAAACGGCGTCGAGGCCGTCATCCGCATTTCGAGAAGCCGCATTCCCTGCAAACCGCGCAGCCTCCCTCGTGATCGAGGGAACCCCCGCAATCGGGGCAGAAGCCGGCGCTCGCGTTGCCGTAACCGCTCGACATCTTCGCCGCCTTCTTCCCCACGGGCGTCTTCTTCTCGAGGAGGTAACGCTCCATCGCCTTCGCGATCGCGTCGCTGCACGAGAGGATCATGCCCCCCTTTTCCCATCCGGGATTCGGGCAGCGGACGCCGTGGAGCTGCTTGACGATCGCCTTCGGGTCCAGCCCGGCGCGGAGCGACAGCGAGATGAGACGGCTGATCGCCTCCGCTTGCGAGGAGGAGCATCCCCCCGCCTTGCCCATCTGCGTGAAGACCTCGAAGAGCCCGTGCTCGTCCTCGTTGATCGTGACGTAAAGGTTGCCGCAGCCGGTCGTCATCTTTCGCGTGCTCCCCGCGATCACGGAGGGACGCGCCCTCGGGGTGAGGAGCGATTCGTCGATGACCGCGAACGTCTTCTCCTCGGCGTGGTTCACCTTGCCGATATTGAGCACCTGCTCGGCGCGGCTTCCGTCCCGATAGATCGTCACGCCCTTGCACCCGAGCTCGTACGCCTGCAGGTAGACCTTCTCGACCTCCTCCTTCGTCGCGCTGTTCGGGAAATTGACCGTTTTCGAAACGGCGTTGTCCGTGTATTTCTGGAACGCGGCCTGGACCCGCACGTGCCAATCGGGCGTGATGTCGTGCGCGGTGATGAAGATCTTGCGCCATTTCTCCGGGATCTCCTCGATCCCCTGCACGCTCCCCTTCTGCGCGATCTTCTTCATGAGCTCGTCCGAGTAGAATCCCTCGCGGGTGGCGATCCCCTTGAAAAGAGGGTTGACCTCGACGAGCTCGTCGTTATCCATCACGTTCCGCACGAACGCGACGGCGAATATCGGCTCGATGCCGCTCGAACAGCCGGCGATGATGCTCAACGTCCCGGTCGGAGCGATCGTCGTCGCCGTCGCGTTGCGCATCTTCGGGGCGCCTTCCTTGTCGAAAGCGCTTCCCTTGAACGACGGGAAGGTGCCGCGCTCCCCGGCGAGAGAGACGCTCGCCGCGCGCGCCTCGCGCTGGATGAAGCCCATGACCTCCTCGGCGACCTCGAGCGCCTCTTCCGAATTGTACGGAATCTCGAGCTCGATGAGAAGATCGGCGAAACCCATGACGCCGAGGCCCACCTTGCGGTTCCTGAGCGTCATCTCGCGGATCTTCTCGAGAGGATAGCGGTTCATGTCGATGACGTCGTCGAGCAAGCGGACCGCTTTCGCGACGATGTCGCCGAGCTTCTTGAAATCGACGCGCGGCGTGCCGCCCGCGCGCTCGACCATGTGCGAGAGATTGATCGATCCGAGGTTGCACGATTCGTACGGCAGGAGCGGCTGCTCGCCGCACGGGTTGGTGCTCTCGATATCGCCGATATGCGGCGTCGGGTTGAACCGGTTGATCCGGTCGAGGAACACGACTCCCGGCTCGCCGTTCTTCCACGCGAACTCGACGATCATCTCGAACACCTTGCGCGCGGGGATGCGGTCGACCGTCTCGCCGCCGTGCGGATTGACGAGCGTGTAGGTGCGGTCCTCCCTGACCGCTTTCATGAACTCGTCGGTGACTCCCACCGAGATGTTGAAATTGTTGAGCCTCGAGTTATCGCGCTTCGCCGTGATAAAATCGAGGATATCGGGATGATCGACGCGGAGAATCGCCATGTTCGCGCCGCGGCGAGTGCCCCCCTGCTTCACCGTCTCGGTCGCCGCGTCGAAGACCGTCATGAAGGAAATGGGACCGCTCGAGATCCCTTTCGTCGTTTTCACGACGTCGTTCTTGGGACGGATGCGCGAGAACGAGAATCCCGTTCCCCCGCCGCTCTTGTGTATGAGGGCGGTATGCTTGATCGTTTCGAAGATGCTTTCCATCGAGTCCTCGATCGGAAGCACGAAGCAGGCGGAAAGCTGCTGGAGCTCCGCGCCCGCGTTCATGAGAGTCGGCGAGTTGGGCAGAAAATCGAGGGACGCCATCATCCCGTAGTATTCCTCTTCCCACTGCCGGCATTTATCCGCCTTGCCGTAGAGCCGCTCCGCCAGGGAGACGTTGTTCGCGACCCGCCGGAACAATTCCTCGCCCGATTCCGTCACGTTTCCGTCTATATCCTTGCGAAGGTAGCGCTTTTCGAGAACACGCAGGGCATTTTCGGAAAGCTGCGGTTTCATCCGCGACGAATCCATGCCAACCTCCATTCCTGCAATAAGTTATAATGAAAATCCGCTGTGCCCTGCCCTCAATCATTCATTCCTACATATTGGGGCGAGCCCGAATATTGCATACCAGATATGGGGTGTCAACAGGTAATTCCAAAAAAGAAATTTCCTCCCGAAACCGTGCGATAATCATGCGTATTTGCCACATTTACAATATATTAGCCGGATTCAGCCATATTCATCCCCCGACAAATATACCCTTCCGCGTTCACCGCGCTCGTGCTATATTTCGCCTCATGAACCTGAAGAAAGCGCTCCCGCTGTTCCTGATCGTTCTCGGCACGGCCTGCACGAGCCTCACGGCGCAGACACTCGGGCAATTCGCGGGCGCATCGGCCGCGGCGGACGGGGAAGGAAGCGTATTCATGCTCGCCGGAAACGAGGCGTTCCGCGCCGGGATAGGAGCGCGCTTCAACATCTCGCGCGCGAGCGATTTCGGCCTTCAGCTCGGTCTCGACCGCTCCTGCGGCGAGAGCTTTTTCGGCGGCGGCGTCGACTTGAAGATCGTGCTCCTCGAAGGCACGGCGAGGCTCCCGATAAGCCTCGCGCTCGACGCCTCGTTCGGAAGCCTGGCCTCCGGCGCGGCGTCGCGATTGCGCTACGGCTTCGGCATCCTCGCGAGCGTCCGCATCGCGGCCGGCGAGCGGCGCACGATCGAGCCATATGGTTCCCTGATCGCCGGCATCGAGCAGGTCGACATGAAGAGCGGGGGCGCGTCCGTCGCCGACTGCCTGTGCGCGCGCCCGAGCGACGAGACCGAAGAGCGCGCCCTCGTGCGTGCCGGAGTCAAGATTCCGGTCTCGAACGAAGCCCAGATTTTCATCGAGGCGAATTTCGAACGGGAATCCCTCTTCGGGGCGGGCTTCAATATCATCTTCTAGTATCCTGTACTTGTGATTCCGCGCGGCTACGAGGTCTTCTCCGCGACGACGACGGTGATATTGTCGCTTCCGCCCTCTTCCTTCGCGCGCTTGACGAGCTTCTTGCAGACCTTGTCGGGCGTGCCTCCGGCAACTATCTTCGCGATCTCTTCCTCGCCGAGCATGGAATAGAGACCGTCGGAGCACAGGAGCATGCGATCCCCCGGCGCCACCGGAACCGATTCCATGATGTCGACCTCGAGGTTTGCGCGAAGACCCACCGCCTTCGTTATGACGTTCCGGTGCGGATGCCGCACGGCCTCTTCCTTGCTCAGCGTTCCCTTGCGCACCAGCTCCCCGACGACGCTGTGATCGTCGGTGAGCTGCCGGAAAACACCCTTGCTCAGGAGATACGCGCGGGAATCTCCCGCATGCGCGACATGAATCGCATCGGGCAGCATCACGATCGCGGTGCACGTCGTGCCGGCCGTGTGGTTGCGCCCCTCGCCGACGATTTCGAAAACCTCGCGGTTCGCCTCGAGAAACGCCCAACGCAGACGGTTCACCGCCGGGGCGGAGACCGAGCTGCGCGATTCGTGCAGCTCCTCGCCATGTCCCCGTTCGGCCACCGCGGCGCCCGTCCCGTCGTAATAGACGCGCCCCATCACCTCGACCGATTTCTTGCTCGCCTCCGCTCCGGACAGGTGCCCGCCCATGCCGTCGGAGACGATCGCGAGCACGCCGAGGCTTTCGACGATCTCGTCCGATTCGGGCACGTAGATGCCGTAATAATCCTCGTTGCGCTCGCGGATCGAACCGCGATCGCTCTCGGCTCCGAAAATGTATCGTATCGACGTATCCATTACTTCCGCCGTAAAGGAGCCCTTGTCTTGCCCGACGATCGATGCTAGATTGCCCGTTGAAAGGTAGCGGCCCGCGATTGCACCGTCAATCGAAATCGCGGGTTCCGGCGATAGAGCCCGGCACGAACTCCGGACGCGCGCGCATGTCTGAACAGAGAGCGAAACGCCTGCGGCCCCATGCGATCCTCGGCATAGGGATCATTCTCGCCTCCGAGATGCTCCTCATCGCCGGCAACATATGGGTCAGGACCTACTTTACGCCGCTCGTCTGGACCGGCTACATCATCCTGATCGACGCTCTCGTCGCCGCGCGAAAGGGAAGCTCCCCTCTCACCTCGCGTCGCAGGGAATTCCTCCTGATCGTCCCGATCTCGATCGTCACATGGTATGTGTTCGAAGGAGTGAATCTCCTCCTGAAGAGCTGGTCGTACGTCAATCTCCCCGAGGGAACCGCCGCGCGATGGCTCGGCTACGCATGGTCCTACGCGACGATCACCCCTGCCATACTCGTAACCGCCGAGCTCATCGATTCGCTCTTCGGGGCGCGCCTCCGCAATCGCCGGCCGTTCATTCTCGGCCGGGGGATCGAGACGGCGTTCTTCTTCGCGGGCTTCTTCCTCTTCGTCGTCGTTCTCGTCTATCCCTCTCCGTGGCTCTGCCCTCTTCCCTGGATCAGCGTCCTTCTCTGGTTCGAGGGAATGAACGACCGGCTCGGGATCGGATCGTTCGGCGCGTCGTTCCGTTCGGGAGATTACAGCCTCTTCGTGTCGCTTCTCGTCTCCGGCGCCGTCTGCGGGATTCTCTGGGAATCGTGGAACTTCTGGGCGCTCACGAAGTGGAACTATCACGTGCCCTATCTTTCCGGCGTCAGGCTCTTCGAGATGCCCGTTCTCGGCTACCTCGGGTTTCCCCCGTTCGCGCTCGAGTGTTACCTCATGTACCGGTTCATCCGATTCCTCACGCCCGTGCGGCTCGGCGCCGACGTTCTCGGAGGCGCGTGGAACGTCGCACGGCCGGGAGATACGCCATGAACGCGCGCGACGCGCTCAGGCGCCTCCTCGAATCGAACACGGCCGTCATCTTCGATTTCGACAACGTCATCGTCGATTCGGAGCCGTACCATTTCGAGGCGTATTCCCGCGTCTTCGCGAAGGCGGGACACACGCTCGACCGCACGGAGTACTGGCTCGAATGGACCTCGCGCGGCGGCGGGGCCGAGAGCGAGATCAGGCGCCACGGCCTGCCGTTGGATCCCGCCGCGATGCGCGCCGGGAAGGATCCCATCTACTCCGAATTCTGCCGCTCGGGCGCGATCAAGCCGTTCGCCGAGGCGGCCGCGGTTATCGAAGCTCTCGATAAGGCGGGGCTCGTTCTCGCCATCGCCTCGGGATCGTACGAGCGCGACATCAAGGCGATCCTCCGCGCGAACGGGCTCGAGCATCGCTTCGACGTCGTCGTCGGCAAGGACAACGTCAAGAGAACGAAGCCCGATCCCGAGACCTATCTCGTCGCGGCCGAGAGGCTCGGGATTCTCCCCGAACGCTGCCTTGCGATAGAGGACGCGGAAAAGGGCGTGACGAGCGCGAAGCTGGCGGGAATGAGCGTGATCCTCATCGAAACGGAGATCACGAAGGATCTGGGGCTCGGCGGCGCGGACCTCAAGCTCTCGAGCCTCGCCGAGCTGCGCGACCTGTTGAAGGATCGGACTGCCTGAGGCTATTCGTCGGGCTTCTATCTGAAGAGGCTCTTGATCGATCCCCAGCTCGCCGGCTTAACTCCGATCTCGCACTTCACCTGTACGGTATCGACCGAAGCGCACTCGACGAAGGAGTTCCGCGTGATATAGTCTCCGGCGTCGCGCGTCAGGGAAAACGCCTTGTAATAGAGCGTCGCGGCGCCCGGAATCCCCGTATGGAAGTAGTACTGGCTCTCGCCGGGAAAGCTCGGCACTTCGATGGCGAGAAGCCCGTCTTCGGTGCCCGTCGGGTAGCGGTCGGTCCGGTAGCGGATCATCGTCCGGTTGCCGCTTCCCGCCTCCCAGGCGAGCTTCACGGAGCATCCCTGCCCCTGCATGGCGACGAAATCGGCAACACTCGTATTGGGCTCCTCGCAGATCGGTTCCTGGCACGTGTAGAGATAATTCTGCCCGATGAACCCGCCGTGCTGCGGCGAAAAAACGTTGTGGGATTTCCCGTAGCCGTCGATCGCGATCATCTTGCTCGTCTGGCTGTTCGGTCTCAGATCGATCCATATGGGATCGCTCTCCTTGATGCGGATCACCTGGGCGTAGCCGATCCGTACCGGACCGCATGAGGTCCCGCACGCCTGGAGCGCGAGGTCGAGGCGGTATTCGGTCCCGCTTCTGCAGCGGTAGCTTCCGACGACGCTCCAGCAGTTGTCGGGAACGAACACCGCGATGCTCTCGTTCGATACGATCGAGAACTCGAGGTATCCGGCGCCCTCGTGGAGATTGTACGCCCACAGGGGAACGTCGATCACGAGCTCGCTCGGAAGCATGCTCCTGCTGCAAGTGATGTCGGTAGGGATCGAAGCGGCGTCGCCGAAATGGACGGCGAGCCTCACGAGATAGTCGAACTCGGCGAAACTCGACGAGAGCGCGAGTGATCCATAGCACTGCGCCTGAAGCGCGCCGCTCGCGGCTACGATAAATACGAGAAGGACAGCCGAAGCCGGAATGACTTTCTTCATACTTATAACCCTCCGACGACCTCCGCACCGCGCGACGAAAGGCCTCGTTAAAATTCTTTACTCAGGACTGATTATGACAGCTTGGGACGATTTTGTCAAGGAGGTTAAAGCCATTAACGTCATTATTCATTGGACAATAGAGGCGTCGACAGAGCTCGGCGGAGCTGGGTTTCAAGATTCCTTCTTATTCCTTTCAATTCCTCTTTATTGCTCGTTCTTTCTTCTTTTCCTCTCGCGGAGGCCGCGCCAGTACTCGATGCGCCTTATCATCTCGCGCTCGAAGCCGCGCTCGACGGGATGATAGTAGCGGCGGCCGGCGAGCTCTTGGGGAAAATACTCCTGATCGACGATTGTCTCCGGATCGTCGTGCGGATAACGGTAGCCCTTGCCGTAACCGATGTCCTTCATGAACCCCGTCACGGGATTCCGGATCCAGAGCGGCACGGGGAGCGGCCCGTGCTCACGAACGTCCCGCGCGGCCTCCTCGTACGCCGCATAGAGGGAGTTGCTTTTCGGAGCGAGCGCGAGATAGACGACCGCATGCGCGAGAGCGAGCTTCCCCTCGGGAATTCCGATGAAATGAACCGCCTGCATTCCGTTCAAGGCCGAGGTCAGCGCCTGGGGATCGGCGTTCCCGACGTCCTCCGAGGCGAACCGGACGAGGCGGCGCGCCACGTAGAGCGGATCCTCCCCCGCCTCGAGCATGCGCGCGAGCCAGTACAAGGAAGCGTCGGGATCCCCTCCCCGCATGCTCTTATGGAGCGCGGAGATGATGTTGTAGTGTTCCTCCCCTTTCTTGTCGTAGAGGACGGCCCTTTTCTGGGCCGCTTCTTCGAGAAGTCCGCGCGTGAGGGCGATCCCCGCATCCCCCCGCCCCACCGATTGCACCGCCATCTCGAGCGCGTTGAGCGCCATGCGCGCGTCGCCGAACGAGAGATAGGCGAGGTAACGGATATCCTCTTCCGAAATCGCGATGTCCAGACGGCCGTAGCCGGCTGCGGGGTCCGCAATCGCGCGCGCGACGACCCTCGCGACATCCTCCTCCCCGAGAGGTTTCAGGATGAAAACGCGACACCGCGAGAGCAGCGGCGCGATGACCTCGAAGCTCGGATTTTCGGTCGTCGCGCCAATGAGCACGA
This sequence comes from uncultured bacterium, assembly GCA_963747385.1. Classification (GTDB taxonomy): domain Bacteria; phylum Krumholzibacteriota; class Krumholzibacteriia; order Krumholzibacteriales; family Krumholzibacteriaceae; genus SSS58A. Next base: position 14,864 of record CAVVEY010000007.1, on the reverse strand, counting down.
TCGTTCCATCCTCGATGAAGGGAAGAAACGCGTCCTGCTGCGCCTTGTTGAAGCGATGGATCTCGTCGATAAAAAGGATCGTTCTCGCGCCGCCCAGCGCGAGACGCGAGACCGACTCGGCCGCGACGCGTTTGACGTCCGCGATCCCGGCCGTGACGGCGGAGAAATGCTCGAAATGCGCGTCGACGGCTCCTGCGATGAGGCGCGCGAGAGTGGTCTTGCCGCAGCCGGGAGGGCCCCAGAAAATAAGGGATGATTCGAGCGTTCCGTTTTCGAGGATGCGCCGGAGGATCTTCCCGTCGCCGACGAGGTCCTCTTGGCCGACGAACTCGTCGAGGCTCGACGGACGCATCCGCTCCGCCAGGGGCGGCGGCACATCGCTCTTGAAGAGATCGTGCATGACTCAGGTATAATCGGGCGATTTTTCGAAGGAATGCTCGGTCTTGAGGAAACGGATCGTGCCCGATTTGCGCCGGAAAACGACGCTGTGGGTTACAGCGCCGCCCGGCCTGAACATGACTCCGTCGAGAAAGTCGCTCCGGGAGACCCCGGTCGCGGCGAACATAACATCTCCTCCGACGAGATCGCCTGCTCCGTATATCCTCCTGAACTCGTCCGGCAGATTCTCCGGCTCCGCGTCGAGAGCCGGCATGAACTGAACCTGGAGCCCGGCGCCGAGACACGCCACGGCCGTAGCCGCGATGATGCCCTGCTTCGCGTCTCCGACTCCCATCATGACGTCGATGCCCGTCTCCGGAAGGCACGCGGAGATCGCGGCGGCGAGTTCGCCGGCCTTGAGGAGCTCTATTCTCGCTCCCGCCCGGCGCACCTCGTCGATGAGCTTGCGATGCCTCTCGCGGTCGAGAATCGATACGGTCAGATCCTCGACGTAAACCCTTTTTGCGTCCGCGATGCGAACGAGGTTATCGAATACCGACGCGTTGAGATCGATCGCGTCCGCCGCTTCGGCCCCGACCGCGATCTTTCGCATATAGGGCGCGGCGAGGTCGGAGAACGTCCCCCGCAGCCCCATGGCGATCACCGACATCGAATTCGACTGCCCGTCGGCGAGCGCTTCGATGCAATCCACCGGATCGACCACGATGTCGAACGCAGCCTCGCCGCCCGCGCCGATCGTGTCCCCGACGCAGAGCCTCGAGCTCTCGCTGATCCGCTCCTCGCCGATTATGATATGGCCGGATATCTTGGCGCCCTCGAAGGAAAGCTCCATCGCCTTCACGGCGGCCCCATCGGCGCCCGCGGGATCCCCTTTGCCGAAAAAACGGGCGGACGCGAGGGCAGCGGACTCCGTTACCCTCACGAGCTCAAGGGCGAGGTTGCGATCCAAAGCGGGTTTTCCTCCGGACGTGTGTGCTACAGCTCGGTCTTATCAAACGGCTCGACCGCGCGGGCTCCGGCTTCCATCGCGGGTGCTTGTCCCTGCTCCCGGGCGATGAGCTCGTTGACATCCTTTGCCATCTGGTACTGATGGATACCGTATACGACAGGAAGCAACGGATACGCGAAGAACGCGGTCAACGGGTAGGCGAAGATCTGGATGATGAAGGTGAGCCAGAACCAGTTCCATTGACCGAGGTAAATGTATCCCACGGGGCCGAGAAATATCCAACCGAAGAAGAAGCCGAGCGCCGCGGCCGCCTTCGGATTCTTCGTTTCCTTCGCGGCCTTGATCCTCGTGAGCTCGTGCCGGTAGAGGGCATGCTGGGCGTCCCCGTCTCCGAGCTTCTTTCCGCAGGAGGTGCAGAAATCCGCTCCGCCGTCGATCCCCGTTCCACAGTATTTGCAGTACATGGGCTCTACCTCCGATCCTGGAATCCTCATCCCTTAGTACGGATTCCGGGGGAGGATTGTTTCTCCGTTCTCGAAGTTATCTTAATTGAACTCGCGGGATTTCGACAGCATTATTTCTGACGCGAAGGCTTCTTTCTCGCTTCCTCGAGCCGATCGAGATTGGCTCGAGCCGAGACGTTCTCGGGCTCGATCGAGAGGGCGCGCCCGAGCAGAGAGGCAGCCTCGTCGAGATCCCCCCGGGCGGCGAGGATCACCGCAAGGTTGATCATCCCCTGCGGCCAATCGGGCCTCGCAGAGAGCGCTTTTCTCGCCCACGGAAGAGCCTCGTCCGTTCTCCCGAGATTCTGGAGGCACATCGCTATCCGGTCCATAACCTCCGGGCTCTGATCGAGCTTCAGGTAAAGGTTCAAGGCCCCGGCGTAATCCCCCTCGTGGAAAAGAACCCGCGCGCGCAGCTTCCGTGTTTCCGCCTCGCCCCCTGCCGCGAGAAGCTCATCGAGTACAACCCGAGCTCCGGCGTAATCTCCGGCCCTGTCGAGGGCCTCGGCGAGGTAGATCGCGATCTCCCGTTCTCCGGGACTCAGCTTCGAAGCCTCTTCCAGAACGCCTGCCGCCTCACGCGGCCTCCCCTCGTTGATGAGAAGGAGCCCGTACTGGACGAGGAATTCGGGCGAGGCCTTCCCGAACGACCGGGCTTTCACGAAGAGGCTTTCCGCGGAGACGGGGTTCTCCCGGGCGACGAGCATCCCCTTGAGACCGTTCAGATAGGGATCGCCCGAGTCGCGCCTGAGCCCTTCCTCCACGTACTGCCGCGCGAGGTCGCGCTTGTCGAGCTTGATTCCGGCGACCGCCAGATTCCGGTATATGAGCGATTCGTATTTCCCCTCGCAGAAACGCCTCGCTTCCATGAATTCCGTATGCGCGCGCCCCGTCTTCCCGAGACGCATGAGATACGTCGCGAAGTGCAGGTGGTTCTCGCAGTTTTCGTAATCCGCGAGAATCGCTTCCTCGAACATGGCGATCGCCTCTTCTCCGCGCCCCAACCCCTCGAGGGCGCGCGCCTTTTGGCCGAGGGTCCTCGAATCGTTTTCGCCCGCCGCGATGAGGCTGTCCGCGACCCGGAGGGCTTCGTCGAAGCGGCCGTCCTCGATGAGGGCGTTCACCCGCGCATCCGCGCCCGCGCGCGCCCCTATCCATTCGCCGGGACGGCGCATGTCCGCTTTCATGCACGAGGCAAGGAAAAGGAGAGCGACCGCGGCGCCTCGCATGGATCTTCCGAGGGAAGGTTTCATCGACGGGATTGTACGGGTTCGCCGGCGGGATTATCTAGCGCTTTTTCCATCCGGGCTTCCTGTATCCGAGCATCCGGTGCCTCATCTTGCCGAGCACCAGGTTGACGGGATGGTTCCTCGCAAGGTGGCGGATCACGGGCTGGCGGCGCACGCCCATACCCGAAAGCTCGAGGGCGGCCGGAGAGCTCGTGTTATCGAGCGAGTAAGCTCGGGAGAAGAGATCGCGAGCCTCTTTCCGGCATCCCAGCTCCAGCAGTACGCGGCCGAGATTCACGAGAATAATGGGAGAATGCGGGGAAAGCTTCGCCGCTTTGCTGCAGAGTTTTTGGGCCTCCCCAAGGTCCCCCCGCATGCCGACGCAGAGGCCGAAATACGAGAGGTAGAGCGGATTTTCGCTCGAAATCATGAGCGCCTCGGACAGAAGCTCTTCCGCCATATCGAACTTTCCTCGCACAATGCACGCTTCGGCCCTTCGAAAGAGCTCCTGAGACTCGAATGTCTCGTTCTTCAGATCGTCGGGGAGAGCTTCCTTTCGGTCATCTAACTTATTGGAAAGGTTGGATATTCTGCTTCCCATTCGTTTTCGCCCCCGCAAGAAATGATGCCGTCGCTTGCAGCCGGATCAACCTCCCCGTTCCACTGCAAAAAATATACCCCCGATTGCCTGAAGGTATATTCCTTGCATAATCTGTAACTGTGACGCATTAGGCCATAATGTCAAGCCTGACTTTGCGTTTGACTTGGGGGCCGCTTTGGGATATACTCGCGTAGTTAAGAATTTTAACTTCAGCTGTGCTGGAGGTTCTTGTATCGGAGAGGTGCATCCGGGGGGTGGCTGTTGTCGATGAGGCATTATTACCGGACCCCGTTGCTCGCGTGTGCCTTTTTGGCTCTGGCCGCCGGTGGGGTGCGCGCCGAAGACCCTGCTTCGATCCAGCTCGTCGGGAAGTTCAACGGCGTCACGTGCGAGCCGACCGATCCGGCGAATAACATGGACCCGCAGGGAGATCACATCTGGCGCAAGCTCAGGTTCATAAACGAGCCGGGCGATCCCGATACCATTTTCTTCAAGTTCACGCAGAACGGGTCATATCTGCCGGAGCATTGGGGCTGGAGCGGGGCGTGGGGAATCGCAGCGCTCGCATGGAGCCCGCCGAGCATCGCGACGGCGCTGCCGGACAGCGGATACTACTATTTCTATTTCAACGACGCAAATTACACCTATTGGCTCGATCGCCCCGCGGGAAGCATCTCAGGCGCCGTTTCCGCGGATGGACGCCCGGACGTTCCTGCGGGCACCACCGTCACCCTTTTCGACGCGGCGTACAACGTCATCGGCACGTACGGCGCGTTCACCGACTCCACGTACTGCTTCGACGCTCTCGGTCCCTCGGTATACGAGATCGCGGCTCATGCTCCCGGCTACCGCGACACGACGATCGCCGGAATCGACCTCGGCCCCGACGAGACGAGGAACGTGTCCATCCATCTGAGAGAGCAGGTCGGCGTGCTGATCGCCTCGGCGGAATGCAATCGGATCGCCGGCGGCGTCAGCATCAGCTGGTGCACCATGGGTTGCGGCGGCTACACGACGTTCGACGTCTATCGCGGCTTCGCGCCGGACTTCGCGGCGACGGTGAAGCGCACCGGCTCGCCCGTCCGGTCGAGCCGGAATTACGAGTTCTTCGATGCATGCGAGGATCCGACGAAGGATCTCTACTATTATCTCGTCGAGGTCGACGGAGACAATCCGACGCATTACGGCCCCCTCTTCGTGAAGGGAGTCCCCGCAGCCGCCGCGGCGCTCGGCCAGAACTACCCGAACCCGTTCAATCCGTCGACGACGATTCCATATACGATCGGCGCGGGCGGCTCGGGGCAGCAGGTGACGATCTCGTTCTACAACGTGTCGGGCGGACTGGTGGAGAGCTTCCCGCTCGGCGCCAGGCAGGCCGGCGACCATACCTTCAGGTGGAATCCCTCCCTCTCCAGGCGGAACGGCTTCCCCTCGGGCGTCTATTATTGCAGGCTGCACGTCGGCAAGGAGATCCATACGAGAAAAGTGATCCTTCTCCGCTGAAGCGACCGGCGGAAAGGACAGCATCCGTTGAAGACGATTCGAACCGACATACGAATACCGGGCCCGCGCGCGATCCACGCGGGCTTTGTTCTTTTCGTCGCGCGGCTCAAGCTCGTTCTCGCGCGATAGAGGCGCTGCAACTCGATTTTTCTTAGCGCCGCCGCTCCCCTTGTGATATTTTAAGGTCATGAAAGTCGTGCAAGGAATCGTCGCGGCATCCGTGTGTGCGTTCGTCGTCTCTTGCAGCGGATCGCTCCAGGCGCAGCATATCAAAGGGCGCGAAATGCTCGGAATCCGCGTCGGCGGTCTCGCGGCGAGCGGGGCTTTCAACGAGGAATTCGGCGGCGGCAGCGAAATCGAGCTCCATTTCATCCACGGCCTCGCGGACTGGCTCGGCGTGGATGTCTCGCTGTCATCCCACAACTTCGGCCCGTCGAAGGATCAGGAGAAGAACCTCGCGTTTTTCGATCGCACGAACGTGAACCTCCAGATGTTCTCCTTTACGGCCGGCATGATCTTTCTAAGAACGATGCACGGTCGCTATACGCCGACCATCGAGGCCGGGCCGGGCCTCTACAACGTGAATGCGATTCTGCCTATCGGATTCTACGAAGCGCAGAAAACGGACAATCACCTCGGGATCTACGGCGGGATCGGCCTGCTCGTCAGGGTGGCCCACACCGTATCGCTCAACGCGAACGCCAAGTACCACGCCGTGTTCGTCGGCACCGAACCCGAGGATACGGTGCATTTCTATACGGGAGAAAGCACGGCCCGCTTTCTCCAGATTTCGATCGGCGTCATGATCTCCTCGAACTGACGCCAACGTTCGAAGACACGACACGCGCACAAGGAGAGCCGATGGACGAAAGAGAAGATCTCGCGAATATCCTCAGGAAGCGCTCCATCCTCAAGGGGGATTTCACGCTCGCCTCGGGGAGAAAGAGCAGCTACTATATTAACGGCAAAATGACCACCCTGCACTCCTTCGGGCTTCACCTCGCCGCGAAGCTCCTCCTCGACCGCTTCGAAACGATCGAGTATGACGCCTTCGCCGGGCCAACGATCGGCGCCGATCCGATCATCGGCGCGCTGCTTTCTCTGGCCGCGCAGCGCGGCCTCGACAAGGAAGGGTTCCTCATCCGCAAAGAGGCGAAGGATCACGGAACCAAGAATCTCGTCGAGGGAAATCTCCAGAAGGGGATGCGGGTCGTCCTTCTCGAGGACGTGGCGACGACGGGCGGCTCGCTCCTCAAGGCGGCCCGGGCGATCGAAGCCGGAGGGGGAACGATCGCCGGCGTCTATACGATCGTCGATCGCGAAGAGGGCGCGGAGGCGAATCTCGCGGAGGCGGGATACCGCTTTTCGTCGCTCTTCAAGGTGAAAGAGCTCCTCTGATCATCGTTTCGGCGCGGCCTCCGTCTCCGCCTTCGCGGGAACGGTCAATCCGATCGTATCCTCGTTCGTCACGCGAAAGAGGGTATCGGGCATGTCGGTCTCGAAATCGATGACGGACAGCAGGTACTCGTAGTACGGCGCGCCTTTGAATGTGGCCTTGAACTCCTGGGGAAACGGAATGCCCGCGATATCGGTGTAGTGATCGTAGGTCTCGGTGAACACGGCGGTGGTGTCGGTCACGTTCTTGACTTCGACCCCGCTCAGGAGCCAACTCTTCCTGTCCATCGCGATGGTGACCACTTCGGATCCGTCCGTATATCGTACCCGGACGACCTTGTCCCCCTTCTTCACGGGGATCATCTCCCCCGTGCGTCCGGCGGTTTGCGCCCATTGAACGCATTCGGGGAACCGGTACCTTGACAGCCCGAGCTCCATCGAGGGAATCGTGTGCACTCCCTTCCCTTTCAACCATTCACGGCTCGTCGTTCCGTCGGAGTACATAACGATGACGTCGGTGAGCTTTCCGAAGGGAGCGGCCATGACCTTGTGCTTGTATAGATTCCCTTTCCGGTAAATGTCGAAAGAGTAGCTCTTCGCGATCGTCTCGGAGCTCAAATCCCTGATGAACCCCTTGGCCGCGAAGCTCTGAAGCCGCGCGGCGTTCTTCTTCCCGCCATAGGCGCGAAGCATCTTCTTCGCGGCGCCTTCTGGGCTCGACGGCACGCCCGAGCACGAGGCGATCGCAAGGGCCAGGAGAACGGCGGCGGCGAAGCGGAGCGCCGGTTTCAGAGCGTTTCCCGAAAATTTTTCTGCCACGATATTCCTCCCCGATTCGGTACCGATAACAGGTCCCGTTCCTAGAGCAGGTGCTCGGCATCGATCGAGCGCATTCGTGCCGCCCGCCGCGAGCGCGTACTGGAATCCCTCCTGAAGCGCGAGCGCGCCGATCTCTCCCTCTTTCGAGAGGGCGACGAAAGCGACCTGGAACGTCGGCTTCCCCCGGTGCCGCCCGACGATCCGCTCGAGCGCCCGCTTGCACGCCTCTTTCGGCGAGAGCCCCTGCCGCAGCCCCTCGACGACGAGGAAGCTTCCGCACGTTTTGATGACCTCTTCGCCCTTCCCGGTCGCCGCGGCGGCGCCGATTTCGTTGTCGACGTACATCCCCGCGCCGATGATCGGAGAGTCGCCGACGCGCCCGTGAATCTTGAAGGCGAGCCCCGACGTGGTGCAGGCGCCGGCGAGGTTCCCCGCGGCGTCGATGGCGACCATCCCGATCGTATCGTGATCGAGATCCTTCGGGAACCAGTCATCCTTGTCGCTCATGCTTTGCTTCCATTTGATCCACGCCTCGCGGGCGGCCTCGGTGAGAAGCTCCTCGCGCGAGAAGCCATGCTTGCGCGCGAACTCCTCGGCTCCCTCCCCCACGATGAATACGTGATCGGTCGTCTCCATGACCTTTCGGGCGATCGAGATCGGGTGCCGGTAGTTCTCGATGAAGGCGACCGCGCCGGCGCGGCCGTCGGGCCCCATAATGCAGGCGTCGAGGGTCACGCGGCATTCCTCGTCGGGCAGCCCGCCGTAGCCGACGCCGTTCACGGACGGATCACCCTCGGAAACGCGCACACCCGCTTCGACCGCATCGAGCGCCGGGCCGCCGCCGGAGAGAATCGTCCACGCCGCGTCGTTCGCCGGCATTCCGTGTTTCCAGGTGGAGATGACGAGGGGCCCTGTCCCCGGCCCGGAGCCGGAGCGCGGCGCAGCCGAGAGCCCCGCGAAGGGAGATTTCGAGAAGAGAGAGCGCAGCGGCACGAAGCCGCTCGCCGCGCCGAGGCCCGCGGTGATCTTGAGAAAGTTGCGGCGTGATATCCCGGACATCGTCATACCTCCCGCTTCGACGCGTGACATGCGGCGGACGGTTCGAGTCGAGCGATCGCGAGATCTATCTTCCTACCCGATCCGTTCCTTCGTGAGCTCCCGCTTGAGCGCAGCGATGGCCTTCGTCGGGTTGAGGCTCTTCGGGCACGCCTCGACGCAATTGAATATCGTATGGCACCGCCAGAGGCCGTGCTTGTCGTCGAGCGCCTCGAAATGCTCGCGCGCCCCCTCGTCGCGGCTGTCGGCGATGAAACGGTACGCCTTGAGGAACGCGTGCGGCCCGAGATATTTCTCGTCCGCCCAGTACGACGGACACGACGAAGTGCACGCCCCGCAGAGAATGCACTCGTAGAGTCCATCGAGCTTCGCGCGGTCCGCCTGGCTCTGGAAACGCTCTTGATCGCTCGGCGCCGGGGTCTTCGTGATGAGGTACGGCTTCACGGCGAGGAGCTTCTCGACCATCGGATCGATATCGACGACGAGGTCCTTGATGACGGGATAGCCCTTGAGGGGCTCGACCGTCACGGCGGAGCCGCCGAGCGCCATCACCTGCGTCTCGCAGGCGAGGCGGTTCACGCCGTTGATCGTCATCGCGCACGAGCCGCAGATACCGCTCTTGCACGAACGCCGGAAGGTGAGCGTGCCGTCGTGCTTCCAGCGAAGCTCGTTCAGACAGTCGAGAACGGACTGCCCCTTCATGACCTCGAGCTTGTACTCCTGGTAGTAGTGCTCCTTCTCCCTGCCGCCCGTGCCGTAGCGCTTGACGCGGAAGGTGAAGAGCTTCGTTTCGGTTTCGTTCGCAGCCATCGCGGGAGGCCTCCTTCGACTAGTATTTTCTCTCTTTCGGCTCGAATCGCGTAATGACGACCGGCCGGTAGTCGAACTTCACCGCGCCGTCCTTCTTCCACGCGAGCGTGTGCTTGAGCCAGTTCACGTCGTCGCGCTTCGGGTGATCGGTGCGGCTGTGGGCTCCCCGGCTCTCGGTCCGGTTGAGCGCGCCCGCCACGATCACCTCGGCGACGTCGAGCATGCGGCCGAGCTCGATCGCCTCGGTGAGATCCATATTGAACGTCATGCTCTTGTCGTCGATTCGGATCCGCGTGTATCGCTCGCGGAGACTCCTGACCTCCTCGTCGAGCTTCTTCAGATTCGCGCCGTTTCTAAAGACGGCGCAGTTGTCGCTCATCTCGGCCTGCATCTCCGTCCTGATCGCGGATACCTTCTCCGTGCCGGCCGCGGAGAGGATGCCCTCGACCTCCGCGATCGCCTCCTTCGCGGCGTCGACCGGAAGGTCGGGGAGCGCCGGCTCCTCGCGGAGGAACCGCACGATCGATTTTCCGGCGCGGCGGCCGAAGAGCGAAGCCTCGAGGAGCGAGTTCGTCCCGAGGCGGTTCGCCCCGTGGACGCTCACGCAGGCGCACTCCCCGGCGGCGAAGAAGCCGACGACCGGCTTCGACTTGCCGTCGGCCAGCACGCGGCAATCGTTGTCGGTCGGTATGCCGCCCATCGAGTAGTGGCCCGTGGGCTGTATGGGAATCGGGTCCTTCACGCAATCGATGTGGAGGAATTTCCAGGCGAGCTCGTGGATCTGCGGAAGGAGCGTCATGATCTTCTCCTCGCCGAGATGGCGCAGATCGCAATAGACGTAGTTCTTTCCGCCGATGCCGCGCCCCTCGTCGATCTCCTTCTGGATGGCGCGCGAGGTGACGTCGCGGGGGGCGAGCTCCATCTTGTCGGGGGCGTATTTCTTCATGAAACGTTCGCCGGCGTCGTTGATGAGGTACCCTCCCTCGCCGCGCGCGGCTTCGCTCACGAGAATGCCGTGTATGTAGAGTCCCGTCGGGTGAAACTGCACGAACTCCATGTCCTCGAGCGGGAGCCCGGCTCTCAGCACCATCGCGGGGCCGTCCCCCGTGCTCGAAAGGGAGATCGACGCGATCTTGTAGATGCGCGCGTGGCCTCCCGTGCCGAACATGACCGCCTTCCCGTGGAAGATGTGCACGCCGCCGTTGATGACGTCCCAGGCGACGACTCCGCGGCAGATATTTTCGCGGACGATGAGACCGAGCACGTAGAACTCGGGATAGAACCGAACGCCGTTCTTCACGCAGTTCTCGTAGAGCGTGTGGAGCAACACGTGCCCCGTGCGGTCGGCCGCGTAGCACGCGCGGAGAATCGGTCCCCCCTTGCCGAAATCCTTCGTGTGGCCGCCGAACATTCGCTGCGCGATCCGGCCGTCCGGCGTCCGCGAAAAGGGGGCGCCCATGTGCTCGAACTCGCGCACGACGATCGGCGCCTCCTTCACGAGGATTTCGATCGCGTCCTGGTCGCCGAGGTAGTCCGACCCCTTGACCGTGTCGAACATGTGCCATTCCCAGTGGTCCTCTTCCTCGTTCGCGAGGGAGGCGGCGATGCCCCCCTGCGCCGCGCCCGAGTGGGAGCGCGTCGGGAACACCTTGCTCACGACCGCGACGTCGTAGTCTTTCGAGGCCTCGACCGCCGCGCGCATCGCGGCGAGCCCGGCCCCCACGACGACGACGTCGTGGCGGTGGATGTTGTGCACCGGCACGCCCGTCACGTCGTGGATTGTTTCGGGATCAAGCGTTGCCATATCTTAGAAACCTCCCTGGAACGGAAGTATGGTGAGAATACCGAGCACGAGCGCGACGAGCGCGGCGAGCGAAATCGCGCTGTAGAGGAAGATCCGCGCCCATCCCCAGTGAATGTAATCCTCGAGGACGACCCAGAGGCCGTAGAGCCCGTGGAAAAGCGCGACGACAAGGAACGAGATGTCGATCGTCTTCCAGAGCGGCGTCGCGAGGCGGTCAGAGACCGCGGCGAAGGAGAGATCCTCCCGAAGGAGATAATGGAGCAGCCATACGTGCGCGAAGAGCACGACCGCGAGGTACACGCCGCTCACCCGCTGGAAGAGCCACAGAATCGCGCCGCCGGATGTGACGTTTTCCCGGTGCATCATGACACCCCACCCCCTCCGATTCTCGCGACCGCCGAGAGGAGCCCGCCGGTCCTCGTGAGCATCGCATAGGCGACCACGCCCCACGTCGCGAGCCAGACGACCACGGCCGTCGCGAACATCGTCTTCTGCCGCTCGACCATGACGCCGAGGTCGACGAGGGTCACGCGGAGACCGTTCCAGAGGTGATAGAGAATGACGCCGACGAGCCCGATCTCGAGCGCCTTGAATAGAGGATTGTTGAAAAATTCCATAGTTTTGTCGAAGCTCTCCCGCCCCCCGATCAGGTGGTGAATCACCCAGATGTGGGTGAGCAGGTAGAGAATGAGCGCGAGACCGGAGAGACGGTGGAGAATCCACGCCGCCGTCCCGAGGTGTATCCGGTACCTCTGAAGTGCCCTCATCGATCCCTCCCCGTTGAAGCCCGCGGACTCCCGCGGGGTCCGCACTGCACACGAGTAATTGAATACGGTCCAGTTCCGGGGACTATATCACTGCGGCTTACTGAGCGTCAACGGAGAATGCGGGGGGCCCGAATGCAAGACTCGCGGCGCCGCGCCCGCGGACACGATCCGATCCTGGAATTGCGTCGGAAAAAGTATTGACGCAATTGGAGCCGCACTGATAGCTTGCTGCGTTATCGGATGTGGCATTGGGTTTCGGGTAGTGAATCTATCGGTTCTTCAACAATGCAAGGAGGTTTCTATGCTTCGTTCGAGATTGCTCGTAGCGGTTCTGCTGCTGTCCGCTTTCCTTTTCTCGTGCTCCGGTGAAGACGGCGCGACCGGCCCCGCCGGCGCCAAAGGCGCTGACGGCACCGACGGCAATGCGAATGTGATCATATTCGAGTACGGCACGCGAACCACGACGACGGGATCGATCCAATACACGTTCAATGCGACATCAGCGTTCGTCGATTCCTGCCTGGTTCTTGGATATTACTTCCCTTCCACGGCTCCGAACTGGTATCCCATTCCGGGTATGGGCCCTGAAGCACTCTATTCGACCCGACCCTGGTGGCGGGCGAGCAGTTCCACTGTGTACAGCTATTGGGTGGAATTGCGGAGTCCAACCGGTTCGACCCTCTATACGACCTCAACCACGTTCACGAAGGCCAAAATCATCCTCGTGCCTGCATCGGAGATCATTCCCCTCACGTCGAGGGGATTGCTTGATCTCTCCGATTACAACGCGGTGAGAGAGTATCTGAATCTGCCCGAGTGATCGAATCGGCATTCGATACACGAAATGAGGGAGTGAGGGGGCGAGCCTCCTCACTCCCTTTCTTATTTTCTTATTGAGATGAGCCGTGCTTATCGCGGCCAGAGCCATCCGAACACGGCCGCCGTGAGAAGCGCGTAGACGAGGCCGTCGACCGTCGCCTTGATCGTCGTGACCCAGGAACGATGGTACCAGATCGACATCTGCCAGAGCGCGAGCGAGAAGCCGATGAACGCGGTCGTTCCCGTGAAGCGGAAGACCTGGCGGAATCCGGCGCCCGCGGGAAGCGCGCGTCCCGCGACATACGCCGCGAATATCCCGACGACCGCCATGTAGACGAACCAAAGCACGAGGCTCTTCACCATCGACGTCGAGCCGTTCGGCATCACCGTGAGGACGAGGATCGGACCTCTCTTCATCTTCTCGGCGAAATCCGGCGAGCGCATCTCCTGCATGCTCGACGCGCGCGGGGCCATGTAGTCGCCGGGCGGAATGGCGAGCGGCCGGAGCGCATCCAACGCCTCCGTTTCCTTCGGCACCTTGCGATAATCGTTCTTGTGCCACGGGAGCATCATGTGAATCGCCGAGCTCACCGCGAAAGTCACTACCGCCGATATCAGGATCGGCAGCCACAGCACGTCCAGTCCTACCATAACGACCTCCTTTTATAAGCACCGACAAGCACGGAATCGCACCGGCGATTCCCGATCAGTTCGCCATCTTGATCGCGGCGAGCTTCTTGATGTTCTCGAGATCTCCCTTGCTCCTCACCTCGATACGAACGCCTCTCCCCTCGGCGTATTTTCGCGCGCCATCGATGACGCTCAGCACCGAATCGGGCAAGCCGCTCTCGTGAGCAACCCGCACAGCCTTCTCTCCGAGCGCAAAAGAGGCGAGAAAATACCCTTTGCACGGCGTCATGTAGAGCACAGTCCGCTTCTTCTGCTTCAACTGGAGCCCCCATCTATTGTTCGTGCCGGAGAAAATCCATTTCTCGGTCAGAGGATCGTATTGAGATGCGATATGAGCCTTCAGGTCGTCCCAGAGAGCACTCGATTGCCCAAGCATTTGAGAGATACTCGCCTTGTTCGGCATGTTCGATTTGTCGTCAAACGCGCTCAGAGCCATTTCGACCTCTCTGCCAGGTTGCAATCATGGCGTCATCTTACTCCCGGTCGATCGGACGCTCAAGCTCAAATCGGGCGCCGCCCGTGAGGGACCGCGGGATCTCGACGCGCCCGCGCGGGCATTCGATTGCCCTTCCCCCGCTTTCCGTGTGAATATTCCCCGTGAGGATTTCAGCGCCTCAGGTGTCTTGTAGGGTGAATGTCGGAGGGAGACCCGATGGAGGATGGACCGGACCGCACACTCGTCGAGGCATGCATGCGAGGTGATCGCGAAGCGTACGCCGGGCTCGTGCGGCTGCACGCGGGGCGCGTCTACGCGGTATGCCTCGCGATCGCCGGCGTCGAGGCCGACGCGGAGGATCTCGCTCAGGAGGCTCTCGTGAAAGGATTCATGAAGATCGCTTCTCTCAGGGATCGAGACCGATTCGGGCCGTGGATCGCGACCATCGCCGGAAACCTGAGCCGGAACTTCATCAGGCAGCGCGCAAATCAGGCGCGGCTCCTCGCGACGCAGGCGGATTGCCCGGGCGGCGTGCCCGAGAGCTTTTCCGATCTCAGGCGCGCGCTCCGGGATCTCCCCGAGAAGCACCGGGTCCCCCTCATGCTCTACTACTTCGACGCGACGAGCACCGAAGGCATCGCCGCGACGCTCGGCATATCCCCCAAGGCGGTTCACATGAGACTGAGCAGAGCGCGCGGCGAGCTTCGAAAGCGCTTGGAAAAGACGGAGGCGCACGATGAACGCTGATTGCAGGGAAATGAGACGCAGGATCGAGAGCTCCATCGGGAATGCCCTGGAGCCGGACGAACGGGACGAGATCGAGAGGCATTGCGCGGCGTGCGGGTCGTGCCGGGCGTATCGGGAGCGGCTGCTCGGCGATCATTCGCGGCTCGCGGAATTCGCCGCTCCTCGCGGCGAATCGATCGCGAGGGCTCAGGCGCGGGCGATTGAGAGAGTGCGCGCCGCGAAATGGACGCCGCATGGACGAGCCGGCCGGGTCGTCGCGAGAATCCCGAGAATCGCCGCCATTGCAGCCGCGGCGGCGGTCGTCGTCATCGCATTTCTCGTGATCGATCTTATCCGA
>CAVVEY010000006.1:0-160774 GCA_963747385.1 uncultured bacterium | reverse complement strand
GCGCCATTACCGGGATGATGGGCCGTCTCATGGGGGATGTCGGAAAGGCGGGGAACTACTTCGTCGCCGCGATTTTCCTCGTGATCGGCCTGCATCTGCTCGAGGTCATCACCATCCCGTTTCTCGGCGCCGCAAATCAGCCGAAGATGAAGAGGAAGGGAGCGCTTGCCGCGCTCGTCATCGGGCTCCTATTCGGCGTCGCGCTCGGTCCCTGCACCTTCGCGTACATGGCGCCGATGCTGGGGATCGCCTTCGGCGTGGCCTCGACGAGACCGGTCTTCGCCGGCTCGCTCGTTTTCTTCTACGCGATCGGCCACTGCGCCGTGATCGTGCTGGCGGGGACGTTCACCAGTATGGTGCAGAGATATCTCAACTGGAACGATCGTTCGAAAGGGGCCGTCATTCTCAAGAAGGTGTGCGGGGCTCTTGTCATACTCGGGGGCGTCTATCTCGTATGGAGCGTGCACTGATCGATGGCCGCCGAAGCGTGCATCACGAAGAAGCCGAAAGGCCTGAGCTTCTTTGAGCGCAACCTCACCGCCTGGGTGATCCTCTGCATCGGGATCGGCATCGTGCTCGGCAAGCTCGCGCCGAGTGTGGCGAAGTATCTGGACGGCCTGTCCATCTTCGTGGGCGGCGCGCCGGTCGTTTCCATCCCCATCGCGATCTGTCTCTTCTTCATGATGTACCCCATCATGGTCAAGATCGACTTCGCCGAAGTGCTGAAGGCGGGGAAGAGCGCGAAGCCGGTGGGCCTCACGCTCTTCGTGAACTGGGCGATCAAGCCCTTCACGATGTACGCGATCGCGGTCTTCTTCCTCGGTTTCGTGTTTCGAGGCTTCATCGGCGCCGAGGCGATCGATCTCGTGAAGATGCCGTTCGGCCTCGACCTTCCGGTCGGCGCGACGCACGGAGTCGGCACCGTCGTTCTCTCTGAAGGCGTAAAGATGCTGCAGGTCCCCCTGTGGCGGAGCTACCTCGCGGGGTGCATTCTCCTCGGCATCGCGCCCTGCACGGCGATGGTGCTTGTCTGGGGCTACCTCGCGAAGGGGAACGACGGGCACACGCTCGTGATGGTGGCCATCAACTCGCTGACCATGCTGTTTCTCTACGGGCCGCTCGGGGGATTCCTCCTCGGCGTCGGGCGGCTGCCGGTGCCCTGGCAGGCGCTGCTCCTTTCCATCGCCGTCTACGTCGCCCTGCCTCTCGTAGCCGGATACATCTCGCGAAAATGGATAATCCGCGCACGGGGCGAGACCTGGTTCAACGAGAAGTTTCTTCACGTGCTCACGCCGATCACGATCGTCGCCCTGCTGGCGACGCTGGTCTTGCTTTTCTCGTTCAAAGGTGAAGTCATCGTTTCCAACCCGCTCACGATTCTCTGGATCGCCATTCCGCTCTTCATTCAGACCAACCTGATCTTCTGGATCGGGTATCTGCTGTCGAAGCCGCTGAAGCTCTCGTATCAGGACGCAGCGCCCTCGGCGATGATCGGGGCGTCGAATCACTTCGAGGTCGCCATAGCGACCGCGACGATGCTCTTCGGCATCTCGTCAGGCGCGGCACTGGCCACGGTCGTCGGGGTGCTGATCGAGGTGCCGGTGATGCTGATGCTGGTGAAGATATGCCTGCGGACGCGTCACTGGTTCCCGGCGGAGAGCACGCGGCCGCCCCTCACGAACGCTTCTCTATCTGCCTGATGAGATCTCTGAAGATGATGTGGTGGAACGGGACGAAGACATACCAGTAGAGCCTTCCGAGGAAACTTTCCGTATAATAGTGCGCGATGATCCAGAGCCTGTTCCGGCCGTCTTCCGGATCGATCCTGAACTCGAGCCACGCCTTGCCCGGGAGTTTCATCTCCGCGCGGAGGAGAAGCCTGATGTCGGGCTGCAAGTCCTCGATTCGCCACCAATCGATCACGTCGCTGATCATGAGCGTCGTCTGACTGCGCCTTCCCCGCGAGCTGCCGACTCCGAGAAGCACCTTGTCTATCCAGCCCCGGAGCCGCCACATCCAGTTGTGCGTGAACCAACCTTCTTTGCCGCCTATTGCACAGAGCGACGCAAAGAGTCTCCACGCGTCCTTGCGGGAAGAAATCGAGAATCTCGCCGTGTACAGAGTCTTTTCCTCGAGCTCGCTCAGCTTGATCGCGAGCTCGTGCGCGGGCGGATAGGCGCCCGTCCATGTCGTTCGAACGTTGTCCTGCTCCTCGCGCGTCATCGCCGCCTGGAGCGCCTCGCGGTAGGTGAGGGGCTCGAACGGAAGGAACAGCTTGATGGCGGTCGCCTGGCAGATGACCTCGTTCTTCAGACCTTCCATGAGGCTCTTTGTGATGGCGGCGGGCACCGGCGTGAGAAAGCTCGCCGCATACGAGTAGAGTCCCATATTGGACAGAGGAAACCTGATGAAGAGACGCCTCTTGTGGAGGACGTCCACGAGGGTCAGCATCATCTCGTGGTACGTGAGGATATCGGCCCCCCCGATATCGAAGCGTTTGTCCGCGGTCTCGGGGATTTCCAGGACGCCGACGAGATACTTGATCACGTCGCGGATGGCGATCGGTTGGCAGCGGTTGCGCGCCCATTTCGGAATGGGGATGACCCAGAGACATTTGACGAGATGCTTGATGATCTCATACGACGCGCTTCCCGAGCCGATGATGATGGCGGCGCGGAGGATGGTTACGGGCACCGCTCCCCGATGCAGCTCGTCGGCGACCTTCATTCGATTGCGCAGGTGCGAGGAGAGTTTCGTGCGGTCGTCTCCGAGCCCGCCGAGGTAAATGATTCGTTTGACTCCCGTTTCCTCCGCCGTTTTCCGGAAGTTGATCGCGGCCTGAATATCGGCCGCTTCGAACTCCCGTGTGCCGAGCAGCAGCGAATGGATGAGGTAGTAAGCGGTATGAACTCCCTCGAGAGCCGGTCTCAGCTCTTCGATCTTGAGCGCGTCGGCGAACGCGACCTCGGTTTGCGGCCAGAGCTCCCCGAACTCGCTCGATTTGCCACGCACCATGACGCGCACGCGATAGCCCCGTGAGAGCAGCTCGGGAATGAGCCGTCCGCCGATATATCCCGACGCCCCCGTGACGAGCACGGTCCCGATCGAGGGGTCGGGATTCGAGGGAAGATCCTGAGTATAGCGATACTCCCGTTTCGCCAGATTGTTGAGGAGATTCTTGCCGGTCGGTTCGTGCGCCATGGAGACCTGCTCCCGCGTCGCCTACGCCGGGATATCGGGCATGATGCCCATCTTCCGGTAAATCGGATGAATGACCTTTCTCATCGCCTTGAGCCTGCTCGCGAAAACGATCCCTCCGGCGACACAGAAGCCTCCGCCGATGGCGAGCGTGCGCGGCGCGCCGATCCGGCTCGCGAGGGCGCCGGCAAAGAGACTCCCGAAGGGCGCCATCCCGATAAACGCCATCGTGAACAGACTCATGACCCTTCCTCGCTTGTCGTCGTCGACGATGGTTTGAATCACCGTGTTGCTGCAGGCCATCTGCGCCATCAGCCCAAGACCCGCGACGAACGCGAGGATCATCGACAACCATACAACGTGCGAGAACGAAAAAGCAACAAGCCCTGCGCCGAAAACCATCGAGGCGGTCGTTATGATCCGTCCGAAGCCGCGGATGCTTTTCCGCAGAGCGAGATGGACCGTGCCGGCGAGCGCGCCGAGACCGGTCGCGCCCATGAGAAAGCCGAGCGTATGCGCGCCGCCTCCGAGAACGTCTTTCGCGAAAACCGGCATGAGAATATGGTACGGCATTCCCATGAAGCCGATGAGGGCGAGGAGGAAAAGAATGTTGCGCACGGGCGTGAAGCCCGCGACATACGCGAAGCCTTCCCTGAGCCCGTCGATCATGCGGCCGCCGGACGGCCGCTCGGCGGGCGGCGCGACGCGCATCGCGAGCAGCGCGGCGATCACGGCGACGTAGCTGATCGCGTTCACGAGAAAGCAGATTCCCTCGCCGAAGGCGCCGATGAGAATGCCCGCGATCGACGGCCCGATGAGGCGTGTGGCGGTCACCATCGCCGAGTTGAGCGCGATTGCGTTCGCGAGATCCTTCTTGCGCTCGATCATCTGAACGATGAACGACTGACGGGCCGGCATATCGAAGGCGTTTATGGAGCCGAGAACGACGGCGAGCGCGACGAGGTGCCAGACCTCGGCCTTTCCCGTCAGGACGAGGATCGCGAGAATCGCCGCCTGAAGCAGAGAAAGCGTCTGCGTGACGACGATCGTGCGGTGGCGGTTCCATCGATCGGCGAGAACGCCGGCGAACGGGGCGACGAGAAATGTGGGAATCTGTCCGGCGAAACCGACGACGCCGAGAAGAAACGCGGAATGCGTCAAGCGGTAGACGAGCCAGATCATCGCGATCTGCTGCATCCACGTGCCGATGAGGGAGATGCCCTGCCCCGCGAAAAAAAGGCGGTAGTTGCGGGATTTGAGCGCGCGAAAGGCGAAGGCGAATCCCGCGGTTCCCTTCGATTCCTGTGCGTGAGCTCCTGTGTCCTTCACGATTCCGAATCCGCCTTTCTCGCGGTTCCGCCGGCGCCGCGGCGAACGCGCCGCGAGCGGGATACATTATAGGAAACAATTTATCTATTACAGTGTATAATGCCATAGGTAAAATGCGGGAATCGCACGAATAGAATCGGGGAGGCGATGATCGTTCGGAACTTTCGCGTGATGGCGTTCGGCGTGGCTGCCGCGCTATGCGCTCTCGCGTGCGCGGGGTGCGGCGGCGGCGCAGATGCGAGATTCGAGAGACTCGCGAAGCGATATTTCCGCGATAATTTTCGCGCGAATCCCGTCTTCGCCACGTGGGCCGGAGAGCACCGGTACGATCACGAGCTGGACGACGTCAGCCGTGAAGCCGTCGATGCGAGGCTCGCGAGCGCGAAGTCGTATCTGGCCCGGCTCGAGAGCGCCGGAACGGACGATCTTTCGCCGGATAATCGCATCGACGCGGAAATCCTCGCGAACAGCGTCAAGCTCGATATCCTGCTCTACGAGGATATGCGGGTAATCGAGACGAACCCGATGTTCTACACGAGTCTCCTCGGCAATTCGATCTACTACCTTATCGCGAGGGATTTCGCTCCGCTCGACGAGCGACTCGACGCGGTCGCCGACCGCCTCGTGAAATTCCCGGCGGCGGTGGAACAGGCGATGGCGAATCTGTCCAATCCGCCGAAGTCATACACCGAGATGGCGATAAGCCAGAATCGCGGCCTGATCGCGCTCGTCGAGCGGAATCTGCCGCGGGAAGCGGAAAAGGCGCCTGGTACAAGGAAGAAGATCGAGAAAGCGGCGAATGTCGCGCTCGATGCGCTCCACACGTTCCAGGAATTTCTCGAGAAGGATCTCCTGGACCGCTCGCTCGGAGAGTATAGGCTCGGCGACGAGATCTTTCGCCGTCTGGGCGACGGCCTGCTCCAGTCGGACATGTCCTCCGAGGAGATCGTCGCGGCCGCGTACGCGGAGATCGACCGGGTGCACGGAGAGATGTACGAGCTTGCCGCACCCCTCTTCGCGGAGATGACGAGTGCCCGACCGTCCGCGAATCCGGGCCGCGAGGAACGGATGGCGATCGTTCGAACGGTTCTCGATGAGATCGCGAAGGAGCACCCGAAACCGGGGGAGCTTCTCGACGCGTGCAAGGCCGCCTACGCGGAGGCCGAAGCGTTCGTCCGGGAGCGGGACATACTCCCGATTCCTGAAGAGCCTATCGAAATCGTCTGGGCGCCCGAATATTCGCGGGGTCTTTCCATCGTGGCGCTCGAAGCCCCGGGACCGCTCGATCGGGGGATGAAGTACAGCTTCTTCGTATCGCCGGTTCCGGAGGATTACGATCAGCGGGAGCTGGATTCGTACCTTCGGGAGTACAACGACGAGATGATCAGCCTGGTGACGATCCACGAGGCGATGCCGGGGCATTACGTGCAGTTCGCCTATGCGAACCGCAACCCGTCGATGGCGCGGAGCGTCTGTCTCAACAGCGCCTTCGTGGAGGGTTGGGGAGTGTACTGCATGGAGCTCATGAACGAGCTCGGATTCCGGGGGGAGGACGCGCGGCTCGAGCTCACGTGGAAGAAATTCTATCTCCGCGTTCTCGCCAACGCGATCATCGATTCGGGAATGCACCGGGGAGGGATGACGGAGAGCGAGGCTACGCGCCTCATGACCGGGGACGCATTCCAGGAGGAATCGGAAGCGGCGATCAAATGGCGCCGCGCGATGATCAACCCTGGATACCTTTCAACCTATTTCTCCGGATACCTGGAGATCCGCCAGCTGAGGTTGGAGGCCGAGCAGCGTCTGGGCAACCGGTTCAGCCTGAAGGTATTTCACGAGAAGCTCCTGCGCCAGGGAGCGCTTCCCCCGCGTCTCGCCCGGGAGGCTCTGTTCCGGGAATAGATCGATCGCCGCCCGGAGCTCCTATAATTCCGTGACGCCTCGCACCCCCGGGCTCCCCGAGAGCTTTTCGACGAGCTCGCGGTGTCTTTCGTGAGAGGCCGCGTACTCGAAGGTGGCCTGCCAGATCTCGCCGCTTCTGACGATTTCGAGCGCCTCGCTCGACAATCCCATCGCCGCAAAGAGGGCCATTACGTCCCTGACGATCCCTTCTCCGCGCTCGAGGGTGACCTGCACGACGTGATATGAACGCTTCGTTTCGAGCCTTTTTTCGATATAGCCGATGAAGATGAGCGTGACCGTGATGAGGAAGGCCACGATCGCCGAGAGGAGGAGGAATCCCGCGCCGATCGCGAGTCCGAGCGCCGAAAGCGCCCATATGGTGGCCGCGGTGGTGAGCCCGACGATGTGGAAGCGCGACCGTATGATCGTTCCCGCGCCGAGGAATCCGATGCCCGTCACGACCTGCGCGGCGATGCGGCCCGGATCGGAGGTTCGCGCGGCGGTGCGAGCGACCTCGATCGACAGAATCATGATGAGGCACGAGCCGACGCAGATGAGCATGTTCGTGCGCATCCCCGCCGGTTTGCCCTTGAATTCGCGCTCGAGCCCGATCGCTCCCCCGATGAGGAGGGCGACCAGGAGGCGCATCACGTATTCTGAAAGCGGTTCGGTCATTTCGGCACCACCTCGGTCCATTTTATAGAGATACAATACGCTGGGAATAATGGTATCATCCGCGAGTCTATTTTGTCCGGCGCACCGGATACAAGAGAAAAAGGGGCCGAGCGCGCATGAAACCGGGAGACATACTCAAGGCGTTTCAACCGAAAAGGGATCCGGCGCGCGTCCGGATACGCGTGACGGGGCGCGTGCAGGGAGTGGGATTTCGCCCGAGCGTGTACCGCATCGCGACGCGGATCGGGGTCGGAGGGTGGGTCCGGAACACGCGGCTCGGCGTCGTCATCGAGATCGAGGGATCCGCACGGGCGATCGCCGCTTTTCTCGGCGGGTTCGAGGGCGCTCTGCCGCCGCTCGCGCGGGTCGATTCGATCGAGGCGGTCGAGATCGAGCCCGCCGGAGAGAGCGATTTCGCGATCGCGCCGAGCGAAAAGCCAGGCGCCTCGGAAGCGCTGTTCCCCGTCGATACGGCAGTCTGCGCCGATTGCCTCGCCGAGCTGCGCGATCCCGCCAACAAACGATACCATTATCCCTTCATAAATTGCACGAATTGCGGGCCGCGCTTCACGATCATCGAGGGGCTGCCGTACGACCGGCCGCTCACGACGATGCACGAGTTTGAAATGGACGGCTTCTGCCGCTCGCAATACACGAACCCCTCGGACAGGCGTTTCCACGCCGAGCCGATCTCGTGTCCCGACTGCGGCCCGTCGCTCATGCTCTTCGACGAGCGGTTCACGGAGTTGCCGGGAGACCCGATCGCAGGGGCCGTTTCCCTGATCGAAAAGGGTCTCATCGTCGCGGTGAAGGGGCTCGGCGGGTATCATCTCGCGTGTCTCGCCACTAACGGCGACGCAGTGAAGCGGCTGAGGGAGCGGAAGAAGCGCCCGGCGAAGCCCTTCGCCTGCATGTTTCGGGACATCGCCGGGGTCGAGCGCCACTGCGTCGTCGGCGACGCCGAACGGAAGCTGCTCCTCTCGAGCGAAGCGCCGATCGTGCTCTTGCGGCACCGGGGCAGAACGCTGCCCGACGCGGTCGCCCCGAGGAACGGATACCTCGGCGCGTTCCTGCCGTACACGCCGGTCCACCATCTCCTCATGGAATATTTCGAGGTGCTCATCATGACCTCGGCGAACTTCACCGACGAGCCGCTCATCTCGATGGAAGAGGAGCTCATGGGGATTCTCGACTCGATCGCCGACGCGGCTCTCGTTCACAACAGGCGCATCGCCCATAAATGCGACGACTCGATACTCTTCGCTCCGGGAGGCGCGATCGTTCCGGTGCGGCGGGCGCGCGGGTACGTGCCCGAGCCGGTTCCGCTGCCCGTAGCGGCCGCCGTGCCCATGGCGGCCTTCGGCGCGCAGGAGAAAAGCGTGTTCGCTCTCTCGAAAGGCGGGAAGGCGTATCTCTCGCCGCATCTCGGAGACCTCGGGGATCTGAGGAGCGAGGAGAATTACCGGCGGGAGCTCGCCGGATTCGCGCGAATGCTCGCGATCGCGCCCGAGGTGATCGTCCACGACATGCACCCCGATTATTTCACGACGCGCCTCGCCGGTTCGATCGGCGACGTGAAGACGATCGCCGTCCAGCACCACCACGCCCACGTCGCGGGCGTCATGGCCGAACGCGGTCTTTCCGGGCCGGCCATCGGCGTGGCCTTCGACGGGACGGGGTACGGAACGGACGGGGCGCTTTGGGGGGGAGAGTTCTTCCTGGCCCGCTACGACGGGTTCGAAAGGCTCGCCGCGCTGAAGTATGCGCCGCTCCCCGGCGGAGAAGCGGCGATTCGCGAGCCGTGGAGAATGGCGCTCGTTCATCTGCGGAGCGTCTTTGGAGACGCCGTGCTCGAGAAGGCGCTTCCCCGGCCGATCTCGTTCGATGGATTGCCGGCGAGAGAGGTGCTCGCCATCGCGAAGCGGGGGGTCAATTCCCCGCTCGCATCGAGCATGGGGCGGCTCTTCGACGCGGTGGCTTTCCTGCTCGACTGCGGAGCGCTCGTGAGCTACGAGGCCGAGGCCGCGGTCGCTCTCGAGGCTCTCGCGCTCGAGGCGACGGACGCGCGGGGCGCCTACGCGTTCGAATGGAAGGCCGTCCCCGGCGGCCGCCTGGAAATAGATCCGGCCCCGGTCGTCGCGGCGATCGTGGGCGACCTGGCCAAAGGGCGGGAGCTCACCGCTATCGCGGCCGCGTTTCATCGTGGAGTGGCGGGGCTCGTCGTCGATCTGGCGACGGAGCTCTCGAAGGCGCACGGGTGCACGGACGTCGTTCTCTCGGGGGGCGTGTTTCAGAACAGATTCCTCTGCGAGTGCGTCATGGAGCGAGCGCTGGGCTCGCCGCTGCGCTTCCACCAGCACGGGCTCGTGCCTCCGAACGACGGCGGCATCGCGTTCGGACAGCTCGTCGTCGGCGCCGCGCAATTGCTGAAAGGGAGTGAATAGCTCAATGGCTGAAAAGGGGAGCGAACGCATCCTTCTCGCCCACGGGGGCGGGGGGATCCTGATGAAGGAGCTCGTCGAGAGAATTGTCGGGAAGCTCGGGGGCGCAAAGGGCCCCCTCCAGGACAGCGTGACGCTCCCGATGAACGCCGGGCGCATCGCATTCACCACGGACTCGTTCGTCGTGAGCCCTCTGTTTTTTCCCGGGGGGGACATCGGGCGCCTCGCCGTATGCGGGACGGTGAACGACCTCGCCGTATCGGGCGCGCGGCCGCTCTGGCTCTCGCTCTCGTTCATCGTCGAGGAGGGCCTCCCGTTCGAGACGTTCGATCGCGTGCTCGATTCCGTAGCTCTCGCCGCGCGGGAAGCGGGCGTGAGCGTCGTCACGGGGGATACGAAGGTCGTCGAGCGCGGCAAGGCGGACGGGATATTCATCAATACGTCCGGGATCGGCGTTATTCCGCCGGGCGTCGAGCTTTCTTCGGCCTCGGTGCGGCCGGGAGACGCCGTGCTCATCAACGGGACGATCGGCGAGCACGGGCTCGCCATCATGAGCCGCCGGGAGGGAATCGATTTCGGAAGCGATCTCGCGAGCGACACGGCGCCGCTCTCGAATCTCATCGTCCCGCTGCTCGAGCGGGTGAAGACGGTGCGCGCGATGCGGGACGCGACGCGCGGGGGGCTCGCCTCGGTCCTCAACGAGATCGCGGCCGATTCGGCGGCGTGCATACGCCTCGTCGAGGAGGCGATACCCGTCTTGGAAGCGGTGAAACGCGGCTGCGAGCTGATGGGGTACGATCCCCTGCACATCGCGAACGAGGGGAAGTTCGTCGCCGTCGTGGCGAGCGAGGACGCGGATGAGGCGCTCGCGTTCATGAGGGCGCATCCACTCGGCCGCGGCGCGGCGCGGATCGGCGAGGTCGCCGCGGGCCCGCCGGGAATGGTGATTCTCAAGACCGTCTTCGGCGGCGAACGCGTCGTCGATATCCCCTACGGCGATCTGCTTCCGAGGATCTGCTAGGGCTTTTCGTGTTGCCCCATTCGAAGCGGCAGCACGCCCGCCATATCGCCGATGACGTTGATGAGCTCCGTGTTGGCCGGCACGACGATCTTCGCGTTGTCCTTGAGCGACACCTGGACCATCTCGAGCTTCTTGAGCAGCTGGGCGTTCCCGATGAAATACTTGTCCGCGGCGTCGTTCACGAGGCGGATGGCCTCCGCTTCCCCCTGCGCCGCGAGGATCCTCGCCTGCCGGATGCCTTCCGCTTTCTTGATCTCGGCGCGCTTGATGCCGTCGGCCGTCGTCTCGGCTGCGGTCGCGAAATCGACCGCTGCGATCTTCTCGTTCTCCGCTTTGACGATCTTGTTCATCGTGTCCTGGACGTCCTTCGGCGGATCGATCTGCTTGAGCTCGGCGCGTACGATGTCGATGCCCCACGAATGCGTCTCCTGGATGAGCACCTTGTGGAGCTCGTCGTTGATCTTGCCCCGCTCGCTGTTGGCCGATTTCAGGGTCAGCGTGCCGATGATGTTTCGGAGCGTGGTGCGCGCGAGGTTGACGATCTGCCAATGGACGTTGTTCACGTTGTACTGGGAGCTCTTGACGCTCTCCTCGTCGGACTTGACGCGGTAGTAGATCTGCGCGTCGACCATCGCGTTCAGGTTGTCGTTCGTGATGATCTCCTGCGGATCGGCGTCAACCATGAGCTCGGTGACGTTCACCTGATACATGCGCTCGATAAAGGGGGTGATCCAGTGGAATCCCGGATTCCCGAACCGCTGGTATTTCCCGAGTCGCTCGACAAGCCCTCGATGCGTCGGGCGGATGATCCTGACGCCCATGAGGAAGAGGATCACTACAATGACGCCCAGGATGAACATCCAGCCGAATTGAAGTCCGCTCATAACTGCCTCCTTTTGAAACGAGAGAATTGTGCCGCTTCGCGCGGCGCGTTCAGACCGCTGCCGCGAACTCGGGGCGGTATTTCGCAGTTCCGGCAACGCCTGCCAGCGCGGATTCGTCGAGCACAAGCATCATGAACGCCTCGTCCGGCACGCCGTTATATTCGCTCGTGATTCCGCAGCGCGACGCCGGGACGAATCCGAAGCGAGGATAGTACGTCGGGTGCCCGAGCACAATGATAAACGGCTGTGAGGCTCGGCGAATCTCCTCGATGCCTGCACGCACAAGCGCCGAGCCGATTCCCTGGCGCTGGAGCTCCGGCAGCACCGACATGGGGGCGAGGCCCATGCCGTGGAAGCTTCCTTTCGCGGAAACGATCTCGGCGGGAGTGAAGAGAATGTGCCCGGCTATTATTCTGTCGCGCAGGGCGACGAGGGAGACGCCCTCGGGGCATGTTCGTCGCAGGGTGTCGACGATGTCGGCCTCGGCGTTTTGCCCGAAAGCGCGCGTATTGACGAACCGGATCTGTTCCTCGTCGCCGGGTTGTTCTTTTCTGATGGGTATCATATCGGCCTCGTCACGGATTTGGAACGCTTCGAAACGCCGTTCCTCCTGCGCCTCCGAGGAAGACGTCCCGGGGAGAAGATCCCCAGACGCATCGCACGTCCTCGGACGTATCGAGGCCGAGAGCGCTCCAGGATTTTCCGTCGAATCGAAGGACCGTGCCGTGGCCGGCGACGGCGAGGATGTTGTCGGCGGACGATCCCCAGATGCCGTAGAGATGCTCGAGACAGCCGCTCTCGACCGGTCTCCACCTCCGGCCGTCGTAGTGGACTATGATGCCGTATGTACCGACCGCGTAGACGTCGTTCACCGAGCTGCCCCAGAGCCCTCCGCAGAACGTCTGATCCGTGCCGAGCGTTACGAAGGTCCATCGATTGTCGTCGTAGTGGAGGAACGTGCCTCTCGAAGCCGCGACGATCCATCTTCCCTTTCCGTCTCCCCAGATTCCGTAGAGATCCTCCGACGTCGGGACGCTCACCTGCTTCCAGCTTCCCCTGAGGCGTCGCAGAACCGTGCCGGCCGCGCCGACCGCGTAGATCTCCCCGCTCGAAGAGCCCCACACGTCGAGAAGCCGGTTCGTCGTTCCGCTTTCGACGGCGCTCCACGAGACGCCGTCGAAATGGAGGATGGTCCCGCCATCCCCCACGGCGTAGACGTCGTTCGGAGCGACCGCGCACACGCCGAAGAGGTCAACGGTCACCGGGCTCTCCATCGAACTCCATCCGATCCCGTCGTAGCGGTGAATCGTCCCGCCCAGGCCCACCATGAATACGTTGGTGCTCGACGTGCCCGAGGCGTCCTCGAAGGCGTACGATGTGCCGTTCATCTCGCGCATCCACCGGCCGCCGTCGAGGCGGTACACCGAGCCCGACTCCCCCGCCGCGTAGATCTCCTGGGCGTTCCCCGCCCATCCGCACCAGATCCACAGGGACGTTCCGGTCGGCATCGGACTCCACTGCGAGCCGTCGAAGTGGACGATGACGCCGTCCTTCCCGCAGGCGAACACGTTATCTTTCGACGTGCCCCATACGCGGAGGAGATCGCTCGAGGTTCCGCTCTCCATGGCGGTCAGGGCGGAGCCGTCGTAATGATAGATCCTCCCGCTATACCCGACGATGTACACGTCCGTCGGCGAGCTTCCCCAGACGTCATGGAGGTACAGCGGCAGATTCGTCGCGATGAGATTCAGCGTGCTTCCGTCATAGCGGCCGAATACGCTTGCATTGTAGTAGCTCGAGTAGCCGGTGACGAACACGTCCCTCGCGGAGAACCCCCACACGCCCGAAAGTGTCGCGGAACAGTATGAGGCGACTCGCCACTCCGTTTTCGTCCCCCGCATCAGGATGCTCTCGCCGACCACGAAGATCGTATCGGCGGAGCCGCCCCAGATATCGAGCACGGTATAATTGTGGTTGTACCACGCGCGCGTCCACGATGCGCCGTCGTAGCGGTAAATGGCGCCCTCGTGGCCGGAGGACCACACGGCGTATATGTCGTCGACGTCCGATCCCCACACCGAGTAGAAGGAGCCGCTCGCGACGCCGCTATTCATGGAATACCAGCCGTATCGGGAGCGGTGGAATATCGTTCCGTAGTTGCCGACGGCGAAGAGCTCCGCTCCCTTGCCCCAGAGGCCTGTGAACCCGCGCGCGGTGAGCTGCTGACGCCACGCGTACGAGGGGGGGAGCTCCCTCGTGAGCTCGACGCTCGATTCGCCGCACGAATAGATTGCGCACAGCAGGAGCGCCAAGCCCAATGAGAGCAAGAGCCGTCTTCTTCGGTTGTCGCAAAAAGTCATCGTTCGCCGCCATGGATCGCTCTGCAGCGCACGCACGAGGATCCGCGTACCAGTATATCAGAGGCGGATGCGGGAAACAACCGCGAAGCGGAATCCGGGCCGTTTCCCTGGGGCGGCTCGCGAGGTGGCCCACGACCGGCGTCGCCGGATTGCAATCGCGCTCCATTTGCTGTACAATAGATGCGGGTTCGAAGGCTCTTCGACGGGGAACATGATCGTGAAAATGACGAGATCGTGCGGCGTGCGCGCGTTGCCACTGACTCCGGCACTGCTCGTTCTTCTGTTGCTCGGCTCGTGCTCCGAGAGCACCGTCGCCCCTCGGAAGAGCTCGTCCGAGGTGCGCCCCGCATGGACATGGCTCAACCCGCTTCCCCAGGGAAATACACTTCTTGCCGTGTGGGGCTCCTCCGCCGACGACGTGTACGCAGTCGGCGAAAGGGGGGCGATCGTTCATTTCGACGGTTCTGAATGGACGGCGATGGAGAGCGGGACGACCGCGAGGCTCTGGGACGTCATGGGCAGCTCCTCGATCCGGATCTGGGCTGTCGGCGCGGGCGGCGAGGTGCTTCTCAAAACCGGTGGGTCATGGACCGAGAAGAAAATCGGGACGACCAAGACGCTCTACTCCCTGTGGGTGAACAAGGACGGGACGGTCTACGCATGCGGGGCGGGGGGCATCGTGCTCGAGAACGACGGGTGGAGCTGGTCGGTCTTGAGGCAGGGCGGGAGTACGCTCGATCACATGAATATCTGGGCCGGCGAGAATGGCGAGGTGTTCACCGCGGCATACTATACAATCCCCGACGATCAGGCTTTCTTCGGCGCCGTGCTCAATGTGTCGCACTATGACGGCGCATCATGGACCACGACGACGTACCTGGAAAGTCGGGGCGTCAGCCTTCGGGGAATCTGGGGAAGCAGCCCCCGGGACGTGTACTTCGTTGGATCGGGGAAGGCACTTCACTATGACGGCGAAGGTTTCACCGGCTTCCGATCGAACGGCGGAGCCCTGCTCGACATATGGGGAATCACGGCGAGCGACATATTCGCCGTGGGCGCTTCCGGGGCAGCGGTACGGTACGACGGGAGCGCATGGAATTCGATGAACAGCGGGACGGGGGCCTCCCTCTACGGCGTCTGGGGCTCTTCCGGGAGCGACGTGTACGCGGTGGGGGACGCCGGCATTATTCGGCATTTCGACGGCGCCGAGTGGACGGAGAGCGGCGGCCAGGCCGTGACGCGGCGGGACGTGAATGACCTTTGGGGACTCTCGGGCTCGGACGTGTACGCGGTCGGCGCGACTGGATTGATCGCCCATTACGACGGCTCGGCGTGGTCGCTCGTGGGTGGAGGGACGTCCCAGAACCTCAAAGGCGTGTGGGCGAGCGTGTCGACCGACGTATTCGCCGTGGGAGAGAACGGAACGATCCTTCAGGGCGACGCCTCCTCATTCGGCGTCGTCGCGAGCCCGACCGGCCTCGATCTATGGGACGTTCACGGAGCGTCAGCGACGGATGTCTATGCCGTCGCCGGGGAGGCGAACGCCGGCCAGGTGCTTCATTATGACGGGATGAGCTGGAGCGTCGTTCTCGAGTCGTCGGTACCGCTCTATTCGGTGTGCGCGGTCTCGCCGACAGAGGTGTACGCCATTGGCTCCGGGACCGTGTGCTCGTTCGACGGTTCTCAATGGGTCAAGGAGTACTGGTCGGTTCAGAGAGGGCTTTGGGCACGGGGCCCCGACGATGTTTATGCTATCGGGAACCTCGGCATCTACCACTTCGACGGCACCGCGTGGAGATTTCTCGATCCGCCGCAGCCGTCGGTCGTCTCCAATCGTCCGCTCACGGGCCTCTGGGGTTGCGGCGAGGATATCTACGCGGTGGGGCCGAACTACAACGTCCTGCATTACGACGGCGGGGATTGGGAGACGATAGAATCTCCTTCGAACCGGTTAGGTGCGATCTGGGGGAGCGGAGCCGATACCATCGTCTTCGCCGGGAAGTACGGCGACATCATCCGCTACGGGAAGCCCGAGTGAATGATGGGGCCGCGCCTGCAATGTCCCGCCCCGGAGCCGCCCGATAACCCCGCCGCAATCCATTCGAAAATTATCGGTAAGGATCCCCGCACTCGTATTGTCTCTTGGGATAGAGACTGAAGGGGAGGCCTTTTGGAAAGCGGACGGGACGCAAAAATCGTCGAGGCGTGCCTGGCGGGGGACGGTCGGGCCTATGCCGGGCTCGTGAGGGCGCACGGGAAGCGTGTGTACGCGATCTGCCTCGCGATGACGGGCAACGCCGCGGATGCGGAGGATATGGCGCAGGAGGCGTTCATGCGGGGATTCACGGAGCTCGGTTCACTCAGGGATCGCGATCGATTCGGGCCGTGGATCGCGGCGATAGCCGGTAACACGTGCCGCAATTTCATCAAGAAGCGCTCGAGCCGAAAGCGAACCGTCGCAATGCAGCCGGATCATCCCCGTGAAGCGCCCGATGACCTGACGGATCTTCGGGCCATGCTCGGCAAGCTGCCCGAGCAGCACCGGATTCCCCTTATGATGTACTACTTTGATGGGCACAGCACGGATGGTGTTGCCGCCTCGCTCGGTATTTCGGTGGAAGCGGTCCACACGAGACTGAGCCGGGCGCGCAGGGAGTTGCGGAAGCTCTTCGATAATTCTGGAGGCGCGAGATGAACCACACTTGCGAACGGATACGAGAGAGAATAGAAGACTCTATCGGGCGCGCTCTCGGTGCCGAAGAGCAGGCTGCGCTCGATCTGCACTGCGCCGAATGTGAGTCGTGTAGGGAATATCGCGCGCGGCTCATCGACGACCATTCCCGGTTGGACATGTTCGCGACGCTCCACTCGACGTCGGAAAAGCGCTTCGAGGAACGAGTGATTGAGATGCTGCCGGCGGGAGCTCCGACGGCGGCGCAACACCGGAACGTCCTCGGCACATTCGCACGGATTCCCGGAGCCGTGCGCGTCGCAGCCGCAGTGGCCGCCGCCATTGTCGTCGTCGCGGGCATCGATTTTCTGCGCGGTGCCCATAATGGCGCCGTTCCCGCCTTCGCGGCGGTGGTAGAAAGGATGGAACAGTCCGAGAGCCTTATCTATCGATGTCGACGATGGTCGCTTGGTGAATGGACGACGATGCAACACGGGACGAATCGATCGGGTTTTACCCGTGACGACTTTGCGGATAGCACGCGTATATCTTATTATCATGGCTCAACAAGGGGAATTCTTCATCTTTATCCTGCAACGAAACGAGCCGTCCTCTGGAGGGTGACTTCGTGGTCGACTTTTCCAGAGACGAATCCCGTGGAAAGCATGGCTTTATGGCACAAGAGGAGTGGTTTCTCTTTTATTCGCAGGGAGCGCTATGAAGGCAGAAGCTCCGCGGTCTATGAACTTCGAACAGGGAAGCCCTCAAGGACCGCCAGAACCACGATTTGGGTCGACCTGGAAACCGAGTTGCCGTTCCGCGTCGATGTCGGTCGTCTCGATTCCGCAAGCTGGGACAAATCGTATCCGTATGGTCTGGACGTGAGCGATTTCATGCCTCCGGACTCGCCGCGCTCCGCGGCTGCCGGATGGACGGATCGCGGTCCGGGAGAGCCGGCCGTGATCTGGGACAATTTTCGATGGAACGTACAGCCTGATACTTCATATTTCAGCTTGTCGCCTCCCCCCGGATATGCAGTTTCCAGGATCGATACCGTCATAGATAAGTATTCATGGGAGAAGATGGTGGAAAAGATGCTTGCTGAGCAAACATCGGGCGCCGTACAGGCGATTGCCGAGGCGCTTTCGGCCTGGGTGTCGCTATCCGGCGGAGCATTCCCCGACGATATCGAGGCTCTGGGGGATTCATCGAAGGTGCGTCCGCTGCTTATTGCGAAATATGATAAGGATGGAAGGCCTGGCGACGAATTCCGGGCCGCTATCAAAGATGCAAAGCAACTCAATCGGGGATTCACTAATGCCAGGTATTACAAAGGGGAAAGCCAGCTCCAATACATGGGCAGGGAAGCCGCCTTCGGCGATTCGACGAGAATCGTCTGCTGGGGAGAAGAGACCGGCGAGACGAGAAAGATGTTCCCGAACCCGTATTGGATCATCTATGCCGATCTCCGGTGCGTTCCCTCAAAAACGCCTCCGAAAATTCTCGAGAAGTGAAATGCGCGCCGCGGCGCAGCTCCGCCGGCCCTCGCAGGCGCCGCAGCTGCGCCGTTGCCGAATCCCGCTCCGTCTGTTATCTTCCTCGAACCATGATCGACTACCACCTGCACGGCAATTTCAGCGGGCACGGGACGGGGGACCTCGCCGAATACGTCGAGGCGGCCGTCGCCAAGGGCCTTACCGAGATCGGGTTCAGCGACCATCTTCCCAAAGTCGTCGATCCCGACCCGTACCACGCGATGCTCGAAGAGAATCTGCCCCGCTACGTCGAGCGCGTCCTCGAGCTCAGGGAGGCCAACCGCGGCCGCATCGCGATCAAGCTCGGCATCGAGGCCGACTATTTCGAGGGGCACGAGGCCGAGACGAAGCGCCTCGTCGATTCGCAGCCGTTCGACTACGTCCTCGGCGCCCTCCATTTTCTCGGCGACTGGCATTTCACGAGCAAGGAAGGCCTCGCGCGCTTCGCTGACGAGGATCCGGCCGAAGCCTTCCCGAAGTACTTCGAAAAGCTGAAACGCCTCATCGAAACGGGGCTCTTCGACGTCCTCGCGCACCCCGACGCGCTGCGCCGGGGCGCCTTTCAGCCTGCGCGCTCGATGGAAAACGAGCATCGCGAGGTCGCCCGCCTACTCGCCGCGAAAGGCATGGCGATCGAGATCAATACGGGCGGTCTCCGCAGGGGCGCAGGCTCCGTATACCCCGAGAGGGGATTCCTCGCCGCGTGCGTCGCCGAGGGAGTCCCCGTAACTGTAGGCTCCGACGCGCATTCGCCCGCCGAGGTCGGGCGCGATTTCATCGCCGCATTTCGGCTTTTGGGCGAATTCGGCGTGCGCGAGGTCGCGACCTACGACAAACGGCGGCTCGCGAGAGCCCCGCTCGGCGCCTGGCTCGACAACACTTGACAGTTCGGGCAACAGGCGGTATGTTCACTCATTACAATGGTGTAGACTATATCGAATTCCGCTTCGAGGGCCTGTTCAGGACGAGAGGAGGAAGAAAGGGGCGACGCCTCTTTCGCCGCAGGTGAATAAACCCAAGGTTGTCAAGGAAGGGCTCACGTTCGACGACGTTCTCCTCATCCCCGGCAAGTCGCGCATCCTCCCGAGAAAAGTAGACACGAGAACGAGGCTGACCCGATCCATCCGCCTCAATATCCCGATCGTCTCCGCGGCGATGGACACGGTCACCGAAGCGAGCCTCGCGATCGCCCTCGCCCGCGAGGGCGGGATGGGCATCGTCCACAAGAATCTCTCCGTCATGGAGCAGGCCGAGCACGTCGACCGCGTGAAGCGGAGCGAGAGCGGTATGATCACGAACCCCGTCACCCTGTCGCCCGATCAGCTCGTGCGCGAGGCGAAAAAGGTGATGAAGAAGTTCGGAATCTCGGGGCTTCCCGTCACGAAGGAAGGCGTTCTCGTCGGCATTCTCACGAGCCGCGACCTGCGCTTCCTCGAGCGCGACGACATGAAGGTGCACGAGGTGATGACATCGGAGAATCTCATCACCGTCTCGGAGGGGATCACCCTCGAACGGGCGAAGAAGATTCTGCACGAGAACCGCATCGAGAAGCTCCCCGTCGTCGATCGCAAACGCCGCCTCAAGGGGCTCATCACCTACAAGGACATCCAGAAGAAGCTCGATTATCCGCTTTCCTGCAAGGACGCGAACGGGCGCCTGCGCGTGGGCGCCGCAATCGGCGTCGGGGAGGACTATATGCGCCGCGTCGACGCGGTTCGCGAAGCGGGCGTCGATGTCATCGTCGTCGATACGGCCCATGCGCATTCGAAGAACACCATGGACGCGCTCGCGAAGATCAAGAAGCGCCACCGGGGTCTTCCGCTCATCGCGGGGAACATCGCGACCGCGGAAGCGGCGCGCGATCTCATCCGCATCGGCGTGGACGCGCTCAAGGTCGGCATCGGAGCGGGCGCTATCTGCACGACCCGCGTCATCGCGGGGATCGGCGTGCCGCAGCTCACGGCGATCATGGACTGCGCCTCGGTCGCTTCGAAGGCGGGCGTGCCGATCATCGCCGACGGCGGCATCAAATTCTCCGGGGACATCGTGAAGGCGATCGCCGCGGGAGCGGACAGCGTCATGATCGGCGGCCTCTTCGCGGGAACCGACGAAAGCCCCGGCGAAATCGTTTATTTCGAAGGCAAGAATTACAAGATCTATCGCGGCATGGGTTCGATCGAGGCGATGAAGAAAGGCTCGAGCGACCGCTATTTCCAGGAAGGGGTCGCGGAGGAGAGCAAGCTCGTCGCCGAGGGTATCGAAGGGCGCGTGTCGTACAAGGGCGGCCTTTCGAGCACCGTGTATCAACTCATCGGCGGTCTCCGCGCGGGAATGGGATACTGCGGCGTCGCGACGATCGAGGATCTCAAAAAGAACGGCCGCTTCATGCGCATCACGCCGGCGGGGCTGCGCGAGAGCCACCCGCACGACATCATGATAACGAAGGAAGCGCCGAATTACCGGACGAGCTGATGGCCGAATCGCACACACCCCAGGAGACCCTCGAGAAGCTTCGGCTTGAAGCCGCGCGCTTCGGCGTCGACGTCGTTTCGTCGGCGCGGATCGGCCCCGCGGAAAAGGAGCGGTTTCACGCGTCGATACGGAAGGTCGCGGCGTCCCTCGACCGCGCGATCGTCCTCGGCTGTCGCCTCTCCGGCGACGTGCTCGCGACGATCGAAGGCGCCCCGAACTGGACCTACTACCACCATTACCGCACGGTGAACTTCGCCCTCGACCAGGCCGCGCTCTTCTGCGCGACGGAGTGCCGGCGGATGGGGTATCGCGCTTTTCCGGTCCCCGCCTCCCAGCTGATGGATTGGGACCGGCTTCTCGGACACCTCTCGCATCGCGAGCTCGGCGCGCTCGCCGGGATCGGCTGGCGCGGGAGGAACAATCTTCTCGTTCATCCGGAGTTCGGCTCGCAGGTCCGCTACGCGTCGGTTCTCACCGACGCCCCGCTTCCCGATCGCGGGCTCGCGCTCGACGCGGCGGCGGGGTGCGGCGATTGCCGGGCGTGCGTCGGCGTCTGCCCGGCGGGAGCGATCAAGATGGATCCGCTCGCGTTCGACCTCGACCGGTGCGCGGCCCAGGTGAGACGTTTCTCCAAGAGCGAAAAACTCAATACTCTGATATGCGGCATCTGCGTCAAGGCCTGCGGCGGCGCCTCTTCGGCGGCCGCGGGGGCCGGCACGGTGCAGGCGGGAGGGTGCGCGTGAAAGACACGCTCGCGCGAATCGATCATTCCGTATGGGAGCTCGGGAGGCTCGTCGCCAAGAATCCCGGGAGCTTCACGCTCAGGGCGGATTTTCTCAAATTCTTCCACGAGAGCCGCATCTTTATCGAGAGGAAGGTCGGCGTATCGGAGACCGACCGGAGTTTCCTCTATCTCCAGAACCGCGAAGCGGTCTGCTGTCTCCTTCTGCACGGTGCGGGGGGCTCTCCCGCCGAGATGCGCGATCTCGCGGAGCATCTCTTTCAGGCGGGATACACGGTCTACGGGGTCAATCTCGCCCTCGGGACGAACGGCAGCCATTCGGCGCGGGAAACCACGCGCGGCGGCTCTCACTGGCGGAGATTTCTCGACAAGAAACGGGGAAGCGCGGTGCGGGGCGGCTACAACTGGGAGCGATGCCTTCTCGATTCGAAGGTCGTTCTCGGCGCGCTTCTCACCTTTTCCCCGAACACGTATCTCGTGGGATTCAGTTTCGGCGGAACCATAGCCCTGAATCTCATGCAGGAGGCTCCCGTCAAGGGGGCCATGCTCATCGCCCCGGCGCTCTATCCCGCGGCCGACGGCCGTTACCTCGCGTTCAAGCTCGTTCGCAGCGTCGTCCCGTTCGCCGCGAAAGGCATCGTCCCGAAAGAGTATAACCTCATGCAATTTCTCGAAAAGACGCGCTCGCGTCTCAAGAAGATCCAGCAGCCGATCCTCGTGATCCACGCCGCGCGCGAGCGGATCGTCTCGCCGAGGAGCCTGCATTTTCTCAAGAGTGTCGCGTCGAATCCGAAGTCTCGTTTCGAGCTTCTCCCGAGCGACCGGCATGTGCTGGTGAAGGGAGAGGACTCTGCGCTCGTCTACAAGCTCTGCGCGGAGTTTCTCAGACGGGCCTGACGCGCTCCCGCGCGTCGATGTCGAATTCGAACGAGGGATCCAGCGCCCGGATCTCCCGCACGGCCTCGATGAGCGCCGCTCTTGTCCGCGCCGATTTGTTTTCCAGGTAGCTCGAATAGAGATCGAGGAAACGGTCGTGCCGGAGCGCGAGCTCCGCGCTCTTTTCCGCCGGGCGAGGCGAGCTCTCGAGGTGGAAGAGCTCGCCGTCCGAGAGCTGCTTGAAAATATTGAGATGCTCCCCGCCCATGAGCGAGAGAACTCCGAGGTACCGCTCGAAATGATCCGAGAGCTTTCCGAGAACGTCGCCGATCGCGGTATTCCTGCGATGGACCTGCGCGGCGTAGGCCCGCGCGATCGCGTAGTACGCTTTTCCCCGGCCGATATGCGCCGCGTCGCTCGTCGCGAGGTGCGGCACCGAATCGGGGCGCTTCATGCGCGCGTTCTTGAAGATGCCGAGCGAGACGAGAATGCGGTCGGCTGAGCGCCTGTACATCCGGTACTTTTCTCTCGGTCCGGCCGCGGCTTCGGCCGCTTCGAAGAGCGACGCATCGACGGGGAGCAGACATCCGGCGCCGTCGTCGCCGTTTCGCGGGAAGATAAGGGACGTGAGAAGGCTCGCGAGATAGACGTTCACGTCTTCGTCGAAGCAAATGTCGTTCGAGGGAAAACCCGCCTCCATCCGGCTGTGGAGAAGGCCGTTCATCATGAAGAAGTAAGCGTCCCCGCCCGAGGTTTTCGGGGTGACGTGAAGGGTCGTAGAGCGTGTCGAAACCGCCATGGTGCTTCTCCACGGTTGCGGAGCGGAATGCATAACTCGTTGTCCTCCTTGAGTCGTGCAAGCTCCATGCCATGCTGAAATTCGAGGCGCTTTCGCGTTTCCAATAAGGTGCTGTATCACGGTGAGTTATCTGCTATAATGCGTTTCCAGCCGGGGGCGCCCCCCGGAACGGTCACATAAACGCAGGGGGAAGAGGATGCGAATCGGTTTTCTCCAATTGCGTCCGCGGTTTGGCGCGGTTAAAGAGAATGTCCGCAAGGCGGCGGCGATTCTCGACAGGCTTTCCGACGCGACGGTAGTTCTTCCCGAGTTGTTCAACTCGGGCTATCTCTTCCGGAACGAGAAGGAGCTCGCGTCCCTCGCCGAGTCGATCCCCGGAGGATTCACCGTCACCGAGATGCAAAAGCTCGCGAAGCGCAGGCGCTTGAATCTCGTATTCGGGATGGCGCAGAAGCACCGGAGCACATTCTACAATTCCGCGGTCTTCATCTCCGTCGAAAGGAAAGGTCGAGGTCTATCAGAAGGTGCACCTCTTCGATCGCGAGAAGCTCTTCTTCACGAGGGGATCGTCGTTCAAGGTGGTTTCGGCCGGAGACGCGAAGCTCGGGCTCCTGATTTGCTTCGATTGGGCCTTTCCCGAGGTTTCGCGCGTCCTCGCCCTCGGCGGGGCGCAGATTCTCTGTCATCCGTCGAACCTCGTCCTTCCCTACGCCCAGGATGCGATGAAAACGCGCTGCATCGAGAACCGCGTCTTCGCGATCACGGCGAACCGGATCGGGAGCGAAGGCCGGGGCGCCGCCGCTCTCACCTTCACCGGAAAGAGCCAGATCGTCAATCCGATGGGAGAGGTTCTCGCCTCGGCGAGCGACCGCAGCGAGTCGCTCCGCGTCGTCGAGATCGACGTCGGGGAGGCGAACAACAAGAACTTCACGCCGAACAATCACCTGTTCAAAGACCGCGTTCCCCAGCTCTACACGGCGCTCGTCCAGAAGCGGCGCTGAGCGGACGGCCGCGAACTCCCATGCAAAACGCGAAGTAACAGCCGCGCATTGCTGCGCCATGTCCCTTCTTTTCCGTCGAAATTCCTCATAACGTCTTATCGGAACGACAGTTTTGCGTACGGCGACCCCTGGCATAATACTTGCGAACTTCCGCAGCGACCGAGAATTACGCCCTTTCAGCATACCAGGATCGTGCGCCGGGCCGTTTGCGTTGCATATGACGACGAAGGAGACAAAGGTGAAGGTGAAAAAGAGAAAGAGCAGGGACAAGCAGCCGGTCCTCACATCTCCGTGGAAAATCGGGATCTTCGTATCTCTCCTTCTCGTTCTCATGAGCCTGGGGGTGGGGTACTACCTGGTGAGCTTCTACAACGTCGATCTCAAGTGGATCAAATCGGGCGCCGGCGGCTGGAGCGTCGATTCCACGCTCTTCATGAGGGATATGCTTCCGCTTGCGGCGGCCGTCATCATCGTTTCGCTCTTCGCCTATTTTCTCATCGCTTCGGCGGTGCACCGCTATAAATTCTACCTCGACTCGGGACAGGATTACCGCACGATGATATCGCTCGCCGAGAGCATCGACGACCTTACGAACCCTGCCCAGATCGCGCGGCTCTCGCAGTATCCCGAGCTTCAGGCGGTGCTCAGGAACTACGGCGATCAGATCCGCGAGATATCCCAGGATCTCGGGACGAAGGATAACGCGTCGAACTACTCGGAGCTCAAATCGGAGATCGAAAGCCTCATCAGCGGGGAATGCGCCGGCGAGGACGTTCCCGAGGGGAAGGATTGCGGATCGATATACGAAAAGCTGCGCGATCGCGTCGACGCGGACCGCGCGCGCATCGAGGAGCTCGAAAAACGGAACGAGGCGGAGCGGCGGGCCTACGGCAACGCGACGCTCGCCTACGGCAGGGCCATGGAGGCGATCAGCGGCGCCGGGGAGGAACTGCTCGCGATCACGAATTCCGTCGCGGAGCTTACCAGCGTCGCCGAGCGCATCAATGCGAACGCCGCCGCCCGGAACGCCGCGCCGGCGCGAAGCGGCGCCGCCGGCTCGAACGCCAGGGCGCTCAAGACGACCATGTCCGAGATGGAGAGCTCCGTGCGCAAGCTCGAAGAAGGCGGCCGCGTGCTCCACGAGTTCTCCGAGGAAAATAACGGCATCGCGATACATCTCGCGCTCATGGCGGCGCGGGGAAACGTGGACGAGCACGCCCTGGCGACGTTCGCCGAGCGCGTCCGTTCCACCGCGGAGCGCTTTCACAAGCTGAGCGACAGCGTGTCGGGCATCGCCCAGGGGCTTCTCGGAAGCTGCTACGCGATCAAGGAAAAGGCCGGCACGGAGATCGAAATGCCCGCGGCCGCGATCGACGCGGAGGCCTCCGGCGCGATAGTCGAAATCGCGCGCCGGATCGACGAGCGGAGCTCCGCCCTCGAAAAGCGGATCATGGGTCTCGGAAGCGAGCTGCATGACGTGCACGAGATTCTTCAGGAAGATATGGCGAGCCCGGGCTCGCATGAAACGGTTCACGATTCCCGATCCCCGCACGGCGTCGCCGCCGACCTCGGCGCTTCGCGCGGCCCCGGCGCCGCGCCGGCGGCGCAGGAGAGAGATGCCGCGGACGACTCGGCCGATTCCCTCGATATGGTCATCGATCACGGCAGCTCATGGAAGGGCATGCATCCGCGGGAAAACGTTCGCGAAAAGACGGAAAGCGAAGGGAGCGAGGAAGAAGGGTTCTCGTTCAAGAACCTGGACGAGATGAAAGAGGCCTTCGCCCATGCGGCGCCGGAAGCCGCGAGTGAAGGAAATGCGTCCGATTATTCGGATATGTCCTCCCTGAGACAGCTCGACGGCAAGGTCGAAACGGTTCCTGAGCCCGCGCGCGAGCGGGAACAGACGCCGGAAGACGGCGGCCCCGGGGAAAAACCGGGACACCCCTGGCGGAAGGTGGAAGTCGAGAAAACGGAAATCGAGGACGAGGCGGGGCAGGTCAGCGTCACGGTAGCGTCGGCTTCTCCCGAGGCGCTGCCTGAGGATTCCGGGACCGTATTCGAATCGCTCGAAGAGGCGCCTCTCGGCGCGGAGAACAATGACGATGGCGAGACCATTTACGATCTCCTTGACCTC
Source organism: uncultured bacterium (assembly GCA_963747385.1). Taxonomy (GTDB): domain Bacteria; phylum Krumholzibacteriota; class Krumholzibacteriia; order Krumholzibacteriales; family Krumholzibacteriaceae; genus SSS58A. The sequence goes on along the minus strand of CAVVEY010000006.1, from coordinate 134,734 downwards.
GGCGCGGTCGAGTATGTCAAGGAGAGCCAGATACAGAGATGAGGTGACGCCTCTTGGTGATACTCAAAGAGGATAACAGACGTCTGTTCGGCGAGCAGGTCAACGACCACATAGAAAAGCTCAACGACCTTATGGGCTTTTCGTCGGGCGCCCGCTTCAGCGAGCAGACGATTCGCAGGGCGTGCCTCGCGACGCGTCTCCTCGAAGGGAGCACGCGCATGCTCGATCTCGGCGATTGGAGCGTTACCCTGAAGGCGTTCCGCGACCTCCTGGAGCAGTCGGCGCGCGCCGGCCGGTGCTGGGACGAACAGCTTTCCACTCTCGTATCCGAGATCCTGGAGACCGAGGAGCAGATCGTCGCGGAGATACTCGCGGGAGAGCTCGAGGAGCTCGCCCGCCACGAGCAGTTCGAGGGCCTGCTCAAGGAGATCGAGTGCCTCTCGAGCGAGCCGCATGAAACCGCCGCGGAAACGGTCACGATCTCCGCGGCTCCGGCCGCCGACGCGCGTTCCGGGGAAGATCGGCCCGCGGGCGCGGAGCACGTTCCGACGTTTACGAGACTGGTCGACTCGCTTGCCGCGGTGAGGGACATGTTCCAGGAATTCATCGACAAGCCGAGCCGCGGGGAAAAGTCGATGCGCGATCTCGAGGTCGCGTTCGGCGAGAGCGAATTCTATATGGGACTCGCGGCCGAGACGATGCGGATGCTGGGAAAGAGCAACAAGCCCTTCACGGCCAGAATCTCGTGCGACGCGGTGCTCGACGGGCTGAAGGATTTTTTCGGGGCGTATCTGCAGATCCGTCGCTGGAACGCGCGGCTTGCGACGCGGTGCGCCGAATGCACGCTCGACCGGGAGAACGCCTCCGCCCTCGTCTCCATACTCATCCGGTGCATATTCGATATCTGCAAGCGGAACGAGGTGCGTGACGACCTCTCGCTCGCGATCGGCGTCGATATTCGGAGCGAGGGCTCGTTCCTCGTCGCGAAGATACAGGATAACAGCCCCGATTATCTCTGCGATTCGGAGATCGACCGGGACGACGCGGGCGCGTTCTATCAATGCTTCAGGGAGGTGCGCGGCCGGCTCGAAGGCTTTGGCTCGCTCCTCTGGATCGAGCCCGGCGGCGCCGGCGAGGGAAGGTTCATGTTCACCCTCCCGCGGACGAAAGGGAAGACCGATTTCCAGATCTTCAACGCCTCGGGCAAGAGGCTCGCGGTGCCGCGCCACGCGGTCGATACGACGGTCGGCATGGATGCGATCGAGCCGAAGCGCGGATCGGGAGGGAGATGCGTAACTCTTTCGGGGATTCGCGTTCCCGTTTACACGATGGAAGAGATCGCGGTGGTCGACGAGTTCGAATCGTCCGGACGGGCCGATCGCGTCCTCGTCATCGGCCGCGCCGAAAAGAGGGTCGGCCTGCTCGTCGACGGGACGAGCCGCACGATCGACTGTCTCGCGGAGCAGGTTACCGAAGGTTCGTGGGCTTCGCTCGCGAAATCGATACTGAATCTCGGGGAAGAGGAATTTCCGATTATCGATGTGGATCTTGTACTGCGCATATCGAGCTCCCTTCAGGGCATCGAAGGCGGCCCGGAGGAAGCCGGAACGTATGCGGATGGTGGGCAGGTGAACGATCAGGAGGTAACGGTCCCGCGTGTGTAGCACAGTGAGCGGACCGATCTCTCGGGCAGGGGCGAGGTCGGGCCACCAACGGAGAGAGGTGGAGATGTCCAATCAGCATCAGCACGATTACGGCAGTATCATCATCGGAGGCCATGACGACGCAGTCGAAGTGATGACGTCGGTCGAGGCGGCGGAGTACCTCAAGATGCATGTGAAGACCGTCTGCCGGTTGGCCAAGGAACGGAAGATACCGGCGAAGAAGGTCGGAAGCGAATGGAGATTCCTGAGGAGCGTTCTCGATCGTTGGCTCGCTCAGGAAGAAGAGGTGGTCAAGGTCCTCGATTGAGCGCTCTGGAGCAGGGAGCGATCCGATGGTGAAAACGAAGTTCGAGAGAATCGAAGTCGGCAGTCCCGGCGTGGCCGCGTTCCGGATCGAGGGAAAGCTCGGATTCCACGAGAACACCAAGATCCAGCGTCTCGTCGAGGAATGCCTGAAGCGCGATATGCGCACCGTTATATTCGACTTCTCCCAACTCTCGTCGCTCGGCGGCGGGGTCGCGAAGATTCTTCGCGATTTCGTCGACGCGATCGCGGCGAAGGGGGGAAGCGTGCGTTTCGTCGTCACGAACGACATCATTACGCAATTCCTTCAAGACGGCGAACGCTCCGTTTCCATTCATCGCTCGCTCAACGAGGCTCTGTCATCGAGCGACGCGCCGGCGGCGAGTACGCCGAACGCGGCGCCGGCGGCCTCCGGTGCCCGGAACGTCGCGGAGGAAACGGCGGCATCTCCCGCAGCGCCCGCCGCGACCGCCGCGCCGTCCGCGAACGCTTCCGCAGGCGTCGATTCGAACGTGATTATCATGTCGTACGACGCCGTCGACGAGCCGCCGGTGAATTCCCCGGCTCCGCGCCGGGCCACTTCCGAGGACCTGCCCGTCGACGCCGCCGCCGAGGAGATCATAGACGAGATCTTCAACGGCCCGGTGGCGGAGGGGTTGTCCGATTGGAGCGGCATTTCGGCGGCGAATCACGGCGAGGCGGCGCCGCAAAAGAAGGAAGACGCCACGGTCGTCGATCTCAACCGGCGGCTTCGCCGGCGCATTCTCGAGCTCAAGACGCTCTTCTCGATCAGCGCCGATTTCAACGCGATATGGGACCGCAGGAAGCTGCTCGATATCTTCCTCCTTACCTCGATCGCCCAGGGAGGCGTCGAATCGGCGGTGTTTCTCGAAAATCAGGGAAAATCGTTCAAGCCGATAATGTCCAAGGGATTCGAGCCCGAGTCGCTCCTGCGGCTCGAGATCCCCGCGGACGCCTTTGCGAAGGTGATGGGAGAGAACAACGTGATTCCGGTGGACGGTTTCGCGATGGAGGACGGTGTCAGGGCGATCATCAAGGGGGAAGGGATAGAATATGTGTGCCCGTTCCGTACGAAGGACGGAACCTCGGGGCTCGTTCTGCTCGGCAAGCGCATCGCCGGCAGGGGCATGAAGGAAGAGGATTTCGAGTTTCTCCGCATTCTCGTCAATATCGCCCAGGGAGCGTACGATAACGCCGTCATGTTCGACCGGGAGCACGAGCGCACGCTCGGCATCGTCAAGACGCTCATATCGATCATCGAGGAAAATACGCTTCTCAAGGGCACGTCCGAATTCGTTTCGCGGTATGTCGGAATGGTCGCGAAGAATATGGATTATTCCGAAGAGCATTTCAAGGACCTCATCTATGGCACGGTGCTCCGCGACATGGGCATGGTGAAGGTGAGCGATCTCATCCTGCGCAGCCCGCGCGATCTTACGAGGGAAGAATGGGAGATCATCAAGAAGCATCCCGAGGACGGCGCCGAGATGCTCTCCCGGATGAAGTTCGGCGACCACGTCGTCAGCATCGTGAGAACGCATCATGAGCGGTTCAACGGCGAGGGATATCCGTACGGTCTCCGTGGCAAGGAAATTCCGCTCGGCTCGCGCATCATATCGGTCGTCGAAAGCTACGCGGCGATGATTCACGAACGGCCGACCCGGCCCGCGCTCTCGGGGCACGAAGCGCTCGGCGCGCTCAAGGAGAATTACGGACTGCGGTACGACCGGGAGGTTATCCTGCAGTTTGCGCGGATCATGGAGAAGGAAATAGCGCAGTCGGTTCGCCAGGGCGTGGGGACGCCGTAGGAGGATAACGATACGTGAGCGTGAACGGGAGCATACTGGTCGTCGATGACGACCCGAACGTCATAGAGATACTCACCGAATGTCTCCGGAACAAGGGATACGAGACCGAGTCGGCCTCGGACGGCGACGAGGCGCTCGCGAAGTACGACCGCTTCCAGCCGGACCTCGTCGTCCTCGACGTCGCGCTTCCGAAGAAAGACGGATTCGAAGTGTGCGATACGATTCGCGCGAGGGACGTTCACCGCGACGTGCCCGTCATTATGATCTCGGCGAACTCCGTCCAGGATTCGATGGCCAGGGGGCTTCGCGCCGGCGCCCAGGATTATCTCAGGAAGCCGTTTTCCCTCAAGGAAATGCTCGTCAAGGTCGAAAACTATCTCGCCCAGTCGCGCCGCAAAAAGAATCTCTGCGAGCAGAACCTGCAGCTCGAGGGGGAGGTGCAGCGGGGGCAGGCCGATTACACCCGGGTCAATCGCGAGCTCAAGAAGAAGGTTCTCGATATGCGTTCCCTTTCGGGTTTGAGCCAGGATCTCAACCGGCTCCGCGATCCCGAGGATCTCATTCGCGTCTTCTGCCTCACCGTCATCGGGCAGCTCGGCGTGAGCTCCGTCGCGCTGTTCTACGCCTTCGACGAGATGGACGAGTATCTTTCCTACGCGGGCGGAAGCGGCGTATCGAACAGCGTGCTCCAGTCGGTGAGACTTTCGCGCGAGATCGCCCTTTCGCAATACCTCCTCGGCAAACACGAATGCGTCAGGCTTGGCGACGAGGGATTCCCGGAAGACGCGAAACGAGAGGCGAATTTCCTGACCCGGTTCGGATTCGAATACGGGTATCCGCTCATCGTGAAATCGCGGCTCATCGGGATCGTGTTCATCGGCGGAAAGGTGAACCGTCAGGAATACGTCACCGACGAGCTCGACCTCTTCAAGTCGATATGCACGTCCGCCGCGACCGGTCTCGAGAACGCGCGTCTCTACGGGGAGCTGCAGGCGACCTACCTCTCGACGATCAAGGTGCTCGTTTCGACGATCGAGGCGAAGGATTCCTACACGCGCGGCCATACGGACCGCGTCGCCGAGTATGCGCGCATGATCGCCGAGGAGATGCGGCTCTCGAAGCGCGACTTGGAGATCGTGTGCTTCGGCGCGGCGCTCCACGACATCGGAAAGCTCGGCGTATACGAGGAAATCCTCAACAAGCCGGGAGAGCTCACCGAGCGGGAATGGGACATTGTCCGGAGCCATCCCGAGGTGGGCGCCAACATCATCAAGAATATGAAATTTCTCGAATCGGCCTGCGACCTCGTCCGCCACCACCACGAGCGGCTCGATGGAAAGGGCTACCCGGATCATCTCAAGGGAAACGAAATATCGCTCGGCGCGCGCATCGTCGCGGTCGCAGACAGCTTCGACGCCATGACGAGCGACCGTCCCTACCGGCGGGCGTTTTCTCTCGAGGAGAGCATCGATCAGCTCAAGAACCAGAGCGAGAAATTCGATCAGGACGTCGTCGCGTACGTCGAACAACTCGTCACGAGCGGCAAGATACGGCGGTAACGCCGATCGCGAAACGGCAACGGCGTTCACGCCGCGACGGCCGTTTCGATCCGCTCCCCGGCGGTGCGCCTTCGCGCAACGCGTTCCCGCGCAATCAATTGAAAATCCGCGCATCGAGGGCATGGGGTTCGGCATTTATTATGCCCTGCCGGAAAGCGCGCGTGCCTGGCAGCAAGAGGAGTGTCGGTCGGCGGGGTGGCGGACGCGGGGACGGGCGAGGCCTTCACTCCTCTCTTTTGCATCGGCCGTCAGGAGACGGAAGCCGCTTCCTCGGTCTTGATGCCGATCATGCCCGCAAGATCGTTGCGGAGCGTGTTTATGTCGAGCTTGCGCTTGAGCTTTCCCCCGACGGCGAGCGAGATCGTTCTCGTTTCCTCGCTCGCGATGATGACGACCGCGTCGGTTTCCTCGCTCAAGCCGAGGCCCGCGCGATGCCTTGTGCCGAGCGATTTCGTGAGGCGGGGATTCTGGGAAAGGGGAAGAATGCAGCCGGCCGCCACGATGCGGTTTTTCTCGACGATGACCGCGCCGTCGTGGAGCGGGCTCGGAGTCGTGAATATCGTGACGAGGAGCTCCGCCGAAACGCGGGCGTCGACCGGCGTTCCCGTCTCGATGTAGTTCCGCAGGCCGACATCCTTCTCGAGCACGATGATCGCGCCGAGGCCGTTCTGCGTGAGCTGATGGCACGCCTTGACGATCTCGCTCAGCGTGCTCGACTCCTCGACCTTGAGGAAATAGCCGATGATGCGGTTCTGGCCGAGGAGCGACAGGGCGCGCCGCAGCTCCGGCTGAAAGAGGATCACGAAGGCGACGACCCAGACCGTCTTGAGACTCGAGAGAAGCCAGTTCAGCGCGTTCAAGTTGAGCCAGCGCGCGACGAAGGAGATGACGATCAGGATAAAGAGGCCGATGAACATCTGCGCGGCTCTCGTTCCTCTGATGAGGAGAAAGAGCCGGTAGAACAGAAACGAGACGATGATGATGTCGAGGATGTCGATCGTCAGGTTGAGATGAAAAGTGCTCATCGATCGCCCCCCGCGCTTTCTATCGCCTTCCAGACCTTCAGGAAATCGACTGTTTCCTTGACGTCGTGGACGCGGACGAACGCCGCGCCTCCCGCGAGACACTTCGCGAGCGCCGCGAACCCGCCGTGAAGCCGCAGGGCCGGCTCGCGATCGGTGATTCTTCCGATGAACGATTTCCTCGAGTAGCCGACCATCACGGGAAATCCGAGACCGGCGAAGTCTCCGAGCTCGTTCAGAATCGCCAGGTTGTCCTCCAATCTTTTTCCGAAACCCAATCCCGGGTCAACGATAATCTTCTCGCGATCGAGCCCGGCGCGAACGAGCTCGGCCGTGCGTTCTTCGAACCAGGCGATAATTTCTCCCGTAACGTCCGCGTAGCTCGGGTTCGCCTGCATCGTCTCGGGCGTTCCCTGCATGTGCATGACGACGACGGCCGCTCCGGAATCGCGGACCGTCTCGATCATCGCCGGGTCGCGCCGGAGACCGCTCACGTCGTTGACGATCGCCGCTCCGGCGTCGATCGCCGCCCGCGCGACGGCCGCGCGGCGCGTATCGATCGAGAGGGGGACGGGTATCGCGCCGCCGAGCCTGCGGAGAAGCGGCATCACGCGTTCGAGCTCCGTCTCGACGCTCGTTTCCGCCGCGCCGGGACGTGTCGATTCGCCGCCGACGTCGATGACGCTCGCGCCCTCCTCGATCATCGCGAGAGCGCGCTCGTGCGCGGCGCCGGGATCGAGAAAGGCCCCTCCGTCGGAAAAGCTGTCCGGCGTGACGTTGAGCACGCCCATCACGATCGGGCCCGCCGCGAGGTCTATTTCGCCGCGCGGGAGGCTCACCCTCGCGGGGGGCCGTTCCAGAACGCCGAGCAGGCGCTCGATCTCCGCCCCGAGCCCGGCGAGGCCGAACGGCTGCCGCGCGAGCTTCGCGGGGAGTTGCGCGAGCCTGTTGCGGTCGGCGATGATGTAGACGGTCGATTGCGGCGGACCGCCGGTGATGGCGTCGCGGTGCACCGCGGCGTCGCCGCCCATCGAGAGAAGCTGCTGTTTGATGATGTTCGCGACGGGCGCCGCGACGCGGTCGACGCGCACGACGATCGTTTCGGCCTTTCGCTCGACGATCGCGACGCCGTGAGGATCGACGCCGGCTTCGGCGAGAACGCGCGCGAGGGCGCCTCTCGGCCGCGGAGATATCAAACGAAGGGGATAGCGCATATTTCACTACGTGCCCGGGCAGGATGCCGTGGGATCGTTCCGCGCCGGGAGCTACGCGAGGGCCTGTCCGCCCGGCTCCCCGGCGTCAGCGGCGGGTTTCGCCGCGCCGCCGTTATTCGCCGAATTCTTCTTGAGCGGCGGCAGGATCCCGTCGTTGAGCAGGATCTTGATATCCTCCGCGTCGAGCGATTCCCGTTCGAGGAGCGCGGCGGCGACCTTGTGGAGATCCTCCTTGTGCTCCGCGAGAAGGTGCCGGGCCCGCTCGTGGCATTCGCTCATGAGCGTGCGCACCTCGTTGTCGATCTCGCGCGCCGTGTCTTCGCTGTAGTCGCGCCGCACGGCGATCTCCTTGCCGAGGAAGATCTGCTCGTCATGGTCGCCGTATGCGATCGGTCCCATTTTGCTGCTCATGCCCCACTGCATGACCATTTTGCGGACGAGGCGCGAGGCCTGCTTGATGTCCTCCTGCGCCCCCGTCCCGATCCGGTTGAGAACGAGCTCCTCGGCGACGCGTCCGCCGAGCGATATCGTGATGAAATCGATGCACCACTCCCGCGAGACCTCGTGCCGGTCGTCCGTCGGAAGAAACGAAGTGACCCCGCCCGTTCTTCCCCGCGGTATGATGCTCACCTTGTGGAGCGGATCGGCGTGCTCGAGGTGCATGCCGACGACGGCGTGTCCCGCCTCGTGGTACGCGCTCATCCGCCGCTCGTCCTCTTTCATGATGTGGCTCTTGCGCTCGGGCCCGAGCATGACCTTGTCCTTCGACTCGTCGAAATCCTCCATCATGACCTTGTCACGGTCGCGCCGCGCGGCGAGGAGCGCCGCCTCGTTGACCATATTGGCGATGTCGGCGCCCGAGAAGCCGGGCGTTCCGCGCGCGAGCGTGTCGAGATCGACGTCGTCGGCGAGCGGCACCTTGCGCGTGTGCACCTTGAATATGCCGAGACGTCCCCTCAGATCGGGCATGTCGACGACGATGCGCCGGTCGAAGCGCCCGGGCCGCAGCAGCGCCGGATCGAGCACGTCCGGTCTGTTCGTCGCGGCGAGGAGAATGACTCCCTCGTTCGTCTCGAAACCGTCCATCTCGACGAGGAGCTGGTTCAGCGTCTGCTCGCGCTCGTCGTGTCCGCCGCCGAGCCCCGCGCCGCGGTGGCGGCCCACCGCGTCGAGCTCGTCGATGAAGAGAATGCACGGCGCGTGCTTCTTGCCCTTGTCGAACAGGTCGCGCACGCGGCTCGCGCCGACGCCCACGAACATCTCGACGAAATCGGAACCGCTCATGCTGAAGAACGGCACGCCCGCCTCTCCGGCGACCGCCTTCGCGAGAAGGGTCTTGCCGGTGCCGGGCGGTCCGAGGAGGATGACTCCCTTCGGAATCCGCCCCCCGAGCTTCTGGAATTTCTTCGGCTCGCGCAGGAATTCGATGATTTCCTGGAGCTCCTCCTTCGCTTCGTCGGCGCCGGCGACGTCGGCGAAGGTCACGCGAGGCAGGCCGGCGTCGATCATCTTCGCCTTGCTCTTGCCGAACGAAAACGCCTTGTTGCCTCCGGACTGCATCTGGCGCATGAGGACGATCCAGAGAACGAAGAGCGCGAGGAGGGGGAGCGCCGCGAAGAGCGCCTTCGTCCAGGCGCTGCCTCCCGGGAATTCCGCCTCGATCTGGGCGTCGGGATTCTTCGCCCAGATCTTGTCCGGCAGGTCCTTGTCTTCGGCCGGGAGAATGACGCGGAAGCTCGAGATGGTGGCGTCACCGTCCCCCATGGGGATCACGATCTCGCTGACGAGCTTGCCCTTGAGCTCGAGCCCCTTGATTTTCAGGCGAGACACGTTGCCTTTCTCGATCTGCTTGACGAACTGGGTGTAGGTGAGCGTCCATTCCCGTTCCTTGTTCGTGTTGAACATGAGGTACGCCATGAACATGATGATGAGCACCATGACCCAGAGCGCCATCGATCGGGACGTCCGCTGGGGGCCCGGCAGGGGGCTGGAAGGAGGCCATTTTTTCTGCATCTGCTGTTCCTTGCGTGATTTGTTCTTATTCTGACGGTTTTGCGCCATATCGATCCGTTTCCGGTTCAATCCGGAAAATAACGAAAAACCCGGATTTTGTCCACAACAGGGATTCTATTTCGCTCCGGCGGCCGTGCCCGATTCCTTCCCTTCCGGCTCGACCGGCGCGCTCGTGAGCTCGGCGATGTAGGCGAGATTCCGGAATCGCTCCATAAAATCGAGACCGTAACCGACGACGAAAACGTCGGGTACCTTGAATCCGACGTAATCGACGGGCACCTTGATTTCCCGGCACGAAGGTTTGTCGAGGAGCGTGCAGACGCGCAGGCTGCGCACGAGGCGGTCTTCGAGCATCCGCCCGAGAAACGAGAGCGTGTGGCCGGTGTCGACGATCCCTTCGATGATGATGACGTCGCGATCGCTCACGCTCCGTTTGAGATCGCTCAGTATCTCGACCCGTTCGCTTCTCGTGATTCCGTCGCGATAGCTGTGGACGGTGATGAAGTCGACTTCATGGGGAATCGTGATAGAACGGACGAGATCGGCGAGAAAAATAAAGCCTCCCTTGAGGAGGCTGATGAGAACGGGATTCTTGTCCGCGTAATCCGCGGAGATCTGGCCCCCGATCTCGCGGACGCGCGTCTCGATCTCTTCCCGCGTTATGAGCACCCTGCCGATTTGCACAGCGCGGCCTTTCCGTACGCAATCCACCGAAGATACCCGCCTTCATCAGCGAAGTGTATCACAACCGCCTCGCGCGGCCATCACTTTTTGCCGGAACCCTTAAAAAGTTTTATGCGCAGCGCTCCCCGCGTTTCGGGGACGATCCTCGTCCGCTCGGCCGCCGCGACTCCCGGGACCCAGAATACGCCCAGGGCGTCCTCGAACACGGGGATCGCGCCGCGCCGCGAGAGCGGCACCTTTCGATCGATAAACATGTCGCTCAGCTTCTTTCCGCCCTTCATGCCGAACGGGACGAAGCGGTCGCCCGGCCTCTTTCCCCTGACGCGCACGGGAAAGGCGACGCCCGCGAAACAGGCCTCCGCGGCGCCTCCCTTCGGATCGACGCGTCGCGCGTTCACTCTCTCGACCGCCGCCGAGAGATTCCACCAGGGGAGCGGATACGTGCCGGGACCGGCGATGATCACCTCGCCGGCGGCCGCGGGGGGAGCGCCGCTTCTCGACACCGCCAGGTTCCCGTGCTCGAGCCGGGCGACGATCCCGTGCGGGAAATGAACCGCTTTGCCCGAGCGTCCCGAACGGATGAGGCGCTTGGCCGCGTCGAAGTGCGTTCTCTCGACGTCCTGGAGCACGCCGAAGCGCTCGCGCAGCACGAGATCGACGAGGAGGTAGAGCTGGAAATCGGTGAGACCGGAGATTCTCGCGATCGGAAGAGCGACCTCTCTCCCGCGCGCGCGCGCGAGGAACGAGCTTGTGAAGCGGCTTCTCGAGCGCCTCCCATCCCTCGGCGAGATTCTCCCCGAGACGGAGCAGCGCTTCCGCCGCCGCGGGGTTGTAGTCCCTTTCCAGATAGGGGAGGAGCCGGTTTCTGATTCTGTTGCGGAGGAACCGGTTGTCGAGGTTGCTCCGGTCGAGCGCGTAGGGGACACGGCGGCTCCTGACGTGCGCTTTGAGCTCCGCGCGGCTGCACGCGAGGAGCGGTCTCACGAAGATCCCTCGCCGCGGGGGGATTCCCTGGAGGCCCCGCCATCCCGAGCCCCTGATGATGTGATGGAGTATCGTTTCGACCTGGTCGTCCCGGTTGTGTCCGAGCGCGACGGAGCCGGCGTCCCAGGCGCGCGCCGTCTCTTCGAGAAAACGGTATCTGAGGAGTCTCGCCGTTTCCTCGATCCCTTTCTTCGTGCGGCGCGCCTCGGCGGGAACGTCTCCCGAGCCGAAAAACAGGGGAATTTCAAGCTTGCCCGCCGCGCGCCGGACGAGCGCGCGCTCGCGGCCCGCCTCGGCACGGATTCCGTGGTCGAAATGAGCCGCAGCGAGCTCGATGCGCATTTCGGCCGAAAGCTCCGAAAGTATCGTCATGAGCGCCATCGAATCGGATCCGCCCGAAACCGCCGCAAGCACCCGTGTGCCGGGCGCGATCATCCCGCGGGCGCGGACGTAATCCCTGACCTTTTCGATGCAGCTCATCTTAATGCGGACTTTGAGATGTGGAGCGTAAGGGTCTGAATATAAATCTGGTGGCGGTGCAGGGACTCGAACCCCGGACACAGAGATTATGATTCTCCTGCTCTACCAGCTGAGCTACACCGCCACGTCCGCACCAAATTAAGGCGAAAAATCGCCCCTGTCAATGGAAAAGCTCGGCGCCCCGGCCGACAGCGCTCCGGTCTGGCGATCCTCGGCTCCTTTTCGACAAGGGCCTTGCCACGGTTTCTCCATTCTGTTATAAATAGTTACTTATTCGAGAGATGCAAACGGAGCGTCGCATGAATATATATATGGAAAGAGATGCCGACCGCGGCGTCCTCTCGGGGAAGACGTTAGCCGTCGCCGGATACGGCAACCAGGGACGTCCGCAGGCGCTGAATCTCCGCGATAGCGGCTGCGCCGTCATCGTCGGCGCCCGGGATGGGGGGCGCGGCTGGATGCGCGCGCAGGATGACGGATTTGCGGTCATGGCCGTCGCCGAAGCGGCCCGGCGGGCGGATATTCTCATGATGCTGCTCCCGGACGAGGTCCAGGGAGAGATCTACGACAATGAAATCCGGGACGCTCTCAGGCCCGGCGCCGCCCTGTGCTTCGCGCACGGTTTTTCCGTCGCTTTCGGCGGGATCGAGGGAGAGAAATTCGATCTGCTCCTCGTCGCGCCGAAAGGGCAGGGAGGGAAGCTCCGCGAGACGTACCTCGAAGGAACCGGACTTCCGTGCTTCGTCGGTATCGGGCACGACGCGTCGGGCGACGCGAAGAGAATCGCGCTCGCCGTCGCGGGGGCGCTCGGGTGTCTCCGGGTCGGCGCGTACGAAACGAGCTTCCGGGAAGAGGCCGTGAGCGATATCTTCGGCGAGCAGGCCGTGCTCTGCGGCGGCGTAAGCGCCCTCATGAAGCGCGCCTTCGACGTGCTCGTGAAGAAGGGGCACAGCCCCGAGGTCGCGTATTTCGAGTGCTTTCACGAGGTGAAGATCATCGTCGATCTTTTTTCCCGTCTCGGCCTCTCGGGCATGCGGGACGTCATCAGCGGCACGGCCGCATACGGAAGCCTCGCGTTCGGCGAGGATCTCATCGGGGACGACGTCGAGAAGAAAATGGAAGAGCTCTACGATCGAATCGAGAGCGGCGCGTTCGCGAAGATCTGGCTCGACGAGAATCGGGCCGGCTGCAAGGAATTCCTGAAGCTGCGGGAAAAGGAACGAGGGCTTCTCATCGAAAAGGTCGGCACGGAGGTTCGCGCGAGGTCGGAACCCTCGCGCGCATCGGGCGAACGCCCGAAGAAAGGATCATGATGCGAAAGGTGAGCCTGGTCGCGGCGCTGAGCGCGCTCCTCGTCGTTTTCGGCTGCGGAAAGGGCGCGAAGGACAACGAAGGAGAGCCAGGAAGCGTTCCGTGTGCCCGATTCCCTTCTCGCTCCCATCGAGGGATATCATCTCACCGTCGACGAGTACCACGTCGTCAACGGAGGCGTCATGGCGAACGCGCAGATCGAGGTTCGCTATCCCGCCTCCGAGGTCGGTCGATACGTCGCGGTGAGAGTGTTCGGTTTCGCCAAGACAGGCTACGAGAAGGTCACGAAGGAGATCGGTCGTCCCGCCGCCGGGAAGATCGTCCTCATCGGAACGGCCGACCTCGACGAATATCTTCTCATGACGCGCAAGGAATGGTGGTACTACGGTTTCGTCAAGGGAGACACGATTATCTTCGAGCCCTTCGACATCATGATCAAACGCATGATCGGCGAGCAGGGCATCGTCAATCGCATCGCGCAGGTCGCGATCGATCGCCGGTCGGGGGGGACGTCTCCATACTGGCTCAAGGAGGCTCTCGCCGTGCGTATCGCCGGCGAAATGGAGATTCTCAGGATCCAGCAGCCCGAGTTCCAGTACGAAGGGCGAAACATGAATCCCTCCCCCGATGCGATCGAACGCGCGATCGCCGAGGGAACGAACCGCGGGGATTCGCGGATCGCGTACTATTCCGCCTGCCGGATGCTCGAGAACCTTCTCGAGGATCATTCGATGGAGAAGGTCCTCTCCTTCCTCGACCGGCTCGGTGAAGGCAAAACGCTCGATCAGGCGAGCCGGGATGCGTTCGGCGTCGAATATGGAACGCTCATCGACAGGATACGGATCGACCGGTAGCCGCTTCGCGACGGGAGTGCGATGAGTCTGATCGAAAAGAACGACGATACGATCCGGGTGCGTTTCGCGCCGAGCCCGACGGGGCATCTCCACGTCGGCGGGGCGCGGACCGCGCTCTACAACTTCCTCTACGCCCGCAGGAATCAGGGCGTCTTCGTGCTCCGCATCGAGGATACCGACGCGGCGCGTTCGACGCGCGAGTCGTACGAGGGCATCCTGCGCGGACTCAGGTGGCTCGGGCTCGAATGGGACGAGGGCCCCGACGTCGGCGGCGAGTATGGGCCGTACGTGCAATCGGCGCGCGGCGTTCTCTACCATTCCGAAATCGAGCGGCTCATGCGCGAGGGAAAAGTCTACCGCTGCTTCTGCACGACCGGGGAGCTCGACGCGGCGCGGGTCGAGCAGGAGGCGAAGAAGCTTCCCCCGAAGTACACGCTCACGTGCCGCGATCTGAATCCGTCCGAGATCGACGAGAAGCTCGCGCGCGGCCTTCCGTTCGTCGTCAGGTTCAGGATGCCCCTCGAAGGGGACGTGCGTTTCCGCGACGTCGTCAGGGGCGATTTCACCTTCGCGAACGCGGATCTCGACGATTTCGTCCTCATCAAAGAGCGACGGACGGCCGACCTACAACTACGCCGTCGTCGTCGACGACGGCCATATGAAGATCAGCCACGTGATCCGCGGCGACGATCATATCTCCAATACGCCGCGGCAGGTGCATCTCTTCAACGCGCTCGGATACCGTGCGCCTAAGTTCGCGCACCTTCCGATGATTCTCGGTCACGACAAGACGAGGCTCAGCAAGCGCCACGGCGCGACCTCGGTCGATTCGTACCGCGAACAGCACTACCTGAGCGAGGCGATGGTCAACTACCTCGCGCTCCTCGGCTGGTCGCTCGACGGCACGCGCGAGCTCTTCACCCTCAAGGCGCTCGTGGAGGCTTTCTCTCTCAAGAGGGTTTCGAGCAACCCGGCTGTTTTCGATCTCGCCAAGATGGAATGGATCAACGCGGAGCATTTCAAGACGCTGCCTCCGGCGGCGAAGGCGGAGCTCGTGTACGGCGTTCTCGAGGAGGAAGGGCTTGTGCCGCCGTCGTTCGAAGTCGATCTTTCCCGTCCCGTCGATCTCAAGCTCGTGCCGGGGAAGGAACCGGTGCGGGCCGAGGCGCCCGACGCGGGAAGCCGCGCCTATGCGCGAGAGATCCCGCGCCTCGCGCTCATCATCGAGACCCTGGGAAACAGGCTCAAGCTTCTCAAGGACGTTCCCGATCTCATGGGCTATTTCTACCGGGACGATTACACGCGGGACGAAGCGGCGGTGAGCAACCATCTCATGACGAAGGAAGCTTCCTCGCGGCTCTCGGCGCTCGCCGACGAATTCGAGAAGCTCCAGTATTTCGATCGCGCTTCGGTCGAGGAAACGCTCCGGGGCCTCGCCGACCGCCTCACGATCGAGGCGGGAGAGCTCATCCATCCGAGCCGGGTCGCCCTTACCGGCAAGACGGTGTCGCCGGATATCTTCTGGGTCATCGTTCTACTTGGAAAGGCCAAAACGATCGAGCGGCTTCGCTCGGTTTCGGCGCTCGGCGCGAAGGGTATTCCCGGATCGTAGGCGCCGATCCGCCGCCCGGCGGGGCGGCGCGGCCCTCCCGCGGGAGGGATGCCGGATCCGGGCGCGAAAAAGAGGGGTTGATTTCTTGCGGCGTATTTCTTAATTTCTCTAAGCTATTGGGGAGTGGTCTAATGGCAGGACACCTGACTCTGGATCAGTTAATGAGGGTTCGACTCCTTCCTCCCCAGCCAGAACGACAGGGTGGCCCCTTAGTCTAGTGGTCAGGACGCTTGGTTCTCAGCCAAGAATCAGGGGTTCGACTCCCCTAGGGGCTACCAAAAATAGAAGCCCGGGAGAATCGCCGTTCTCCCGGGCTTCGTGTTTCCGCATGCGGCCGACCGCCGCTTCAGCAGCCTCCTCAGGTGGGGCCGCAGGAAGCGCCTCCCGACGAGGCGCACCCGCCGCATGTTTTCGCGATCCGGGAGATGAGCTTCTCGATGTCGGCGGAACCGCACGAGGGGCACGCGACCTCCTGGGCCGCGCTCATGACGAGCTCCTCGAAGAGCCTGCCGCATTTTTCGCATTCGTATTCGAATATGGGCATCGGGCTCACTTCCTTGTTTCGGCGTCTGTTTCGTGCTCGTTCTTCTCGGACCGGTCCCCGGTCCCGCACGTCTGCGACATTCAGGTGGGCACGCCGAGCCGGGGGAGGACGAGCTTCATGACGACGATCCATACCGCGAGAAATATCAGAACCTTGATCATGTGTTTCAATCGGCCTTTCGCGCGCGTTTCCGGTTCAGATAGCGGGCGAGCGCGCGCTTCTCGTCCGCCGCCCTTTCCTGTATCGACCTGCAGATGATCGCGCATATCTCCTCGCTCATCCCGTTCGAGAGACGATAGAACACGTTGCGGCGGTCCCTGCGGGCGAGCACGAATCCCTCTCCGAGCAGAATGCGCAGGTGTTTCGAGACGTTCGCCTGGCCGAGACCCGTTTCGTCGACGAGCTCCGTCACGCACTTCTCGCCGGCGCAGAGACGCCGCAGCACGGAGAGGCGGGACGCGTCGGCGAGCGCCTTGAGGCGCCGCGCCACGAGTTCGAACGGCATGGATTCGGCATCGAACGTCATCGGACCGCCCTTTTTCATATTCCTATATACTCATATAATAATATGACGGCATTGTCAAGGAATACCGTCCGGTTCTCCCGCAAAATGTGTTTGCGAGCCTCGAAGGCGCGAATATAATCGGGCCGCGCGCAACCTTCAATATGGAACGGAACAAGGAGGCGACGTTCATGAACGCACGGCTTCGCCTGGTGGCGGCGATCGCGCTCGCAGCGAGCATGTTCGCGGGATCGTCGGCGCTCGCGATCGATCCGGGTCAGACGGCGCCCCCTTTCGACCTTCCGCTCGTGGACGGCGCGGGGAGCGCGCTGTCGGGCGAGCTCTTTTCGAAACACGAGTACACGTTCGTCGTTTTCTGGCGATCGAGCTGTCTCCACTGCGTCGAATCGCTCCTCGGCTGCGAGCGTTTCCATCGAATATACGGCGGCGAGGATATCGCCGTCTTCGGGATCAACGGCGACGACCGCGACCGGCTCGCGGCGCGCGGGGTGATCGAGTCGAACGGCATCACCTTTCCCCAGGCTCATGACGCGGGAGGGATGGTGGCCGCGAGCTACGGTATACCGTTCGAGACGTTCACGCTGTGCCTTGTCGGAAAGGGAGGCGCCGTTCTCGGCGTGCGATTCGATCCCGAAGGAGATACGGGCGCGGCGATGGAGGAGATGCTGCGGCAGGGGGAGATCCCTGTCGCGAGGAGCGAGGAACCGCGGGGCGCGCCCGGCGTGCCGAAAGAAGCCGGCTCATGGGAGGAGGGAAGGGTCTTCTCCTGTCACGGGCTCCAGCGGATCCGGTTGCTCGCCGTCGACGCGCACGGGGCGGACGCGACGGGGCTCTACGGTGAACCGGTCAGTCCGCGGCGGACCGTTCAGTACCGGCTCGAGGTCGAAGCGTCGATGAGGCTCGCGAAGGGTCTTCGCGCGGGGGGGCTTCTCAGGGTCTCCAACGAAGGGAAGAAGATCCTCGCTTCAGGCCCGGAATACCTCGGCTCGGAGTGGGGGAGCGCGTTCGCCGAGTTCGAGGCCGCGGCGTTTCCGCGCGAGAATCGGATACTACGATATCTCCATGACGCCGCTGACCCTCATGCGCTGGGACTGGGACGACAGCCCGCGCGTCGGGGGAGACGCCGGCTGCGGATGCGGCGGCCCGGCCGCGGGGGCGCTCATCGTCGAGAGCCTCGAGGAGCTCGGGCCCGATCTGACCTTCGAGGGGGCGCTCGCTTCATATGGCGCGGCCGATCTCGAGGTGCGCCTGTTCTACGCGATCCCGCGGCGGGCGATCGAAACGAGTTACCTGGCGCACAGTTTCGGTGGAACGGAGCGGGCGCGATATTCCAGGGAGATCGCGGGCGCCGAGCTGAGGTGGCAGCGCCTCGATCGGCGGACGGGGTCGTTCTGGAAGGCGGCGGCGCACGCGATCGCGAGCTTCGAAAACAGGCGCTCGGTCGATTTCTCCGCGCTCGGGTATTTCGCCGCGGATCCGTGGACCGACACGCGGACGCTGAGTTTCACGGCGGAGGCGCCGATCGTGCGGTACGCGCGCCTGCGGGGCGAGATCCTCGCGTGGAACGACACCAGGGAGCGCGGCGTCGTGACGGCGGGCGGACTTGCCGACGTGTCGCGCAGGGGGGGAGGCGGATACGGGGGAATCGTCGTGGAAAAGAAGCCGGGCGCGTCTCTCCGTGTGGATTACCTGCGCCTCGCGCGCGGATTTTCGACGCCGTACTCCGCCCTCTCGTACGAGGAAAACACCGAGGGCATCCGCGCTGTCGGCGCGGATGCCGTTGCCCGGCGATCGCATGTCGCTCTCTCTCTTCCACAAGAGGCTGCGCGAAGCGGACCTCGCCCCGTCCGAGACGGAGCGGAAGCAGATCTCTCTTTCCGGTGTTTCGGTCGATATCGGTCTCGGGAGGAATCTCGTCGCCGGTCTCGGCTGGCTCGAGAAGAGAACATGGCGCGACGGCGAGATCTCCCCGTCACGCTCGTCCCGGAAGGGGATCGTCGGGGAACTTCGCTGCGAGCTCGAGAAGATCGGTTCCGTCAGGCTCCGGTATGAACGAATCGATTACACGGAGACAGCTCCCGATAGGACGGAATCCGGGACGGATATGTACTCGCTCTATTCCTCGATCGAATTCTGAAGCGGCAGGCCGGCGGGCCGCGAATCTAGCGGAACAGGCTCTTGATCGCTCCCCAGGATCGACCCTCGGTCGCGTTCACCGACGCGAAGTCGAACCAGTCGATCCACGCGTTGATGTCTCCCGATACGAATACGAGCCTGAAGGTGAGGGGCGATTCGAAGATTCTGACGAGGTCTCCACCGAAGACCAGTATGGAAGTGCCTCAACTGCCGCAGTACCCTTTGCCGGCGAAGCTCAGGGCGATCGTCTGAGGTTCCTCCCCCGCGACCGGTTTTGTGACGAGATGAAACAGGTACGGCGAGCCCAGATTGCCCCAGCAGCGCATCGAGAGCAGGTATGTCCCGAACCCGGAGGCCGGAACCTGAAACTCGGCCCATTCGCCGGGATAGTCGAGGCCGAGGAGTACGGTCTCGTAGGCGCGGATGTTCTCGTAGCTGATGTTGCTCGAGCTCGTGAAGCTCTCCGCCTGCACGTACACGTCTATCGCCCGCGCGAGGCACGGAGAGAGGACGATAACGGCGGCGGCGAGCGCGATGAGCTTCTTCATGCCGTCCATGATACCGCAAAACGCGCGCCCTGTCAACGGCGGCTTCAGGATACGAGAAGGAACGAGACGATGATCTGCGCGAGGATTATCTTCGCGATCATGGAAGCGGGGTAGACCGCGGCGTACCAGATGTTCGGGAGCTCGTTCGGCGCCTGCTGATTCGCGTAGGCGAGGCAGGCGGGCTGCGTGTGCATTCCCGAGACGACGCCCATGACGGCCGACATCGGGAGCTTCAGGAACTTGTACCCGGCCAGTATCGTCGTTACCGCGACGAGGCTCGTGATGAGAGCCCCGGCTGCGATGAGCCCCCAACCGCCTGACTTGAATGTCGCGCCGAACCCCGGACCCGCCTTCGTTCCGATCGCCGCGAGAAAGAAAACGAGACCGATCTGGCGCAGCACGAGGTTTGCCGTGTACGGCAGCCCCCAGATGATCGGCCCGGTCCGGTGCAGCTTGCCGAGGACGAGACCGACGATGAGCGGCCCTCCCGCGAAGCCGAGGCGGAAGACCATTCCATTCGGGAGCGGGAACGCGATCATCCCGAGGAGCACTCCGAGAACGACGCCGAGAGAGAGCGAGAGAAAATCGGTCTCCGAGATCGAGCGGATCGAATCGCCGAAGTACCGCGAGATAGCCTCGAGATTGTCGCGGCGGGCGACGACGCGGATGCGGTCCCCCGATTCGAGGATCGTGTCGGGAAACGGGACGAAATCGACGTCGCCGCGCCGGAGCCTCGTGATCGTCGCGTCGAAGAGCTTGTGAAGATCGAGCTCGCGGAGCGTTTTGCCGATCACGTGTCGGTTCGAGACGAAGATGCGCCGATAGGAGACGTTCCCGGCCGTTTCGGGAAGAGACTCGGCGCTCAGCTCGCCGAAGATGATGCGAGCCCGCTCGATCGTGGCGGGACTGCCGACCGCAACGATGAGGTTTCCGAGCGCGAGGATCGTGTCGGGGAGAACAACCGCGATCGTATCTCCCTGCTGAATGCGACTCAGTACGAATCCGGGCTCGCCGAGCGCGACAAGCGCTTCCGCGACCGTCTTGCCGTCGATGGCCGGGTTCGTTATTCTGAGCGTTCTGCTGACGATGGTGCCCGTGCCCGACTCCTCGAGGCGTTCCGCCTCTTCCTTGGCGAAATCGATCCTGAAGAGCTTGATGAAGATGAAGAACCAGAGAATGACGCCGAGCACGCCGAAGGGGTACGCGAGCCCGTAGGTGACGACGGGGCTTCCGAGGTAGAGCGTCATCGCCTCGGGGGGAAGCGCGCCTTTCATGTTCTCGATCGTTTCGATCGTCGCGGCGAGGGCGGGGGTGTTGGTGAGGGCGCCGCAAAAAAGTCCGGCGACGCTCGGCGCCGAGAGTCCCATGACGCTCTTGAGGATCATGGCGAGCGCGGCTCCCGCGCAGAGAACGGCGACGGCGAAAATATTGAGCCGAAGACCCCGCTTGCGGAACGAGGCGAAAAAACCGGGGCCGGATTGGAGCCCGATGGCATACACGAAGAGCACGAGTCCTATGACATAGATATGATCGGGCAGAGTGAGACGCCCGTCGAGGGCGCTGAAGGCCATCCCGACGAAGAGGACGGCGGCCACGCCGAGCTTGAAGCCGAAGATTCTGATGTTTCCGATGAGGTATCCGAGCCCGATCACGGAAAAGAGAAGGAGGATCGAATTTCCGGCGATGACGTCCAGAACACCCTTGAATCCCGCGCCCTGCAGCGCAAAAACGAACGCATGATCCCCCATGTCAGATCTCCTTCACGGCGACGGCGGTATCCGTGCCGCTGAATCGCGCCGCGGCCCGCACGTGTCCCCAGGGGGAGTGCTTGTGCTGCTCGGCGAAGAGATCTTCGTGTCCCGTCTCCTTCGCGATCACCTCGAGCGTGGCGGCGTCCGCCGCAACCATGTCGTCGGCGCACACGAAGCCGATGTCCTTCGCTATGAGGGGGCCCGGGTTCGACATGCAGTCGCAGAATTTCGAAATGTTCTTGAGAACGTTCACGGAGTAGCGCTTCTTGAATCTCCCGTGCGCGATCGCGGCGGCTTCGGCGAGCAGCTCGTCGAACGTCGCGACGCGCGGCCGGATGCACTGCGCCGGGCAGACGAGGACGCAGTTGCTGCAGCCCGGGCACCAGGTGACGCCGAAGCGCGGGCCCGCCGGATCGAGCGCGACGTTCCCCGTCGGACAGTTCTCGACGCAGGCGCCGCATCGAGTGCATCCCTCCGTGTAGACCGGCTCGCCCCCCTCGTGGATCGCGCCTTTCGTTTCCTTCGCCACGCATCCCATGCCGACGTTCTTGACGGCGCCGCCCATGCCGCACGCGACGTGTCCCTTGACGTGCGTGAGGAGGAGCACGCCGTCCGCCTTGAGCAGGTCCTTGCAGATCCGGTACGTCAGGTGCGAACCCTTCGCGGAGACGCTCCCGTTCGAGACGACGACGGGGCACCCGAGCTCCTTCTTCGAGTAGCCGTGCGCGGCCGCCGCGCCGAGATAGCGGCGCTCGTCGTTGCGCGGGCTCGAGTACATGACCGGCGAATCGAAGATGAACGGCTTCGCGCCGAGAGCGGCGACGCAATCGGCGACGCGTTTCGCGAACGGCGCGGCGATGAAGTAGGTGTTGCCCGGTTCTCCCATGTGGAGCTTGATCGCCACGCGGTCGCCCCGCGCGAATACACCGCGGAGACGCTCCGCGAGAAAAGCGATGAGCGAGTCGTCGCTCCGCGTGAATACCGTTTCGTGCCGCATTTTCAACGCTCCGTTCGTTGCTCGCGCGCCGCGCGCGAGACAGTCGGACTATATATAACAACGCGGAGGGCGCGTGTCAATGCGGGTCGCGCCGTTTCGAATCGGCGTCATGCGACGTCGCG
Organism: uncultured bacterium; assembly: GCA_963747385.1. Classification (GTDB taxonomy): domain Bacteria; phylum Krumholzibacteriota; class Krumholzibacteriia; order Krumholzibacteriales; family Krumholzibacteriaceae; genus SSS58A. Next base: position 112,584 of record CAVVEY010000006.1, on the reverse strand, counting down.
CGCGCTCGCGTGTTCATCTCGCTCGCGCGCGCGTCGGCGAAAATTATTTTTCAAATAATTTTAAAAAGTCTTGACACATTTTTTCTCCAGTGAATAACATGTGCACAATTAATTCGGTGCATGCGTTGCGCGACATCACAAGGTCCCGGTTGAACAAGGTAACGCATGCAATAGAGGCGATGGCGGGCTTTCAACTTTCACAAAGGAGTGGGAGAAATGCCAAAAGCCAAGAAGAAAGCCAAGACCAAAGCGAAGCCCAAGAAGAAAGCTAAGGGCAAAGCCAAGGCGAAGAAGGCAGTGAAGGCAAAAGCGAAGCGCAAAGTTCGCAAGAAAGCCAAGAAATAGCACGTCTTCTTGATATCGTAGTTTGAGAGTGCTAATGAACGGGAACGGCATCGGCCGTTCCCGTTTTATTTTGGCGTTGACAACGCCCGTGCCTCGGTCATAATGCACTCGAACCGAATCAATCGGCGGAAAGCGGCGGTTCGGCGTCACGGCGGAACCGCACACAGTCATCGCGTCATTTCGAAAAGAGGTACTCCGTGGAGGGAAAGGTCCCCGACAAGATATTCCTGACGCGCGGCGGCGGGAGGCACAAGGAGAAGCTCACGAGCTTCGAGCTCGCGCTGAGAGCCGCGGGATTGTCGCAGTTCAACCTCGTCCATGTTTCGAGCATCTTTCCGCCTCATTGCGTTTTGATTCCGCGCAAGAGAGGCGCCTCGATGCTCCATCCGGGGGAGATCGTGTACTGCGTGCTGAGCACGAACCACACGGACGAGCAGAGCCGCCTCGTCGGCTCCGCGATCGGCGTCGCGATACCGACCGACCGGAAGCGGTACGGATACATCTCCGAGCACCACGCGTTCGGAAAGAGGCAGGAGGAGCTCGGCGATTACACCGAGGATCTCGCCGCGACGATGCTCGCCTCGACCCTCGGCATCGAGATCGATCTCACGAGAGCGTGGAACGAGCGGAAACAGGAATGGAAGATCGCGGGGCAGATCGTCCGCACGACGAACATCACGCAGACGGCGTTCGGCAAGGACGGCATGTGGACCACCGTCGTCGCCGCGGCGGTGTTCTGCAGCTACAAGAGCCGGTGATGGAACGGACGTTCGATTTTCTCGGCACGGAAGTTTCGGGAGCGGACAGGGATCGCGTCGCCGTGATCCCTGTTCCCGTCGAATGGAGCGCCTCGTACGGGAGGGGAACGGCCCGGGCTCCCCAGGCGATCCTCGACGCCTCGATGCAGATCGAATTCTACAACTCCGCGCTCGACCTCGATCTCGAGAAAACGGGGATCGTCACCCTGCGGGAGAAGATCGCGTGCAAGGACGATCTCGTTTCGTTCGTGCGCGCTCATCGCGAGTACTTTCGCGAGACGTTTCCCTGCTTTCTCGGCGGCGAGCACTCGATCACTCCGTGGATTCTCGAAGGTCTCGGCTACGAATCGCTCGGCATCGTGTGGCTCGACGCCCACGCCGACATGCGCGCGCAGTACCTCGGCGAGAAGGAGAGCCACGCGTGCGCGGCGCGGAATTCGCTCCCGTTCGGGAAGCTCGTCCAGATCGGCGTGCGGAGCTACTCGAGCGAGGAGCGCGATTTTCTGCGCGGCTGCGACGGAACGAGGGTCTTCGGGTGGTGGAGCGAGGGCGCGTGGGAGGCGATCCGGCGGCTTCCCGATCCCGTGTACCTTTCGATCGATTTCGACGCGGTCGATCCCTCGATTCTCCGCGCCGTCGGCACTCCCGAGCCCGGCGGGCTCCAGTGGGACGAGCTGATGGATCTCCTCTCGTTCGTTTTCGAGAACAAGCGCGTCGTGGCGATGGACGCGGTCGAGCTCGCGCCCGTGGAGCACGACGAAACGTCCAATTTCATCGCGGCGAAGATCGTCTACGAGGCGATTTCGAGACACATCAGGAAGGAGTTGCACCGTGAAGCGTAAGTACCTCACCCATCCGACGCGGCCGATCGAGCTCAAGGCCGGTATGACGTGCGACGAGCTTCTCGAGGGTCTCGAAGGGTGCAGCTTCCAGGCGAGGGGGCTCGCGCAGGCGGCGCGCATCTGGGCCGAGGCGCTCGACGACGACATCATCGTCATGCTCGGTCTCGCCGGGGCGATGGTGCCGGCGGGCATGCGCAAGGTGCTCGTGACGCTCATCGAGCACCGGTTCATCGACGTGATCGCGTCCACGGGGGCCAATCTCTACCACGATTTTTACGAGACAGCGGGGAGCTACCACTACCTCGGCACGCCCGAACGTCGACGACGCGAAGCTCCGCGATGAGATGGTCGACCGGATCTACGACACCTTCGCGGACGAAGAGGGATTTCAGAGCCTCGACAAGCGGATCGGGAAGTGGGCGACGAAAGCGCTCGAGGAGAGGCCCTACACGACGAGGGAGTTTCTCTCTCTCCTCGGCAAGGAGGCGAACCGCCTGTCGAAGGGGGAGCAGGGAATTCTGAGCGCGGCGTACCGGAAGGGCGTGCCGGTGTACTGCCCGGCGATCGGGGACTCGTCGATCGGCATCGGGCTCGCCGGGCGCTCGCCCCGAGTGATCTTCGACATGGTCGGCGACGTCGAAGAAACGGCCGATATCGCCGCGATGAAGCGGACGATGGTGATCTACGTCGGCGGAGGAACTCCGAAGAACTTCATCCAGCAGACGGAGGTCACGAACCAGATTCTCGGACGGCGCGTCGAAGGGCACCGCTACGCCGTTCAGTTCGTCGCCGATCCGCCCCAGTGGGGGGGCCTGAGCGGGTGCACCTTCGACGAAGCGGTCTCGTGGGGAAAGATCGCGCCGTCCGCGAAGCAGGTCTCGGTCCTCTGCGACGCGACCATCGCGCTCCCGATCGTCGCGGCGGCGGTGCTCACGCGGCGGAAAGGGAAGAAGAGACCCGGCATTCCGAAATTCTCGTTCTAGGTGACGCTCCGGCGGGCGCCTCGCGGCGCTCGCGGGGCGCCGGGCGATCGTGGGACGACGTGCGGGGAGGTTTGGGATGATCGCTGAAATTCGTTCCGGTGCGGTGTTGGGGATCGACGGGTTCGGGGTTACGGTCGAGATCGATCTCGCCACGGGACTTCCTTCATTCACGATAGTCGGGCTTCCGAACGCGGCCGTCCGCGAGAGCCGCGAGCGCGTCACGTCGGCAATCAAGAACAACGGCTTCAAGCTCCCCCAGAAACGGATCACGGTGAACCTCGCGCCCGCCGACGTGCGCAAGCAAGGGGCGGCCTTCGACCTGCCGATCGCGATCGGCATTCTCGCGGCGAGCGGCCAGACCTCGGGAGCCGTTTCGCCGCAGTCGATCATTCTCGGGGAGCTCGCGCTCGACGGGCGGCTCAAACGGGTCAAGGGAACGCTCCCGATCGCGCTCTACGCGCGCGATCGCGGCTGCGGCCGCATGCTTGTTCCCGAGGCGAACGGAGCCGAGGCCGCCGTGGTGAAGGGAATCGAGGTCGTCCCCTGCGCCGACCTTCGCGAGGCGCTTCGCGTGCTCGAAGGCGGCGCGCCGCGCGCCGTCGAGAGGCCCGGCGCCTCGCCGGCGCGCGGAAACGCGCAGGTTCGATCTCGACTACGCGCAGATCATGGGGCAGGCCGCGGCGAAGCGGGCGATGCAGATCGCCGCCGCGGGGGGGCATCACGTCATCATGGTCGGACCTCCCGGCTCCGGGAAGACGATGCTCGCCAAACGGCTTCCCACGATCCTGCCTCCCCTCGGCGAGGAGGAGGCGCTCGAGAACGCGAAGATCGCGAGCGTCTCCGGCAACGGGAACGGCGCCGCGCTGAGCTTCGAGCGGCCGTTCAGGGCTCCGCATCACTCGGCGAGCGACGCCGGTATCGTCGGAGGCGGGAGAGGCGCTTCTCCGGGCGAGATCACGATCGCGCACAACGGAGTGCTCTTCCTCGACGAGCTCACCGAGTTCAAGCGTAACGTTCTCGAGAGTCTGCGGCAGCCCCTCGAGGAAGGGCGGATCGTCATATCGAGAGCGAACGCCTCGTTCGCCTATCCCGCGCGCTTCCAGCTCGTCGCCGCGATGAACCCGTGCCCGTGCGGCTACGCGGGCGCGTCCGGCCATCCCTGCCGATGCACGCCGATCTCGATCAGGCGATACCTCGCCAAGATCTCGGGACCTCTCATCGATCGCATCGCCCTGCACGTGCCGGTGAAGCCGGTCGATCCCCGGGATTTCGAGAGCGAATCGGGACAGTCGGGGATGAGCTCGGAGATAATGCGGCGGGAAGTGCTCGGCGCGGTCGACATGCAGCGGGAGCGTTTCCAGGCCAGGCCCGGCATCGAGCGGAACGCCGACATGCCCGTGTCCGATCTCGAATCGCTGAGTTTCATGGAGGCGGAAGCGCGCGAGCTCCTCTCCGCGGCGCAGCGGAGGCTCCTCTTCAGCGCGCGGAGCCGGCGCAACGTCATCCAGGTCGCGCGCACGATCGCCGACCTCGACGCATCGGAGAAGATCGCGGCGCGGCATCTCGCCGAAGCGGTGCAATACCGCGCGCCGAGGTTTCTCGAGGGGAGCTGAAACGGAAAGCGCGAGGCCCTGCCGGCCTCGCGCCTATCGACGACCCCTGCGGGCGGTAATGAGTCCGTGCCGCTAGATCTGTCTCGCGTGGAGCACCTCGTGCGCGATGATGAGGCGCTGGATCTCGCTCGTCCCTTCGAAGAGCCTGTTGATGCGCGAATCGCGGTACATCCGTTCGATCGCGTACTCGCGGATGTAGCCGTATCCGCCGTGCACCTGAAGCGCCGTGTCGACGATCCGATCGAGCGCTTCCGAGCAATAGAGCTTCACCATGGACGATTCCTTCGTCACGTCCATCCCCTGATCGTACATCCACGCGGTGCGGTAGACGATCGATTCCATGTTGTAGATCTCGGTCGCCATGTCGGCGAGCATCCACTGGATCGCCTGGTTCTGCGAGATCTTGTGCCCGAACTGAACGCGCTCCTTCGAATGAGCTGCGCTCAGCGCGAGCGCCTCCTTCGCGGCGCCGAGGGTCGCGGCGCCGAGGCCGAGACGCCCGCACGCGAGTATGCGCATGCCGACGATGACCCCGCGTCCCGCGCGCCCGAGAAGATTCTCGTACGGGATCTTCACGTCCTCGAAGACGAGCTCGGCCGTTTCGGAGCCGCGGATGCCCATCTTGTGCTCGATCTTGCCGATGGAGAATCCGGGAGAGCCCTTCTCGACGATGAAGCTCGAGACCTTGCCGTCGGCCTTCCCGCCCAGGTGCTTGGCGAATACGGTGAAGACGTCGGCGAAGCTCCCGTTCGTGATGAAGGTCTTGCGTCCGTTGAGGAGCCAGTGATCCCCCTTGTCCTCGACGGTCGACTCGCTGTTGAACGCGTCGGAGCCGGCGTTCGATTCGGTGAGCGCGAACGCGGCGATCTTGCGCCCCTCGGCGAGCGGCACGAGGTATTTCTGTTTCTGTTCCTCGGTGCCGAACAGGTAAATGCCCGTACTTCCGATGCTCTGATGGGCGCCGATGAAGGTCGCGGTAGAGGAGCATCCCCGAGCGATCTCCTCCTGGACGATGCAGTAGCCCGTCTCGCCCATGCCGGAGCCGCCGTATTCGGGGGGAAACGAAACTCCGAGGAGTCCGAGCTCCGCGATCTTTCCGATGAGCTCTTTCGGTATCTTCTCTTCCTGGTCGATCTTTTCCGCGATGGGTTTGATCTCGTTCGCGACGAACTTGCGGACCATATCCCTGAGCATTTTCTGCTCGTCAGTGAAGGTCCAATCCATGATTATTCCTCCTCGTTCGGGAAAGGGAAGGATAAAAACCTGCCGCGCCCGCTGTCAAGGGAAATGAATTGAAGCGTCGCCAAGCGTATGATACACCCCGAATAGCGGGTGGCGCTGGTGGGGCCCCCGCGAGGGGCGCAGCGAGCGAAGCGAACGAGCACTCGCGGGGTGCAACCAGCGCGAGGACCCGCGCGGGAGATGTACATGACGAATGCTCTGTCGAATCTGAGAGAGCCTCGAGTCGAATGGTTCCCGCGCGGGAAACGCGCGGCGACGGCGACCATGCGCCGCATCGTTCCCGCAGTGCGGAAGGCGGTCCTCGGGGAGCGCGCTCCCTCCGTCACCGAAATCGCGCAGAAGAGCCGCTCGCCGTTCAAGGTGCTCGTCTCGACGGTGATCAGCGCCCGGACGAAGGACGAGGTGACGGCGGAGGCGGCGAGGCGGCTCTTCGCGAAAGCCTCGACGCCGAGGACGCTCCAGGCTCTTTCCGCGAAACGGATCGAGGAGCTGATTTACCCCGCCGGATTCTATCGCACGAAGGCGAAGGCGATTCGCGCCCTCTCGGCGAAGATCGCGAACGAGCTCGGGGGCCGCGTCCCCGATACGATGGAAGGGCTTCTCGCGCTTTCCGGCGTCGGCAGAAAGACGGCGAATCTCGTTCTCACGCTCGGGTTCGGCCTTCCGGGGATCTGCGTCGACACGCACGTGCACCGGGTCGCGAACCGTCTCGGGATCATCAGGACGAAAGCTCCCGTCGAAACGGAAGCCTGTCTCCGCGCGACGCTTCCGAAGGGACACTGGCTGGAGATAAACGATCTTCTGGTCACGTTCGGAAAAACGATCTGCGCGCCGGTATCGCCCCGATGCTCGATCTGTCCGATCACGCGCTCGTGCGCGCGCGCCGGAGTGGTCCGGTCGCGCTGAATGCAGGATGTGCAGCCGCGATGAAGGCGGCGGAGGATTCCAGGAGGAGGTCATCGATGCGTCGTCTCTGCCTGTTCGTGCTGGCCATAACCATAGGCGTCCAAATCGCCGCGGCGGAACGTCCGCCGGCCTCTCCCGACTTCGATCGATTCTTCACCGCGAAGGCGCTCAGGATCGATCTCTACCATACCGGCGACGCGACGGAGGAGACGTACAGCCTCGACGAGGAGCGGATCGAGCCGTACTGGGCGGGAAACCCGCACAGCCTTCTCGACACGCTCAATCTGGGAAGCTGCATCCTCCGCGTGTTCGACGTCAAAACGAATACGATGATCTATTCGCGGGGCTATTCGACCCTTTTCGACGAATGGAAGACGACGGGCGAGGCGATCGCCGGATTCCCCCGGACCTTTCACGAATCGTTGATCATCCCGCTGCCGAAAGCGCCGGTGCAGGTGAGGATCGACACGAGGGACCGGAAGAACGTTCTCAGGCCCGTCTATGACCTCGTCGTCGACCCTGCCGATTACCACGTCGGCACGGAGCGTCGCTTCGCCGGTCTCCGCGTGAAGCAGCTTCTCGACGGCGGTCCTTCTCCGAACAAAGTCGATATCGTCGTTCTCGGCGACGGGTACGACCGGGACGAGATGCACAAGCTCCACGGAGACGCGGAGCGGCTTCTGGGCGCGCTTTTCGACACCGAGCCGTTCAAGAGCAGAAAGAGGGATTTCAACGTGCGTCTCGTCGAGACGGCGTCGGCCGAATCGGGAGTCGACGAGCCGCGCGAGGGCAAATACCGCAATTCGATCCTCGGTCTCTCGTACAACACGTTCGACATCGCCCGGTACATGCTGACCTTTTCCAACAAGGTCATGCGCGACATCGCCGGGAACGTCCCCTGCGACGCCATTATCATAATCGCGAACTCGAAGCGGTACGGGGGAGGGGGCATATTCAATCTCTATTCCAACGGCTGCTCGAACAACGAGTTCGACGCCTACATCTTCACGCACGAGTTCGGCCACTCGTTCGCCGGGCTCGGCGACGAGTACTACAGCTCGCAGGTCGCGTACAACGATCTCTACCCGAAGGGAATGGAGCCGTGGGAGCCGAACATCACGGCGCTCCTCGATACGGCGAAGGTGAAATGGGGAGATCTCGTTCTCGAGGGGACGCCGGTCCCGACGCCCGACGACTCTCTGCATAACGGCGTCGTGGGCGTCTTCGAGGGGGCCGGATACTCGGCGAAGGGGCTCTACCGGCCGTGCCGCGACTGCATCATGTTTTCCAAGAAGGTCGGGCCGTTTTGCCCGGTATGCAGACGGGCGATCGAGCGCATGATAGATCATTATACGAAGTGATCGCGCGCCCGCCGGCGCTCACGCGCCCGCGAAGACCCGGTCGAACGTTCAGGGCCCCACGTTCATGAGGCGCCCGCCGCTCAGAAAATCGTCCGTGTTGTAGTCTTCGGTGAACTGGAGCTGCCGGTACTCGGCGTCAAGGATCGAGAAGTGGCTCCGTTCCATGCTCGCGAGATACTCGAGCATCGACCGGCTGCTCTGATCGTGCGTCTTCTTCGCGAGCCCCGTATAGAAGTCGTCGGCTTTCTTCTCCGCCTCCATCGCCGCGACGAAGAGCTCCTTGAGCGTCGCCTCGGCCGGAAGGATATCGTCGATGCTCGGAACGAGCGTCTTCGGCGGCATGCTCAGATCCACTCCGGGGAATTTCTTCCGATAGGCCTCCGTGAGTATCCGCTCATGATTCATCTCCTGTGACGCGAGAAAGTCCATCTTCACCTTGAGGTCGGGATTCTTCGCCTTATCCTTCATCCGGTGGTAGAGCTTGATCGCTTCGATCTCGGACTTGATCGCGATGCTGAGGACTTCGAGTGTCGTGAGGTCGCGTTCGCGTTCCATGACAGCTTCCTTTCGTGTCGGCTCACTTTTCGCTTTACTTGCATCGAGGGCAAAATTACCTTGATAGAAGCAAGCGATAAGAATTCTTATTGATAATAGGGTATCGCGTTCCCGCGTGTCAAGGCATGAAGCCCAGGGAGGTTCATCGCAATGGACGGCGTACAAAAGCTGGAAGCTCTCAAGCTCGCGCTCACGAACGAGGAGAAGGAGCGAGATTTCTATCTGGCGCACGCAAAGCGCACGAAGGACGTCCTCGGAAGGCAGATGTTCGAATCGATCGCGGCCGACGAGAACGAGCATTACAAGCGGCTCGTCGAGCTCCACACGAAGCTCGAGGAGCGCAACAAGTGGCCCGACGGTTTCTCGATCGAAATCCCGACGCGGGTCACGGAAGCGCTCGGCCGTCTCGTGAAAGAGGCGACGGATTCCCCCGAGAGCGACGACGACGATATAGCCGCGGTCAAGGCGGCGATCGATTTCGAGCACAAGGGGGAGAACTTCTACGAGAAGCTCGCCGCCGAGGCCAAGGACAAGGCCGAGAAGCGGTTCTTCACGCTTCTCGCGTCGATGGAGCGCGAGCACCGGCTCTCGCTCGAGGACACGCTCGAATATTTCACCGATCCGCAGGAGTGGATGGAGCGCAAGGGAGGCCGTCACCTGGACGGCGCGTGAGCGCTAGAGCGTGAGGCCGCCGTCGACGACGATCGTTTGCCCCTGGATCCAGGAGGCCTCGTCCGAGAGAAGAAACACGGCCACCGCGGCGATCTCTTCGGGTTTCGCGATGCGCCCGGCGGGCGTGCGATCCTTCCACGCCTCGAGGATCTTTTCCTTTTCGGGAAAATAGTCGAGCGCCGCGGTGTCGACGGGTCCGCCGGATACGGCGTTCACGTTGATGCCGCGCGGAGCGAGCTCCTTCGCGAAATACCGGACGAGCGTTTCGAGAGCGGCCTTGCTCGCGCCCACCGCGGCGTAGCCGGGCAGGCACGAGAAGCTTCCTATCGACGAGACCGCGACGATCTTTCCTCCCGATTCGGGAAAGAGCTTCACCGCTTCCTGCGCGCCGAGCAGGAACGCGCGGGCGTTCGCGTTGAGGGCGAGGTCCCAGCCGAATTTTCCGATGCGCGTCGCGGGGCCGAGAACGCCCGAGACGGCGTTCGAGACGAAGATGTCGAGCCCGCCGAACGCCTCCTTCGCGGCCGCGAAGAGGCTCTTCACCTCTTTCGGCTCCGAGACGTCCGCTTTGACCCGCAGAGCCCGCCGCCCGAGCCGCTCGATCTCGAGCGCCGTCTCCCCGGCGGCCTGATCGTTCTTTACGTAGTTGACGGCGACGTCGGCGCCGAGGCTCGCGAGCCTGAGGGCGATCGCGCGGCCGATGCCGCGGGAGCCTCCCGTGACGAGAGCGCGTCTTCCTGCGAATTGTCTCCATGCGATTCACCAGCCCGGCAGCGCGTCCTCGCCTTCGAGGAACTTGAGCGCTTCGATCGCCGCCTGGCATCCGCTTCCCGCGGCCGATATCGCCTGGCGATAGCGCGGGTCCTGCACGTCTCCCGCGGCGAAGACGCCGTTCACCGACGTCCGCGTGCCGCGCGTCACGATGTAGCCTTTTTCGTCGAGATCGATCTTTCCCCTGAACAGGCCCGTCGCGGGCTCATGGCCGGTCGCGACGAAGACGCCGTCGACGGGGAGCTCTTTCTTCTCGCCCGTCTTGACGTTCTTGAGGACGAGCGCGGTGACCTTGTTCTTCGCCGGATCGAGAATCTCCTCGACGGTCGAATTCCATTCGAAGTCGATTTTCGGGTTGTCGAGCGCCCGTTTCTGCATCGCCTTCGACGCGCGGAGCTCGTCGCGCCGGTGCACGACGGTCACGCGGCTCGCGAATCTCGTGAGGAAGGTCGCCTCCTCGATCGCCGCGTCCCCGCCGCCCGACGACGGCGACGTGCTTTCCGGTGAAGAAGAATCCGTCGCACGTCGCGCACGCCGAGACTCCCTTGCCGCGGAGCTTCGCCTCCGATTCGAGCCCGAGCCAGCGGCTCGCCGAGCCCGTCGCGATGATGACGGCGCGCGTCTCGACGGCCTTCTTCCCGATCGTGATCTTGAACGGCTTCGCTTCGAGATCGACCGCCGTGACCTCTCCGAGGTCGAATTCGACGCCGAACTTCTCCGCCTGCTTCCGCATCCGATCCATGAGCTCCGGACCCTGGATGCCCTCGGGGAATCCGGGAAAATTCTCAACCTCCGACGTGATCGTGAGCTGTCCGCCGGGCTGCGCGCCCGAGACGACGAGCGTCGCGAGCTCGGCGCGGCGCGTGTAGATCGCCGCGGTGAGGCCCGCGGGACCCGATCCGATGATAGTGACGTCGTACATGGAAAATCCTCCCGTGAGTCTGAGCTTCGAAGTATAGAGTCTGCAAAGGGCGAGGACAAGGGAAAACGTGGATACGCGGGACCGAGGGGTTCCGTCGGAACGACGGCCCGCGTTTCAGCGCCGCTCGATCGGCAAGCTCGCGGCTTGACAGACGACGCGTTCTCGCGGATACTTGCGGCGTTCGGCGACGAACGATACCGTTCGGGGAGCCCCTCACGTCGATCGATCCGGCCGGGGCTGAGAACCTGGAGGAGATCCGGGGACCCGTTGAACCTGATCAGGTTAGAACCTGCGGAGGGAGGACCCATGAACGCTTTGAAATTGCCCGATCTCGGCAAGATCCATCCGGAGTTTTTCGATCGCGTGATCTACCCCCGTCTCGGCGCTCAGGACGATAGCGTCGTGATCGGCCCGCGTCACGGCGTCGACTTCGGTGTCGTCAGAATCGGCGACAGGGTCATCGCGCTGTCGACCGATCCGTTCTTCATCGTTCCGTCGCTCGGATTCGCGAGAGCGGCCTGGTTCGGTTTTCACATCGTCGTATGCGACGTGGCCGTCTCCGGGCTCACGCCGAAGTACCTCGCGATCGATCTCAACCTTCCGCCGGAAACGACCGAAGATCAGCTCGAGGAGCTGTGGAGCGCCGTGCACGAGGAAGCGCAGCGTTATGGAATCAGCGTCGTCACGGGGCATACGGCGCGGTACACGGGATGCAACTATCCGATGGTCGGCGGGGCGACGGCCATCGCGGTCGGCGACGAGAGGCATTTGAGGGGTCCCCACCGGGCGAAAATCGGGGACGAGATCTTGATAACGAAGGGACCGGCGATAGAGACGACGGGGCTCCTCGCCGCGCTGTTCCCGGGGAAATTCGTCGAAGCGGGAGGGGAAGCCTTCCAGAGGGAAGCCGCCGCGATGTTCAGGCAGATGAGCGTGCTGGACGATTGCGCGATCGCGCGGACGTTCAAGGGGGTTCATGTCATGCATGACGCGACCGAATGCGGCGTCTGGGGCGGGCTCTACGAGATGGCGAAGGCGGGGGCATATGGATTGCGGATCGAGCAGGATCTGATTCCGGTCCAGCCGGTCGTGAAGCAGACCGCGGAGATCTTCGGCTTCGATCCCTTCTGTTCGATCAGCGAGGGCACGCTCATCGTCGCCGTCGACGGCCGCGACGTCGACGAGCTTGCAGGCGCCCTTGCGGCCGAGGGCATCGCGAGCGCGAGCTGCGGCGAGATCGTGCCGGAAAAAGAGGGATTGAGGGTGATCCGGGGGGGCGTGGCGACGGAGCTGGAGCATCCGGTGACCGATCCGTACTGGAAGCTCGCCGCCGAGCTAGGAGGATGATCCTCGCCGTTTCGACGGGCGGCGGAGCCCCCGCAGCAGGGCGAGGTTTCGTATGTCGTTCGAATCGTCCGTCCCCTTGGGCGTTTCGAGCACCATGGGGCGGTCGAAGAAGCGCTCGTCGTTCATGAGAAACGAAAATGCCTCGAGCCCGAGCGCGCCCTCGCCGATATGCGCGTGCCGATCGACCCTGCTTCCGAGCTCCTTCCTCGAATCGTTCACGTGAAACGCCTTGAGCCTCCCGAGTCCGAGCGCGAGATCGAAAGCCCGGATCGTCTCTTCGTACGCCCGTTTCGTTCGCAGATCGTATCCCGCGGCGAATACGTGGCAGGTGTCGAAACACACTCCGATCGAGCCGTTTGCGCGGACCGCGCCGATGATGCGCGCGAGCTGGTCGAACGTGGTCCCGAGCGAATCCCCCTGGCCGGCGGTCGTCTCGAGCAGAATCTCCGGCCCCGGGACGCCCGTCGCGGAGAGGATCTCGTCGAGGCTCGAGGCGATCCGCTTCACGCCCGCCGCTTCCCCCGCGCCGCGGTGGCTTCCCGGATGAACGACGAGGTACGGGATTTGGAGCTCGCGCGAGCGCCGCATCTCCTCGAGAAAGCCTTCGAGCGACCGCTCGAGAATCTTCCGATCCGGCGAAGCGAGATTCACGAGATAGCTCGAATGCGCCAGGATGAAATCGGGCGCGAACGCTCCCGCTGCTTCCCTGAAGCGCGCGATCTCGTCCGGGTCGAGGTCCCGCGTTCTCCACTGGTTCGTGTTTTTCACGAAGAGCTGCACCGCGTTGCACCCGATCGAGCGACCTCGCTCGAGGGCCCGGTGCATACCCCCCGCGATCGACATGTGCGCGCCGAGGTTCATCGGGGCCTTTCCCGCTTCGCGGCCCGAACAGCATTGTCTTGCCCGTTCATCCAGCAGGTAGTATTATCATAAGGCCGGGAGGAAAACGATGGAGAATTCCAAAGAGGAGCGGGACGAGAAGCTCGTCGAGCTCGCGAAGGTGCAGGGGGATTTCGAGGCCCAGGTTCTCAAGGGGATGCTCGAGTCCGAAGGAATCGAAGTGGCCGTCCGAACGGGCGTGACTCCGAGTATTCTGCCGTTCACGGTCGACGGCCTCGGACAGGTGAAACTCTTCGTCAAGGAGAGCGATCTCGACGCGGCGAAGGCCGTTATGAGGGAGAACGAGGAGAGGGAGAGAGACGGCGGGCCCGGAGACCCCGTGGATCCCGGCGAGCCGGCGATCCGGACGATGCCGGGGCTTGCAATTAGGCGCCGGGTTTTATACTATCCCATATGCGTGGGGGCTTAACTCAGCGGTAGAGTGCTATCCTCACACGATAGAAGTCGTAGGTTCAAATCCTACAGTCCCCACCATTCTTTTTATCATCACGCGACAATCTCGCCGATTCACCGGCCTCAGGTTCTTCGCCGCGCTCGAGGAAGGCCGTTTGAGCTCATCGGCGTATCTCTTCTGAAGTCCGGTGAAGCGCGGATCCTCGCGCAGCGAGAGGGCCGCGCCGCAGACGTCCGAGGCGACGACGACGAGCGAATCGCCGTCGACGGTGACGGACACTTCGGTGAACGACCATTCCTTTTCCCCCGTATCGACCACGACCGTCGAGCCGACGCGCTCCTGGTGCGTTCTCGGGTGCTCGCGATGCCCGTTCAGGACGAGATCTATCCCCGGCACTTCCCGGGCGAGCTCGAGGCTCTTCTGCCATCCGAGGTGGCTCACCGCGATGACGAAATCGCACCCCCCCGCGCGCAGATTCGTCGCCGCCGCGAGCGCCGAGAGTTTCGGATCGACGACGTTGTATCTGTGCCGGTCATTCGCGCCGTCCCGGTAGATAAAAGAAGGCAAGAACGACCGAGAAGATTCCGACGCGCAGCGCTCCCCTGCGGCCGAAGAGCGTTCGGGCGCCTCCGATATCCCTGACGATCGATTCGGTGGCCACCGGCTTTTTCAGGGTTCGATCGAAGATGTTCGAGCTCACGAGAGGGAGTCCGTAGCGTTCGGCGGCCGCGAGGCGCCCCTCGAGCCCGGCCCGTGTCTCGAACTCGCCGACGCCGATAGCGTCGTAACCGAGGAGCTTCATCGCCTCGAAGAAATAGCGTTCCTTCAGATCGCGCTGCCTCGTGTCCGGCGGCAGCGAAAAATCGCCCGTGTCGACGACGAGCACCGCTCTCTCGCTTCGTCTCTGTTCGACAAGGGAAGCCCACCGGGCCATCCCGCATTGCTTGTGCTTCTTTCAACCGCATGGCTCGCGGTAGCCGACGAGCTGATTGGTGACGAAAACACTGAGAGCGATGCCCGGCGCGGGCGCCTTCCGCGAGCCCTCGGACCCCGCCATGCGCGAGCGAACGAGGGAGATAGACGGCGATCAGGGCGGCGAGGACCACGAGCGCCGGGACGAGAAGCGGCGGGCGTTTATGAGCTCTTGTTCTTTCCATATTTCTTCAGCTTCGCGTAGACGGTTGGTTTCGATATGCCGAGGACCGCGGCCGCCTTCGTTTTATCGCCGATCTTCTCCACGACCTTGTTCACGATCATCCCTTCGATCCGGGGCAGGATCGGGTCCCCCGTCGAAAGCTCGACGTTCTCGAGAAGGGTGTCGATCGTTTCCTCGATCGTCGCGCGCGATTCCGCCCTGCGCGTTCTCGGGACGTTTCAGGATGCACTCGGGCAGATCTTCGGGAAGAATCGTCTCCTTCTTCGAGATGATGATGATGCGGTTGATGAGATTCTCGAGCTCCCGCACGTTTCCCGGCCAGTCATAGGAAATGAACAGCGACATCGCCTCGGCCGAGATCTTCTTCAGGGGGATGCCGTACAGCCGGCAGAAAGTCGAGAGGAAATGATTGCAGAGCGGCTCGATGTCCTCGGCGCGCTCCTTGAGATCGGGAACGCGAATCGGGAAGATATTGATCCGGTAGTAGAGGTCCTCGCGGAACCTGCCCTCTCTCACGAGGCCGAGGAGGTCCTTGTTCGTCGCGGTGATGATGCGAACGTTCGTCGAGATCGTGTTCGGTCCGCCGAGCCGGTAGAACTTCTGGTTCTCGAGGACGTGGAGGAGCTTCGGCTGCAGTCGCAGCGGCATGTCGCCGATCTCGTTGAGGAAGATCGTCCCGCCGTTCGCCGATTCGAAATGGCCGATCCGCAGCTTGTGCGCGCCCGTGAAAGCCCCCTTCTCGTGGCCGAAGAGCTCGCTCTCGAGCAGCTCGTCCGGAATCGCCGAGCAGTTGAGCGAAACGAACGGCCTCTCCGCGCGGCATCCGCCGTAATGAATCGTCTTCGCGATGAGATCCTTTCCCGTTCCGTTCGATCCCGTGAGGAGGACCGTCGTATCCATATCCTTGATTCCCTCGACGAGCTCGTGGATGTGCCGCATCGGGGCGGACGTCCCGATCAGATCCTGGAACGTGACGTGCTCCTTGGGCCGCGCGATCGGGCTCTTCACGACGGAACGCGATTTTTCGAGATGGTCGATCCTCTCGACGAGGAGCATCTTCTCGATGGCCGCGGCCGCTTCCTGGCTGAAGAAGAGAAGGAGGCTGTGATCCTCGTCCGTCGTCCGCGCGGCGCTCCGCGTCGAGTCGAGGTAGAGGAATTCCGCCGCTTCGCCGCGAATCCGCAGCGGAACGCAGATGAGGCGCGGGTGCTCCTCGAGAAATTCGCGGAGCGACCTTGCCCTCGGGAATCGTCGTGCGCGAAACGTCGAGCGGATAGCCGAGCCGGAGCGTCATGGAGAGAACGGCGCCGATGTTCCGGTCGGCGAGCATGCTTCCCGCCGTGAAGCCGCCGCTCGAGGCCGCGATGCGGAACGAGTCGTGGCCTTCGGCTTTCGTGAGAAACGCCGCGCGATCCATCGCGGTTATCCGCCGGGCCGTCTCGACGATCGTCGACCGAAGCGTTTCCTGATCGCGAGCCGTCCGCATGAGGGAGGCGAGCCTGCAAAGCGCTCGAAAGCGGTCCGAGTCGTTCGACGATCTGGTCGCGGGCGAGGGGAGATCGCGCGTCGAGCGCGTCCTGAAGAGAGCCGAGCCTGCCGAGGGGCCTGCTCTCCTCCGGCGACGAGGGACATCGCCCGCAGGAGATACTCGCGGGCGAGCGGCTCGTTTCCCTCTTCGAGGTAGAGGTTTCCGATGTCGGCGGCGACGGCGGAAGCCGTGTTCTTTTTCCCGAGAAGCGACAGCTCGAGGCTTGCCCCTTCGAGCTTGTAACGGCCGTCCTCGCGCTTCCCTTCGGCGAGAAGTATCTTCCCCTCGAGCAGGTTGAGAAGCGCCGTTTCGAGACGGGAACCGATTTTCTGGTTGAGGGATCGAGCCTGGGCGAGAAGCTCCTTCGTCTCGGGGAGCTTGCCGAGCGCGAAGTTGAGATCGCCGAGCTTCCGGTACACGACGGCTCGTTCCCTGAGCGATTTCGTCTTGTCGCAAAGGTGCAGATCCTTCGCGAAGCAGCTCTGCGCTTTCTCGTAATTGCCCTGGAGAAACCATATCTCGCCCATCGTGCCGTACGATTCGGCGAGGAGCTGCTGGTTCCCGATCTCCTCCGCGAGGCGCAGGGCGGTGATGCAGCTCCGTTCGGCGTCCTTGGTCTGCTCGAGGTCGAGGTACACGAGGGCCATGTTGAGGTGCGCGGCGGCGAGCCCGGGGAGATTCTCGTGCCGCTTCTTGATTTCCATGCTCTTCGTGAAGCATTCGAGCGCTTCGGCGACCATGCCGAGGGAGCGGTACACGAGACCGAGATTGTTGTAGTTCGAAGCGATGCCGATTTCGTCGTTGCACTCCTCGCGAAGCGCGAGACAGCGCTTGTAGCAGAGTATCGCGTCGTCGTACCGGCTCCGGTTCCAGTTGATCGTGCCCATGAGGTTGTAGGCCTGCGCGATCTCGACCGGATTCTGCTTCTCGTCGAGCAGCTTGTGCACGACGAGGCAGTGCTCCCACGAACGGTCGAACGCCCCGAGCCGATAGTGGATCCAGGCGATGTCGTTGTAGAGCTTGGCGCGCTCGCTCGAAAGGAGCTGTTCCCCGTGAGTGTCGAGCGCCTTTTCGAGGAGCTTCTCCGCCTTGAGGAATTCCCCCCTCTTCTCGAGAATCTCGCTCTCGCGCCTCGTCGCCTCGACCGCGAGCTTCCGGAAGCGCGAAGGTTCTTCCTCGCGGGCGATTTCTTCGCGGCACTGGTGGAACAAGCATTCCGCCCGTTCCATGTTTCCGGTCAGCGAGAAGTGGTTGCCGAGCTCGAGGTAGAGGTTGATACCGCGTGTCGACGGGAAGCGCCCGGTCGAGCTTCTCGCTCCATGTAGCTCGCGTTGAAGCAACTGAACGCGGCGAGCTTCTTCCGTTTCATGAAGGATCGGAGTATCTCGAGGCCCTTGAGCGCGGCCTCCTCTCGCGCGCCGCTCCGGACGAGATGGAAGAAGGTATAGAGCGAAGGGGCGTTGCGCTTCTCCGCGAGGAGGCGCGCGATGCTCCTGTGGATCGATTCCTTTCCTTTCCGCCGGCAGGCTTCGAAGGACCTCCCGCGCCGCCGAGCCGCTCGCCGGCGAGTACACGATCGCGATGGTCGTCGCCGGAGAGGCTCGAAGTCTCGGCGCGCGATTTCACGAGACCGCGCGCGACGAGATTCTGCAGCGCCGCGTAAATGCCGTTCTCCTCCGGCGCGAAAATCCCGAGCAGGAACGAGAGCGGGACTTCGAATCCGAATACGGCGAGAAATCCGAGAACCGATCGTTCCTCGCCGGAGAGGGCGTCGAGGAAACGCGGGGCGGGCGTGCCGCTTCCCCGGCCGTTCCGGCCTTGGCCCGGGGCGGGGAGCTTGATCTCCCTGACCTCGATCGCACGTTTGGCCGCTTCTTCCCTGACGTGCCGCGCAAGGAGCGGCGCGTCCTCGTTGAGCGAGATCACGGCGAGATTGCAGCGCTCGAGCGCCTGGCACACGTACTCGACGACGTGGCACGCGAGCAGCGGTTCATCCGCATGATCGTCGACGATGAGAAAATCGTCCCGATCGCCCGTCTCCCGCTCGGCCGGATCCTGGTAGAGGGCCAGGTCCCCCGCGATACGCCCGTGCCGGAAACCCCATTCGCTCGCGAGGCGATCCGCGACGAATTCCAGGAAGTGCGTTTTCCCGCCGCCGCGCGCGCCGGTGACGATCACGAGCTGCTTTTCCCCCTCGCGCGCCCTGAGGGCCGCGTGCTTCATCGCGCGCACGGGGGCGGACGGCGGGGCCGCCCCGAAAGATCTCGCCGGGAAGAAGTGCCCGTTCGGGAGCGGTTCTCCCGAGTCATCCGGCGAGCTCGTCGAGCACGGAGCGGATCTCGGCTGCGGTCGTATCCGGGGCGAGCGACTGAAGCCGCACCGCGAGGCGTTCGATCCTTCCGGCGGTTTCGCGATCGAGGCAAGGGGCGAAGATCGAGAGCGCTTTTCCCAGAGAGCGAAGATCCCCGAAAGGCGCGTCCGGAGCGCCGGCGGGACCGGAAGCGCCCTCCGGCATGCGGCGCAGGCAATCACCCGGAAGAAGGTATGCGACGGGGAGTATGCCCGGCTCGTCGTTCGCCATATAGAACGATTCGGGATTGAGATTGCAGAAACAGAGTCCTTCCCCGAAGCGCGCGAGGACGTAGGATATGATCGTGCGCATGATTTCGGCGACCGCGGCCGGTTTCATCCCCGGAAGCGCGTCGGCCAGGGGCACGATATCCGCGCGAGGGAGAAGGAACGTGATCGAACCGTCCGCCTGCTGGAGCGAGACGACCGCCGGCGCGAGCTTCCCGGAACGGGAGAAGAGATAATCCCGCATTCTCAGATCTTCGATCGACAGGGAGACGCCCGAAGGCGCATCGAAGGAGAAGAGGAGATACTCCCGTTCGCTCAACGAATCGGCGACACCGTATCCGTGCCAGGGAGGATATTCTCCGAGCGTTTTCCTGACGGAATATCTGGCGCTGAGCGCATCCTTTGCTTTCTCGCCGTACATGAAAACCCTTGTATTTGTTAAGTTTCTTGCCTGGTTAAAATACTTTACATCAAGATGGCGAAATTATCAAGAGAAACTTGGGAATGAAACGGGAATGAAACTCGGGAATGGAACCGCGCCAAGAACGCTATGGCACGGCACCTTCAAGGGATGTAGAGCAGTCTTCCGCAATTCTCGCACGTCTGGAGCTCGCTCTTGCTCACCGCGGAGAAAAACGAGGTGGGGAGCTTGACGAAACACCCGAGGCAGAGGCTTCCCGTGACGGGGAGGATCGCCACGGTGAAGTGCTTGGTGAGCTTTTCGTAGCGCTGGAGGAGTCCTTTCGGCGCCTTCTTCACGAGCTTCTCCCTCGCCTCCTGGAGCTCGCTCATGCCGGTGAGCTTGAAACCGAGGTTCTGCAGCTCCTTGGAGGTAGCTTTGTCCTTGACCTCTTTGATCATGATATCGAGGTCTTGAAGGGCGATGAGGATCCGATGCTCGTCTCTCACAGATCCTTATCCTCCAGAATCTTCACGAGCGATTGAAAGTCGGCGACCTCGTAGAGGCTCTTGAGCTTCGCAGGTTTCTGAATCAGGCCGATGAGCTCGCTCAGGATCGCGAGGTAGGTTTCGGAGCCCTTATCGGATGGCGCGAGAATAAGGAAAAAGACTTTCGTCGGCTTTCCGTCGAGCGCGTCGAAATCCATTCCGGACGCCGAGCGGGCGAAGAGAACGGAGAGCTCCTTGATGGCGAGCGATCGCCCGTGCGGGAAGGCGACGCCGTTCCCGAGCCCCGTGCTGCCGAGGCTTTCCCGGTTCTTCAGCATCTCGATGATGAAGTGCTCGTCCGAGATCTTGTTGTTGACCGCGAGATGATGCACGATCTCCGTGAGCACGCTCATCTTCTTGCGCGACCGGAGATGAAATATGCAAAGATCTTCTTCGAAGAACGAAATCAGCTTGCTCGCTTCCATACTTTTCATAATATAGCATGCTCCCTCGAAAATTGTATAACAATTTCACCTTTTTTGGGTAATAATTTCTTGCTACTCTCGGGCACGCCTGTTTTTCGCCCGTTGAATCAGGGAATTTGCCTGCCGCGGAGACGATGGAAACTACTCGGGGGCTCGTCATACGGATCAAAGGCGGCGCTTTCTTCGTCGAAAGCGGCGTCGGGGAAATTCGATGCTCTCTCCGCGGGCGGTTTCGCCTCGGGGACACGCCCGAAGAAGTGCTTCCCGTCGTCGGAGACACGGTCACGGTCGGTCTCGGGCAAGGTGGAGGCGCGGGGGGGGCCCAGGGCGTCATCGTCGAGCTCGGAGCCCGGAGATCGATCCTGGCGCGAACCGATCCTTCCCAGAGAAAAGGCTACCGGATCCTCGGAGCGAATATGGATCAGGCGATCCTCGTCTTCGCGGTGAAGGAGCCGGATCTGAACCTGCGCCTCCTGGACCGCATGCTCGTCTCCGCGGCGTGCGGCCCGATGGATGCGGTCATATGCGTCAATAAGATGGATCTTGGCGATTCCCGCGCGGGTACCGATGCGTCGCTCGCTCCTTACCGGACGATGGGATATCGCTGTGTCTGCTCGAGCGCTCGCACGGGAGAGGGAGTCGAAGAACTGGCGCGGATGCTCGCGGGAAAGCTCTCGATATTCGCGGGACCCTCGGGGAGCGGGAAAAGCTCGCTCATTTCGCGCATGCAGCCCGGTCTCGAGCTCGCCGTGGGAAGCGTGAGCGCCCGGACGGGAAAGGGGACGCATACGACGAGCCATTTCGAAATTCATCCCCTCGCGCGGGGCGGATACCTCGGCGACACTCCGGGAGTCAGGGAGTTCGGCATCTGGGGAGTGTCGAAAGAGAAGCTCGCCGGCTTTTTCCGGGATTTCGCCCCCTTCCGCGCGGAGTGCAGATTCGCGAGCTGCACGCACAGCCACGAGCCCGATTGCGCCGTGAAGGACGCGGTCGAGAAGGGGGAGCGTTTCCCGCGAGCGGTACGAGAGCTATCTCAGAATTCTCGAGACCGTACCGGACGAGCGGGGCATGAAGCGGCCGGGTTGAGCCGGGGGGCGCTCGTGCGGAGTTGTGCGGGACGCAAAAGATGATGGCGGCCCTTTGGGGGAGGCCGCCATCCGCAAGAAGGGATTGTGGGATGGGGGTAAAACACCCGCTCTCTGATTACTGATACGCGTCGGGCCGGAAAAAGTTCCGGCGCTTCTTCATTTTTTTTGGGGGGAATCGGTGATAAAGAAAATCGAGAGAACGTGCAAGCTGGCGCTCGCCCGATTTATCTCGCTGTTTCTCTCGAGGCGGCGCATAACCGCCGGGGAGCTCGGCCGTCTCGGCGTGTCGCGGCTCCTCGTCATCAGACAGCATCACCAGATGGGGGATATGCTCCTCGCCGTTCCCGCGTTCCGGGGGCTCAGGACGCGCTTCGGCGACGCGAGGATAACGCTCCTGGCTTCGCCGATCAACGCCGCGTGCATGAGGCGCAACCCGTACGTCGACGAAGTGCTCGTTCTGCCCCGGAAGAAGGGTCTTCGAAGCGCCCTCGATCTCGCGCGGTTCGTCGCGGATATCAGAAGACGGCGCTTCGACGCGGCTATCGTTCTCAATACCGTTTCCTTTTCGGTGACGAGCATGCTGCTGGCCGTCGCGAGCGGCGCGCGGCTGCGGATAGGTTCCACCAGCGAGCCGTTCGGCCACGATCTCGCGTCCCGCTTCTACCATCTCGAGCTGCCGCTGCCCCCGAGAGAGGAGCTCGCCGCGATGCACGAGAGCGCGCACAACCTCTACCCTCTTTCGGCGATCGGCGTGCGCGCGGCGGATCTGACCTCCGTGTTCGTTCCGTCGGCGGAGGATGAACGGGACTGCGAGCGTTTTATCGCCGCCTCGTTCGGAACGGGGGGGAGGTTCATCGTCGTTCACCCGGGAGCGGGAAAGGCGCGGAACGTGTGGCCGGGGGAAAAGTACGCGGAAGCGGTGAGAGTTCTCCGCGACCGCTTCGACTCCGGGGCCGTCGCGACGGGGGGGCCCGCCGACGCGGCGGCGCTCGAAGCGTTTCTCGAAGCGTGCGTCGATCGTCCGTTCGTTCTTCCGTGTCCTTCGGTGGGGTTTCTCGGCGCCCTCATGAAGCGATCCGTGCTCACCCTCTGCAACGATACGGGCATCATGCATATCGCGGGCGCGGTCGGCGCGAGATGCGTCGCCGTCTTCGGGCCGACCGATCCTGCGCGATGGAAGCCGGTCAACGAAACGGTGGTCGCGGTGCGGGGGAAAGACGGGAGCGTCGAATCGGTGAGCGTCGACGAGGTGGTCGCCGCGGCGGCGGAGCTACTCGGAGGTTGATACCGGGACGAGACTGATCGCGAGGCGCACGGTTTCGTCCTGGGGGACGTACACCGGGCTTGCCCAGGTCTGGAACCCGGCTTTCCTGAGCTCGACGCGGTGCGTCCCCGCCGGAACGTCGAGGGGGGAGCCGAGCGGGACCGTTCCCTTGAACGCACCGTCGACGAAGATCTGGGCGCCGGCGGCCGTTTCTATGGAGAGCATTCCGGTGAGCTTCTCGAGCGTGATCGTCCTTCTCGAGAGCTCTCCCCGCTTGACCTGCACCGTTTCGAGATAATCGCGGCACCCCTCGCTCCTGCAGGCGATCTCGTGCGTCCCCGCGGGAAGCTCGAGCATCGCGAGACGGCCGCCGACGGCGCGTCGCCGTCCGTCGACGAGTATTTCCGCCGCGGGCTCGACGTCGATATCGATGAATCCCGTCGCCGGCGCCTCGATCCGGGCGCTCGCCGCCGGCGGCGCGTCGCTTTTCTCGATAACGGGCTTTTCAGGCGGCCCGGCGGCCTTTTCGATCGGCGGCAGCGGCTGCATCAGTTTGGCCTTTTCCATCTCGGCCTTTCTCGTCTCTTCGGCGTTCGAGAGCGAGAAACGCCCCGTGCTGTTCTCGAGGACGCGTCCCGAATCGCGGGGCGCCTCGGACGCGGCGCCCGCGGTATCGGGGGCGGCCGGTTCGGCGGGGGTCGGTTCCGCGAGCGCGGCCATCGAGACGCCGGGGAGCTCTTCACCCTGGCCGGCGAGGATAGGATTCGCCGGGGGAGGCGCCGGATCGGATCCGCGGATTACCCTGAAGGCGTCGACGATATTCCGGACGCCGTTCGGGTTCAGCGAGACGACGACGGCCGCGGAGGCTATGCACGCCGCCGCGATGCCGAGGGAAAGCAGACGTTTTTTCCGTGGACTTTTCCGGGCCGGACGCCGCGTGCGGGCAGCGAGATCGTCCTCGCCGGCGGCGAGCCTTCTGAGCCGGTCGCGGGCCGAGGCGATCCTTTCCTGCCCGAGAAGCGATTCGATCGCGCGCGCCATTTCAAGGGCGTTCCTGAAGCGCTTTCCCGGTTCCCGGTGGAGCGCCTTCATGACGAGCTCCTCCGCGCCGGGGCTGATATCCTTCCGTATTCGCGAAGGCGCGCTGATGCCGCCGTTGATGATATTCTGTATGACCGCGGCGTAGTTGTCGCCGAGGAAGGGCTGCGTTCCCGTGATAGCTTCGTAGCAGATCGTTCCGAGGGAGAAGAGATCGCTTCTTCCGTCGATCGAATCCCCGATCGCCTGCTCGGGGGACATGTAGAGGGGCGTGCCGAGGAGCGTGGAGGCGACCGTCTGCTGCGTCTGGCTCTGGTGAAGCTTCGCGAGACCGAAGTCGGTGATCTTCACCTGCCCTTCCAGCGTGATCATGATATTGGCGGGCTTGATGTCCCGGTGGATGATGCCGCGCTGGTGCGCGTGGTCGAGCCCCAGACAGATCTCGCGGGCGACGAGCAGCATGAGATCCTCGGAGATGACGCGCCGCGACGAGAGCACGTCCTTGAAACACGGCCCGTCGATATATTCCATGACGATGAAGTAATTTCCCTCGGCGGATCCGAAATCGATGATGCGCACGATATTCTCGTGGTCGAGGCTCGCGACGGCCTTCGCCTCGAGCTCGAACCGGCGCGTGAAGTTCGGATCCGAAATGAGATGCGAATGGAGCTTCTTGATGACGACGGGCCGGTCGAGCGAGGTCTGGATCGCCTTGTAGAGCACGGCCGTTCCGCCGGTCGCCAGCGTATTGCAGATCTCGTACTTTTTCGCGCTTCTTCCGTTCATCGCGCCGTCGCCAACCTTTCCGCGAGCGACTCGGGGAGCCCGGAATTACGGATCTTGTCCTGCGCCGATCTGATGTCGTACGGAACGCGCCGGATCGCGATCGTTCCCTTCTGATCGTCGAGGATGGCGAAGCTCGCCGCGGCGATGCCGTCCCGCGGCTGGCCGATGCTGCCCACGTTGACGAGGTAGCGCGACCCGGGGGCCACCGCCGCGAAGGTGCCGCTCACGACTCTCGTGCCCAGCGCATCGCTGTGCTCGATGATCGCCGGCACGTGCGTGTGGCCGATGAAAGCGAACGTGTCGCGGATTCCCCCGAATATGGCGTTTGCCTGGTTGATCGTATACACGTACTCCCACTCCATGGGGGAGAGCGGAGAGGCGTGCGCGAAGACGCAATCGCCGTGGCGCCGCACCGTGTCGTATTCCCCGAGGGCGTCGCGGTGCCTCGGTTGGATCTCCCGCGAGGTCCAGCGGATCGCTCTCTGCGCCGTGCTGCTGAACGTGTCCGTGCCGATGAGGCCCGCGGCCGCCACGTCGTGGTTTCCGCCGATGCGGATATGCGCCGCTTCCTGGACGAGGGAGACGCACTCGTTCGGATTCGCGCCGTAGCCGACGACGTCCCCGAGCGAAACGATCATGTCGGGGCGCAGCCTCGCGGCCTCCTCGAGCACCCGCTCGAGCGCTTCGACGTTTCCGTGAATATCGGAGAGAACGAGAAATCTCATGGTTCAATCCTTGAAAATGAATTGCTCGGATCCGATCGCGATGAGGTCTTCCTTTTCGAGCGTTTTCTCTTCCATCTCCTCGCCGTTGATCGTCACCTTGTTGCGTCCCTCGATCTTCTGAAGCACGTATTCGGAGCCCTTCCGAAGGACCTCCACGGTGACGCGCGGCGCGAAAATTCCGGAGAGCCGGATGTCGGAATCCTTTCCGCGCCCGATCACGATCCGCTCCTTGTCGAGCGGGTACTCCTCCATCGCGGATTTTCTGAAAAGCCGCGGGGGCGGTCCGGCGCACGCCGGGTTCCGGGCGCCGGCCGCCTCGGTTCTGAAATGCGGGATGATGACGGTCTGGTCGAGATCCTCGGGATGCGACGCCTCCAGCGTCGGGATCTGGAAGAGGATCTCGTACTTGCCGATCATGATCACGTCGCCGTTCGAGAGCTTCGCTTCGCTCACCGGCTTGTCGTTGAGGAGCGTGCCGTTCTTGCTCCCGAGATCGCGGAGCACGTAGCCGTCCTTGCGGGACGTGATGACGGCGTGCTTGCGCGACACGCTCAGATTGTCGATGACGATCTCGTTTTCCGGGAGCCGCCCGACGGAGA
The DNA here is from genome assembly GCA_963747385.1 of uncultured bacterium. GTDB lineage: Bacteria > Krumholzibacteriota > Krumholzibacteriia > Krumholzibacteriales > Krumholzibacteriaceae > SSS58A. The sequence continues at coordinate 86,839 of CAVVEY010000006.1, read as the reverse complement.
TCTCGGCGCCGGCGAAAGGATACGTCTTGAGCGGGCGCCCCTTCAGGCGAACGACGAGGCGCGGGGGCTGGCTCAGGTAGAACGAGGAAATCGATCCCGCGTAATCGGACGGGATCGAACGGACGTCTTCGGCGTGCGTCACGGCGAGATCGGTGAACAGGTTGATCTCGAGCGGGCGTTTCGCCGTGATGGTGAAGACCTTGACGAGAAAATCCTCCCGGGCGCTCGAAGCGGGACCCTTGTCGGAGCGAAGGCTGTAACACGCGATCGCCTTCCCCGCCTGGTACCGCAGGAAGAAGAAGACTCCCTGATTCCGGGCCGAGACGATCGCGCTGTAGCGATCCTTCTCGGCGCGCTCGAGAAGCTCCTCGAGAGCGACGAGCGCCGAGGAAACCTTGAGCTCGGGCTTTTTCTGCAGATAGACGATGAGCGAATGGTACAGGATGATGTCGGTTTCGTAGAGCGACGATCTTGGGGAATTGCGTTCGGTTTATCTCGAGAAAGAAATCGCGCAGCCGGACCGGTCGAAAGGCGTCTCCCTCGCTCGCGCAGGCCCAGTAGATCTGCCCTTCGTTGATGAAGAGAAAATACTGGATGTTGTCGTTGAACACCTCGATGACGACCGGCGTCTTCCTGCTTCGCTCGGCGTAATCCCTGGCGATCGCGTCGAACTCGCACGGATCGAAATCGCGCGGGTTCAGAAGCACGAGCCGATACGGTATCTGCAGCCTGGTCATCGCGTCGACCTTTCGGATCTCCCGATTACTTCACTTCGGCGTGAAAGCGCTTGAGATTGCGCCGTGCCTTTTCGTTCGCCGGATCGAGCGCGAGCGCCTTTTTCCAGGCGTCGATCGCGTCCTCGATCTTCTCGAGCTTGTAGTAGGCGTTCCCGAGGTTCGTGTACGCGGAGCTCGAGTCGTTGCTCCGGCCGATCGCTTCGTTGTACATCTCGATCGCTTCCCGGTACGAACCGATGCGGTAGAACACGTAGCCGAGATTGTTGTAGGAGGCGGCGAGTCTCCGGGCTGAGCGATATGGCCTTCTTGAACGCCTCGGTCGCCTTTTCCTCCTCGTTGATCTCGGTATAGGTGAGCCCGAGGTTGTTGTAGGACTCGGTCATCGCCGGATCGATATCGATCGCTTTCTTGAAGAGATCGAGCGCTTTTTCGTACTGCCCGTTGTGGTATGCCATCACGCCGCCGTTGTTGAGCATCCGCGCTTCGGTCGTGCGCCGCTTCTTCTCCTCTTCCTCGATGCTCTTCTTCTGATCCTCGACGAGGTTCATGATGCCGGTATGATTGTCCGAGAGCTCTCTCACGAGCTTGCGATGCTCGCCGAGCCCGGTTTCTATCGTTTCGAGATTCTTCGCGAGAGATCCTTTCCAGCCGGACACCTCGTCGCGGAAGGTCTGAAATACCTGCTCGCCCGAGTCGATTTTGCGCTCGATCTCGTCCGTCTTCGCGTCGAGGGTGAGCGCGATCGCCTCGATGGCCTTCTGCTTCTCTTCCGACGCCGCGCGCATGAAGCTCGCGAGGTCGTCGAGTTTCCGCTCGACCCCGGTCCTCAGCTCCGTGACGGACGTTTCGTTCTTCTCGCGAATCTCTTTCATGAGATCGAACAGCTCGCTTCCGCTCTTTCGCTGGGATTCCTGGGCCTTTTCGAGCTCGGCGCGGATGGCGGCCATCGCGTCCTCGCCGCGCGCCGCCTCGCCGGCGATCAGACGCTCGATGCGGCACGTGCGAAGGTCGTCGTCGTGAAATCTGCACAGCTCGCCGAGGCATTCGACCCGGCCGCGATAGGATTTCGCGAGGAAGCGGACCGGCACGACGGACGCGATCTCGTCGACGAGCGATTCCTCTGAATGCTGCTTCGACGGCGGATTGATGAAGATCTCGTCGTCGCTCCCGGGAGCGGCCCGTGTCCCGTCGTTCATCGGTTCGACGTCGTCGAGTTCGCGAACGAGAAGCTCCTTGTCGTCGAGAATCGACGTTTGCGTTATCAATGGGCAGATCTTCATTGTTGCACCTTTCTCCTCCGGATGGCGTCAGATCGCTTCCGATTTTTCGAGCACCAGAACCCGTTCCTCGCAATGCGATTCGATGAATCGCGTGTAGTTTTTCAGGGCCCGTTCGCGGCTGTCCCTGAAGTCGGCCCGCTCGCCGGCGATTCCGGCGAAGAAGGAGGCCGCCATTCCATGATCCCCCGTGCGTTCCCGGGCGACGCCCGCGAGGTACAGGTGATCGTATCGTTCCGTATCGGAAGAATAGCCGGCGCCGCCGCTGGCGCCGAACGCGGCGCACGCGAGGGCCGGTCTATCCATGCACAGGTAGATCGCTCCGAGAAGATCGCTCCGCAGGGCGTGCGAAACGGCGCTGCGCGACAGGATATCGAGCGCCTCGGCGGCTCCCGCGCGATCGAGAACGAGACGCACGAGGCGGGCGATATCGTCTTCCCCCGCGGATCCTTCTTCGAGGCGCGCGGCAAGGCCGCGAATCTCTCGATCGGTCCATTGCGTATACGACCGTTCGATGCGCTTGAGCACGCGGCTCTTCTCGGGAGCGCTTTCGAGCGCTTCGGAGAAGAGGCGTCCCGCGCGCTCGACGTCTCCCGCGTTATGGTGAATCTCGGCGAGCTCGATGGCGAGGTCGAGCGCGTCTTCGGGGCCGAGGGCCGAGCGTCCCTCGGCGACGAGGGCTTCCGCCGCTTCGATGCGCCCGGCGCCGGCGAGCAGCGACGCTCCGAGCGAGAAATGCCCGCGCCGCGGCCCTCGCGCGATGAGGATCGCGATACGCGAGACGACCTCGTCGACGACCGCGTCGTCCTGCGCGGGGAAGGAGCCGAGAAGCGCGAACGCTTCGTCGTTTTCATTCGCCGCCATGAGGCAATCGACGCGCAGCAGGCGTTCGGTGTCGCGGAGCTCCCGGGGCCACACGAGCTTCTGGAGCCCGTCCAGGATGGCTCCCGAACGGGAGGAATCATGGTGAAGGGCCTGTCCGTACCTCGCGAGCGCTTCTTCCATTTCATCCATGCGCGCCTTGAGCGAGGCGTAGCGCATGAGGAATTCGCCGTCCCGTTCGTGGAGCGCGAGAAACTCCGACACGACGGCGTCGATGCGCGCGGCGTCCGCCTGTTCGTCCGAAAGAATCCGGACGACGGCCTGGCGCGATTGCTCCGTATCTCCGGAGGCGACGAATATGCGCGAGAGGAGCCTGTTCGCCTCGCATTGCTCGGGCCGCTCCCTGACTATCGAAAAGAGAATATCGACGGCGGTGCGCGTGAGCCCCGCGTTTTTCGCTATGAGGCGCTCGAGGATCTGGACAGCTTCCCCGTGGCGCCCCTCGAGCGACAGGTTCCGCGCGTAGAGAGTCTCGAGCTGTTCGTTCTCGGGGGACGCCGCCCGGATCCGCTCGATCGACGCGCTGAGAGCCGGGAGCGCCTCGCGGGGACCCTTCTGGGCCGACGTGAAATGGCGGAAGGCTTCGTCCTGCAGCCCTTCGAGCCACGAGAGCTCGCCGAGAATCGCGGAGAGAAGCCACGGCTCCACGCTGAGGGGCAGGAACTTCTCCAGGATCTCCGCGGCTTGCTTTCTCATCGCCGGCCCGAGCTCGATGCAGCGCCTGATCGCGGCGGCCGCCTCCGCGTCCTTGCCGAGGCGCAGGAGCGTTTCTCCGAAGAGGAAGTGCGCCTGCGGATTCGCCGGATCGCGCGCGATGATCGCGCGGATTTCCCCCTCGAGCGTCCTGACGTCGGCCTCGGGGGAGGTGAGGGTCAGGGCGATGCACCGGAGCGCGTCGTCCCATTTTCCGTCCGCGGCGGATATCCTCGCGCCGTAGACGTGAAGCGCCGCCGCCTTTTCGGCCGGCAACGCGGCGATGGCGCGCGCGAGCACTTCCGAGGCGAGGCTCGTCCGGTTCATGACGAGAGCGGTCTTGAGCATCTCCTCCCAAATGGCGAGGTTGCCGGGCTCCCGCTCGACGAGCTTCCCGAACTGCGCGACGACGTCGCGGATCTGGCTCGGATCGAGCTCGAGCGTCCGGCAGAGGTGGCGCGCCGCGTCGGCGAAGAGCTCCTCCTCGAGATACAGATGGTAGAGGGCGAGGTGGAGGGTCGCGTTCGCGTCGAATCGCGCGAGCCCCTTCTTGTAGATTTCGATGATTCGGTATTTCAGGTTTCCGTCCCGCATGAGGATCTGATCGAACTCGAAAATCGCGCGCTCGACCCCTCCCGTGAAGAAATGCGCGGTCGCGAGGAGCAGGCGGAACGGCTCGGAAAGCTCATCCTCCTTCGCGAGACGTTCGAGGATTTCTGCGATCGACTTCCAGTGCTCCTCGTGCTCCGCGGCGAGGTCCCTGATCGAGGACGCGAGCTCCTCATGCTCCTCGGGCTTCTCGCGGTAGAGGGCCAGGACGTGTGGATACGCCTCGATTCCGCGGTCGCCGCTCAGGCTGATCTCGAGGGCGGATATGACGCCGGTGAGAAATATGCCGCTGTGTTTCATGATTTCCGCCGAGAGCGCGACGAGCGCGGCGTCGTCCATGGCGCGCGTGCGCTTGAGCGAGCCGAAGACCTCTTCGGCGCTCGTGCGGTCATCCGAACGGGCGTAGAGCTCCGCGAGGAGCGCCTTCAGCCCCGGATCGCAGTCCGCGGAGCGTTCGACGATACCGCGGACGAAATCGGCGAGTCCGGGGACGAGCGCCGTGTTCATCTCGACGGCGCGCCGGGCGGCGCGGGTCCCTTCGACGACGGCGCCTCTCGCGAGGTAGCCCCGCGCGAGAAGGTTCTGCCCCGGGGCCGTGAGCGCCACCGGTTCGTTTTTTTCGAGCCAATCGATTATCGAACCCGTTTGGCTTGCGTCATCGCAGGCCAGGCGCTCGAGCACGGCGATCGCTTCCTTCGCGAGACCGAGCGCGGAAGCCACGTCGCAATAGAGGAACGAGACGTCGGTCGCCGCGAAGACGGCGTCGGGGAGCGCCGCGAGCCGTCTCTCCGCGAGCCGCAGCCGTTCTTCGGGCGGCGCCGACCCGGCCTGGCCGGAAGCGGCGGAGCCGGGGAAGAGGCAGCCTCGCATGAGGGCTGTTCCGTCCGCCACTCTGCCGGACCGGGCGAAAATCTCTCCCGTGAGAAAGTCGCCGTTCGGGCAGGGCTCCTTCGACGTTCCGAGGGCCAGAAGGATCTTGTCGAGCGGCGGCGCCTCGAGCTCGAGGGCCTGGAAAAAGCGGATTTCGGCCTTGTCCGGGTGGGCCAGAAGGAGCGACGCGAGTCCGAGGCAGTACTTCACGTAGGCGTCGGAGGGAAGCTCCTGCTCGAGCTCCACGAGGAGGCCGCCGATGGCCTGCGCGTCGGCGGGGAGCATCTCGAGCGCCTTGCCGAGGCATTCGATCGATTTCGTATAGTGCTGGCCCTGCTTGTACAGGATGCCGAGAAGCAGCTCGTTCTCGGCGAAGAAGGCCATCTTATCCTGTCCCTCGGACGCGAGGTTTTTCGATCTCGTCTCCCCGCGCTTCATGAGATCGACGGCGAAGGATTCGGGGCTCGCATTCAGGATTTCCGAGAGTGCGTCGATGTTCCGCGCCTTGAGAAGGGTCTCGACGACGAAGCTTCCGAGGAGCGTGCTGAACGAATGCGTGAACGCGACCCGCGCGAGCTCCAGTATGTCGTCTCTCCTGCCCGCGTGGCGCTTGTGCGCGTTCTTGAGGATATTCGCCGCCTGGGGATAATCGGAGAGATCGAGACACGCCTGCGCCGCTTCGATCGCGAGGTCGTAATCGGCGGGCCATTTTTCGAGCGCCTCGACCGCGGTCTTGCGGGCCTTTCCCAGGTCCCCGCGTGCGCGTTCCTGATATATTCTCTTGAGCGCCTTCTCCTGAGTGAGAAACAGGGGCCCTTTCCCCGTCAGCAGATCTTTCATGTTTTCTCCAGCGTGAAGTTATCCGTTTAGCAGCAGAGCGAAATACGTACCATTCGGTCTTTTTTCTCGAAGTCTCTTTAATTGTTGATAAATCGTACAGTTAGATGTAACCTCGATCGGGTTCGTCCGGGGAATGGGCGTGCGTTGTTGCAATATGCGAAGCGGCGCGCTCCCCGGCCGGCGCGAACGAGCGAGAGGAGGCTGATAGCGCAATGGGTTCCCGCTACGTCATTTCGACGGAAGTCCATTTCTCCTCTTCCCACGCGCTCGTGGGCTACCGGGGAGACTGCTCGCGCGTGCACGGCCACAACTGGGTCGTGCGGGTCTATTACGAGTTTCCGTCCGTGGACGAATGCGGGCTCACGATCGATTACCGCGAGCTCAGGACCGTTCTCGAGCGCGTGATAATGCCCCGCTTCGATCATCGCCACCTGAACGACGTTCCCCCCTTCGACGCCGTGAATCCCACCTCGGAGAACATGGCCGCGGAGATTTTCAGGCTCTGCCGGGAAGAGGCGCTGATTCCGCCCGGCGTGCTGCGAGAGGTGGAGCTCTGGGAATCTCCCGCCGATATGGTGCGCTACCGTGAGGACTAGGGATCGCGCTTCGGGAAGAGCGGTCGTTCTTCTCTCCGGCGGGCTCGACTCCACCGCTGCCGCCGCGCTCGCTCCGGAGTCCGGATACGAGCCGGTCGCGGCTCTCTTCTTCGATTACGGCCAGCACGCCGCGCGAAAAGAGGAGCGCGCCGCGCGCGGGATCGCCGGCTTCTATCGTATTCCGTTCGAGCGCATCGAGCTTCCATGGATGGCGAAATTCTCGAAATCGGCGCTCGTCGCGCCCGCCGGGGAGCCGCCGCGATGGTCCCCTGAGCGTCTCGACGACGCGGCGCCCCGCGCCGTCTGGGTCGAGAACCGAAACGGCATCTTCGTCAATATAGCCGCGTTCTACGCGGCGGAGCAGGGCAGCGACGCCGTCGTCGTCGGATTCAACCGGGAGGAGGCCGCCGCTTTTCCCGATAACGGCGAGGAATTCGTCGATCGGGTCAATCGCGCGCTCGAGCTCTCGCTCGGGCGGGACGTGCGCGTCGTCGCGCCGACGCTCCACATGACGAAACGCGAGATCGCCGAGCGCGCTCTCGCGCTCGAGATCCCGTGGGAGCTTCTCTGGAGCTGCTACCGCGGCGGGAATCTTCCGTGCGGTTCGTGCGAATCGTGTCTGCGGCTCAAGCGGGCCGTCGAGGGAACGGGCGCGGAGAGCCGCGTGAGCTTCGAAAAGGAGGACGCATGAAGGAGAAAAGGTACGCGCTTCTCGAAACGGCGTTTCTCGCCGAGGAGATCGATTATACGGGCGCGGAGCTGCGGAGCCATTTCGTGCGGGAAAAATCGGGGATCGAGGGAGACGGCGTGGTCGCCTTCATCGGGGCGTGCGGCGTCTCGGGGAGCCGCCTCGTCGATCTCGAGGACGCGGAGGAGCAGCACGAGATCGTATCGAAGCGAATGCTGCACTTCATCGGCGAGCACTTTCAGCAGCCCCTGCGCGAGGGGAACGTGCGCCTCAGGCTCTTCGCCGCGATCGTGAAGGAGACGCTCGAGGAGATGGCCCCGGGGATCGCGGTGACGCGGGACGGCGACGATCTCTTCGTCGGCGGACGCAAGCTCACCGTCGCCATCTGCACCGCTTCGACCCTGTCGGCGCTCTTTCACTGCGGGATCAACGTCAATCCGGCGGGCGCTCCGGTCGCCGCGGTCGGGCTCAAGAAATTCGATATCGATCCGAAACGGTTCGGGCTCGCCGTTCTCGACCGGTACGAGCGCGAGTGCGATTCGATCGAGCGCGCTCTGAGAAAGGTGCGGGGGGTCTCTTGACGTTGGCGGTGGATGGATACGTCCACGAGGTGTTCCGCTCGATCCAGGGGGAAGGCCCGTACGTCGGAGTGCTCCAGGCGTTCGTGCGGTTCTCGGGGTGCTCGATGAGGTGCCGCTACTGCGATTCGGAGGATGCGCGCCGTCGCGTTTCCGAGTGCGCCGTGCGAGGCGCAGGCGAGCCGGAACGCTTCCCGAATCCCGTCGCGGTCGAGGATCTCTTCTCCATCGTTCGCGCGCTCTCGGACGTGCCGGGATTCCACTCGATGAGCGTCACCGGCGGCGAGCCGCTCGAACAGCCGGAGTTCCTGGCGGCGCTCATGGAGCGCTGCCGCCCGGAAGGAATTCCGGTGTACCTCGAAACGAACGGGCTGCATGAAGAAGCGGCGCGCGCCGTCGCCGGCCTCGTCGACTTCGTGTCGCTCGACCTCAAGCTCCCTTCATTGTGCCCCGGCGCGTCGCTCGAAACCTACCGGCGCGTGCTTCCCCTGTTCGAGGGAACGCTTTTGTTCTGCAAGGCCGTCGTCGCGGAAGGCTTTTCCATGGAGGAGCTCGTCGAGGCGGCGAGGATCGTCGAGGAATACGACCGTGGAACGACGTTCGTCATCCAGCCGGCGACCCCGGGGCCGGGCTGCGGCGCCGTCGCCGCGGAGGATCTCCTCGCGTGCCACGCGAAGGTATCGGGGCATCTCGATGATGTGAGGGTGATTCCGCAGTGCCATCGGCTTCTGGGGTTGCCGTAGAAATAAAAAAATGCTGCGAGATAGTACGATGCAGGGTCGGGTTCGTGAAGGCGGCGACCATCTCGCAGCGATTGGGAATCAGAGCAAGGGCCATACCAGTTTTTTCGTTCGGGAGATCCGCTCGGGCGCAATCGGTTGGAGAGCGGCGCGTTGCGCGGGAGGAGCCTCTTCGGTCCTGTTGAAGGTCGTTTCCGTTTATTTCCCATCCTTACCGCAGCGAAAGACCGGAGCCATCGAGCTGTTTTGCGCTTCTGCACGAGCGAGCGTGCGTATCCGCGACGGCGGCAGTCCGAGGCGGGGGGATGCGGTCCTCCGGGCGCCTGAAAATTATCTTGACAACATGTAAGTCCAGCATTAAAAACAATATATACTTGCAGAAAGCGATCCAGGCCGGGAGGGGACTCACAACCCTGGTATTATTCAAGGAGGATGTCCGATGACGAAAGCCGAGATAGTGGAGAACATCTCCAGCAGAACAGGGTTGACGAAGAAAGAAGTTGCAGAAGCAGTCGATAATTTCCTCAGTTGCATCGCCAAGGGTCTTGCCGAAGGGAAACATTACGAGATCCGCGGCTTCGGGACGTTCAAGGTGAAGGCGCGCAAGTCCAGGATGGCCAGGAATCCGAGGACGGGCGAGGCCGTTCCCGTTCCCGACCGCAAGGTTCCCGTGTTCAAGGTATCGCGGGAGCTGAAGGAGCTCGTGGCACAGTCCTGACGTCCGGCACGCAATCTTCCTTCATTTCTGAAAGCGCCGTGTTCCGCGCGGTACGGGACGCGGGGGGGCTTACGCGCGGTGTTCATGGAGGTTCGACGCACCATGGCGGAGAGCGTCATCGATCTGAGAAGCGATACGGTCACGAGGCCTTCGCCCGGGATGCGCGAAGCGATCGCGAGCGCGGAGGTGGGGGACGACGTTTTCGGCGACGACCCGACGGTGAGACGTCTCGAGGAGCGGATGGCGGCTCTTCTCGGCAAGGAGGCCGCCGTCTACGTGCCGAGCGGTTCCATGTCGAACACGCTCGCGCTCCTCTCGCAGACGAATCCCGGGGATGAAGTGATCCTCGACAGGAGATGTCATATATTCAATTACGAGGTCGGCGCCGCTTCCGTTCTCGGCGGGCTTCAGCTTTTCCCGATGGACGGGCCCGCGGGGCTTCTCCCGCTCGACGCGCTTCCCGCGGCCGTGCGCCCGGCGAACATCCATCATCCCCGCACCTCGCTCGTCTCGATCGAGAACACGCATAACCGCGCGGGGGGAAGGGTATATCCGTACGACCAGATAGAGGCGGTGTCGCGCTTCGCCCGCGAGAGGGGGCTGCGCTTCCACATGGACGGCGCCCGTCTCGCGAACGCCTCGGTGAAAACGGGGATACCCTTCGAGCGGTACGGGACGCTGGCCGATTCGATCACCTTCTGCTTCTCGAAGGGGCTCGGCGCGCCGGTCGGTTCCATGCTCGTTTCCGATACGAACGCGATCGCGAAGGCGCGCGTGTGGAGAAAGCGGCTGGGCGGAGGGATGCGGCAGGTCGGTATCCTCGCCGCCGCGTGTCTCTACGCGCTCGACCGCAACGTGGCGCGTCTCGCGGAAGATCATGAGAGGGCCGTGCGGATCGGGCGGATGGTTGAAGCCTCCGGGCGATACCGGCTCGTGTTCCCCGTCGAAACGAACATCGTCATCTTCGAGCCGACGGATGCCGGCGCCGGAGTCTCGGGGCTCGACGGAGCCCTGAAAAAAGCGGGCGTCCTCGCGCTTCCGTTCGGAGAGCGCTTCATGCGCATGGTAACGCATCTCGATTTCGGCGCCGGAGACATGGAGCGGCTCGAGCGTCTCCTGCCGGGGATCCTCGCGACGTGAGGATCCGGCCGCCGCGCGAAGGGTCGAACCGCCCATGAAACCGTTTCCGTTCTATCTCGTCAGCACCCCCATCGGGAATCTCGACGATTGTTCCGCGCGCGCGGCCGAGACGCTTCGCTCGGTCGATTGCGTGCTGGCGGAGGATACGAGGAAGGTGCGCGTGCTCCTCGACCGGCTCGGCATCCGCGCGCAGGTCCGCTCGTATCACGATCACAACCAGGAACAGATGACTCCCGTGATCATCCGCGAGATCAAGGAAGGAAGGAGCTTCGCCCTCGTCTCGGACGCGGGCACCCCTCTCATATCGGACCCGGGGTATCTGCTCGTGCGCCGGCTCGCCGAGGAAGGGATCGCGATCACCGCGATTCCCGGCGCGTGCGCGGTGACGACGGCGCTCGTGCTTTCGGGGCTCCCCCCGGACCGTTTCACCTTTTACGGCTACGTCCCGCGAAAGAAGGGGGAGCGCGACAGCCTGATCCGCGAAGCCGCCGAGAATCCCTACACGTCCATTTTCTACGAGAGTCCGCACCGCCTCCTCAAGACGCTCGACGCGTTCGCGCGAATCCTCGCCGAGCGCGAGGTCGTCGTCGCCCGCGAGCTCACGAAGCTGCACGAGGAGGTGCTGCGGGGGACCGCGGCGGAGCTCCTCGCGCGTTTCGAAAAGACGCCGCCGCGGGGCGAGCTGACGGTTCTCGTGCGGGGCCTCGGAAGGCGCCGGGCCGGCCGCGGGCGGCCGGAGGACGCCCCGGGTCCGAACCGAACTGATTGACACGCCCCGCGGGGCGCTTCATAATGCTCCGACCGTTTCGAGAGGACGCAAACGAGCCATGAACGACAGGACGACGATAAAAAACAGGCTGCGCCGGCTCCTCGATCCGATCGTGGGCCTTCTCCTCAGGGCCGGCGTGCCTCCCCTCGGGGTCACGATCGCGGGACTCATTCTGAGCTTCGCGGGCGCTTTCGCGATCGCCCGGGGGAGATCTCGTCGCGGGAGGCGTGTTTCTCATCGTATCGGGCGTTTGCGACACGCTCGACGGATCGCTCGCGCGAAGCTCCGGGAAGGAAAGCGTCTTCGGCGCCTTTATCGATTCGACGATCGATCGCGTCGCCGAGCTCGCCTCTTTCGGCGCGCTCATCGTGTACTACGTCTCGCGGGGAGGAGGAGGCCGGTTCGCCGTGCCGCTCGTCGTCGCGGCGCTCGCCGGGTCGTTTCTCACGAGCTACACGCGTGCCCGGGCCGAGGGGCTCGGGATCGACTGCCGCGTCGGCCTGCTCGAACGTCCCGAACGCGTCGCCCTGCTCGTGCTCGGGCTCCTTCTCGGAGAGACCGCGCTCTTCGTCGTTATCGCGTGCCTGGCGGTTCTCACTCTCGTCACTACCATTCAGCGGGTCGTCCACGTCCACCGGCTGACAGCGGGAAAAGGCGCTCGCGTTTGATCTCGCCGGGATCGCCGCGTCGCGCGAGGAGGGACGTTTGAAGTCGCGCTTCGTCACGTTTGAAGGAATCGAAGGATCGGGGAAAACGACGGTCTCGAGAGAGGTTCGCCGTTCGCTCGAAAGCGCGGGGGTGAGCGTGACGCACGCTCGGGAGCCGGGAGGAACGACGGTATCGGAGGCGATTCGCGGCCTGCTCCTCGATCCCGAGCGCACGGAGATGGATCCGAGGGCGGAGCTCTTTCTCTACCTCGCGAGCCGGGCGCAGCTCGTATCCGAGGTGATACGACCGGCCCTCGCCGCGGGGAAGTCGGTCGTCTGCGACCGCTACCTCGACGCGTCGGTCGCCTACCAGGGATGGGCGCGCGGGCTCGGCGAGAAGTTTGTCGACGGGTTGAACGCCGCGGCGGTCGGGAGACGCCGTTCCCGACCGGACCTATCTTCTCGACCTCGCCGTAGCCGAGGGACTCGGGCGTGGCCCGGCCCGCCGCGAGGCGGAAGGCACGGCGGTAAGGGACCGTCTCGAACGCGAAGACGCGCATTTTCACGAGAGGGTCCGCGAAGGGTACCTGCGGCTCGCGAAACGCGAAAGGAAGCGGATAGTCGTAATCGACGCCTCGCGTCCCCTCGAGGAGGTCGTCCGGGCGATTCTCGGGAACCTCGAGGGGCTCTTCGACGTAAGACTAATCGGCAGACCATAATGCTTTTGATTCCGTAAACCGGCCTGTTATATTATGGCCGGAACCGGGAACGGGCCTCGCGCGCTCCCGTCGTGGCATTATTCTTGATGCATCGGCGGAAACGGGTGGGGCGATGCGGTTCCCGTAGTTCCACCGTATCCAACGACCGCGGAGGTTCTTGCTTTGAAAATGAACAAGAAAGCGATCATCGGCCTTCTGCTTCTCTGCACCGTCGTCGCCGTGGCGCTCTTCGTCATGGCGGGGGATCGCGAGGAGAAACAGCGGGAGACCGTCTACCAGAATCTCGAGCAGTTCGGCGCGGTGCTCGACCGGATTCTCAATTACTACGTCGACGAGATCGACGCCGAAAAGCTGATCAAGGCCGCGATCAACGGCATGGTCGACCAGCTCGACGAGCATTCGATGTACATGGACGCCTACGAATACGAGAACCTGATGATCGATACGAAGGGGGAGTTCGGCGGGCTCGGGATCACGCTCGGCCAGATCGCCGGATATCCCACCGTCGTCTCGACGCTCGACGACACCCCCGCGTACCGCCTCGGGATCCAGGGGGGGGACAAGATCGTCGAGATCGAGGGCGTTTCGACGAAGGACTGGAAAACGGAGCAGGCGGTCACGAAGCTCCGCGGACGCGAAGGAACGCAGGTCGTCCTCACTATCATGCGGGAGGGGCTGAGCGATTCGCTTCACTACACGATCACGCGCGAGATCATCCGCGTGCCGAGCATCACCTATTCGACCGACCTCGACGGGATCGGATACGTCCGCGTCTCGCGATTCGCCGAGCGGACGGCGAGCGAGCTCGACGCGATCGTCAGGGATCTCGAAAGCAAGAAGGTCAAGGGGCTCATCATCGATCTGAGGAGCAACCCCGGCGGTCTTCTCGAATCGGCTCGGGAGGTCTGCGAACTTTTCCTCGAGAAGGACAAGCTGCTCGTCTACACCGAGAGCCGCGATCCGCGCCACAGCGTGAAATACTATTCGCGCTCGACCAAGGTGCACGACAAGGTTCCCGTCGTCGTCCTCGTCAACGGGTACAGCGCGTCCGCATCCGAGATCGTCGCCGGCGCGCTCCAGGACTGGGATCGCGCGGTCGTCGCCGGCCAGACGTCGTTCGGCAAGGGCTCCGTCCAGACCGTATTCATGATCAGCAAGGATGCCCTGAAGCTCACGACGGCCAAGTACTTCACCCCGAGCGGCCGCTGCATCCATAAGGATCGTCCGCGCGATCAGGAGGAGCCGGCGTTCGAGGACGCGCCGCCGCCCGTCGAGGAGAAGAAGGCCGAAGAGCCCCGCCAGGAATTCCATACGTCCGGCGGCCGGGTCGTGTACGGGGGCGGAGGGATCACCCCCGACTGGACGATCACGCTTCCGGATCTTACCGAGTTCGAGGTGGGTCTCGAGCGGCGGAATTTCTTCTTCAACTTCGCCGTGCATTACACGTCGCAGCACAAGGTCGACGAGAAATTCGAGGTCGACGCCGCCGTGGTCGCCGATTTCCGCGCCTACTGCGTCGAGAACAAATTCGATGCCGCGGATTCGGCCTGGGCGGCCGCGGAAAACGTCGATTACGTGAAGATCGCGATCAAGCGCGAGGTGTTCCGCAAGCTGATGGGAACGAAGGGCGCATACCTCGCGACCCTCGGGAAGGACGAAGAGGTGAACAAGGTGCTCTCGATGTTCCGCGCCGCGCCGACGCTCAAGCAGATGTTCGAGTACGTGGACGAGCAGACGAAGACGGCGGAGGCTTCGAAAAAGACCGAGGAGGCTCCGAAGAAGTGAAAAAGGTCGCCATCATAAGCGACTTCGACGGCACGATCTCGCGGCGGGACGTCGGCCACCATTTCTTCGGCACGTTCATCCCGGACCGGGCGCGCTGGCTCGAGATCCTCCAGCAATGGCGGCTCGGCCTCATCAGCTCGCGGGAGTGCCTCGAGAGCGAGTTCGCCCTCGTGCGAGCCGATCAGGGGGACCTCGATACCTTCATCGGCAACGAGGGGCTCGATCCCTATTTCAAGGATTTCGTCGATTTCTGCGAACGTCGTTCGGCCACTATCCTCATCACGAGCGACGGCCTCGATTACTACATCGACAGGCTCCTCATGCGGTTCGGCCTCGGATACCTCGAGTTCAAGGCGAACCGTCTCGTCGTGGAGGACGGGGCCCTGAGCGCCATCGAATTTCCCTACCACAACCTGATGGACTGCGCGCGCTGCGGCAACTGCAAACGGTTTCATCTCGAGAAGCTGAAACGCGAGGAATTCACGACGGTATACATCGGAAACGGGTACAGCGATCGCTGTCCGGCCGAGCACGCCGACGTCGTTCTCGCGAAGGGGGAGCTTCTCGATCACTGCCGCGCGCAGAGGATCGCGCACATACCGTTCGAGAACTTCCGCGACGCCGAGCGGGAGCTCACCGACCGGTTCATCCTTCATTCGGGGAACATTTCGCTCTGACGTCGCCGCATCGCTTCCGTGTAGAGCCCGCTCACGTATCCGATATAATCGAAGATCTCCATATCGGTGAGGTCTTTCTTCGCGCGGAGCGATCGTGTCTTCTCCATGACGTCGTTGAGGTCGTTCCGCGAGACGAGATCCTTCTCGTAGAATTCCCAGAACTTGTCGAGCGTGTAGCTCAGATCGGTCCCGTACTTCTTTTCCTGGGTGGGGTTGAAGCGCGCGGCGAGACCCGCGCCGGAGCGCCGGTACGACGTGCGGGCGATCCATTGCCGCGAGGAGACGAGCGCTGCGACGAGAGCCGCGACGACGAACGCCGCCGCGATCGCGATCAGGAGTCTTTTCCGGTTCACTATCGTTCCTTCCTTTCCGTCACGAGAGTTCGAACGAACCAATCCGCCGAGAGTCCGGCCGCGCGCTCGAGTGCGTCCGTCGGCCGCCGCATGGGGTGTGCGACGTTGAAGGTGTGTCCCGCGCCGCGAACGATCTCGAGGCGCGTCGTGCCCTTCCCCGGTTCCGCGAGCAGCGTGCGCGTCTCCCGCAGCGTCACCGCGGCGTCCCGTTCTCCGTGGACCATGAGATGCGGGATGGAGAGCGCCGCGACCGCGCGCGGAAGGTCGAACGTTTCGCGGCGCGCGTCGATATCCTCGTAGTACGAGTAGTCGAGCCTGAGCGGAGCGCGGGCTCGCGGATCGTTGAAAACGAGCGCTCCCTGCTCTTTCCAGGCCGCCTTCCGGCGCGCCGTATAGCGATCGAGCCTGCCGAGCGTCGACCACGTGACGATCGAGCGGGCCTCCGGGCACTCGCCGGCGGTGAGGAGCGCGACGGCGCCCCCGCGGCTGTGTCCGAAGAGCCCGAACGCCTCTCCGCCGACCCCGTCGCGATCAAGCGCGCCGCTTCGGACGAACGCGAGCACGCCGCGGAGATCGGCGATCTCGGCGGAGACGGTGTTCCGCGCGAACTCTTCGGGACGGTCGAAGAGTCCCGTCGTTTCGTCGACGCCGTTCATCGAAAAGCTCATGGTGAGCACGTCGAATCCCGCCCCGGCGAGGCGGTCGGAAAGGTACGGGAAGAACCCCCATCGCTTGTAGCCGAGGAAGCCGTGGCACACGACGATAAGGGCTCGCCCGGCGCCCGACGAAGCCTTTCGCAGGTCGGCGCGCACCGGCAAGCGCCCGCGCGCGCGAATCTCGATTTCCCGCACAGCGATCTCCATGCGAAGGCCGTCCTTGCAATGCGCGTTTTGGTCGAGTATCATATCACAGCATTGTATAAAAGCGGGGGTGAACCGTGGCAAGAAGAATCATCATCGGCGTCGTGTTGACGCTCCTTCTCCTTGCGGCCGCGAAGCGTCTCACGACGGGGAAGCCGGCCGATCTCACGTCCGAAGATCAGGGCCTGGGGGTATATCACCGGACGGTCACGGAAATGGTGGGACCCGGGCAGCCGTGCGTGAGGGCGAGAGTCGAGCCCGTGCAGCACGCCGCCCTGGTCGTGCGATGGACCGCTCCTCCTTCGAGCGAGATACAGGCTCGGGGCATGTTCGAAATCAGAAACGGTCTCCACGAAGCGTGCTTGCCCAAGCTCGAGAAGGGAACGACGATCAAATACTGGATCACGGCTTCGAACGTCGCGGGCACGAAAGTGCGGGTGCCGGCGGATCCCGGGAAATTCTGCGTGCTCAAATACAAGGGAGAGGCGTCGAAGCCCGTGATCGCCGCGCATGTCGCGTTCATGTTCGGGGCGTTCTTTTTCATGGTCATGAGCTTCCTCGCGGCGATCGAGATCCTCCGCGGCCGCGAGGACAAGAAGAACGCCGTGCGCGCGGCGCGATGGGTGCTCGCCACTTCCTTTATCGGCGGCTGGCCGCTCGGCTTTCTTCTCAACCGGCAAACCTTCGGCACGCTTTGGGAGGGATTTCCCTTCGGGTACGATATCACCGACAACAAGACGCAGGTGATCTTCGTCCTTTGGCTCGTGACCCTGCTTTTCGCATGGGGGAGCTTCATCGGCAAAGGGGAGGAGAAGGACCGTCTCGGGCGGAAGGCGTTCGCGCTCTCGATCGTCGGATGCTTCGTCGTGAGCCTCGCCCTTTTCATCCTTCCGCACAGCATCTGACGGGAACGGGTTCGGGAGCGGCATGCGGCACGGCATATCGAAAAACTTCTTCGACGAGCCCCGCGCCTGTCTCGCGCCGATGGCTGGATACTCCGACGCGCCGTTTCGCCTCGTGTGCGCCGAACTCGGAGCGGATTTCACCTTCACGGGGCTCGTGAGCGCGGACGGGCTCTCGCGCGGCGTGAAGAAGAGCGAGGCGCTTCTCGACCGGCTCGAGGGGGAGGCCCCCCTCGGCGTGCAGCTCTTCGGCGCGAATCCGGAAACGCTCTCGCGCGCGGCGGCCATCGCGGGGCGCTCGGGCGCCTCGTTCGTCGATCTCAACTTCGGCTGCCCGGTGAAGAAGGTCGTGACGAAGAACGGGGGCGCCGCGCTCATGCGCGATCTCGCTCTCATGGAGCGGATCGCCCGCGCGGTCGTCGCGGAGGCGGGCCTTCCCGTGACGGCCAAGATCCGAAGCGGCTGGAGCGACGGAGAACGGAACTATCTCGAAGCGGGCGTCATGCTCGAAGGATGCGGGATCGCCGCGGTCACCCTGCATCCGAGACCGCGCAGCCAGGGCTTCTCGGGAGCGGCGCACTGGGAGGATATCGCGCGGCTCAGGGAATCGCTTTCCATCCCCGTCATCGCGAACGGAGACGTCAAATCCGCGGCGGATTACCGCGAGATCACGCGCGTGACCGGCTGCTCGAGCGTGATGATCGGGAGAGGGGCCATCGGGAATCCTTTTATCTTCCGCGATATACGCGCGCTCTCGGAAGGGCGCGAGCCGCGGGGCGCCTCGAACGCGGAGCGGCTCGACGTTCTGGAGCGGCACGTGAGGCTCCAGGCGGCGCACTTCGGCGAGCGAACGGGCATCCTGGAGATGAGAAAATTCTATCGCTGGTATCTGAAATCGTTCGAGGGCATCAGGAAATACCGCGGGGAGCTCACCGCCGTGGAGACATGCGCCGGGGTTCTCGAAAGTCTCATGAGCATCAGAGAGGAGCTTGAAGAGAATGGAAGAAGCGCGCCTCAGAAGGCTTCTTGATCGGGTGGCGGGAGGGAAGCTCGGCGTCGCCGAGGCGCTCGAACGCCTCAAGGTCCTTCCCTTCGAGGATCTCGGCTTTGCGAAGGTGGATCACCACCGCGCGATCCGGCGGGGATTCCCCGAGGTGATTTTCTGCGAGGGGAAGACCGCCGCCGAGATCGTGAAGATCGCGAAGAACGTGACTGCCCGGGGGTCGAATCTTCTCGCCACGCGCTGCGATCCGGCGGTGTTCGGGAAGATCTCTCCGGCCCTGCGCGGCGCCGTCTACCACCCGGAAGGGAGGCTCTTCGCGATCGAGCGCGTCAGGACGAAACAGGCCGGGCTCGTCGCCGTCGTTTCGGGAGGCACTTCGGACCGGCCGGTCGCCGAAGAGGCGGCGCTCACCGCGCAGTATCTCGGATGCGGCGTCGACCGGCTCTACGACGTCGGCGTCGCCGGCATTCATCGGCTCCTCTCGTCATGGGAGCGGATCCGCAAGGCCGACTGCATCGTCGTCGTCGCCGGCATGGAGGGGGCTCTCGCGAGCGTCGTGGCGGGCATCGCCGATTCTCCGCTCATCGCCGTTCCGACGAGCGTCGGCTACGGGGCGAGCTTCGGCGGGCTCGCGGCGCTTCTCACGATGCTCAACAGCTGCGCGGGGGGCGTGACGGTCGTCAACATCGATAACGGCTTCGGCGCGGGCTACGCAGCCGCGACGATCATCAGACGCGCGTTCGGCGGCGCCGCCGGAGCGGAAAAAAAGAAAGACGCGAAGGGGGCCTCGACGGTCGCGCGGCGCCGGGCGCGGCCGGGGCGCATATAAAGGAGGAAGGCGTGGCAGTTCGATCCGGATCGAAGCAGGCGCCAGGCATCATCGTCGTCGACGCCGCGGGGGGCCTGAGCGGCGACATGTTCCTCGCGGGGCTCATCGCGCTCGGCGCCGATCCGAAGCGGATCTCGCGCGAGGTGCGGAAGCTTCCCGGGCTCGAGCCCTTTTCGATCGGGGTCGAGCGGGTGAAGCGCGGGGGAATCGCGGCGACGCGCGCGAAGGTCCGCTGTCCGGGGCATGCCCGCTCGCGCGACCTCGCCTCCATTCTCGCCATGATCGGGAAATCGCGCCTCGGGGAGCGCGTGAAGGAAATGTCGGCCGAAACGTTCCGGATTCTCGGAGCGGCCGAGGGGAAGATTCACGGCGTCGCGGCCGAGCACGTTCATTTTCACGAGGTGGGGGCCGTCGATTCGATCGTCGATATCGTCGGCGCCGCCGCCGCGCTCGAGACGCTCGGATTCCCGCCGCTCTTTCACCGGCCGTTCAGGCTCGGATGCGGCTTCATCGAGATTTCGCACGGGAGGTATCCGATTCCCGCTCCCGCGACCATCGAGATTCTCACGGGAAGAACCGTCATCCTGAACAACGAAGAGGGGGAGGTCGTAACGCCGACCGGGGCCGCGCTCATGAAGGCGCTTGCGGAGGAGCTTCCCGAGCTCTGCCCGTTCGTTCCGGGCCGGATCGTGTACGCGGCCGGCACGCGGGAGGAAGGGCCGGCGCCGGGAATGCTCCGCCTCATCGAGGCGGAGGCGCGCTCGTTCGCCGGAGAGGTCACGGTGCTCCGCACGACGATCGACGACATGAATCCCGAGCTATACGGATGGGTGACGGAACGCCTGTTCAAGGCCGGGGCATTCGACGTATTCCTCACGCAGATCATCATGAAGAAGGGGCGCCCGGGCGTTCTCCTCACCGTTCTCTGCGAAGTCGCCGCGCAGAACGCTCTCCTCGATATCATATTCCGGGAGACGACGACTCTCGGCGTCCGGGTGAGCCGTGAAGCGCGGGCGGAGCTGGAACGCTGGACCGAGAAGATCGATACGATCCATGGGGCGATGCAGGTGAAGCGCGCCCGCCTGAATGACGGAAGCGTGAAAACGTCGCCCGAATACGAATCGTGCAGGGCCGTCGCCGAGTCGCGCGGCGTGCCGATCGGGAATGCGTACGAAGCCGCGCGCGCGGGCCGCCCGCCGACGGCGCGGAAGTCCCGTCCGCGGAAAACGAATGCGGTTCGCCCGCGGGGAAAAAGAGAGAAATGAGATTCGCCCTTTTCGTCGCTCTCTTCTCCTGTGCCGCTCTGAGCTCGTGCGCCGGAGAACGGCCCGCGCCGCGGGCGCGGGAGCCGGTCGAGCAGGTCCTCACGCATCGCGTCGCCCAGGGAGAGTCGTGGCGCACCATCGCCCGCGACTTCTACGGGGACGAGGATCGCGCGGCGGCGCTCGCCCGCGATAACGGCATGGACGCGGCCGTCGAGCCGCGCGCCGGATCCGCCGTGCGGATCTTTCTCAGCGAGCGCGAGGCGAAGAGCGTCAAGAACAGGCTCGACGCGGCGCGGGAGTACAACGCGGGGCTCGACCTCGCCGCGGAGGGGAACTACGCCGCGGCGATCGGTCGGTTCGAGGAGTCGATCAAGCTCGATCCAGGTCTCGTCGACGCCTCGTACAACCTCGCCATCGCCTATCAGAGGCTCTCGTTCCACAAGAAGGCGGCGTCGATCCTCCGAGATCTCGTATCGGTCGCTCCGGGGAACGTCGCATACCGCTACGCGCTCGGCGCCGCTCTCCTCGGCGCCGGCGACCTGGAAGGGGCCGAGAAGGCCTTTCTGGCCGCTCTCGCCGCCGAGCCGGCCCACCGGAAATCGCTCTTCTCGCTCGCCGTCGTTCTCGAAAAGCAAGGCGCGGTCGAACGGGCTCAGGAGAGGTTCCGGCAGTATCTCTCCCTCGATCCCCGCGGAGAATGGGCCGAATCGGCCCGCGCGCATCTCAAGGATCTCGAGCGCCTCGGAAGGGGTAAGCGGTGATCCGGCTCCGCGACGTTTCCTTCGCGTTTCCCGGCTCGCGTCCGCCCGATTTTCTCGAGCGGCTGAACCTCGAGGTGGGCGACGGGGAATGGGTCGCCGTCGCGGGGGGGAACGGGTCGGGGAAGACGACGCTCTGCCGTCTCATGGCGGGAATCTCCAGGCCGCGCGAGGGATCGGTCGAGGTGGACGGGGCGGATCCCGCCCGGGCGCGCGAGGTGTCCGGGCGCGCGCGCGGCCCGGCGTCGGTCGTTCCCGCGGTCGGCATCGCCTTTCAGAATCCCGACAGCCAGTTCGTGACGCCGAGCGTCGAGCGCGAGATCCTTTTCGGCATGGAGAATCTCGGGATCGATTCCGGCGGGATGTCGAAGCGCCTCGAAGAGGCGGCTCGCGCCTTCGCGCTCGAGCGCCTTCTCTCGCGAAATCCGCACACGCTCTCCGGGGGGGAGAAGCAGCGCGCGCTCCTCGCATGCATCTGGGCGATGGGACCGCGCCACCTCATCCTCGACGAGCCCTTTTCCTTTCTGGACGCGGCGGGGCGGCGCGCCTTTCTCGACGCGCTCGGCGGCTCGTTCCGGCGCGAGGGAAAGACGATCGTGTGGTCCACGATCGACGCCGGCGAGCTCGCGCTCGCGGACCGCGTCATCTATATGGAAAAGGGTAGGGTCCGGTTCGACGGCGCGCCGGCCGATCTCGCGGGTGCGGTCCCGCGCGACGATCTCGAACGCTCGCTTGTGTATCGCGCGCCGGAACCGCAACCGCCGTCCGCAAAGGCCGGGGCCGCGGCGCCCGGGGGCGCGAGCGCGATCGTCGAGTTGAAAGACGCGTGTTTTTCGCCGGGAGAGGATGGATTCATCCTCGACGTACCCTCGCTCTCGATCCGCGCGGGGGAGCGCGTCGGCATATCCGGGCCGTCCGGGTCCGGCAAGACGACGCTGCTCCTCGCCTGCGCCGGGCTCCTTCCGCCCCGGAGCGGGGCCGCTTCGCTCTTCGGCCGGCGGGTGGCATCGAAGCGCGATTTCCCCGCGGGGAGAGCGGCGTTTCTCTTTCAGAGCCCCGAGGAGGGATTCTTCGCTCCGACCGTTCGCGAGGAGGTCGGTCTCGCCTATCGGAGCCTCGTGCGCGGCGCGGGAGAGACGGAAGCGGTCTCCCGCGCGTTGAGCGTTGTGGGGCTCTCTCCCGAGGAGTTCCTCGACAGAAATACGTTTCGTCTCTCCCAGGGTGAAAAAAGACTCGTCGCCCTCGCCTCCGTGCTCGTGTTCGACGCGGAGCTCTTTCTTCTCGACGAACCGACGATCTTTCTCGACGGCGCGGCGCGCCGTCGGCTCCGTTCGGCGCTCGACCGGCTCTCGGCGCGGGGTGCAACGATCGTCGTCGCCTCGCACGACGCGGACTTTCTCGGCGAGTGCGCGGACCGGACGGTCGTGCTCGAGAAGGGGAGAATCGCCTGGGAATGCCCGGGCGCTCGTGCCGGAGCCGCTCCCTTTCCCGAGGGCTGAAGCCGCTTGCCCCATTGCGGGCTTGCCAACGGATGGGGATTGGTATAGACTCTCGGACCTTCCGTCCTTCGCGCGCGGCAATCGGAATCGGACGAAGGCGGACAGTCGGCGTGCGTGGCCCGTTCGCCACGCGGAACGAGGGAGTTTCCGGCGCATGCATGGAGGGAAGAAAGATGAGAAGAGGCGCGCGGTGTGCGTTTCTCATCCTTTTGATCGCGGGGCTCGTATCCTTCATCTCGTGCTCAAAGGGTATTGAAATGCAGTTCAAGGAATTCGTCGACGCCCATGTCGCAAAGCTCCAGCCGCTCGAGAAGGAGTCGAATCTCGCCTACTGGCAGGCCGCGATTTCCGGCAAGGAAGAGGATTACAAGAAATACTCCGACGCGCAGCTCGCGATGGAGAAGCTCTACACGAACGCCGATGAGTTCGCGTTCGTGAAGAAAGCGAAGGAGTCGCTCAAGCTCAAGGATCCGCAGCTTCAGCGCACGGCCGACATCCTCTATCTCAGGTACCTCGGGAACCAGACCGATTCGCTTCTCCTCAAGCAGATGATCGACATCGCGGCCGCCGTGGAGAACCGCTTCACGGTGTATCGCCCCGTCATCGGCGGCAAGGAAATGACGACGAACGACGTCTACCGCATCCTCGGCGAGGAGAAGAACAGCGCCCGGCGCCGCGAGACCTGGGAGGCGAGCAAGGGGGTCGGGCCGATCGTGCTCGACAGCCTGCTCCAGCTCGTGAAGCTCCGCAACGAATCGGCGAAGAAGGTCGGATTCGACAACTTCTACACGATGTCGCTCACGCTCGCCGAGCAGAACGAGGACGAGCTCGTGAAGCTATTCGCCGAGCTCGACGAGATGACCCGCGAGCCGTTCCTCGCGATGAAGAGCGGGCTCGACGCGGACCTCGCGAAAAGCTACAAGATCAAAATAGACGATCTTCGCCCGTGGCATTATCACGATCCGTATTTCCAGGAGCTTCCGCAGGTCGGCGAAATCGATCTCGACAAGTACTACAAGGGCAAGGATCCGGTCGAGATCGCGAAGATCTTCTTCGCGGGGATCGGCATGAACGCCGACGACATTCTCGCGCGGAGCGATCTCTACGAGAAAACCGGCAAGAATCCCCACGCCTTCTGCACCGACATCGATCGCGCGGGGGACATCCGGATTCTCGCGAACATGAAGGACAACGGCTACTGGATGGAGACGATTCTCCACGAGCTCGGCCACGGGGTCTACGACAAGAACCTCGACATGAATCTCCCGTTCCTTCTGAGAACCTACCCGCACCTTTGCGTGACGGAGGCCTCGGCCGAGTACTTCGGGCGCCTCTCGCACGATCCCGCGTGGATGAAGGCGGCGCTCGGCCTCGACGACAAGGATCTCGCAAAGGTCGCCCCTGTCCTCACGGAATCGCTTCGCATGAAGCAGCTCATCTTCGCGCGCTGGTGCCAGGTGATGTTCCACTTCGAGCGCTCGCTCTACAAGGATCCCGACCAGGATCTCAACGCGCTCTGGTGGGATCTCGTCGAGCAATACCAGTTCGTGAAGCGCCCCGAGGGGCGGAACGCTCCCGACTGGGCGACGAAGATACATATCGTCATGAGCCCGGTTTACTATCACAACTACCTGCTCGGAGAGCTCATCGCCTCCCAGATCAAGCACCATATCGACGCGCAGGTGCTCGGCGGCGCGAGGCGCGGCTGGAATCTACGGCAACCCCGCGGTCGGCGCGTATCTCAGGGAGTCGGTGTATTCGAAGGGCGACAGCATGCCCTGGAACGAGCTCGTCGAGGCCGCGACCGGGGAGCCGCTCACGGCGCGTTACTTCGCCGAGCAGTTCGTGAAGGCCGCCCGTTGATCTGGCTCCTGCCGGCGGCGCTTTGTTCGATCGCAATCGCCCTCATCCTCAAAGTGAACGAGGGGAGGGGCGGAAGCCGCATTCTGATCGCCGGGGCGAACTACCTGGTCGCCTCGGCGATCTCTTTTCTCATGCTCGGCGGGAGAATCCCGCACCCGGGACCCGCGACCATCGGGATCGGGATCGCGGCCGGCGTCATCTTCGTGCTCGGATTCCTGCTTCTCATGGCCGGTATCGCGCGGCTGCCGCTCGCCGTGCCGGTCACGATCGCGCGTCTCTCGGTCGCGCTGCCGGTGATCGTCGCCATCCTGTTCTGGGTCGAGAAGCCGGGAATCTTCCAGTGGTTCGGATTGTTTCTCGGTCTCGTCGCCGTTCTGATCTTCGGTTGGAGCTTCTCGGGCCCGGGGCGCGGCTTCGGCGGCGGGGGGCGGGCCGTGTTTCTCGTTCCGGCGCTCTTCGTCGTGCTGGGGCTCGGAGATATCGCGCTCAAGGCGTTCCGGGAGACGGCGAGCGACCTCGACCGGTTCGCGTTCACGTGGATACTCTTCACGGCGGCGGCGGTTCTCACGTGGATTCTCATCGGAACGCGGCGGGTCCGCTTCGACGCGCGGACTTTCGCGCTCGGGCTTCTCCTCGGCGTCCCGAATCTCTTCAGCACCGTGTTCACGCTGCTCGCGCTTCGCGCCGTTCCCGCGTCGATCGCGTTTCCCTTCATCAACCTCACCGTCATCGTGGGCTCGACGCTCGCCGGATTCGTTTTCTGGAAGGAGCGGCTGCGGGGGGCGAGCGTCCTCGGGCTCGTCGTCGCGGGCTGCGCGATAGTCCTCCTCGCGCTCCGCTGAGCGCCGCCGGCATGTTCCGCGAGCGCCTCGCTATTTTCTCGAAATACTCCTTGCACTCGTTTCGCGTCTCCGCTACGATCCTTCCAGCGTGCGGCCTTTTAATCTGGCCCGGGAGGCCAGGAAAGGAAGACTGGTGAATTCCCACCCAACCTCTCCGGCCGGGTGGTTTTTTTTCGCCCGCCCCCGTCGCAGCGAGGAGGTTCATCGTTGAAGATCCAGAGAAAATCGGTCGTCATGGACGCCCTGCAGATCCACCGCACGATCATGCGCATCGCGCACGAGATCGTGGAGCGGAACAAGGGGGTCGAGAACCTGATCCTCGTCGGCATCCAGAAGCGCGGCGTGCCTCTCGCGGAGCGCCTCGTCGTCGCCATCGAGCAATTCGAGGGAGTGCGCGTTCCCGTCGGGGCGATCGACATCACGCTCTACCGCGACGATTTGCAGATGATCAGCCAGGTTCCCATCGTCGGCGAAACGGCGATCAAGAACGACATCACCGGCCGCGTCATCGTTCTCGTCGACGACGTGCTCTTCACGGGGAGAACGGTGCGCGCCGCGCTCGACGAGCTCATCGATTTCGGGCGGCCGAGCGCGATCCAGCTCGCCGTGCTCGTCGATCGGGGGCACCGCGAATTCCCGATCCGCGCCGACTTCGTCGGCAAGAACGTTCCCACCTCGCCGAACGAGACGGTCGAAGTGCTCCTCACGGAGATCGACGGCGAGGAGCAGGTAGTGCTGGGGGAGGTAGTGGAGGAGGAACGGACGCCAACCGAACGGAAAGGAGTTGACATGCCCGCGAAAGCGAAAAAGAAAATCGCCAAGAAATCCCCGTGCGGACCGAAGGCGAAGAAGACGAAAAAGGGCTGTGGAAAGAAGAAATAGCGGCCCGTTTTTCCGGGAAGCGGGGAGACGGGGCGTCCTCGGGCGTCCCGTTTCCCCGAGCCCGGACGGCGCAGGTCACCGAAAGGGGGAGGCCCACCGTGCCGTTTAACAGAAAGCACCTTCTCGGTCTCGAAGAGCTCGCCGCCGAGGAGATCACGACGATCCTCGATACGGCGGATACGTTCAAGGAGATCTCCGAGCGCCCGATCAAGAAGGTTCCCGGCCCTCAGGGGCAAGACGATCGCGAACCTCTTCTACGAGCCGAGCACGAGGACGCGCATCAGTTTCGAGCTCGCCGAAAAGCGTCTGAGCGCCGATACGGTGAGCTTCTCGAAGGCCGGCTCGTCCGTTTCGAAGGGGGAGACGCTCCGAGACACCGTCGAGAATATCCGCGCGATGAAGGTCGACATGGTCGTCATGCGGCACGGTTCCTCCGGCGCCCACCGGTTCCTCGCGAATTTTCTCGACGCCTCCGTCGTCAACGCGGGGGACGGGCAGCACGAGCATCCGACGCAGGGGCTTCTCGACATGATGACGATGCGTCAGCACCTTGGGCACCTCGACGGCAAGAACGTGACGATCGTCGGAGACATCATGCACAGCCGCGTGGCCCGGTCGAACATCTGGGGGCTCACGAAGGTGGGCGCGAAGGTCACCGTGTGCGGGCCGTCGACGATGATGCCTGCCGAGATCGAGAGGCTCGGGGAGGGAGGCGTGACGGTCGAGTACGACATACGCAAGGCGATCGCCGAGGCGGACGCCGTCAACATTCTCAGAATCCAGCTCGAGCGCCAGAAGGCGCGGCTCTTTCCGAGCATGCGCGAGTACTTCGAGGTGTTCGGCGTGACGCCGGAAGTGCTCGAATCGGCCCCTGATCACTGCATCGTCATGCACCCCGGTCCGATGAACCGGGGAGTCGAAATCGCCCAGGAGATCGCCGACGGCGACCGCGCGGTCATTCTCGAACAGGTGACGAACGGCGTCGCGGTGCGGATGGCGGTTCTCTTCCTCGTCGCGGGGGGCAGCTTCGACTCGGGAACGCCCGAATAACGGCGGACTATTGCATAATAGAGGAGATTCAATGATCGACTGGAAGGACAAACGGGAATTCTGGATCGCGGGCGCGAAAATCGCCGACCCCGAGGCGGAACGGCTCCGCGTCGGCTCGGTGTGCGTGCAGAAGGGGAGGATCGCCGAGATCGTCTGGCAGAAGAGCGTCGAAACGGATCTTCCCGTTCTCGACGCCGAGCGATTCGTCCTCGCGCCCGGATTCGTCGATCTCCACGCGCACCTGCGCGAGCCGGGATACGAGGAGAAGGAAACGATCGAAACCGGATCGGCCGCGGCCGCCGCGGGCGGGTATACGAGCATCGTCTGCATGGCGAATACGAATCCCGCCGTCGACGACCCGAGCGTCGTCGAATATATCTCGTGCCGCGCGCAACAGGTCGGGCGATGCCGCGTGTACGTCGCGGGCGCGCTCACGAAGGGGCGCCTCGGAGAGATCATCAACGAATATTTTCATCTCAAGCGCGCGGGCGTCGTCGCGCTGAGCGACGACGGCGCCTACGTGACGAACAGCCAGGTCATGCGCTCCGCGCTCGAGTACGCGAACCTTCATGCGCTTCCCGTCATATCCCATTGCGAGGACGCGTTTCTCGCGAACGCGTCCCAGATGAACGAAGGCTACACGTCGACGCGGCTCGGGCTGAAGGGCTCTCCCGCCGCCGCGGAGGAGATAGCGGTGTCGCGCGACTGCATGCTCGCCCTGCTCACCGGCGCGCGGCTCCACGTCGCGCACGTCTCGACGGCGGGCGCCGTCGAGCTCGTGCGGAAGGCGAAGAAGAAAGGCGCGCGGATCACCGCCGAGGCGACGCCGCATCACCTCACGCTCGACGACCGTCTTCTCGACGGGTACGACACGAATTACAAGGTGAATCCGCCGCTGCGGGGCGTGAAGGACGTCGAGGCTCTCCGGGCCGGTCTTCTCGACGGCACGATCGACTGCATCGCCACCGATCACGCTCCCCACAGCGAGATCGACAAGGACGTCGAGTTCGACGAGGCGCCCGCCGGCATGATCGGTCTCGAGACGGCGTTCGCCAGGCTTCATACGGAGCTCGTCGCGAAGGGCGTCATCGATCTTCTCGATCTCGTGAAGCTCATGACCGTCAGGCCCGCGGCGGCGCTCGCGCTCCCCGGCGGCCGCATCGCCAGGGAGGCGCCCGCGGACCTCGTGCTTCTCGATCCGGCCGAGGAATGGACGTTCGAGAAGCGCCTCATCCGCTCGAGATCGAAGAACACGCCGCTCGTCGGCGCCCGGTTCACCGGGAGGGTCCAGGGCGTGTTCCTCGAGGGGAAGTGGCAGAGCGCCGTCTGAAAGGAAGAGCGCCATGAGCCATCGAACGACCGGCATCGCCCGGGCGCTTGCCGTCGCCGCGCTCGTCGCCGCGGCGTCGATGCCGTCGTGCGCCTACTTCAATACGCTCTACAACGCCCGCCGGATCTTCAAGGAAGCCGAGAAGGCGGGTGTCGACCGAAGCCGCCGCCCGCGAGCAGCGCGAGAAATACAAAGACGTCGTGAAGAAGTGCTCGCAGATGATCCAGGATCACCCGAAAAGCCGCTGGGTCGACGACGCGGCGTTCCTCATGGGAACCGCGCTCGTGAGGCAGGAGGAGTACGACAAGGCGACACGGAAATTCCAGGAGATCGTGACGAATTTTCCGGAGAGCGAGTATGTGCCGCGGTCGATCTACTGGCTTGCGCTCGCCTATCACCTGAAGCAGGACGACGCCCAGGCGCTCGTTCATGTCGACCGGTTCCTCAAGGAATATCCGGGGCACGATCTGCGCTTCGACGCGCTGTTCCTCGGCGGGGACATCAAGCGCGCGCTGGAGGATTACGAGGGGGCGCTCGATTATTACGGCATCGTCGCCGCCGAAGCGAAGAAGAAGGAGATCGTCGACGAATCGCGGCTCAAGAGCGCCGAGCTCTTCAGGGGGCGCGGAGAATGGCAGAAAGCGGCGGCGAATTATCGAAAAGTGCTCCGCAAGGGAATTTCGTGGGAACGGCGATACGGGATATCGCTCGCTTTCGGCGAATGCCTCGCGAAGACCGGAGAGTGCGTCGAGGCGCTCGAGCTCTTCGACGCACTCCTCGCGAAGGCGACGACGACCCTTGAAATGCCGCCGCTTATCCTCGGGCGCGCCGCGAGCTACGCGTGCATGGATTCCCTTCCCCGGGCGCTCGCCGAGTACGGAAACGTCGGAACGAAGTACCCGAAATCGGCATATTCGGCCGAGGCGTACTATCGCGTCGGCATCATCTACCAGGAACGGCTCGACTCGCTGAAGCTCGCGGCGGATGCGTTCGCCAAGGTGGGAAACGAGTATGCGAACTCCGAGTTCGCCGCCGTGTCCCTCGAGAGAAGCGGCAGCATCAAGCGTCTCCTCGATCTGCAGAAGTCCGCAGGCGCGGGGGAGAGCGCGGAGCAAGCGGCGGAAAAGCGTTTCATGGCCGCCGAGATCCAGCTGACCAAGCTCGATGACGTTCCGATGGCGCTCGCCGGATACACAGCCGTTCTCGACAGTTTTCCCGAGACGTCCGTCGCGCCGAAGGCGGCCTACGCGATCGCGTGGATCCGCCAGAACAAGCTCGGCGAGAAGGAGGCGGCCGTCGAGCGATACCGCGCGCTCGTCGAGCGCTATCCGCGCTCGTTTCAGGCGAAGGGGGCCCTGTACCAGTTGGAGCGTGCGGGCGCCGATTCTCTCGGAACGTATCTTCAGGCCTACCGGGATTCGGCGCTCGCCGATACGACCGCGGCGTCGAGACCGGCGAGCGCCGATACGCTGACCCCGGCGAAGCAAGGAGGGGCCGGATGACCTCGATCGGCCGGGGCTGTTTCAACGCTCTCCTCAAGAGGAGTTCGCGGCTTTCCCCTTCCTGTTCCCTTCTTGTCCTCGAGCGGCCGGAAGGCTTTCCCGACGCGCGTCCCGGTCAATTCGTCTCGATACGCGTGTCCGATTCTCCGGTGCCGCTCCTGCGTCGTCCGTACAGCATCATGGATCTCACGCCAAAAACGCTCTCCCTTCTCGTCAAGGTCGTCGGGCGCGGTTCGGCGGAGATCGCCGCGCGAAAACCGGGAGATGCGATCGATCTCATGGGCCCGCTCGGCGGCGCCTCGTTTCCCGAGCCGGAAGGGAGCCAGGCGATCTTCGTCGCGGGAGGAACCGGTCTCGCCCCTCTTCTCTTCGCCGCCCGCGCGTGGCGGCGGAAACGTCTTTCCCCGCGCACCCATATTCTCTATGGAGCCGGAAACCGGAGCGAGCTCTTTCGCGATCTCGTGAAGGGGGAATTCTCCGTATGCGAGTTCGCCACGCTCGACGGCTCGGCGGGATTCCACGGCGACGTCGTCGCTCTGTGCCGCGATCTCGTTCGAAAGAAGCGGTTTCCCGCCGGGACGCTCTATTCGTGCGGCCCGCGGGGTATGGTCCGGGCTCTTGTCGGAGCGACCCGGGGGATCTGCCGGGAGCACCATACGTCGCTCGAAACGATCATGGCGTGCGGCGTCGGCGCGTGTCGCGGCTGCGCGGTGCCCATCAGGGCCGCGGGCGCGACTGCGCTCAGGACCGTGTGCGGCGACGGGACGGTTTTCAGGGCGGAGGATATCGTCTGGGAGGAGTGGGAGGAGTGAAGGGAACGCTCGTGAAGTTCTCGATCGGTTCCGCGGTCTTCAAGAACCGCGTTTTTCTTGCGTCGGGACCGGCCGGCTACGGCACGGAATACGCCGGCTTCATCGGGCTCGGCCGGCTCGGCGGCGTCGTCACGAAGACGATAACGCTCCATCCGAGAGCCGGCAATCCGGGTCGAAGGCTCTGGGAAACGAGCGCCGGGCTTCTCAACAGCATCGGGCTCGAGAACGTGGGAGCGAAGGCTTTCTTCGCCGAGAAGTTCCCCGCGCTCGTCGAGGCCGGAGGGAAGCCGATCGTGAGTCTCGGCGCCGAGGACTGGAACGATTACTGCCGGCTCCTCGACGCTGCCGCCGCGTGCGCCGCCGCGGACGTCTTCGAGATCAACCTCTCGTGCCCCAACGTCGAGCGGGGCGGCATGGCTGTCGGAAGCGACTGCAAGCTTCTCGGGACCTACGTGCGGCGGGCGGTCGAAACGCTCGCGGGGAAGTCGGTCATCGCGAAGCTCACGCCGAACGTGAGCGACGTCGCCGCTCTCGCGGTCGCCGCCGCGGAGGCGGGCGCGCATGCGATCACCGCGATCAACACGGTCGTCGGCGCGGATCTCTGCCCCGGTTTTCGCGCGCCCGTTTTCCGGCGCGTGAGAGCGGGCCTCTCCGGGCCCGCGATCCTTCCGGTGGCGCTCGACGCGGTGTGGAAAATATCGCGCTCGGTCGATATCCCCGTCATCGGGTCCGGAGGGATCTCGTCCGTGGAGGACGCGAAGAAATTCTTCGCGGCGGGAGCTTCGGCCGTGCAGGTCGGAACGGCGATCTTCTACGATCCGGGCTTGCCCGAGCGCATCGTCGAGGCGCTCGCGAAGACGGGCATTCCCGGCGCCATCGACTCGAAACCGTCATCGAAGGAGAGCTGAATGAACGTGCAACCGCCCCGCCCCGCCGTCATCGTCGCGCTCGACGTCGAGGAGCGTTCGCGGGCGCTCGAGCTCGTCGAGGCGTGCGGGAGCGCCGTCGGGATATTCAAGATCGGGAGCCGCCTCTTCACCTCCGAGGGCCCGGGAATCGTCGGGGAGATCAAGTCGCTCGGGGCTTCCGTCTTTCTCGATCTCAAGTTCCACGACATACCGGCGACCGTCGAGGGCTCGGTGCGCGCCGCGACCGCCTTGGGCGTCTCGATGATGACGATCCACGCCTCGGGCGGCGTCGAAATGATGCGCGCCGCGGCGGGGGCGGCATCGACGGAATCGAAACGCCTCGGGATCGAGCGGCCGCTCATCGTCGGAGTCACCGTGCTGACGAGTCTCTCGGGCGAGGATCTCGCGCGCACGTTCGGGACGACGGGATCCGCACGGGACCTCGTCATGCGGCTCGCCGCCCAGGCGCGCGAGGCGGGGCTCGACGGCGTCGTCGCCTCCGTCGAGGAAGCGCGCGCCATCAAGGAATCGCTCGGAGCCGGCTTCAAGGTCGTCACGCCGGGCATCCGTCCCGCGGGCGCCGGGGTCGGAGACCAGAAGCGCGTGGCGACGCCGCGGGCGGCGCGCGAGGCGGGGAGCGACTTTCTCGTCGTCGGGCGGCCGATCATCGAAGCGGACTCGCCGCGCGACGCGGCGGAGCGCATTCTCCGCGAGCTGGACGGGGAGTGATCGTTCGATGCTCCTGGCGATCGTCATATTCGTCGTCGTGTACGCCGGGCTCGTGGTATTCCGGCATCACCGCGCCCACGTCACGTGGGCCGGGATCGCGCTGGCCCTGGCCCTCGGCGCGCTCAAGTTCGGGGAGATCGTTCCGAGCGTCAACTGGAACGTGCTCGGCATATTCGCCGGCACGCTCGTCCTCGCCGAGCTCTTCATCATCTCGAAGGTGCCCGAAACGATCGCCGACGTCCTCATCA
This sequence comes from uncultured bacterium, assembly GCA_963747385.1. Taxonomy (GTDB): domain Bacteria; phylum Krumholzibacteriota; class Krumholzibacteriia; order Krumholzibacteriales; family Krumholzibacteriaceae; genus SSS58A. The sequence goes on along the minus strand of CAVVEY010000006.1, from coordinate 54,239 downwards.
ACCGCAGCAAGAACCTCGGCATGGCGTTTCTCGTGATCGTCGCGTTCACGTCCGTGCTCTCGATGTTCGTCGAGAACGTGGCCGCCGTGCTCATCGTGGCGCCGATCGCCCTCCAGCTCGCGCGGAAGGCGGGCGTTTCCCCGGTGCCCGTGATCATCGGCATCGCCATCTCGTCGAATCTGCAGGGCACGGCGACGCTCATCGGCGATCCGCCGAGCATGATCCTCGGCGCCGCGATGAAGATGAACTTCATGGAGTTCATCGTGTACCCGATGCGGGACGGCTCCGGCGTGCTGAAGCCGGGGATCTTCTGGTTCGTGCAGATCGGCGCGGTCGTGAGCATCGGCGTCCTTTTCTTTTTCTTCAAGGGCATGAAGCGGAAGCTCGATCCGATCCCCGTGACGAAGGTCTTCAGCGTCGTACCGACCTTCCTCCTGATCCTCACGATCCTGCTCCTCGCCTTCGCGACCTTCGTCGATCCGGGCTTCGTGTGGTTCGGCGGCTCGGTGTGCATGGCGATGGCGCTCGTCGGATGCGTCTGGTACAGCTTTCACGATCACCGGCGCGTGCTGAAGATCGCGCGGGATTTCGATTGGGGGACCGCCGCGTTCCTCACCGGCGTCTTCGTGCTCGTCGGCATGCTCGATAACCGCGGCGTCATCGAAGCGGTGGTCGTCAGGCTCGGCGCGCTCAGGGGAGCGCACCCGTTCGTGCTCTACTCCGTCGTCGTCTGGGCGTCCGTCCTCCTCTCGGGCTTCATCGACAACGTGCCGTACGTCACGGCGATGCTCCCCGTCGTGATCCGGTTCGCGACCGAGGCGGGCCTCCCGGTCGAGCTCTTCGCGTTCGGGCTCCTCATCGGCGCCTGTCTCGGCGGGAATATCACGCCGATCGGCGCCTCGGCCAACGTCGTCGCGGTCGGGCTGCTCCATCGGGACAAGCGTATCCGATATCCTTCGGCGGATTCATGAAAATGGGATTGCCGTTCACCGTCGCCGCGACCGCCGCTGTCCTATCTCGTGCTCTGGTTCGTAACGCTGAGCGCGCGGGCAATGGGCGACAGGCCCGCGTATCGGCTGATTCACGTTGACGGCGCCATCGTAATTTCATTACAATTGGAAAGTTAAGCTCCCTGCCGGGACGTTCCGCCGGGCGCATTCCCGAATGCCAAACGGCGCCGGCCGCGCATACCATTTTCAAAGGGGAACGCGATGAGAGTCCTCATTACCGGTATCACGGGCTTCGCCGGAAGCCATCTTGCCGATCTATGCCTTTCGAAGAAAGGCGTCGAGCTCTACGGGATCGTCCGGTGGCGGAGCAGGACGGAGAACATCGAGCATATCTGGGACAAGGTGAAACTCATCGAATGCGATCTCCGCGACGCGACATCGACGCGGGACGCGATCGAGGAGATCCGTCCCGATTACATATTTCACCTCGCCGCGCAGAGCTTCGTCCCGACCTCGTGGAACGCGCCCACCGAATCGCTCGTCACCAACATCATCGGCCAGCTCAACGTTTTCGAGGCGGTGCGCAAGATCAGGCTCGGCTGCCGGATCCAGATCGCCTGCTCGAGCGAAGAGTACGGCATGGTATATCCGGAGGAGGTTCCGATCAGGGAGACGAATCCCCTGCGTCCCCTGAGCCCCTACGCGGTGAGCAAAGTGGGGCAGGATATGCTCGCGTACCAGTACTTCATGAGCTACCGCACGGACGTCGTGAGGACGCGCGGCTTCAATCATACGGGGCCCCGGCGCCCCGCGATCTTCGTCTGTTCCGATTTCGCCAAACAGATCATCGATATCGAGCGCGGGATCCGGGAGCCGGTCATCCGGGTCGGCAACCTCGATGCGCGGCGCGATTTCACCGACGTGCGGGACATCGCGCGCGGATACTGGCTCGCCCTGGAGAAGGGAAAGAGCGGCGAGGTCTACAACCTCTGCTCGGGAACGAGCCACCGCATCGGCGAAATTCTCGACATGCTCCTCTCGCTCGCGGGCGTGAGAGCCGAGGTGAAGCAGGACGCGGCGCGGCTCAGGCCGAGCGACGTCCCGCATCTCGAGGGCGCCAACGATAAATTCCGGGCGGATACGGGCTGGAAGCTCGATATACCGTTCGAACAGACGCTCAGGGATCTCCTCGATTTCTGGCGGAACAACCCCGGCCGGAGATAGCGGCCGAGGGGCGGGGGTCCACATGCGTTCACTGGTTACCGGGGCGAGCGGCTTCGTCGGCGCCTATCTCGTGAAGGAGCTCGCCGCGGCGGGGCACGAGGTCATCGCGACCGACGTCGTCGAGCCCGCGGCGGCGCCCGGCGGGATCGTGCACCGCGGCTGCGACCTCCTCGACGGCGGCGCCGTGAGATCGCTCGTCGCGGACGTCCGTCCCGATTATATATTTCACCTCGCCGCGCAGAGCTCGGCGGCGCGATCCTTCGAAGAGCCGCGGTCCACGCTCGAGACGAACGTCTTCGGCACGCTCAACGTTCTCGAGAGCGTGCGGTCTCTTCCGTACGCGTGCCCGGGAGCGAAGACGCGGTCGGGAAAGATCCGCGATCCTCTCCGTCGGTTCGAGCGAGGAGTACGGGCGGAGGCCGCGCGGCGCGATGCCGCTCGGCGAAGGAAGCCCGATCGAGCCCGTGAGCCCGTACGCCGTGAGCAAGGCGGCGCAGACCATGCTCGCCCTCCAGTACGAGCGCTCCTTCGATCTCGACGTCGTCGCGACGAGGAGCTTCGGGCACACCGGTCCCGGCCAGCCCGTGCGCTTCGTGCTCCCCTCGTTCGCGCGGCAATGCGCGGAGATACGGGCCGGGAAGCGCGAGCCGGTCGTGAAGGTCGGCAATCTCGACGTCGAGAGGGATTATCTCGACGTCCGCGACGTCGTGCGCGCGTACCGGTTGATCGCGGAGGAGGCGAGCGAGCCGGGCGTATACAACGTGTGCTCGGGGAAGGGGATCGGACTCCGGGACGCGCTCGATTTTTTCATTCGGGCCTGCGGCCTCCCCGTGAGGATCGTGGAGGATCCGGGCCTGGCCCGCCCGGCGGATATTCCGGTGCTCGTCGGCGACAACACGCGTCTCCGGATCTCGTGCGGATGGAAGCAGGAGCATTCGACCGAGGCGATGCTCGGGGAGCTTTTCGAATACTGGGAGCGGATCGGAAGGGAGAAGTGAATGTTCAAGATATGCATGGTCGGCACAGGCTACGTGGGGCTCGTGAGCGGCGCGTGTCTCGCCGATTTCGGTAACCGTGTAATCTGCGTCGACATCGACGAGGCGCGGCTCGACCTCGATCCGCGACGGGGTCATGCCGATCTACGAGCCGGGGCTCAAGGATCTCGTCGCGCGCAATTATTCGGCGGGGAGGCTCGTTTTCACCTCCGACCTCAAAGCGGCGATCGAGGATTCGCTCGTCATATTCTCGGCGGTCGGAACGCCCGAACGGGAGGACGGCTCGGCAGATCTCTCGTCGGTGTTCCGGGTCGCGAAGGACATCGCGTCGTGCATGCGCGAATACCGGGTGATCGTCCAGAAGAGCACCGTGCCCGTCGGAACGTCCGAGCGTTTCGGCGAGATCGTCCGCGAAAACCTGAAGAGCCCGGTCGAATTCGACCGGGTGTCGAATCCCGAGTTCCTCAGGGAAGGCTCGGCGATAGAGGATTTCATGCGCCCGAACCGCGTCGTCATCGGCGTCGAGAGCGATCGCGCGCGCGAGATCATGCGTGAAATATACCGGCCGCTCTACCTTCTCGAAACGCCGATCGTCTTCACGTCGATCCGGACGGCCGAGCTCATCAAGTACGCGAGCAACGCGTTTCTCGCGGTGAAGATATCGTTCATCAACGAGCTCGCCGAGCTCTGCGAGAAGGTCGGGGCCGACGTCGACGAGGTCGCGCGGGCGATGGGCCTCGACCGGCGGATCGGACCCAAATTCCTGCACGCGGGCGTCGGGTACGGCGGATCATGCCTTCCGAAGGACGTCGCCGCCATCATGCACACGGCCGATGAAGCGGGAGTGCCCCTTCGCGTCATCAGGGCGGCGTCCGACGTGAACGACGCCCTCATGGACCGGCTCATGGCGAAGATCCGCGCGGAAATGCCGGATCTCGCGGGGAAGACGGTCGCCGTGCTCGGGCTCTCGTTCAAGCCGAATACCGACGACGTGCGCGAGTCGCCGGCGCTGCGCCTCGTCGATCGCCTGCTCGCCCTGGGAGCCAGCGTCAAGGGGTACGATCCCGCGGCGATCGAAAACGTGCGCCGGATCTACGGCGAGCGGATTTCGTACTGCGAGGATTCGTACGACGCCGTCCAGGGAGCTGACGCGCTCGTCATCACGACCGAATGGAACGAGTTCCGGGTGCTCGATCTCGACAGGGTGAAGAAGCTCCTTCGGAGCCCCATCCTCCTCGATTGCCGGAACATCTATCAGCCGGAAACGATGGAAAAGATGGGATTCAGATATCATTCCTTCGGGAGAACGACGCGGTAGCGTGCCGCGCGTCTCTCGCAACCGGGCCGGGAGGAGGCGCCGATGCGGAAGATCCTCATCACGGGAGGAGCGGGATTCATCGGATCGAATTTTATCCGGTTCCTCCATCGCGAGGGGCGGAAGGTGGACGTCACCGTTCTCGACAAGCTCACGTACGCCGGGAATCTCGATAACCTGCGCGAGTTCATGGGGAGAAAAGGGTTTCGATTCGTCCGCGGTGACATCGGCAACGCGCGTCTTCTCGACGGACTGCTCCCCGGCGTCGACGTCGTGTACAACTTCGCCGCGGAGACGCACGTCGATCGCTCGATTCTCGAAGCGGGGAGCTTCGTGAAGACGGACGTTCTCGGCACGTACGTGCTTCTGCAGCGCGCGCTCAAGGCGCGCGTGCCCCGTTTCGTCCAGGTTTCGACCGACGAGGTGTACGGCAGTATCGCGCGAGGGAGCTTCCGCGAAAGCGATCCCGTGCAGCCGAACAGCCCCTACTCGGCGAGCAAGTCGGGCGCCGATCTCCTCGTGCGCGCCTTCCACAAAACGTACGGGTTCCCCGCCGTGGTCACGCGGAGCTCCAACAACTACGGCCCCTACCAGCACCCCGAGAAATTCATTCCGCTCTTCATCACGAACGCGATCGAGGGCAAGCCGCTGCCGATATACGGGGACGGCTCGAACGTCCGCGATTGGGTCTACGTCGAGGACAACTGCCGGGCGATCGAGCTCGTCGGGCGCGAGGGAGCGGCAGGAGAGGCCTACAATATCGGCGCGGGGGAGGAGCACCCCAACATCGAGATCGCCCGGAAGATCGTCGCGCTTACGGGCGCGGACGAGTCGCTCCTCACCTTCGTTTCGGATCGTCCCGGGCACGACTGGCGGTACTCCCTCGACTCGCGGAAGACCCGCGCCCTCGGCTGGCGGCCGCGCGTCGATTTCGACGAGGGTCTCGAACGGACCGTGCGCTGGTACGCGCGGAACGCGCTCTGGTGGAAACCGATCAAAGAAGGCAGTTTCAAGCGATACTACGCGAAGCTGTATCGTTCGCGGATCGCGGAGTCTTCCCGGCGAAAGGAGAAGCGGTGAAAGCCGCCGTCATCGTCGGCGCCCGCCCGAATTTCATGAAAGCGGCGCCCCTCATCCGCGAGTTCAGAAAACGCCGCGGTCTCGACTGGGTGCTCGTCCATACGGGGCAGCACTATGACGAGAACATGTCGCGCGTATTTTTCGAGGATCTCGAGCTTCCCGAGCCCGACATCCATCTCGGCGTCGGTTCCGGTTCCCACGCGGAGCAGACGGCGAGGATCATGATCGCTTTCGAGGGCGTCGTCGCGCGGGAGCGTCCCGATCTCATCGTCGTCGTGGGCGACGTGAATTCGACGCTGGCCTGCTCCCTCGTCGGAGCGAAGGCGCTCGTCCCCGTGGCGCATGTCGAGGCGGGGCTCAGGAGCTTCGATCTCGCGATGCCCGAGGAAATCAACCGGATGGTTACCGACGTTCTGTCGAGATTCTGCTTCACGACTTCCCCCGAAGCGGAAACGAATCTGCTCCGCGAGGGAGTGAGACCCGAACGAATCTTCTTCGTCGGGAACGTCATGATCGACTCTCTCCTGTTTTACCTGGCGAAGGCGGAGCGATCGCGCGTTCTCGACGAGCTCGGCGCGGTCCCCGGCGAGTACGTTCTCGTCACGCTGCACCGGCCGTCCAACGTCGACGAGAGCGGCGTATTCGCGGGAATCATGGAGGCGCTCGCCGGTCTCGCGCGCTCGCTCCCCGTGATCTTCCCCGTTCATCCGCGCACGCGGAAAATGATCGAATCGGCGCGCGGCGCCATCGAGATTCCCGAACGCCTGAAGCTCGTCGAGCCCCTCGGATACCTGGATTTCATCAAGGCGATGCGGCACGCGCGGATCGTCGTCACCGATTCGGGGGGCATCCAGGAAGAGACGACGGTGCTCGGGGTCCCGTGCATCACGGTGCGCGAGAACACCGAACGGCCGATCACGGTCGAGATCGGGACGAACGTTCTCGTCGGATCGGATCCCGGGAAAATACGGGACGCGGCGGCGCGGATCCTCGCCGGTCCCGCGCGCGCCCACCGCGTGCCGCCTCTCTGGGACGGAAAAACCGCGGAACGGATCGCCGACGTTCTCGAGCGACGATTCCCGGCCTGAACATGGAATCGCGGGAATCGTCCGCCCGCTCTTCGAGAAGTCCCGTTGACGCCCAAAGTCGCGCTTGACACGTCACCGCCGATATTCAATGCTTATGGGGGAGCGTTCCAAGGAGTGGACCGTTGACGAAAATCGGGCTCATTCTCGCCGTCGTCCTGTCGTTCGCGCTCGGGTCGCTGTTTACGCCGTTCGTCCGCGGAATGGCGGTGCGTCTGCGGATCTGCGAGAAGCCCAACGGACGCACGAACAGGGACATCGCGCATATCGGCGGCGTGGGGATCATCGGCGCGATACTCTTCACCCTCCTTCCGCTCTTTCTGTTCTTTCTTCCGGACAGTCCGGTCGTCCGGGCGTTCACTCCCGTGCTGATAGCGAGCGGTTTTCTCGTCTTTCTCCTCGGCATCATCGACGATCTTCGGAGCCTCCATTACAGCTATAAGCTCATTCTCCAGGTCGCCGTTTCCGTTTTCGTCGCCGCGGTGGGGTTGGCCCTTCTCATGCATTTCGGGGCGTTCCGCGTCGCCGTGTATCTCATCCTGCCGCTGTTTCTCGCGATCGCCGTCTGGATGCTCGTCGTGACGACCTCGTTCAACCTGATCGACGGCCTCGACGGCCTCGCGTCGGGGCTTGCGTTCATCGCCGCGGCTTCGTTCGCCGTCGCCGGACAGCTTATGGCGCAACCCCTCGTCGTCGCGGTTTCGCTCGTCGTCTGCGGCGCGACGCTCTCGTTTCTCAGGTACAACTTCCCGCCGGCGACGATCTTCATGGGCGATTCGGGCAGCCTCTTCCTCGGGCTTCTGTTCGGTCTCGTCTCGCTGCTCCTCATCGCGCCGGGCGAGAACGTCTTCTACCGGATCGCGGGCAGCGTCATGATTCTCGCCGTGCCGCTGCTCGACACGACGCTCGCGTTCGTGCGGCGGCTCGTCACGCGCCGTCCCGTGTTCGAGGCCGATCACCGGCATATCCACCACATGCTCCTCTACCGGTACCGGTCGATGAGGAAGGTCGATCTCGTCCTCTGGGGAGCATCCGCAGTTTTCGGCGTTCTCGGCGTTCTCACCTTGCGGGGGAACGTCATCGCCCTCGGCGCCGCGTTCGCGCTCGCCCTTCTCGTTTTCGTCGTCGCGCTCCGGTCGATGGTGCGTTTCAAGCTGCCCGGAGCGGACGAGGAAGAGATACTCGGCGGCTGCGGCATCGCCGCCGCCCGGAACGTCGCGCGCCAGCGCTAGCGTTCGTCCGCTCCGCCCCGGGCCCGAGCACCTTTCCAATTGCGTTTTCCGGAGTGCTGTGATAGCGTCGTCCCCGAACGTTTCAGCGACGCCGGTGCGCACAGGAGCCGTTATGAGCCGCGCGAAAAATATCATCGTGGGGAGCCGAGGGGACGCGCTGTCGATGCTCTATCGCGCCCGGGCGTGCGCCGCGCTCGCGGAAGCGCACCCGAACGCGCAGTTCGTCGACGTGCCCGATGGACGGGGGAGGGACGACGGCGCCAAGCCGGCGGCCCCGAAGCTCGAAGCGCGAAGGGCGGCGGCCGTTCTTCACCGTCTCGGAAAGGGGGAGATCGACGTCGCCGTGATGGACGCGCGGTGGATCCCGCCCCAGATCGCCGGCCCGCTCGAGATCGCCGCGATTTTCGCGCGGACGAATCCCTTCGACGCGCTCGTCTCGCACGCGGGTCTCATTCTCGACGAACAGCCGGAGAATGCGTGCGTCGCGGTGGGCGATCCGGTGAAGCGCGGGCAGCTGCTCTATTACCGGAGCGATCTCAGGTTCGTGGACGGAGAGGACGATTTCGGCGGCCTTTTCGACTCGATGAATCGCGGGACGATCGAAGCGTTCGTATTTCCCGCCTCGGACGTCGAGATGCTCAACCAGCAGGAGCACGTCGCCGAGGTGTTCACGTCGTCGATCTGCACGCCCGTCGCGGGACAGGGAGCGTTGGCGCTCGTCGGCCGGCGCGACAGGAAGGACGTCTTCTCGATGCTTCAGGATATCAACGATCCATCGGCGGCGATGGAAGTCGCGATCGAGCGGATGCTGCTCGAGCGCGTGGCGAAGGACGGGAAGGCCCCGGTCGGAGTTCTCGCCAACGTCGATGAAAACGAATTCGAGATCGAGGCGACGATCGTCGCCTTCGACGGTTCCGAAAAGATATCGGGCATCATGAGCGGGGCGCTCGCCGACCGGTCGCAGGTCGTCGAGAAGCTCGCGAACGAGATCCTCGCCGCCGGCGGGGAGGAGATCGTCGCATCGTTCAGGAAGTTGCGGGGGAACGGCTGACGCGATGCTCGACCGAAAGCTCATACGGAAAGATACGGATCGGGTGCGGGAAGGGCTCCGCAAGAAGGGCTCTTCGTTCGATCTCGACGCGTTTCTCGCGCTCGACGAACGGCAGCGGGCCCTTATCCAGGAGACCGAGAATCTCAAGCACGAGCGCAACGAAGCTTCTCAGGAAATATCCCGCCTCAAGAAAGAGAACCGGGACGCCGGCGCGATCCTCGAGCGGATGAAGGTATCCTCCGACCGGATAAAGGAAGTCGACGCCGAGCTCAAGGACCTCGGCGCGCGGCTCGACGATCTCGCCCTCTTCATACCGAATCTGCCGCACGATTCGGCGCCGTACGGCACGTGTCCGGAGCACAACGTCGTGAGGAGGTCCTGGGGCGCGGTTCCCGGGCCTTTCGAAGGAATGCTTCCCCATTGGGATATCGGCGAGAAGCTCGGGATCATCGATCTCGGCGCGGGCAGCTCCCTGAGCGGCAGGGGATTCGTCGTGCTTCGGGGGGACGGGGCGCGCCTCTCGCGGGCGCTCGTCAACTTCATGATCGATCTGCATCGGGAACAGGGTTACGAGGAGGTCTCGGTGCCGTATCTCGTGAGCCGCGAGTGCATGGTCGGCACCGGGCAGCTTCCGAAGCTCGCCGAGGACATGTACCTCAGCGAGAAGGACGATCTGTTTCTCGTTCCAACGGCCGAGGTTCCGCTCACCAACATGTACCGCGGAGCGGTGCTCGACGGAGCGCGCCTCCCCGTCAAGCTCACCGCGTACAGCCCGTGCTTCCGCCGCGAGGCGGGAAGCTACGGCCAGGATACGAAGGGGCTCGTGCGGGTGCATCAGTTCGACAAGGTCGAAATGGTGAAGCTCTCGTTTCCCGAAACGTCGTACGAGGAGCTCGAATCGCTCGCGCGCGACGCGACCGCCGTGCTCGAGGCGCTCGAGATCCCGTACCGAGTCATCGAGCTGTGCACGATGGATATGAGCTTCGGCGCCGCGAAGTGCTACGATCTCGAGACGTTCGCTCCGGCGATGGGGCGATGGCTCGAGGTGTCGTCCTGCAGCAACTTCGAGGATTTCCAGGCTCGCCGGGCGAATATCCGTTTCAAGAGACGGCCGAACGAAAAGCCCGAATTCGTGCACACGCTGAACGGCTCGGGGCTCGCGCTTCCGCGGGTCATCGCGACGATCCTCGAGCTCAACCAGACGCCGACCGGCAAGGTCCGTATTCCCCGTGTTCTCGTCCCCTACATGGGGGGCAGGGAATACCTCGAGGCCTGAATAGATCATGAGGGCGCCACGAAATCTTCCGTTTCTCCTCAAAGTGTATTTCATCGCGGGGAGCGTCATCGTCGTCTCCTTCGCCCTCGTGTACAACGACGGCCTCATCAGGAAAATGCGCGCTCAATCGGCGCAGACGACCCACCAGTACGCACGTTTCATCGCGCTTCAGATCGATCGACTCGACGACAAGAACAGCATCGATTTCATTCGCGAGACGCTTCGCGATCTGAACGCGCCTTTCATCATCACCGACGCCGCGGGGAGACCGATGATCTGGAATCAGCAGATCGGCGTTTCTCCGCTGAACAATTTGGGACGGCTGATGAAATTCGATCCCGCCTCTCCGAACGATCCCTTGCTCGAGCAGGTGCTGAGGAAGTCCCTGGCCTTCGATCGCGTGAACGAGCCCGTGCCCATCGAAACGGAAAGGTTCAAGGCGGTTCTTCATTACGGGCCTTCATCCCTCTCGCGCGAGCTCGCCCTCACGCAGTACGTTCAGATCGGCGTATTCGTGCTCTTCGTTCTTTTCGGGTTCCTCGGATTCCGCGCCGTGAAAAGCGACGAACAGCGATCGATCTGGGTCGGTATGGCCAAGGAGACCGCTCACCAGCTCGGAACGCCGCTCTCGTCGATCATGGGATGGATCGCCATGATTCGCGAGGAGCTCGCCGCGGCGCGCGGCTCCGACAAGCTCGCGATGGCGATCGACGAGGTCGAAACCGACGTCGAGCGCCTGAGCAAGATCTCGGCGCGCTTCAGCAAGATCGGCTCCGCCCCGAAGCTCGATCTTCAGGATCTCTCCCCGATCGTCGACGAGACGGTGCGCTACTTCGAGCGGAGACGTCCTTCACTCAAGATCAATTCGACGATCACGACCGAATCGGACGAGCTTCCCCTCATCAGGTGCAGCAAGGAGCTCGTCGGCTGGGTGCTCGAGAACCTGATCAAGAACGCGCTCGACGCGATGGCGGGGGACGAGGGAAAGATCCATATTCAATGCAAGCTGAACGAGAGGGACCGGCGCGTCGAGGTGCTTTTCAGCGATAGCGGCAGAGGGATGGCTCCGGGCGTGCGCAAGCGCGTCTTCTCTCCCGGTTTTACGACGAAGAGCCGCGGCTGGGGTCTCGGGCTCTCGCTGACGAAGCGCATCGTCGAGGACATACACGGCGGGTCGATCAGGGTTCTCGATTCGCAGCCGGGGAAAGGCACGACGTTTCTCGTCACGTTTCCCGTCGATTGAAAGGGAGCGGATCGCATGGCGAAGGAAAAGCGGATTCTCTGGGTCGACGACGAGATCGATCTCCTGAGCTCCCATATCATATTCCTCGGGGAGAAGGGCTATGCGGTCACGGCCGCCTCGAGCGGCGACGCGGCCCTCGCCGAGCTCAAGAAGGGGAGATTCGACCTCATCCTGCTCGACGAGACGATGCCCGGCAAGAACGGACTCGAGACGCTCCAGGAGATCAAGGAGATCGATCCGAACCTCCCCGTAATCATGATCACGAAGAACGAGGCCGAGAACCTCGTCGATCAGGCCATCGGCATGAAGATCGACGACTACCTCCTCAAGCCCGTGAATCCGCTCCAGATCTATTCGGCCGCGAAGCGCATCCTCGATTCGCATCGCATCCAGGAGACCGTACTCAGCAAGGACTATCTCCAGGCGTATCAGCGAATCGACGGGAATCTCCGCTCGGATCCAGGCTGGCGCGAATGGATCGGGATCCATCAGGAGCTCTCCTCTTGGGACGTCGAATTCGACCGTTTCAGCGCGACGGGGCTCGAGCAGACCCAGCAGGACCTCAAGAAGAAATCGAACTTCGATTTCGCGCGCTACGTCGAGCGAGTCTACCCCGACTGGATGCGCGGCTCGGAACGGCCCCCGCTGAGCGTCGACGTGATGAGCCGGTGGGTCCATCCCCGCCTCAGGGAAGGGAAAAAGGTCTATTTTATCCTCATCGACTGCATGCGGTACGACCAGTGGCTCAAGATCGAGGATCTTCTGGCCCCCTTCTATAATATAGAAAGGGAATGCTACTATTCGATTCTGCCGACCGCGACGCCATACTCGAGGAACGCGATATTCGCCGGCGCCTTTCCGTCCGAAATCCAGAGGCGCACCCCCGAACAGTGGCTCGAACGATCGAAGGATGAGTTGAGCAAGAACCGCTTCGAGTACGCCTTCATGCAGGATCTGCTCGCGGGATCGGGGCTCGGCGCCGTCACGACGAAGTATATCAAGATATATGAAATCGAAGAGGCGAACGAGATCCGCAAGCAGGTCGACAGCTACCGGGGGATCGATCTCGTCGCCATGGTGTTCAATTTTCTCGATATCCTCGCGCACGGGCGCAGCCAGAGCGAGATTCTCCAGGAGATCGCCCCCGACGAGAGCGCCTTCCGGTCGCTCATGCGCTCGTGGTTCGTCCATTCGGCGCTCTTCGATATTCTCCAGAGGATCTCGAAACACGGCGCGACCGTGATCATCACGACCGATCACGGCTCGATCCTCGGCGCGCGGGCGAGCCTCGTCCACGGGAACCGCGACACCTCGACGAATCTCAGATACAAATTCGGCGAGAACATCAACGGCGATTCGCGGCAAACGCTCCTGATCCGCAAACCCCTCGAATTCAACCTTCCCGCCGAGGGTCCCTCCAAGAACTATATTCTCGCGAAGGAGAATTTCTACTTCGTCTATCCGACGAAATTCCACGAATACGAGCGACAATACATGGGAACGTTCCAGCACGGGGGAATCTCGCTCGAGGAAATGATCGTTCCCTGTGTCACGTTGACCCCGAGGTAACGCATGCCCCCGTATCCCGCCCGTCGCAAAACGAGCATCCAGGATGGAGCGGCGCCTCGCCGCCTCGAGAGCTTCGAGGGAGAGCGCCGGAGCGTCGCGCTGTCGAGCGAATCCCCCGATTCCACGCTCGCGATCGGACGCGGGATCGGCTCGCTCGTGCCGCGCGGGGCCGTGCTTTCGCTCGAGGGAGGGCTCGGCGCGGGGAAGACGCTCATCGCGAAGGGAATATGCGCGGGGCTCGGCGTCGCCGACGAGGTGGTGAGCCCGAGCTTCGTGCTCGCCGAGGAATATGCCGGCGTGTTTCCCGTGTTCCATTTCGATCTCTACCGGCTCGAGAGCGTCGACGAGGTCGCCCGCATCGGGCTTTTCGACGCGATCGACGATCGCAACGTCGTCATCGTCGAATGGGGGGACCGTCTTCCCGCGGGTTCCCTCGACGCGGACGTGCGGATCCGTCTCGAGATCACGGGAGATCGGAGCCGCGGGATGACGATCGAGGGGCGAGGCGGCTTTCTCGACGCGCTCGAAGGGAGCATCCCGTGAAAACGGCGCCGATCGTGCTCGCGCTCGATACGTCCCATCAACGAGGGAGCGTCGCGGTGAGCCGCGGCGAAGAGGTTCTCTCGGAGCTGCTCTTCGACGCGAGCGATACGCACTCCGCCACGCTGCTGCCGGGCGTCGACGCGTGCCTCGTTTCGGCGAAGGTCGCGCTCTCCGACGTCGAGCTCTTCGCCGTGGTGTGCGGGCCGGGGAGTTTCACGGGCCTCAGAATCGCTCTCGCGACGGTCAAGGCGTTCGCCGCGGTGCGCCGCGCGCCGGTCGCTCCCGTCGAGAGCTGCGCGGTGCTCGCGGCGGCGTTTCCGTACGCCGCGCGTCCCGTCCTGACCCTCATCGACGCCCGCAGGGGAGAGGTGTACGGGGCGCTCTATGAAACGGCGGACGGATCGCCTCGCCCCGTCGTCCCGCTCTTCTCCGCGAAGCCGGAGGCGGTCGGGGACATTCTCGCCGGGCACGCGATCGCGGGTCCTCTCATCCTGTGCGGCACCGGCGCGCTCCGCCACCGCGCCGCGCTCGAAGCGCTCGTCCCGGACGGGAGCCGTTTCGCGGGCGAGCGATGGGCCGTGCCGTCGGCCTCCCTGTGCGCGCTGCTCGCGCTCGAGCGCGAGCCCCTTTCGTACGACGAGCTTTTCGCCCTCGAACCGCTCTACATCCGTCCGCCCGACGCCCGCCTGCCCGATACCGCGGGCATGCGGAAACGCGGGAGAGGCGCGCCGTGACGGGGTGGGCGATCCGCGAAATGACCGTGGGGGACATTCCGCCCGTGATGGAGATCGAGCGCTCGAGCTTCATCACGCCGTGGACCGAGGGGATGTTCAGGTCGCAGCTCAAATTCAGGGATCATGCGATCAATCTCGTTCTCGTCGAGGACGGGACCGTCGCCGGCTACGCCGCCGCGTGGATCGCGTACGACGAGATTCACCTTCTCAGCATCGCCGTCGTTCCCGCGGCGCGCAGGCGGGGTCTCGGAGGGGGGATTCTCGGCGCCGTCATGGAGCGGGGAAGCGCCCGCGGCGCCGCCCGGGCGATACTCGAGGTCCGCGAAGGGAACGCCGCCGCGCGCGCCTTCTACCGGATGCACGGATTCGTCGATATCGGAACGCGGCGCCGGTACTACAGCGATACGGACGAAGATGCGATCATCATGGAATACATATTCGACGTGTGAGGAGCTTCGCGAGTTGCGGGGAGAGGCGGCGTGCGCGGTCGTGCTCGGGAGCGGCCTCTCGAAGCTCGCCTGCGGGCTCGAAACGCTTGCGTGCGTTCCCTACGCGAGCATCCCCGGTTTCGGGCGAACGTCCGTCGAAGGGCATCCCGGCTTCGTTTCGCTGTGCCGTCTCGCGGGCGCGCCGGTGCTTCTCTTCGCGGGGAGGTTTCACGCGTACGAGGGCGCCGGAAGAGACATGTGCGCTTCCGCCGTCTCGCTCGCGGAGTACGCGGGCTGCTCGACCGTCATCGTGACGCAGGCGGCGGGGAGTCTCACGCGCCGGATCCCGCCGCGGACATGGATGCTCGCGACCGATGTCATCCATATTCCCTCGATTTCGCTCTTCCGATTCAACGGCGAGCCCTTCGGCGGCGCTCTTCCGGGAACCGGGCGGTCCCGCGCGGCGCCCCTCGTCTCGAAAGAGCTCTCGGCGGAGCTCCGGCGCTCGGCGCGCGCCGTCGGGATCCCGTTGGCCGAGGGCGTCCTCTGCTGGACGAGCGGGCCGACCTACGAGACGGCGGCCGAGGCCCGCGCCGGCGCGTTCATGGGCGCGGACGCCGCGACGATGTCCTCGTACCCCGAGCTTCTGGCGGCCCGGAAGATCGGCATCGAAGCCGCGTGCATGAGCTGGATAACGAATTACACCGCCGCGCTTTCGGGCGGGCGGACCGTTCACGCCGAAGTTCTCGACAGCGCTGATGAGGGCGCTCGCTCGTTGGGCGCGCTCGTCTCGGCGTTTCTGCGCGCGCGCGGGGCCGCGTGACGAAACGACATGAAAAAAGCTCTTTTTGCTTCCCGGCGGAATTGATACATTCGCGCTGATTTTCAGGGAGTTGCGCGGCCGATCCGGGACGGGAGGCCGCGGCCGCACCGAACGCCCGAGGAAAAGAGAAGACTATGCCCGCGCACAGACCGGGTCCGCCGGAAGCAGGAGCGCCGTTTCCGAACGTCGCGCGCCTCGCCGCGATGAAGCCGTCCCGGATGAATCTGAGCCTGGCGAATATTTCCGCTCTTCTCGAGCGGATGGGCGATCCGCAGCGGCGGTACCCGGCGGTCCTCGTCGCCGGCACGAACGGGAAGGGCTCCGTGACGACGTACGTCTCTTCCGTTCTGCGCGCGGCGGGGCTCCGGGTGGGCACGTACTATTCGCCGCACATCTTTCGCCCGCACGAACGCATCCGCCTCGACGGCGAAGAGATATCGTCGAACGATCTCGATACGCTCATCGGAGGCGTGCGCGCGCGGGCGCGCGGCGTTCCCCTGACCTATTTCGAATGCCTCACCGCGGCGGCGGCGCAGTATTTTCTCGATAGACGCGTCGACGCGGCGGTATTCGAGGTGGGGCTCGGGGGACGTCTCGACGCGACGAATCTCGTGAACGCGGTCGTCACCGTGATAACGGGAATATCGCACGACCACCGGGAGCACCTCGGGCGGACGAAGCGGAAGATCCTCGCCGAGAAGCTCGGGGTCGCGCGAGCCGGCGCGCCGCTCGTGGCGAATCTCGCGCCGCGCTCGCTCGTCGAACAGGCGGCGGCGCGTTGCGCGGCGGTCGGAGCCCCGTTCCATTCGGTCGGCGACGAGGTGGAAATCTCGCTCGTGGATCTCGCGGCCTCGCGCATGATCGTGCGGGCGCGCACGCCGCGGCGCGATTACGGAGATCTCTCGACGCGGATGATCGGGCGGGTCCAGGTGCGCAACGTCGCGACCGCTCTGCGCGCGGTCGAGATGCTCGAGAAAGCGGGCGTCCTCCGAAACGCCGGAGCAGGGACGATCCGGAGGGGGATCGCTTCCGCGTCCCTCGCGGGGCGCTTTCAGACCGTTTCCGAGTCGCCGCGAATCGTTCTCGACGTCGCGCACAACGAGGAATCCCTGCTTGCGGCGCTCGACACCGTGCGGCGCGTATCGCCGCGGGAGCGCACGACGATCGTCTTCGCCGTGCTCGCGCACAAGGAGCTCGGGGTCTTTCCGGAGAGGGCGGTGAAGGCGGCGCGCACGGTCATCGTCGCGCCGCTCCGGGACGCGCGGAGCGCGTCCGGGGACCGGCTCGGCCGGATTTTCGGAGCGGCGCGAAAGAGAGCCGGTGGAGACGCGGCGGCGGTGAGCGTGGCGCGGGGGATCGGACAGGCGATCCGCGAGGCGCGCGGGCGCGCCGGGCCGTCCGAGACGATCGTGATCATGGGCTCGCACGTCACGGTTGAAGAGGCTGCGCCATTTCTCTGATGAAAGGAACGCGCATGACGCTGGTGCTGGGTGTCGATATCGGCGGAACGGATATCAAGCTCGGGCTCGTCGAGGGAGAGGGAGAGATACGGGAATCGGGAAAGATACCGACGCGGCCGGCCGAGGGTCCCGAGGCGGCCGCGGCCCGCGTGCGGCTCTGGCTCGCGGATAATGCCCGCGGCGCCGGACCGATCGCCGCCGCCGGCGTCGATTGCGCGGGACTCGTCGACGGAGAGCGAGGGATTCTGCATGTGTCGCCCAACCTGAGCGGATGGGACAACGTCCCGCTGAGGGACGTATTCGAACGGGCGCTCGGCGTGAGCGCGATCGTCGAGAACGACGCGAACGCGGCCGCGTACGGAGAATGGGCGATGGGAGCGGGGCGGGGACTGAGGAATTTCGTGTGTCTCACCCTGGGGACGGGAGTCGGAGGAGGAATCGTCATCAACGGCGGGCTCTACCGGGGCTCGTCCGGTTTCGCGGGAGAGATCGGACACGCGGTCATCGACGCCGGCGGCCCCCTCTGTGCCTGCGGGAATCGCGGATGTCTCGAGGCGCTCGTCGGCGCGAAAGCGATCGTCGAGCGCGCGATCGGAATGCGTGCGAAGGCCGGCGAATCGCGAAGCGCCTGGGGCGGCTCTCCGACCGTCGAGGCGCTCTCGCGCGCCGCGGCGTCCGGGGACGCGGTCGCCGCGGCGGCGTTCGAGGAAACGGGACGCTGGCTCGGGATCGCTCTCGCGAACGTCGTTCATATTCTCGCTCCCGAAGCGATCGCGATCGGGGGCGGGGTCGCGGGCGCGGGGGATTCCATTCTCGAGCCCGCCCGCGCGACGGTGCGGACGTGCGTCATGAACGAGGCGATGGCCTCGGTGCGGATCGTGCCCGCCGAGCTCGGGAACCGCGCCTCGTTCATCGGCGTTTCACTTCTCGCCCTGGGCCGGTTGAACGCTCGCCGGTGAGCGAACGGGGCCTCGATACAGCGGCGCGGGCTCGAGCGCCCGCGGCCGACGGGATCGCGATGAAGCAATTTGCTCTTATGTTCCTCGCCGCGCTCGGCCTCTTGGCCGCCGCCGGACGGCCGTCCGCCGGACCCCGGGATCCGG
This sequence comes from uncultured bacterium, assembly GCA_963747385.1. Lineage (GTDB taxonomy): Bacteria > Krumholzibacteriota > Krumholzibacteriia > Krumholzibacteriales > Krumholzibacteriaceae > SSS58A. The sequence continues at coordinate 36,128 of CAVVEY010000006.1, read as the reverse complement.
CGCGGGCCGGAGCGCAGGAGGAGCCGTCGGCGTCCGACACGTCGATCTACCGCGTGACGGCGTCGCGTCTCAAATCGAGCCTCGAAGATGGCGAGCGCGTCGTCTACCTCGAGGGAGGAGTGCGGATCGATCACGCGGCCACGACGATAACGAGCGCCCGGGGCAAGCATTATCCGATCCGGCGCTACATCGTCCTCTCCGACAGCGTGCGCGTCGTCGACGGGACGGCGGCGATGACGAGCGACGTCGGAGAGTATTTCGGCCTGACCAACACGCTCGTGCTCGCCGGGCGCGTGAGGTTCGCGGATCGCGGCTGGAAGGCCCGCTGCGACCGCGCGAAATACGACCGGGATCGGCGGGTCGCCGTTCTGACGGGCGACGTGAGCGCTCAGGACAGCACGCGCACCATGTACGCGGACACGATCGTCTACGACCGCGACCGGGAGATAGCGGACGCGACGGGCAGGGTCGTCATCATCGACGACGTCGAGGACTACTCCATCGCGGGCAAGCACGCCCGCTTCGACCGGATGGAGAAAGAGGCGGTCGTGGACGTGAGCCCCGTGCTCACCTTCGATCTCAAGTCCGAGGAGCACGGGACGATCACGAGCCGCATCATGCGCTTCGACGTCGACCGCAAGATCGGCATCGCCGTGGGGGACGTGCAGATGGCGAAGGGGGAGACGAGGACGAGCTGCGATTCTGCGGCGATCTACGACGAGGAAGGACGGGCCGAGCTTTCCGGCGATCCGCGCGCGACGAACGGTCGCTCCTCCATGAGCGGAAAACGGATGATTCTCTGGTACAACGAGAACGAGGTCGAGCGCATCGTGCTCCCCGAGACGGGCCGCCTCGCCGAGTCGCCGAAGCCGGGATCCCCCTGGACGGATGATTCGTGGATCGAGGGGGATTCCGTCGCCATCTCTCTCTCGGACGAGAGAGTCGATTCCGTGACGATCCGGAAAAATGCAAGAGCGATGTATTACCCGGTCGAGGGAGAGGCGAACAAGGTCTCGAACAACTACTCGACCGGCGACCGGATGTTCTTCGTCTTCAAGGACGGGGATCTGGACTATGTCAGGATCTCCGGGGCCTCCACCGGGCTCTACAAGTACCTGAACCTCGCCCCCCGCGAGACGATCGACAGCCTCGCCGCGTCGATAGACAGCACGCTTCGGTACAAGAGCTTCCGGAAATCGAACGAGCGCGTTCAGTACAACGCCGATCGGATCGAATACTTCGCGCGAACCGAGAACGTCCTCCTCAACGGCCGTTCCTTTCTCAAGTACCAGAACTCGAGTCTGACGGCCAAACGGATCGATTACAACTCGCGCCTCAATCTGATCGAGGCGACGGGCGATCCCGTTCTCGAGGAGAAAGAGCAACGGATGTTCGGCGACGATATGGGATACGATCTCGATTCCGAGGGGGGCGTGATCGCCGGCGGCTCGACGAAGTACGGCGACGGGTACTTTCAGGGCGATAATATTTTCAAGGTCGGCGAGGACGTTCTCAAGGTCTACAACTCGACATACACGACATGCGAGTACGCTCATCCGCACTACTCGTTCCACGCGAACAAGATGAAGGTCTACGTCAACGACAAGATCGTCTCGGGCCCGATTTTTCTCTACATCGGGAAGATGCCGGTCTTCTACCTCCCCTATATGGTCAACTCGCTCCGCCGCACGCGCAGTTCGGGGTTCCTCAAGCCGAACTTCGACATCGGGGTCGGCAGCCGCGAAGGGCGCTTTATCCAGGGGCTCGGGTACTACTGGGCGACGAACGATTACACCGACTTTCTTCTGAAGACCGATTTCAACGAGAATCGGAGTCTCAGGCTCCACCTCGTCAACCGGTACGTGGTGCGGTACGCCACGGACGGAGAAGCGCGGTTCGATTATGTGAAGAATTTCGGGAGCAAGCAGAACGCGTATCGCGCGTCGAACGAATGGATGATCGAATCGAGGCATACGCAGACCTTCTCGCCGTCGGCGAGCTTCAACAGCAGCCTCAAGTTCGTGAGCAGCGACGAGGCTCAGACCTCGATCGACCAGGCGCAGGACATCGCGCGGTTCATCGACCGGCGCGTGTATTCGAGCGGCAGTTTCAGGAAGACCTGGGGAGGGACGAATCTCAGCCTCTCGGCCACCCGAGACCAGAAGCTCAGCGTGAGCCTGCCGACGGAAGCCCGCGTCTCGTCGACGCTGCCGTCATTCTCGCTCAACTTCCCCCAACGGTCTCTCTGGTTCGGCGAGACGCACCCGAAAGGGGAACGCGGCCTCTGGGAGCGCGGGCTCGGGAGCGTTCTGTTCACGCCGAAAGTGTCGGCGACGCGAACGAGCGAGCAAAGCATCGCCCGCAGCTACTCGAGGATCGCCACCGGATACCGCATGGGATTCAACCGGCAGGTGCGTCTCGGTTTCGTCGGAATCAATCCGAGCGTCAACATGGGATGGTCCTACGCGAAGCTGCTCACGTACACGATCAACCCGGGGTACGAGAGCCTCTACACCGCAGCCAGCCGTCCCCGGGAAATGAACGAATTCTCGATGAGCCTCGGTTCGGATCTGAGCGCGAAAGCGTTCGGAACCTTCTATCCGCGCATCGGTCCCCTCGTCGGCATCCGCCACACCATGACGCCGAGCGTCAGGTACGGCTTCGCGCCGAAGCTGAACGCGCAGCAGCGCCAGACCCAGTCGTTCCAGTGGGGGCTCGACAACTCGATCGATCTCAAGCTCAAGAAAGGGGAGCAGGAGGTCAAATCGAACGACGTCCTCGCGTGGTACATCGCCGGGAGCTACAATCCGCAGCTTCCCGCGAGCGCGGCGTTTTCGGATATTTCGAGCAGGTCGCAGCTCCGCATCGGGAACAATCTGACGTTCAACCTCAACAACCGGTACTCGCCGTACCGGGGCAAGATTCTATCGAACGATTTCGGCATGACCTTCAATCTCACCCTGAGAGGCGCTCTGAATTATCCGGCCGTGTGGGCCGCGCCCGAGCGCGAGCGGATCGCGGCCGCCATCGACGGGGAGAAGAACCGCGCGAAGCCGCCGGACGGGGCGCCCGAACAGGGGAGTCCGGGCGGCGCGGCGGGTTGGTCGCTTTCGATCGGCTACAATCTCAGCGAGGCGTGGAGCGAGGGAACGCCCCGGACGCCGCGAAGCAATCTCAGATACAGCGGCAGCGCGCAGATCTCGCGGGGATGGCGCCTCGCCGCCAACGGCTACTACAATATCGAGGATCGCGACTTCACCCAGCAATCGTACCGGCTGGAGCGCGACCTCCACTGCTGGCAAGCGAGCTTCGTTCACGAGCGGACCGGCAACGACTGGAGATACTACTTCGAGATCGCCATCAAGGCGCACCCCGAGATCAAGTACGAACGCGGTTCGCAGGCGGTCGGATCCTTCTTCGGGAACTAGGGATCCCGGCGGGCCGGAGTGAGCGATTCGCCGCGCGGCGTATTCGACGCCGCACCGGGAAATCTTGTATCCGCGCCTCAAAATAGGGATAAAACTATTGACAGGAGTCGAAACGGGCGGTAACGTCGCCCTGAACCCACTGTCAAGCGAAGGAGGTGAAACATGAATAAAACAGAATTGATCGACAAGGTAGCGAAGAAAACCGGACTTACCCTGAAGGATTCTCGGGGCGTCATCGAAGCGATATTCAGCACCTCTCTCAAGGACGGCATCCTCGCGGGAGAGCTCGCGGCCGGAAGAAAGATCCAGATCACCGGCTTCGGCACCTTCATGACACGCAAGAGAAAGAAACGCATGGGACGCAATCCGCAGACCGGCGAAGCGATTTCGATTCCGGCGACGAAGTTCCCGGCGTTCTCGGCTGGTAAGGCGCTCAAGGCCCGTATCGCGAAGTAAGACGGGTTTTGATCCTGGGCAAAGAGAGTTCGCTTTCTTTGCCCATTCTATTTGGCCCGCGCCTTCTCGCCCGCCGCGCGCCGGCGCGGTATTCCCGTTTCCCCCGCGGCCCGTTCATGCTATAGTTCCATTATGAACTATGGCTCCATCATGAAAAGCGTTTCGTGTTCTATTATGGCGGCTCTCATCGCGCTCGCGGCGGCCGGATGCCGCGAGGAAGCGCGCCTGACGATTCTCTTCACGGGAGACGAGCGGGGCTGGATCGTTCCCGCCGGCTGAGGGGAGAGCGCTTCGGGCGGCGTGGCCCGGCGGGCCACCGCGATCAGGGAGCAACGAGCGCTCGATCCGCAGCTTCTTCTCCTCTCGGCGGGGGATGTGTGCGGAGAGCCGGGCATCATCGAAATGTACCGGAGCCGGTTTCTCGGCCGGACGATGATCGAGGCGGGCTTCGACGCGGTCGCGGTCGGCGAGAGGGACCTGAACTACGGGATCCGCACGCTCAGATCGCAGGCGGAGGCCGGGCTTCCGATCATCTGCGCGAATCTCTATCAGGACGGATCGCGCATGTTTCCCGCTTTTGTGATCAAACGGATCCGCGGCGCGAAAGTGGGCGTCGTCGCGCTTCTCGGCGAGAATCCCCGCGAGCTCGAAGGCGTCGAGCTTCGCGATCCGGCGATCGAGGGACGCGAGGCGCTCGATCAGGCGCGGCGGGAATGCGACTGCGTCATACTGCTGGCCCATATGGGACGGGAGAAGCTCCTCGAGATTCTCCCGTCGCTCGAAGGAGTCGATATCGTTATCCGGGGTCACGGCGGCGAGGAAGAGAAGGAGCGCGCGAGCTGCGCCGACACGCTCGCCGCGGCGGCGGAGCATGCCGGGCTTCCCGTATTCTTCTCGGGAGAGCGCGGGAGAAATCTGGGCCTCGTCGCCCTCGCCGGCATCCGGGGGAAGCGACCGGTCGTCGTCGAAAGCGCGCTCATCCGTCTCGACGGGAGCGTCGCGGACGATCCCGCGACGGCGAAGGAGCTCGCCGCGTATCTGACGGAGGAGCGTTCGAAGCAAAAGGAGCTTCATTCTCAACCGCTCGCTTACGAGGGACGCTTCGACGGGCAGGGTCATCGATCGCTATCTCGGAATCGAGATCTGCCGGAGGTGCCACGGGGAGCTCATGCCGCGTTTCGTCTCGGGCAGGCATTTCCGCGCCTTCGAAACGCTTCGCCGGCGGGGCGAGGCGGCCAATCCGGAGTGCCTCGCGTGCCATACGACCGGCTACGGTCGGCCCGGCGGGTACGACCCGGCAGCGGAGAAGGAAGGCGCTCCCTATCTTCTCGGCGTCCAGTGCGAGGCGTGCCACGGTCCCGGAACGGCGCATGCCCGGGACGGCTCGTACGCGAAGACGGCGCGCGAATCGTGCAGGACGTGTCATACGTCGAAGTGGAGCCCCGATTTCGATTTTCAAACCTACTGGAGCCGCGCCGAGCATTGCGAACGCGCGGATAGCATATGAACACCGATCTGAAACGTAGCCGTGCGATCGTTCTTGCGTGCGCCTTCCTGCTCGCCGGCGCGCCCGCTCCCGCGCGCGCGGCCGGAGTCGATTTCCTCGTTCCGGGAATGTCTCTCGAATCGGTCTCGCTCGTCCCGGGAGCGCGTGTTTCCTATCTGGTCGTCTCGAAGTCGTTCGGCGCGGCCGACTCTTCGTTCGTCGAGCTCCGCGTCCTCGAGCACGCGAAAGGGACGTTCCGCCTCGAGATCGTGCACTCCCCGTATCCGCGGTCGAAGGAGGAGAGCGTCACCGTCCGGCTTCGCCTTTCCGAGCGCGCGACCTCCGTCACCTCTCCCGAATCGTTCAGGGCGTGCCTGCTGGACGTCCGCATCAGGGAGGGCACGGGGGCGTTTCGCGAGCCGACCGAGGGCGAGCTGGACGACATGGATATCGAATCGATATTTCTCCGCCCGCAAGAGGGAGCGCTTCGGACGCCGCTTGCGTCCGCGAAGATCGGCGTGCCTGCCGGAGTCTTTCTCTGCGACGGCGCGGAATATTCGAGGGACGAGAGCCGGTCCGTGAGCCTCGGAGGAGTGCAGGCGCGGCGCTTCGAGGAGGAGAAGAGCCGAATCTGGATCTCGCGCGACGTTCCGCTGTGGGGTCTCGTCAAGAGCACCGTCGAGAAGAGGAGCCGGACGATCGCCGCCGGCGTCCCCGCTTCGGAGGCGCGTTCGCGCGAGACGGCGACCGAATCGATTCTTCTTTCGTATACGAAACCTCGCGGCCGCTCGTAATCGCGCGACTGTCCGTCTCCGTGTTTCGTTCGTATCCCGTTTTCGATTGCGAAGGGTGTTGCGGTGGACTATTTTTTATAGTACTATCGCTCAAAGGGGGGACCGATGGCTCGATCTCGGAGCGTCTGCGCGCTCTTCTTCGCCGTCTCGCTCGTTTCAGGCGCCTGCCTCGCGGAATCGTACCGGTCATACGACGACCTGAACGCCGTCGCGATCGTGATCTCCGATCACTCGTACGCGACCTTCGCCGGCGCGCGCGCGATCGTCGAGTCGTCCGGCGCGTACGGCGTGCAGATGTTCCCTCCCGACGCGATCTTCGGCTATTTCCCCGCTCGTCCCCGGTCGTCGCTGTTTCCGGGGCTCGACGTCGATCTGTGCTTTTCCCCGGGGGATCTCACGGGGAAAGGGCTCGATGGAATCGTTCGTCGCGTCGTCGGCGACCTTTTCGATCAGAAGAGGCTTCTCAAATCCGCGCCGCTCGCAGAGACGGGTCCTATCGAGGACCGGCTGCTCAGGGTCCCCGAGGAGATCGTCCGCGCGACGATGCCCGCGGGGGGCGGACCCCGACGCGGCTCGACGATGGAGCTCGCGGATCGCAGCATCCGGGAGAATTCCGAGTTTCTTATCGGGAGCGTTCTCGTCAACGTGATATTTCCCGAGAGCCAGGGATCGTCGGAAAACTGGACAGATGACGAAATCGCCGGCGCCATGAGCGGAATCGCTCTCGGCATATCGCAGTACATGCAGCACGCTCTCTGGTTCAACGATCTCAGATTCATTTACAACTACGTTAATTTCAGCCGGGTTCCCGTTACGATGGAACCGATCGAAAGCGACATGAGCACCGACGACATATGGATAGGAGAGGCGCTTCGGAATCTCGGCTATGCCGACGGCGCGTACATGGGAGCGCACGCGCTCAACAACGCGACGCGCAACGTCTTCAAGACCGACTGGGTGTTCACCGCGTTCATCGCCGATATGAGCGATCATTACAGCGCCACGCCTCCGAGCCCGGATCCCGGCTGCTGGGGCGGCGCCGGCTACGTCGCCTACGCGTACCTCGGCGGACCCTATCTGCTCGTGCCGTATCCGGCCTGCCGCTACGGCTACGGGCTCGGCTTCGGCCGCGTTTTCATTCACGAGATGAGCCACACCTTCTGGGCGCTGGACGAGTATGCGTCCGCGGAGACGCCGTGCAGCTCCAAGTCGGGGTATCTCGCGGTTTCAAACAGGAACACACTCTATCTGTCGTGTCAGGAAACAGTGCCGTGCATCATGCAGAGCAGCTCTCCCCCCTTCACGGAGCCGCAGCCGATATGCGATTACACGCAGGGCCAGGTCGGCCTTTCGAGCGTGGAGATCGGCGCCACGACGTATCTGAGGTTATATGCCGTCACGCCCACGGTGACCTTCACGAGCATGCCGGGGGCGCTCGACACGCTCCTGCCCGGCGAGGAGTATTTCCTCTCGATCGACATACGGAACGGCGCCGTTCCGAATCTCAATCCGATGCAGACGGAGCCCCCGGACCGCGTCGACTACGCTCCGTACATCAAGGGCGGATGGATCTCGATCAACAAGCAGGATTGGCGGTTGGAAAGTCCGGCCGACGGCAAGTGGGGGCATGCCTCGCGCGAATCGGTCGCGAAGGAGATATCGGGCGAGCTGGAGCCCGGGCTCAACACGATAGATTTTCGCGCGGAGAATCGCATCGGGCTCAGCGCCACGGCGTCGAAGAATCTGTTCCTGATCGGGCTCAAGTTCAACTCGGTGTACGCGATACCCGCCGAAGGAAGCATGCGTGTCGCATGGACGACCGCAGTGGAATTGTTCGGGGCCGCGTTCGACGTGATGCGTTCCGATCTCACGACGGGAAGCGCCGAAACGCGCATTGCCACGGTGTCCGAGCCGGACGGGATCGGCAACCGCCGGGCATACAGCTACGTCGATACGGCGGTGCAGGCGGCGCATAAGTATCGTTACAGGCTCGACGGCAATTTCTCGATCACGTTCCGCGGCGAGGAACACGATTATACGTTCTCGTCGCAGGACGTTTCTGCGACCGCGGCCGTTCCGGTCGGAGGGGGCGTCGTTTCGAATCTGCTTCCCAATCCGACGCGGGACCGCGTCACGTTCACGGTGAACGTGCCGAAGAGCTACGGCGGCGCGAGCGTGAACCGTGTGGCGCCGGAGGAGGGAGGCGCGTCGGCGACGACGAGCGCGTTCGGCGAAGTCAGGACGCGCGTCGAGATCGGCGTCTACAACGTGCTCGGTCGGCGCGTCAAGAGCGTCTATTCGAACAGCGTCTTCAGCGGCTTCATGACGCTCGCGTGGGACGGGACCGATTCGTACCACACGGCCGTTCCCGCCGGAGTCTATTTCCTGCGAGTCGTCGCGGGGAGCGAGACCGCGGTGAGGAAAGTCGTCATCCTGCGGTGAAGGCCGAAGCGCATGCGGTTTCGATTATTCGGGGAATCTTGTTGACAGCCGAAAGGAGACATGTTATAAGCCCACCATATATGGTATGGGTCGGGCTTGAAAGCTACACCATGTAGGGTCTTGAAGCGGTTATCCCTGAAAGGGAGGGTGGATATGACGAGAGTGGATAAGGAGGATACACTACTTCAGAAAGACAAGAACTACGTGAAATTCCATCGGCTGCTCGCGAAAGCGGAAGCCGAGGGCAGGTTGGACGGGAAGCATGTGTGCCCCGTGTGCGGCATGAGATTCCTCTCGGCGAGGGAATCCGACGAATGCTGCAGGATCGTTTCGCAATAGCGGCCCGCGTGGGCGTGGCAACGGTTTTGGGGGTGGATCCGGTGACGCAGCGCAAAGTCAAGACCAAGAAGGATCACGGAAAAACGATAGAGCAGTTCTGCTCCGTGTGCAAGAAGACGTTCGAGATGCCGATCGTCGAGGAATCGGATAACCAGGACGTTCTCTGGCTCAATTGTCCCGGATGCCGCGGGTATCTTCCGCACATGCTCAACCAGGAAGATATCGACGCGGTCGAGGAGAGCGAGAAGGAAGAGGCCGGAGCGAAAGGCGAAGACCTCGCTATCGAAGATCTCTCCACGGAAGACGCGCGCGAGTATCAGGAGGCGGGAGACTATCGCGTGGGAGAGGTCATCTACCACCGCTCCTGGAACGACTATGGAAAGGTGATCGCCAAGGAAACCCTTTCCGGTCACCGGAGGACGATCGTCGTTCAATTCGTGAACCAGGGAAAAACCCGCTTGCTGGAAGGCGTCGCGTAGAAGGGCTGCCACGTGAGACTCGCGTCCTTCCTGATCTTCGTCGCCGTCGCCGCGGCGGCGTATCCGGCCGCGCCGCTCGGCGCGACCGGGCTCTATACCGATCTTCATTCCTTTTTTCCCCCGAGCGACTCGACGCGCGCCATCGTCGTCGTCCGGCAGAGCGAATGCGATCTCGGCGCTCGCCGGGCTTCCCTTCTCACGGGCGAGCTCCTGATCCATCCCCGCCCGCGACTCGAGATTCGGATCGGCCTCGAGTTTCCCGCGGTCCGCGATCGTGCGGGTATCCGGTACGGCGCGGGGGACCTGATGCTCCACGCGTCCGCCCGGATCGCCGGCGATTCGGCCCGCGCGTCGGGGCTGTTCGCCCGCGCGGACGCGCGGATTCCGACGGGTTCCGACGCGCTCCGCCCGTTTTCGGACGCGTCGTTCGAGGGCGAGGGGGGGCTCGAGGCGCGTTTCACGGCGCGAGCCTTCGCCGTGAGGGCGGCCGGGCTCTATACGCTCGCCGTCGCGAACCGGCTAACGGCGGATTTCACAAATGACGAGCATCTCACTCTCGCGGCCTCGATCGGCGCGCGTCTGCCCGCCCTGGGCTTCATCGGCATATCCGCGTTCTTCGTCCGTTTCGACAGCGGGGAAGAAAGGAAGATGTTCGCCCTTTCGCTCGCCCGAGAGTTCTCGTCGCAGCTCCTGTTCGAGCTGTCCGGCGCCCTGGAGGCGGGAGACGCCGACTCGCGTGTCTTCGATTCGTGCGTTTCGGCGTCCTTCGCGTACCGCTTTCCGCCGCGCCAGGCCGCGCCGCGCCCCGATTCGATCAAACCTTGATGCATATTGCGATTTCGCGCCGCTCCCATAGTTTCTCATGATTGAGTAAACGCATTCGAACGCCCCCGTCGTTTCGCGCGATTCGGGGCACATGCCTTGCGTTTGCCTCTCCAGAACGAACAGTAGTATGCAACTGCGCTGAAAAGGACGTATCCGGTGTCGAACGAATGTGCCCCGACCGCCGGGCGAGGATGCGGGAGAACCGCCCCCGGCGCCGCCGAAATCGCGTTTATCATCGACGATGACCGGCTCATGGCGGTTCTTCTCGAGCGGCATCTCGCGAGGCGCGGCATCGAGGCCGTCTGCTTCGACGACCCGGCGAGACTCCTCGACGCCCTTCCCTCGGCGAAACCGGCGTTTCTCTTCACCGATCTCGACATGCCGCTCATGCGCGGCACGGAGCTCGTTACCCGGGCCCGCGCGTGCGGATTCGGGGGAGCGATCGTTCTCGTGACCGCATCCCGCGAGCGCGAGGATTTCGCCGTCGCCGTCGCGAACGGCGCCGATGAAATCCTCGGCAAGCCGCTGAGGGACGCGGATCTCGACTTCATCATCGAAAAGATACGCGCGCTCGCGCGGCGCTCTTGCGCCGCGGTCGCGCCGCCGCGGGATCTGCTCGAGCCGATCGGCCAGGGGACTCATACTGCTCGACGAAGAATGCGTCCCGCTACATGTCAACAGGCGGGCGCGCGAGATTCTCGGCGCCCGCGACGAGCGCGAAGCGGGGGAGATTTTCGAACGGGAGAATCTCGCCGCATGCATCATGAACAATCGCCGCGCCGCGGGATCCATCAACTTCATCGACGTGCCGGTGCCGAACGGGAAGGGAACCTCGAGTCTGGTCGGCCTTGAGATTCACTCGTGCGCTGCAGGTCCCTCGGGCCGTTCGTACCTCGTGCTCATGCACGATTTTTCCGAATGGCAGAAGCTCGACGAGCTCCATTTGCGATTTGCGACCTGTCTTTCGCATCGCATACGGACGCCGCTCACGTCAGTTCGCAACGCGGTCACGATACTGAACGAGAAGGGGAAGCTCCTTGACGGCGCCGAGAGAGAGCGGTTCCTCGATATCGGATACCGCAACATCGAGAAGCTCATCGGCCTATTCGAAGACCTCAAGAGCGAGTTTCTCATCGAGGCCGAAGACATCAACGCGTGGCGGACGCTGATCAGGCTCGGTCCGGAGCTCGGCAAGATCCTCGACGATCTCGAAGCGAGGGGAGCGATAAGCGGATTCAAGCTGCGCTCGCCCGATATGGCGCTGCTCACCTGTCGATCGCGGCTCAAGAAGTACGTTACCACGGCCGTGGAAGCGATCGGAGAGTGGCTCGGCGAGATTCCCGCTATCGAATGCTCCGTTACGCCGAACGACGCGTCGGGCGAGGCGGGAGGGGCGCCGGCGCTCTCGATGTCGATAAGACCGCCCGCGGGCTCGCGAGGCGGGCGAAAGCGCCTGATGGAGCATTGTATGGGGGGAGACGTTCCCAAGGGATTCATGCTCGAGAAGATCGCGCGCGCGCTGGAAGGCGTTCATGCGTCGACCGACCGGGACGTGTTTTGTCTCAGAGTGCCCTTGTGTCCCCCGTATGACCGGGAAAAGGATCTCGTTCATCCGCTTCACATGATGATGGAGCGTTCGAAGCTCGATCGCGTCCCGCTGCACATCGTTTCGATGCGAATGGTCGGGGCGTCGTCCGACGACCTGAAGTTCGCGCGCCTCTTCGAGTCGAGCCTCTGCGCTATCGGCGGCAAAAACGAATGGGTCGTCGTGCGGCGCGGGGAGCCGGAGCGCTTCGACGCGCTCGTCGCCGGAGTATCGCGCGAGCGCATCGAAGATGCGATGGCAGGCCTTCAGGAGCGCTTCGCGTGTCGCTGCAGAGAGCGCGGCGAAGAGCTCTATCCGGCGATCCGCTGGGAGATCACGTACAGTCACTGGCCGGAAACCTCCGGCGAGATCGCCGAATGCGCGGTGCTCGAAACGCTTGTCTAGAAGATAATCAGCAGAGGAAAAATCAACGGCGGGTCGAAAGCGCTTCTTCGCGAGTGCCGCTTTCCTCGAGCTCCAGCACGGAATCCTCGTGCGGTTTCATCGAAAGGAGAAGCAGGCTCAGCGGATCGGCGATCGTGCGGCGCACGTTCGGAAGATGATTGTGGAAAAAGAATCGGCCCGAGCGAATGTCCATGAGCTTGTGGAACGCGATCTTGCCGGTGAGCCCGTCGCACCGCGCATGTATTATTTCGCCCTTCTCGAAATAGATTTCCCCCTTCGTGTCGGCGCTCACGACGATGAGCCGTCCCGTTCTGAGGTTGCCGTTGACGAGCGACACGATGTCGAGTATGGGGATAACGGTGATCGTCCCTTCGAGAGGGTAGCTCCGCCGCGTCATCCTTCGCCGGATGTCGATCGCGAGAAAGCAGAGAACGGCTCCGAGCACCGCGAGCGCGAGATGGGCGAGGATGAAATGCCCCACCGTCGAGAACGCTCCCTTCGAGCGATCGATGGCCTTGCGTCCCTCCGCGACGACCGCGGGCGCCGGTTTGCTTTCGCGCGTCTCCCTCCGGGCCGTTTCCTCGTCCTCGGAGCGATTCAGCTCGACGAGCCGTTCCTTCGCCCACGAGTTCGCGGGATCCGCTTCGATAAGCGTCTGGAGGGCGATCCGCGCCTTGTCGGGCGCGGCCGACGCGGTGTCGAGGAGAGCGATCTGTGCCTCGGCCAAGAGCTTCTCGAGCCGCGTGTCGTGCGATGATTTTTCCATCCGGGCGGCCAGAGAGGAGATCTCGGCGTTGCCGGGATCGATCGCGCGCGCTTTTTCGATATACTGTCGCGCCGTTTTCGGGTTTCCCTTTTCGATCTGGCACTTCGCCATCGCGACGAGCGCGGCGGGGTCATCCGGCTTGAGCCCGAGATACGCCGATAATTTTGGAATCGCGAGGTCGTATCTTCCCGAGCTCATATACCCGCGAGCCTCGGCGAGGATGGTGCGCGCGAGGGAGCCCTCGATCTGCGCGAGTTTCTCCCGGGCCCATGAGGCTCCGGGGTCCTGCCTCAGGCCGCGGATGAGGAGCTCTCGCGCGTAATCGAGCTCTCCGCGCGATTCGTAGATCTGCGCGAGCTGCCAGATCGCCGACGTGAACGCGGGATCGCTCGTGAGCGCGTCCTTCAGCAGTCGTTCCGCTCCCGCGTCGTCTCCGCGCGAAAGGGCTTTCTGCGCGTCGACGAAGAGCGCTTCAGCCCGGATGCGGGAAGCCTGGTCCGGCTGCGCACCCGCGGGCCCCGCTGCGAGCATCAGGGCGATCATGCATATCGCGACGCGAAAGCTCATCCTATTCCTCCGAAGCCACCTTTTCGCAAATAGCGTTCCAAATGGGGGTGAAATGATTGCGGACCAGGCGATTTCGGAATTTCCTTTCGCGCCTTCGGGACGATTCGCCTCGCGCGGTCGCGATTGCAGCGGCTAACTGAACGCCTGCCAAGTATATGGTTGATTTCGGAGCTTCGCATTTGATACCATGCCCTACGATCATCCTAACAGGGGGTAGCGATGCAACCCTTCCGTGAAGTCTTTTGGAATATCGGCTATCATTATATATTCTACTCACTTGCGGCCATATCGACCGCCGTTTGTCTGTACGGTCTTCTCCGGCGCTGGCTGTTCTGGCGCTCCGGGTGGCGCGAGATGCGCGACGGCGGCTTCGACGCGGGGCTCGTGCTCAGGCGCGTCTTCCTGAATACGTCGATCTTCAGGGGGGACCCCCTCGGCGGCGTCACGCACGTATGCATCATGTGGGGTTTCATCATTCTTTTCTTCGGCACCGCCCTCTCGACGATCGATCACTGGATGATCTCTTACCTCAGGGGCGATCTCTATCTTGTCTATGCGTTCGTGCTCGACGTCGCCGGAATCGCCCTCATGGCCGGCGTGGCGCTCGCGTATCTCCGTCGATACGTTTTCAAACGCGAGAAAATGGTCACGATCACGCGCGACACGACCGTTCTCGTTCTCCTCTTCTTCGTCGCGCTGACGGGATTCATGGTCGAAGGATTCAGGCTTCGCGCGAGCACGCTCTCCTGGCGCGAGCCGTCCCCGGTCGGGCAATGGATCGCGGGCGTTTCCGGCCTGTCCGTGCCGGGGGCCCTCGCCGCGCACCGGCTGTGGTGGTGGATCCATGCGGCGTCGAGCCTGTTCCTCATCGCGTATCTTCCGTTTTCAAAGTTCATCCACATTTTCGCGGCGAGCGTCAATCTGACTCTCGAGGGGATGCGCTGCAATTCGTACCTCTCTCTCGAAGAGCGGGAGGCGCTGAAGAGCGATTTCAGCTTCCGTCATCTCGTCATGTGCGACGCGTGCACGCAGTGCAACCGCTGCGCCGTCGTCTGCCCGAGCAGCATCGCGAAGGAACCGCTCTCCCCCCGGAAGGTGATCGACGAGACGGGGCGTTTCGTACGCCGGAAGGGCGGATTCGGCCTCCTGCCCCGCCCGGGAGAGACTGCGCTCGCGAAGGCCGACGCCGTCGAGGGGGATGCGGTCTGGTTCTGCACGACGTGCGGCCGTTGTCAGAGCGAATGCCCGAACGCGATAAGCCCGATGGACGTGATCCGGGAGATCCGCACCGCGCGCGTCGAGGGCGGCGAGGACGTGCCGGTCAACATCCAGGAGATGCTCGAATCGGTCTACAAGTTCAAGAATCCGTGGCAGGGGGCGAAGGGAAAGCGGATGGAGTGGGCGTCGGGGCTGGACGTTCCCGTGCTTTCGGACGGAGCGAAGGAGTCTCGCTGCTTCTACGTCGGCTGCACCTTCGCCTACGACTCGCGGCTGCAGGCGGTGCCGCGCTCCGCCGTGGCCCTTTTCAGGGCGGCGGGATTCCCGTTCGCCGTTCTCGGGAAGGACGAGGCGTGCTGCAGCGAATTCATCCGGGGCGTCGGCGAGGACGGGCTTTTCACGGAGCTCGCCGGCGGGAACGTCGACGCGTTCGACCGGCACGGGATAACGGAGATCGTCACGCCGTGTCCGCACGGTTATCATACATTCATGAACGAGTACGCCCGCATGCGGCCGTCGATGAAGGAGCGCAGGGTGCTGCACGTGTCGCAGGCGCTCGAAACGATTCTCGCCTCGGGCGCGCTCGCGCTCGAGAACCGCGGGGAGCGCACGGTCACCTTCCACGATCCGTGCTTTCTGGGGCGGCGTAACGGTGTTTACGACGCGCCGCGGAACGTGTTGAAATCGATTCCCGGCGTGCGGCTCGTCGAGATGGCGCGCTCGCGGGAGAAAAGCCTCTGCTGCGGGGGGGGCGGCGGCAGAATGTGGGTCGAAGCGGGCGAGGGCGAGAAGATCGCGGAAATTCGGGTGCGCGAAGCGGCCGGAACCGGCGCGGGAACGATCGTCACCGCGTGCCCCTTCTGTTTCAGCAACATGGATGACGCGGTAAAAACCGCGGGCTTCGAGGGCCGGATCGTCGTGAAGGACCTTACGGAGCTTGTGGCCGAGAGCCTCCCGGGCGGAATAACCGGTTGAGAAAGGAGTCTCCGGATGGAGATTCTCGTGTGCGTGAAGAAGGTGCCCGATACGGCCGACGCCGAGGTCGTTCTCAAGCCGGACGGCTCGGGCATCAAGGAAGACGATCTCGCCTCCGGCATCAACGAATGGGATACCTACGCCGTCGAGGAGGCGATCAGGATCAAGGAGAAGCACGGCGGCTCCGTGACCGTCGCGACGATCGGATCCGCCGAAAGCGAGGACGTGCTCAGGCGCTGCCTCGCCATGGGGGCGGATAACGCGATCATGATCGACGACGCCGCGTTCAAGGGCTCCGATCCCTACGGAATCGCGCGGGGGCTTCGCGGCCTCGCCGGGAAGGGTTCCTACGATCTCGTTCTCGCGGGAGCGCAGGCGGGGGACGACGGATTCGCGATGGTGGGGCCGGTGCTCGCCGGATATCTCGGTTGGCCGCACGCGACGCTCGTCACCTCCATTCTCGTCGAAGGGAACGCGGTCACGGTGACGAGGGAGCTCGAGGGAGGCCTCGAGGAGATGCTGAAGATCGGGCTGCCCGCGGTTCTCACCATCCAGACCGGCATCAACGAGCCGCGCTACGTTTCGATCATGGGGATACGGAAGGTGCGCGCGAAAGAAATTCCGGTCCTCGATCCCGCCGCGATAGGGCTCGCGGCCGGCGAAATCGGCGTGAACGCGAATCTTCTCAAACGCACCGGGCTCGCCGTGCCTCCGGCGGGAAAGGAAGCCGAGATGATCAAGGGCACTCCCGCGGAGATCGCCCGGAAGATTCTCGATATCGTGAAGGAAAGAGGGGGGGTGGCGTAGATGGCGAAGGTCTTCGTCGTCGTCGAGCACCGGCAGGGCGCGATACGGGACGCGACGTTCGAGCTCATAACGCTTGCGCGGGAGCTCCAGAGCGCGTCGGGTCTCGAGCCGGCAGCCGTCGTTATCGGGCACGGGGTGAAGGGCTTCGCCCAAACCCTCTCGAAATACCTTCCGCGAACGATCGTCGTCGAGAGCGAAACGCTCGCCGACTTCCGTTACGAGACGCACGCCGCCGCGCTCAGGGACGTGCTCGAGAAGGAAACGCCCCTCGTGACCCTCTGTCCGCAATCGGCGTTCGGCATGGAGCTTTTCCCGAGGCTCTCGGTCGAGAGTGAGCGTCCGTGCGCGACCGATTGCATCAAGGTCGAGATGGAAGGCGCGGGTCTTTCCGTCGTGCGGAGCATCTATAACGGGAAGATTCACTCACGGTCCACGTTCGCTCCGTCGGGCGGCTACCTCGTCACGGTGCGTTCGGGGAGCTACGTTCCCGCGGCGGAAGCGGGAAGCGCGGGCGCCGTCGAAGACTACCCGTGTCCCGCCTTCAAGGCGCCTTTCAAGACGGAGTTCCTCGGCTATCGGGAGGCCGCGGCGGGCGCCGTCGACATCTCCCAGTCGCCGTTCCTCGTCTCGATCGGCCGCGGGATCAAGGACGTCGAGAATGTCCCGAAGGCGCAGGCGCTCGCCGACCTCCTGGGCGCGGTGCTCTCGTGCTCGCGTCCGGTCGTCGACAAGAAATGGCTCGGGAAAGAGCGGCAGGTCGGGACCTCGGGACGCACCGTGAAGCCGAAGGTGTACCTCGCCCTGGGAATCAGCGGCGCGTTCCAGCATCTCGCGGGTATAAAGGGATCGGGGGTCTTCATCGCGGTCAACCGCGACGCGAAGGCGCCGATTTTCGCCGCCGCCGACTACGGCGTCGTCGAGGACATGTTCAAGATCATCGATGCGTTGAAGGAACAGATCGGTTCGTAGCGACCCGGAGGAAATCATGGATTTCGAATTGACGAAGGAGCAGAAAGACATCAGGCAGGCGGCGCGGGAATTCGCCGAAGGGGAATTCGACAAGGATCTCGCGATCAAACACGACAAGGAGCACTCCTTCCCGCGGTCGATCTGGAAGAAGGCGTGCGAGCTCGGATTCGTCGGGATTCATTTCCCCGAGGAGTTCGGAGGGCAGGGACTCGGCGTGCTCGAGAACGCGCTCGTCGTCGAGGAATTCTGCCGCAGGGATTCCGGGATCGGGACGGCGCTTGCGCTCAGCGATTTCGCCTCCGAGATCATCATGCGCCACGGGTCGAAGGAGCAGAAGGGGAGCCTTTTGCCCGCCCTCGCTTCGGGCGCCATGATATCGGCGGGCTGCTTTCACCGAGCCGAACCACGGGAGCGACATCACGGCGATGGACACGTCCGCCGTGAAGGAGAAGGACGGCTGGCTCATCAACGGCACGAAAACCTTCATCACGAACGGATGCATCGCCGATTTCTATATCACTCTCTGCCAGACCGATTCCGCGGCGCAGCCGAGCTATCGCGGACAATCGCTCATCCTCGTGCCGAAAGGGACGCCGGGGCTCGATTCGGTCGAGGTGGGGGACAAGATGGGAATCCGGATGACCTCGACCGCTGAGGTATCGTACAGCGGGGTCAAGGTGCCGCTCGAGAACGTCATCGGCCAGGAGGGGAAGGGATTCTACCAGGTGCTCGAGTTCTTCGACGAGAGCCGCGCCGAGATAGCCGCCACCGCCGTCGGCATCGCGCAGGGCGCCTTCGATCGCGCGCTCGAGTATTCGAAGCAGCGGCAGCAGTTCGGCCAGCGCCTCGCCGATTTCCAGGCGACGCAGCACAAGCTCGCCGACATGGCGACCTGGATCGAAGCGGCCCGCCTCCTCACCTACAAGGCGGCGTGGAACTTCGATCGGGGGAAGATCGATCCGAAGCTCACCTCGATGGCGAAGCTCTACGCGGGACGGACCGCCGTGCTCGTGACCGACGAGGCGGTGCAGATCCTCGGCGGCTACGGCTACATCCTCGAGAACGAGGTGGAGCGATACTACCGGGACGCAAAGATCACCGAGATCTACGAGGGCACCAAGGAGATTCAGAAGAACACGATCGCGGGAATACTCATCAAGAAGAAGTAAGGAGGCGGAAATGCCGCATGGATTGGCGATTCGATCGGCTTGCACGGCGTTTGTCGTCGCGGCCGCGCTCATGCTCGCGCCCGGCCTCGCGGGCTGCGCGAAGAACAAGGAAGAGGCGAAGGATAAGGCGCCGGAACGAACCGAATCCGTGGCCGAACGTCACGATCAAGAGCTACACGAAGGTCCCCGACGTCGAGCTCAAGGCGCTCGACGGGAGCTCGGAGCTCCTCTCGACGTACGAGGGGAACATCGTGATCCTGACCTTCCTCGCGACCTGGAACGAGGACTGCGCGGCGCAGGTCGTCGAGCTCAACAAGCTCCAGGCCAAGCTGCAGCGCTACCGGTTCGCCGTTCTCGGCGTCTTTACCGACGCAAACGGCAAGGCGGCGGTCCAGAGTTTCATCGAGAAGAACCCGGCCAGTTTTTTCGTCTACTATAACGGGGACGAGGTCGCCAAGGCTTTCGGCGGGATGCGGCGGATACCGACGACGTACGTCCTTCTTCGGGACAGGAGCATTTACGTCAAAGAGGCCGGTTTCCGTTCGATGCGGCAGCTCGAAGCCTTCACCCTGCAGATCAACGCCCGGCGGCTCTAGGGAGCGATATGCCCGTCAAACTGACTCCGGAACAGCTGCTTCTCATCAACCTGCTCCTGCGCGTGATCGTCATGGCCGGAATCGCGAGCCTCGTTCTCGGATTCCGCTTCGTTTCCAATTTCGTTCTGGGCCGGTCCGTGTCGGTGATGGACCGCGTGCGGATGGGCGTTCTCCTCGCGGCGATCTTCATCGCCTGCGTCGTCGTACGGAAGTTCACCTACCAGGGCGCTATGGATCTTTCCCTCGAAGGTGCGCTGCTGGCGGGATTTCTCGGTGGCGTTTGGGTGGGCACGGGGGTCGGAGCCGCGATCGGAGCCGCCTGCTGGTTCTTCGGCGAGCACGTCGCCCTTCCGTACTACGCGGCGGCGGGATTCGTGAGCGGAGCTCTCGTCACGCTCCTGCACGCCCGGGGCGAGATATGGGGCTTTTCGCTCAATCCGTTTTACATACTGTATAATTTCGTCGCGCAGCTCTTGCGAAGGCGGCTCGACAGGAATTTCATTCCCTTTGCGCTCTGCATCGTTTTCGCATCGGCCCGGTACGGGCTTCTGAGGCGGTTCTCCAGCCGAAAGCTATTTTACGGGTATCTTCCCGAGAACGATTTTCTCACCGTGCTCGATCTCGCCGTCCTCGTGTACACGCTCGGCATCGCGCTCAAGATGGCGTCGAACGCCCGTCTCGAGATACTGCTCCGGGAGGAGGAGCGCCAGCTCATTCACGCGCGGCTCTCGACGCTCCGGAGCCAGATCAATCCCCATTTCCTGTTCAACACGCTCAATTCCATCTCCGCCCTGATCCGGACGGACGCCGATAAGGCGCGCGAGATGACGCGGCAGCTCGCCGCGATATTCCGCAAGTCGCTCGACGAATCCGGGGACACGCACTCGCTCCGCGAGGAGATCGCGTTCATCGACGATTATCTTTCCATCGAGCGGGTGCGCTTCGGCGACGAGCGTCTCGTCGTGATCAAGGATCTCGATCCGCTCGTGAGCGAAGCCGCGGTTCCGATCATGATTCTCCAGCCGCTCGTCGAGAACGCGATCAAGCACGGGATATCCCGGCGGGTCGACGGAGGGGTGCTCCGCATCGGCGCGAAAGGCGCCGGCAAAGGGATCGAGATCGAAATCGAGAACGACGGTCCTCCGTTCGACGGCTGCCGCCTCGAGGAGCTCACCGCGCGGGGGCTCGGGCTCAAGAACGTGATCGAACGCCTCAAAATCTATTCGTGCGGAACGGGGCGTTTCGCGATCGTGCCCCGGAGAGAGGGCGGCGTCGTCGTGCGTCTGTATTTTCCCGTTGACTCAAGGATGGTGGATTCGTGCCTTTCAAAGTGATCATCGTCGATGACGAGAAGCTCGCGCGCGACGAGATGCGGTTTCTGCTCTCGCACGAGAAAGACGTCGAGATCGTGGCCGAGGCGGCCGGCGGCCGCGAGGCGGTCGATCTCGCGCGCGAGAAGAGGCCCGACGCGCTCTTTCTCGATATCCAGATGCCCGAGATGAACGGCTTTCAGGTCGTCGGCGAGCTGCTCAAGGAAGGAGACGTGCCGCTCATCATCTTCGCGACCGCGTACGACAGTTACGCGATCAAGGCGTTCGAGGTGAACGCGCTCGACTATCTCCTGAAGCCGATCGACCGCGCGCGTCTCGGCGAGGCCCTCGCGAAAGCGCGGCGCGCGGCGCCGCGGCGCGAGGAGTTCGCGAAGCGTCTCCGGGCGCTCGCGGAGAGCATTCGCATCGGGACGAGCTTTCTCCCCCGTATCGTCGTGAAGAAGGGGGAGGAACCCGCGCTCTTCGACGTCGAACGCGTCGCGATGCTGCGGCGCGAGGGATCCCGCGTCACGGCGCACACCGACGAAGGGAAATTCGCGACCAACTACCGCGACCTCGACGAGATCGAGATCCAGATCGATCCCGCGATGTTCATCCGCCTCGGCGGAGATTACCTCGTCAATATCCGGAAGATCGCGGACGTCGTCCCCTGGTCGGGCGGGAACTTCATGATGAGCCTCGCGGACGCGGACAAGACCGAGGTGCGCCTCAACCGGTCGCAGGCGAAGCTTCTCAAGGGCAAAGCGGAACGGTTCTTCTGAGCATGGAGGAGTGAGCGTGGCTCGCGAATACGATTGTCTCGTTCTCGGCGGCGGCCCCGCCGGATATCCCGCGGCGATTCGCGCCGCCCAACTCGGCGCCCGGGTCTGCCTCGTCGAGAAGGAATCGCTCGGCGGCACCTGCCTCAACTGGGGCTGCATCCCGACGAAAGCGCTTCAGGGAGCGGCGCATCTCGTCGAGCGCGTGCGGGAAGGCTCGGGGCGCGGTATCGCGGGGGGGCCGGTCGAAATCGACGCGGCGGCCCTCTTCGCGAACAAGAACCGGGTCGTGAACGATCTCGTCTCGGGCGTCGAGAAGATCATGAAAGCCCGGCGCATCGACGTCCTCCGGGGCGCGGGACGTCTCACGAGCGGGACGACGATCGAGGTCGAAGGGGTCGGCACGGTTTCGGCGAAGAGGATCGTCGTCGCGACCGGCTCCTCGGAGGCGGCGCTCCCGTTCATGCCGTTCGACGGCGCGCGAATCCTGAGCAGCAAGGACGTCCTCGGCCTCGCTCGGATACCGGCGAGTCTCCTCGTCGTCGGGGGGGGCGCGATCGGCTGCGAGTTCGCCTCGATCTTCAACGCGTTCGGGACAAAGGTGACGATCGTCGAAATGCTCCCTGTCCTCGTCGCGACGGAAGACGCGCAGATATCGAGAACGCTCCAGATGCTTTTCCGCAAGAAGGGAATCGAGCTCCATCTCGGGACGTCGGTGACGGCGGCGAGGATCACGGACGCGGGCGTCGCCGCGAGCCTCGCGAGCGGCGTCGAGATCGTTTCGGAAGTCGTGCTCGTCTCCGTCGGGAGGCGCCCGTATTTCGCCGACGCGGGCGTCGAGGCCGCGGGCGTCGAGGCGGATCGCGCGGGAATCAAGGTCAACGCGCGGATGGAGACGACCGCCTCCGGAATATACGCCGCGGGGGACGTCGTCGGCGGAGCCCTCCTCGCGCACGTCGCGACGCGCGAGGGTATCGTCGCCGCCGAGAACGCGCTCGGAGGATCCCGGGAGACCGGGCACAACGTGATTCCATCGACGATCTATACCCTCCCCGAGATATCGCACGCGGGGCTCACCGAGGACGAAGCGCGCGCGAAGGGCATGAGCGTCGTGACGGGGAGATTCCCGTTCGCCGCGAACGGCAAGGCGAAGGGGCTCGGCGAGGAGGACGGTTTCGTGAAATGGGTCGCCGGGGCGGACGACAAGAAACTGCTCGGCGTTCATATCATCGGGCCTCACGCGACGGAGCTCCTCGCGCCGGCGGTGCTCGCGCTCGACCGCGGGCTCACGGGAGCGGAGTTCGCCGAAGCGATCGTCGCGCATCCGACGCTCTCGGAGGCGCTCGCCGGAGCGGCGGAAGCGATCTACGGCAGGGCGATCGATCTCATCAAATAGCGATTCCGAAACGGGGGCTCACCATGGGTAGAAAGCCGGTGCATTGTGCGCTCGTCCTCGCCGCGGCGGCGCTTTTCCTCTGTTCCGCGGGACCTCGCGCCGCCGACGGCCGCTCGGTCATCAAGCGCGTGAACGGCCCCGAGATCGTGCTCGACCGCAGGGCGGGAAGCGACGTCGTCTGCGTGATGGTCGCGGTGAACGCCGGCTCGAGCTGCGAGACGCCGGAGACGAGGGGGGCCACGCATTTTATCGAGCACATGGCGTTCGACGGGTCCGAGCGATACTCCCGCGAGGAGATCAGCGGCTGGGTCGACGACGTCGGCGGTTTTCTCAACGCCTTCACGCGCAAGGAGACGACCGTCTTCTTTCTCCTCGTGCCGTCCGTTCATCTCGACAAGGGAGTCGAGATTCTCTCGCAAATGCTGCTCCATTCCGTGTTCCTCCCGCAGGAGATCGAGAAGGAGCGCAAGGTGATCCTCGAGGAGATCCGGCGCGAGCGGGACGATCCGCGCACGGCATCCGAGGGAATCGTCGATCGATGCCTCTACCGGGGGAGTACTCTCACGGAGCCGATCATCGGCTATCCGGAGACGATCGAGGCGATGAGCGAGTCGGCCCTGAAATCGTTCTACGGCGCGAACTACAGACCATCGAACATGAGAATCGTCGTCACCGGAAACTTCGATCCGAAGGCGGCCGAGCGGTTCGTCGATCGCTCTTTTCCCGCGGGCTCCGGCGCGCAGCGCTGCGCCGCGTCGAGCGCCCCGGCGTGGAGCGGCGGGATCTCCGCGGATTCGAGCGCCGCGGGAGAGCCGGGCTTCGACATCCTCGTGCCGTTTCCCGCGGTCGATGAGAGCGGTTTTCCCGCGGCGCTTCTCGTCGCGAGAATGCTCGAGGGGGAGAACTCTCCGCTCGCCGCGTCGCTCGAGGCGCTTTCGCTTCCAGCGCCCGAGACGAGCCTCGAGATCCACCGCGGCTTCGCCGCCCTGAGAATTCACGTCGGGGCGGCCGAGGGCGGCGGTTCGACCGAAGCGGGCGGTTCGGCCGCGGCGGGCGGCGCGGCCTGTCGGAAAATCCCCGCGGCGCTCGAGAGCCTCGCCGACTGGGCGCCGTCCGCCGAGGAGCTCGAGAAGGCGCGCGTGTCGTATCTCTCGGGAGAGATGTTCGACCGGGAGATGTACCATTTCTATGTAATGTCGCGGGGGGACGCGATCGCGCTCCACGGGGAGCGCTACCTCTCGCAGATCGACGCGGCGGCGGGCGTGACCGTGGAGGATTGCGCGAAGGTCATCAGGAAGGCGTTTCGTCCGCTCCGGTTCAACGCCTGTCTCATCGAAAAGAAAGCGGGGTCGGGCGAGCCCGCCCGGAAACCCGGGCCTCCGGGCATGCCGGGCACGATGCCGCAGGCGCCGGGAATGCCCCCGGGGATGGCTTCCCGGATGCCCGCGGGATCGGCGATGCCGTCCGGCGCGGCTCCTCGGGCGCCTTTTTCGCCGCCCGCCACGCACACTTCGGGAAGCAACGACCCCGCGGTCGGAGCTCTTCCCAACGGCTGCACGGTGGCGGCGCTCGCGCGATCGGGGTCTCCCGTCGCGGCGCTTCATATTCTCGTCAAGGGCAGGGCGTGCGGCGAGGGCGCCGCGCCCGCCGGCTTGCCCGAGCTGCTCATGACGCTTCTCGAGTCGTCAGAAGCGGGGCGGGTTCTCGCGGAAAGGCTCGACGCGCTCGGCGCGCGCGCGCAGTTCGGCGACAATCCGTACGTGCCGCAGGACGATTATCTCCTCAGCCCCGCCTTCGCGTTCGTTCGTCTCGAAGCGCCCGCAGGTTCGATAGAGGAGGCCGCTTCGCTCGTCGTGAGCCACTGTCTCTCGTCCCCCGTGACGGATGGCGATCTCGACGAGGCGAAGAAGTCCCTCGCGCGCGAGGTCGGGATGCGATCCGCTTCCGCGACCTACGCCATGCGAAGCGCGATGTGGAGCTCGCTTCTCGGGGATCATCCGTTCGCGGCGCCCCTGTTCCCCGTGCCCCCGGTCATCATGCGGACTACCCTCGACGAGCTTCAGTCGCTGCGGGGGCGTCTCTTCGCCGGAGGGAACATCGTTGCGACACTCGTTTCTCCCGAGGCGCCCGAAGCAGGGCGCAAGACCTTGCTGAAGCTGTTCGGAGGCGTGACGGGCGGCCCTGCGATCGAATGTCCGCTCCTTCCCGATTCGGTGAAGGCCGCCTCGCTCGAAAAGGAAACACGCAAGGAAACCGCCTACGTCGCGGCCGGCTGGCTCGCGCGGAGGCATGAGCCGTCCGGCGTCGCCTCGTTTCTCGTCGCGGGGGAGGTGCTCTCGAGACGGATGCAGCTCGAGCTGAGGGAGAAGCGCGGGCTCGCGTATTCGATCGAATGCGGCGTCACGCCTCTTCCGGGCGGCGCAGTCATTCTCGCGTATCTCGGCACCGGCGCCGCGAGGCTCGATGAGGCGCGTGCCGCGCTCGAGCAGGAGGTTCGCGGTCTCGGCGAGCGGCCCCCCGATTCGATCGAAGTCGAAATCGCGAAGAGCCGGCTCCTCGGCAGGCGTTCGAGGAGCGAGCTTTCGAGCATCAACGCGGCGTACGCCCTCGGATTCGACCTGTTGTTGCGCGGCCGGCTCCCCCTTCGGCCGATGAACGGCCTCATCGCGGCCGCCACGGTCGCGGATGTCAGGGGAGGCATCGAGTCGGCCCTCGCGTGGGATCGGGCGGCCGTTCTCCGGCTCGTGCCGGAAGCGCCCCGGGGGAGGTAGCCGGGGGGAAGCCGATATTTGTGGTTGACGCTTTTTCTCGCTGAAGCTATGTATGGATAATTGCCGGGATGCGATCCCGCGGAGGGGGAGAATGGCATACGAAATAACGACTGAATGCATCTGTTGCGGCGCATGCCGAAGCGAATGTCCGGTCGAGATCATTGCCGAGGGCGCCGAGGTGTACAAGATCGACGCCGGGCTCTGCACGAGCTGCGGGGCCTGCGTCGCGGTCTGTCCCGTCGGCGCGATACGGGAGATCGTCTGAATGAAAAAGAAACTGCGCCTCACCGCCATGGCCTCCTGCGCCGGTTGAGCCGCGAAGCTCAGCCCGACGGAGTTGTGGCCGGTGCTCGAATCTTTGCCCCCGCAGCGTCATCCCGACCTCATCGTCGGATGCAATCAGGCGGATGACAGCGCCGTCGTGCGCGTGAACGACGAGACGGCGCTCGTTCTCACCGTCGATTTTTTCCCGGCGATCGTCGACGATCCCTATATCTTCGGGCAGGTGGCCGCGGCGAACGCGCTCAGCGACGTCTACGCGATGGGGGGCAAGCCGATCACCGCGCTCAACATCGTCGTGTTCCCGAAGGGGGACGTTCCGATCGAGGCGCTCGGCGATCTGCTGCGGGGAGGCGCCGAGAAGGTGAACGAAGCGGGAGCGGTCATAGTAGGCGGCCACACGATCAAGGGAGCCGAGCTCATGTACGGCCTCTCCGTCGTCGGGCTCATCCATCCGGATCGCATCCTCCGCAAGGAGGGGGCCGAAAACGGCGACGTTCTCGTTCTCACGAAGCCTCTCGGTACGGGGATCTATTCGACCGCTTTGAAAAACGGCGCCCTCTCGGCGCGGCGCGAGAAGCTCTTCTATCGCGGTATGTCGGCGCTCAACCGGGAGGCCGCCGAGGGAATGCACCGCTTCGGCGTGAGCGCGTGCACCGACATCACCGGCTTCGGCCTGCTCGGCCACGCCCTCGAGATGGCGCGCGCGTCGGACGTGAGCTTCCGCATCGACACCCGCGCGCTGCCGCTGCTTCCGGGAGCGCTCGATCTCGCGACGCGCGGTTTTCTCACGGGGGGCGGTATGGCGAATCACGAGTACGTGAAGGACGAGCTCGCCTACGAGGGAAAGATCTCTCCGCCGCTCGCGATGCTCCTCTGCGATCCGCAGACGTCGGGGGGGCTCCTCGTCGCGATTCCCCGCCGGAAGGCGGCGCGCTATCTCTCCGCGTTGAAGAAGAGGGGAGTGAAAGGGGCGGCGGTGATCGGAGAAGTGGAGGCTCCCTCGGACAACAGGCTCATTCTGACGGGAAAGTAGCGGCGCCGGTCACTTGTTTTCCTCGTCCCGCCGCTCGAGCGCCTCTTCGAGGCTCATAAGACAGCCGCAGTAATCCTGCCGCGTGAGGCCTCTCTCGCGGCTCCGCGCGACGCTGATCTTGAAGCCGTCCTTCTTCTTGAAATCCTCCGCGAGAAACTCGACCCCGTGCTTCGCCGCGGCCTCGCCTCCGAAGACGGCGATGCGCTCGTACGACTTGTGCGGGCTCACGGAGAGGGTCGTCGTGAAGAGCCGGATGCCGAGCTCCGCGGCCTTTCGCGCCGTCTCCTCGAGCCTGAAGCGGTAGCAGGTCCAGCAGCGCTCGCTCTTCTCGGGAAGGTCCCGGTACGGCAGGATCTCTTTCCACCAGCGATCCCTCGGAGAGTCTCCCTCGACGAGCCGCAGAGCGAGCCCGTCGCACACCGACCGCATCTCGGCGAGGCGGAGGTCATATTCCGTATCGGGATGGATGTTCGGATTGAAGTAATACGCCGTGACCTCGAACGTCTCGGCGAGGTGCTCGAGAACGTAGCTCGAGCACGAGGCGCAGCAGGCATGCACGAGGATTGCCTTTTTCGCGGTCATCGTTCTAATGGGAGACGGAAGACGGGGATTTGCTGCGAGCCGCGGCTTTTTCGCCGTCGGCGGATCGCCGCGCCGATGGCGACGTTCGCCGCGTCGTCGACGGCGCGCACGCTCGAGAGGCGCGCGAGGTGCCTGTCGCGCAGATCGATGAACGAGGCCATGTTCGTGTTCGTGACCGGCTGCGCCGGCGGGAGCGAGATCTTCCGCGGGTTGACGAAGGTGTTTCCCTTCTTGACGCGGTAGTCGAGGTGAGGCCCCGTCGCATAGCCGGTCATGCCGACGTATCCGATGACCTCTCCCTGCCGCACGCGAGCGCCCGGATACAACTCCCTTCGCGAAGCGGGAGAGATGCAGATAGTACGTCGTGTAGCCATTGGCGTGACGGAGCTTGATATACTTGCCGTTCGCGCGGTTCCGTGCCCGGTCTCGATGCACGGCGCCGTCGCCGGTCGCCATGACGGGCGTTCCGACGGGCGCCGCGTAATCGACGCCGAGGTGGGGCGCAAAGTGATGGAGCACGGGATGAAAACGGCGCGTGCTGAAGTTCGAAGCTGATCCGTGAGACCGTGAGGGGCGCCTTCAGCAGCTGCTTCCTGCAGCGATTTTCCGTTCTCGTCGTAATAGTCCTGTCTGCCGTTCTCGTTCCTGAACATGAAGGCGTAGTGGCTCTGGTCCCCGGTATTGACGATTCCGCGGCGACGATTCGGCCGATCTTCTTCATTCCATCGAAGCGGATCCGTTCCTCGTAAATAACCTTGAAAAAATCCCCCCGCTGTATTTCGTGGTGAAAGTCGATGTCCCAGGCGAAGATGGTGTTTGCGAGCTGGTCGCCGACCTCGGCGGGAATGCCGTGTTCCTTGCAGGCGAGGTAGAGGCTGTTCGTGATCGTGCCGGAAGCCGTCTTGAGCCGGGTGCTGAATTCGTAATCCTTCTTCTCGGCCGAAATATCGCCGTCTTTCAAGTTGATGTCGATATACGACGTATCGCCGACCGAGAACTGCATGCTCTCGATCTTGCCGTCTTCAGCGGCATAGACCTCGTAATGCTGTCCCGGGTAAATCCTCCTGAAATCATATACGTTGCGGGCGGCCTTCTCGATGAGCTTGATGGAGGGGGCGTCGAGACCGCACTCGAGCATGAGATCGAAGAAGGACATATTGCGGCTCACGATTCCCGCGAATTGGGGAGCCTTCGCGGCAGCTGCCACGCCGACCGAATCGCCCGAAGTCTTCGAGGCGCGCCAGATCGCGTCCTTCTGCAGCCCCGGGTTGGTGGCCACGAGAAAGAGAAGGATAATCGATCCGGTCGCGAGCACGATTGATTTTAATTTATCATTTTCCATAGTTTTACCACAATCCGCCGTAAAGTAGCTCACATGGCCGAATAGCGTCAAGGAAAAGAGTGCCGCCAGGAAGAAATTTTGCAAGAAATGGGCCGCAAGGCCCATTTCTCTCACAAATATTGCTATTTTGACCGGGTTGTGCAAGTAATACGATTATGGGCGATCGTCACATCGATCTCAAGCGCGAGCTCGAGGAGCTGAGGAAGAAGGCGGAGGGGATCTTCAAGCCGCCGAGGCGCGCTTTCGAGCTCCGCTCCTTCGACGCCGTGCGATTTGCGGATGCGGTCCCCGGGGAGGAAGCGTTTTTCGGAGGGGGAGCGTTCTGGCGCGTCCTGACGGACGCGGGCGCGGTATGGCCCGACGCGCACGCCTTTCATCGCGAGTACCTCGAGGCGCTCGGAAGCCCGTTTTTCCCCGAGGCGCGAGGGTTTGCGGCGCTTAAATCCCTCAAGACCGCCCGGCTCGATCGGATCTGCTATCTCGATATCGAGACGACGGGGCTCCGCATGTCTCCGCTCTTTCTCGTCGGGCTCATGTATACGTCCGGGGGGAGCCTCGTCGTGGATCAGCTCTTCGCGCGGGATTACTCCGAGGAGGAGGCAGTCCTCGGCTTCCTCGCCGAATGCATGCCGCGATTCGATATCCTCGTCACCTTCAACGGGATCACCTTCGACGTCCCGTACATCCGGGAGCGGATAACGGTCCATCGGCTGGCCTTCGCGCCGCCGCCGGTGCACATCGACCTGCTGCCGCTCGCGCGCGGCGTCGTCGGCGCGAGAACGCCGAACCACCGGCTTCAGACGCTCGAAGCGCACTTCTGCAAGCGAAAGCGGGTCGGCGACATCGACGGCGCCGACATACCCGCGGCCTATCACGAGTTCGTGCGGACGCACGACGCGAAGGACATGGCGAATATCGTTCACCACAACAGGCTCGATCTCGTCACGATGCTGCAGCTCGTGACCGTTTTCCTTTCGGGCGAATCCTGATATAATCGGCGCGTCGTTCGACGGAGAGCCGCGGGAGCGGCGCAAAGGAGCGCTTCGTGGAAGTCACCAAGTTTCTCAAGAAGGTCCAGGTCGAGGATTTCTACAAGGGGCAGATCGCCCACAAGCACACGATCCCGACGCGCGCCGCGCGTTTCGGCGATCTCGAGCCGCCGCTTCCCGAGAAGCTCGCGAAGATTCTCAAGGGCACGGGGATCGACAAGCTCTACGTGCACCAGGTCGAGGCGGTGAAGAGCCTTCGCGACGGGAAAGACGTCGTCATCGTCACCTCGACCGCGAGCGGGAAGACGCTCTGCTACAATATCCCGGTGCTCTCCGGCCTTCTCGAGGATCCCGAGGCCCGGGCGCTCTACCTCTATCCGACGAAGGCGCTCGCGCAGGATCAGCTCCGCGTGCTCCAGCGCTACATGGGCCCGAAGGGGATCAAATTCGAGGCGGGCACCTACGACGGGGACACCCCGGCTTCCAGCCGCCGCAAGCTCCGCGAAGAGGCGAAGGTGCTCCTCACGAATCCCGACATGCTCCACTCGGGCATTCTCCCCAATCACGCGAAGTGGGCGAACTTCCTCTCGCGGCTTCAGTACGTCGTGATCGACGAGATCCACACCTACCGCGGCATCTTCGGCTCGCACATCGCGAACGTCATGCGGAGGCTCGACCGCATCGCGGCGCACTACGGCTCGCACCCGGTCTTCGCGGCCTCCTCCGCCACGATCGCCAATCCCGGCGAGCACGCGGAGAAGCTCCTCGGGCGCGGCGCGATCAAGGTGGTCGCCGAGGACGGCAGCCCGCGCGGGCGCAAGCAGTTCATCTTCTGGAATCCCCCGACGATCGACATCGGCGAGATGGAGCGGCGGAGCTCGAACTTCGAGGCCGCGGACCTCGTGACGAAGCTCGTGCTCGACGACGTGCAGACGATCGCCTTCGTGCGCGCCCGCGTCGTGAGCGAGGTCATCACGCGCTACGCCCGCGAGATGCTCGGGAAGCACCGCGCGTCGATGAAGGATTCCGTGCATCCGTACCGCGGCGGCTATCTCCCCGAGGAGCGCCGCGAGATCGAGAGGCGTCTCTTCAGCGGCGATCTCAAGGCGGTCATCAGCACGAACGCCCTCGAGCTCGGGATCGACGTAGGGGCGCTCCACGCCTCGATCATCGTCGGCTATCCGGGGAGCATCGCCTCGACGTGGCAGCAGGCGGGGCGCGCGGGGCGCGGGAAGGAAGAGGCGCTCACGATATTCATCCCGTACAACACGCCGCTCGACCAGTACCTCGTGAGCCACCCCGAGTACTTCTTCGGGAAATCCCCCGAGAACGCGATCATCGATCCGGGGAATCCGCACATTCTCATGGCGCACCTCCGCTCGGCCGCCTTCGAGCTCCCGCTCGCCGTGAAGGAGGTCGAGACGATGGGGGAGTTCGCGCCGGCGATCCTCGAGCTCCTCGAGGACGAGCACGAGCTGAAGTTCCTCAAGGGCAAATGGTACTGGACCGGGAAGGGCTACCCGAGCGCGGATGTGAACCTGCGCAACATCTCGCCCAACGTCTACACGATCGTGAACGAGAAGGACGGCGCGAAGGTCATCGGCACGATCGACGAGGCGAGCGCCTTCCAGCAGGTGCATCCGCAGGCGATCTACCTGCACGAGGCGGAGACCTATTTCGTGAACAAGCTCGACACCGACAAGAAGGTCGCCTTCGTCGAGCCGACGAACGTCGACTACTACACGCAGTCGATCACCGAGGTCCAGGTCAAGGTGGATAACGAGGAGAAGACGAAGGAGTGGCGTACAGCCAAGGTGTGCTTCGGCGACGTGTCCGTCACGAGCCTCACCTTCATGTTCAGAAAGATAAAGTTCGGGAGCCGCGATTCGATCGGCTACGGCAAATGCGATCTTCCGCCGCAGATTCTCGAGACGGCGGGCGTATGGGTCGTGCCGCCGGCAGAGGCTCTGGCGGAAGTGCGGCGGCACGGGCGCGTGCCGGGGGAAGGGCTTCTCGGCCTCTCGAACGTGCTTCGCGAGGTGACGCCGCTCTACGTGATGTGCGATCCGCTCGATATCGGGACGACGGTGAACTCGCGCTCGACCGACAGCCCCGCGCTCTACCTGTACGACAAGTATCCCGGCGGGCTCGGCTTCTCTCTGAAGGCGTACGATCTGGTCGAGGAGATCATGACCGCGGCGCTCGAGCTCATCGTGACGTGCCCGTGCAGCCACGGCTGCCCGTCGTGCGTCGGCTCGCCGATACCGCCATTCTCGCAGCTCGATCCCGAGGCGGGAGGGAAGGGGATGATCCCCGACAAGGAAGCGGCGCTCGTCATTCTCCACGCTTTGCTGCAGAAAGAGCCGTATATCCCGAAGCCTGCCGAACGGCGCCCCGACGAGCCGCCGGCGCCCGAGCGGCCGAAGGGGAAGGCGCTCCCGATCGAGCTCCAGGGGAAGCTCGTACGATTTGGTCGAGGAAATAATGGATGCCGCTCTCGAGCTCATCGTGACGTGTCCCTGCAGCCACGGATGCCCGTCGTGCGTCGGCTCGCCGATACCGCCGTTCTCGCAGCTCGATCCCGAGGCAGGAGGGAAGGGGATGATCCCGACAAGGAAGCGGCGCTCGTCATTCTCCACGCTCTGCTGCAAAGAGAGCCATATATTCCGAAGCCTGCCGAGCGCCGCCCTGACGATCCGCCGGCCCCCGAGCGTCCGAAGGGCAAGGCGCTTCCGATCGAGCTTCAGGGGAAGCTCCGGGCGGAATTGCATAAAAAGGGTAGATTGAAGTAGAGAATTTCCGGTGAAATGACACCACTGAAATCGGTGGCCTTGTTGGGTCAATAGAGGGAGTGACCTTCCCCCTCTTACTCCGCCGCACTTACTCATACTTTTCCATGGGTCACTGGAAAAACGGCGTCATGATCGAGGAGTCCTTTCGGACTCGCAAAGTAGCGGGGAGCATGCAACGCGAGGGCGCCCCGGACTTTACCATTGGACGCCCTCGCATAGCTGATGTATATGTCTATCTCACGAGCACCATTTTTTTCATCAGGACAGCCGATCCCGATTTCAAGCGATAGAAATAGATGCCTGGGCTCGCTGCATTTCCTTGGGTATCCCTGCCGTCCCAAACGGATTCCTTGTAGCCTGCAGCGATATTGCCGCAGAGCAGGGTTCTGACGAGCCTGCCTCGGACATCATAGACCGAGACTCCGCTTGCTCCTTCTGAGGAATCGCGAATGAAATCGTCGTCACGGCAGCAAAGGGGTTGGGATAATTCTGATTCAGTATGTGCTGCGCCGGCGGCGGCAGAGCATCATTGCCGGCGATGATATCCGGATCGCATATCGCCATACCTTCAATATACCATCCATCATTCTATGTTTAATCGCTATCCGACCGCAGCCGGAATCGTATTGTCACGTTATCGGCCGGGCAGATCGCATACTTCCTCAAGGGTATCGCACCTGTTTCCCGTGGAGAGTCCGCCCACAGTGTGCTCCAGGTGGTTCCGCTGTTCGACCATACTTCGACGTAAACTTGATCGTCGGCAATATACCCTCTATGGATGAATATTAACTTTGCATTTCGTTTGTTGCTGCTCAGATCGATCGGGTGAGCAAGTATCGCTGCCGTGTTCGCGTAACTTGGATAATCTCCGCTAGGGCTATCGGTCAGGGCGTGCGGAGAGTGGAATACGTAACATCCGTTATTCCCCAATCATGCGCCGTACGTCCAGTTGCCGAGGCCGCTCTCAAACTCGTCGACGGAAGGGGAACGGCAGGCGTGCGGGGGTCTTTCTCCTTGATCTCCACGTCGTCGATGTACCAGCCGTCCGCCACAACGGTGTTCCCGTCCGATACGAGGCGGAACCGTATCTTGACGTTGTTGCTCTTCGGCAGGTCGATCTGCTCGAGAGACCAGGTGTCCTGAGAGAGGCCGGCGAGAGATCTCAAAAGAGACCACGTTGTCCCGCCATCCGTCGAGCTCTCCACGTGGATATAATCGCTCCAGGTATAATCAGCGTCCACGTGGCCCCTGTGCCAGAAGGTGAGAACGGGAGCCACGGTCCCGCCAGGTCGAACGGATGCACAAGAGTCGCCGACATCTCGGCAGAGGCAGGAGAGTCCCCGGCGGGGTTGTCCGTGAGAGAGTGGGAGGTGCTGCGGGAGGTGGAAGTCGTCAGGTTCCAATCATACCCGCTGACGGTCCAGTTGCCGAGGCCGCCCTCGAACTCGTCGACGAAGGGGAACGACAGGCGTGTGGGGTCTTTCTCCTTGATCTCCACGTCGTCGATGTACCAGCCGTCCGCCACGACGGTGTTCCCATCCGATACGAGGCGGAACCGTATCTTGACGTTGTTGCTTCTCGGCAGGTCGATCTGCTCGAGAGACCAGGTGTCCGAGTAAGGTCGGCGAGACATCTAAAAGAGACCAGGTCGTCCCACCGTCCGTCGAGCTCTCCACGCGGATATAATCGCTCCATGTATAATCAGCGTCCACGTGGCCCTGTGCCAGAAGGTGAGGACGGGAGCCGTGGCGCCCGCCAGATCGAACGGGTGCACAAGAGTCGCCGACATCTCGGCATAGGAAGGATAGTCCCCGGCGGGGCTGTCCGTGAGAGAGTGGGAGAGGCTGCGGGAGGTGGAAGTCGTCAGGTTCCGACGATACCCGCTGACGGTCCAGTTGCCGAGGCCGCCCTCGAACCCGTCGACGAAGGGGAACGACAGGCGCGCGGGGTCTTTCTCCTTGATCTCCACGTCGTCGATGTACCAGCCGTCCGCCACAACGGTGTTCCCGTCCGATACGAGGCGGAACCGTATCTTGACGTTGTTGCTTCTCGGCAGGTCGATCTGCTCGAAAGACCAGGTGTCCTGAGTAAGGTCGGCGAGAGATCTCAAAAGAGACCATGTCGTCCCACCGTCCGTTGAGCTCTCCACGCGGATATAATCGCTCCATGTATAATCAGCGTCCACGTGGCCCTTGTGCCAGAAGGTGAGGACGGGAGCCGTGGCGCCCGCCAGATCGAACGGGTGCACAAGAGTTGCTGACATCTCGGCATAGGAAGGATAGTCCCCGGCGGGGCTGTCCGTGAGAGAGTGGGAGAGGCTGCGGGAGGTGGAAGTCGTCAGGTTCCAATCATACCCGCTGATGGTCCAGTTGCCGAGGCCGCTCTCGAACCCGTCGGCGAAGGGGAACGGCAGGCGCGCCGGGATCTTTCTCCTTGATCTCCACGTCGTCGATGTGCCAGCCGTCCGCCACGACGGTGTTCCCATCCGATACGAGGCGGAACCGTATCTTGACGTTGTTGCTCTTCGGCAGGTCGATCTGCTCGAGAGACCAGGTGTCCTGAGTAAGGTCGGCGAGAGATCTCAAAAGAGACCACGTCGTCCCACCGTCCGTCGAGCTCTCCACGCGGATATAATCGCTCCATGTATAATCAGCGTCCACGTGGCCCTTGTGCCAGAAGGTGAGGACGGGAGCCGTGGCGCCCGCCAGATCGAACGGGTGCACAAGAGTCGCCGACATCTCGGCATAGGAAGGATAGTCCCCGGCGGGGCTGTCCGTGAGAGAGTGGGAGGTGCTGGGGCGGAGGTGGAAGTCGTCAGGTTCCAATCATACCCGCTGACGGTCCAGTTGCCGAGGCCGCTCTCGAACCCGTCGGCGAAGGGGAACGGCAGGCGCGCGGGGTCCTTTTCCTTGATCTCCACGTCGATGTACCAGCCGTCCGCCACAACGGTGTTCCCGTCCGATACGAGGCGGAACCGTATCTTCACATTGTCGCTCTTCGGCAGGTCGATCTGCTCGAAGACCAGGTGTCCTGAGTAAGGTCGGCGAGAGATCTCAAAAGAGACCATGTCGTCCCACCGTCCGTCGAGCTCTCCACGCGGATATAATCGCTCCATGTATAATCAGCGTCCACGTGGCCCTTGTGCCAGAAGGTGAGGACGGGAGCCGTGGCAGAAGAGAGATCAATAGAGTTCGATAGGGATGCAGACATATCCGCATTCGCGGCATAGTTGTCATCAGGGCTATCCGTTAGGGAATGAGTTGGACTCCTGTATGTGGATTGTGTGAATCCCCAGGTTCCGGTGACGGTCCAGCTTCCAATACCGCCTTCAAAATCATCAGAGAAGTATGTCAACGCGGGCGCCTTGAAGATCTCTGCAGGATCAGTTATTGTTAATGCGTCTCCGGCTGCGGATGCTGTGATGCTCATGGCAGATGCAATAGCTAACAGAATGGCTTTTAACAGGATTCTCTGATGCATGCGGCAACCCCCAGTTGGAATGACACTCACCGTTTGAAGAAATGGTGGCTTTTTAGGAAGAAGATT
>CAVVEY010000005.1:0-41542 GCA_963747385.1 uncultured bacterium | reverse complement strand
CTACATGCCGGTCGCGGCCGAGATCATAGGGAGCGAGAAGATAGCCGGGCGCGACTGCTACGTGCTCTCCGTGCTCGACAGCTCCGCCGAGTTCGCGAAGCTCTGGATCGACCAGAAGAGCTTCGTTATCATGAAGTTGGAGGGCAAGCCGCAGGAAGGTGTCGCGAGCATGATGATCTTCTCGGATTACCGGAAGGTCTCGGGAGATTTCGAGATGCCATATAGAACCGAGATGTATTCGGGCACGGATCTCATCTCGACAACGATCGTCAAATCGATCGCGGTCAACAAGGGCATCTCCGATGACCTCTTCGATCCGGACAAGATCAAAGCCTCCGCCGGTCCCGATATGAAGGGCATGATGGACCAGATGAAGAAAATGAAGGAGAAGCTCAAAGAGGACTGAAGAAATCGACCCCTGAGTTTCTTGAACGGGATCGGCTGGAGGAGCGCCGGGCTATTGGGAACGCCCCGGCGGCGTCGCTCCAGCCGATTCATTTTTATGGCGCCCAGGCCCTCCCTGTGATAGAATACTTCAATAATCGGCTGACGAATCATCGTATTAAATTGCATCGGGAGCGCGTGTTGCGGAAGCTTGTGGCGTTTCTGGCACTGGTTCTCCTCGCGGGCTCGGCCCTGTGCGCGGAGCCCCTTCATCTCGATTTCGAGAACGGGAAAATCGGGATCTGGAGATTCCTGCCGCGAGGTTTCTCCCGGGATTCTCTCGGCGTGGCGCTCGATGGTCCCCAGAAGAATAACGACAGCCGCGGTGTTCTCCGCTGCTTTGTCCGCGACGGGCTCCCGTGGGGCGGCGTGAGCTACGTTCTGAGCGATAACGGAAGATCGCCGATTCGCGTCACTCCCCGAACGAGGGTCGCCTGGTGCTGGAACGTCTTGAAGAATGAGAATACGAATGGCTTCTGGCTCTCCTACAATCTGAGGAACACAAAGACCGGCGCGATCGAGCGCGCGCGTTTCGTGACATGGATCGAGCATAGCCACTCCGTGATCAGGGCGTATTTCGAACCCAGCCAGGTATGGGTGTATCACTGCGAGTCGCTGTACGACTACCTGTGGCGCCGCTACGAACCCGCCGTCGTCGATTCGTTCGTCATCGAGAGCGTCGAGCTCGGGGCGTCGTCGTCGCCGAATCTCGAAGCGTGGATCGACAACATCTGGATCGGAGAAGGGGAGCCCGCCGCCGAGGTGAATACCGTCGAAACGGTGAAGACGACGATCCCTCTTTCGTCGAAATTGAAAAGCTTCTCGTACGGGTTTCTCGACGGCGATTGGATTCCCGATCGCGTGGATATGTATCGCGACAGAGCGGAGATTCTCCTCAATCCCCATGCGAACGACAGGGAAGCCGCCGCGGGCGGCGACTCGCAGGGCCCCGCGGTGCAGGTCAAGGAGGTCAAGCCCTTTCAGAGGATCGAGTTCGATCCGCAGCGCATCGGCGGTGTGGCGTCGCTCGCCGATCTGAACGGGGACGGCCGCGACGATATCTTTTTCTGTTTCGACGACGTGCTCGGCAGCCGCTGCCTCAAGGGAGGGGCTCCGGGGACTCCCTTTCGCGAGGTCTCGCTGAAGGGCGGGGCGCTGCTCCTGGACCAGGAGTATTCTTACGGCGCCGCCGTTTCCGACGTCGACCTCGACGGCGATCTCGACGTTCTGCAATTCAACCCGTACCTGAGATGCTATAACTTCGGCGGGATACGGCTCATTCGAAACGAAAGGGACTGGGCCTTCGTCGAAGGCACCGTCGACTCGCGCATCCTCTCCCAGCTCGTGTTCGGATGCACGTTCGGCGACGTGAACGGCGACGGCTGCCAGGATCTCTTCGCCGGGTATCTCTGGTACTACGATCCCGACAGCGTCGCGAGCGTCAATCACCTGTATCTCAACGACGGGCGGGGACGTTTCGTCGCCGCGCCCGATCGGCTCGTATTGCCCGGCTGCATGCGCCCGAAGGGAGGAGCATTCGCCGATTTCGATAACGACGGCGACCTCGACCTCTATGCGGTCATGAGCGACGCAAAGAGGCCGCGCTGCGGGGCGCCTCGCGATATGCTGTTTCTCAACGACGGCACGGGGCGATTCGACGACGCGACCGAGGGCTGCGGGACGGACGGCCCCGACTCGAGCCGGATCGCTCTCGCCGAGGACTTCGACAACGACGGGTACGTCGATCTCTATGTGCTGAAGAGCTCCCGGTGCGTATTTTTCAAGAACACGGGAGGCGGCCGATTCGAAGAGGTCGCGGGAGAGCTGATCGCGAGCGAGCCCTATGCCGGGGCGGTCGCGGCCGATCTCGACGCCGATGGCGACATGGACATCGCGCTTCTCGGGCGCGATCGCTCGGAGCCGATATGTATCGAGAATACGAACGGCGACGGTCGGAATTTCATCGAGGTGAGGCTGCGCGGCACCTCGGGCGATCGCGCGGCGATCGGGGCCAGGGTGTACCTGTACGAGAACGGTTTTCTCGGCGAGAGGGATCATCTCATCGGATTCAGGGAGATCAATCCCGCAAAAGGGTTCGGGCCGTACGCGCCTCCGCTCGCGCACTTCGGGCTCGGGCCGCGGAACAAGGCCGATCTCGAGGTCGTCTTTCAGCCCGTTCGGGGACGCGCCCCGGTGGTCGTGAGGGAGAGAGGCGTGCCGGGCGGTTCCTTTCTCGAGATCTCCGAGCATGAGAACGTGTTCGTTCGCGCCGTCTCCGATACCGCCGTCCATTGGCGCAGAGCTTTCGACCGGGTCTTCTGTCGCATTCCGCCGTGGTTGTGCGCTCTGTTCGCGCTCGTCGCGATCTGCGCCGCCGCCGCGCTCGTCAGGATACGGGCCGCCGCGACGGCGAAGAGCTGGATCGATCTGCTTCTCCTCGCGACGATTGTCGTCGCCGCTCTTCTCGCCGTCTATCGATCGGTCGAGTGGGGAGCGGGAGCGCTGGCTCTCGCGTTTCTCCTGACCCTGTATCAGACGCGATTCGTCGAGCTCCTCCGATCGCTTTTTCAATCGAAGTCATGGCGTGAGAGCGCGACCGAGTTTCTCCTCGAGGAGCTTGCGCAGGCGATTCACACGGAGAAGAAATTCGCCTTTCTCATGGAGATTTCCCTCGTCGACGAACGCGAGGCGCAGATACCGGCGCGCTCGTACGACGCCGATTTCAAGAGCCTGAAGAAGCTCGTTTCGACGATGCGCCTCGTGACGCCCGGCGACCAGAGATGGAGGCAGGCGGGGGCGGAGATAAAGACGATGCGGAAGACCCTCGCGGAGCTCCGGCGTCTCGGAAAAAGCGCCGCGGGCTCCGGGTCGTTCGAGCTCTCGGAACGGACCGTCGAGCTGCAGCACGCGATCGGACGTTTCAACACGCTGCTCCGCGACTACCGCGCGACGCTGCGCCGGATGCTCTCCGTTTCGTTCGTCGACGAGTGGCGGAGCGTTCGCGGGGAGTACGAATCGACGCTCGAGGAACGAAGCGTCGCGTGCGAAGAAGCCTTCCCCGAGGGTCTCGACGCCGTCCGGATACATTTGAAAGAGGACGAATTCAGGCACATCTTCAAGAATTGTTTCGACAACTCGCTCCGCGCCATGCGCGAAGCGGCCGAGAAACGGGTCCGGGTGGCGGTATCCGTCGACGCGACGCATCTCGCCGTGAGCTGGAGCGATACGGGGTCCGGCGTTCCGAAGCCTCTTGCCGGTCGTCTCTTCAACGAGAACGTCCCGTCGTCGAGCCCCGGGGGAAAGGGCGAAGGATGCTCCATCACGGGGCAGATCGTCAGGCGGCGACAGGGTGTGGTGCGCCTCGAAGAGCGCCCCAGGGCGCAGGGCGCCGCGATCTTCGTGAAATTTCTCAGAGTCACGTGAGGTGATGCGCAATGAAGCGAAATTCGAAGAAGGTGAGAGGCCGCGAGGGATCTGGCGCCAGGCGGAACACGGTTCTCATTATCGATGACGATCCTCACTTTGTCGCGAGGATGGCCGACTACCTTGAGGATCGCTTCGACGTGAGCTCGGCCCTGAGCGGGCGGGAGGGGCTCGAGAAAGCGGGCGAGGTGCTGCCCGACATCGTGCTTCTCGACTACAAGCTCGGCGGGGACTACGACGGGATCGACGTGCTCGAGCAGATCAAATCGCGGTGGAGCTACATCAACGTCATACTCATTTCGTCGTATCTCGACGAAAAGGTCGTCTCCGCGGCGGAGAAGCTCGGCGTCGACGAGTGCATTCCGAAGAACCTGAAGCTCGACGCCTTCGATCGTCTCATTCTCCGCGCGATCGAGCGAAATCTCTCCTTCAGGAAATCGCAGCTCGGCGAGCGACGCCGCGAGGAGCAGGCAATCGTTCCGGTCTTCGAATCGCCCGCCATGCAGGAGGTTCGCGCCGCCGTCGAACGCTGCAGGGATCTCGACGAAAATATCCTCGTCACGGGGCCCGCGGGCTCCGGCAAGGAGGTCCTCGCGAACTGGATACACTTCACGAGCAACCGCGCCGCGAAGCCCTTCTGCGTCGTCGATCTGGTGAGCCTCGCGCCGGCGCAGTTCGAAGAGGAGCTCTTCGGGCGGGAGAACGGCGCGGCGACCGGCGCCGGCGGGATTACCCGGGGGCTCCTCGAGCTCACGCACGGGGGCACGATCGTGCTCGACGAAATAGGCGATCTCCCGCTCGCCGCGCAGACGAAGCTCCTGCGCGCCGTTGAGAAGAAGCGCTTTCACCGGCTCGGGAGCGACAAGATGATCGGGGTCGACGTGCGGTTCATCGTTCTCACTTCGAGGGATCTTCAGGCCATGGTCCGCGGGGGCTCGTTCAAGTCCGAGCTCTATTACCGGCTGAATACGCTCCGGATCGACATGCCGCCGCTCTCGAAAAGAAGCGAGGATATCCCGCTTCTCGCCCGGCACATACTCGACACGTTCGCCGTAAAGTTCCGCAGGGACGTCCGCGAGATCGACCCGGCCGTCGAGCGCCGGTTCCTCGAGTACCGGTGGCCCGGGAACGTGCGCGAGCTCGAGTGCGTCATGAAGAGCGCGATCATTCGAGCGGCGGGGCCCGCAATCACGCTCGACGACGTCTCCCCGGGCGTCGGCATGGCGCTCGATCGCGGCGTCGGCGAGGCCGCAGGCGGCGGAGCCGCGATTGCGCGAGGCGCGCGAGGCGTGGGAGCGCAACCACTGCAGGCAGCTCCTTTCGACGACGAACGGCGACGTCAAGGAAGCGGCGAAGCTCGCGGGGATTCCGAGGGAATCGCTCTATCGGCTCCTGAGACGGCTCAAGATCGACGCGGGCAATTTCAGGCGTTGAATCCTTATTCGGCCGATTCCTCCAGCGAGGGTCGCCTCACCATTCGCATCAAAGGATTCGCCGGCGGCTTGTAACGCAATCGTTACGGTTTTCGAACCGGCGGCAATTGCAGTTCCGTAGGTGTAACGGTATTGCCACTAGCGGTGTAATATTTTTCAAATTAATAAGATAGAGAGATTTTTCAGTTGACATCGGGGCGAGTTCGTGATTAAATATGTATCGGTATAATCGGGAAGCGGCAAGCTACCAGGGGACTCAGGAACACCGAGAGCACCGGAGGGGGAAGAGGATCGGCAGGGATCCGCGTTCGCTGCGTGTCGCACTCGGCAGGCCGCCGGCATCGCCATTGCCGGCGGCCCTGTTTTTGCCGCATGGCTCCGCGTTCCGTCGGGAATCCGTCCAATCATCGATGAGTGCCCGATGCGGGCCCTTCGGCCATGCCGGGGCGAGTTTTCATTTGTTGACACCCGATATCTCCTTTTCTATACTCCCCTAATATCCCTCAGTTGCGTGATTTCAACCGATATTCCGAGTCAGCCCTTGCAGGAGGAGCTTTGAAAGAGATAGTCCAGAAGATCCTGGAGACCGAGAAAGAGGCCCGCGACGGCATAGAGACCTCGCGCGCCGAGGCTCAGCGGATCGTGCGGGAAGCCGAGGAAAAGAGCCGCCAGGCAGAGGAGGGTGTGCGGAAGGAAGCCATGCAGAAGGCTCACTCGATCATGGAGCGGATGAAGGAAGATGCGGAGCGGGAGCGCAAGCAGCAGATGGAGCGCGCCCAGGTCGGAAGCGTCGAGATCATCAGGAAGAAGAAAGCGGAGATAGAGACGGCGGCCGACCGCGTGACGAACCTGATTCTCGGGATCGAGGAAAAGCAGTCCAATCTATTCGGCACGTAGCGGATTACGAAGCGAACTTCAGTCAAGTGAACCGGTGTCGTTATGCTTCTCGGGCCGGTAGGAAAATATGCTCTCGTGAACGCCAAGGTGAGGGCGCGCCTCAGCGCGCTTCTGCCTCCCGAGGCGATCGCGCGCCTCGCCGAAGCGCGCGACCTCCCCGAATTCTATTCTCATCTGGGGAGCACGATCTACGAAAAGACGCTCTCCAGGCCGGAAGTCTCCCTCGATCCCCGCGTCGCCGAAAAGTTCCTCATCGAGCAGGAGGTTCAGTGGCACACGGAGCTCATCAAGGATCTCAGGGGACCTGCGCTGGAGCTCATCGAGCTGATCATCGAGAAATACGAGATAGAGAATCTCAAGGCCGCTCTTCGCATTCGTGAGGGGAACCGGGGGATCGAGGACCTCAAGTATATCATCCGCAAGGAGCTCCCGCACAGCCTTCCCTACCAGTCGATCGCCGAAGCGAAGACGATCGAGGACGTGCTCGCGTATCTTATCGAGACTCCGTATCTCGGCCCGGTGAAGAGCGTTCTCGACGACTACAAGCAGCGTGGGACGCCCTTTCCGATCGAGATCGCTCTCGAGATCGATTTCTACAAGCGGTTGAAGGAGAGGGTGGACGCGCTCGATCGCACCGATCGTCGCATCGCGCAGCGTCTCATCGGCCTCGAGATAGACCTCAAGAACATCGGCTGGCTCGTGCGGCTCAAGTTCTACTACAGCGTGCCGATAGGCGATCTGATCGATTACATCATACCGGGCGGTTACCGGATGACGAGCGACAAGCTCCGGCAGGCCCTCGCGGCCGATTCCATGAAGGACGTGCTTTCGGTCGCTCTCGAGAAGTCGTTCAGGCCGATCGCCGACCTCATGAAAAAGGAGGAGGATCTGAGCAAACTCTACCTCCTCGAGATCATTCTCTGGAGCTACCTGGTGTCCGAGGCGAAGAAAACGCTCGGGGGATTTCCGTTCACGATCGGGACGGTCCTCTCGTACCTGATCCTCAAACGCACCGAGATCAGGAACCTCATCACGATTCTGAACGGCAAGCTCCTGAGCATGGAGAAGACCGATATCGAGAGCCACCTCCGGACGGCTTTCTAGAAGGATTCGGTATGTTTACGCCCGAGCGCATGCATCAGATCAACGTGCTCATCTTCGAGAGCGAGCTCGACGATGTCGCCCGGGAGATCGTGCGCCTCGGGATTCTCCATCTCGTGCGCCTCGACGACCAGGAACCCTGGGCGGAGAACCTGAAGAGCTTCGAGGCCGGGGCGGTTCGCTCGAAGATCGACTACCTGCGGGGGCGGCTCGCCCTTCTCATGAAGAATCTCGACATCAAGGAGCTTTCCCTCGACGCGGAGGGAGGGATCGCCGAGGTTTCCATGGGCGATCTCGCCGAGATGGAAAAGTACGTCGGCACTCTCGAACACTCGATTGAAGGGGTGATCGCCGAGCGCAACGAGATCAAACAGAAGCTCGAGCGGATGGAAGCCATCGCGAGCGAGGTCGCGCCCCTTATGGATCTCGGCTTTCCGGTCGAGAGAGCGCCGTACTCGTTCCTCGATTGGCATTACGGCGAGGTGCGCTTCGAGAACGTCGAATATATCCGCGAGAAGATAGCCACGCTCCC
The DNA here is from genome assembly GCA_963747385.1 of uncultured bacterium. Classification (GTDB taxonomy): domain Bacteria; phylum Krumholzibacteriota; class Krumholzibacteriia; order Krumholzibacteriales; family Krumholzibacteriaceae; genus SSS58A. The sequence goes on along the minus strand of CAVVEY010000005.1, from coordinate 33,712 downwards.
CGCCGTCCTGCTCTCCCTCTCGAGGCGCGACAAGACCGAGCTCATACTCCTTATCGGGCTCAAGAACGATCGTCTCAAGATCAAACGCGTCTTGCGCGAGGCCTCGTTCGACGAGGTCGAGATCGGGGAGGATGCGAAGAGGGAAGCCGCGGAGGTCAAGGGGGAGCTCGGCAAGAAGATCGAGGCGCTCGAGAGCGAGCTCGCCGGGGTTCAGGCGGAGCTTTCCGGTGCGCGCGACGCGAACGCCGGCCGGATCACCGAATACAACAGATCGCTCCGCGTGGCGGCGCTTCTCCTCAGGGTCAAGAATTTCCTGAAGCGGACGCGCAAGACGTACATCTTTTCGGGCTGGATCCCGAGCGGAAAGAAGCGGGAGGTCGAAAGGGAGATTCTCCGGGCCGCGAAGGGACGGGCCATCATCGAGGTGGTCGCGCCGGAGGACGTGGCGGGAGTCAAGGCCGGCCGCGTGAAGGTGCCCGTTCTCCTCAAGCATCCCGCGTTCTTCAAGCCGTTCGAGATGCTCGTTTCGAACTACGGCCTTCCCGAGTACAAGGTCATCGATCCGACCTTCTTCTTCGCGATCACCTATCTCGTCATGTTCGGGATGATGTTCGGGGACGTGGGCCACGGCGCCGTGCTGCTCTTTCTCGGCGCGTGGCTCGGTTTTCGCTCGAAGCGGAAGAACGAATCGGTCGCCCTCGTCGGCCGCCTCGCTTTCTACTGCGGCGTTTCGTCCGTCGTATTCGGGTTTCTTTTCGGCAGCGTATTCGGTCTCGAGGAGCTCATCCCCCACGTGTGGATGAAACCGATGAGCAACGTGATCTACTTCTTCAAGGTCGCGATCTACTTCGGGATCGGCGTCATCTCGCTCGGGATAGCGTTCCACGTCGTCAACTCGATCCGGATGCGGCATTACAAGGCGACTATCTTCGACCACGCCGGGCTCATCGTCGCGATCATGTACTGGGGCGGCATCGTCGCCGTTTCCATCTTTCTCGCGAACGAGCCGATTCCCGTGAAGCTCCTTATCGGCGCCATCGGCGTCCCGATTCTGCTCCTCTTTTTCCGGGAGCCGATACTCGCGCTCGCGGGCAGGCGGAAAATGGTGTTCGAGACGGGCGTCGGTTCGTACATCTTCGAGTCGGTCATCGAAGTCGTCGAGATACTCATCGGGTACCTCGCCAATACCGTGTCTTTCATCCGCGTGGCGGCTTTCTCGCTTGCCCACGTGGGCCTCTTCATCGCGGTGTTCAGCCTCGTCGAAATGGTCAAGGGCAAGAGCGGCGGGATGATCTATTCGATACTGATCCTCGTTCTCGGCAATATCGGAATCATCGCGCTCGAAGGGCTCGTCGTCACGATACAGGCGATTCGTCTGGAATATTACGAATTCTTCGGTAAATTCTTTTCCGGTGGTGGTGTCGCGTACAAACCGATCGGTCTGGGCGTTCAACCGGGCCGGGATGAGTGAAAGGAGAAGGCATGTCCGAGCAGGAGGCACGCAGGAGTAGAATGAAGAGGTTTATCACCCTGTCATCCGCCGCGGTCTTTTCGACCGTGATCCTGATTCTGCTGATCAACCTGGCGGGCGCCGTTACCGACGCGCGCAGCCAGCAGCATCAGGGCGCGACGACCGACACGGCCATCGCGGCCGCGCAGCCCAACAGAAACGTTTCGGCCGAGCAGGCGCGCGTGATCGGTTGGGGCTTCGCGGCGGCGGCGTTCTCGACGGGAATCGGCTGTCTCGGCGCCGGCATAGCGGTCGCGTACGTCGGTTCCGCGGCGCTCGGGGCGATCAGCGAGAAGCCGGAGCTGACGGCGCGGGCCCTCATCTACGTCGGCCTCGCGGAAGGAATCGCGATCTACGGCTTGATCATATCGATCATGATCCTGACCCGGATTTGAGGGAGCGCGCATGCAATTCTACGTGATCGGCGATGAGAGCACGGTGGCCGGATTCGGGCTCGCGGGGGTCGTCGGCGAGGCGGTCGAAACGGTGGACGAAGCGCGCGAAGCGCTCAAGAAGGCCTTCGCGTCCTCCGACATCGGCATCGTCATCATCACCGAGAAGATCGCGGCCGGACTGCGCGCGGAGATGGAGGATTACGTCTTCGGTCGGAGCTTTCCTCTCATCATCGAGATTCCCGACCGGACCGGTCCGATGCCGGGAAGAGTCTCGATACGTCAGATGGTGCGCTCCGCGGTCGGAATAAACGTATGACACGCGGGTGAACATGCAAGGGAGCGGAAACGTTGGCTGATATGGAATCCGTCGATAAAATCTGCGAACAGATCAGGGGAGACGGAGCGAAAGAGGTCGACTCGATTCTCGAGAAGGCGAGGAGCACCGCCGCCGCCATCATCTCGAAGGCCGAGAGCGAGGCGCAGCAGGTGGGCGCGCGGATCCTCGGCGAAGCGACGGAGAAGGGCGTGGTGGCGAAGAAACGCGTCCTCTCGAGCGTGAGCCTCGAGGTCCGCCGCATCAGGCTCAAGGCTCGCGAAGAGGTCGTGAGCGCGGTAATGGACGCCGTGCGCGGCGACGTCGAGAAAAGCAGAAAGCGGGAAGACTATCCGCGGGTTCTCGCCGCGCTCGCCGCCGAGGCGCTGCGCGTGCTCGAGGGGGACGAATTCGTCGTTTATGCGGACAGGCGCGATCTCGCGCTCCTCGAGTCCGCCGTCTTTCCCCTGGTGCGGGAGCTGATGAAGAAGGAAGGGCGCGTCGTCAAGGGCATCGAGGGCAAAGCGCTCGCGGGCTCGACGGCGGGCGGCGTGCAGGTCGGCGTTCCCGGCGGAAACGTGATCTTCGACAACACCGTCGAAGCGAGGATGTACCGCTATCGGGAGGAAATCAGGGCGATTATATTCGAGGGAGTATTTTCCTCGGAGGACAAGATAGAGTAGGCGTGCGTCGCCGGATACGGGCGACCGCCGCATGGGGCGTCATAGGAAGAAAGAGGAACCCCGCAGTGCTTGAGATCATCGGAAAAGTGCACAAGATCGTCGGCCCCGTCGTCCATGCGAAAGGAATCGCCAACGCGAAGATGCTCGATCTCGTCGAGGTGGGCGAGGATCATCTCGTCGGGGAGATCGTGAAGCTCGATGGCGACCGGGCCGCCATTCAGGTGTACGAGGATACGACGGGTCTCGCCCCGGGTTCGAATGTCTACAGCTCCGGGCTTCCCCTCTCCGCCGAGCTCGGTCCGGGGCTCCTCGGCACGATTTACGACGGCGTCCAGCGCCCGCTCGAGGTTATCCGCGACGCCTCCGGCAGCGTGTATATCCAGAAGGGGATCCACGTGACGTCCCTTTCCCGCGAGAGCGCATGGGATTTCAAGCCGGTCCTCGCGGCGGGCGCCCAGGTCGAGGGAGGAGAGATCGTCGGGAAGCTCCAGGAGACGGTGCTCATCGAGCACCGCGTCCTCGTGCCTCCCGGCGTGAAGGGAAAAGTCGTCTGGGTCGCGAAGGAAGGATCGTACCGGATCGAGGAGACGGTGCTCCGGGTTGCCGACGCTTCGGGGAAAGAGACCGAAGTGAAATTGTTCCAGCGGTGGCCGGTGCGGAGGTCGCGGCCTTCCCGGGGGCGCCTTCCGCTCAGGCTCCCGCTCGTCACGGGGCAGCGCGTCATCGACACCCTCTTCCCGCAGGCGAAAGGCGGGACGGTCGTCGTGCCGGGCGGCTTCGGCACGGGCAAGACGATGATCCAGCACGCGCTCGCCAAGTGGTGCGACGCAGACATCATCGTCTACATCGGATGCGGCGAGCGCGGGAACGAGATGACCGACGTGCTCATGAGCTTCCCCGAGCTGATCGATCCGCGATCGAAGCGGCCCCTCATGGAGCGCACGATCATGATCGCCAATACGTCGAATATGCCGGTGGCCGCGCGCGAGGCCTCGATCTACACGGGAATCACGATCGCGGAGTATTACCGCGACCAGGGCTACCACGTGGCGGTCATGGCCGACTCGACCTCGCGTTGGGCGGAAGCGCTCCGCGAGCTCTCGGGACGCATGGAGGAGATGCCCGCTGACGAGGGCTTTCCCGCATACCTTCCGACGAGACTCGCCGAGTTCTACGAGCGCGCGGGGATGTTCGAGACGCTCGGCGGCGCCGAGGGCTCGATCAGTATCGCCGGAGCGGTATCTCCGCCGGGGGGCGATTTTTCGGAGCCCGTGACGCAGCACACGAAACGGTTCGTGCGCTGTCTCTGGGCCCTCGACCGGCAGCTCGCGAACGCGCGGCACTATCCCGCGATATCGTGGCTCGAGAGCTACAGCGAGTACGTCGACGAGATCGCCGACTGGTGGCAGGAGCGCTCCGGAGGCGAGTGGATGGATCTGCGCCGGCGGATCATGGATCTCCTCCAGCAGGAGGGAAAGCTCCAGCAGGTCGTGAAGCTCGTCGGCCCCGACGTGCTTCCCGACACGCAGCGCATCGTGCTCGAGACCTGCGAGATGTTCAAGAACGCGTTTCTCCAGCAGAACAGCTACGACAAGGTCGACATGTACTGCACGCCCGAGAAGCAGATCAAGATGCTCCGCGTGATACTCGACTTCTACACGCTCGGCCTCGAGAATATCAAGAAGGGCGCGAACATCCATCAGATCAAGAAGCTCGAGGTCCATTCCGACATCATGAGGATGAAATTCTCCGTCTCGAACGACGAGATCGGGAAGATCGACGAGATACGGGACAAGCTCCAGAAGTCCATGAAACAAGTAACCGAGATGTACGAATAAGAAACGGTGACGGCATGATGGAAAAGAAGCTCGCCGAGGGGAGAGAATACATCGGCATCAGCCAGGTGAACGGCCCCCTCGTCTTCGTCAAGGGAATCCATAACGTCGGCTATAACGAGCTCGCGGAAATCGTCGACTCGAAGGGGCTCGTGCGCCTCGGCATGGTGCTCGAATCGAGCGAGGGGGCGGCTGTTATCCAGGTATTCGAGGGGACGACCGGTCTCTCCATTCCCGATACGCGCGTGCGGTTCCGGGGAGAGCCGCTCAAGTTCGGCGTCGGGGCCGAGATCCTCGGGCGCGTCTTCAACGGGCTGGGGCAGCCGATCGACAGCGGGCCGCCGCCGATGGTCGAAGAGATGATGGACGTGAACGGGCTTCCGATCAATCCCACCGCCCGCGTGTATCCCCGCAAGTGCATCCAGACGGGCATCTCGGCGATCGACGGCATGAACGCCCTCGTGCGCGGCCAGAAGCTTCCGATATTCTCGGGTACGGGGCTCCCGCACAACAAGATCGTCGCGCAGATCACCCGGCAGGCCAAGATCACGGGCGAGGACGTCCAGTTCGCCGTCATCTTCGCCGCGATGGGAATCAAGCATGACGTCGCGCGCTATTTCGTGCGCAACTTCGAGGAATCGGGCGTGCTCGAGAAGGTCGTATTGATATTGAATCTCGCCGACGACCCCTCGGTCGAGCGCATCGTGACGCCGCGCGTGGCGCTCACGGCGGCCGAGTTCCTCGCGTTCAAGCTGAATATGCACGTGCTCGTCATCCTCACCGACATGACGAACTACTGCGAGTCGCTCCGCGAGATCTCCACGGTCCGCGAGGAGATACCGAGCCGCAAGGGCTATCCCGGCTATCTCTACAGCGACCTCTCGAGCATCTACGAGCGCGCGGGGATGGTCAAGGGCTTCACGGGCTCGATCACCCAGATGCCCATTCTCACCATGCCGAACGACGATATCTCGCACCCGGTTCCCGACCTCTCCGGGTACATCACGGAAGGACAAATCGTTCTCGATCGCGAGCTCGATCACCGGAACATCTACCCGCCGATCGCGGGACTTCCCTCGCTCTCGCGGCTCATGAAGGACGGGATCGGCGAGGGGATGACTCGCGGCGATCACGCGCACATCGCGAGCCAGCTCTTCGCGGCCTACTCGCACGTGAAGGACGTGCGGGCGCTCGCCGCCGTCATCGGAGAGGAGGAGCTCACGCCGCTCGACAAGACGTACCTCGATTTCGGCAACCGGTTCGAACGCGAGTTCCTGAGCCAGGGTGAGTACGAGGACCGGACGATCTCGCAGACGCTCGATATCGGCTGGAAGGTGATATCCTACCTGCCCAAGGACGAACTGCACCGGATTTCCGAGGAAGAGCTCAACAAGTATTACGGGAAGTGATCCATGGCGCGATACGAGCTGGCCCCGACCAAGACCAATCTGATGAGGATCAAGCGCGACCTCGGATTCGCGAACGAGGGATGGGAGCTCCTCGACCAGAAGCGAAAGATTCTCGTCGTGGAGCTCATGGGGCTCATCGATCGCGCGGTCGAAGCGCAGGTCGAGGTCGAGAAGAAGCTCGCCGTCGCCTTCGTCGCTCTCGATCAGGCGATGCTGCGGATGGGTCGCCGGGACCTGACGCTCGTCTCCGCCGGGGTGCACATCCGTTCCGATATCAAGTTCTCCGAGCGGCGCATCATGGGCGTGTCGATTCCGAAGGTCCGCGTCGACTTCGACGACAAGTCGCCGTACGTGGTGGCCGTCGAGAGCAGCATCTGGCTTTCCGAGGCGAACGTCCGCTTCCGCGAAGTTCTCAAGCTCATCGGGAAGCTCGCCGAGGCGCGCATCTCGCTCATGCGCCTGTCGCGCGAAGTGGCGAAGACCATTCGCCGCGTCAACGCGCTCGAAAAGGTCTTTATCCCGGATTACGAGGAAACGTTGAAATATATCAATTCGTCCCTCGAGGAAATGGATCGAGAGGCGTTTTTCATCAACAAGATGATCAAGGGTCATCTTCAGAAGAGGAAAGAGGCTGCGCAATGACGGGTACGGCGAATCCCTTCGGCAAGATCCTGCTGTACATCGACGGAAGTGAATCATCGATCACGGCCGCGTTGTTCGCGATCGTTCTCTCGAAGGCGCACGACTCGCTCTTGAGGGTTATTTTCGTCGTGAACGACAATCTCCTCAGCGAGCTTCTCAGCGCGAAGGTATTCGTGCAGATGGAGAAGATGGACTACGAGCGCGACCTCGAGGATGACGGAAAGCGCAAGCTCAACTACATCGTGAAGCTCGCCGAGAAGAAGGGCGTCAAGGCCGACGCGATTCTCCGAAAGGGCGTCGTTCACGAGGAGGTCGCCCGGGAAATCGCCGCGACCGATTGCGATTTGCTGATCCAGGGGGAGCTCGGGGAGGTTCTGAGCCTGCGCGATTCGTTCTACGAGGAAGGGGAGCGGATCCTGCGGAAGGCGACCTGCCCCGTTCTCGTCGTGCGCAACAAACAGAAGGTGGACAGGCTGTACGAGTCGGTCTGACGACCGCCGGAAAGAAGCCGCGAGGCGGAAACGAGGGCCTTGCGCGGAGACACGGCGTTGATTATGTTCCGTGAATATTGAAAGGCTGCCGGGAATAGTTCCCGAGGAGGCAAACTGCGATGAAGCTTATCGATTTTATCACGCCCGCCCATGTGAAGGTCCATCTCGAGGGCAACAGCAAGGAAGAGATCATCGAGGAGCTTGTTTCCCTTCTTGTCGATACGAGCGACGTGGATGACCCCGATGCTATCTTCGAAGCCGTGATGAACCGGGAGCGCGAGGGATCGACCGGTCTCGAAAAGGGCGTGGCGATTCCGCACGCGAAATCGGACGCCGTGAAAAGTCTCAGCATCGTGATCGGGATTTCCCGCGCCGGCGTCAACTTCGCGGCCCAGGACGGAAAGCCGTCGCATCTTTTCTTCCTCATGGTCGCGCCGACGTCCGAGTCCGGCCCCCATGTGCAGGCGATCGCCAAGATCGTCAAGATGATCAAGCTCGACAAGTTCCGGAAAAAGCTGATCGACGCCAAGAAACCGGATGACGTGGTCGAGGCGATATCGCGCGTCGAAAACGGCGAGGACGAGGAATGAGCGCGCTCTTCCGTATCGCGTGACCCGCGACGCTTCGACCCGGTTTCCCCGTCTGTCGAAAATCACGATGAAAGAACGCCCGGCCGATACGGTCATTGGCTACTTCGGCTTCCCGCGACGGAAAGCTCTCCGCGAGGCGAGGGAGAGATTCGGCCCGGATCTCCCGCTCGTGGATCTCGACGTCGACAGGGGCGCGCCGGATTCGGGGATCCTTCCCGCGACGACGTGCCGGATCGTCGCGAACGTCGTCGATAACGCGCTGAGCCTCGGGAGCGCTCTCGCCGCGGTGGTGGCCGCCGTCGGGGAGGACAAGTGCGATCGCGGGCGGCACGCCGCCTTTCTCCTCCGGAAAATGGGTTTTCTGGTGATCGAGTCGCGCTTCCCGGAAGAGGAATTCGAGAACCGGCCGCTCGTCTTTTCGCGCGCGCTCATGCCGCTCAGGGAGAAGATCGACCGGATCATGGCGACCGTCGTCGATCCTTCCGCCGCGGAGCCGTCCCCGGCCTCGTGCGAGCCGACGCACGGCTTCTGGGGCGTGCCCCCGCACGATTTCCGTATCCTCGATCTCTTTCCGGAAACGACGCACGTGTACGGATGGACGCGGTGCGTAGAGGCGGGACGCCCTTCCGACGTCGAACTCGAGTGCCTGGTCGACGAGGGGATTCCCACCGTGTTCTTCACGCAGAGCTTCTGCGCGAAGCAGGATCTCGCTCATTACCTCGCGGAAAGGCACCGGGGGCTCGCCGTGGATTGCCATAGCGAGATCAACGACTCGATACTGGCGAAGGTCGAGGCGTTCGTGAGGTTGTCGCGATGAAAATCGCCGACTGCGGCAGCACCTATTCGAAGATCCTCGACCTCGACTCGGGCGCCCTCGAGATCGTCGCGACGAAGGAGCTCGTGCGGCGAACGGGCGAGCGCTACGAGGTCGCGACGGGGCACTGCGCCCGGGGCAGATGCGCGGTCTACCGGAACGAGCTCATCGCGCTGGCCGAGGGCGGCCTCGCCCTCGTCGCGGACGGGGACTTTTCCCTTGTCGACGTGGGCGGCAGGGATATAAAGTTCGTGCGGCTGAAGGGGAGAAAGGTCGAGAAGCTCGACTGGAATCTCTCCTGCGGCTCGACGACGGGGGCGACGCTCGAGCTTCTCGGGAACTACTACGATATCGATTTCTCGACCCTTCCGCCGTCCGACCGCTGGGTGAACGTCACCTGCGGCGTTTTCGGAATGGAGCGCGTGCTCGAGCAGATCGCGCTCGGAACCTCTCCCGAGGAAAGCGTGGCCATGTTCCTCCACGGCTTCGTGCGCAACGTGATCGATTTTCTGGGGAGGCCGGCGCATCTCTATCTCTCGGGGGGATTCTGCGAGAACCGGTGCTTCATGAAGACCGCCGAGCGCTACTGCCGCGTCACGCCTCTCGGGAGAACGGTCCTCCTCGAGGGCCTGAAGAAGGGACTCGAATGAACGGAACTGGTGCGAATCTCGCGCGAACCGCCTCCGTGCTCGCGCTGTGCGCGTTCGCGGCGATCGTGATGCCGTCGTGCCGATATTTCCAGCGAGGGCCGGCGGACATCGGGCTCGAGAGCGCTCCCACGGGAACCGATCTCGCCGCCGCGGCGCGATTCGCGGTCGCCGGGGACGACATGCCGGAATTCTTTCTGAAAACGCTGCCCGACAGCGGGATCGTCCCCGTGCGCGTCACGATCCGCAACGAGGGTTCGTCGCCGCTTCTCATCCACAGCGCGAACGGGATGAAGCTCGCCGCGGGATTCGAGGGCCTCGCGCTCGTCGAGAACGGAACGACACATCTTCCTCTCGCTCCGAAAACGGTCGCGGAGAGAGTGCTCGGGACGAAGAAGACGGGGCGCTACCATATGCGCAGAGCCACGAGCTTCGTCGCGGGGACGCTCGTCGCTCCCGTCGGCGCGTTTTTCATGTACACCGAGATCGATATCGGGCGGTACTACCGGCCCATCTTCGGGAAGTCGTTCTATCCCGCGTTCGAAAGCGGCATGATGAAGCCGGTGCGAATCGCGCCGGGAGAGGAACGGAGCGGCTATCTCTACTTCGCGATGCCTCCGGGCACGAGGCCCGATTCGTGCGAGCTTCTCGTGCGCGCGTGCCTGGCGCAGGCGGCTCCGCGATCGCTCCCGGGCTCCAGTTTCATGTTCTCGCGCGGCGATTTTCCCGGATATCTCTTCAAGCTCGGCACGGCGGCTGGCGGGAGCGCCCGCGGGCTGTACCTGGCGAGCGTCGGCGAGCCCGACGCGATAATGGATCCGTCCTGGACTTTTCTGGCGCCGGTCGCCTCCAAGTCCGCTTCCATCGCGGACGCTTCCGGCGCCGGAGCGCTCGCGGCCTGCGCGGTCAATTTCAAGGCGAAAGGCAAGGTTTTCCTCGTGGGGCGCGGCGAGCAGCCGGCGCTGCTCGGGGAAAGATCGTTCACGCGCAGGATCCGTCGCGTATTCGTCTCGGCCGGCGGCGCGTTCGTCGTGACGGAAGACGCCTTCTGCCATTATTTCGACGCGGTCTCCCGCAGGTGGGCTCGCGGCGTGAAGCTCGGGCTCGATATCGACGATACGGCGCTCGTGAACGGGAGTCTGCTCGCGTTTTCCAAGGCGAGGGGGATATCCTTTTTCGGCGCGTCGGGCGATTCGCCGATCGAGCGCCGCGGGGACAAACCGCTGAGAGCGGCCGAACGCACGGCGATCGGCCTGCTCGGCGGAGATCTCGTGCTCCTGACGAGAGGTTCCTCCGTCCGGTGCGATACGCTCGCCCTTCTCGACACCGGCGCCATGGGAGAGATCGGCCGCGGCTCGCTGCCCGGAAAGATCCGCGCGGCCTCGTCCGACGGATCGAATCTCGTCGTGCAGTTCGAAGACGGCACGATCGCGAGAATCGTCCGCGGATCGGGCGCTGTCTTCACCGTCGCCGAAGCGGGGTATCTTCCGTTCGAAGCGCGAGCGATCGGGGCGGTTCCCGGAGGATTCATCGCGATCGGAGAGGAAGGGGCCTTCGCCGCCGGGTCGGTCGGATCGTTCAGCCCCGGCGTTCGCGGCGCCCTCGAGCTATCCGTTCAGGTGCGTTGAAGGCGCCGGAGGACGAGCGTCATGGACTTCAAGCCGGCAACGATCGAAGAGGTGCTCTCGACGTTTTCCTCGCACCTCGCGAAGAACTACCCCTCGGCCGACGTTTTTCGCCGCAACTTCGACTTGCTTCTCAAGGGGAAACGCGAGCGGCCCGGCGAGGCGGAATACCCGGTCTCCCTCGAGAGGAATATCGTTTTCCTGAACGATCTCGTGGCGGAAGCCGAGGCCTTCGTCGAGCGGCTTCTCGCCGCGGAGGCCGGAGGGGGCGCACGAGAGGATGACGTCTCGCCGGCGCTCGACGCCATCGAGAAGAAAGCGCACGAGACGAACGTGCGGAGGCACCGGGAAGCGTTCGTCGACGGGAGCGCGCCTGATTTCCGGGAGCTCAGCGAGGACCGCGAGGCCGGAGGAAAGCCCTATCTGGACAAGCTCGAGTTCAACTACCGCTACCTCATGACGCTCAGGATATTCCTGTTCGAATTCGTCTCGGTGCTCGCGGCGATACGGAAGGATTATTCGATCTCGGGCGGGACGAGCGAAATTCTGGCGAAAATGCGGGATCACCTCGAGCTGACCGTTCACTATTATCTCGGAAACGTCGCCGTCGCGGGAGAGGAAGGGGAGGGGCCCGTCGCCGGGGGTGCGGAGCCCGGTTCCGGGGCCGCGGGGCCGGGGCCCGCCGGGAGCGCCGCATAGCGGCGAGCGGCGATTCTTTTCTTGAAAAAGAGCCCGCGGCCCGGTAAGCTCTCCGCCGGAGCCTGTTCAGGCAATCGGCATATCGGATATCGCGTCAGCGCGCAGCATGAAAGGAGCAGCCGTGGAGTCGAAAGAGCTCGTGTGGACGGATGTGTTCTGTGGGCCGGCCTGTTCGGCCGGGGCGCTCGCGAGAGCGGCGAGAATCCTCGCTTTCGTCTGCTTCACGGCGGTCGCGGCCCAGCTGGCCGCGCCCCTTCCCTTCACGCCCGTTCCCGTGACGATGCAGACCCTCTTCGTCGTACTCGCGGGCCTCACCCTCGGCGCCCGCGACGGATTCTACGCGCTTCTCGCGTATCTCGCCCTCGGGCTCGCCGGGGCGCCGGTATTCGCCGGTTTCAGCTTCGGCCCCGCCGTGCTCCTCGGCCCGACCGGGGGATATCTCGTATCCTTCCCGGCGGCCGCGCTCGTCTCGGGGTATCTTTTCGGGAGATTCGGCGGAAGCCGTTTCGCCGCATTCTTCGCGTCCCTCTGCGGGATGGGCCTCATTCTCGCGAGCGGCGCTGCCTACCTGTCCCTCGTCGCCGGTCTGCCGTTCGAGCGGACGGCCCCGCTCGCGATCCTGCCGTTCATCGCGGGGGATGTCGCGAAGGCCGTTATCGCGGCGTTTCTGTCGAAGAGGGGCGCCTGATCAGTTCGGGCCTTCCCAGCCGGCGAGCCGGCTCCAGAGCCACCATGCGGCGTACGCCTTGAGGTTCCCGTTCAGCGGCTGTGTATGGGCCGCGGGGCAGTTGTACCATTCCCCCGCATGATCGGTCTGCCATTCGATCGCCCAGTTCCCGTCGAACTGGTTGTCCCCGTTCCCGTCATAATCGCAGTTGTCGTTCGCGTCCTTGTCGCCGAAGTAGACGCCGTCGGGATCGTACGATTCGATGTCCGCGAAGTCGTAGAGGATCTTGTTCTGCGTCCGGCAATAGGCGCGGATCTGCTCGTTGCGGAGGTGCAGGTTGCCGGTGAGCCCGTATCCGTCCAGATGTCCCGTCATATAGACGAACTTCACACCGGGGAAATCGGATTCGAGAGTGGTCATGAGGCTCAGATAGGCGATGATGTCGTCCTCGGACGCGCTGCTCACCTGTCCGCACCACGACCAGATGATGACGTTGACGTCGGGATGACTGTTGAGGTAGCTCCGCGTGTTGGCGGCCCAGCTCGAGCTGCCGAGGTCCCCCTCCATCGGCGACGGTTTGTCCCTGAGGTCGAGCGCGCCGCCGGCTCCGCCGTTGTTCCAGGAGTAGAGGTCGCCCTTGAAATCGACGAGCCCCGTCATGCCGTCAACGAGCTGGCTTCCGTGAGAGGTGTGCCCGTATGCGATATGGAGGGTGGACTTCGCCTGCTCGATCGCCGCCTGCGGAATCACGTCGATGTCGCGGCACAGGTGATCGACGATGATCGCGCTCGTATTCGAATCGAGCGGGTGCTCGCGGGCGGTGTTCGGCTTGCTGTCCGATTCGCATGACGCGCTGATCAGGAGCGATATGGTAATCACCGATAAATAAACAAGATACATTCTTCCGTTCATTCCGATCCCCTTTCCGTGACAAATGAGGCCTGGATCCCGGGAATTATGCAAGAATCGTGCGCTTTCACGAGCCGCCGAGCGACCGCAGGGCGTCCCCGCTGAGCCGGTAGAGAATCCAGTCGTCCATCGCGCGTGCGCCGAAGTGCTCGTAGAACTCGCGGGCCGGATTCCACTCGAGGACTGCCCATTCCACCCTTCCCAGATCGCGGTCGCGCGCGATCTCGGCGCACCGCACGAAGAGCGCCTTGCCGACGCCGAGGCCGCGGTACTCCGGCCTCACGTAGAGATCTTCGATATAGAGGCCGGCCCTTCCGACGAACGTCGAATAGTTTCTGAAATGAATGAGGAACCCCGCGGGCTTTTCGCCGCATTCCGCGAGGAGGGCCTCCGCCGCGGGAGCGCCGCCGAAAAGGCTCGCGCGAACGATCTCCTCGGTCGCCGTAACCTCGTGCGGGATCCGTTCGAATTCCGCCAGCTCCCTGATCATCTGGAGCAGAAGCGGGACGTCGTCGACGGCGGCTTGCCGGATCGCGACTCGTGGCGCGTTGCTCATCGTCCGCTGTCCTCCCTGAAAGCGTACCACTCGAAGAATAATCGACGCGGGGGGGGTTGACAACAGGAGAAATCGGGCTAAAATATTGGAGCGGGTTGGCGGATAGGGAACAGGAGTGATGAAGAATGCCGCTGCTCAGCGGCTGATCCAAAGATTCCTAGCGCCAACTCGGTACATCCTCATAGTGAGACGCCCCGGTTTCCCAGATTTCAGTGAGAAGCCGAGGCGTCTTCTCGTTTTTCCGGTGGCGGGCGCCTGGCGGTTCAGGGCCGAGGGTCTTTTCGCGCCCGCGAGCCGTTCCATGATGCGGCATTCCATATCGATTCGGGTGTCCCACGAAACGAAATGGTTCCGCCCGAACTCCATCGCCCGCTCTGCCGAGACGTTCCCTCAGCGCATCGTCGCCGATGAGCAGCTCGAGCTTCCTGGAGAACTCGACGACGTCGCCGTTCTTCACGAGGAGCCCCGTCTCGCCGTCGCGGACCACCTCGGAGGTGCCCGACACGTCGAACGCGACGACCGGCACGCCGCAAAGAATCGCCTCGCAGGGCGGGAGCGACATGTTCGTGAGCTCGTTCGTCGCGGCGAAGATATCGCTCGCCTTGAGGAAATAAACGACGTCCCGGTGCGGTATGACTCCCGTGAAGAGCACGTCGCGTTCGAGGCCGAGCTTCGCGGCCTCCCGTTCGAGACGCGCTCTCTCCGGGCCGTCGCCGCCGATGACGAACGCCGCCTTCTCGCGAAGCGACGGGTCCATCATCGCGATCGCCCGGAGAAGGAGCTCTATCCGTTTCGATTTGACGAGTCGCGAGAACGTGACGACGAGGATCTTGTCCTGAGGCAGCCCCATCGTCCTGCGCGCCTCGTCCCGGTCGACGGGGAGATCGGTCCACTCGGTGTCCATGCCGTTCGGGAGGAACGATATTTTCTCGCGCGGGATGCCGAGGCGCGTGAGCGCCATCTCGCCGCGCGTCCCGTCGTTGAGGATGATGTAGTGATCGACGGGGCTCCGGAGCGCGATCACCTGCTCGACGCTCTTCCAGAGATATTTGATTCTCGGGAAATCGAACCGGTCGAGGTACATCACGCCGAACAGCTTCACGACGGTCGGAATGCCGAGGCGCTTCCCGACCGTCCTGAGCGGGAGAAACGAATAGTGCGTGAAGCCCATGAGAACGTCGGGCTCGATCTCGGCCGCGAGCCGTTCGAGCCTGCGGAGCACGACGAAGGGAAAGAAGATCGGCCAGATGAACCGCCTCATGATCGCCGGGAAGCGCTCGAACGCCCTGAAGATGTTCGGATAGGTATGATACATGAGAAGCGAATCCCCGAGATTCTCCCGCTTCGCTTTCGGCTCCGGAATGAGGAAATGGAGCTCGATCCCCTTTTTCGTGAGGTGCCTGACGAATTGGAGCTCGTCGGCGACGCCGCCCCCCTCGCCGAGCGACCAGATGTCCTCCCATATTGAAAGTACGAGTATCTTGTCGAGTTTTCGTTCCAATTCGCCCCGCCTTTACAAGGCCTTGACCCTGTTCCTGATGAAACCGATTCTCTCGATCTCGACCGTCACGACGTCTCCGTCCTTGAGAAACACGGGCGGATCGCGGTAGACGCCGACCCCGGCGGGCGTGCCCGTCGAGATGATGTCTCCGGGGAGCAGCGTCATCGCCGAAGAGACGAACGAGACGATCGTCGCCACGTCGAAAAGCATGTCCGCGGTGGTGCTCTCCTGCGTCACGACGTCTCCCAGCTTCTGGCGGATCGCCAGTGCGCCCGGATCGCCGAGCTCGTTCGGCGTCACGATCCAGGGGCCGCAGGGGGCGAAGGTGTCGAAGCTCTTCCCCCGGAACCATTGCGTGTCCTCTCGCTGGATCTTCCGCGCGCTCACGTCGTTGAACGCCATGTAGCCGGCGACGTAGGAGAGGGCCTCCGCCGCCGGGATCGTCGTGCCCTCGCGCCCGATAACGACGGCGAGCTCCGCCTCGGCGTCGACGTTTTCGATTCCGGGACGGATGACGATATCGTCAAAGGGGCCGGCGAGGGCGCTCGGGGCCTTCGCGAAGAGGAGGGGACGTTCCGGCGGCTCCTTCTTCTGCTCGAGGGCGTGGCCGCGGTAGTTCATGCCGAGGCAGACGATCTTGCTCGGGCTCCGGACGGGCGCATGGAGGCGCGTCTCCTTGAGGGGGAGAAAATGCGACCGGTCGATCTCGGACGCGTTGTCGGAGAGATTCTGGACCTCGGGAACGAGGCCGAGGTGAAAGAGGTCCTCGACCGTGACGGGGGCGCAGTGCAGGGCGGAGCTCACGTCGAGGATCATATCGGCGACGACCACTCCCGCGCGCCGGCCCGCTTTTTCGAACGAGACGAGCTTCATGCAATCACCTTTCGGTCCGCCCGGCGCCGAGCGCGCCGACGCGTCTCGCGAATTCGGCGGCGTCGATAAACCCCGTCGCCCTGAGCTCCGCGCGCTCGTTCCCGGCTCCGTCGATAAAGACGATGGTCGGAACCCCTCGAACCCGGTAATCGTTCCTTATCTTCGTTTCGGCCGCGCCCGACTTCGTGAGGTCGACGCGCAGGGGGACGAACCCGGCGGAGAGCTTGACGATCTCCGGATCGACGAAGGTCTTTATGTCGAGCTCGTGGCACGGGAGGCACCATGCCGCCGAGAAGTCGATGACGACGATCTTCCCTTCGCGCGCCGCGTCGAGGACAGCTTCCTCGCTGAAGGGCTGCCAGGCGATTCCCTGCGTCTTCACGTCCGCGCCGCCGCGCATCGCCGGAAATGCGAGAAACGCCGCGCCGAGCGCGACCGCGGCGATTCCGACGGCGTGTTTCAGAATCTTGAATCCCCGGCCCGCGCCGGCCGTCCGGTCGATCCAGCCGAGGTATATTCCTCCGGCGATCGCGATCGCCGCGTAACCGATCGAGACAAGACGCGGGCTCAGGAGGTGTCGCACGAAGTAGAGGGCCATCGCCACGAGGATGAATCCGAATATTTTCCGAACCCAGACCATCCAGGCGCCCGAGCGCGGGAGGCGCGAAAGGCTTCCCGAGAGCGTGCCGAGCACGAGGAAGGGGAGCCCGATCCCCCACGCCAGCGTAAAGAACATGAAGAAGCCGAGGAGAGGTTTGCCCATCTCGCCGACATAGGTGAGGAGCCCGAGAACGAAGGGGCCGATGCACGGCGCCGCGACGATTCCCATCGTGAGACCCATGACGACGGCGCCCGCGTAGCCCTGGCGTCCCGATCCCGTGCGCCGCGCGAGGAACATCGGCATGCGGATTTCCCAGAGTCCGAACATCGAGAGGGAGAGTGCGACGAGAATCGCCGCGAGAACGAGGACGACGAACGGGTTCTGGAGCGCCGAGCCGAAGAGGCTGCCCGTCATCGCGGCGACCATGCCGAGCACGCTATACGTCAACGACATTCCGAGGACGTAAAGAAACGCGAGGAGGAACACGCGGGAGGCGCGGCCGCCGGCCTGTCCGCCGAAATAGCTGATCGTGATCGGGATGAGGGGGTAGATGCAGGGCGTGAGGTTAAGGGCGAGGCCGCTGAAAAAGATGACGAGAAAGGCGAGGGCGAGACCGCGCTCCGCGATCATCTTCCCGAAATCTCCGGCGCCCGTCGGGGCGGCCTCGATGCCGGGCGATATGGCCCCGGCCCCGGCCGCGGCGCCGCCGTCTCCGGCGAAGGGAGGCTTCGAGAAGATCTCCGGGTCGAGCTGCTCGACGCCTTCATCGAGCGTTCCCACCCGGATCGTGTCGTCCGCCGAGGCGCTCGCCGGCTCGACGCACGTGAGGTCGTTGCAGCCCTGGTACCGGATCGTCGCCGTGATGCGATACGATCCCGGCTTGACTTCGGAGCCGATACGGACGACCGCTCCGAACGTGGCGACGCCGTCATACAGGGCCATCTTTGTCTCGCTGATTTCGAGTTTTCTGAGAGCGGGCGCCGGATAGAGGAGACGCACGATCTCTATCCCGTCGGGCGCGCTTACCTCGAGGACGGTCGGAATGAGATACGACTCGAGGGGCTTTTCGGCGTTGATATGCCATCCAGCGGCGATATCGGCGGCGATCGCGACGTATCCGACGGAGCCCGGGTGGAATACCGAAAGCGAATGGCTCATGTCGGCCGTGACGAGCGCTCCGCCGGGAAAGCCGAATCCCTGGGCGTTCCCCGCGATCGGCGCAAGAAGCGCCGCGGCGGACATGAGAGCGATCAGAAGCCGAACACCTTCGAGGCGCGGCGCCATGAGCCTGAACATGCGGTCTCCTTCCTCCTCAGCGTGAATATCCGAAAATATAGACTCCGCCGGAACCGCTCGCGGCATAGACGAAGTCCTCGTCGGCGAAAATGCCGCGAGCGTCGTCGGCCGTATCGAACCATGCGGCGATCGAGGGCCGTGTCGGGTTCGATACGTCGATCGCGGCCACACCCCTCGTATGGGCCGCGGCGAAAAGCGTCTTTCCGCAGCGCGTGAACCGCGCGCGCGACGGTGCCGAGCGAAAGCGAGCCGACGGTGCGGGGCTTTTTCCTGTCCGAGACGTCGACGACGGAGATTCCCGCGCCGCCGTCCGCGAGGTACGCGATGTTTCTGACCACGAAGCAATCGCAGTTCCAGCCGGGCGTATCGAGGACCGAAACGGGCGCGGGCGCGCCGCCGGCGAGCGAGTAGATGCGGCAGCCATCGTATCCGTCGGCGAAATAGAGATAGCGCCCGTCGACGTCGACGCCCCGGACTTCGGAGAAGTCCCGGCGCCAGACGAGTTTCGGCCGCCGCGGCTCCGCGACGTCCACGATCTCCACTCCCCCGAGCCCTCCGGCGCAGTAGGCGCGTCCCTCTCTGACGACGAGGGCGGACATGAAGTAGGGGGAGGCGTGCCGTCCGACGATCTTCGGGCGCGAGGGATCGCTCACGTCGGCCGCCTTGAGCCCGCCCGCGCCGTCGGCGATGAAGAGATACGCGCCGCCGAGAGCGACGTCGCGGGCCTCGACCGTCTGAATGTGCCCTATCCAATCGACCGTTCCGCCTCGTCCGACGCGTCCGATGCGCACGCCGTCATAGCCGTTCGCGACGTAGAGGATGCCGTCGACGGCGATAAGGCTGATCGCGAACCCCCGCGTCGGGAAAAAGTCGATGAGCTTCGCTCCGCCGCGATCGAGCCCATAGATGCGCACGCCGTCGAACGGCGCGACGACGGCGAGGCGCTTCCCTGTCATGAACACGGCGGTCGCCCTGTTCGTTTCGCCGCGCGTTTCGCTCGCGGCGGGGCTCCCCGTGGCGATCGGCTGGGCGTAGCGATTGACGCTTTCGAGTGTGAAGCCTTTGCCGGACCTGAGCTTCACCCGCGCGCCCCCTCCGGCGCCCGCCGGGCGCTCGATGTCGAAGGGGAGGAGATACCCGGTATTCGTGAGGAGCATTCCTTCCCCGTCCGCCACCGCGATATCGGCGACGCCCTTGACGCGGATCGGCTCGATGGGGAGCGGCCGCTCGGGTCTTCCGAGATCCCAGCAGAGGACTTCCCCTGTTGAAGTGAGGACAAAGAGGACGCCGCGGCGCAGGATCCCCTTCTTCGCGCCGCGCAGGATTCTCGTGTCGCTCCGGTTTTTCGAATTGCTTGCGGGAGCCGCTTCCGAAAGCTTCTGCATCGCGCCGCCCTGCGCCACGCGGTAGATCGACGTTTTCGCCGGATGGACGATCGCGAGGAGGTCCCCGTCCGCGGCGAGCGAGAACACGGCGGCGTCGAGCTGCTTCATTTCCATGAAACGGGGTTTGCGTGGATCGGCGCAATCGAATATATAAAGCCTGCTCTGCGCGTCGGCGACGAAGAGCGTGCTTCCCGCGAGCGCGCATCTCTCGGCCCGGATCGTCTCGGACCGGAACGTCTCTTTCGGCGCGCCGGGGCCGGTTATGTCGAGCACGACGAGACCGCCCGTCGACGCCGCCACGTAAGCCAGGGAACCGTTCACGACGATATCGCCGGGTTCTCCTTCGAGCGGGAGATAGGCGGGATTCCGGACCGCGTCACCGCCCCGGAGAATCGCGATCCCGCATCCCGTTCCGACGATAATGTCGGCGCCGGAGAACGCTACGGACAGCGCCGGCCCCTGGATGAGCGAGCGGGAGAGGAGCGCGAGCTCAGGCGCGGCGTGGGATCCTCCGCTCAACGCGATGACGAACGCCGCGGCGAGCGGCACGAGACGTCGGAGCATTATGCGTGTCCTCCGGGAGAGCCGCTGGAGGCTCGAGAAGATGCTTGATTCGAGGCGCGTGCGCGTGCTTTTCTCATACCGGATCAAAGGTAGCGCAAAGCCGCGAAGTTCGCAAGGCATGAAGGAGAGCGATATGGTTTCTTCGCCGAGGAAAATACATCTCGTCCGGCACGCGGAATCGGCCTGGAACAACGAACGCCGCGTCCAGGGAACGGCCCTCCATGTGGCGCTGAGCCCGACGGGGCGGGCGCAGGCGCGGCTTCTCGGGCGGCGCCTCGGGGCGCTTTCGCTCGAGGCCGTCTATTCGAGCGACGCCGGGCGCACTCTCGAAACCGCGAGACTCGCCCTCGGCGAGGATTTTCCCCTCAGGATCTCGGAGGAGATCAGGGAGCTGTCCCTCGGCGAGTGGGAGGGAAGGCTCATCAGCGATCTTCGCGAAGAGGATTCGAATAAGCTCGAGGCGTGGTATCGAAGGCCCTCGACGGTCAAACTCGAGGGCGGGGAGGATCTCGTCAGTTTCAAGAAGCGTGTCGTGTCGTTCATGGACGCGAACGTCGCGGCCGGCGCCGGTGACGTCGCGGTCGTCACGCACGGCGGGGTCATCTGTATGTACCTGACGCATATCCTGGGGATGCACGTGGACGATCTCTGGAGCTTCTCTCTTCCGAACGCATCCATCACGACGGTCGTTCTCGATTTCAAGCCGCGCCTGAGATCCTTCGGCGATACTGCGCACCTCGACGCGTCGGCGCTCGGCCTCGACGGAATGCCCGCGCCGCTCTGAGCGCGTTATCCCGGCGGTCAATCGAGCGAGCCGCTTCTCCGGAGCCAGGAAAGCCTGCTTCCCGCCATCGCGAAGATGAGCGCTATGCCGGCGAGGAATCCCCCGACGTGGGCGAAGAACGCCACGCCTCCGCCGCCCGTGCCGCCGAGGGAGGCGAGCGCGAAGACGAACTGGATGACGAACCAGTAGATGATGATGACGAACGCGGGCAGCACCGCCATCCTCACGAAGAAGCCGAGAAAGACGAGGGTGAGCACGCGCGAGCGGGGGAACGCGATCAGATAGGCTCCGAGGAGTCCCGAGACGGCGCCGCTCGCCCCGATGGTCGGCACCATCGAGGACGGTTCCGAGGCGATATGGAGCGCGGCCGCGGCGAGGCCGCATGCGAGATAGAAGAGGACGTATCTGACCGGCCCCAGGATATCCTCGACGTTGTTCCCGAATATCCAGAGAAAGAGCATGTTGCCGCCGAGGTGCGCGAGCCCGCCGTGAAGAAACATCGACGTGAAGAGGGTGAGAAAGATCGGGTGCGGGCCGGGAAAATGAAGAAGCGGGAGCCCCGCCTTCACCTGCCCCACGAGATCGGTCATGTGCGTAATCTCGAAGGGAACGGCGCCGTAGGAGGCGACGAAGGCGTTCCCCAGCCGGGAGCCGAGCGAGAGCTGATAGATGAAAACGGCGACGTTCGCCGCGATGAGGGCGTACGTGGCGACGGGGCGCCGACGCGTCGGATTGATGTCCTTGAGCGGGAGGAACATGGTTCAGTCCATTCTTATGAGCACTTTGAAAGCGCTTGAGCGCCGCGCCGCGCGGAAGGCGACTTCCCCGCGCGCGAGCGGGTAGACGGCGCTCAGGAACGGCAGGACCTTGACCGTGCCTTTTTCGATGAGGGCGAGCGCCGGCTCGAACGGTCCGCACCGGGAGCCGAAGACCGTGATCTCGTCGACGACGAGCGGCGCCGGATTCCATTCGAGGTTTCCGTGAAACGTCGATTTGAGCACGACGCGGCCCCGGGGCTTGACGAGCTTCGCGGCGAGGGGGAGCCCGAGGGGGCTTCCCGTGCATTCGATCACGAGATCTTGCGAACGCAGGAGCGTCCGCGCCGCGCCTGGCCCATGCGTCCCGACGCCGAGCTTTCGCAGAAGCGGAGAGCTTGCGGGCGCTCCGGCCGAGAACGGCGAGGCGGGTCGTTCTCGGCGACAGCACCTGCGCGACCATCGCGGCGAGCCGCCCGTCGCCGAGGACGAGCGTCCGGTCGTTTCGGCGAATCTCGATCCGCTCGGGAATCTCGCATGCCGCCGCGACGAGCTCGGTGAAGGCCGCCTCCTCGTCGCTCAGGCTCGCCGGAACGACGTGGAGATTCTTGACCGGGAGAGCGAGGTACTCGGCGAAGGCGCCGTCTCGCCCGCTGATGCCGATGACGCCGCGCGTGGCGCAGTGCTTTCCGAGACCCGCCTTGCACGTCGCGCATCGTCCGCAGGGAACGTTGATCTCGCCGACGACGCGCTTCCCGACGAGGTGTTTTGCGGGCGCGCTCGCCGATACCACGGTGCCGACGAACTCGTGTCCCGGGATCCCGCGGAACGACATGTAGCCCCGCGCGATCTCGAGGTCGGTCGAGCAGATCCCCGCGAGACGCACCCTGACGAGCGCTTCTCCCGCCCGAAGGCGCGGCGCCGGCACGGTCGAGAGGGCGAGCTTCTTTCCGTCGAAAACGAGCGCTTTCATCGAATGAACGTCCTGCGCGTTTCGAAGTTTCAGACGATCTTTTCGGGTACCGAGAGATCCCCGGCCGGATCGCGCTCGCGCGCCGCCATGAGGAGCAGCTCCCCCGGGCCCACATTGATCACGGCGTGCGGTATCCCCGGGAGGATTCGCACGCATCTGGTCTGCGCCTCGAGATGGAGCTCCTGCAGCTCGCCGGAAGGGGATTTCCATTTGAGAAGACCTTCCCCCTCGAGCGGGCAGAGCCATTCGGCGGCGCGCGGGTGATAGTGGTTTCCCCGTGTCGCTCCGGGCCGGGAACGGACGATGTGGATCGTCTTCGGGTCTATGTCGGCGTCCCTCTTCGCCCACGGGAAGAGCACCCAGCCGCGCTCGTCGCAATGCCGGCATTCCTCGATCGGGTACGATTCGATCTGCCCGCCCCTCTCGCCATAAATGGTCTTTTGCATCGCGCACCTCAATTGTCTTGATTCCCCGCGGGATTGTATCCTAACCTGCCGAAAATGCAAGGATCGAGAAGGCCGACGCCGGCCGCACCGTCCCCGAAACTCGACGGGAGGCTTTCATGGACCCCGATAAGAAGAAATATATCATCGACGAAATCAGCGCGCAGGAAGCGTGGCGGCTTTTCAGGATACTCGCCGAGTTCGTCGAGGGATTCGACGCGCTCGCGAACGTCGGGCCGGCGGTGACCTTCTTCGGCTCGGCGCGTGCGACGGAGAAGGAGCCGGAGTACGCGGCCGCCCGCTCGCTCGCCGCGAAACTCGCGAAGGACGGATGCGCCGTCATCACAGGGGGCGGGCCGGGCGTGATGGAGGCCGCGAACCGCGGCGCGCAGGAGGGGGGCGGTCACTCGGTCGGGCTCAACATCGAGCTTCCTTTCGAGCAGCGCCCGAACGTGTTCGTCGACAAGCTCGTCGGGTTCCGCTACTTCTTCGTTCGCAAGGTGATGTTCGTCAAGTATTCGGTCGCCTTCGTCATCCTGCCGGGGGGCTTCGGGACGATGGACGAGCTCTTCGAGG
Organism: uncultured bacterium; assembly: GCA_963747385.1. Taxonomy (GTDB): domain Bacteria; phylum Krumholzibacteriota; class Krumholzibacteriia; order Krumholzibacteriales; family Krumholzibacteriaceae; genus SSS58A. Next base: position 10,176 of record CAVVEY010000005.1, on the reverse strand, counting down.
CGCTCACGCTCATACAGACGCACAAGATCAAGCCGTTCCCCGTGTACCTCCTCGGGAAGAGCTACTGGGGAGGGCTCATCGACTGGGTGAAGAACGTCATGGTGAAAGAGGGAAAGATCTCGGCCGAGGAGCTCGACATACTGCATGTCGTGGACGACCAGCAGGAGATCGTCGAGGGGATACGGGCCGTGCGGAAGGCGATGGATCTCTGAGAGGCGCGGCCGCGGGATGCGGTCGCCGCGTTGCAGCAGCCGTCAGCGGGCGATGAGATAGCCTATCGTCATGAGGGCCCCCGTAAGCGCGTGGCACACGATCGTGAGCGCGTTCGCGGGGGCCATCTCTTTCGGTGAGCCGTGCTTCTCCCGCGCGACGGCGATCGCCTTGATCCCGAAGGGAAGCGCGCCGAGAGCGATGAGGGTCGTCCGCGGCATGAGCCCCGAGACCGCGCCGAAGAGTATCGGCACGAACGAGGAGAGCATGATCCATCCGTAGATCTTCGACGCCTTCGGGATCCCCATTCTCACGACGAGCGTTTTCTTTCCGGTGCGCGCGTCGGCGTTCATATCCTGGAACTCGTTGATGAACACGACCGCCGCGATGAGCCCGGCGAGGGGGAGGGAGGCCACGACGATTTCCCACGACACGGCGCGCGTCTGCACGAAGTATGAGCCGGCGACCGCGAGAATTCCGAAATTCAGCCCGATGAAGAATTCGCCGAATCCCCGGCTCGCGAGATTGACCGGCGGCGCCACGTAGAAGATGCCGCTCGCGATCCCGACGACCCCGAAAAGAACGATGTACGGTCCCCTGAGGACGGCGAGCGCGGTGCCGACGGCGAGCGCCGCGGCGAAGAGGGAGATCGGAGAGGGCAAGCACCGAGCGGGGAGAGATGAGATTCTCCTGGATGAGGCGGCTCCCGCCCGTGAAGGGGCGGACGAACTCGGTGTTGAAGGCGTCGTTTCCCGAGCGATGGTCGAAATAGTCGTTCGCGACGTTCGTGCCGAGGTGTATGAAAATGACGCCGGCGAGGGTGAGGGCGAAGAGGATCGGGTCGAACGCGCCCGTTCGGGCGTGCGCGGCGGCGGTTCCGAGAAATACGGCGACGACGCTCGCGGGGAGGAATTCCGCCCTGAGCTCCCTGATGAGAATGGATGCTTTGATCATACAGCGCACAGTATACGGTATTGAGCCGCGCCCGGGCAAATAAAATGGGCCCTCGCTCTCGAGGGCCCGGGAAGCCGTCACGGCGGCTGGCGGGAAAGAAAAAAGCGGAGGTTTCTGATCTCCGCTTTTGCTCCTGCTCTGGTGATTTTCTTGCGGGAATCTATCGCTCTAGAAACCCCAAACGCTCTTGCCCCACACCGACTTGCCCCACACGCTCTTGCCAAGAAGGAGCATCGTTACGATAAAGCTCATGTGCGTGAAGTGGAACATCTCGAACCTCCTTTTTGTTTCTCACCGCTGCCGTTGACTGCTTCCTGTTTCCTGTAATATCAAGTTGCGTGCCAAAGTTGCCGATTGTTCCTTTCGGTTCCGAGACGATTGTAATGCACTGTAAATAATTCAGTTATGCGATGCCTGGCGGACGCGGTCGGTCGCGCGCCGTGTGCCGGCCGGATCAATTGTGTAAGAAATATTTGACACGAGTGGATGCTAGTCAAGTAACTGTATTATTTGCAAGGTGGTAACATGTCAATAATACATTACGCATATGTAAACAAAAGCTTACTTTTTCAGCACGATGCCCAGAGGGTCGATCTCTCTGTGAAGAATCTCGATTTCTTTCGCGGTCGGAGGCGCCGTCGTCTCGATCGACGGCGCGACATCGATCTCGAAGGAGGTCGCGGCCTCGACGTCGGCGACCGTCACGCCGGGATGCATGGCGATGAGCCTCATCGTCTTGTTCCTACCGCCGAAATCGAAGACGCCGAGCTGCGTGATGACGCGGTATGGCCCCGTGTTCTTCGGAAGCCCGGCGCGCTCGCGCGCGCCCTCGCCGTCGAGGTATCCCGGCGTCGTGACGAAGTCGCACTTCTCGACGAGGCGCTTCTTGTCCTGGCGTATGATGATGATCGTGCGCCGCGAGAAGGAGCCGACGTCGTTCGCGCCGCCGCTCCCCGGGAGCCGCGCTTTCGGGAGATCGTGATCGCCGATGACGGTCGTGTTGATGTTCCCGTGTTTGTCGAGCTGCGCCGCTCCGAGAAATCCGAAATCGACGTAGCCCGCCTGGGCGAACGACATGACGTCGTGCATGCTGGAGGCCGCGATCGCCTTGTAGAATGTGCGCGAATCCCCGACCGAGATCGGGAGCGTGGGGATCTGCGCCCCGATGCCCCCGGCCTCGAAGATGAGGAGAAGTCCGGGAGCGTGCGTCTTCTGCGCGAGCATGCCGGCGAGCATCGGAAGCCCCGTTCCGATGAGCGCCGTGGTGTTGTCCTCGAGCAGCTTGGAGGCGACCGAGACGAGGAGCTCGTTTTCCGTGTATCCTCTATTCTCCATGATTACTCTTTCTTCCTGTCGAGCCAGGGCGCGCGCATCCGTTCCTCGAGCGCCTCGACGCGTCTGAGGTGTTCCATCTTCTTCGCGCCGCCCGCGAGCTCGAGGTATTCGGCGAAATCCTTCACGCCGTAAACGTATTTGTCGAAGAATATTTTCGTGCCCTCGTCGGTCTTCGAGAGGCTCATCCATTCGCCGATGATCTCCTCGTCGAAGAAGTAGAGGTAGGGCATCTGGCACGGATGCGATCCGTGCGGCACCTCGACGACTGCGTCGACGTACATGTAGGGGATCACCGTGCGCCACGGCTCGCGGCGGATTTCCGACTCTTCGATGACCTTCTCGGTCGTCACGACGAGGCGCCGCGCCGAGCGGGCGAGCTCGTAGTCCATGATGAGGATGCCGTCGATCTGGCAGTTGCCGTACTTGTCGCAGCGCGGCACGTGCATGAGGACGACGTCCGGATTGGCGGAGGGGATGAGTGTCACCGGCTTTCCGGTGAAGGGATCGATCACCGATTTTGCGGACGAATATTTCAACGTGTCGGTGCCGAGGAGGTTGCGCGCCGGTACGAACGGCACGCCCATCATCCCCGCGAGGAAGCGCCACTGGTATCCGGCGTTCGACGTCTCGGCGACGACCTTGACCTTGCCCGATTCCACCGCGCGTCGCCCCGCGGCCGAGAGGCCCCGCAGCTCGTGGCCGAACGAATAGGCGGCCTCCACCTTCGACACGCACCCCGCGCCGATGAGGGTGTCGAGGTCGTGCACGGCGGTCTTTCCGGCGATGGCGAGATCGCGCCTCTTCCGGCGGATGATCTCGTAGATGATCGACATCGCGACGCGGATATGGCCGAAGCCTCCCGAGGCGACGTACGAGCCGTCCGGAATGAACCGCTCGACCGCTTCCTTCACCGTCATCCGCTTGTCGATGAGGGCCGTCGACTTGTTCGCGGCGATCCAGGCGCGCTGCTCGTCGGGATCGTGAAAGCCGAGAAGCTCGCCCTTGCCTTCTTCGAGAATGTCCATCCGTTGCCTCCGGGGCACGAACCGGCGCGCCGTTCGTCCCTGTCGTTTCCGATTATTCGAAACAGCCGAGATTGCGGGCGATCACGATGCGCTGGATCTCGCTCGTTCCCTCGCCGATCTCGAGGAGCTTCTGATCGCGATAGAAACGCTCGACCTGGTACTCGCGCATGAGGCCGTAGCCGCCGTGGATCTGCACGGCGTGATTCACGGCCCGGCTCATGACCTCGCTGCAGTAGAGCTTGGCCATCGCGGCTTCCATCGTGAACGCTCGCTTCTGCTCGCAGAGCCAGCACGCCTTGTAGAGAAGGTTCCGCGCGGCCTCGATCTCCATCGCCATGTCGGCGAGCTTGAAGGCTATGGCCTGGAAGTTCGCGATCGGCTGTCCGAACTGCTTGCGCTCCTTCGCGTAGGCGAGCGCGAGCTCGAAGGCGCCCTGCGCGCCGCCGAGTCCCATCGCCGCGATCGCGAGGCGGCCTCGGTCGAGCGTCGAGAGCATCTGCTTGAAGCCCTCGCCGCGCTTTCCCATGAGGTTCTTCTCGGGGACCTTCACGTTATCGAAGTAAAGCTCGCCCGTATTGGACGAGCGCCACATCATCTTTTTCGTGCATCGTTTTCGTGGTGACGCCGGGGGTTTTGTTCGGGACGAGGATGCAGGAGAGCTCGCTCTTGCCGTTTCCGCGATCCCCCGTCTTCGCCTGGACGATGATGATCTCGGACATGGGGGAGGACGAGTTCGTGATGAATATCTTGCTCCCGTTGATGATCCATTCGCCGTTCTTGAGCACGGCGTTCGTCTGGCTGCCTCCGGCGTCGCTTCCGGCGTTCGGCTCGGTGAGGCCGAAGGAGGCGAGCGCTTCACCCCGGCACAGACGCGGGAGCCATTCGCGCTTCTGCTCGTCGTTACCGAAGTAGAAGATGGGGCCGATGCCGAGCGAGTTCGCCGCGGCCACCGTCGCCGCGGCCGAGCCGTCCACGCGCGCGAGCTCCTCGACGGCGATGACGTAGGCGACGTAGCCGACGTTGCTCCCGCCGTACTCCTCGGAGACGAACATGCCGAAGAGGCCGAGCTCCGCCATTTTCTTCACGAGATCGAGGGAGAACTCCTCTTTTTCGTCCAGCTCCTCGGCGACCGGCTTTATCTCCTTCTCCGCGAACTCGCGGACGGAGTCGCGGAGTATCTGCTGCTCCTCGGTGAGATCGTAATTCAGCATGCGGGTCCTTCCTGCGTATGTCGTTGCTAATTCAATATCCAAGGCTGAACATTATAGGGGGCGCGCACCCGCCCTGTCAAAGAAAAACTGGCGAAGCCCGGCGTGCCCGCAGTATAAGTATGCAATCGACAACGAGCATACTCCGGATCTCATTTACAGAAAGGAATGCCATGAATCGTTCTCTTCGCCTCTCGATCGTCGGCGCGTGCGCGCTCTCGGCGCTTCTCGCGTCGGGTTCCTGCTCCAAGAAACAAACGAAGACGGTGGCCCCGGTCTATTATGCCGATTCGATCCTCGCGAAGGCGCAGGAGCTCATGGGTAAGGGATACGAGCTCCTCGACGCGAAGGATCTCCCCGGCGCGACGGCGAAATTCACCGAGGCGGGGAAGCTCACGCCGGGAGCGCTGAATCAGGAGTACAACATGGCGTGCGCCTACGCGCGCGTGGAAAATAAGGACGAGGCGTTCAGATGGCTCATCCGCCTCGTCGACAGGGGAATGGATATGCCCGAATGGCTCGCGAAGGATACGGAGTTCGAGTCGCTCCAGGGCGATCCGCGCATGAAGGGGCTCGTCGATCGCGCGCGCGCCAATTTCGAGAAGGGCACGGCCCATCTCGCGGCGGGGTTTCCGGAGTTCGCCGGGGCCGCCGACACATTCACGACCGTCGCTTCGCTCGACGCGTGGAAGAAGGCGCAGGACCGGATGCGCGGCATGCACCGCGAGTTCTGGACCTCCTCGCAGTACATCTCGGAGCAGGCGGCCGCCGCGGGGCGGTACCTCGCCGCTCTTGAAGGCGCTGAAGTCGGGGGATCCGTCGTTCGACTACGGCCTCGAGCGTGTGCGGGCCTCGATGCGTCTCCAGTCCCCCTACTCGCCGGGATGGGGCGCGGTGAGCGATCTCGCTCGTGCGTGAAGTGGATCCTATCCTGAAGGGCGCGCCGGCAGCGGCGGGCGCGGACGAGGCCAACTACTCCGTCGGCACCGCACTGTCGCTCAAATACATCAAGAACGACGCGCGCTGCGCGGAGGCCTTCAAGCAGGCCGAAACCTATCTTTCGAAAATAGCCGACGGATCGGAATTCTATCCCGGCGCTCAGGCGCTCATGGTCGTCAACGCATACGCGGTTCCGGGCGCCGATCAGAGCGGATTCGGCGGGGCGCTGCGCGCCGTCATCGAACGGTTTCCCGGGAACGAGCGCGTTCACCGCGTCCTCTCGACGCGGCTCGAGAACGGCGCCGCGGTCGTTCTCTGGCCGATCGAGATCGGCACGCCGGACCTCGACGGCAAGAAGGTCTCGCTCGCGGAGTACCGCGGCAAGGCGCTCATGATCGATTTCTGGGCCACCTGGTGCCCACCCTGCCGCGCGGAGCTGCCCGGGCTCGTCAAGGCGTACGGCGAATATCATCCGAAGGGACTCGAGATCGTGTCGATATCGTTCGATTTTCCCGACCGGCTGACGAAGGCGGCGTACCGCGACTCGGTCGCGGCGCTCGGCATGACATGGCGCCATATCTACGAGGAGAAGGGTTGGGACACCGAGATCGGGAAGCGCTTCTTCATCGGCAGCATCCCGGCGCCCTTCCTCGTGGGACGAGACGGCTCGATCGTCGCCTGGGGGGAAGACCTGCGCGGCGCCAAGCTCGCGGGCAGCATCGAGAAGGCGCTCGGCACGACTCACTGATACGTCGGACGCCGCGAACCGGGGCGGGCGCAGGAGCGGATCCTCTTGCCGGAACTTCCGGATGAGCCGAGCCCGTCGCATGCGCCTCATTTTGAGCCGGGCGTTTCGCCGGCGGATCACGCCTGACGTGTTTGAACTGCAACAAGTTGGCTGAGCAAAAAGCCGGCCCCGTTTCGACGCGGTCTCTTGAGGCGGCGAACAGTCCGCGCAAATCACAGGCGTCGGCATGGATTGTGCTGTGCCCCCGGCATAGGAGCGATCTTTCAAGGAGGGGAACGCGATAACAATGACAGGAATGGGAAAAATGCAGAAGATCAGCGGCCGTACGCCGTTCTTGATTCTATCGGTTCTATCTTTGATTCTGTTTGCCCCACGGGCCGCCGCGGCCCAGGAGGCCGATCAGCAAGAGTGCGATAAGGCTGTCAGCTTCGGGGCCGAGGCCGATTTCAATCGCAGCTATATTTGGCGAGGCATGAGGTTCAACGAGGGCTTTCTGGTGCAGCCTTCGGCCTGGGTCTCCTCTTATGGGCTTACCTTCACCACCTGGGCCAACGTCGTGGTCAGCGATAAAGACCCGCTGGTCCAAACCGGACTAAACGAAATGGACCTGATCCTGGAATACAGCGTTACGGCGAGAAGCCTGGAGCTCGTCCCTTCCTTCACCTACTATCATTATCCCGAGGATCAATCCTTCAATACCGGAGAATTGGCCTTAAGAGCAATCCTGCCGATAGGACCGGTTTCCCTGTGTACCGACCAGATAGTCGATGTGATGGACTACAGAGGCGCCTATTTTGGCGATTTGGGGATCGAGTATGAACGGGAGATCATACCCGGGCTATCGTTTTCCTCCTGTGCGTACCTGCGATGGGCCTCCTCCAAGTTCAATCTGAACTATATCGGCCTCGCAAAAGACGCCTGTTAACTGCGCCGATTTTGGAATCTCCTTTCCCTATTATTTTGCCGAAAGACTCTACCTTGCGCCCCATATCGAACTGATCTCCATCCTGGATGAGGAACTGAAGGATTATCTGGATCGCACTGCCTTTAACTTCGGCCTTGGGGCCGGTTACGAATTCTAGGGCGCTCAAAAGGAAAATGGACTTTCCCGAAAGCCATGGGAGCCCATAGTGCGATCCCGCACTCTGGCCGCCGTCTCTATTGCAGCGCTGCTATTCTCTCCGAGAGATCTTTGGCTCTTGTCTTATCTATCAGCAGCCCGGCCGAAATCCTCAACCAGTGCGAAAGAGTGGGCAGGTGCTTTCTTGACGTGACCCCCTAGTTCGGATCAAGGCTGTGAGTTATACTCCGGCCGAGCGAAAAGGGGGTTATTCATGCCCGGGAAGCGGTTTACTGCGGAACAGATCACACGAAACTTCGAGAGGCCGAGGTTCTTCTCTCCAAGGGCCAGAAGGTAGGGGAGGTGTGCCGGCAGCTCAACGTGAGCGAGAACACCTACTTTCGTTGGCGCAAGGAATATGGCGGCCTGGATGTCCAGCAGGCGAGACGGTTGAAGGATCTCGAGAAGGAGAACGCGAGGCTGAAGAAACTGGTTGCTGATCTATCGCCGGGTGACGGCGATGCTCAGGAGAGAAGGGTGGCGCGTGAACCACAAGCGGGTGGAGCGCATTTGGCGGCGGGAAGTCCTGAAGGTGCCGAAGAGGCAGCCGAAACGGGGGAGGTTATGGCTGAATGACGGATCTTGCATCCGTCTGAGGCCCGAGTACAAGAACCACGTTTGGTCCTATGACTTTGTTCATGAGCGCACGCATGACGGCAGGGCCTCTCGAGGATACTGACGATCATCGATGAGTACAGCCGGGAGTGCCTGGCTCTTCGCGTCGAGAGACGGCTCAGCTCGCATGATGTGTTGATGACTTTGGCGAAGCTGTTCATAGAGAGGGGGACGCCGGACTACATACGATCGGACAATGGGACCGAGATGACGGCGAAGGCGTTGCGGCGCTGGCTGCAGCGGCTCGGAGTCAAAACGCTGTTCATCGAGCCGGGCAGTCCCTGGGAGAATGGATACAACGAGTCGTTCAACGGCAAACTTCGGGATGAGCTCTTGAATAGAGAGATCTTCTATACGTTGTGGGAAGCCAAGGTACTGGTGGAACGATAGAGAAAGGAGTACAATCGGGTTCGTCCGCACAGCTCTCTGGGATATCGGCCGCCGGCACCGGAGGCAATGGAGCCCCCGCCAATCGAACAGGCGGCCTGAGTCTCAGAGCTGTACAAAACCCGGGGTCACGTCACGCGGGGGATCTATTCTTCGAAGGAAATATCGGCGTAGAAATCGTCCGGGACGACTTCTCTGATCCGTTTATTCACCGCCATATAATCCTGCAGCAACTCCGGCGGGCCGATCGATATTCTCTGAAGCAGCTGCAGCGAATCGACAAGCCTCGCCTCCATTTCGGCCGGGAATAAGCTGTACGCGACCAGTTCCCCTATATCGCTTGTCTTGAAGCCGCCCAGACCTCTGCTTATGAAATTCGCCCGGTACCCCCGAGGTAGATCCTTGCTGTCCCACATAGCGGAATGCGTATAGGCGACCTGATGAGCCAGAAGACCTTCGAACGGCACGCACGACAGAGTCTGCATCGATTCGATCCTGCCCTTGCATTGTTCGAGCTGGTGTTTATCCACGTTGTAGAATTCGAGCGCGACCGACGATTTATCGATCTTCGCATGGTCGATCGACTCGGTCCTACCCATGTAGATCGGCTTGAAGCGGTCGGACTGGAATACCCTGACCGTCGGCCCAAGAGTCACGACCGCGGCCTGCTCGATATTCTGTTCTTTTGCCCTCTCGGTATTCATGAATGAGGTCAGGATGTGACGATGGTCATAATACATCGCCGCAAGGAACTGGAATATTGAACGTCCCCGTTCCAGATTTTCAATCGGAAAGCGAACGAGGTACCCCTTTTTCCCCTCGAGCCCCAATCGCAAAGGTATTTCGACGGGCTGTTCGGCTTCGATGCCCGCCGCGGACAAAGTCCTATAATACAGATCCGCCGCGGTCAACGGATCGACATTCGGATACTTATGCTTGCCGCCGAGCTGGCTGAGTTTGCCGTAAATGGTCTCCTCGGTGTATTCCTCGCACGTCGATTGATGCTGAAACGGGTCGCTCTTCTGTGTCGGGTCGTAGAACAGGCCGAGACCCCGAGGCCCGAATACGCCGGCCTCGCGTTTGATCAGTATCCCGACCGTCAATTTCTCGTATCTCGGCACGTCCATCTTTTCAATCCTCCTGCTCGCTCGGCCGGCCCGGGTTGCCGCGCGCCTTGCGCAATCAAGCCGCAGGCGCCTTCAACCTCGCCAGCATATCACAGATCGCGCGCGAAAGGTTCAGGAAACTCGACGTCGCGTGGCCGGTACGGCGTCTGGACGGGGTTAGCTCGACGCACTTTCGGGCATATGGGTCCGGGCAGGTGTCTCCGGATCGCCATCTTCGGAGAAGGCTTCGTCATATTCTGGGCGCGCGGAGACCGGGACGCGCTATTTCTTCTGCTCGACCGGGCGCTCCTTGAGTATCTCTCCGCGCTCGGCGGCGATGCGGCGGTACCACGCCTCGGGATACTTGGGATGCAGAATCTCGCCGTGCTCGTCCTTGACGTTTCCATCCATATACTTCACGAGGAGATTCTCGCCGAGCGTCCTCCAGCGCGCGACGGTGTTCTGGGCCGTCGTGCATGAGTACTCGGTGAGATAATCGCGCGCGAGACCCGGAGACTGCTGATAGAGG
>CAVVEY010000004.1:0-32755 GCA_963747385.1 uncultured bacterium | reverse complement strand
GAGCGGTCGCGATCTGGCGGGCAAAGGCGAATTTGCGGGCGGGGGCGAGGCTGCGGCCGATGGGCTCTGGGCCGTGTATCTCGACCGGACCTTTTTCTATCCCGAGTCGGGCGGGCAGCCCGACGATCGCGGGACGCTCGGCGCTCGCGAGGTCGTCGCCGTCACCGAGAGCGAAAAGGGAGTGCGGCATCTCGTGAAGGGGGAGCTCCGGGCGGGGGACGAGATCGAGGGAAAAATAGAATGGACTCGGCGCTTCGACCATATGCAGCAGCACTCGGGGCAGCACCTTCTCTCGCGCGTTTTCCTCGAAAGCTACAAGCTCAAGACCGTCTCGTTTCATCTCGGCGAGGAGACGTGCACGATCGATCTCGAGGGGAACGCTCCGAGCGAGCAGCGCCTCGACGAGGCCGAGGCGCGCGCGAACGAAATCGTCTTCAGGAACGTTCCGATACTGTGCCGAATAGCCGGAGCGGGAGAGATCGAGACCTCGACCGTTCTCCGCTCGCGGCTGCCCGACGGAGTGGAGCGCGTGCGGATCGTCGAGATCGAGGGCTTCGACAGCTCCACCTGCTGCGGAACGCACGTTCGCTCGACGGGCGAGATCGGCGTCGTGAAGATACTGGGGCTGGAAAAGGTCAAGGGAAACGCCCGCGTCGAATTCATCTGCGGCGCCCGCGCGGCGAAGGACTACGCCGCGAAGCACAAGATTCTTTCCGCGATCGCGGCGGGTTTCACCACCGACTGGCGCGAGATTCCGCGGATCGTCGGGAAGCTCGGAGATGAGGGGCGCGAGCTGAGGAAAAAGAACGATGAGCTCTCCCGCGAGCTCGCGGGCTTCAAGGCCGCGGGGCTTTCGGCGGCGACCGGCTCGGCCGGCGGCTTCGACGTCGTGAAACGCGTGTTCGACGAAGGGGACGCCGCATCCCTCAGGGAGACGGCGACGAAGATCCGCGAGATGGGCGGGAAGATCGTGCTCTTCGGTCTTTCGGGCCCGAGCCCTGCGCTCATATTCGCATGCTCGTCAGGCGTTCCGCTCAACATGGGCGAGATCATGAAGGCGTGCGCAGGCATCGTAGGGGCGCGCGGAGGGGGCGGGAAGGACTTTGCCCAGGGGGGCGGCGGCGACGGCGCGCGGATCGTCGAGGCGCTCGACGAGGCCGAGCGCAGAATCAAGGAAGCGCTCGAATGATTCGGGAATCCTCGCAAGAAGACAGGCGCGAGCGCGAGCTCATGGTCAGGGATCAGATCGAGCGCCGGGGCGTTCGCGACAAGCGCGTGCTCGCCGCGATGCGCGCCGTTCCCCGCGAGGTCTTCGTCGAGAGGGAGGACCGCGAGTACGCTTTCCACGACGGACCGCTCTCCATCGGTTGCGGCCAAACGATCTCGCAGCCGTACATAGTAGCCTATATGACCGAGATGCTCGCGATCGGGAGCGCGGACCGCGTGCTCGAGATCGGAACGGGCTCGGGCTATCAGACAGCCGTTCTCGCCGAGCTCGCCGCCGAGGTTTACACGATCGAGATCGTCGAGGAGCTTTCGTCCAGGGCGCAGGGAATTCTCCGCGGGATGGGCTATTCGAATATTCATTTCCGCGCGGGGGACGGATCGCTCGGATGGCCCGAAGCGGCGCCATTCGACGCGATCATGGTGACGGCCGCGCCGGACCGGACGCCCGAACGCCTGATCGAGCAGCTCGCCGAAGGCGGGCGCATGATTGTCCCGGTCGGGAGAGTCGAGCAGTACCTCGAGCTCGTCACTCGCCGCGGCGGCGCGGCAGAGCGCCGCGATCTCATCGGCGTCCGTTTCGTTCCTATGACGGGACGCGCGCAAGAAGACGAAACATGATCGGCGTCATCTGGCACGAGCTCTTCTCGAAGCACCTCGCCGGTTACCATCACCCGGAAAGCCCCGCGCGCTACGAAGCGATTATGAAGAAGCTTCGGACGAGCCCCCTGGCGTCGTCCCTCTCGTTTATGGATGCGGAGCCGGCGAAGATCGAATGGCTCGAGCGCGTGCACGATCCGGATTACGTGAAGGGTATCCTGACGCTCGAGATCGAGAAGCCGGTCGTGCTCGACTGGGGGGATACGGTCGCGACTCCTGCCACACCGAATGCCGCGATCTATGCGGCAGGGGCGGGCGTGCAGGCCGCGCGTCTCGTGCTCGACGGCAAGATCTCGTCGGCGTTCTGCTGCGTTCGGCCGCCGGGCCATCACGCCGAGCGCAGTCGCGCGATGGGCTTCTGCATTTTCAACAATATCGCCGTCGCGGCCGCGCACCTCGTCGAAAAGGAAAAGCTCGAGCGCGTCGCGATCGTCGACTGGGACGTCCACCACGGAAACGGCACCGAGAGCATGTTCATCGACGACGACCGCGTGCTCTACATCAGTCTTCACCAGTATCCGCACTACCCGGGCACGGGGAGCGCCGGGACGATCGGGAGCGGAAAGGGACGGGGCTACACGATCAATCTCCCCATGGCCGCGGGCGCCGGCGACCGCGAATACCTCGCTGCTTTTCGCGACCGCGTCATTCCGGCGCTCGACGGGTTCGAGCCGGAGTTCATTCTCATCTCGGCCGGCTTCGACGCGCACGAGGACGATCCGCTCTCCGGTATGGTCCTCACGACTTCGGCGTTCCGGACGATGACGCTGCTCCTCAAGGCGAGCGCCGAAAAGCACTGCAAGGGAAGGATCGTGTCGATGCTGGAGGGCGGCTACGATCTCTCCGCGCTCTCCGAGTCGGTCGAGGAACACCTCGCCGCGCTCGCGACGTGAGGATTCGGACTCAAACACGGATCGCGGACCATGATCTATTCAGAATAGCTTTTGACAGCCTGTGGTCATTTCGTATAGAATACAGCCTAATTATTATTCCCATCAATTGAGGGGCGATATACGAAGGATCGGCGGGGATTTTCGTTGAGAGGTTCCCGAATCTGGAAAGGAGAGACGGCGATGGCTGAAGATAAAAAGAAAAGGGTGCTGACCACCGGTTTCGGAACGCCCGTCGACAACGATCTGAACAGCGTGACGGCGGGTCCGAAGGGCCCCGTGCTCATGCAGGACGTTCACCTTCTCGACAAGCTCACCCACTTCGACCGCGAGCGCATTCCGGAGCGCGTGGTGCACGCGAAGGGAGCCGGAGCGCACGGCTACTTCGAGGTGACGCACGACGTCACGAAATACACGCGCGCCGCGTTCCTCTCGAAAGTGGGGAAGAAGACCGGAGTTCTCGCGCGATTCTCCACCGTCGGCGGAGAGCGGGGCTCGGCGGATTCCGAGCGCGACCCCCGCGGATTCGCGCTGAAGTTCTACACGGAAGAAGGGAACTACGATCTCGTGGGCAACAACACGCCGGTGTTCTTCATCCGCGACACGCTCAAGTTCCCCGACTTCATTCACACGCAGAAGCGAAACCCGGCCACGAACCTGAAGGACCCGGACATGTTCTGGGATTTTCTCTCGCTCACGCCGGAGTCGATTCACCAGGTCACGATCCTGTTCTCGGATCGCGGCACTCCGAGAAGCTATCGCAACATGAACGGATACGGCAGCCACACATATATGTGGTACAACAAAGAGGGCAAGCACTTCTGGGTGCAGTTTCACTTCAAGACGGAGCAGGGAATCCAGAACTTTACGCGCGAGGAAGCGGAGCGGATGCGCGGGAGCGATCCCGACTGCGTCACCCGCGATCTCCACGCGGCGATCGCGAAGGGGGACTTCCCCTCATGGCGCCTCGAGGTGCAGATCATGACTCCGGAGCAGGCGGAGACGTACCGTTTCGACCCCTTTGACATCACGAAGGTCTGGCCGCACGCCGATTTTCCGCCGATGGACGTCGGAAGGCTCGTTCTCGACCGCAATCCGGCCAACTACTTCGCCGAGATCGAGCAGGCGGCCTTCAACCCGAGCAACTTCGTGCCCGGCGTGGGACCGTCGCCGGATAAAATGCTCCAGGGGCGTCTCTTCAGCTATCACGACACCCACCTGCACCGGCTCGGCCCGAACTACCATCTGCTCCCGATCAACGCCCCGAAGGGAATGCCCATGAACAACTACCAGCGGGACGGCGCCATGCGCAGCGACGACAACGGCAGCGGAGGGCCGAACTACTGGCCGAACAGCTTCGGCGGGCCCGCCCCGGATCCCGGCTTCGCCGCTCCTGCCATCGACGTTTCCGGAATGGCCGCGCGTCATGCGTACACGCTCGGAGACGTCGATTTCGTTCAGCCCGGAGATCTCTATCGCAAGGTCATGAAGGACACGGACCGCGAGAATCTCGTCGGAAATATCGTGTCCCATCTCGGCGGCGCGCAGAAGCGCATCCAGCTCCGGCAGACCGCCCTCTTTTTCAAAGCGGACGCCGACTACGGCGCGCGCGTCGCGAAGGGTCTCGGGCTGAGCCTGGACGAAGTCAAGCGGCTCGCGGCGATGTCGCAGGAGGATCGTGTGAAGGCGACCGCCATGTGAGGCCGCCCGGTCTCAGCAGGAGCGGAGAATCCGTTCGAGGAGCGCGTGGAGATCGGAAAGCCTGCACGGTTTCTGCAGGAAGCCGTCGGCGCCTTTCTTGGCCAGGCGTCCTTCGACCTCCTGCCGCAGGTAGCCGCTCATGAGGATGGTTTTCAGGTCCGGACGGATGCGGCGCAAGGCAGCAAGCGTCGCGATTCCGTCCATTCCGGGCATGGTCATATCGACGATCGCGCATGAGACGTCGCCGGCGGTCGTTCTCACCGCCTCGATCGCCTCTTCTCCGCTCCCTGCTTCGACCACGGCGAAGCCGAGGCGTTCGAGGAGCGCCGCGCAGATCTTCCGAACGGGCTCCTCGTCATCCACGAGGAGGATCGTTCCGGAGAGCGGCGTCGCCTGCGTCCCGGCGCCGTCTTCGGCCGCACGCGCGGCGGTCGCCTCCTGATGCGCGCACGGCGGGAACAGTATCGTGAAAACGGATCCTGCTCCGGGTTCGCTCTCGACCATGATCGCTCCGCCGTGGCTGCCCACGATTCCCATGACGGCCGGGAGACCCAGCCCCCGCCCCACGAATTTCGTCGTATAGAAAGGATCGAAGAGTTTTCGCATGGCTTCGCCCTCGATGCCGCATCCTGTGTCTGACACCTCGAGGGCGACGTACCTGCCCGCCGGGAGTTTCCTTTCCAGGCGGCTCCGTGCCAGAGCGCGATCGTCATGGTGTCCGGTCCGCGTCGCCAGGGTAATGACGCCGAGACGATCCCCGATCGCCTCCGAGGCGTTGACGATGAGGTTCATCACGATCTGCCGCATCTGCGAAGGATCGGCTTCGATCGCCGGGAGCTCCGGATCGAGCTGTATGCAGAGCGACGCATTTTTCGATATGCTTGCCCTGAAGAGATGAGACGTTTCGCCGATGAGCCCATTCAGGTCGATCGGCTCGGTGGCGAACTTCCCCTTTCCCGCGTATGCGAGGAGCTGCTTCGTCAGGCCGGTTGCGCGATTTGCCGCCTGCTGCGCCGCTTGAAGGAGGGAATTCATTTCACTGGACGACGAGCCCTCGATCAGGGCGAGGTCGATGTTTCCGATGACGGCCATGAGCAGGTTATTGAAGTCATGCGCGATTCCCCCCGCGAGCATGCCCAGGCTCTCGAGCTTCTGGCTCTGGAGCATCTGCCGCTCCATGAGGAGCTTCTCCTCTTCAGACTCTTTCCGATCCGTTATATCCATGAAAATCCCGATAACCTGTCTCGGTTGTCCTTCTTCCGGGGGAAGGGCGCACGCGTTATCGAGTATCCACCGATACGTTCCGGCGGCCGTCTTCCATCGGTACTCGAGGCGAACCTCGCCTTTATCGAGAATGGCCCGATAGTCCCGCTTGACGCGTACCTGATCGTCGGGGTGGATATTGTCGCTCCAGAAGTGCGTTTCCTGCAGGAACTTCTCCGCGGGATAGCCGACGAATCGCTCGATGCTCTGACTTATCCAGGACGCATCTTCCTCCGCGGGAACCTGTGCCATATAGACTGCAACGGGAAGAGAGCGCAGAATGGTGCTCATCCTCATCTCGCTCGCACGGAGCTCCTTTTCGATGCGCGCACGCTCGGCGATCTCCTGGTGCGCCTTCTCGTACAGGCGGGCGTTATTGATGGCCGCGGCGAGCTGATCGCAGAGCGTTTCGAGCGTCTTGATCTCGATTCCGTCGAAGGCACGCTTCTCGATCTCCTGAATGTCGAGCACGGCGATCAC
Organism: uncultured bacterium; assembly: GCA_963747385.1. Lineage (GTDB taxonomy): Bacteria > Krumholzibacteriota > Krumholzibacteriia > Krumholzibacteriales > Krumholzibacteriaceae > SSS58A. The sequence continues at coordinate 26,537 of CAVVEY010000004.1, read as the reverse complement.
CTCGCCGGCGAGCTTTATCGGCACGCAGAGCTCGGAACGCGTCGGCACGTCGAGGGCAAAGCCGTTGATGTAGCGTCGATCGCTCGCGACGTCGGAGCTCACGATTACTGCACCCGTTTCGGCTGCTTTGCCGATGAGGCCGACGCCGACGGATTGCCGGTAATCGGCTCGCGAAATATCTCTGTATGGACCCGCTATCGCATGCCGTCCGAGCTGCTTGCACGACGGGTCCATGAGGAGCAGCATGACGTTGTAATATCCAAGGCTCTCCCTGATGTCTTCGACCGTCGTCCGCAGAAGGTCGTCGAGGACGAGAATCGAAACGGCGCGGCGCGCGACCCTGTTGACGATCGCAAGGAGCCTCGAGTGCTTGTGCCCGGAGTCGCCGATATGCGAGGACTCTGTGATAAGAACCGCCGCTTGAAGGGACATGCTAAGTTTTCGATGCTGATAGGCGGAGTGTAAACGAAAATTTACCTTCTGTCAATTAATATGATATGGGGATGGACGCGCAAAGCCGTATCGAACGGAGGGTCCTAGAGGAACAGCTGATTCTCCTGCTCGCGGCTCTCGTTGATCGCCGTGACGTAGATAGCGGGGCGGTCGAGGACGGGGCACTTCGTCTCGCAGATTCCGCAGCCGATGCAGAGATCGGGATTCACGACAGGTTTCTTGAGAATGATCACCCTGCCGGTCTCGTCGAGGGTCGCTTCCTCGGTGAAGGTGATCGCCTTCTCCGGCGTGGGGCAGTGCTCCTCGCACACGATGCACTGGCGTTTGAAGGCGTAGGGAAGGCAGCGGTTCTTGTCGACGAAGGCGAGCCCGATGTGGATCTTCTGCTTCTCCTCGACGGTCACGGGGCGGATGGCGCCCGTCGGACAGACCTGCGAGCAGAGGTTGCAGTTGTATTCGCAGTAGCCGAGCCGCGGGACGAGGATCGGAGTCCAGAGCCCTTCGAGTCCCGCCTCGGCGAAGGTCGGATGGAGGCCGTTCGTGAGGCAGACCTTCATGCACTCGCCGCACTTCACGCAGCGCCGGACGAACTCCTGCTCGCTGAGCGCGCCCGGAGGCCGGATGAGCGACGGATCCGTGCGTTTGCGCTGCACTCCGGTCGCTATCGCCGGAACGGCGAGGAGCGCCCCGAGCCCGCTCGCGAGGATCCACCGGCGTCTGAGATCGACGTTGCCGTCGCCGGTGCGCCGCGCCGTGGCCGTTATCGAGATGGCGCTCGCCGGGCAGACCTCGCGGCAGTTGTAGCAGACGAGACACTCCCTGCTCGCCCATTCACCCGGCGGGAACGGAGTCGCGTCCCCCTGACACGCGACGACGCACTTCCGGCATGAAATGCATTTATCCTTGTCGTTCGCGATTCGCGCGCCGACCTGCTTCCAGCCGACGAGGCCGAGGAGCGCTCCGAGCGGGCAGAGGTAGCGGCACCAGAATCTCGGCGCGAGGAAATTGAGCCCGAGAATTACCGTGAAGATGAGCCCGATGAAGAGCGACTGCCTGAATATCGGCTGATTGAACGAGAGCATGGTTCCGGTCATTTTCGTATAGAGCGTCTCGAGGCCCTGGCTCACGAGGGGAATATTGAGGCCGATTCCCGCTTCGAGCGCCGAGCGCGCGATCTTGTTGATCGCGGGGTTGTAGCCGATCGCGAGCGAGCGGATCGTGAGCGAGATCGGATCGAGGAATCCCGCGGCGTTCCATCCGAAGAGCGCCGCGACGAGCACAAATACGAGAATGTAATATTTCACCGGGCGCCACCGCGGGAATCTCCCTTCGGATCGTCCCGGCTTGAGACCCCGCATGCGAATCGCGCCGATCGCCGTATTGATCGCCCCGAGCGGGCAGACCCAGCCGCAGAAGAATCGCCCGAAAACGATCGTGAGCGCGACCGTGACGAGGGAAAAGAGGAATACCGAACGGACCGCGTGCGAGGCGAGGAGCGCGCTCAACGCGACGAGCGGATCGAAATCGAGGAAGAGGCGCACGGGGAGCCCGAGCTCGTTTCGCCCCTTGTACTCCGTCTGGACGAACAGATAGACGAAGAAGAGAAAGAAAAGGATCTGCGACGCGCGCCGGAGATTCTTCATCGTTCCTTACCCGAGGTTGACCTCGATGAATCCCGTGCTCCGGAAATCCCGAGTCCCGAGGCCGCGCTTTTCCGCGAGCCCGATAGCGCGGAAGTCCTCGACCTTCTTTCCGAAGAGCGAGACCCCGTACGCCTCGAGGCGGACCGGATCGGCGCTCGCGGCGACCGTGTCGAGCTTATCGACGTCCTTCGTGCTCCCGCCCTGGGGGCCGTTCGCCTTGAGGATTCGCACCGCGTCGAGCACGTTGAGCTGCGGCTTGAAGAACGCCTGAAGATCGACGATGCTCTCGGGGAGCCTCTGATGCATGAGGTTTCGCGCCCCCCCCGTGACTCCCATGAGATTCTTCATCATGAGCGTGACCCCGCCGAGGCCGTGGTGCTTCGCGACGGGAACGTTGATGATCTTGTCCGCGTCGAGCGCGCCGCGGAAGAGGAGCCAATCCTTGAGAACCTCGCCGTTGAGGTTCGTTTTTGCATAGTGGCGGTCCTCGATGAAGAGGACTTCCGCGCCGGCCTTTTTCGCCGCATCTTCGATGCCGCTCCGCTTGTAGGTGCGCCGCGCGTCGTTGCACGGGTTGTCCGCCACGACGACCTTCTTCGCGCCGGCCTCGAGCGCCATGGCGACGAGCGCCGCGACGACGAACGGATTCGTGTTCGCGGCCTGCTCCTCCGTGCGGTCCCACCCGATGTTCGGCTTCACGAGAACGACGTCCCCGCGCGAAACGAACGAGCCCATCCCGCCGATGAGCTCGACGGCCTTGCGCGTGACGAGCGTCGGATCGCCGCCCTTGACGACCGCCATCTCGTACTTTTCTTTTTTCCCCTTCGGCGCGGGCTTCGGGTCTTTCTGAGCGGGGAAAGCGGCGAGCTTCCCCTTGGGAACGAGGAGGCCCGCGGCGCCCACCGCGAGACCCGCGAGGAATTTCCTTCTGTCGAGCATCTCAGCCACCGCCCTTTCTTAAGATGCCTGTGCACAGGGCAGATCATACCTGCCCGCTCATTATACCCGCGGAGCTGCGCCTCTGCACCAGTATTTTCACGCACATGTAGCGGGTGGCGGCGATGGGGCCCCCGCAGGGGGCGCAGCTCGCCCTGCGAGCGAGCACCTGCGGGGTGCAATCGCCGACAGGACCCGCGTCCGGCCAAAGAAGCGTTGCGCCGGGTGCCGTTTATACCGTATCTTGTGCCTTGCAGGGGTCGATGGAATCAGGGGTGTATCTCATGGAACCGAAAGAGTTTCAGCCGAAAGCGTTCTACAGAAAATTCGACTCGCTCCTCGCCCAGATCGGCAAGGCGAGCGCCAAGGATCTCAATATTCTCGTGCTCGACGAGCTCGCCCAGTCGTTCGGAGCCGATCTCAAGATCCAGAGCGGATGCCTCTACCGCCGCAAGGGGGGCTCGTACGAAAAGGTCAAGGGCCCGGTCGGCACTTCGCTCGATCCATGGCCGATTTCCATTCTCCGGAGCGATCCGGCGCTCGCGCTCGTCGTCGAGCACAAGGCCTATATCTTCGCCGATTCCACCTCTCCTCCCTGGGGCAACAACAGCGTCGCGGTCGTCATCGGCGAGGAAAACCAGTTTCTCATGGCGTTCAGGCTCGGGATAGGATGGGAGCGCGAGCTCATCGAGCTCTCCCTCAACTCGCTCCGGAACACGCTCAATTATATCAGGTCCACGCGCAGCTTCGGCGTCGTCTTCCAGGAAGCGTACGAGATCCAGAAGAGCCTCTTGCCGAAGCAGGATCCCGTTTTCAACGGGTACGACATCTCGGGACGGTCGATGGCGGCGGAGTTCGTCGGGGGAGACCTCTACGACTTCCACCTTTTCGACAGCAAGATGATCGGGCTGGCGATCGGAGACGCGAGCGGGCACGGGCTCCCGGCGGCGCTGCTCGCCCGGGACGTTCTCACCGGGCTCAGGATGGGAGTCGAGCGCGAGTTCAAGATATCGAGCCTCATCGGAAAGCTGAACCGCGTGATCAACGGGAGCTTCCTCTCGTCGCGCTTCATCTCGCTCGTGTACGGAGAGCTCGAGGAAAACGGGACGTTCGTGTACGTCAACGCGGGACACAACGTCCCGTTTCTCATCAAGGGATCGGAGGTCCAGTCGCTGTCCGTCGGGGGGACGATTCTCGGCCCGGTCGCCGACATGACCTTCAAGCGCGGCTTCGCGTTCCTGGACGTGGGGGATATCCTGGTCCTCTATACCGACGGGCTCGTGGAGCGCGAGGATCCGAAGGGCGAACCCTTCGGCGACGAGCGCCTGATCGAGCTCGTCAAGAGGGAACGGCAGGAGAAGGCGGCCACGATCATCGAGCGGCTTTTCATAGATGTTTATAGATACGGCGCGAACGAGAAGTGGCGCGACGACGCGACCGCGGTCATCGTGAAGCGGCTCAAGTGAGAGCCGCTTCGAGCGACGTTCGCGAAATCTCTCTCACGGAGGATCGTTCATGAAGAAGACGGCACGCGCGCGCGAGCTCCCGCCGTCCCGGTTGCGGTGGCGCTGCGCCCCCGGCCTGTTCGATTTCAAGACAACGGACGATATCAGGCCGTGTCAGGACATCATCGGGCAGGATCGGGCGCTTTCCGCGATCAAGATGGGGCTCAGGCTCGAGCACCGGGGATACAACATCTTCATCACGGGGCTCGTGGGAACGGGCCGGACGACGACGATCAAGCATCTCCTCGAGCGCCTCGACAAGAAGGGGCCCATACCTTCCGACATCTGCTACATGAACAATTTCAGGAATCCGAACATGCCCCGGATGATCGAGCTCGAGGCGGGCAAGGGGAACGGGCTCTGCGCGGACATGAATCGCCTCATCGCGGAGCTCCTTTCGAAGATATCGTCCGTGTTCCAGAGCGATTACTACAAGGATCGCCGGAAGAAGCTCGTCGAAGAGTTTCAGGTGAAGCAGAAGGACATCGTTTCGAAATTCGAGAAGGATATCGCGAGCGAGGGTTTTACGATGGTCCGCATGCAGGTCGGCCCCGTCATCAAGCCCGAGCTCCTGCCCGTCGTCGACGGCAATCCGGTCAACTTCCCGCAGCTCCAGAAGCTCGCCGAGGAAGGGAAGATGCCGAAGGAGAATATCAAGAAGTACGAGGAATCCGCGGAGAAGCTCTCCGAGCGGATGCAGGTCGTCTATTCGCAGGTGAAGGATCTCGAGCGCGCGGCGAACAAGCGTCTCGAGCAGCTCGATGCCGAGACGGTGAGCCCCGTCATTCACGATCTCATCGAGGAAATCGAGCGGAAATACGGGAACGAGGCCCTCGCGAAGGAGCTCGACGAGGTCGAGGAAGCGCTCATGCAGAAGCTCGATCTCTTCCGCCCCTCCGACGAGGACGGCCCGCCGGCGCAGGCGGCCGCAGCGGCCGATCCCGGCGAGCGGGAGGACCCCTTCAGGGAATTCCGCGTGAACGTCGTCGTCGACAACTCCGAAACGAAGGCGCCCCCCGTCATCATCGAGAATTTTCCGAACTTCCGGAACCTCTTCGGCGCGATCGAGCGCGACATCGTTTTCGGGGGCGTCACGAAGACCGATCACCTGAACATCCGCGCGGGATCGTTTCATCGCGCGAACGGGGGATACCTCGTGCTGAACGCGCTCGACGTTCTCACCGAGCCGGGCGTGTGGCAGAGCCTCAAGCGGACGCTCAAGAGCAGCGAAGCGCTCATACAGAGCTACGATCCGTGGAGCCTCATGGGATCTTCGACCATGAAGCCCGAAGCGATGAAGCTCAAGGTCAAGATCGTGCTCATCGGGGACGACTACCTCTACTATCTTCTCTACTCGCTCGACGAGGACTTCCAGAAGGTGTTCAAGATCAAGGCGGAGTTCGATCGCGAGGTGAAGAATTCGACCGGCGTCGTCCGGCAGTACGCGGGATTCATCAAGGCGCTCTCCGTGAAGGAGCGCCTGAAACCGTTCGATCGTTCGGGGGTCGCCGCGGTCGTCGAGTACGGCGTGCGGCTCGCGGGGCGCCAGAACAAGCTCTCGACGCGCTTCAGCGAGATCGCCGACGTCATTCGCGAATCCGATTACGACGCGCGCGAAGAGGGGAACGGTTCGGTTACGGGCGACAACGTGCGAAAGGCGATCAGGCGCCGCGCGCAGCGGCTGAACCTCCTCGAGGACAAGATACAGGAGCGCATCGACGAAGGGACCCTCATGATCGACACTTCGGGCGCCGTCGTGGGCCAGGTGAACGCGCTGTCCGTGTACGATCTCGGCGATTACATGTTCGGAAGGCCCACGCGCATAACCGCGCGGACGGGGCTCGGCAACTCCGGCATCATCAATATCGAGCGCGAATCCGACATGAGCGGGCGAACGCATAACAAGGGCGTTCTCATTCTCTCGGGCTTTCTCCGGGAACGGTACGGGAGCATACGGCCGATCGCTATCAGCGCGAGCCTCTGCTTCGAGCAATCGTACGGCGGCGTCGACGGCGACAGCGCCTCGTCCACGGAGCTTTACGCGTTGCTTTCGAGCATCGGGAGGCTCCCTCTCAGGCAGGACGTCGCGGTGACGGGCTCGATCAATCAGAAGGGGGAGATCCAGCCGATCGGCGGCGTGAACGAGAAGATCGAGGGATTCTTCCGCGTGTGCAAGGCCCGGGGCCTCAAGGGGTCCGAGGGGGTCGTCATCCCCGAGCAGAATGCGGTGGATCTCATGCTCGACGAAGAGGTCGTTCGTGCGGTCGCGGCGAAGAAATTCCATATCTATCCGGTGCGAACGGTGGACGAGGGGATCTCGATCCTGACGGGGCTTCCCGCGGGAAAGCCGTCGAAGAAGGGCGTGTATCCGAAGGGCTCGGTGAATCGTATCGTGGTGGACAATCTCTGGGCGATGCTGGATCAGTGGAAGGATTACGGCAAGGATAAGACGGAGAAGTGAGGAGGATTGCATGACATCACGGCGTTGCGCCGCGGTTGCCGCGGCGATGGCGATGTGCGTTCTGGCCGCGGGCTGCGGCGAGAAGACGAAAGAGGAAGCGGTTCCGGCGTCTCCCCTCGGCGTGAACCTCGTCGTGAACCCGTCATTCGAAGAATGGGACGGGGCTCTGCCGGTCGGCTGGAAGCTCGAGCATTTCGACGGCGCGGGCAAGAAAGAGAACATCTGCGGCAAATCGAGCGACGAGAAGAAGAGCGGAAGATTCGCGTATTCCATGAGGGGAGTGTACAACGTCGACCGGTGGATGGTTCTGACGCAGCGGCATCCCGTGACGCCCGGGTACCGCCTGTGGTTCGCGGCAGACATGCGCGGGAAGAATCTCCAGAAGAATCGGGGGCAGGAAACCCGCGCGAACCTCTACGTGCGATTCTACGACAAGGACGGCAAGCGCGTGAACGATCGCTACTACGCCGACGGGTACACGCGCACCCTGATGGGCACGAGCGAATGGCGGCGCGTGGGCCGGAGAGTCGACATTCCCAAGAATACGCGCTACGTCGATATCGGCTTCATCTGCCAGATGACGGGCTGGATGTGGTTCGACGACGTCGAGATGATACTCGAGGCGCCGATTCCATGGAAAGAGATCGGGACCAAGCACGTGAATTACTACTACCTCGAGGGGAGCCCGTTTCCCGAGGGAGTGATCGAAAAGGAAACCGCGTTCGTCGAAAGCTGCGTCAAGAAGCTCCATCTCAAGACCAAGGGTAAGGTCAGCTATTACTATTATCCCTCCGAGGAAAAATTCCATGAGATCATCGGCGTGAAGAAGGGGCACGATCGCGCGATGTGGAAGACGCAGGAGCTTCATACGACGGAGACGTACGTGGACCACGAGATGGTCCACATGCTGCTCGTGCCGCTCGGCTATCCGCCGTTCGGGATCGTCGAGGGGCTCGTCTTCTACGCCCTCGGATCGTGGGAAGGCAGAGACCTGCATCTGGTCGCCAAGGAGTCCCTTACCGGGATGCGGCTTCCCGCGCTCCACAAGATATTCAGGCAGCAGGACATGGACGCGGCGGGCATGTCGAACGTCGTCCCCGGCTGGGCTTCCTTCTCCATCTGGCTCATCGACCGGCAGGGCATCGACAAGTTCTTGAAGCTCTTCAAGGCGACGAACGAAGTGGAAGACCCCGCCGTGTTCGCCGCGCATTTCAAGACGATCTACGGCAAGGAATTCGACGTGATGGATCGCGAGTGGCGTTTGTGGATTCTCCGCTACCAGCCGAGACGATGAGAAACGAGTTCTCCTATTGTCCCCTCTGCGCGGCGCCCCTCGAGCGCGCCCGCGAGGGCGAACATCCCAGGATGGTGTGCCGCGCGTGCGGCTACGTTCATTACCGCAACCCGTCGCCCGCGGCCGGTGTCCTGATCGTCGAGAACGGCGCCGTGCTTCTCGTCAAGAGGCGCTACGAGCCCTTCCAGGGGCTCTGGTCGATCCCGTCCGGTTTCATCGAGCACGACGAGGACGTGCGCGCCGCCGCGGCGCGCGAGGCGATGGAGGAGACGGGGCTCGCGGTCGAGATCGACGCTCTCCATGCGGTGGAAACGTGCTTCGACGATCCGCGCGGCAACACGCTGCTCGTGCTCTACCGCGCTCACGCCACGGGAGGAACGCCGAGGGCCGGGGACGACGCGGAGGAAGTCGGATTCTTCCCCCTCACGGATCTTCCGCCGATCGCGTTCGAGGCGCATCGGAAGGCGCTCGGAGAGCTCGCCGGTCGGGTCTAGCCCCGCGCCGGCCGCGAGGCGGCATTCCCGCTTATTCGACGACCCGGATGCTGAAGGTGTCTCCCTCTTCGACGGTATCGACCACGTCCATGCCCTTCGTGACGCGGCCGACGATCGTGTAGCGGCCGTTGAGATGCGGCTGCGCCGTATGCGTTACGAAGAACTGGCTTCCCGCCGTATCCTTTCCCGAATCGGCCATGCCGACGGTGCCCCGTTCGTAGCGACGCATGTTGATCTCGTTGCGGAGGAGGTATCCGGCATCTCCCCATCCGTCCCCGCGCGGGCATCCGCCCTGGATCACGAAACCCGGCACGATGCGGTGAAATACGAAGCCGTCGTAGAAACCCGATTGCGCGAGCGCGACGACGCTTCTCACGGCGCCCGGCGCCTCGTCGCCGTAGAGCAGGATCTCGATATCGCCGCGGGACGTCGATACGCGGATCGTCACGTCTCCGAGGGGAAGCGCCGGCTCTTTCCATGGCGTCGCGCCCCGCTGCCACGTTCCCGCGCTCGCCGCTTCGAGCTTCAGGCCGAATCCGGACGCGGCGCGTGCGGCGGCGGATGAGACGCGCGGATCGGCGTCGACCGCGGCTCTCGCGAAGAACTCCTTCAGGCCGAATTTCTCGACGCCGTCCGCGCCGATCTTCCGTGCCATCGCGCCGATCGCGTCGACGACGGCGAGCCTCCGGTCGCCGTCGTTGTACGACGTGCCCGCGTCGTAGACGCCGACGAGGCCGGGAACGACGTCCGGACGGCCCGCCTTCCCGAGAGATTCGATGGCGATGCTCGCGACGACCCAGTCGTCCCCGCGCGCGGCCCGCATGAGCCCTTCGATCGGCGTGATCGCCGCGCCGGTCTCGTCCCGGTAGCCGCACGGCTTCTCGAGATCCGCTTTCCGTTCCCAGTTGCCGAGCCCCGTCGCGGCTCCCTCGCGCACGAGCGGATCGCCGCCCGGCATCAGCGCATGGACGAGAAGAGAGAGATCGTCCGCGTGGCCGACCGTGCCGAGGAGCTCGATCGCGGTCGATTTTTCGCTGCGCGCGCCGTTTTCCACGGTCTTGAGGAGAAGCGGTCTCGCGCTGTCCCTGTCCGCCGCCGCGACGGCGCCGAGCGCCGCGCGGCGAACCATCGGCGACCGGTCGTGCATGAGCGGTTTCACCGCCTCGAAGTGTTTCTTTCCCCCGACGACGGCGAGCCCGTTCAGCGCGAGCGTTTTCAGGTAATCGTCCTTCGAATCGAGAAGCGCTTCGAGCGCGGGCGCGCCCTGTTTGCTGCCGATGCGGCCGAGCGTTTCCGCGGCCTTGATCGCGACCCAGCGATCCTTGTCGCGAGTGAGCGGGGCGATCGACGGGACGGCGCTCTTCTCCTTGAGGCGGCCGAGCGCTTCCACGGCGCGGAATCTCACTTCGGGCTCCTTATGGGCGAGAAGCGCGACGATTCGATCGACGCCGCCCCGGTAGCCGAGCCGCCCCATGGCGTACGCCGCGGATGCCGCAACACGCGCGTCCGGATCGAGGACGATCGCGTCGAGCTCGGCCGCCGCGGCCGAATCTCCGGTGAAGGCGAGCGCGAGCGCGGCCTGCGCCCGCAGCCCCGCGTCGAAATTCCTCAGCCAGGGCGCGACGATCGGCACCGCCGCCTTGGTGCCGGCCTTGCCGATCGCCTCGAGAGCGTACGGCTTGATCGAGGCCGGCTTCTCCCCGAGGCAGCGTTCGAGTATCCCGAGCGCCTGCGCTCCGCCGACGAGACCGAGAGAATAGATGGCCGTTCTCGCGACGAGATCGCTCGTGTCGTCGCAGAGGTTCGCCAGATACGGCACGCCCGCCGCGTTCCCGTTGCGTCCGAGGACCTCGGCGCACCGCGCCCGAATGAGCGGTTCCTCGTCGGCCGCGAGCTTCTTGCAGGAGCGCCTGGTCGATCGTGCTCGATTCCTCCATCTTCGCGAGCGCGAGGAGCTTTTCCCTTCCGCCCGGGCTCTCGAGCACGCGCTCGTATCTGCTCCCGGCCATGGCGGGAGCGATCAGCCCGGGGAAGAAGTGGCCGATGCCGATCAGCGTGGCGAGGACGACCGCCGTCCGTTTCATTTGTTCCTCCTTCGTGCGATTTCCCGGAACACTTCCGTTCGATGCTGGAGTATAATGCCCCCGCGCCATTTTATAGAAGGGATAAGCGACGATGGCTCGAATGATCCAGTACACGGCCGGGGACACGTTCCTGCACCGGCTCCATCCGCTCTCCAAGCTCGTCGTGGCGGCGCTCGTTTCGATCGCGGCGTTCCTCTTCGTGTCGTGGCTCGCGGTCGCGGCGCTCGCCCTGATCCTCGCGCTGCTCCATGCGCCGAAGCAGATAGGATTCGCCAGGCTCCGGGCCGTTTTCGCGTCCCTGCCGCTTTTTGTCGCGCTCATCGTGCTCGCGAACGTGTTCCTCGTGCGCGGAGAGGCCCTCTGGTGGCGGAACGCGGGCGCGGGTCTTGTGCAGAGCCTGCGGATCGTCGTCCTCATCGCCGCCGCGAATCTCTTCCTCGCCGTGACGGACCCGATCGATCTATCCGACGCCGTGGTGCGCGCGCTGGCTCCGCTCCGGCGCTTCGGCCTGCGTGTCGGCGAGATATCGCTCATGACGATGATCGCGTTCAGCTTCATTCCGCTCATGGCGGACGAGGTGAAGCGGCTGCAGCTCGCCCAGGCCGCCCGGTGCGGTTTTCCGAAGCGCGGCCCGGCGGCGATCAGGGCGGCGGGGCCTCTGCTGGTGCCCCTCGTCATCGGCGTCTTCAGGCGGGCCGACGAGATCGATACGGCGCTCCACGTCCGCTGCTACCGGATGGACGGGCCACGGAACTCGTGCCGCGGCTCGGGGTGGAGGATGGCCGACAGCTTCTTCTGTGCCGCGGGGTTCGTCGTTTTCTTCGCGGGGTTGTATGCGCACGTTTAAACTGATCGTCGAGTACGACGGAACGGATTTCTTCGGCTGGCAGGCCCAGCCCGACCTGCGCACCGTGCAGCGCTCGCTCCAGGAGGCCGTCTTCCGCGCCACATGCAGGCGGAGCGTCGTGACGGGCGCGGGCAGGACCGATTCGGGGGTCCACGCGGTGGGCCAGGTGGCGAGCTTCAGCTCGGCGACGCGGCTCGCGCCGGACGTTCTCCGGCGCGCCATCAACGGATGGCTCCCCAAAGACATCCGGATTCGGAGCGTCGAGGAGGCGCCGGACGGCTTCAGCGCCCGCTTCGACGCGAGGAGCCGCACGTATCATTACATATTCATCCGCCGCGAAACCGCGCTCTGGCGGAATCGCTACTATTACGTCAAAGGGGATCTCGATCTCCGCGCCATGCGGAGCGCGCTCACGGATCTCGTCGGCGAGAAGGATTTCACGACGTTCACCACGGCGGACGACGGCTCCCGCACGAAGCGATGCGACCTGCTGGGGGCCGAGCTCGTCGAGACGCCGCCGCTCCTCACGCTCTCGCTCACCGCCGACCGTTTCCTCCACCACATGGTACGCTCGATCGCGGGCACCCTGCTCGATTTCGGGAGGGGGAAGCCGTTGAGCATGGCCGCTATCGTCGCCGCCCGCGATTCCTCCCGCGCCGGGCAGACGCTTCCGCCGCACGGCCTCTACCTGATATCCGTCCGCTACTGAGGCGCACGCGAATCTGATTATATGGCAAAGGGTTGCGCTCCTATGCCGGCCCGGACAAAGCCCGAGTGAAATCGGTTGTCCGCGGGGGCGCATATATGTATAATTACCCTTTTCGGCGAATGCCGGGTCCGCAGGGGGCGGCATCGATCGTTTCAATACGGGAGGAATCATGAAATTCTTCATCGATACGGCGAACATCGCCGAGATCCGCGAAGCGGCATCTCTCGGGATCATCGACGGTTGCACGACGAATCCGACCCTCCTTTCGAAGGAGAAGGGCTCCTACAAGGAGATCCTCAAAGAGATCTGCGAGATCATTCCGGGGCCGGTGAGCGCGGAAGTGGTCTCGATGGACGCCGAGGGGATGTTCAAAGAGGGGAAGGAACTGAGCAAGGTCGCCGACAACATCATCATCAAGGTCCCGTGCATCCGCGAGGGCGTCAAAGCGCTCTCCATGTTCAAGAAGGAAGGCATCCAGACGAACGCGACGCTGTGCTTCTCGGCGATGCAGGGGCTCCTCGTCGCGAAGGCGGGCGCCACGTACGTGAGCCCGTTCGTCGGGCGCGTGGACGACGTGGGTAATCCCGGCATGGATCTCATCCGCGAGCTCGTGCAGATCTACAACAACTACTCGTTCGGGACCCAGGTCATCGTTGCGAGCATCCGTCATCCGCAGCACGTGTACGAATCGGCGCTGATCGGGGCGGACGTCGCGACGATCCCGTTCAAGGTGCTCGAGCAGCTCATCAAGCATCCGCTCACCGACGCGGGAGTGAAGAGCTTCCTCGCCGATTGGGAGAAGGTCGCGAAGAAGTAACCGGCGCCCGGGGCCGGACCCGGCCCGGAGAATCCGCTATGAGCCTTTTCGAAAGCAGAGGGGAGCGCGTCGTTCCCGTCGTTCTCGGAGTCCTCTTCGGGCTCTGCGTCGCGCTTCTCGTCGTCTCGATCTTCATAGTGCGCCGCGCCGGCGAAGCGGATAGCTCGCGGTCCGCCGCACGAGGGCTGACGTCGTCGCAGGCCGCCGATGTCGAGCGCTCGGGCGCCATCGTCGAGGCGACGCGGCGCGCGAGCCCCGCGGTCGTGTCGGTGACCGCTGTCGGGACGAGCGACATCAGCTCGAACCCCGAGCTCTATTACCGATACCTCCAGGCGTACTATTTCAATCCGTCGCGGCTCGATCAGCTCGGAGGGAGGCCGATCCTCCAGTATACGAATTTCGGATCGGGGCTCATCGTTTCCCCGGACGGCCACATTCTCACGAACGAGCACGTCGCGCGCGGCGCCGAGCGCATTATCATCACGATGAGCGACGGTACGAAGGCGGAGGCGACCGTCATCGGGAGCGACGTCGTATACGACCTCGCGCTTCTCAAGATCGACGCGAAGAACCTCCCGTACGCGCCGCTCGGCGATTCGGAACGGCTCGCGATCGGCGAATGGGTCATCGCCATCGGAAGCCCGTTCGGCTATCTCCTCGGCGACCCGCAGCCGAGCGTGACCGTCGGCGTCGTGAGCGCGCTCCATCGCGACGTGAAGTCGAGCACGGACGCTCCCGTGTTCCAGAACATGATCCAGACCGACGCGGCGATCAACCCCGGGAACAGCGGCGGGCCGCTCGTTTCGAGCGCGGGAGAGGTGATCGGCATCAACACCTTCATCATGTCGACCGCGGAGGGGAGCATTCCGGGGATGAGCTTCGCGATCCCGATCAACACCGCGAAAGCCGTCGTCGACGAGATTCTCCATTACGGACGCGTGCGATTCACGTGGACCGGCATCAGCGTGAGCAGCGTCACCCCGGAGGTCGCGCGGCGCTTCGGCTCCGGCGTGACGGGCGGGCTTCTCGTGGAGAAGGTCGAGCCCGAAGGGCCGGGAGCCAAGGCGGGGATCGAGCGCGGGGACGTCATTCTCGAGGTGAACGGTTCGAAGGTGAGCACGCCCGAGCAGGCGGCGAAGGCCGTCTTCGGACTGCGCGTCGGTGACGTCGTCGATCTGGTCATTTACCGCAGCGGCAAGACGCAGACGTTGAAATTGAGGCTCGTCGAGCAGCCGAAAGGCGCGTGACGCCGGGGCCGCCGACTCTCAGAGGAGGTTTCGATTGATTCCGCGATACTCCGTTCCCGAAATTACGAAAATCTGGTCCGAGGAGTACAAGTTCGATCTCTGGCGCGAAATCGAGGTCCTCTACTGCGAGGGCATGGCGAAATACGGGCTCATTCCCGCGAAGGCGGCGCGCGAGATCCGCGCCCGCGCGGGATTCAGCGTCAAGCGGATCGAGAAGATCGAGGACCGGGTGCGCCACGACGTGATCGCGTTTCTCACCGACATGTCGAGCCGCATCGGGCCGTCGGGACGCTACCTGCACCTCGGCATGACGAGCTCCGATCTCCTCGATACGGCGCTCGCCTGCCAGATGACGGCGGCCGGTCGCGAGATCCTCGCGCGGCTCGTGACGTTGCGGCGCGTGCTGCGCAGGCAGGCCGTTCGCTACCGGCACACGCCGATGATCGGACGGACGCACGGCATGCACGCCGAGCCGATCACCTTCGGGCTCAAGATTCTCGTCTGGTACGACGAGACGTGCCGCAACATCGAGCGCCTCGAGCGGGCGATCGAGGAGGTGCGCGTCGGCAAGATGACGGGCGCCGTGGGCACGCAGACGCACATCGACAGCCGCGTCGAGCGTTTCGTCATGCGGAAGCTCGGGCTCGAGACGGCGAACGTCACGACCCAGATCATCCAGCGCGACCGGCACGCGGCGTACCTGTCCGCGATCGCCGTGCTCGGCGCTTCCCTCGAGAAGATGGCGACCGAGATCCGCGCGCTGCAGCGCAGCGACATCGCCGAGGCCGAGGAGCCGTTCACCCGCGGTCAGAAGGGCTCGAGCGCGATGCCGCACAAGCGCAATCCGATCCTCTGCGAGCGCGTCGCCGGCATGGCGCGGCTGCTCCGCGCGAACGCGCACGCCTCCCTCGAGAACGTCGCGCTCTGGCACGAGCGCGACATCAGCCATTCGTCGGTCGAGCGCGTGATTATCCCCGATTCGACGATGCTCGCCGCGTACATGCTCGAGAAGTTCACCTGGATCATGGAGAACGTGCGCGTGAACACAAAGACGATGCGCGCGAATCTCGACCGCACGGGAGGGCTCGTGTTCTCCGAGCACGTGCTCCTCGCGCTCGTCGAGAAGGGATTGGCGCGCGAGGCGGCGTACAAGATCGTTCAGGACGCCGCGATGGAGGCGAGGCGGACGGGAGCGAGCTTCCGCGAGCTTCTCGCCGCGGACGCGCGGCTGCGGAAGCGGTTCACGAAGGGGGAGATCGACGCGCTCTTCGACCTCGACGAGCATTTCAAGAAAATAGATTTCATCTTCAAACGCACTCTCGGGAGAAGGAACTGACGTATGGGCCTGGCACTTGAAGGGAATCGTTTCGATACGGGGAAAATCGGACGCCGAGATCGCCGCGCTTCTCAAGCAGCACGGCTTCAATATCACGACGGGGGAGGCGCTCCGCGTGACGGAGCTTCTCGGGCGCGACCCGACCGTCGTCGAGCTCACGATCTTCAACACGATGTGGAGCGAGCACTGCAGCTACAAGAGCAGCCGCGCCGTCCTCAAGGAATTTCTCCCGACGGACGCGCCGAACGTCGTGCTCGGCCCGGGGGAGGATTCGGGAATCATCCGTTTCGCTCCGGCGGAGAACGGCGACTTCTGGTGCCTCGTCATCAGCCACGAGAGCCACAACCATCCGTCGCAGGTGCTCCCCGTCGAGGGGGCGGCGACCGGCATCGGCGGGATCGTGCGCGACGTGTATTGCATGGGCGCCGACGTCGTGGGAAGCCTCGATCCGCTCCGCTTCGGCGATCCGGCGGGCCCGAAGGCTCAGCAGGCGATCTCGATCGCGCGCGGCGTCGTCGAGGGAATCGCCCAGTACGGCAACGCCCTCGGCGTGCCGAATCTCGGCGGCGACGTCGTGTTCGACCGGGGCTACGACGACAACTGTCTCGTCAACGTGGTCGCGGTCGGCGTCGTCAAGGAATCGCGCGTCATCCGGAGCCGCGTCCCCGCCGAGGCGCGGAAGACCCCCTACAAGATGATACTCATCGGAAAGCCGACCGACGATTCGGGTTTCGGCGGCGCCGCGTTCGCCTCGGAGGATCTCGCGAGCGAGGAGAAGGCGAATCGGGGCGCCGTGCAGGTGCCCGATCCGTTTCTCAAACGCGTTCTCTCTGAAGCGATGAAGAAGGTGTTCGAGGCGGCCGCGAATCGAGGCGTGGCGATCGGCTTCAAGGATCTCGGCGCCGGCGGCATCGCGTGCGCCACCTCCGAGCTCGCGCACGCGGGGGGATTCGGCGTGAAGATCGACCTCGACAAGGTCAACCTCGCCATGGGCACGTATCCGAGCGCCGTGATCTCCTGCTCGGAGACGCAGGAGCGCTTCGCGATGGCGGTGCCCGCCGATTTCGCCGGCGAGGTGCTCAGGATATTCAACGAGGATTTCGACCTGCCCCACATCTATCACGGCGCGGGCGCCGTCGTCATCGGCGACATCACGCTCGAGCCGGAGTACACGATCGAAACCGCGGGGAGCGTCGTCTGCAGCGCGCCGGTCGACGTGATCACCACCGGCATCAAGTACGACAGAAAGGGCACGCCGCGCAGGCGCCTCTTCGAGGAGCCGAAGCTCGATCCCGCGCGCTCGATCCGGGACGATCTCCTCGCGATGATCGGCTCGCCGAACGGCGCTTCGAAGGACTATGTGTTCCGCCGCTACGACGCCGAGGTGCAGGGGAGAGCCGTGCTTCGCGCGGGGGAGGCCGACGCTTCGGTCATCGCGCCGATCCCCGGCCGCATGACCGGGCTCGCGTTCTCGGTCGACGGGAATCCGTTCTACGGGCTGATCGATCCGTACCAGGGAGGGGCGCTCGGCGTGTGCGAGGCCGCGCGGAACGTGGCCTCCGTCGGCGCGGTGCCCGCGACGATCACCGACTGCCTCAACTACGGCAACCCCGAGGTCGAAGAGGTATTCTGGGAGTTTTCCGAAGGGGTGCGCGGCATCGGCGACGCCTGTCGCGGGATCGGGCACCTCGCGCACGAGGGCCATCCGCTCCCCGTCGTTTCGGGCAACGTGAGCTTCTACAATCAGAGCGAGAGCGGGAAATCGATTCCGCCCTCTCCCATTCTCTGCTGCGTCGGCGTCGTCGAGGATTATTCGAAATGCCGGTCGATCCAGTTCAAGGAAGAGGGGGACACGCTCTATCTCCTCGGCGATATTCTCGACGAGCTCGGAGGCAGCGAATACTACCGCGTCATATACGGCGCGTCCGGCGCGAACGTGCCGAAGGCCGATTTCCTGAGGGAGCGGCGGCTTATCCGCACGGCCATCGAGATGCACGCCCTCGGGTGGGTGCGCGCGTGCCACGACGTGAGCCAGGGAGGGCTCCTCACCGCGCTCGCCGAGATGGCGATCGGCGGCCGCGGCGCGGGAGATCTCGGGTTCACGCTCGATATCGACGCTCTCGCGAACTTCAAGCTCCCGCCGGAGAAGCTTCTCTTCTCGGAAACGGGGTGTTTCGTCGTCGAGCTCTCTCCGGTGAAGGAGCGGGAAATCCTCGGCGTCTGCGCGCGGAATCGCGTGAATCTCGCGCGGCTGGGCGAGCTCAAGGGCCGCGCGAAGCTCGAGATCGTCCGGGGGAGGAAAAGCCTCGCCGCGTGGGACGTCGCCGAGCTCCGCGAAGCGCACCTCTCGGGCTGCCGGTCGATATTCGGCATCGGAAAGAAGGGGGGTGAGCGCGCGTGAAAAGCTCCTTCAAGGATCGCGTCGCCGTCATCCAGTTCCCCGGCGTGAACTGCGAATACGAGACCGCCGCCGCGGTGCGGACGATCGGGCTCGACGCGGGGATATTCCGCTGGAACGAGGATCCGGCGCTTCTCGACGAGTGCGCCGCGGTGATTCTCCCCGGCGGGTTCTCCTATCAGGATCGTATCCGCGCCGGCGTCGTCGCGGCGAAGGATCGCGTGATGGACAAGGTTTCGGAGCTCGCGCGCGGCGGGAAGAGCGTCCTCGGCATCTGCAACGGCGCGCAGGTTCTCGTCGAATCGGGGCTCATACCGGGCATCCACTGGGAGAAGGTCGATCTCGCGCTCGCGCCGAACGTCATGGCCGACCGCGAGGGGTACTACTGCAACTGGGTGCATCTGAGAAAGGAAAAGAGCGCTTGCGTCTGGACGGCCCGTTACGCCGAGGGAGAGGTCATTCCGATCCCGATCGCGCATGCCGAGGGGCGCTTCGTGACGGAGGACGCCGGCGTTCTCGACGAAATGAAGAAGAACGGGCAAATCGCGCTCAGGTACTGCGACGCCGGGGGCGCGATCGTCGCGTCGTTCCCCGTGAATCCGAACGGCTCCGTCGAGAACATCGCGGGCGTCTCGAACCGCGAAGGGAACGTGCTCGCGATGATGCCGCATCCCGAGCGCGCGACGTGGCTTCGCCAGGTGCCCGAGGACCTCTCCGGCCGCTGGGGGCGCGATCGGCGCGCCGCGGCCGGCGAATCCGGACGAATGGAGAGCGCGGGACCGGGACGGGCGTTTTTCGCCGCTCTTCGCGGCGACACGGGGGGGGATCCGCGATGAAGACGCCGGTGCAGCTCTGGGTAAGGCTCAAGGTGATCGATCTCGTCACGCAGACGGCTCGGATCACGCTGACGGAGAAGCTCGACTTCGCGGACGATGCTCCGCGGAATGACGCATTACTGGTACTGGGGGATGGACGCCGAGGCGGCCGACGCGCGGAGCGCCCTCGAGGAGATCGACCGCGCGATCCGGCTCGACAGCGCGTTCACGAACCAGAACAAGCATCTCTACCGTCTCTCGGCGGGGACGGGGCTCGTCCTCGGCGATCTCCCGCTCGAGAAGGACTATGCACTGGGCTCGGACATTCCCGCTCGGAATCCAGTCGCAAAGCCTCCAATGGACTCCTCCGCGGGTATGTCCGAGCCCGGCGCTGCAGGTGCGGATACTTCCGCGTACGGGCCCATTGGAGGCTCTGCGACTGGGCCCGGAGCGGAAGTATCCGCACCCAGTGCTGGGTTCCGAGCGGGAATTCAGCCCTCCATGCATTCGACTGCCTTGTGCGCGAGAGGCGGCCCGATCGGGAGAAGGGATTCGCGGAGCGTCTCAACGCGCGGCTCAAGGGAGTCGCCGTTTCGAATATGAAATGCGGAGAGGTGTGGAGGCTCGTCGTGAGCGCGCCCGACGAGGGCTCGGCGCTCGCGGCGGCCGAGAAGATGCTCGTGAGCCGTTCGCGGCGCGAGGGCCTGCTCCTCAATCCGCATTACCAGACCTACGAGATTCTCGCGACGACGCGTCTCGGCGCGGGAGGAAGCGCCGCGACCGTCCGGGCGAAGGAGTGAACGGCGTGAAACTCAAGGAAGAGTGCGCGATATTCGGCGTGTACGGCGCCGCGGACGCGGCGCAGATCGCCTACCTCGGTCTCTACTCGCTCCAGCACCGCGGGCAGGAGAGCTCCGGCATCGTCACCTCGGACGGCGACCGGATCCACGAGCACCGCGCGATCGGGCTCGTCGCGAAGGTCTATGACCGGGAGATTCTCGAGAATCTCCCCGGACGCCTCGCCATCGGCCACAACCGATATTCGACGACGGGGCTCTCGAGCGTCGCCAACGTCCAGCCGCTCCTTGTCGATTGCAAGATCGGGAAGATCGCGGTCGCCCATAACGGGAACCTCGTGAACGCGATCGAGCTGCGGCGCCGGATGGAGATGGACGGCTCGATATTCAGGAGCACGACCGACAGCGAGGTCATCCTGCACCTCATCGCCCGCAGCCGCCAATCGACGCGCGAGGAGATGATCATGGAAGCGCTCCAGAAGGTGCAGGGCGCTTTCTCGCTCGTGTTTCTCACGACGGACACGGTCATGGCGGCGCGCGACACGCGGGGCTTTCGCCCGCTCTGCCTCGGGCGGCTCGACGACGCCTACGTCTTCGCCTCGGAGAGCTGCGCCTTCGACATCATCGGCGCGCAGTACATGCGCGAGATCGCCCCGGGCGAGCTCTGCATCCTCGGTCCCGGCGGGCCGCAGTTCATGCGTTTCGCCGAGCCCGAAGAGCGCCTTCAGCGCTGCATCTTCGAGTTCATCTATTTCTCGCGCCCCGACAGCAAGGTCTTCGGCGAGAACGTCGACAAGGTGCGGCGCAAGCTCGGCAGGCGTCTCGCCGAGGAATCTCCCGTCGACGCGGATATCGTCATCGCCGTGCCCGACTCGAGCAACACGATCGCGCTCGGTTTCTCGGAAGCCTCGAAGATACCCTTCGAGCTCGGCCTCATCAGGAACCACTACGTCGGGCGCACGTTCATCCAGCCGCGCCAGAGCATGCGCGACTGGGACGTGCGGATCAAGTTCAACCCGGTGCGCGGCGTTCTCAAGGGGAAGAAGATCGTCGTCGTCGACGATTCGATCGTGCGCGGCTCGACGATGCGGAAGCTCGTCTCGATCCTGCGCCAGGCGGGAGCGGACAAGATCCATCTCAGGATCGGCTCGCCTCCCATCACGCATTCGTGCTACTACGGCATCGACACGCCGACCCGCGGCGAGCTGATCGCCTCGAGCCATACGGTCGACGAGATCGGGGATTACCTCGGCGTCGACAGCCTTCATTACCTCTCCCGGGAAGGGCTGCTCACCTGCGTCGAGGAACCCCACAACTACTGCGTCGCGTGCTTCAGCGGCGAATATCCCGTGATACCGGACGGATGTCTGCATAAGGACGTCTTCGAGGACAGGACGGGATGCGGCGAAGGGTTCGGCGTGAGGGAGGATGTTGGTCGTTGAGGATCGCGGCTGAACGCGAGGGCTCCCCGGACAGGTTCGAATCTTTCACGACCACGGCTCTCCTGCCGCTCGTGCAGCGGCCGTCGCGCTACGCGGACGGAGAGATGAACCTCTCGAGCGGTGGATTCGTCGAGGGGCGTTTCAACGTCCTCCTCGTTTTTCCCGACGCGTACGAGATCGGAATGTCCCACCTGGGGATCCGCTTTCTCTATCAGAAGCTCGCCGCGATGGACGGGGTCGGGGTCGAGTTCGCCTTCGCGCCCTGGCCCGACGCGGGGAAGCTCATGCGCGCCTGCGGCGAGCCGCTGCGGTCGCTGCAGACGGGCACGAGCGCGTCCCGATTCGACCTCGTGGGATTCTCCATCGCCTACGAGCTGCATTACACGAATCTCCTCATGGTGCTCGATCTCGCGGGGATTCCGCTCGAGGCCGCCGTACGAAGCGATAACGATCCGATCGTCGTCGCGGGCGGGCCGTGCTGCTCGAATCCGCTCCCGTTCATTGACGCGATCGACGCGGTGTTTCTTGGGGATGGGGAGGATTCGCTCGCCGAGGCGGTCGCGGCGCTCGCGCGGCTCGCGGCATCCCGCGCGGGACGCGCGGCGAAGCGGGAAGCGCTCGCGGGGATCGAAGGGGTCTATGTCGACGGCATCAGCTCCTCGGTAAAGGCCCGTGCGCACCGCTTCGAGAACGGCGATCTGCCGCGGCGGCCGATCGTGCCCTCCTCCGAGGTCGTCCACGAGCGTCTCGCGATCGAGATCATGCGCGGCTGCGCGCGCGGCTGCCGTTTCTGCCACGCGGGGATGTTCTACCGGCCGTGCCGCGAGCGGAGCGTCGACGAGATCATGGCGGCGGTCGTCGAAGGGCTTGACGCGACCGGCTGGGACGAGGTATCGCTCCTTTCCCTCTCGACGTCGGATTACTCGCGCCTCGAAGAGCTTCTCGCGCGGCTCGTTCCCGAGCTCGAGCGGCGGCACGTGTCGCTTGCGCTCCCGAGCCTCAGGCCCGAAACGATCACGAACGCGATAGTCTCGGCCTCCTCGACCGGAACGAAGTCGGGCTTCACGCTCGCGCCCGAGGCGGGGACGGAGCGGCTTCGCCGCGTCATCAAGAAGGATTTCAGCGACGAGGATATCGTTCGCGGCGTCTCGAGGATTCTCGCGGGCGGCTGGCAGACGCTCAAGCTCTACTTCATGATCGGGCTTCCGACCGAGACGGAGGAGGATCTCGACGGCGTCGCCGGGCTCATCGAGCGGATCCTCGCGCTTCCGCGCAGGCAGGGGAGGTTCAGCCTCGGCGTGTCGATCTCCCCGTTCGTCCCGAAGCCGCACACGCCGTTCCAGTGGGAGCGGCAATGCTCGATTGAGGAGTTTCGCGCGAAGGAGGAGTATCTCGCGCGCCGCATCCGCAGCCGGTTCGTGAATCTGAGCCTGCGGGAGCCCTCGATCAGCGTCCTCGAGGGGATCCTCGCCCGCGGGGACCGGCGTCTCTGGCCGGTGCTTCGCAGGGCGTACGAGCTCGGGTGCCGCTTCGACGGATGGCGGGACGAGCTGAGAATCGAGCTCTGGGAAAGGGCTCTCGCCGAGTGCGGGCTCGATACCGGCGCCTTGATCGCGGCGCGGCCCCTCGACGAGCCGCTTCCGTGGGACGCCTTCGAGCTGCACGGGTCCAAGAAGCTGCTGCGCGCCGAGCGCGACCGGGCATACCTGGCGCGGACGTTCCCGCTCGGAATCCAGTCGCAGAGCCTCCAATGGATTCCTCCGCGGGAACGTCCGCGCCTCACGCAACGAGGGTGCGCGCACTCGCGCACGAGCCCATTGGAGGCTTTGCGACTGGGCTCGTAGCGAGTGCCGCCAGAACCCCCTCGGTGTTCCGCTACCGCGTGGTGTTCGAGAAGAGGGGTCGGGCGAGGTTCCTCTCGCACCTCGAGATGCTGAACGTGATCCAGAGGGCGCTCCGCCGCTCGGGGCTGCCGCTCAGCTACTCGGAGGGATTTCACCCGCATCCGAAGATTTCCGCGGGCCCCTCGCTCGCCGTCGGGATGGAGGGTTTCGGCGAATTCTTCGATGTCGAGTTCCTCGATAGGGCCGAGCCGACCCCGGAGCTTCTGAACCGGTTCCTGCCGCCGGGCCTTTCGATAAAGGCCTGCGCCGGGCCGTTTTCGCGCAAGGAGGGCAAGCTCCCGCAGGAGGCGAGGTTCACCTATGCGCTTCATTTCGAGGGCCTGAGGGCGCTCCTGAAATCCTCGGGCTCCCCAAGCGAAATGTTGTCCCCGGCGGAGCGCATGTGGTATCTTCTCGCGAAAGAGCTTGAAGTCGCCGGGAGCCTCGATATATTCGAATGTGGAGCTCCGGTAGATCCGGCTCCATGGTTTGAGGCCGAGTGGAGGCGCATGTTCGAGCGAGGCGCCTCCGTCAAGAACGAGAAGGGCAAAGAGCGCTCGTGCGCCGGCTGCGCCGTGCGGCTCGTTGAGACCGCCGCACTCGATCCCGCGGGCGCGCCGGACGGCGTTTCTCTCGAGCTCGTTCTTCCCGGGGCGGAGGGCGCCCCCCGGCCCCAGGATTTGCTGCAGGCATTCATGCCGAAAAATATCGCCTCGCTCGTAAGGATTCAAAGGCTGGAGATACGGTACCTATGCGGAGAAGACATCAAAGATCCCGTAGAAGCGATCGGGGCGAAGCGCCTCGAAATCTGAAAACGCAGATTCTGATCAACTACACCGCTCGCGAGGTGCGCATCGCGATTCTCGAGGAGCGGGAGCTCGTCGAGCTCCTCATCGAGCGCGAGGACAGCCGGCACACGGTCGGCGACATCTTTCTCGGCCGCGTTTCGGCGGTGATCCCGGGCATTCAGGCCGCGTTCGTCGACATCGGCCAGGAGAAGGCGGCGTTTCTCCACGTGAGCGACGTCTCGACGGGCGCGATCGATCCCGAGCTGCTCGACGAGGAGGACGACAAATCGCGGGGCCGCAAGGACAAGGATCTCCCGCCGATCGAGAACCTCCTCAAGAAGGGGCAGGACATCCTCGTCCAGGTGCGCAAGGAAGCGATCGGCACGAAGGGCCCGCGGATCTCGTCGGAGATCTCGCTTCCCGGCCGATACGCGGTTCTCATGCCCGGCCTCGATCACATCGGCGTGAGCAAGAAGATCGAGGACCGCCGCGAGCGGGCGCGTCTCAAGGCCATCGTGAAGAAATACCGCCCCGAGGGCGCGGCGATCATCGTCCGCACGGCGGGCGAGGGAGTCGACAACGACCAGCTCCGGGACGACATCAAGTACCTCGAGAAGGTCGCGAAGGATATCAAGGAGAAGAGCGAGAGCGCCACGCCCCCGGCCCTCGTGCACGAGGACGTCGATCTCACCATCTTCGCCATCCGGGATCTTTTCTCGGAGAGCGTGGAATCGATCATCATCGACAACAAGGAAGAGTTCGAGCGGCTCCGCAACTACTTCAAGTCGTTCGCCCCGCAGCTCGCCGCGCGCGTGCGGCTCTACGAGGAAAAGACCCCGATCTTCGATTTCTACGACGTCGAGGGGGACATCGAGAAGATCCTCGAGAGCAAGATCTGGCTCAAGAAGGGCGGCTACATCGTCATCGAGCATACCGAGGCGCTCGTCACGATCGACGTCAACACGGGACGCTTCGTCGGGAAGCGCGACCAGGAAGAGACGATCCTCGAGACGAACATGATCGCCGCGAAGGAAATCGCGCGGCAGCTCAGGCTCCGCGACATCGGCGGGATCATCGTCATCGATTTCATCGACATGGAGGTCGAGGAGAACCGCCGCAAGGTCTACAACGAGTTCCGCAACCTGCTCCGCAAGGACCGCTCGCGCGTGCGCGTCTATCCGATGAGCGATCTCGGCATCATCGAGGTGAGCCGCAAGCGCGTTCGGCCGAGCCTGCTTCACTACTACAGCGAGGAGTGCCCGTACTGCACGGGGCGCGGCAAGGTGCTGAGCCTCGAGTCGATGGCGATGAAGGTCGAGCACTGGATCAGGCGAATCGGCGGCGGGAAGAAGACGGGAAAACGGAATCATGTTCAAGCTCAATCCCGTGCTCGGCGTCTTCCTGCGCGAGGAGCGCGCCGAGAACATGAACGAGCTCGCCAACACGTACCGCGTCCGCGTCGAGATCATCGACGATCCGCGCCTGCACCGGGAGGAGTTCGAGATATTCTCTCTCGACGGGGAGCGGAACCTCAAGGCGGCGTTCGAATAGGCGTGACCGGCAAGGAGGAGATCATGAATAAGTACGGCGCGGAGTTCTTCGGGACATTCTGGCTCGTTCTCGGCGGGTGCGGGAGCGCGGTGCTCGCGGAGGTGTGCCGGTTCGTCGGCGCCGCAGAGGAATGACCGATAATATCGCCGAACGGTGGAGAAAAACGCGCTTGAAGATCGAACCCAGTATGGGTACGATCGTACCCAATATGAGTACGGGAGAATTAAGACTCACGGTAGCGACGGCGCTCTTCGGCAAGACGCAGCGGGCTTTGCTTGCGCTTTTTTTATGCGGCCGGAGCAATCGTTTTATCTGCGGCAGATCGTGCGAACTGCCCGAATCGGCCAGGGCGCCGCGCAGCGAGAGCTCGCGCATTGGGTGGAGGCCGGATTGCTGGTTCGGACGAGGCGCGGGAATCTGATCTATTATCAGGCCAACAACGAGTCGCCCGTGTTTTCCGAGCTGAAGGCGCTGACGGTCAAGACAGCCGGCGTTGCGGATGTGCTGCGGGAGTCGTTGGCTGAATTGGCGGAGCGGATCACGGCGGCATTCGTTCACGGATTGATGGCTCGAGGCGCCGAGAAAGCGGATAGCGACGTCGATGTGATCGTGGTCGGCAAGGTGACCTTCAGCGAGGTCGTCGCCGCGTTTCAAGAGGCGCATGCGCACATCGGGCGCGAGGTGAACCCGACCGTGTGTTCGGAAAAGGAATTTCGAGAAAAACTGCATGCTCGGCATCATTTTCTGACAGCGGTAATCGCTGCGCCGAAGCTGTTCCTCATCGGAGGCGAGCGTGAGCTTAAGCGACTGGGCGCATGACGGCCGGCTGGTTGAGCACCATGCCGAGAGCCCGACCGAGATTTCGGAGTTGCTCGGCAGAAGCCGACCGGGATCTGCGGGACTGCGGCTCCAACGGCCTGAGCACGAGAGGATTGGCAGCTTGCGATCGCCTACAATGCGATTTTGCTCTGCGCTACGGCCGCGGTGGCGGCCTGCGGTTTCCGCGCAGCCCGGGAACTGCCCATCATTACCGGGTG
>CAVVEY010000003.1:0-112135 GCA_963747385.1 uncultured bacterium | reverse complement strand
TGGGCGTAAATGTGGGCAAACGGACTGAACGCCCGCGTCTTGAAATTGCCAATCTGCAAGGCTTGGCCATCCAGTTTCAGTGTCTGGCCGACCAGTTTTTGCGCAGCATCCACCCGGGTTTTGGGCACGCGTAAAAACAGTTTGGTGCGTCGGTTGATGTTGAGCGTCGTGTCGCCACTGTTGGTTTCGGCGCCTTTCAGATGCTGGATGCCGCACCCCGTATCTTCGCCAAGCCATGGCAATGCTTTCTGCAAAGCGTCAGACAGCATCTGGGCGCTGTCAGCCGGTATGGTCGTGCCGACCAGATCGAACTGCAGGTCGATCAAGGTGGGAGTGTATTCCTCTGGCTTGTTCTCAGGCCAGCCCGCCCAACTCAAGATGCGTCCCCCTGATGATCCTTGCCCCAAGCCTGCATCAGCGCCCCCCACTTTTGAGCGCTGATGGGGTCCACGTCAAAAATGGTGAAGCGTTTGGCTTCGCGAATGCGGATGCGAAGGAACGGTACGCCGCCCGACTCATGAGTCAGGTGGTGAAATTCAATTTCCTGGCCGCCAAAGGGCAGTTGCATTTTGTCTAGAGGCGTAATGTCTGGCATGGAATCTCGGTCCGCGTTGCTGAATTTTATGTATGAAACGTTCTGTTTTCGGGTAACGAAACCGCACGGCTCTAACGTTTATGAGGGATGGGCCCCCGTATTTCAACCCTGCCGGTGCCAGGGCCTTGCGTTCACAACAATATTTTAATACTCTTATCGGTTCCTGTGGCGGGCGCGTAATGTCCCGCCTTTCGTTTGGGTAAGGTATTACCGGGCTTGGGGAAGCCGTCTACTCCTTTTGGGTAGGTAGCGGCCTATCACGATGGGGTAACTGATTACCCCATGAGAATGATGGTGGCGCTGCGGTCAAGCCAATACGATGTTGGGATACCGTTAGGCTATCGGCTCAAGCGGGCATTTCGAAATGTTCTAGGAGAGAAAACTATGGCAAAGAAGATGATTGATACGCCCAATCTGGACGAGCTAGAGAGCGGCCCGTGGCCCAGCTTTGTGACCGGACTGAAGCGCCTGGCTAATGATAATGACATGATGGTTGACCTGATGGGTCAGCTGGAAACGTCCTACCAGCACATGAAGGGTTATTGGAAGGGTGGTACGGTTGGTGTGTTTGGTTACGGTGGTGGCGTGATCCCCCGCTTCACCGAATTGAAGGATGCCAATCACCAGCCGCTCTTCCCTGAGTGTGCTGAATTCCACACGCTGCGTATCCAGCCGCCTCCCGGCATGCATTACACTTCTGATCTGCTGCGCAAGATGTGTGACGCTTGGTCGGCAACCGGTGGTTCGGGTCTGATCGCGTTCCATGGTCAGTCTGGCGACATCATGCTGCAAGGCTGTAAGACTGCTGACGTGCAGCCCGCATTTGATGCGTTCAACGAAATGGGTTTCGACCTTGGTGGCGCCGGTCCTGCGCTGCGCACCTCGATGTCCTGTGTGGGCGCGGCTCGTTGCGAAATGTCCTGTTTTGACGAGGCTAAAGCTTTGCGCACCGTCATCAACAACAACATTGACGACATGCACCGTCCGTCATTGCCCTACAAGTTCAAGTTCAAGTTCTCCGGTTGCCCGAATGACTGTGTCAACGCCATTCAGCGTTCCGACATGGCAACCATCGGCACCTGGCGCGACAACATCCGCGTGAACGAGGCTCAGGTTCAGGACTACATGAAGGCTCATGGCATGTCTGATCTGGTCAACGACGTGGTCAGCAAGTGCCCAACCGGGGCTATTACCCTGGTTGCTGCAGACAAGGTTGTTGCCAGCAAAACCGTGTCAGTTGCCAATCTGGGCGACGGCAATGCCATGTGCATCGACAATAAAAACTGCGTACGTTGCATGCACTGCCTGAACGTGATCCCCGGCGGCTTGCTGCCTGGCGTCGACAAGGGTGTCAGCATCCTGGTGGGCGGCAAAAGTGTGCTGAAAATTGGTGCAACCATGGGTACCGTGGTGATTCCGTTCATGAAGCTCGAGTCTGATGAAGATTTCGAAAAGCTGAACGAGCTGTCACGCAACATCATCGACTTCTTCGCCGAAAACGCGCTGGAGCATGAGCGTACCGGTGAAATGATCGAGCGTATCGGCCTGGCCAACTTCCTTGAAGGCATGGATATCCCGGTTGATCCCAACATGATCAGCCAGCCGCGCGCCAACCCGTACTTCCGTGGCGACGATTGGGACGAGCAGGTCGAGAAGTGGAACGAGTACAAGCAGTCGTCCGCAGCTTAAGTTTCTTATACCGCGGGCCTCGGTGCGAGCCGAAGCCCGTGCACTAAAACAGTTGGAGATAAATCATGGCAGAAATGCGTCCTCCTATTGAATCCGGCGCTCCGGATCCGATGCCCTACATGCACCCCGTAATGGTGAAAAACTATGGCAAGTGGTCTTTCCATAGCCATCCGAAGCCGGGTGTCCTTTATCATCGTGCCGAGTCGGGCGATGAGGTCTGGACCGTCAAAGCAGGTACGGCGCGCCAGATGGATCACTACACCATTCGTGAGTTGGCTGACATTGCTGACCAGTTTGGTGACGGCTTCGTGCGTTTTACCGCGCGTTCCAACATCGAATACATGGTGGCTGATGGCAAAAAGGTCGAGCCGCTGATCAAGGCGCTGAACGACAAGGGTTACCCCATTGGTGGCACCGCCAACTCGGTGTCGATGATTTCGCACACCCAGGGTTTCCTGCATTGCGACATTCCGGGTACCGATGCTTCTGGCGTGGTCAAGGCGCTGATGGATGAGTTGTACGACGACTTCGTCAAGTGCGAAATGCCCAACCGGGTCAAGATGTCGACCTCCTGCTGCGAAATCAACTGCGGCGGCCAGGCTGATATTGCCATCATCATGCAGCACACCAAGCCGCCAAAGATCAATCACGATCTGGTTGCCAACGTGTGTGAGCGTCCTTCCGTTGTGGCACGTTGCCCGGTTGCGGCAATTCGTCCCGCACTGGTGAACGGCAAGCCTTCGCTGGAAGTGGATGAGAAGAAGTGCATTTGCTGCGGCGCCTGCTTCCCTCCCTGTCCTCCGATGCAGATCAACGATCCCGAGCATTCCAAGATCGCAATCTGGGTGGGTGGCAAGAACTCAAACGCACGTTCCAAGCCGACCTTCCATAAACTGGTTGCAAGCGGCCTGCCGAACAATGCACCGCGCTGGCCGGAAGTGGGCGAAGTGGTCCGGAAGATCCTGTCCACCTACAAGGCAGATGGCAAGCCTTGGGAGCGTATGAATGACTGGATCGAGCGTATTGGTTGGCCTGCATTCTTTGAAAAGACCGGCCTGCCCTTTACCAAGTATCACATTGATAACTGGCGTGGTAGTCGTGCCAACCTGAACGCTTCGGCGCATATCCGCTTCTAAGTTTTCAGGCCGCTATCAGCGCTGCTGCAGCCGCGGTTTCGGTAGCGCTGATAAATAATGACAGTTTTTTTCGGAGTTTGAGCTAGTCATGCAATTCGGCATTCTTGTTAACGAAGGGCCTTACAGCCATCAGGCAAGCGATTCTGCTTACCTTTTCGCCCGTACGGCGATCGAGAAGGGATCACAAAGTCCCGCGCGTATTTTTCTATCATGACGGCGTGTATAACGCCTCACGCCTGGCAACCCCGCCTCAGGATGATCGTAATGTGGGGGCTCGCTGGTCAAAGCTGGCGGCTGACCATGGCGTGGATCTGGTGGTGTGCGTGGCGGCTGCGCAGCGTCGCGGTATCACAGACGGTGTGCTGGGCGACAACTTCCGCATATCGGGCTTGGGCCAGTTGGTGGAAATGGGTATTCAGTACGATCGTCTCGTGACGTTCGGTGATTAAGGAATAACGAGATGAGTGAAATGGACGATATGGATGAAGGCTCCGGCATCATCAAAAAATTCATGTTCCTGAACCGCAAGGCGCCGCACGGTACCGTGTATGCGCTGGAGGGTTTGGAAGTGGTGCTGATTACTGCTGCATTCGATCAGGACGTAAGCATGGTGTTTACTGATGATGGTGTGTATCAGTTGATTAAAGGCGTCGACACCAAGGGTATCGAGGTCAAGGATTTCTCCAAGACCTATCGTGCGCTGGATGGATACGACATCGAGAAATTGTATGTTGACCAAAAGTCGATGGATGCGCGTGGTCTGGCTGAAGAAGACCTGATTGTGGATGTGACGGTTCTCTCCGTTGATGAGATGGCAAATCTCATGGCCGAGCAAGACGTCGTAATCAGCTTCTAAGGGGACGGAAATGCTGCATATTGTGAATAAATCGGCTACGGATAGAGGTTCGCTGGAAAGCTGCCTCGCCATGGCCACAAAAGGTTCTGCTGTATTGCTGATCGAAGACGCGGTCTACGCGGCAACGAGCGGTGGCACGGCAGCGGCGAAAATCCAGGCAGCGGCTGCTGACCTCAAGATTTACGCTCTCGGTCCTGATCTGGCAGCGCGTGGCATGTCCGGGCGTGTGTTGGACGGAGTCAATGTCGTGGATTACGGCGGTTTTGTGGATCTGGTCGCAGAGCACAACAGCTGTCAGTCTTGGCTGTAACTTTTAATTAAAGGAGTATTGCTATGCCCATGGTGGATATCGCCGGTAAGGATTACGAAGTCGATGAAGAAGGCTATTTGATCGATCTGTCGCAATGGAATGAAGACGTCGCCAAATATATGGCGGTCGAAGAAAAGGTTGAAATGACCGATAGCCACTGGGAAGTGGTCAACTTCCTGCGTGAATACTATGCTGAGTATCAGATCGCGCCCGCAGTGCGCGTGCTGACCAAGGCTATTGGCAAGAAGCTTGGTCCCGATAAAGGCAACAACAAGTACCTGTACGAGTTGTTCCCCTACGGCCCCGCCAAGCAGGCTTGTAAGATTGCCGGCCTGCCCAAGCCGACTGGCTGTATCTAAGTCATTCGGTTTTCGGGTCGCCCTGGTGAAATTGCCGGGGCGGCTTTGATTCAGGGGTGTGTTTCCAAATCGAATGCTCACTTGCGACGCATTGCGTGCGAGATGCGTTTAATTTGAAAACAGACACGTAGTTAGGGGATAGGGATTGTCTACATTGACGATGGTTTACGCCGGAATGTTTTACGTTGCGGCCTTGGTGATGGTTGTCGGGCTGGCCTACAAGGTGCTCGACTATAGCCGCACGCCAGCGCCGCTGAAGATTCCGACTACGCCTGCGCCTACGACACGTAGCGGGGTCGTGTACCGCATGGCCAAGGAAGTCGTGGTGTTCGAGTCGCTGTTTAAGTCCAATAAGTGGATTTGGGTATTTGGCTGGCTGTTTCACTTTGGTTTGTTTCTGGTGCTTGCACGTCATTTGCGCTATTTCACCGAGCCGGTGTGGTTCTGGGTCAATATTATTCAGCCATTTGGCAAGTACGCCAGCTTCATGATGGTGATTGGTTTGTCGGGCTTGCTGGCGCGTCGTTTCCTGGTTGATCGTGTCCGCTATATTTCCACTCCATCTGACATTCTGATGCTGGTGTTGCTGATTGCAATTGGGTTCAGCGGCATGATGATGACGTTTGTTGTACACACCGACATCGTGTCACTGAAGGCTTTCTTCTTGGGTCTGATGTATCTGGACATCCAGCCTTTGCCGCAAGACCCGATCCTGATGGTTCACCTTGCGCTGGTGGCGTTCCTGATGTTGATCTTCCCGATCAGCAAGTTGTTGCACGCGCCGGGCTTGTTCTTCAGCCCCACGCGTAACCAGGTTGATAATCCGCGGGAAAAGCGCCACTTGGCGGCGTGGGCTGCTCGCCTCGATCAGAAAAGCTGATTGCCTGGTTTCAAGTAACGATAAATAAGCACGGACAAAGGACTTACAAGTGGCCGCTCCAGTATTTGATGTTCCGGAAATCAAAGACGAAATCGAAGTTCCCAAATTGCGGGAAGGCGCGATGGCGCATGTTAAAAGCTTTCCTGCGCCCAAGATTGTTCAGGATTTCATGGGTTATCCGCATGAACTGGGTGAAGACTGGAAAGAGCGTGCAATCGACAAGATGGGCGATTTGCTGGGCAAATACCGCTCGCTGAAAGTCTTCCTGGATGCGTGCGTGCACTGCGGCGCGTGTACTGACAAATGCCACTATTATCTGGGTACGTCGGACCCGAAGAATATGCCGGTCGCACGCCAGGATTTGATGCGTCAGGTTTATCGCCGCTATTTCACCACAGCAGGCAAACTGTTCCCGAAACTGGTGGGCGCTAAAGACCTGACCCAGGACATCCTGGGTGACTGGTACAACTATTACCACCAGTGCTCGGAATGTCGTCGTTGCTCGGTTTTCTGTCCGTACGGTATTGATACGGCTGAAATTACCATGGCCGGCCGTGAGATTCTGAATCATGTCGGCATGGGGCAAAAATATTCAAACGAAATTCTGGGTAAAGTCCAGAAGGTTGGAAACAACCTTGGTCTGCCTGGTCCTGCGTTGATCGATACATTGGAAGGTCTGGAAGAAGACATCGAAACTGACACGGGCGTGGCGGTAAAAATTCCGCTCGACGTCAAAGGCGCTGAAGTACTGCTGATTACGCCATCCGCAGATTTCTTCGCCGAGCCTCATGTGGAATCCCTGATGGGCTATGCCAAGGTCTTTCATGCCGCAGGCATTAGCTGGACGATGTCCTCGTACGCTGCAGAGGCCGGCAATTTTGGCCTGTTTAATGGCAACTACGAAACCATGCGCGCGGTTGCCATGCGGATTCGCGACGCGGCACTTGAACTGGGTTGCAAGCGAATCGTGGTCGGTGAATGCGGTCATGCCTGGCGCGTTGCATACAGTTTCTGGAATACGCTGACCGGAATCGGTTATGGCGGCGATGATCCCTTCTCGATTGAATTGCAAAAGCAGCTTGATCCGGCCTATCCGCAACCTCAGCATATCTGTGAGTTGACGAATGATCTGATCAAATCAGGCAAGATCAAGGTCGACCCTTCTGCCAATGATGATCTGGTTGTCACCTATCACGACTCCTGCAACGTTGCGCGTGCGTCGCGGATGGGAACGGAGCCGGGTGGCCAGTTCACCATTCCACGTGAGGTGATCAAGTCGGTGGTGAATAATTTCCACGACATGGCAGATGAGACGATAGGCGAGTCCACCTTCTGTTGCGGTGGCGGTGGCGGCGTGTTGACCGACGACCTGCTGGAAGTCCGTGTCAAAGGTGCTTTGCCGCGAGCCACAGCACTGAATAATGTGGTCAAAGAACATAAGGTCAATTTTATGGCCATGATTTGCGCAATTTGCAAAGCGCAGTTCACCAAGGTTTTGCCCAAGTATGGCTTCGATATGAGCATGGTGGGCGGAGTACATCAATTGGTTAGCAAGGCAATCAAGCTGGACAAAGCTGAATAAGCTGGCTGATTGCGATTTATCTATCTTTAGTTACGTAGGCGTTAGGAGAACCAACATGGCTGTCACGACGAACAAAGCAAAAACCGAAGGCGTTCAATGGCGTCGTTATAAGGAAGGTGAGAAAGAGGGCTCCTTCCGATCCGCCCAGGACATGATTTTCCAGGCAGGCTGGACGCATAAATGCCCGGAGTATCTGCTGTCCACACCGCCTTGCCAGGGTTCCTGCCCGGCTGGTGAAGACATTCGTGGTTACCTCAATATCGTTCGTGGTATTGAGAAGCCGCCTGCAGGCGTGACCTGGCAGGAATATGCCTTCCGCCGCGTGACCGAAGCCAACCCCTTCCCGGGCGTGATGGGCCGTGTCTGCCCCGCGCCTTGCGAATCCGGTTGTAACCGCAACATGGTTGAAGACCATGTTGGCATCAACTCCGTCGAGCATTTCATTGGCGACTGGGGTATTGAAAACAACATGTCCTACACTTCCACTGCCGCCGAAACCGGTAAAAAAGTGGCCGTGATTGGCGCCGGTCCTGCGGGTCTGGCCGCAGCGTACCAGCTGCGCTTGCGTGGGCATGGCGTCACCATTTTCGACGAGCACGAAGAACTCGGCGGCATGATGCGTTATGGTATTCCTGGTTTCCGCACCCCGCGCGAAATGCTCGATACAGAAATCAAGCGCATCATCGACCTCGGTGTTGAAACGCGCCTCAAGACCCGTATCGGCTCTGACATCAGCTTTGAGCAGATCGACAAGGATTACGATGCCATTTTCATGGCAATGGGTGCCCAGGCTGGCCGTCCGTTGCCGGTTCCCGGCGCGGAAGCCCCGAACTGCGTGACTGCGGTTGCATTCCTGCGCGCGTTTAACGAAGGTCGTCTGCAGCACGTCGGTAATCGCGTTGTGGTTATCGGTGGTGGTGACACCTCGATTGACGTGGCAACCGTTGCACGCCGTCTGGGCAATATCACCAAGACAGGTACAGCGGACGACCGTCCGGAAGCCGTGATCGCTGGCCATATGGCGCATGACGTGGCCTCCATCTCCGCTCGTGGCGGTGCTGAAGTTGTGCTGGTGTCACGTGCCACCATGGACAAGATGGCTGCCAACAAGCATGAAATCGAGCATGCCTTGCAGGAAGGCATCGAAATCATCGGCGGCGTGACCCCGATTGCCGTGGTCGTTGACGACAAGGGCCGTGCGATTGCCCTGCGCGTGGCCGACTTCGTGATGGAAGGCAAAGAAACCAAGATCGTCGAAGGCACCGAGCGCGATATCGAGGGCGACCTGATCGTGTCCGCAATTGGCCAGGGGGTGGACTTCACCGGTCTGGAGCAGTTCAACAACAACAACGGCCTGATGAAGGCTGACAAGAACTATCGCTTCCCCGGCAGCGAAAAGATTTTCGTCGGTGGCGACGTGCTGCGCCCACACCTGCTGACCACTGCAATCGGCCATGCTTCGATCGCGGTCGAAGGCATCGACGCTTTCCTGAAAGGCCAGAAAGAGCTTGATCGCCGTCCGAAGGTTGACGTTTACCACTTTGATGAAATTCGCAAGTGGCTGGAGACCGGCCATGAATACAAGGAGGTCCACGGACCGATCTGGGCCACTGATGAGCGCAAGGACATCCTGCATAACTTCGAAGACCGCTCGAACCGTCACATCATTCCGCACAACGACCTGTTCCTGGGCCACTTCCCCAACGTATCGCGTCATATTCGTGATGTGACCACGCTGGACAAGGAAGGCGCACTGGGCAACTTCGAGGAGCGCCTGCATGCGCTGTCCGACAAGGATGTTGTCGATGAAGCCAAGCGTTGCATGTCCTGCGGCCTAATCGATCGCGGGCACCGCTTCGAAGTACGCGAGGATCTCTTTTATGAGCGGCGGCGATCCGTGGGGCACGAGGCGCACGATATCCCCGGCCCGGCGCGCGTCGAGCGCGCGGGCGAAGTATTTTATCGTTTCTCCCCGAACTTCTTCGGACGGGTCGGTGAGGAGCGCGACGGTCCTCGCCTCGCTCAGCGGGAGATCGAGCTCCCGCATGACACGCAAGGCGGTCTGCTTGACCCGGGGCGTCGGGTCGATGAGGAGCGCCTCGATCTTGTCGCGGTGCCGCGAGCTTTTCAGGAGCAGGAGAGCCTCGAGCGCCGCCTCCCGCGCGAGGGGGCTCGGATCGTCGAGAATGCGCGCGATGTCGTCCGTGATGTTCTGGGCCTCGAGCTTCCCGAGGGCGTCGACCGCGGCCTTCCGCACCCATCTCTCGTCGTCCCTGAGATGCTCGACGAGATACGGGATCGCCTCTTTCGCTCCGATCTTGCCGAGGCTTTCGACGATCCGCGCCCTGAGCGACCATTCGGACGTGTCGCGGAGCAGTTCGAGCAGGGGACCCCCGGCCTCGACGACTCGCGCTTCTCCGAGGATTCGAACGATCCGCTTTTTCAAATGTCTGTCAGCAGTCCCGAGTCTCTGGCAGATGCTCTCGATGATGCCGGCTTCGGCAACGAGGCAGAGAATCTTTCTCAGCTCGCCCTTGAATTCCGGTTGTCCGTATTCGTCGAGTATCTTTTCGACGTATCCGATGCGCTCGAGGGCCATCGCGGCGCGCTTGCGAACCTCGATATCCTCGTCCTCCAGCGCCGGCAGCAGAGCCGAAACGGCCCTGTCTCCGAGTTTCTCGAGCGCTTCGACGGCGCGAACGCGCACCCACCACTCGGGATCCTTGAGAATGTTGACGAGGTAATCGATGACCGCCGGATGCCCGATCAGGCCGAGCGCCTGCGACGCCTTCATCCTGACGAACGGCACGGGGTCGGATACGAGCAGCTCGAGCAGCCTGTTCACCGAACGATCGTTGCCTGATCTTGCCGAGGGCGCCGGCCGACTTCGCCCGGACCTCCGGACTGATATCCGAAAGCGCATCGATGAGGATCGGGGCGGCGCTCGCCGCGTTCAGCCACCCGAGTATCTCCGCGGCCCACATCCGAACGTGTTCGCTGGGATTGCGCTTCAGCTCGGCCTGGAGAGGGGGGATCGCCGGTTCGCCGATGCTGACGAGTATCTCTCCGATGCGCGGGGGAAGCCACGTGTCGGGAAACCCGAGCGCTCCGACGAGGAACGGTATTGCCCTTTCGTCGCGGATGCGCCCGAGAGCGCGGAGCGCGGCGCCTCGAACGTCCTCGTCTTCGTTATTGACGTCCCTGATGATCGAAAGAAGCGCCGGAAGCGCCTTTGCTGACCCGATCTGCCCGAGCTTCTCGGCGGCGAAGGCGCGCTTTTTCCACGATTTCGATTTCTCGAGAAGAGCGACGTAGCGTTCCGTGACGCCCGCGGCGTCGTACACTTCGCGGAAATCGCCGATGGCCCGCTTGGCGACCCCGGCCGCGTTGTCGATGAGCCGTTCCGCCAGCAGGCGGTCCTCCAGCAGTTTGAGCTTGGCGCCGGTGCTCTCCCTCGCCACGGCCTCTTCGGCGGCGATGAGGGCGACGAGGGGCATGTTCTTCCGGACGCGGCGATCCAGGGCCGCCGATTGCAGCGCCTTGGCGAGCTTGAATGCAATAAGCCCGATAAGCGGAACAATGCAAAGCGCCGCAGACACAAATAGGGCGATGACCAGATGATGGATTCCCATGGACCGATCCATTCCCGGCAATCAATAGTAGAATTTTGCGTTATCCGACCCTGGTCTCCACAGGCTCGAATCGGTTGCAGCCGTGCGAAAGCTGCATCGAGACCGGATCACGCATAAAGCGAGCCAAGGGGAATGCCGCATAACTCGCTGTGCGACAGGGGAATGGAGTGCGCTGAAGAATGCTCTCGAGATCGCGGGCCTCAAAGCCGCGCGACGAGGCGCAGCTCGGCCTGCGGCTTGAATCCTTCGTCTCCGAGCGTTCTGAAGAACCCTCCGGCGGCCGCGCTGAGGTAGAGATGTCTCTGCAGAGGATACTCCGCCGAAATCTCCGAGTAGCTGTCCCTGTTGTAGAAGCCCGAAGGCCGGGATAGCCATTCGTACGATCGCGCCTGGATCTGAGCCTGGAGAGAGAAGCTGCGGACCTGCGTCATGACCATGGCGTCCAGTGAATAGAATTGGAGAAAATCGGATTTCATGCTCTGAGCGCCGACGTTCGCCCGAATCCGTAGAATGAAGGGGTCATCAGATACGCATTCGCCATCCATCCGGTACGGATGCCCGCCATGGAGGAGAGCGCTCCGCGAGCGCCCCAGCCCCCATCGCCGAAGGAGCCCGACAGGCGGATGTCGCGATAGGTCGAGGGCGCGGGCCGGGAATAGAGGCCCGAGTAAACGAGGCTCCGGCTTCTGTCGAGGAGATAGAGCTGGTCGAAGGGATTCCGCCACTCCGAGGCCGCGACGCTCAGGTTTCCCCGGTCGCCGCGCCACGACAGCCCGACCCCGGCGCGGGTCGTTTCCCCGAATCCGAAGTCGTACGCGGCGTACGTTTCGAGCCAGACACGCCGTGTCAGCATGACGTTGAAGCCGGCCGGAGCTTCCCGCTGCTTGATGTTGGCATAGGCCGAGCTTTGATATCCGGCCGACGCCCGCACACGATCCGTCCGGTATCTCATGTGCGCCGCGGCGAGGAGGTCATTCGACGTCTCTCTGCCGTCCCAGAGATCGATCATGAGTCCCGCCGTGCCGCCGACGGTGAAACCGCGGAGCTCATAGGCAAGGGCCGCTCCGTCGATCACGGGCGAGCTCGAATAATCCATTTCGGGAATGAATCTGCCGACCCGCGCGCGCAATCCGCGGGCGAGAAGGCCGTCGGTTTCGACGTAGCCCGTGTGGATGATGTTTCTGTTTGCGAACGCGCTTTCGAGGAAGTGCTTCTCGGGGCGCGCGAAGTTCAGCCAGTGATGGCTGCGATACTTGAATACGATTCTGTCCGAGAGCGCGGAGATCTGGAGAGATCCGGTCAGCCGCATGCCGCTGTAAACGGTCGCCGCCGACGAGGAGCCGACGTAGGCGTAGCGAGCGCTCAGGTATCCCTTGGCTTTCAATCCTTCGGCGCTCCGGGGCGCCGACGTTGAATCGGGGGATTGGCCGGCCGCCGGCGCCGGATGCGAGAGAAGCACGATCGACGCGACGATCAGGACGGGGAGGCGCGCCGTCGGGCGCGGCCGTTTGTTCCATCCGGCTTGCCGATTCGCCGGCAGATCAATCACCGCCGCCTCCAGGAAATCCCCCGGGATGGCAGTCGAGGCAGCGGCCGCCGTTATCGTTGGCGTGCCCCGCGTGGCATGCGTGGCAGGAGTACTCCGCGTAATTCTGTGCGTTCCCGTGGCACGTGCCGCACGCCACGCCCGCGTGCGTCCCCGTCTGGACGTTGAACCAGAACGGGCTGTGGGCGTAGGACCACGCGTCCTGCTGGTGGCATTCCTGGCAATTCGTGCCCGCGCCGTACGCGGCGTGCTGGAAGCGGGAGCTCTGATAGTCCGCCTCGTGGCAGCTCGCGCACTGCGTCGGCCTCGGCACGATCCTGAACGATTGCAGATCGCGGTGGCAGTCGCCGCACTCGAGGGCGCGGTGCGCTCCCATGAGCGGAAATCCGGTCTGGTTGTGATTGAACCGCGTGACGCTCCAGACCGGCGAGCGATGGCACTCGTAGCAATCCGCGCCGAGGGAACCTTTGTGAAAATCTTCGTGGCAGCTCGTGCAATTCCTGTTCGCCTTCTGAAACCTCTTTCCCTCGTGGCACTTCACGCAGGAGACATTCTGGTGAAACGCGAAGAGATCCTTCGCCGGGTGCTTGAATGTGACGTTCGCGAAGGGAAGCCCCGGCCGTGTGGCAATCCTCGCATGTCTTCTTGAAGCCGTCTCCGTGCGGAGAGCGGTGGCAGCTCGCGCAGCTCGGTTTCGGCGGTGTCTCTCCGTGGCAGGCGTCGCACGCGATCTCCCGGTGGCGGCCGAGAAGAGGAAAGCCCGTGTTGGCATGCTCGTCGAGAAAGCCGGAATCGGCCGTCCCGGTCGTGTCGGTCGGCTGCCGCACGCGACCCTCGCTCGCGGGGGGTGGCTTGAGCGGCTGGGGGCGGCACGTTTCAAGAAAAAGGGCTGAGGCCGACAGGGCCGATACCAGAAGGACAACAAGGAAATTCCGGCGATCATATTTTTGGCGCATCGGCGTCAATCTCCGCATTCTCCCCCCGACCATTTATCGTCGTGGCATTCATAGCACGAAGGTTGACCGGTTGTCCCGCCCCTGAGATCGCCGCCGTGGCATTGCGCGCAGTTCTGAAGAGGCAGGCAGTAGTTCGGCGCGTGGAGGTAGCCGCCGAGATTGATTGTGTGGTTGTTCACTCCGCAGTTCGGTTGGTTCCAATGATCCGCATGACATTTTGTGCATGAAGGCTGTCCGACGGGACCTCCCTGGAGGCTGTCGCCGTGACACGCGGCGCAGCGCAAAAGGGGCTCGCAGTAGCCCGTCGCGTGGAGCTTGCCGCCGAGATTCACGTTGTGAGCCGGCCTGGCGGGCACGCCTGGCCCTCCGCGACCTGCGCGCATCGGATTATCCGCGTCCCAGCAGCTCGGCGCCGCGAAGGCGAAGAGGACGGATGCGAGAACGACGCAAAACGTTTCTCCGTTCATAATCGCTTGCAACGCACGCGCCATGCCTCATTAATACAGGGACTTCGGATTCAAGTCAAGGCGGACCGAGGGGGGCGACGCGTCGCGCGGGCGCTTGCGGCGGGCGATGGCGCAGGTAACTTCGCGGGACCATAGATAACTGCAGCTATTATTGCATATCCATGCAATGGCCTGCAGCCTATCGCCTCCCGGTTTCGACGGCCCTTGATGCAATATGTTGATTTGTGGTAGAATAGAATCAATCCCAAGGGGAAACGACTTTGCTATACAGCGGGAGTTCGCAGTCCTATCTGCGCAGTACGGAACTGTCTATATTGAGTTAGGGTTACCTTGATCGAATAATAACGCTTGACAGTATTAACGAGGTACGTTAATATAGTGCCATGATACGCAACTTTCGAGATCGAGAAGCAGAGAAGATATTTGGGGGGGAAGGGTCGAGGCGTCTGTCGCCTGAGATTCAGAGAAGGGCTTTGCGAAAGCTGCTGCTCCTCGATGCGGCTGAAACCCTGGATGATTTGCGATCCGCACCCGGAAACAGGCTCGAAAAGCTCGTCGGCAATCGTGCCGGGCAACATAGTATCCGGATCAATGATCGATGGCGGATTTGCTTTCGATGGGAACGCGAGAACGCTCACGAAGTAGAGATTGTAGATTACCACTAGGAGGCCAGTTATGCCGACAAGGAAGATACCACCGATTCATCCTGGCGAGATACTCCTCGAGGAATACCTGAAGCCGCTGGGATTGAGCCAGTATCGCTTGGCCAAGGATATCACGGTTCCAGCGCGTCGTGTGAACGAGATTGTTCACGGCAAGCGAGCCATAACGGCCGATACTGCGCTACGGCTCGCACGTTTCTTTGGCACCTCCGACCGTTTCTGGCTGAACCTTCAGACGCGCTATGATCTCGAGGTCGAAAAGGAGCGGCTCAAGGGGCGACTGGAACGAGAAGTTTCCAAGTATAGAGTCGCTAGTTGATGATCGGAACCCTAACTCCGCATGCAGCTGACGGCCGCTGCCGTCACGCCGCCTGCGGAGCACGTGGCGCGCCGGCCCGCCGGAGCGGCGGACGCGTCCGCAGCTGACACTTGTGTTAGAATGGCGTCATTATTATTGAGGGTAAGGTAAGATACAGGGACTTAAGAAAGGAGAACGCTTTGAAACGAATCCTCATTATGATGCTCCTGGTTTCCGCCTTTTCCAATTTGAATGCTCAGGAGACTCGCTGTGCCCTGTGGTTCGATGGCGTGGATGATATCGCAGTTGTTCCATCCGACACACTTTTTGATCTAACCAATGGATTTACAATTGAGGCTTGGAGTTATCCTTTTTCCTCGAGGTTCGACATGAATCTCGTTAGTCGGCAAACCGAAGCTGGGCAATACGCGCCGTGGTCATTTACTATACGCGACCAAAGTCTAAGATTATGGATTGGCTCTGGGGAGGTTATCTCTTCCCCCGTGCTTCAACCCATTATGCAACACGTCGCGGTTACTTGGCAGGCCGGATCAGGAAAGGTGATGTTTTACTGCAATGGCTCTATCGTGGATTCGGCGTTGGCCGCGGTATCATTTGCCGCTTTGCCCTATGATATTATAATTGGTGGGGTTCCGGGATATCCTGATGGGACCTTTTTTGGACTCATAGATGAAATTAGAATCTGGAATGAAGTGCGAACTCCCCAGGATATACTCCGATGCTGTTTGCAGGAGCTCGGCGAGAGCGATCGGAGCGACCCACACCTTATTGCCTATTGGCAAATGAGCGAGTGCACGAATCAATCGCTGATAGATCATTCAATCTATGAACGCAATGGACACTTGGGCTTTTCCGAGGGAATAGATGCCTCCGACCCAAAATGGTCATCCAGTCTATTTCCGACGAGTTATGATGGCTCCGAGCTGCCCCCGATTGTGGCCGCTATTCATGCCTGGCCCAATCCTTTCTCCGAAATTCTCAACATTGAACTTGAAGCGTACAGCGCGGATATGTTCACGGTTGATATCTTCAGTGTGGACGGGCGCCGAGTGGCGCAGATATGGAACGGTGTCCTGGAGCCCGGCAGATACTCCTATAGATGGAATATGGCAGACAACTCGCCGAATAACATAGGTTCAGGTGTCTATTTTTGTCGAGCTCATTCGAAAGGCAAGAGTGTAGTAGCTAAGGTTATTCTCTGTCGTTAGGACGCTCCGTTTTCGAATGCTGATTCCATGCTGATCCGGAACGAGAGAACTCCGGAGGAAAGGGCATGCTTTGAAGTTGAGTGATTGAAATAGCAATTCATTTTAACTCCGCATGCAGCCGACGGCCGCTGCCGTCACGCCGCCTGCGGAGCACATGGCGCGCCGGCCCGCCGAGGCGGCGGACGCGGCCGCAGCTGATGCCTGTGTTAGGCAAACTCGGAAGCGCTTGAGCGTTCTGCCGAGTGTCTGTTCATTGTTTGGCGAACGGTGATTTGCCGAATGGGAGGAATGAGATGAGAAGGGTGGCCTACTGCCTGCTGTTGTTGGTTGTGGCGGGTTGCGGTTCTTCAGAGTTCGTTCCTCGCGACATCGAAATTCCCACAGGCTTCGAGACAGCAGATTTCCGAGTGCGTCCAATCACCGTCGCCGATGCGGAAAAGGACTATGCGGCGGTAGTCGAGAGCGTTGACCTTATCCATGCTGCCCTGCTGGGTGACCGCTGGCCGACCGCTTCGTTCACCCTGGAGCAAAACAGGAGTGACCTGGCGAAGAAAGAACGACGCTTCGAGCAGCGAAAGAGTTTTACATTCACGGTCGTGTCGCCGGATGAGGAGCGAGTACTCGGTTGTGTGTATATCAACAAGGGGCGCCGCGGGGCGGACGCAGCGGTCTTTATGTGGGTTCGGCAGTCATCTTACGACACCGGACTCGACCCGGTGCTTGAGTCCGCAGTTCGGGAATGGATGGAGCGCGAGTGGCCATTCGAATTGGTTGTATACCCTGGTCGCACAACTCGTGAGGCGTCCGCTGGGTAGCTGAACGTTGCCTAACAAGAGTTTGAACCTGACTAAGTCGCTTGTCACGCGCCTGGCTTGCGCCAGGTCCGCGCCAAGCGCCTTTGCAGGTTAAACAAACGTTAGGCCGCTTGCTGCGAGAACGAAGGTAGGAGAGCTTTGAGGAAGTACCATCACATCGGGATTCCGACGGTCACCCCGCAGCCTGGGGAGACCTATCTCGCGGAGCTCAAGGTGTTCTGCACGGACCACGAGAACAATCCTTATGGAATTCAGTGGATGCGGTTCGAGGCGGAGTGTCAGCTTCCGGAGCTTGTGAAGACCGTTCCTCATGTGGCCTTTGAGGTCGATGATCTGGGATCCGCCCTTGTTGGGCACGAGATCCTCATCGAGCCCAATAGCCCGTCAGCGGGAGTGATTGTGGCGTTCATTGCATGTGAAGGTGCACCAGTCGAGTTTCTGCAGTTCCTGAAGGACTGATGGGGAGAGGCGAGCGGTCTAACTCTGCATGCAGCTGACGGCCGCTGCCGTCACGCCGCATGCGGAGCACGCGGCGCGCCGGCCCGCCGGGGCGGCGGACGCGGCCGCCGCTGATGCCGGTGTTCGACGGATTGTACGCGGGTTCGAAGGAGGATCTCATGAAAAGGTCGACCACGC
Source organism: uncultured bacterium (assembly GCA_963747385.1). Classification (GTDB taxonomy): domain Bacteria; phylum Krumholzibacteriota; class Krumholzibacteriia; order Krumholzibacteriales; family Krumholzibacteriaceae; genus SSS58A. Next base: position 94,487 of record CAVVEY010000003.1, on the reverse strand, counting down.
TGGTATTCCTTCTTGTGGCGGTCGCGCTTTGCTTGGACCCCGCGGCATCCAAAACGAAAATCGACAGTCGCAGACTACCCATCATCGACATGCACCTTCATGCCTACGGGCTGGACGATGGAGAGCCCCCCGAAGTGAATCCCGTCACCGGGCGACCGTCTGCTGCGAGAACGAGCGCCGAACTTCGCGACATGACCTTGGCGGAGCTCGAGCGCTACAACATCGTGAAGGCTGTCACCAGCGGGCCACCAGAAACGGTCGGCCAGTGGCATGAGGTCGCTCCGGACAGGATCATAATTAGCGCGTGGGTGGACGAGGCGGGTCCTCTACCTGACCTCGTGAGACTTCGCGCCGAAATGCAAGCGGGTCGCGTGCACGTTCTGGGCGAGTTGATCCTGCAACATAGAGGTATGGCGCCAAACGACCCTCGCATGGAGCCCTACTACGCTCTCGCCGAAGAAATGGACATCCCAGTCGGGATCCACACGGGGCTTGGTCCCCAGGGAACGCCATACGATCCGTGCTGCCCGAATTTCCGTGTGACGCTCGGAAACCCGGCCCTCGTTGAGGAAGTGCTCATTCGCCACCCACGGTTACGCATCTACCTGATGCATGGCGGGTGGCCGTACCTTCAGGAAACGAAGGCAATCCTGTCGGTGTACCCGCAGGTCTACGCCGATCTCGCTACGATCAATTGGATCATCCCTCGAGAGGAATTCCACACCTACCTGCGGGAACTCATCGTCGCTGGCTTCGGCAAGCGGCTGCTCTTTGGATCAGACCAGATGGTGTGGCCCGAGGCCATCGGGATGGCCGTTGAAGGGATCGAATCAGCCGCTTTTCTGACAGAAGAGGAGAAGCGGGACATCTTCTATAACAATGCGGTTCGGTTTCTCAGGCTTGAGGAGAAGTGATGTGCGAGTCGCTGAATGCGAAGGCCGACCGCCGAACTCCGCATGCAGCTGACGGCCGCTGCCGTCACGCCGCCTGCGGAGCACGCGGCGCGCCGGCCCGCCGGGGCGGCGGACGCGGCCGCAGCTGATGCCGGTGTTAGACAGAAATACTCGATTCTGTCCGGACTTTTTGTGATAGAATGGCGTTAGCATATGATTCGACGTCGGTGGCCGGATTGGTGGAATTGGGATCTTGAGCTCAGCCCGCATGTGCTCAAGCGGATGGTTGATCGTGGGTTTACGGAGATCGGCCTTCGCAAGATGCTCGAAGGCGCCAGGGGTTATCGGCCGGATATTGTTGAAGGGCGATGGGTTATAGTTGCATATTATAGAAGCAGGACGTGGGAAGTCATAGTTGAGCCCGATGCCGAGATGAAGCGACTCGTAATCGTGACGGCCTATCCATTTGGGGAGAAATGACATGAAGGAAGCGTATTTGGAAGTGACGTTTCTGCGTGGGCGACCGATCGCGGGGTATTACTACCTGCCTCGTCGACCTGGCGATAAGAGCGTTCGCACAATGCGGATTGAGCCGGGATTGGTGATCGATATCGGCCGAAACGGAAAACCGATAGGAATCGAGATCACGGCGCCTGGGCAAATTACTGCCTCGCTCTTCAATCGCGTGCTGAGAGAGTTCGGCCTGCCTGCGCTCAAACGAACTGAATTGACTCCGCTGAGAGTGGCATAGGGGATTCAAGAGATACTGTCTAACTCCGCATTCAGCTGACGGCCGCTGCCGTCACGCCGCCTGCGGAGCACGCGGCGCGCCGGCCCGCCGGGGCGGCGGACGCGGCCGCAGCTGATGCCGGTGTTGGACCTTGGATAAGAAATGAAGATGCGAAAACTTAGTTTGCTGATATTCATGGTAGCGGTACTGTCGCCCGATTGGATACTTGCGAAAGATTATCATCCAAAGACATTTGTTGGTCTAGGAGTCGGCTCTTCTTCACTCGGAATGTCGGCTGATCTTCATATTACCCAAAGATACGATAAGATAGTGGCATCGGTTAAATATTTGCATACCGAGAAGGAAGTTTGGCCATTCGTCGAGCCAAGCATAGGTGCGTATGATTTTAATGAATTGGGGATTCTTATCGGATATTCATTCGGGGGACAAAGAACTTTGATAACCCTTGAAGCAGGATTAGGTCTGACTATGGGCAAGCGCTGCTATGAAACAAGAGAGACAATCCTTGGGCCAGAGGGAGAATATGAGACTGTTGAGACGGTGATCGGGTGTCTATTGGGTAGCCAGCTCTATGCGCGGATTACCAAACATTTTGGCATCGGCGCATATCCATACTTAAATCTTAATGAGCATAAGAATTATGGTGGAGTTAATCTCGAGATACTAATAGGCCAGTTGTAGCCGGAGATTAGGTCTAACTCCGCATACAGCTGACGACCGCTGGTGAACGCGAAGCGTTGAGCATTCAGGAAGAGCTATACGAAGAAATAAGTCCCGGCTGTTGATATTGTCGCAATGGCAGACATTATTTGCTTGCTCGCGGCGGCTCCTTGCGTTCTATTTGATCGGCAAGAATGGTCGAGCGAGAAACCGGATGCCTGACTCGGCGTGAGGTGGTGTTATGTATTACATTGTTGAAACGCATAAATCATTCGATCGAGCGTCGACGGACCTTGAAGCGGCGGTCAAGCATTATGGCTTCGGCGTGCTGCATATCCACGACCTGGGGGCGACGCTTCGCGGCAAGGGGGTCGCATTTCAAGAACAGTGCAAGGTGTTCGAGGTGTGCAATCCGGGCCAGGCCGCAAAGGTCCTGGCTGCCGATATGCGCCTGAATATGGCCCTGCCGTGTCGCATCTCGGTATTTACGGACAACGGCAAGACGATGATCGCCTTTATAAAGCCCGTGCAAATGCTTTCGGCGCTGTCGCAGGATCCCGCATTGGTCCAGGTTGCCGAAGAGGTCGAGGAAAAGATTATCCGGATGGTCGATGAGGCGAAGTGAATCCTTCGAATAACGACACCATGAACCATGTCTGAGAAAGAACACGAACGGCGTTTTCACGGTGAGGCCGAGCGCCTGCGATCCGCCGAGAGGATTGCTCTCCTCGAAGTCGACCGGGTCGTCGCGCTCAGCGTCGAGGGGCTGACGGCGCCCCGCGTGCTCGACGTCGGCACGGGCACCGGAGTCTTCGCTGAGGCGTTCGCGGCGAGGGGGCTCGAGGTCGCGGGGATAGATACCAGCGCCGCATTGCTGCAGATGGCCGGCCGGCTCGTCCCGGGTGCGGAGTTCATACAAGCTTCCGCGGAGGCGATTCCCTATGGGGACGGAGCCTTCGACGTCGCCTTCCTGGGGCATGTCCTGCACGAGACGGACGATCCGGCAGGAGCTCTCGGCGAGGCTCGAAGGGTATCGACGGCGAGGGTCGTCGTCCTGGAATGGCCCTACGCGCGAGAAGAGCAGGGGCCGCCGCTCGAGCACCGCCTCACGCAGGAAGCGATTGTGGAGATGGCGAAGCGGGCCGGCTTTGTGCGCGTCGAGACGCTGAAGCTCGCCCACATGGATCTCCATCGGATGGCCGTCGGGCCGGCGCGCCGGGCGTAAACACGAACGGAGGAATCGCATGGGCATTCTGTGGGAAATCGTGCAGACGGGTTTGATGTACGGGCAGAAACGCAAATCCGATTCGGTCGATGACCGCGTCAAATTCCTCGAGGACCAGGTCGCCGCGACGCAGAACACGCTGCGGAATCTGGTCAAGAAGCTCGAGGAGATCAACAAGGCCGATTTCGACGGGGACGGCAAGGTCGGGTAGGGATCGATCCGGCTCGATAGGAATGACCCGCCTCCGGGTGGATACGATTACATATGAAATTCTCGAGTATTTCGGATCGGCTTCAGACGGCCGCGGACGGCAAGGCCGCCGCCGCGATCGTGATCGTCGCCGTCATGCTTCTCGCGATCGCGAATTCGTTCGTGACGGATGACGCGTTTATCTCGTTTCGGTACGCGCGCAACCTCGTCGAGTCGCACGAGCTCGCGTGGAATACGGGAACGAGCGAGAGGATCGAGGGGTACACGAACTTTCTCTGGACGCTCGTCATGGCGGCCGCGATCGCGGCGGGCGCCGATCCGGTGCCGGCCTCGAAGATCCTCGGCCTTCTGTTCGCGCTCTTGACGCTTCTCTTCACATACCGTTTGGCGGCCCGCCTGTTTCAATCCCGCCGCGCCGCGCTTTTGACCGTGGCGCTTCTCGGGACGAACTACACCTTCAGCGCGTTCGCGACGAGCGGTCTCGAAACGCAGATGCAGACCTTCCTGATCGTCGCGAGCGTCTCCCTGGCCTTCTCGATCGCGGAGCAGAATCTCCGGAGCGTCGGACGCTCCGCTGCGTTCTCGGTTCTGTGCGCCGCGGTGCTTCTCACGAGACTCGATTCGGCGATTCCGGTCTTCGTTATTCTTCGTCTATCTCCTGATCAATCCGTTCGCTCGCGCCGCGAGAGCTGCTCTCGTGCTTCCGGCGCTCCTCGTCGTCGGATCGTGGCTTCTCTGGAAACATGTATATTATGGAAGCTGGCTTCCGAACTCCTACTACGCCAAGGGAACGATGTTCTCTCTCGAGATCTTCAAGGGAGGCGTTCTCTATCTCTTCGAATTCTCCAAGACGTACTGCCTGCTGCCCGTCGCCTTCGTTTTTCTTTTCATGCTCAGGGACGTTCTCGCCCGGCGCGGGGCGCGCTTGCTTGCGTTCATATGCGCGTTGTGGTTCCTGTATGTCGTGAGGGTCGGCGGGGATTTCATGGAGTTCAGGTTCGTCGTTCCCGTGCTTCCGCTCGTATTCATTCTGACGGTGGCGACGCTGAGCGCCTTTCGGAACCGGAGGATTCAAGCGGCGTTCGTGACCATGCTGCTGCTCTGTTCCCTCTTTCATGCCGTCACGTTTCGCGGCACCCCGGGCGTCGAGTCGGTGCGGAAACTGCGGGACTATATCACCGGCGAGAGCGGGCGTTGGGAGCTGGCCGGAAAGGTTCTCGGCGAGCTCTTCCCCGAGGGGGACGTGACACTCGCGACGACCGCGGCTGGAGCGATTCCGTATTACTCGCAGCTCCCGGCGGTGGACATGCTCGGGATGAACGACGCATGGGTGGCTCGCAGCGGCGCGATCATCGGCCCGCGGGCGGGGCATCGGCGCGCCGCGACGCTCGCGTATCTCAACGACCGCGGCGTGAATCTCGTGATCGGTCATCCGCTCGTCGAGCCCGTCGATGCGCCGCGCGAAGCGGCCGGATTCTCGATCGCGGATCTCGGGAGATCGTTCATGGTGCAGAACGTCGACGACGGGTCTCTTTCCGTCGACGCGAAGATCCTGGAGATTCCGCTCGACGCCCGGCATCGGATCGTTCTGCTGTATCTCAACAGGAGCGCGCGCGTGGACGCCGTTATAGAAGAAAAGAAACTCGCGACTTTCCCGATCACGCGAATATGACCCCGGGATCGGTCGTTCGCCCGGCCCCGGGCACAGGAGAACCGCTTTGGATCGAAAGGGGACGTTGTATGACGAGGCGTAAATATGGCGCGGCGCTTCTGGCGCTCGTGTGCATTATCATTCTCTCGTGCGCGAAGACTTCACCTAGGAATGCCGCGCAGGACCGGAAGGAGGTCGCGCGGGTCGTCGGCAACTCGATAACGTGGGCGCTCGAGAAGAACAGCGACCTGCTCTTCAATTCGGTGGCGCAGGATTCGAGCTTCTTCATCTTTCATCCCGATTCCGCGAGCACGATCGTCGGGTTCGACGCATTCAAGGAAATGGTGAACGAAGTCTTCATGCAGGACGCCTTCAAGGCCACCGGCTCCTCGATGCGCGACATGCGGATCAATATATCGAAGTCGGGCGACGTCGCCTGGTATTCGGCGATCCTGGACGATTTTGGAGAGTACAACGGGAAGCCGTACGCCTGGCGGAACACGCGCTGGACGGGAGTCCTGGAAAAACGCGACGGAATGTGGGTCATCGTTCAGATGCATTTTTCGTTCGCGCAGTGAACGGCACGCGCGGAAAGGGACGGTTCGATGAAAATAACGGCATTCAACGGAAGTCCGAAAGCGGAGCGTGGAAATACGCACGTCATCGTGGACGCGTTTCTCGCGGGGGCGCGAGCGGCGGGGGCCGAAACGGAGAACGTTTTCCTCGCGAAGAAGAAGATCGAGCCCTGCACCGCCTGCAACGCGTGCTGGTTGGCGACGCCGGGAAAATGCTCCCAGCGCGACGACATGGACGAGCTTCTCGAGAAAGTGATCGCCTCGGACGTCGTCGTGTTCGCGACGCCGGTCTATGTGGATAATGTCACGGGGCTCATGAAGAATTTCATGGACCGGCTCATACCGATCGGCGACCCGCACTGGGAGAAGGACGAAAACGGCGAGTGCCGCCACGTGATGCGGAACAAGAAGCCGAGAAAGATCGCGGTCATCTCGAATTGCGGCTTTCCGCAGCAGAGCCATTTCCAGGTGATGCGTCTTCTCTTCAGAAGGGTGGCGCGGAACATCAGCGCCGACCTGATAGCGGAAATATACCGCGACGGCGGAGGGGTGCTGACCGCGCCTGCTCCGGAGCTGCAGCCGCTGATCGCGCAGTACAAGCTGTTGGTCGAAATAGCGGGGCGCGAGATGGTGGAACATTCGCGGCTCTCGACGGATACGATCGCGGAGCTCGAGCGGCCCCTTCTCCCCGCGCGTAACTATGTCGACGATTACATGAGCTACGTCAACAAGAGGTGCGACGAGATTCTGGCCAAGAGGGGTGGCTAGTGCGAAAGGGGGGGCGGAAAATGAGAAGTCTCATGGAAAACGCAGGCAAGCATTGGATGTTATTCGCCGGGGTCCTGTTCCTCCTCGAATCGTCATGCGCGACCATGAGACCGATACCGGACGCGGACTATAAAGCAGCGGACCCCGCGGGGAACAAGACGTACCGGCTCACGACAAAAGACAAGCGTGTCTACGAGTTCAAGAAATTCGCCGTGACGGACAGCACGCTTGTTATTCTCGAAGTAGAATCATACAAAACCTCGCATTTTGAAATGAGCACATTCAAGAGGTCGGTCGTTACGCCGGTCGTCATTCCGTGGGACTACGTCAAATCCCTCGAGATATCCAAGGCTTCAATTCCCTTGACGGTGATTGGGATAACGGCCGCTGTGGCGGTGATGGGGATTTTTGCCCTTGTGTTGTTAATAGCCGCAGGGCCTGACATTAGCGGCTGGGACTAGGAGCCGAAAATCGCCCGGTGTCGCGATTGGGATCGGAGATCATGGAACACGCGACAATCAGGGCTATACTGCGGGAGCATGAATACTCGAACGGCAAGGGGGCTGTGATGCGCAGATGCATCGGGCTACTAACGGTTGTCGCGTTCGTCGCCATGGCCGGTGTCGCATTGGCGGCGGGCGGGGATACGCTCCAGATCAAGACGGAGAATATCGCCGGCGCCGAGAAGATCGTCGGGCTCGAGTTCACTCAAGCCGAGCGCGACTCGATGCTGCAGGACCTGATCGACAATCTGAAGAGCTATCTGGCGCTCAGGGCGGTCGAGATTCCGAACTCGATTCCGCCCGCGATGGAGTTCAATCCGATTCCCGCCGGCTTCAAGATCGAGAAGAATGAACGGCACTTCGTCGCGAGCAAGGCGAGCAGGCTCGAGAGGCCGGCGAATCTCGAGGATCTCGCGTTCTGGCCCGTGCGCGATCTCGCCGAGCTGATACGCACGAAGAAGGTCAGCTCGACGGAGCTCACGAAGATGTATCTCGAGCGCCTCAAGAAATTCGGCCCGAAGCTCGAGTGCGTGATCGCTCTCACGGAGGAGCGGGCGCTGGCGCATGCGAAACATGCCGACGAAGAAATCTCGAATGGGAAATACCGCGGTCTCCTGCACGGCATTCCGTACGGCGCGAAAGACCTTCTCGCAGTCAAGGGCTACCGGACGACGTGGGGCGCGATGCCGTACAAGGATCAGGTTATCGACGAAGACGCGACGGTGATCGGGAAGCTCGACGACGCGGGCGCCGTGCTCGTCGCCAAGCTCACCATGGGCGCCCTCGCCTGGGGGGACGTCTGGTTCGGCGGGAAAACCCGCAACCCGTGGAACCTCGAGCAGGGGTCGAGCGGCTCGTCGGCGGGCTCGGCCGCCGCGACGGCGGCGGGTCTCGTCGCTTTCGCCATCGGTACGGAGACGTGGGGCTCGATCGTCTCTCCGTCGACGCGATGCGGCGACACGGGGCTCAGGCCCACGTACGGACGCGTGAGCCGCACGGGCGCGATGGCGCTCAGCTGGTCGATGGACAAGATCGGGCCGATCTGCCGGACGGTCGAGGACTGCGCGATCGTGTTCGACGCGATACGCGGCGCGGACGGGATCGACCAGACCCTGATCGCCGCGCCGTTCAACTACGATCCGAACGTCAACATCAAGAAACTCCGGGTCGGCTATCTGAAGAAGCTCTTCGAAGAGGATTACGACAACAAGGCCAACGACGCCGCCACGCTTGTGTGTCTCCGCGAGATCGGCTGCGAGCTCTTCCCGATCGAGCTTCCCGATTACCCGGTCGACGCGATCGCGTTCATCCTGAGCGCCGAGGCCGCGGCGGCGTTCGACGATCTCACGCGCTCGGGGCGCGACGATCTGATGGTGCGGCAGACGCGCGACGCCTGGCCGAACGTCTTTCGCGCCTCGCGATTCATTCCGGCGGTCGAATATATCCAGGCGAACCGCCTGCGGTATCTCATTATCCAGGATATGCAGAAGCTCGACGTGGACGTCTGGCTGTCTCCGTCTTTCGGCGGAAGCAACCTGCTCCTCACGAATCTCACCGGACACCCCTGCGTCGTCCTGCCGAACGGTTTCGACGAGAAAGAACGCCCGACGAGCATTACGTTCATGGGGAGGCTTTTCGGCGAGGCGAAGCTCCTCGCCGTCGCGAAAGCGTACCAGGACGCGACCGAATATCACCTGAAGCATCCGCCGCTGTTCCGGTGAGCGGGCCGGATCATGGAAGAGAGATGACGAATCGAAAGGATATGTCAAACCCCTGGCTCTCGGTGCCGGCGGCCGATTACGAGGGGCACATGGGAAGCCCCGGCGTGCGCCAGCTCGAGTTTCTGAGCCGGGTCTTCGGCGAGCTCATGCGCGAGTTCGAGCCCGAGTCGCTCGTCGCTTCTCGGATGCGCGACCGGCAACGGGCTCGAGCATATCGAGCGCGGGCGCCTTCAAAAGCTCGTCGGCCTCGACATCAATCGGGAGTATCTGGATCTATGCCGCGAACGGCACGGGGGGAATATCCCCGGACTGGAGCTCGTCTGCGCGGATTTCGCTTCGTTCGATCTCGATGCCGCTTCGGTCGATTTCGTCCATGCGGCGCTCTTTTTCGAATACGTCGATCCGGTCTCCGCCGTGGAGAAGGTCTCGCGATGGCTGAAGCCGGGCGGCATACTCGCCGTCGTGCTGCAGCTGCCGCACGGCTCGGGCGGCAACGTGTCGGAAACGGGTTTTGCGAGCGTGCGGGTGCTCGAACCGGCGATACATCTCGTCGATCCCGCGCTCCTCGGGCGCCTCGTTCGAGAACATGGATTTTCCGAGGTGAGATCCGCGCGAGAGACGCTCGCGAGCGGAAAAGAGTTTTTCCTAAGTGTGTATCGTCTTGAAAGCGCACAAGAATAAACTGATGCTGTTCAACAAGCCGTTCCGGGTGCTCTGCCAGTTCAGCGAGGAGCGCCCCGGGCGGAGCACGCTCGCCGATTTTATCGACGTTCCGGGAGTGTATCCGGCGGGGAGGCTCGATTACGACAGCGAGGGCCTGCTGCTTCTGACCGACTCGGGCGCTCTGCAACATCTCATCACCGATCCCCGCCGCAAAACGGAGAAAACGTATCTCGTGCAGGTGGAGGGCTCGCCCGGACGGGATGCGCTCGATCGCCTGCGGCGCGGCGTGCGGCTTCAGGACGGGATCACGCTGCCGGCGAAGGCGAGGCTCGTCGAGCCTCCGGACATTCGCCCGCGCGTGCCGGCCATACGGTATCGAAAGAACGTTCCCACGGCGTGGCTCGAGCTCACGATCGCGGAGGGTCGGAACCGGCAGGTGCGCAGGATGACTGCCGCGGTCGGCCATCCGACGCTGCGGCTGATTCGCATCCGCGTCGGCCGGTGGGAGCTGGGCGATCTCGAGCCCGGCGAATGGAAAGAGACCGAGGTTTCCGACCCGAAGAGGTCGAAATGAAAGCGATGGTGCTGCAGAAGATCTCGAGCTTCGAGGATAACGCGGCGCCCCTCGCGTTGATCGAGCTGCCCGATCCCGTCCCGGCGGACAACGAGATTCTTATCAAGATTGCCGCGTGCGGCGTCTGTCATACGGAGCTGGACGAGATCGAGGGGAGAACGCCGCCGCCGCGCCTGCCGGTCGTCCCCGGGCACCAGGTCGTCGGGCGCGTCGCGCGGACGGGAGGCGACGCGAAGATCTTCCGCGCCGGCGAGCGCGTCGGCGTCGCGTGGATCCACTCGGCGTGCGGGAAGTGCGAGCTCTGCCTGAGCGGCAAGGAGAATCTGTGCGCCGATTTCATGGCGACAGGCCGCGACGCGAACGGCGGCTACGCGGAGTACATGACGGTGCGAGAGGATTTCGCCTATCGTATCCCCGCGATTTTTTCAGACGCCCAGGCGGCGCCGCTTCTCTGCGCGGGCGCGGTCGGATATCGCTCGCTCCGCCTCGCGAACATCGAGAACGGGCGGAGCCTCGGGCTCACGGGATTCGGCGCCTCGGGACATCTCGTGCTCATGATGGCGCGGAGCCGGTATCCGGCCTCGCGTGTGTTCGTCTTTTCGAGAAGCGCTCAGGAGCGCGCCTTCGCGCTGGAGCTCGGCGCACATTGGGCGGGGGACATCGGCGAGGACGCTCCCGAGCCGCTCGCGGCCGCTATCGATACGACCCCCGCGTGGAGGCCGGTCGTCGAAGCGTTGAAGAATCTCGCGCCCGGCGGCCGTCTCGTGATAAACGCGATACGCAAGGAAGAGAGGGACAAGGACTCGCTCCTCCGGCTCGATTATCCGGCTCATCTCTGGATGGAGCGGGAGATCAAGAGCGTGGCCAACGTGACGCGCGCCGACGTGAGAGAATTTCTCGATCTCGCCGCGGCGATTCCGATCATGCCGGAGATAGAGAAGTTCCCCCTGGAAGAGGCGAACAGAGCGCTTCTCGAGCTCAAGGAGAGAAAGATCCGCGGCGCGAAGGTCCTCGCGATCGGGGGACGATAGGCTGCGGCACGGAGCTTGCAGAAGCTCTTGTCCGTCGATCGGCTCGGGGCAGCGTCATCGAGCCGCGAGAGGGGTTTGGCGATGGAAATCAAAGGGCTTGTGATTCAGGCTCGCAAGGAGTTCGTCGAAGAGCATTTCGGCAAGGATGCCTGGCTGAAGGTCCTTGAGGTCCTGCCGCCCGAGGATCGCAAAGCGCTCGGCGATCTGATCCTGACGGCGAAGTGGTATCCGTTCGAGCTCGGCGAACGCCTCGATCGCGCAATCGTCAACGTGCTCGGTGAAGGCAAGGAGAAGATCTTCGAGGATATCGGCGCCAAATCGGCTCAGCGGGGCCTGACGAAAGTTCACAAGTCGTTTCTCGCGCCCGGCGATCCGCAGGCATTTCTCAAGAAATCCGACGTCATTTACAAGTTCTATTACGATACCGGGCGCCGCGAATACGCGCAGACCGGCCCGAACTCGGGAGTCATGACGACCTACGAGGCCAAGACATTCTCGGTTCCCGATTGTCTCACCGTTATCGGATTTCACAAGGAAGCGCTCAGGATGTGCGGCGCGCGGAACGTCGAGGCGGTCGAGGAGGAGTGCCGCGCCAAAGGCGGCTCTTGCTGCCGCTACCGGTTCAAGTGGAACGTGTAGGAGATCGCCCGGCCCGCGCGGCCGCTAACGCGCGAACTCGACCCTGTCCAATTCGCCCCATTCGATCTCGATCTCCTTTCCCCCGCTCGTCTTGACGTATATTCCGTTGTTGTCGTCGTCGACGTCGTTCGAGCCGCGCAGCTTGAAGCTGCGGCCGTCCCATAGCGTCACGATAGCCGCATGAAAGCCGACCGGCTTGATCTCCTTGATGTTCCCGAACTCGATATCGAACGCGAGCTCGCGATACTCGCCGTCGAGTATTTCCCACGTGAATTCCTCGTCGTCGTCCCAGCGGATCGCGCCGGAGTATTTCTGGCCGTCGTCGGCGTACGCGGTGCCTTCGAGACGCTTGCCGCCGTCGAAACGGTCGTACGCGACGGACGCGGGCGGCGCTTTGAACTCGAGATTCTTGAATTCGTCCCAGTCGGCCGTGATCTGGCCGATCGCGGGATCGTAGACGGCGATGCCGCGATTCGAGTCGTCGACGTCGTTCGTTTCGCGGAGAACGATCTTGTCGCCGTTCGCCAGGGTCAGCGTGGCTCCGTTGGAGCTGCGTCGTTCGATGGATTTTATCTTGCCGAAAGCGATCTTGCGCGTGTGATCCTTGTACTCGCCGTCAAGAACGTCCTTCGTAAAGAGCTCGTCCGCGTCCCAACTCACCCAGCCCGTGTACTCGTCGCCGTGCCGCGTCGTCATCGTGCCGTAGAGTCGCTCGCCGAACTCCGACGTGAGGCCGGCCGGTCCCTGAAGCAGCTCGACGCTCTCGACTTCGTCCCAGTCGAATTCGATCTCGCCTTCCTTCGAGTCCTCGATGACGATCCCGCGGATCTCTCCCCCGATGTCCGTCGAACCGCCCTCGAGGCGCACCTGCTCGCCCGACTTGAGCGTCAGGCGCACGGCGTCGCCGCGAAGCGGCTCGATCTTCTTGATGTGGCCGAAGCAGAGACCCGATTGGACGTTATCGTCCCCCCCGTCCGAGTCCCAGCGTTCTCCGATCGTAATACCGAACACCTGGACTCTCTCGTGGCGGCGACTCGAACCATGGCGTCGATGAATGTCCTTGTTACCGTTGAGAATATCGGTCCAGGAGGCCTCGTTCTTGTCCCAGCGGATGAGCCCCTCGTAGACGTCTCCGTCGACGGTGGTGAGCTTTCCGTACAGCCTCCCCGTGCTGTCGGCGAAACCCGTTGATGCGGCTGCAATTACGAAAATAGCGGCGCAGGCCAGAATGGCGTTCCGCTTCATTTTCTCGCACCTCCATTATTGAGCGACCCTATGTTCTCTATTACGCGCCCGCGAGGCGAATGGTTGCAGCGAAGAATGAATAAATGCAACAATCCGGGCGCCGCGAACGTTCTTGGAGGAGAGAGGAGGAAACGATAATGCAGCAACACATCACTGTAGTCGCCGCGCTCAGGATCGGCTCCGCCATCATGGGGATCATGATCGCCGGGATCATCTTTCTGTTCATGGTGGGCCCCGGGGTCATCGCCCAATGCGTCGACGGCGACGGCGAGGCGCTTGTGATACTCACGGCGATTGCGATACCGCTTTCGTTCTTCTTCATGCTGTTTGCCGTGCTCGACATCGTCGGAGGCGTCGGGATACTGAAGCGGAAGAACTGGGCGCGATACCTCGTCATGGTTCATTCCGTTCTCGATCTTTTCAACTTCCCGATCGGCACCGCGCTCGGGATCTATTGCATCTGGGTGCTCGCCAAGGACGAGACCGCCAGGTTGTTCGCGCAGCCTGTCCGCGAATAAAACATAATGGCCTGCCGCCAGGGCGTGCGGTATAATGGCGGCAGGCTTTATCGTTTTGCGGGGGCAGCTTGCGGGAACACATGCGCCGTCTATCGCCGTCACATGCAGCGGCACTTGCATGGAGCGCGATCACCGTCGTGGCGATCGCGGCGGTCCTCGTCGTGTATCGTGCCCGCGGCGTCGCGGGACTCGCGGAAGTCATCCGGCAAGGGCCGCTCTCCGACGTCTCGATCACGTTTCTTTCGACCGCTCTCGCGTGGCTTCTGGCGGGCGCCTTTCTCTTTCTGCTCGCCACCCGGCGCATCAATTCGGGCAACGCCCTCACCGCCGCGTGCTTCTTCGCCGTCGCCCTGCTCTACGTCAATTTTCTTCGAGAGCGCATCGTGTATGGCGACATACCCGATTATATCGAGGCGGCCTCCAACCTTTTCCAGGGCGAGCGTCTTCACGCGCGTTATCTCTATCCGCCGCTCTGGGCGACCCTGCTCAAGCCTCTCGTGCCGCTCGGCGGGAGAGCGATCTTCGATATCTGCTGGCTGCTGAACGCATGTTCCCTCTTCGCGTTCTTCTTTCTGCTGCACGCGGCGCTGAAGCGTTACGGTTTTTCGCCGCGCCTCGCCGCGCTCGTCACGGCCGCATTCCTCATCGTCAACGTGCCGGTCATCCGGACGCTCTGCTACGTCCAGGTCAACATCCACGTGATGAATCTGATTCTCGTCGCGCTTCTTCTCTATCCGCGATCGGTCGCGTTTTCGGCCCTGGCGTTGAGCCTCGCCGTGCACTTCAAGGCGTCGCCGGCCGTTCTCGTTCTCGCGTTTCTCATACAGAGGGACTGGCGCTGGCTCGCGTGGTTCGCCGCCTTTACGCTCGGCGTCGCGGCTTTGACCGTCGCCGCCGTCGGTATTTCCCCCTACCGCGATTTTCTGGCGAATGTGGGAGCGCTCTATGGCGCCGGGGATCCCAGCTTCCGGGAGAATTCGCTCGATTCGTTCGTGCGCGCGCTGTTCGCCTCGCTCGGCGCCGGGCAAAGCCTCGTTCAATATTTCGTGGCGCCTCTGAAGATTCTGACCGCCGCAGCGGCGCTCGCCGTCGTTTCGAGGAACGTGCGGCGAGAGACGTTCTATGAAGGGGATCTGGAGAAGGGGAGAATCCTCAACGCCGTCCCCGCGCTCCTTCCGCTCATGATGCTTCTCTCCCCGCTCATGTGGGAGCACCACGGCGTCTTTCTCGCCCTTCCCTTCCTCGTGCTGTTGAAGAAGCTTTCGTCGGCCGGCGAATGGACGATCTTCGGAGCCGCATATTTTCTCGCGTTCCTCGTCCCGACGTTCGATTTCTTTCCCTGGTCGTACGGGCGGCTGCTCGTCGTTGTTCGCTCTGGCTCTGGCTCGCATGGCGCGTGTCGGGCGGGCCGGGACTCGACGGCGTTCGCGCGGGCGAACGCCGCCCTGGAATCGGGCAACACTATGAAAACACCCGAATCGCCCGCGGACGGAGCCAGGCTCCGACTGGACGACATTCGCAATCATCCTGTCCGTCTCGGCCGTGCTCGCATATATATATTTCCGGCAGGTGGGGAGCCCCTATCTCGCGGAACGCATCGAGCTCCACGGGCAGATACTGGGGGGGACCGCGGAGTCGCCGTACCGTTACCGCGTGCTCGTGCCGTTCATCGCCGAGGGGCTCGCGCGCGCGCTGAGCGCGGTCCTCCCCGGAGGACAAGGCGTTCCTTCTCGCGTACGCGCTCTTCGATCTCGCTGCGATCTTCTTTCTTGCTCGGAGTGCTGCACCGGATATCTCAGGGCGTGGTTCTCGAACGAACAGGCCCTCGTCGGCGTATTGTTCGCCGCCGCGACGATGCCGATGGCGCTCAGGGATCATTACTTCCAGCCGTGGAGCGTTCTCGAGGCCGGGCTGTTCGCCGCGGGGCTTCTCTGCGTCCGCGACAGGCGATACCGGCTGCTCGCCCTCGTCGTCGCGCTCGCGTCGCTCAACAGGGAAACGGCGCTCTTTATTCCGCTGGCGTTTCTCGTCGCGCTCGCGGGAACGAAAGGCGAGAAGAGCGCGAATAGTCCGGCTGCCGGGAGGGCGGCGCTGCTCTTCGTCGGCTACGCCGCGATATGGGCGGCTGCGTTCTTCGGGATGAGAGCGCTTCTCGGAGACGCTCCCCGCGTCGTGACGGTCGAGGAGCTGCTCGCGCGAAACACGATCTCGCCGGCGATCTTCCGCACCGTCGTGCACCTCGCGCTCGTCTTCGGCGCCTTCTGGATATTCGCCGTCGCCGGATTCAGGCGCGCTCCCGAATTCGTGAAGCGGACAACGCTCCTCGCGCCTCCGTATCTCGCCGCCGTCGCTCTCTGGGGCGTCTGGTACGAGGTGCGGCTTCTCATGCCGCTGTACGCGATCGTCGTTCCGCTCGGGCTTTCGTTCCTGTATCGCGGGCGGGACGAATCGCCTCGTCCCGATTGTTGATGCGCGTCTCGGAATCGATCAATTTGCGGCTTGCGCGCGGCGCGAATGTGCCGCACAATGATTTTCGGATTGTCTTGTTTCGCGGGTACGATCGTCGACCCTGAAAGGAGGCCGCTCATGACGGCCAATATCGGAACGGTCGATCGGGCGATCAGGTTTGTCCTGGCCTTCGTCGTCATCATTCTTCTCGTGACCAGGACGGTGCACGGCGTTCTCGCCGTCGTTCTCGGCATCGTCGGGATCATGCTCCTGATCACGGCGTTTGTCAGGTTCTGCCGTCTCTATCCGCTTCTGAAGATGTCGACGGTGAAGAAGCCGAAGTAGGCGAACGCGAATTCTCGACAGGTCGATCATGCCGATCAAGCTGGTTGCCGCGGCTATCATTATCTCGAAAGGGAAGGTGCTCCTCGCGCGGCGGAGGCAGGGAGACAGCCACCAGGGCTTCTGGGAGTTTCCCGGCGGGGCCGTCGAAGCGGGAGAGACGCTCGAGGAGTGCCTCTCGCGCGAGCTCATGGAGGAGCTCGGCGTCGAGGCGACGGTGGCGGAGGTGATCGCCCGGAACGAATGCCGCTCCGCGCGCGGCTCGATGGACCTCGTGGCGCTGCGCGCGCACGTCGAATCGGAGGAGTTCCTGCTCACGGCGCACGACGCGATCGAATGGGTGGATCCCCGCGACCTCGGACGATACAGGCTCGCGCCGGCGGACGTGCCGATCGCCGCGGCGCTCAGGGAGAGGACGGATCTGTTCCAACCATGAAGGCTATTGTTCTCAAGCGCGGTCGCGAGAAATCTCTGATGCGAAAGCATCCATGGATATTCTCGGGCGCGATCGCCCGGATCGAGGGGAATCCGCGCGCGGGGGAGACCGTCGATATTCTCACGGCGGAGGGCGCGCTCCTCGGGCGGGGCGCCTATTCGCCCCGCTCGCAGATGACCGTGCGGGTGTGGACGTTCGATCCGCAGGAGGAGGTCTCTCCGGAGTTCTTCGCCGATCGTCTCGCACGGGCGGTCGAATCCAGGGCGGCGCTCCTCGCGGGCGAGGAATCTCATGGCGTCCGCCTCGTCAACGCGGAATCGGACGGACTGCCGGGGATCATAGTCGACCGGTACGGCGAATATCTCGTCGTGCAGTTCCTGACGACGGGCGCCGAATACTGGAAGGCGGCGATCGTCGAAGCGCTCTCGCGGTTCGAGGGCGTCGCGGGAGTATACGAGCGCTCCGACGCCGACGTGCGCGAGAAGGAGGGGCTCCCGAAGCTCGCGGGCGTGCTCGCCGGGGCTGAGCCGCCCGATCTTGTCGAGATCCGGGAGGGTCCGTGCCGCTTCCTCGTCGATCTCAAGCATGGGCACAAAACCGGATTCTATCTCGATCAGCGCGAAAACCGCGCCATGATCGCGGAGTTCGCGCGCGGCGCCGCGATGCTCAACTGCTTCTCTTATACAGGGGGCTTCGGCGTCGCGTCGCTCGCGGCGGGAGCGGTCGCGGCGACGAACGTCGACTCTTCCGCGCCGGCGCTCGATCTCGTCCTGCGGAACGCGGAGCTCAACGGCTTCGACGCGTCGATGCTGGAGAACGTCGACGGGGACGCCTTCACCGTATTGCGGAAGTGGCGCGACGAGGGCCGCATGTTCGATCTCATCGTTCTCGATCCGCCCAAGTTCGCCGAATCGACAGTCGCAGCTCGCGCGCGCGAGCCGCGGCTACAAGGATATCAACCTGCTCGCCTTCAGACTCCTCGGGCCGGGCGGGATACTGTTCACCTTCTCGTGCTCCGGGCTCATGAGCCCGGAGCTCTTCCAGAAGATCGTCTCGGACGCGGCGCTCGACGCCGGGTGCGAAGCGCAGATCATCAGGCGTCTCGCTCAGGCGTCCGACCATCCGACGCTCCTGAGCTTTCCCGAGAGCAGCTACCTCAAGGGATTCATCTGCAGGGTCGTGAATTGAACGCTTCGGCGGTGATGGACGGATGAGAAAAAACCTGCGCGCTTTCATCCGCGCGGCGGCGCTCGCCGCGATTTCGGCCGTTCTTCTGCTTGCCGCGGCGGCCGGCGCGGCGCCGGCGAGCGAATGGCAGAAGCGCTGGGTCTACATCACGACCAACCTGTACGTCGACGAGAACGTCCGGAAGATAGAAGATATCCTCCTGCGCGCGCGCGCGGCGGAGTACACCGGCGTCCTCCTCTCCGACACGAAGACGCTCACGTGGCCGCTGCTCGACGAGCCGGAGCGCTGGAAGAGGAACGCGGCGAAGGTGCGCGCGGCGGCGACGAGGCTCGGTCTCGAGCTCGTCGTCTGCGTGTTTCCTTTCGGCTACGGCGAGCCCTTTCTCGCGAACGATCCCAACCTCGCCGCGGGGCTCCCGATCAGAGACGCGGCGCTCGTGCGCCGGGGCGACCGGCTCGTTCCCGATCAGCCCGCGGGCGTCGGGAACGGTTCGTTCGAGGAATACCGGGGAGATCGCGCCGCGGACTTCGGCCTGCAGGACGACTCGGGAGAGGGCTCGTTCGTCGATACGAAGATATTCAGGGAGGGGCGCGCGTCTCTCCGTTTCGAGAGCACGGGTCTCGGGAAAGAGCACGGCATGGGCCGGGTATTCCAGAGAATCGCGGTCAAGCCGTGGCAGCAGTACCGGATCCGTGTCTGGATGAAAGCGGAGCGCCTCACGGCGGACATGCTCGGCGTCGTCGCGCTCGTTTCCCGCCGGTCGCTGCAATATCAGGACCTCGTCGTCCCGGAGGAGCAGGGATTCAGACGCGTCGATAGCGCGGACGATCTCACGACGGACTGGGTCGAGCAATCGGTGACGTTCAATAGCCTCGGGTATACGAGCGTGATCGTGGGCGCCGGAGTATGGGGCGCCAAGGCAGGGAAGATCTGGTGGGACGATCTGCGCGTCGACGCCGTGCCGACGCTCAACGTGCTGCGGCGCGGAACGCTCCCCCTCGCCGTCACCGGCAGGCGCGGCGCCGTGTACGAGGAGGGCCGCGACTTCGATCGTGTCGAGGATCCCGCGCTCGGGCGTTCCGGATGGCCGGGCAATTACGATACGCGCCACGAGCCCCCCGCGATCGGCGTTCCCGCCGGCTCGCGCATCCGGGAAGGGGAACGCGTGTCGCTCTCATGCTATCACGCCGCGATATTCGGCAGGGGCCAGGTGAGCAGCGCGTTGGCCGACGAAAAAATCTTCGATCTGTGCGAACGGCAGATCGAGTGGACGAGCGAGACACTCGCGCCGGACGGCTATTTCTTCGCGGGGGACGAGATCCGCTGCGCCGGGTGGGAGCCTTCGGACATGAAGCGATTCCGCGGCTCGGGCGAGCTCCTCGCGTTCAACATCCGGCGCTGTCGCGAGATCGCGAAGCGAGCCGGAGGCGGCAAGCCGCTCTACGTCTGGTCCGACATGTTCGATCCGAACCACAACGCCCGGGCGAACTACTATCTCGTGAACAATTCCCTCGCCGGATCGTGGAAGGGGCTCGATTCCGAAGTCACCGTGATGAAGTGGGGCGAGCCGGAAAAGGCCGCGAAGAGCCTCGCGTTCTTTTCGAAGCGCGTGAAGAGAATCATGATCGCCGGCTTCTACGACGAGGACGTGGCGACGAATCGCGCGCTCTGGGCGAGCGCCGTCGGCGAAGCGCCGAACGTCGCAGGCGTCATGTACACGACGTGGAGCGGCGATTATTCGAAGCTCGAGGAGTTCGCGCGCCTCTGGTGGGGCGGCGCGCGCGCGCCGACGGAGCGGCGATGACGAAGGGCTTCATCTTCGACGTGAGGCGCTACGCCATCCACGACGGGCCGGGCGTCCGGACGACCGTCTTCCTCAAGGGATGTCCTCTCTCCTGCTGGTGGTGCCACAATCCCGAAAGCCAGGCTCCGGGCGCGGAAACGGTCTTCCGCGAGGGCCGCTGCATCGCGTGCGGCGCATGCGTGGACGCGTGTCCCGATGGAGCGCTCTCGAGGAACGAGGCGGGCCGCCCCGTCGCCGGTCCGGGCACATGCGCGCGCTGCGGCGCGTGCGCGGCCGCATGCTACGCGGAAGCGCGGAGCGTGACGGGACGCGAAGCGACCGTCGAGAAGGTGATGGAGGAGGTGGAACGCGACGTCGCATTCTACGAGCGATCGGGCGGCGGCGTGACCTTCTCGGGGGGAGAGCCGCTCATGCAGATCGAATTTCTCGACGCCTTGCTCCGCGCGAGCCGCGAACGCCGCATCCATACCGCCCTCGATACGTGCGGCTACGCGCCGTGGGAGTCGATCGACGGAATTCGCGGGATGGTCGATCTGTTCCTCTACGACATCAAGGTCGTCGACGACGCGAGGCACCGCGAGCTGACGGGAGTCTCCAACGAGACGATCGTCGAGAACCTGCGGGCCCTGTCGCGGCACGGCCATGACATCCGGCTGCGCTTCCCCGTCATCCCGGGGATAAATGACGACGAAGGCTCGGTACGAGCGATCGGGGCGTTGGCAAGCTCCTTGCCAACCTTAATTGGAATCGATATAATTCCGTATAACAGGCTGGGCGCCGAAAAGCACGCCCGGCTCGGGAGGCCGTACCGGATGGCGGACACTCCCGCGCTTTCCGCGGAGCGTAGTGCGGCGCTCACCGGAATCCTGAGCTCTTTTGGGCTGCACGTGAATATCGGAGGCTGAACCGATGATGACCCCGCGCGTCGCTCGCCTGAGACGGGAGAGTCTCGACGCGAAGCCCTCCATCTCGACCGAGCGCGCCGAGCTCGTGACGGAGGCGTATGCCGAGGCCGGCGACGATCTCCCCGAGGCGCTGCGCCGGGCCGCGGCGTTTCGTCATATCATGGAACGAAAGACGATCCATATCGGCGAAGGAGAGCTCATCGTGGGAGAAAAGGGCCCCGCGCCGAAAGCGACGCCGACCTTCCCGGAGCTCTGCTGCCACAGCGTCGAAGATCTCGATCTTCTCGATTCGCGCGAAAAGATCCCGTTCTCCGTGAGCGCGGAGGCGCGGCGGATATACGCCGAGAAGATCATTCCCTTCTGGCGGGGGAAGACGATTCGGGAGCGGCTCTTTCGGGAAATGACGCCCGAATGGAAGGCGGCGTACGAGGCGGGCGTCTTCACCGAGTTCATGGAGCAGCGCGCCCCGGGGCATACCGTGCTCGACGACAAGATCTACTCGAAGGGCTTCGTCGATTTCAAGAAGGATATCGAACGCAGCCTCTCGGCGCTCGATCGCGCAAACGATCCGCTCGCGGAAGCGAAGGCGCACGAGCTCGAGGCGATGCGGATCTGCGCGGACGCTCTCGTCGCATTTGCCGAGCGCCACGCCGAAAGGGCGCGGGAGCTCGCTCTCGCGGAGCGCGATCCGGAGCGAAAGGCCGAGCTCGAACGCGTCGCCGCGATCTGCGGGCGCGTTCCCGCGCATCCCCCGCGCGATTTCCACGAGGCGCTTCAGTACTACTGGTTCGCGCACCTCGGCGTGACGACCGAGCTCAATACATGGGACGCGTTCAACCCGGGGCATCTCGATCGGCACCTCCTGCCGTTCTACCGCAAGGGGATCGAGGAGGGAACGCTCACGCGCGAGCGCGCCGAAGAGCTCCTCCAGTGCTTCTGGATCAAGTTCAACAATCAGCCGGCGCCGCCCAAGGTGGGAGTGACGGCGGAGGAGAGCGGCACCTATACCGATTTCGCGCAGATCAACACGGGAGGCGTGAACGAGGACGGCTCCGACGGCGTGAGCGATCTCACCTTCCTGATGCTCGACGTGATCGAGGAGATGAGGCTGCTCCAGCCGAGCTCTTCGATCCAGGTGAGCGCGAAGAGCCCCGACGCGTTCGTCGAGCGCGCGGCGCGAATCATCCGGACCGGCTTCGGGCAGCCGTCCGTATTCAACGCGGACATAATCGTGCGGGAGCTTGTCCGGCAGGGGAAATCTCTCGCCGACGCGCGCGCGGGCGGTTCGAGCGGATGCGTCGAGGTCGGGGCCTTCGGCAAGGAGAGCTATATTCTCACGGGCTACTTCAACATGCCCAAAGTGCTCGAGATCGCGCTCGCGAACGGCGTCGATCCGAGGACCGGCGGAGAATAGGGATCGAGACGGGAGACGCGGCCGGCTTCGCGTCGTTCGACGAGATGTTCGCCGCGTACGAGAAACAGCTTCGCCATTTCGTCGATATCAAGATACGCGGGAACGATGGCGTCGAGAGGCTCTACGCCGCGCATATGCCGGCGCCCTTTCTCTCGATCCTGATCGACGACTGCGTCGCGAAGGGCAACGGACTACAACGCCGGCGGCGCGCGATACGACACGAGCTACATCCAGGGAGTCGGGCTCGGCACGATCACCGATTGCATGAGCGCGATCGCGCGTCACGTCTTCGGGGAGCGGACCCTTTCGATGGAGCGGCTCCTCGCGGCGCTCGCGCGCGACTTCGACGGCGAGGAGAGGCTCCGCCAGATGCTCCTCAACCGGACCCCGCGCTACGGCAACGACGACGACCGCGCCGACGATATCATGCGGCGGCTCTTCGACGCATATTTCGACGCGATCGACGGGAGATCGAACACGAGAGGCGGCACGTATCGCATCAACCTTCTGCCGACGACCGTTCATATCTACTTCGGCAGGGTGACCGGGGCCACTCCGGACGGTCGCAAGGCCGCGGAGCCTCTGTCCGAGGGGGTCTCGCCGGTGCAGGGCGCCGATCGCAAGGGACCGACGGCCGTTCTCCGGTCGGTGGCGAAGATGGACCATGCGAGGACGGGCGGAACGCTCCTCAATCAGAAATTCACGCCCCAGATTCTCGAGGGCGAGACGGGGATCCTCGGGCTCGGCTCGCTCATCCGCACCTACTTCGGGTTCGGCGGCCACCACATACAGTTCAACGTCGTGGACGCCTCCACCCTCCGCGCCGCGCAGCGCGACCCCGCGCGGTACCGTGATCTCATCGTCCGCGTCGCCGGCTACAGCGACTACTTCTGCGATCTCGGCGAGACGCTTCAGAACGAGATCATCGCCCGCACGGAACACGGCTCGTTCTGAGCGGAATTATTTTCGCGTGAAAAGCATTCTCGCTCCGGCGGCTGGCCTGCCTCGAATCGTCGCGATTATCGTGCGTCCAAACGGGAACAAAAAACCCCCATCGTGTGTATTATCGGTGGGGCGCCGTTCGTGGGGTCTTAGGACGAAGCGTGGTGGGCGCATTCGGCCGCGGCGCCCCGAAATATTCCTGGGGCGAGTCGAATGAAATCCTTCTGCCTGACGTTTCTCGTGCTGCTTATCCTCTTCTTCATCATGACGCTCGTTTGCGGCGGCAAGTGACGTTCAATCCATTTTGCGTTTGTCGTATGTTCCCTGCTGCGGTATCGTAATGGTGTCATTTCATCGAGGAGGAACGCGAATAATGAGGAACGTGGCTTTGATTCTCGCGATGCTTGCGCTTGTTCCGGGATCGTCTCTCTTCGGCGCGGCGCGCCCTGTCATCTTCGCCTCGTACGCCGGGGACTCCGAACAGCTCCATAACACGCTCATTCTCGTCGAGAGCGTTCGAACCTTCGGCGGTCAGTTCGCCGACGCGCCGGTCTGGATCTATACGCCCGCGAACCTCCTGAAAACGCAGGAGAATCTCGTGAAGCGTCTCGTATCGCTCGGGGCGGAAGTGAGGTCGAGCGACACGCCCCGGGATTCGCATGATGTTCCCTACGCGGGAAAGGTGTTCGCGGCGGCTCACGCCGAGGGCGCGGCGAAGGGCGCCGCCTCGATCCTCGTCTGGATGGACGAGGATACCGTCGTGCTCAAGGAGCCGCGGGATCTCCTGCTCGTTCAGGGCAAGAGTCTCGGCTACCGCCCCGTCATGCATCAGAACATAGGCTCCCTCTATTCGGAGAGGCCGGATGCGTTCTGGCGCCGCGTTTACGAAAAGCTGTCGGTTCCGGAATCGGCCGTCTTCCCGATGAAGACGGTCGCCGACGGAAAGACTATTCGGCCGTATTTCAACGCAGGGCTTCTCGCCGTGCGCCCCGAGCGCGGGCTCCTGAAGAAGTGGGCCGAAGCGTTCGCGGCGCTGTATCGCGACCCCGTTCTCGTCGATATATGCGGGAAGAACGAGCGCGCGCGCATTTTTCTGCACCAGGCGGCGCTCAGCGGCGCGATCATGAAGAATCTCGGAAGAGGCGAGATGGCGCCGCTTCCCGATAGCTATAACTACCCGATCTTCTTCGAGGAGACGTACGGCGCGGACAAAGCGTTCGACACTCTCGACGGCGTCGTGACGCTCCGATACGACGTCTATTTCCGGAATCCGGCCCCGGATTGGAGCGCGAAGCTCAAGGGCCCCGCCGCGACCGTATCGTGGCTCGAGATGCGGTTGGGGCGCGAAAGCGGCACGGGGAATGACGTCGATACGAAGATGCGGTCCAAATTTCAGCGAGGAGGCAAGCCCTCGTGAGGGAGGATCTCGAGTGAGCGAGAATATTTTCAAGGTCGATTCCTTCACGGAAAAGCCGTTCGCGGGAAATCCGGCGGGGGTCTGCATTCTGCCGGGGCCGCGCGACGAGGGTTGGATGCAGAACGTCGCGCGCGAGATGAACCTTTCCGAGACGGCGTTTCTGCACCGGGGAGGGGACGGCTACGAGCTTCGCTGGTTCACGCCGTCGGCCGAGGTCGATCTCTGCGGCCACGCGACGCTCGCGAGCGCGCACATTCTCTGGGAGACGGGCGTTCTCGCGCCGAAGGCGCAGGCGAGGTTTCAGACGAAGAGCGGGCTTCTGACCGCGGCGCGGAGCGGCGACCTGATCGAGCTCGATTTTCCCGCGAAGCCCGAGGAGCCGGCGGAGGCTCCCGAAGGGCTGATCGAGGCTCTCGGCGTGACGCCCCGCCACGTCGGGCGTAACGCGTTCGATTATCTCGTCGAGGTCGAATCGCAGGAGATCGTGCGGAACGCCGCGCCCGATTTCGCGCGCCTCAGGAAGATCCGGGCCCGCGGGGTGATCGTCACGGCGGCCGCGAGCTCCGCGGGATTCGACTTCGTGTCGCGCTTCTTCGCTCCGGCGGTCGGCGTGGACGAGGATCCGGTCACCGGCTCCGCCCACTGCTGTCTCGGCCCCTTCTGGGGCGCCAAGCTCGGCAAAACCGAGATGAAGGCATACCAGGCCTCCGCGCGCGGGGGGATCGTTCGCGTGCGTCTCGCGGGCGATCGCGTTCTTCTCGGCGGGCACGCCGTCACGATCCTCCGCGGAGAGCTCGCGGTGTAGGACGCCCCGCCGCGCCGCGATCCGCGCTTCGCGGAGATATTCCCCGCGCGGGGCGCGCTATTTTCCCTTCACGATCCCGGCGATCGTTTCTTCGAGGAGCCCGTTGAACGTCGCCGGATCCTCGATCTGCACGAAGTGCCCCCGTCCCGGCATGAACTTCACGTCGTACGAGGCCGCGAGCTTCTTGTTTCCCTCGACGTTCGTCGGCCACTTGTCCGCGTTGATGCCGCGGATCGGAACCTTGATCGCCCCGACGGCCGGAGCCGGATCGTAGCGCAGCATGTTCTTCATCGCCCCGATTCCAACCTCCGGGGGGGACGAGGCCATGTCGGCCGCGATGCGCGCGACGAGCGCCGTGTCGGCGCCGGCGGCGAACATGCTCCGCACGAATCCGTCGGTCACCGTCGAAAAATTGGCCTGGAAGGCGGCGAGCCACTGCTTCTGCTGCTCCTCGGTGTACGTCTCGCCGAAGTCCTGGAACGTATCGACGCCGATGACGCCGATCACGCGGTCGCTCATCAGGCGCGCCGCCTCGAGGCTGACCGGTCCCCCCATCGAATGGCCGACGAGGATAACTTTCTTGAGATCGAGCGCCTCGACGACCGTGGCGACGTCCGCCGCGAACGATTCGATGGTCCAGTCCGCGCGGCCGAGCCCCGAATCGCCGTGGCCGGCGAGATCGATGGCGACGACCGTGTGCTTCTTGGCGAAATAGGGGATCTGATCCTTCCAGTAGCTTCTGTCGCAGCACCAGCAATGCACGAACACGATCGCGGGCGTGTCCTTGCCCTGAACGGTGTAGCTCAGCGGGATGCCGTCCTGCGACTTTACGGTCGCGTTCTTCGCGGAGGAGCCGAGCGGTCCGAGCGCGACGGCGAGGATCGCCGCGAGCGCTGCGATCGATAGGCGTTTCATCGTGGACTCCTTTCTTCGTTTCAGTTCGTCTTCCGATAATACAGCATCGCGCATATCTTCACGACGGCCATCGCGGCGATGACGCTGAAGAGATCCCACCGGATCGTGTCGTTTACGACCGCGTGATACGTGAAGAGCGCGAGTATCATGACGGTTCCGGCGAGCACGGCGAGGCGCGTCGATTTGAAGCGGTGCATGACGAACCGTTCGTCGAGCGGTGCGGCCTGTTTCCATCCGAAAAGATTGGCGAAAAAGCGGCCGGCCCCCATATCACTCTCCTTTCTCGAGCGCGAACACGTCGTCCGTGGAGCATTTGAAGAAGCGCGCGAGCTTGAGGGCGAGGGGGAGGCTCGGGACGTATTTACCCTTCTCGATCGAGATAATCGTCTGCCGCGACACGCTCATCGCGGCGGCGAGATCCTCCTGCGTGAGCCCCGCGATCTTCCGGTGCTCCCTGACGCTGTTCGAGACCCTGTCATTCATGGCTTCTTCCGAGCGCGCCGAGGACGATCGCGAAAACTGCGAGCGCGAGGGCCATTCCCAGAAATACCCCTTCGAAAAAATTGCCCCATGACGAGCCTGCCGGCACCCTGCCGTGCATAAGCTGAGAGATGCACAGGAAGGTGACGCTCAGGGGCAGGATGACTTCTTTGTTCTTCAGGGACATGCGCGAGCTCCTTTCTATTTGTAAAGGTCGCTTTACGATTCCAATATAATCCGAGAAAACAATTTGTCAAGTCAGCTTTACATTATTTTCAATCGACGCAATACGCGAAACAGCATACAGTTCAGGAGGAGAAGAGACGATCCTGAGGCAACCATATCGATAAAGGGGTACCGCAATGGATTATCTTGTCGAATTCGACGATCTCCCCTGGCAATCGCCCACGAAAGGCATGCGGTTCAAGGCGGTGACGCACGGATCGCGGCGGCTTCGTCTCGTCGAGTACACAAGGGATCTCGAGCCACACTGGTGCGAAAAGGGGCATATCGGGTATCTGCTCGAGGGCCGCTTCGAGATCGCATTCGACGGGGGGATCTTCAAGTTCAGTCCGGGCGACGGTATCTTCATCCCGCCCGGCCGGGAGCACCGGCATATGGGGAAGGCGTTGTCCGGCGTGGCGAAGGCGATATTCGTCGAGGATATCGATTGAATGGGGATTGAGGCCGTGCCCCGATTCTGCCGCCGGAATCAAGAGAATCCGTTCACGCCATGAAACTTATTGCGCGAAAATGTGTAGATTGATCATGAGAGAGAAGCGCCTCCGATAAAGGCCGGGGGTCCGGTCGCGTCGCGGTGCTTCTTTTTTCCCCCACCCCACACGGATCGTTCGTTTGAAGAACGGCAAAGAGGAGGCGCCATGTTCAGGTCCCGCCATGCGATATTCGCCGCGACGCTCGTGCTTGCCCTTCTGTTTTCGGCGCTCGCGATCGCGGCCGAAAAAGCCGGGGAGATTCCCGATTACTCCATGAAGCCGCGCTCCGAAGTTCCCGTCGAATACACGTGGCGGGTCGAGGATATCTACCCGACGTACGAGGATTGGCTGAAGGACAAGGACGCCCTCGCGCAGCTCGTCCCCCGGATCGACGGGAAAAAGGCCGGCTGGACGGAGAGCGCGTCGAAGATGGCGGATCTCTACGAGCTGACCGACGAAATCTGGAAGAAAGCCGAGCGGCTCTACTCGTACGCCTCCTTCCAGAGCGACGCCGACATGAGCAATTCCAAGTATCAGGTTATGAAGGGGGAATTGCAGTCGATGTTCGTGGGGATCGGAGTCAAGCTCGCCTTTATCAATGAAGACCTCCTCGAGCTGAAAGACGAAACGCTCGCCGCCTATTTCAAGGAAGAGCCGCGCCTCAAGCCGTATCGCTTCTCCATCGAGCAGACGATTCGCGTGCGCGAGCACGTGCTTCCCGAGGACCAGCAGCAGATCGTCTCGAGGACGGGACTCTTCGGCGGCGCACCGTCGAAGGCCGCGAACATGCTCAACGACGTCGATATGCCGGCGCCAGAGGTGAAGCTGGCCGACGGGAGCGTGGTCACGCTCAACAACGCGAATTATTACCGGCTCCGCGCGTCGAAAGATCCGGCGGACCGCACGCTCGTCATGCAAACCTACTGGGAGAACCGCAAGAAATACGAGAACACCTTCGCCGCCCTTTTCGACGGCGAGATGAAGCGGCATCTCTTCGGGGCGCAGACGGCGAAGTACAAGGACTGTCTCGAGGCGCGTCTCGACGGCGACGGGATCGATACGCTCGTCTATTACCAGCTCGTCAAGTCGGTGAACGATCATTTAGGCGTATTCCACCGCTACCTGAAGCTCAAGGGGAAGCTCCAGGGTCTCGACACGATGCGCTATGAGGATATCTACGGCTCGGCGGTGAAGGCGGTCGACAAAACGTACACGTGGGACGAAGCCCGAGCGCTCGTTCAGCAATCGCTCAAGCCGCTCGGCCCGGAATATGCGGCCGTCCTCCAGAACGCGTTCGAGAACCGCTGGATCGACAGATATCCCAACAAAGACAAGCAGAGCGGCGCCTACTCGGGCGGCGTGTACGGCGTCCACCCGTTCGTGAAGATGAACTTCAACGGCTCATACAACGAAGTGTCCACGATCGCGCACGAGCTCGGCCATTCGGCGCATTCGTACCTGGCGCAGAAGAATCAGTCGTATTCGGACGCCGGGTATCCGCTGTTTCTCGCCGAGATCGCCTCGACCTTCAACGAGACGCTTCTCCTGAAGCATATGCTGAAGATCGAGAAGGACGATCTCTTCAAGCTGTACCTGCTCGACAGCTATCTCGATCAGGTGCGCGGCACGATCTTCCGGCAGACGCTCTTCGCGGAGTTCGAGCTCGCGATGCACCGGCGCGTCGAGGAAGGGAAGGCGCTGACCCCCGATTGGCTCAACCAGACGTATCTCGGCCTGACGCGCAAGTACTACGGCCACGACAAGGGCGTGCTCAGGGTCGACGAGTACATCCAGAACGAGTGGAGCGGGATCCCGCATTTCTTCAGGAACTACTACGTGTTCCAGTACAGCACGGGGATGATCTCCTCGATGGCGCTCGCCGATAACGCGCTCGCCGGCAAGGACGGCGTCGAGAGATATCTCAATATGCTCAGGGCGGGCGGAAGCGACTATCCGCTCAACACGCTCAAGAAGGCGGGAGTCGATATGATGACGCCGGCGCCGTCGGAGGCCGCTTTCAAGACGATCGACGGGCTCCTCACGGAGATGGAGAGGATCGTGGCGCGGCTCGAGAAGCAGAAGAAGATCTGATGCCGCGCGCGCCACGCGGGTCCTGCCGGCGATTGCACCCCGCTTGATACGCGGGTCCTGACGCCCATTGCGCCCCGCAGGTGCTCGCCCGCGCAGCGGGCTGCGCCGCCTGCGGGGGCCCCATGGGCGTCACCCGCTATTCGGAGCTCAGCCACCGCCGTCTCCCTTCATTCTCCCGGCCTTCTTGGCCGCGCCGGCGAGGATGAACTCGATCTCGGCGTTGACGCTCCGGAGGTCGTCCGCGGCCCACTTCTCCAGGGCCGCGAACAACCTCTCGTCCAGACGGAGCAGGAATTTCTTCTTTTCGCTCATATCGGCGACACGCCGGCCTTTTACTGATAGATGGTGCCCGTATTGATGACCGGAGAGACCTCCCTGTCGGAAACGAGCGCGACCATGAGATTATTGACCATGGTCGCCTTTCTTGTCCTCGTCGAGAGTGACGATATTCTGCTCGCCGAGCTGTCTCAGCGCCATCTCGACCATCCCGACGGCGCCCTCGACGATCTTCTGGCGTGCCGCGATGATCGCCTGCGCCTGCTGGCGCCGGAGCATCGCCTGCGCGATCTCGGGCGCGTAGGCAAGATGGCTGATCCGCGATTCGATGACGGTGACCCCGGCGACCTCGAGTCTCGTCTGGACCGTTTTCTTCATCTTCTCCGATATTTCCTGCACGTTGCCGCGGAGCGACGGCTCGTCTTCCTGCTGCGTGTCGTACGGGTACTCCGAGGCGAGCGCCCGGATCGCCGTCTCGCTCTGGACGTCGACGAACTGGACATAGTTGTCGACGTCGAAGAGCGCGCGGGACGAATCGACGACCTGCCACACGACGACCGCGGCGATCTCGACCGGGTTCCCGTGCAGGTCGTTCACCTTGATCTTCTCGCTGTTGAAGTTGCGGATGCGGAGCGACACGCGCTTTTTGTCCGTGAAGGGATTCACCCACCAGAATCCCGAGTCGCGGATGGAGCCGATGTACTTGCCGAAGAGGACGAGGACGCGAGCCTCGTTCGGCTGGACGACGGTGAATCCCATCATCCAGATGACGATGAAGAGGGTGAAGGGGATGAAGAACCAGAGGATCGCGGTGTTGTTCGCGAGGATCCCCGCGCGGAACACGTAGACGTCGATCGCCGCGAAGACGAAAAACATCACGAGCGCGAAGAAGCCGTTCAACTTGCCGGCTCTGGTCTCGGTAACGGTTTGCATAGGTCACCTCCGTCGGGTTGGAATTGATATCAATATGATATCAAGATAATATTATTCTGTCAAGGGGAAAATTTCGAAGGAGGGGGCCCCCGGAGCGTGTATAATCGGAAGCGCGCCCCGAAGGGCGATCTCGCCCGCGGATGCTCTCTCTAAGTGCGGCAACGAATGAGGTGAAAGATGAGATTGTCGGGCTGGTTGCTTTCCGTGTCGATCGTTCTCGCGTTCCCGTGCGTGCTCGCGGGGGAGGAGTTGGGCAAGGACGAGCTCAAAGCGTACGACTCGATCCGCCCCATGGATCCGTACGATTACTGCAAGAAGCTCGCCTCGAACGAGTTCGCCGGGCGCCTCACCGGGGACCGGGGCTACACGGACGCGGCGAAGTGGGCGGCGTCGAAGTTCAAGGAGTGGGGGCTCGCTCCGCTCGACGCGAAGGGAGGGTACCTGCAGCCGTTTCCCTCTCCCTATACGATCGTCGACGAGGCGGAGATGTCGTTTGTGCTCCGCGCTCCCGCCGCACACGATGCGGAGAGCGCGTCCGGCGGCGTTTCGGAGGCGGGGTTCGTCAGGGAAATGACGCTCAAGGCGCCCGACGACTTCATGCCGATTCTCTTCGCGGCAAGCGGGGATACGATGGCAAGCATGGTTTTCGCCGGATGGGGCATCGGCGCTCCGGCTCTCGGGTATGACGATTACGCGGGGATCGATCCCGCCGGGAAGTTCGTCCTCTGTTTCCGCGGCACGCCGGACGGCACAAACGAGGCGTTCGAGGAATACGATCAGCACCGCGCCAGAATGCAGACCGCGAAGGATAAGGGCGCCCTCGGGATTATCTACATCTACGACAAACCGAACGCCCATCCGAACGGGGACTGGATCGAGGGGTTCATGCCCGCCATGATCGGCGAGAGGATCGCCGATTCGCTGTTCGCCGAGAAAGGGCTTACGTGCGCCGCGCTCAAGAAGAGTCTCGGCGAGAACAAGAAGCCGGACTCGTTTCCACTGGGATCGGTCGTGCGCTACCGCGTGGCGTCCCGCCACTTCCCGGACGGCGTCGGCTACAACATAGTGGGCATCATGGAGGGCTCCGATTCGAAACTGAAAGACGAATGCGTCGTGATCGGGGCGCATTTCGATCATTGCGGGAGCCACATGGGAATGATTTTCCCCGGCGCGAACGACAACGCGAGCGGCTCGGCGGTCGTCATGGAAATCGCGGAGGCGTATGCGGCGTTCGAGAAGAGGCCGAAGCGGTCGATCGTATTCGCGCTGCTTGGCGGGGAAGAGCAGGGGCTCATCGGCGCGAACTACCTCGCCGAGCATTTTCCCGCCCGCTTCACGAAGATCGCGGGCATGTTCAACTTCGACATGGTGGGCGAGGGGGACGGAGCGAGCTGCGGATACACGCCGGAACCGCCCGGGCTGCTCGCGGCGCTCGAGGAGGCCGATCGCCGCGTGGGAACCCTGCGGAGGAAGTGGGAAATCAGGCACGTCGGCGTGCGCTCGAGCGATTTCGCCCCCTTCTTCCTGAAGGGCGCGCCGTGCGTCGCGTGCTTTTCGAACGGCCCGCATCTCGCGTATCACGAGACGGGCGACACGATCTATCGCATCAATCCCGATGTCCTCACCGACATCGCGCGGCTCGGATTCCTGGCTTCATACCGATGGGCGAACCGGTGATGAAAAAGCCGCGCCGGCTCGGGGCCGCGCGCGGCTTTCGCGCTTGTTCCTTTCTCCGGGACGCGGCGCGTCCCTATTCCTTCTTCAGAAGCTCCTGAACCGCCGCCGGTATCTCGAAGACGCTGTCCGGCATCGCGACGTTGTACGCGACGCTCGCGATCGTCATGACGCGCTCCTGCGACATGAGCTTCATGGTCGTTTTATGCGAGACGAGAATATCCCCCACTTTCCGGTAATCGGAGGGGAACGCCTCGACGGCGATATCGCCCATCTGGCTCGCGACGACGTTCAGCGTCTTCGCGAGAAGCCCCGATTTCTGATCGAAGAAATAGGTGAGCGGCTTACCTTCCTTCGCCTTCAGCACGACCTTGTAGCAGGGGCTGCCCGCGACCGTATCGATCCCGTCGACCGTCACCGTATCGTAGATGCTTCGCCAGTACGCCATATTCTCGAACTTCGATTCGCGCAGTTTCTCGGCGAGCTCGGCTCCTTCGAGAATCCGCGCTCCCTGCATCACCGAATTCTCCCAGCAGATCGTGCCGTCCGTGCCGCTCTCGAACGAGCCGATCGCGGGAGACTCGGCTTTCGAATACATCTTGTTCGGCCGCGCCGAATAGACGGTGATGTCGAGCGTGATTCCGGCCGAGGGGATCTCGAGGGCCCCTTTCACGACGCTGTTCTGGAGCTTGTCGTACGCCTTGATGCCGCCCGTCGCCTCGACGTGCCGGTCGAGGATCTTCTCCGCGGTGGGGGTCTTGGCCGGCTTCTCGGCGTTCGAAACCTGCGCGCCGAGCGTCGACGACGAGAATCGCGAGCGCCGCTACCGCAAATGCCGCCGCCGTCGTGCGTATCCTTCGTATCATGCTATCGCACCTCCGATGTTCGAACCCTCGGAATCAATTACCTTTATACTGCTGATCGAGTATCCAGTCAATGGCCGCTTCGATCGTGGGATCGCGTCCTTCGAGAAGCGCCTCGCGGGTCGGGCGGATTTCGACGTCCGGGTGCACCCCCTCCCCCTCGAGCTCGACGCCGTTTCTCGAAATGTACGAGGCGAACGCATACTGGAATCCGTCTCCGTTCGGGAGGCGCTCCACGAGCGAGGGAAGCGTCGCGCCTGCCGTCCGCGATCCAAAGATGCGGATTCGCGGAAGCCCCTGCACGCCCCCCGCGAAGATCTCGGACGACGAGCCCGATAGGCCGTCGACGAGAATCGCGACGGGTCCGCGGTACGTGCGCGCGCGGGGGCTGATGACGAGCTTCATCGTGTCGCTGCGCGTCCGCATCGTTCCCATGGCGACGTTCTTCTCTTCGACGAACCAGTTTGCCATGCCCATGCCCATACCCGCGATTCCGCCCGGATTCCCGCGCAGGTCGATGACGATGCCCGGAGCCCGCATGAAAGCCAATATCGCGTTTCCGAACGCCGGCATGAGCGTCACCGGGTCGAAGAAGCTGCTGAAGGTGAAATATCCGATATCGTTCCGAAGCGTGTCCGCCCTGAAGGTGAGGTAGAACGGCGGGAGATTCCCGAAGATGACCTTCTTGCCCTTCGGCTCTTCGAGGATCATCGTTTTCTCCGCCGGTCGGTCCATCTCGTCCATGAAGATGACGGCCACGGTGTCTCCGATAGCGCCTCCCATCCTCGTTCGCACGGCGTACGAAAGATAGAAATCCTTCCTCGGGCTCTTCTCGAATTCCTTTTCGATCGGGCGGAAAGAGCGGCGGGATTTCCTCTCCCTTGACCGAGCGTATTTCCCAACCGGGCCGCACGCCGGCCCGCTCCGCGGGCGCCCCGGGCACGATCGACGTCACGATCGCCCTGCCGTCGATGACTCGAATCTGGAGACCGGTCGATCCGCCCCGATCTCCCTTCTTGGCCGGCGCCTCGATATTGTCATAGACGGCCGCGGGGATGATAGCGAAGTGGCTCTGGTGGAGGCGGGAGATCATATCGATCATGGCGCCCCGCGCGTCGTCGATGTTCGGCGCGTTTTCCACTTTCGGGCGCAGCTCGTCGTGAACGGCCTGCCAGTCCAGGCCGCCGAAGGTCGGATCGAAATGCCGGTCGCGGATCGTTTTCCAGACATGCTCGAATGAATCGAGGTTGAGCTGTCTCGCCTCGGGCGCGATTTGGGCCGCCGCGACGCCGGGCCGAAGAACGAGAACGGCGAAAGCGACGAGCGCCGCCGCGAGAATGAAAGTTCTCTTGTGCGTCATTGTTCCTCCGGCCATGAATGTCGCATCTCGAGTGAAACGAGTATGGTCTGTATACGCTCCTCAATTAAATAGTTCCGGCGGCAAAAGCCACTTTTTTGGCACTTCGCCGGATACGGTCGTGTATAGTATGTCATCCTCCAAGCGGTTCGAACAATGATCGTAAACAGCAGAGGGAATCATGAGAATGAGAGTAGCGGTCGCTGTCCTTGCGTCGTCCCTCGTGTCATTCATTTCTCCGGAGAGCCCCGTGGCCCGAGAGAATGACTTCGTGAGTCGTTCGGATGAACGCGCGCTCGACCTTGCGTCGTTCGATCTCGTTTGGAAAACGGTCAAGGAAACCTATAACGACTCGACGCTCGCGGGGCTCGACTGGCAAGGGATGCGCGACAGGTTTCGGCCTCGCGTCGAGTCGGCCGCGACGATCGAGGAGGCCCGATCCGTCATGGAAGAGATGCTCGAGCCGCTCAACCAGTCGCATTTCATGATAATCCCGAGGGAATACTATCAGGGCGAGCGGACGGACAGCGCCCTGTCCTGCAACGGCGTCTGTGGCTTCGGCATCAGGCTCGTCGACGGAAAAGTTCTCGTGACCTCGGTTCGGGATAGTACGCCGGCCTTCGCGGCCGGCGTGCGGCCGGGATGGGAAGTGGTCCGCGTCGACGGCGTTCCGGCGCAGAAGACGATCGATGAGATCGCCGCTCTTTACAAAGGAAGAAGCCGATTCGAGTTCGAGCTCATATACACGATTATGTCCTCGCTGAGCGGCGAGATCGGGGACCGCCGGACGGTGCTGTTCCGCGACGGCGGGAATCGCGAGCGGGACCTCGCGATCGTCCTCGCCAAGAGACCGGGGAAGTACATCCCCGCCTACGGCAACCTGGGACCGGCGTTCGTCGATTTCGAAGCGAAGAGGCTCCCCGGGGATATCGGGTATATCCGGTTCAACGGATTCGCCGGGGTCGTCTATCTCAGCTCCGCGTTCAACGGCGCGATGGATTCGTTTCGTTCCGCGAAGGGCGTGATCATCGATCTCCGCGGAAACTCGGGCGGCATCGGCGGTATCGCGCTGTCGATGGCCGGCTGGTTCGTCAGGGAAAAGGGGCGTCCTCTCGCGACCATCGCGAGCAGGGGCCGCGCGGACAGGATTCTCGTCGTCCCTCGAGCGAAGACGTATGACGGACCGCTCGCCGTCCTGATCGACGGCCTCACTGCCTCCGCCTCGGAGTTTCTCTCGGGTGGCCTGCAGGATCTCGGCCGCGCCCGTCTCTTCGGCACCCGGACGGCGGGATTTTCGGGGCGGGGCGATCTCGTGAAGCTTCCGAACGGCGACATATTCATGCATATGACGGCGCAGCACGTGCGGGCGAACGGGACGGATGTCGAGGGGAACGGCATCGCGCCGGACGTCGAGGCGCGGCCGACGCGGGAGTCGCTGCTCGAAGGGAAGGACGCCGCGCTCGAGGCGGCTCTCGAGTGGATGCGGGGGCTGTAGCCCGGTTCGGTGCGACGCCGGAACACAATAACGCGGGAGGCAACGATGAACTCGAATCGCACGATCCACTCCATGAAGAAGAGACGGCCTGGTTCTGCAGCGTCCTGTTTCTCGGCGGCCTGCTCCTCGGCTGCGGCGGAAAGGCCGGATTTCCGGAGCTCCGCGGCCCCTACCTCGGGCAGGCTCCGCCGGCGAGCGGAGCCCGCGCTCTTCGCGCCCGGCATCGTATCGACCGGATTCTACGAGCGGGATCTCGCGGTCTCGCCCGGATGGAACGGAGATCTTCTACGGCCTCGTTTTCGGCAAGCACGTCACGATCATGCATACGCGCCTCGTGAACGGAGCGTGGACCGAGCCGGAGATCGCTCCGTTCGCCCGCGATCTCGCCTGTTACTATTTCGAGCCGGCGATGTCGAGCGACGGGAAGCGGCTCTATTTCCTCTGCACGCGTCCGCCGGCGGGACAGGAGCCGAAGACCGGATGGGCGCTATCAGAATATCTGGGCGGTCGATCGCCGGGCGGACGGCTCGTGGGGCGAGCCGTATATCGTCGACGCGCCCGTGAGCACGGATGACGAGGAGTATTTCCCCTCCGTCACGCGCGACGGAACGATGTATTTCACGCGGCTGATGAAGGGGGAGAGGGAAAACAACATCTATCGCGCGCGCCTCGTCGACGGCGCGTACGCGGAGGCGGAAATGCTCCCGCCGGCGGTCAACGGAACGGGGAGCGTCTTCAACGCCTGCATCGCTCCCGACGAGAGCTTTCTCGTCGCGTGCGTCACCGGGCGGGACGACAGCATCACGAAGGGGCTCCCGCATTACTACGTCTTCTTCCGCAATCCGGACGATACGTGGAGCGACGGAATCAACCTCGGGGAGAAGATCAATTTCCCCGGCGCGCAGGCGCTCTCCCCGTCGATCAGCTCCGACGGAAAATACTTCTTCTTCGCGTCGACGAAGGCCGAGGATCATCGACGCGAAGCGCTCCGGGCGCCTTGACCGCGCGCGGGATACGGGATTTCTACGGCCGGCCGCAGAACGGGCTCGCGGACATATACTGGGTCGACGTGTCGGTCATCGGGGTCTGAGGAAGTGTATGGCCCCGATCGAGACGGAGTCAAACGAGCCGGGCCAGTCCGGAGAAAGGAAGGCATGAGCGCAAGTGACGTGTTTTTCCGCTCGGCCGATCGGCGCCATGGGGAGTCGTATCCGCGATGAACATCGTGCGTTTCTGTCAGCGCGGGGCGTCAAGATCAACTGGTTCTCATCAAGCTGATGATCATCAAGTACGTGAGCCAGTACGAGGAGATCACGAGGAAGGAAACCGGAAGGCTGGGCCTGGTTCTACTCGTACGTGATCTCGATGAATTTCGCGGTCGGGATGGCCATCGTCGGCATAATTCTCACAAGCTGTAGTCGCACAATTAGTTAACCAGTTGCTTTATAAGGGTGCAGAACGCGTTTTTCTTGAATACTGTGCAACATACAGTATAGTATGTCGTACGGTATGCAGGGCCATGATCCGCTTCGGCCGAGAGTCGGGAAGGCCGGGCGGATTCCAGGGAGCGGTCGCGGAGATGGATGTGGAATTCGGCTCCTTCGAAACGGAAATGAACCGGGGCTTTCTCCAGGTCCTCGTTCTCGTCGCGCTCGAGCGAAAGATGTACGGCTACGGGATGATCAAGCTCTTCGAGCAGACGGGCTACGCGGTCGAGGAGAACACGCTCTATCCGCTCCTCAGGCGCCTCGAGAAGAACGGCTGGATCAAGAGCGAGTGGGACGTGGGGGAGGACCGGCCGAAGAAGTACTATCGTATCACCGAAGCGGGCGCGGCTCGTGCGCGAGCGGGCGCTCGCGATCTGGTCCGGGCAGAACGAAATCCTGAATAAAATGAAGGAGGCGAATCGCCATGCATGAGAACCTCGAAAAGTATCTCAAGGAAATCAGCCACTACCTGGCGGTCAAGCAGGGGGCCGACGAGATCCTCGCGGAGATCAGGAGCCACATTCTCGAAAAGGCGGAACGCGAATCGGGAGGCGTCACGGCGGAGTCGCTCGACAGGACGATCGCCGGCTACGGCCGGCCCCGGGACGTCGCCGCCAAATACATGGACGGGGACGAAATCATCTCTCCCACGTTCAGGAAATACCTGTTCCGCTATACGGCGATGCTCTTCGCGATTCATTTTGTCCTTACCGTCCTCGCGGTCTCCTTCCGGACGAGCATCGTCGCGATTCCCTTCTTCTTCATTCCGAAGATGAGCGCGTTCTGGGCGGTTCTCTATCTGTTCATGGCGCTCGTGTACGATTTCGGCGTCGTCGCGCTGATACTCTATCTCGTGACGCAGCGGAAGGGGGATGTGCGACTGCCCTGGTTCGGCATTCGGCTCGCGCGCCGGGGCGAATCCGGGCTCAAGAAGCCCAAGCGCCGCGGTGCTCGCGATGCTCATCGTGTTTTTCGGGATATTTCTCTACGTTCTTCTGCGGTATCACACGCTGTTTTTCTATACCATCAACGGCAGCCGGCCCGAGTCGTTCCTCAATCCGGCCGCGTCCGTGTTCTTCTCGATACTGTTTCTCGCCGCCTTCGCGTGCGACATCATCGGGTACTGGATCCGGTTCCTCTTCAATACGGCGTGGGTGACACTCGCGCAGAACACGATCGTGCTTCTGATCCTCTGGATCATATGGAACAGTCCGATAAAACCGGAGTACAGGACCGTCCCCGGAGTCGATCTGAGCCTCGTCGGAGGAGGATTCGTGCTCTTCTTCATAGTCGTGAACGTCATCAGATTCCTCCGGAGCCTCGTGCGCGTAACGAGAGAAATGTCCCTTCCGTGATTGTCATCGAGCGCGTTTTCGAGTACCTTCATCTCGATGGGCGGCGGGGCGCCGCCGACTCGCGGTTTTCGCCGCCTCGCGAAGGATGATCGATGAAGGAAGACTATCCGGGTTCGAGCAAAGCCCTGTACCGCGCGCTGCAGAGCGCGAGGGCCTGTTTTTATTCGTGGCTCTTCCGCGTCTCGTCCGAGCGTGAAGTCATCAATAAGGACATCGTCCGCTGGACCGAGATTCTCGGCTGGGAAAGCGGATCGCCCGCCGCGCCGAAGAGCGGGCTCGTTCGGCTCATCGCGCGGTATCCCGAATTTCGCACGCTTTTCCATTATCGCGTCGCGAAAGAGAGGCGACTCGGGATCAAGGTGCTCCTCGAGCTCTCGAAATGCTGTTACCGGCCGCTCGAAAGCCTCTACATCGAAACGCCGTCGATCGGCCCCGGCCTGTTCATCCAGCACGGCTTCAGCACGATCATCGCGGCGAAGAGCCTGGGAGAGAATTGCTGGGTGAACCAGCAGGTGACGATCGGGTTTTCGAGCGTCGACGATTGTCCGACGCTGGGGAACGGCGTTTCCGTCAAAGCGGGCGCCATCGTCATCGGCGATATCGCGATCGGGGACGGAGCCGTCGTCGGCGCCGGAGCGGTCGTCGTGAAGGACGTGGCGCCGGGAAGCACCGTCGTCGGCGTGCCGGCGCGGGTTGTCGAGCGCGACGCCGCGAAAAGGGAGCAATCTCCGGAAAAGCGGTGAAGGAGGCCGAGGCATGCCGTTGTCCGTTTTCACGAAAATCAGCCTGCTCTATCTTGTCCGGTCGATCGCGCGCATGGTCTCCTTCGCGCTTCTCATCCTTGTCGTCATTGTGATCGTCGGGGAAGGATTGCCGGACGTGCGCGCCTTTTCGCGGGGTGAGATCGTTTCCGCGATAACGTTCGTCGTCATGATCGCCGGGCTCGTCGTCGGATGGTGGCGCGAGCTCGCCGGGGCGATACTCATACTCGGCGGATTCCTCGCCTTCCTGGCGTCGGAGTACGCCGTATCCGGCGATATGGGGATGGGCCGGATATTCATGCTGTTCCCCTTCGCGGGAGCGCTCTTTTTTCTCTACTGGGCGCTCACAAGGAAGCGGTAGTGGCGGATATTGCCCGCGGGGTACGTTCGTTCACGATCGGCACGGCCGTGAGCCGGGTCCTCGGGCTTGTCCGCGAGCAGGTGTTCGCCGCGCTCTTCGGGGCCACGAGCTCGACGGACGCCTTCAACGCCGCGTTCCGCATCCCGAACCTTCTGAGAGATCTCTTCGCCGAAACGGCGCTGTCGCAGGCGTTCATCCCCGTCCTCACGAGCGAACGGCGGAAGGGGAAGGAGGCCGAGAATCTCCTCGCCTCCAACATCCTCAACACGCTCCTCGTCGTGGTCGGCGCCGTGACGGTCGCGGGCGTCGTTTTCTCGCCGCAGCTCGCCGGCTTCATCGCCGCCGGCTTCGGCAAGAATCCCGAGAAGCTGGCCCTCACGGGAAATCTCACGACCATCATGTTTCCCTTCCTGCTCTTCGTCGCGCTCGCTGCCTGGGCGATGAGCTACCTCAACACGGAGGGTTCCTTTTTCACGCCGTCGGTGGCGCCTGCCTTCTTCAACGTCTTCTCCATACTCGTTCCGCTCGGGATGTTCGGGTACTACACGAGCCGCGGCGGCGATCCGATCTACGGAGCGGCTATCGGCGTCGTCGCG
This sequence comes from uncultured bacterium, assembly GCA_963747385.1. Lineage (GTDB taxonomy): Bacteria > Krumholzibacteriota > Krumholzibacteriia > Krumholzibacteriales > Krumholzibacteriaceae > SSS58A. The sequence continues at coordinate 53,799 of CAVVEY010000003.1, read as the reverse complement.
GGGGGGCTGATACAGTTTGCCGTGCAGCTGCCGCGGCTGTTCCGGAAGGGATTTCGTTACCGGTTCTATCTGAGCTTCCGCGATCCGGAGTTCCGCCGCGTGATGGCGCTCTTCGTCCCCGTCGCGATCGGGCTCGCCGGCGGGAGAATCAACTTCGCCGTCAACACGGTCCTCGTGTCGTATCTCCAGGACGGGAGCATGACGTGGCTCAACTACGCGTTCCGGATCATGCATCTCCCGCTCGGGCTCTTCGGGATCGCGGTCGGGACGGTGGCCCTGCCGGCCCTCTCGAGGCTCGCCGGCGAGAACGATCTTCACGCGATCCGGGAGACGATGTCCGATTCCCTCAAGATGGTGTTCTTTCTCACGATTCCGACATCCGTCGCCATCGCCTTCCTCGCCCATCCGGTCACGAGCGTGATCTATCAGCACGGAAGGTTCACCGCCACGGACACGGCGGCGGTCGCCCAGGCGCTCCTCCTGTACGTCGTCGGGATTCCCTTCATGTCGGGCCTCCGCAGCGTGGCGGCCGTTTTCTACGCGTTCAAGGACGCGAGGACGCCGATGTACGCGAGCTTCGCCTCGATCGGCGTGAACGTCGTTCTCAACCTCACCCTGATGCGGCCGATGGGTTTCCTCGCGTTTCCGCTCTCCATGACCGTCGCGTCGGTTGTGAATATCGCGATTCTGTTCCTTCTCGTTCCGCGAAAGGTCGGAAGAATCGATTTCGGTCCTCTCCGGAAATACGTCGCGACGTTGACCGCGGCCGCGGTGGCCGGAGGTTTCGCGGGATGGCTCCTCGACCGCTACCTCTTTCAGCCGTTCGGGTCTTCGTTCTGGATCAGGCTCGCGAGCGTCGTCGTGAGCGGGGGAGCCGCGCTTCTGCTGTTCTACGCGCTCTGCATAGTCGCGAGGGTCGGCGAGGCGAAAGATTACCTGAGGAGATTCATCAGCAGGTGAGAGACGGCCGTGTACCACCGCAACGATTGAACGGGCGGGAAGCCGGTATGAAACAAGCGAATCGGCGGAGCGGCGGCATGACCGCACAGGAAGTCGTCGCGGAGCTCGAGGCGCAGGCGAATCCCGCGAACGTCGCCGGCATGGCGCGCTACGGGATCAATTCGAAGAATACGCTCGGCGTCTCGATTCCGCGTCTCCGCGCGATGGCGAAAGAAATCGGCCGCGACCATGCGCTCGCTCAGGAGCTCTGGGCGTCGGGTATCCACGAGGCGCGGATCCTCGCGGGGCTGGTGGACGATCCGACGGCGGTCACCGCGGTCCAGCTCGAACGCTGGGTTAAGGATTTCGACTCGTGGGACGTCTGCGACGGCGTGTGCAGCAATCTCTTCGACAAGACGCCGTTTGCCCGGGAGAAGGCGGTCGCGTGGAGCGCGCGTTCCGGGGAGTTCGTGAAACGCGCGGGCTTCGTCCTCATGGCCGCGCTCGCCGTGCACGACAAGAAGGCTCCCGACGAACTTTTCGAAACATTTCTTCCCCTGATCGAACGTGAGGCCGTCGACGAACGCAACTTCGTGAAGAAGGCGGTCAACTGGGCGCTCCGCCAGATTGGCAAACGAAATCGCGCGCTGAACCGGGACGCGATCGCCGCGGCGAAGACGAATACGGAAAATCGATTCGAGATCCGCTCGATGGATCGCCGCGGATGCGCTGCGAGAGCTCGAGAGCGGCGCGGTGCGCGAACGGCTGAGCAAGAAATGAAAACACTCGCTCCCCGGCACGTCGAAGAATTCCAGACGATGATTCTCGCGCATTACCGCGCGCAGGGAAGGCGCGATCTGCCGTGGCGGCAAACGAAGGATCCGTATCGCATCCTCGTCTCCGAGTTCATGCTCCAGCAGACGCAGGTCGCGCGCGTCGCCGGGAGGTTCGAGCCCTTTATCGAGCGTTTTCCCGATTTCGCCTCTCTCGCACGCGCGCCGCTCGGCGACGTCGTCAGGGCATGGAGCGGGCTCGGGTACAACAGGCGGGCGCTCCATCTCCGGGAAACGGCGCGCATCGTCGTTTCGCAATTCGACGGGCTGCTGCCCCGCGGCTTCGACGATCTCCGCGCCCTGCCGGGCGTCGGCCCGGCGACCGCGGCGGAGATACTGAACTTCGCGTTCAACGAGCCGCGCGCGTTCATCGAGACGAACGTCCGCGCCGTCTACATTCATCATTTCTTTCCCGGAAGGAAGAGGGTCGCCGACGCGGAGATCTTTCCGCTCGTCGAGCGGACGCTCGACGCGAAGAATCCGCGACGTTGGTTCTACGCGCTGATGGATTACGGCGTCATGCTCAAGAAGAGCGGCGAGAATCCTTCCCGGAGGAGCGCTCATCATGCGAAGCAGGCCAGGTTCGAGGGATCGGACAGGCAGGCGCGCGGGCTCATCGTCAAGGCGCTTGCCGAGCGCCGAATGAGCGAAGCGGAACTCGCGAAGTCGGCCGGGCTCGGCGTCGCGCGGGTCCGCGCGATCGTTCCGGGACTGGAGCGCGACGGGCTCGTCGCTCGCCGGGGCGCGAAGCTCGGTATCGCATAGGGAGACGAAAGCGGCCATTCGTCGGCGCCCCGCGCCCGCCCTTGCGTCTCGACGCCGCGCCTAGCCCTTCTTGCGCTTGAGAAGTCTCGTCATCGCGAATGTCACGAGGCTGAGCACGAGCCCCCATCCGATGGCGAGAAAGATATAGCCGCTCGTCGTCATTCGGCGTTCCTTTCCCTCGAAAAGCTGCCCCTCCGCGAGGCGATCGCGACGAGGATGGCGAAGCCCGCGACTATCGCGAGCATGAGAGCCCGCGCTCCCCATATGTAGGGGCGATTCTCCGGAGATACCGCCTCCATTCTCAGAACCTTTATCATATCCGACTTCGCCCAGAAGGCGAGGATGGCGACGAGGAAGAGCGGCGTAACGTATTTCATGATGAATCTGAAAATGGACGGCACCTTGATCTCGGCGCCTCTCGTGATCTCCTCCCACGCCTTTTCCCTTCCGAATACCCAGAAGAAGACGACGATCTCGATGAGCGCGAGCAGCACGACGCCGAACGTTCCAGCCCAGAAATCGAGCTCGTCCATGAACCCGTGGACGAGGAAGAATATGACGAGGTTGGAGGCTGCGAACGCGAAAATCGATATCACGTTCACCGCCTTTTTTCTGGTCCATCCCAGCTCGTCCATGAAAAACGTGACGGCGGGCAGCGTGAGCGCGACGGAGGAGGTGACCCCCGCGATAAAGAGGAGGAAGAACCACATGAATCCGAAAATGTTGCCCAGGGGCAGGTGCTGAAAGACGATCGGCATCGACTGGAACGCGAGGTTGAACGAGCCTCCCTGCGCGATCGCCTGCGTCGCCGCGACGCCGAAGAACGCGCACGCGATCGGAATCGCGATCGTTCCGCCGCAGATGACTTCGCAGAACTCGTTCGTGCTCGCCGTGGCGATTCCCGCAAGCGCCACGTCGTCGTTCTTCTTGAGATAGCTCGCGTACGCCTGAATGGCGCCGAAGCCGACGCTCAGCGTGAAGAATATCTGCCCTGCCGCCGCGAGCCAGACCTTCGGATTTCTCAACGCGCCGAGATCGGGGTTCCAGATGAAGCCGAGACCGTTCAGGACGCTCTGGTCCGGCTTCGAGGGATCGGGCGCGCCGAGGGTCAAGACCCGCACGACGAGGATGATCGCCATGACGATGAGGAGCGGCATGCCGACGTTGGCGAGCTTCTCGATGCCGCCGCGGATGCCGCGCCGCAGCACGATATAATTGATCGCCGCCGTCGCGATAAAGAAGAAGTATCCCCAGTAAAGGCCGTTGAAGTAGCTGTTGCGCGCGATCCCCTGGAACCCCTGCAGAAATCCTCCCATCGCCTCTTGCGTCGTCGCGCCGTTGTATTTTCCGATGAGGGAGAAGAAGGAGAATCCGAGGGTCCACGACTCGACGACCATGTAGTAGATGAAGATCGTTATGGGGAGCAGCAGGCCGATGACGCCGAAATATTTCGCGGAGGGATGGCGCCAGAGAAGCTGGAAGATCCCCGGCATCGTGCCGTGCCCCTGGTTTCCGCCGAAGCGTCCCATCGCGAGCTCGGTCCACATGAGCGGGATCCCGACGAGAATGAGAGCGATGAAGTAGGGAATCATGAAAGCGCCGCCGCCGTTGCCCGCCGCCTGCACGGGGAATCGCAGAAAATTGCCGAGGCCGACGGCGTTCCCGGCGAGCGCGAGAATCAAACCGATCTTGGTTCCCCAGTGTTCTCGTTCCATTCATTCCTCCCTACAATGGTTTCGATTCTTTTCACCTCGTTCGCCATCGCCTGGAAATGGCTTCCTTTCCAGAAGACCCGTCCGCACGCGGGGCAGGTGTGAAATCGATGGAAGTTCTTCTCGACGTTCGGCGGGATGCGTCCCTTCACGGCTTCCTCCGGGGTCTCGACGAGAAGCCTGTTGCACTCCAGGCACCGCGTGAAAGGCTCGAAGCGGGGGGCTTCGCCGATCGCGGCGAAGAGCTCGACGATCTGTTCGACCGTATCGGAAGAGGCGAGGATCACGGGCCTCGGCCCGGGGCGATCCCCCTGGCTCCGCGCGCGCGTCACGGCCGTTCTCCCCTCCTTCATCGCGTTGACGAGGAAGCGTCCCGCCTCTCCCTCGGGGTTGAGCTTCGCGTCCACGCCGAGCATCCGCAGTTTGACGCACAGCTTGCCGAGCATGCGATCGAGGAGAAACGAGTGTCTTTTCTGCGGCACGGCCGTACTCCTTTTTCGCTTGACAGCATATCAGAGAACGCGGAGTATGTGGAAGCTTCAAAACGCGCGAACAGTGGTTATGGTCGGGATTTCTGTGGAGATGGAGGTGAGACAGCCGGTTCGCAGGGGAGGAACCGCGGGGGACTATGACGGAACATTTTACAGGCTGCCTGAAATGCAACAAAGGGATTCTTCTCCCCATGTCGGATTACGGGAGAGACGGCGCGCCCATCCGCTACAAGGCGTGGGTATGCAATAATCCGGAGTGCGGGTTCAATATCCGAATCGACAACGGGGAAATCAGCATCGGGAAAGAGCTATCGTTCTCGAGCAAGTAGAGAGATCGCGATATCTTCGAAAAAGGGGCCGTCGAGCCCCTTTTTTATTGTCCGCTTCGGCGGTGAAGGCGGTGCAGAAGCCAGAGCGCCGGCACGAGGACGGCGAGCGATAGAAACACCCATCTCGCGTCGGGAGCGGCGACCTTCGCCGCGACGATCTCCTCTTCCGCGGTTTCGTTGAGCCTCGCGAGCATGACGAGATTGTAGACGGCGTGCCCCGCGATCGAATACCAGAGATTTCCCGTGCGGTAGAAGAGGTAGCCGAAGAGGATGCCGAGCGCGGCGACTCCCGGAATCACGGGAGGATTGAAATGGCTCAGGGAGAAGAGAATTCCGGCCAGAACGACGGCGAGCGGCCCGCTCATGTTGCGCTGGAAAATCCTCTGGACGAAGCCGCGGAAGAGGAGCTCCTCCGTGACCGCCGCGACGAGCACGATGCCGATCGCGACGAGGAAGAATGACGCGGGCCCTTTGGGCTTGATCGAGAGAATGAAGCTGGTATAATCGGCGTCCGGGGCCCACAGTCGCTCGAAGACGCTCGAGAACGCCTCGACGGGGACGATCGCCGCGACCACGACGACGACGACGAGCCCCGACGTTTTGAGATCGGGACGGGCGAACGAGAATTCCCGCGCGAAGCCGAGCACGGACCTTCGCGAAAGAAAATAGAAAGGGATAAGGATCGCGAAGATCCCCGGCAGCGCGAGGGAGAGAAAGATCATATCCTTGAAATAGAAAAGCCCCGCGAGAGAGTAGTTCATGAGGAGACAGGCGAACGCGTACACGAGCAGGAGATAGTTGTTGATCCTGTCGAATATCCCGGGCACGGAGCCGGCGGGGTCGTCGCCGGGCCCGTCCGGACCCGATGGAGGCTCTTCGGGCTCGGGCGTCTCGCGGTTATCGTCTCTCTGATCCTGCATCGCCCCAGTATATCGGCGCGGCGCGCCGCGGACAAGGAGAAAGGCGTTCAATGATCAAGCTCGTCATCTTCGATCTCGACAACACGCTCACCGATTTCGTCCGCATGAAGGAGGTCTCGATCGAGGCCGCCATCCAGGCGATGATCGACGCGGGGCTCCTCGTCCCCCCGGACCGGATTCGCGAAGAGATACTGAAGATTTATCAGGAAGAAGGTATCGAGCACCAGAAGGTCTTCAACAAGCTCCTCGTGAACCTCATCGGCGACGTCGACTACAAGATTCTCGCCGCCGGGATCGTCGGCTACCGGCACGCGCGCGAAGCGGCGCTCGTCCTTTACCCGCACGTGCGGGTGACGCTCATCCAGCTCCTCGGAAGGGGGCTCAAGCTCGCCGTCATTTCCGACGCTCCCCGTCAGGAGGCGTGGCTCCGGCTCTGCTATCTCCAGCTCCACCACATGTTCGACATGGTGATCACGTACGAGGACACCGGTGAATACAAACCGAGCCCGGCGCCCTTCAGGATGGTGCTCGACAAGATGGGAATCGAGCCCGACGAGGCGCTCATGGTCGGCGACTGGCCCGAGCGCGACATCGTCGGCGCGGCGGAGGTCGGCATCAGGACCGTCTTCGCGCGATACGGAGACACGTTCGGGACGAAGGAGTCCGGCGCCGATTTCGAGATATCGGACGCGTACGCGCTCGTGAAGATCGTCGACGATCTCAACAGAAGCGGAAAGCGATGAAAGGAACGTTCGTATGAAGATCGTGACCGGAGCGGAAATGCGCCGGATCGACGAGGCGACGATCAGCCGCTTCGTCACCGGGGTGGCCCTCATGGAGCGAGCCGGGCAGCGCGTTTTCGAGCAGATCGAATCGACCTTCCCGTCGCTCGATTCCCTCGCCGCGTCGATATTCCTCGGGCGCGGAAACAACGCCGGGGACGGTCTCGTCGTCGCGCGGCTTCTCGCGGAAAAGGGAGCGAAGGTAATCCTTCATTACCTGCACCCGCCCGAGGAGTTTTCCCCGGACGCGGCCAAGAATCACGCGCGGCTCGCTTCGCTCCGCGGCGGCGCGAAGGTGGTCGAGGTATTTCTCCACGTCTCCGGCTGGCAGGAGCTCGCGCGCAAGGCGCTCGAGGATTCGGACCTCATCGTCGACGCGCTCCTCGGGACCGGGCTCAACAAGGCGGTGGGGGATGAATACGCCGCGGTGATCGAGGCCATCAACGAGAGCGAGCTCCCGATCGTCTCCGTGGACATACCGTCGGGAGTCAACGCCGATACGGGAGAGATCATGGGCGCCGCGGTCGTCGCCGACGCGACGGTCACGATGGGGTTCCCCAAGATCGGCTGCCTCTTCTACCCGGGGAAGGGCGCCGCGGGGGATCTCGTCGTCGGCGACATCGGCGTCCCGGGCGAGGCGATCGACGAGCAGGGGATCAGGTGCGAGGCGCTCGATCTCGAGCGCGCGCTCGAGGACTTTCCTCTGAGAGAGCCGACGGCGCACAAGTTCGCGTGCGGCTCGCTCCTCGTCGTCGCGGGCAGCCGGCGCTACGCGGGAGCGGCGGTCCTCACCGCGCTCTCGGCGCTCAGGACCGGATGCGGAATCGTTTACTGCGCGGGACCGGAATCGATCCGGACCGTCGTCCAGGGGGCCGCGCCGGAAGTGATATTCATCGCGCTCCCGGAGACCGCCGCGGGCGCCGTCTCGGCGAGCGGCGCGCAGAAGGCTGCTCGAAGAGGCGCGCTACGACGCCCTGGCCATCGGGCCGGGCCTCACGACCGACGCGGAAACGGCGAAGCTCGTGCGTTCGGTGCTCGAACGCTGCCCGAAGCCCCTCCTTATAGACGCCGACGGTATCAACGCGCTCGAGGGACGTTTCGCGGACGTCGTCCGCGCGTCGAAGGTCAAGGAAATCGTCATCACCCCGCATTCGGGCGAGCTCAGGAAACTCGCCGGGGAGAGCGCTCCGGAGCTTCCCGTGCCGCGGATCGAATGGCTTCGCGAGCTCGTGCGCGACACCGGCGTGACGGTCGTCCACAAGGGCGCTCCGACCGTCGTCGTCGATCCCGACGGGAGCGCAGGCGTCTCGGTCCACGGCCATCCGGGACAGGCGACCGCGGGGAGCGGGGACGTCCTGAGCGGCGCCATCGCGGGCTTTCTCGCGCAGGGAGTCGGCGCCGCGCGGGCGGCACGGCTCGGCGTCTACCTCCATGCGCGCGCCGCGGAGATCGCCGCGCTCGACACCGGCGAGCGGGGGATGATCGCGGGGGATTGCATGCGGGCGCTTCCCGTCGCCCTCAGGGAATTGGAGTGAGCCCCGGGCGCTCGCGCGCAGGAATCGAAATGCGCGGCGGCCCCGCGAACCTATGAAAGAGCTCGAAGTCATCGATCGCCTCCGCGCGGCGTTTCCCGATTGCGGCATCGGGGACGACGCGGCGGTGCTTCCCGCCCCGCGCGGGGAGATGCTCTTCGCGGCGGACGCCGCCGTCGAAGGGGTGCACTTCGACAGGCGCTTCTCGCACGCTGAGCCAGGCCGTCCAGAAGCTCGTCACTTCCAACGTATCCGATATATTCGCCATGGGAGGCTCGCCGGGATCGATCGTGTTCACGGCCGCGCTTCCCGCGGGGTGCTCGTTCGCCCACGTCGACGCGATCGTCGACGGGCTCAAACGATCGTGCGCGCAATACGGCGTGAAGCTCGTCGGCGGGGACACGGTCTCGAGCCCCGGCGGATTCTGCTTCAACGTCGCGATCGTCGGGGAGGTCCGGCCCGGCCGGGCGATCTTGAGGTCGGGCGCGCGGGAAGGAGACGCGCTCGTTCTCTTCGGCGAGATCGGTCTCTCGCGCGCGGGCCTGAGCGTTCTCGACGCGCTCGATCGAGGAGCCGGCCCGCGATCTCGAGAGCGTGCTTCCGCTCGTTACGATCGCGTCGTCGCCCGCGGAGCTGGAGCGCCGTTGCCGGCGCTCTCGGACGGCTTCCTCTGCGCGCATGACGCCGCGCGTTTCGTTCAGCGCCACCTCGTTCCTCTTGCAATCCCGCTCGACGCCTCTCTTCTCGACGCGGATCCCGCGCGCGTCACGGCGATGATCGACATCTCGGACGGGCTCGGGAAGGATCTTCGCACGCTGTGCGCGGAGAGCGGTGTCGGCGCCTTGATCCGGGAGGAGGCTCTTCCGGTACCTCCCGCCATAGGGGAGCTGTGCGGACTCGAAGGAGGGGCTCTGATCGATTTCGCCCTCGCAAGCGGCGAGGAGTACGTGCTGCTCGCGGCCGTGTCTCCCGAGGCGGCCGAGCGCATGGGCACGGGCGCGGGAGCGGCGGCCGGCTCGACGATGGCGCACCAGGCGTCGACGATGATCGGCACGACGGTTCCGGCGGCAGAGGGCATCGTGCTCGTCGACGCGAACGGGAAGAGCGACGTCCGATGCCGAATCTCGGCTACGAGCATAGATTCTGACGCGAGAAGACATCGTACCTTTTTATCTTCCAAATTGCGACTTTTCGCGGCAGGGGCATTCTGTGATATACTGTGCTTTCCAGGGGGCACGTTCTCGACGGGGAATTCAAGGGTCATATCGGTCGAACAAAGGAGAGGCTATGAGCCGGAAAGCGATCGTTTGTGCGATTCTGTGTCTGGTCGGGTATCTCGCGCCGGGCGCGGCGCCGCTGCGTGCGGAGTGGACCGAGAACGGCGTGGGTATCTGCACCACCATTTACACCAAGAGCTCTCCACAGATTGCCTCCGATGGCAACGGGGGAGCCATCGTCACCTGGGGGGAGTTTCGAACCACCTGGAACATCTACGCCCAGAGAGTCGACCCGAACGGCGCCATTCTCTGGGGGGCGCAAGGAACGGCCGTTTGCGATTTCGTGGGCATTCAGCGTTTTCCCCAGCTCGTATCCGACGGCGCCGGAGGCGCGATCGTCACCTGGTATGACGATCGCAACGGGAACAACGACGTTTTTGCCCAGAGGGTCGACGCAAGCGGCGCCGCCCGGTGGGCGACCAACGGAGTGTCGCTATCCACGGCGGCGGGAGAGCAATACAACGTCAGAATCGTCTCCGACGGCGCCGGAGGCGCTATCGTTTCAATCTACGACAGCGGGGGAAACGGCGACATTTACGCTCAGAGGATAAGCGCAGACGGTACCGTGCTCTGGGCGGCCAACGGCGTCGCCGTCAGCCCGACGGCGGACAACGAAACCAATCCACAGATAACACCTGACGGAGCCCACGGCGTCATCGTTGCGTTCTCGAGACTCGTCAACAGCCAGTATTTCACATTCGCCAATCGGGTCGATGCCGCCGGTACGGTTCTCTGGGCGGCGGAAGGCATCCCCGTTTGCGTCGCCACGGGCGGCCAGTATGACCTGAAGATAGTAAATGTCGGCGCGGGCAGCGCAATCGCAACCTGGTCTGACTACCGCGGCGGGGCTCATATCTACGCGCAATTGGTCGATACGACCGGCGCGGTTTTCTGGGGAGCGACGGGCGCCGCGGTCTGCACGGCGCTCGGGACGCAGGAGACTCCTCAGATAGCCGCCGACGGAACCGGGGGCGCCATCATAACGTGGCTGGACTCGCGCAACGGGAACGCCGACATCTACGCCCAGCGAATGGACGCGGCCGGCGCCGTCTGGGCCGCGAACGGTGTCGCTGTCTGTGCGGCGATAGACGAGCAGAGTCAAGGCCAGATCGCCTCCGACGGCGCCGGAGGCGCCGTTGTCGCATGGCGCGATCAGCGCGCGGGAGTCGGAGACTACAACATATACGTGCAAAGGATCGACGCGAATGGAGCGCCCGTATGGATGAGCGACGGGGTCGTCGCCTGCGCCGCCGCGAGCACGCAGCAGGATCCCGCGATAGTTTCGGATGGAGTTTTCGGCGCGATCGTAACCTGGACGGATCTGCGCAGCGGGTTCGGCGCCATTTACGCGCACCGCGAGAATCCGATCGTCGCCACGCTTCTCGAGAGTTTCGCCGCGTGCGTCGAGGGCGGATGCGTCGAGCTCTCCTGGGCGCTTTCCGAAGCGGGAGCCGACGCGCGGTTCTTTATTCAGAGAGCCCCGGGGCCGGAGCGCGAATTCGAGGAGATCGCGAACCCTCTGATCACGCACAGCGGTCTTTCATTCGGCTTCGCCGACTGTACGTGCGAGCCGGGCGACGCCGTTCGGTACCGCGTGGAGATGGAGGACGACGACGGTGTCCGCGCGTTGCTCTTCGAATCGGACGTCATCGTGCTTCCACGCGCGACCATCGCGTTGTTCCAGAATCGTCCAAATCCTTTTAATCCGGGCACCACGATCGAGTATTACCTTCCCGTGGCCGGTCGCGTCGCGCTCGAAATCTACGACCCGGCCGGCCGGGTCGTCGCGCGACTCGTGGACGCCGTTCAGGCGAAGGGAAGCCATGAAGTGGAATGGAACGGCAGAAACGGCGCCGGAGCCATGGTCGGCTCAGGGGTATATTTCTACCGGCTCACCGCGGGGAAGGAGACGCTCGCGAAGAAGCTGGTGCTCCTGAAATGACGCGGCCGATCGGCCCCGGGGCGTGCGCACACGAACGGAGAGCATGTTCATTTATCTGATTCGCCACGGACAGACCGACTGGAACAGGGATCACCGCATCATGGGGACGGGGCCCATCCCGCTCAACGAGAATGGGCGGGGCATGGTGGCCGATCTCGGCCGCGCCCTCAAGGCGAAAGGCATTTCCGTCGTCTACACGAGCACGGTCGCGCGAGCTCTCGAAAGCGCGCGCATCCTCGCCGCCGAATGGGGGGCCGAGCTCCGCGAGGAGCCGCGGCTCAACGAGTCTCCCTTCGAGGCGTGGATCGGGAAAACCTATCACGAGCTCGCCGGAGACGAGAACTTCAAGCTCTACTTCGACGCGCCGACCCGCGCGCGCTTCTCGAACGGCGAAGGAATGGCGGATATCCAGAGGCGCGCCCTCGAGGCGGTGGCGCACATAGTGGGGGAGGTCGGAACGGGCCGCGCCGCGGCCGTTTCCCACAGCGACGTGATCAAGCCCGTCCTCGCGCACTACCTCGGCATGGATCTCGACTCGATACACCGGCTGTCGATCGCGAACGCCTCCTCGTCGCTCGTCGATTTCAAGGAGACGCCGCCCCGCATCCGCTACGTCAATTTCGCCCCCTGGCAGTGGCGCGACGCGCCGTGAGGGCGCCGGCCGGGCGTCCCGCGGGCGCCGGCAAGAATTGTGTTGACGCCCCGGGACGGCGCGTTTAAAAATTGCGGCGAACGAGCGACCGTCGTCCCCGGTCTTTCATAATCTTTCATCAGGAGTGCCCCATGAACGGAACCCCCCGAGAGGTATTGGAATTTGCCAAATCGAAAGGTGTCGAGTTCGTCGACATCAAGTTCATCGATTTTCCGGGCCGCTGGCAGCATTTCACGATTCCCGCCTCGCGGCTCTCCGAGGAGATGTTCGCCGAAGGCATTCCCTTCGACGGCTCGAGCATCCGCGGCTGGAAGAACATCAACGAGAGCGACATGCTCGTCATTCCCGACGCCTCGACCGTCTTCATGGATCCGTTCTGCTGCCACCCGACCCTGAGCGTCATCGGGGACATCCACGATCCGATCACCCATGAGCCGTACGCGCGCGATCCTCGGTTCATCGCGCGGAAGGCCGAGCAGCACCTCGCGAGCACGAAGATCGCCGATCGCGCCTACTTCGGGCCCGAGGCGGAGTTCTTCATCCTCGACGACGCGCGCTTCGCGCAGGACGAGCACAGCGCCTTCTACCAGATCGATTCCATCGAGGGCGCCTGGAACTCGGGACGCGACGAGGGGCCGAACCTCGCGTACAAATCGCGGCTCAAAGAAGGCTATTTCCCCGTGCCGCCGACCGATTCGCTCCAGGATCTCCGGAGCGAGATCATGAAGAACCTCATGGCGTGCGGCCTCGAGTGCGAGGTGCAGCACCACGAGGTGGCGACGGGGCAGAGCGAGATCGGGCTCCGTTTCGGGACGATCGTGCGGATGGGGGACGCGCTGTCGATCTTCAAGTACGTCGTGAAGAACACGGCGCGCGCGTTCGGGAAAACGGCCACCTTCATGCCGAAGCCGATATTCGGCGACAACGGCTCGGGGATGCACGTGCACATTTCGCTCTGGCGGGGGGACAAGAACCTCTTCGCCGGCCCCGAGTACGGGGGCTTGAGCGAGACGGCGCTCTACTTCATCGGAGGCCTCATCGCGAACGCGCACGCGCTCCTCGGCGTCACGAACCCGTCGACGATCTCGTACAAGCGGCTCGTGCCGGGGTTCGAGGCGCCGGTGAACCTCGCGTACTCGCAACGCAACCGGAGCGCCGCGATCAGGATCCCCGTGACCTCCGGTAGACCCGAGGCGAAACGCGTCGAGTTCCGCTGCCCCGATTCGACGGGGAATCCGTACCTCACCTTCGCGGCCATTCTCATGGCGGGGCTCGACGGCATCGAGAATCGCAGGCATCCGGGGGAGCCGCTCGACAAGAACATCTACGATATGCCCCCGTCGGAGCTCGCGAACGTGAAGAAGACGTGCGCCGATTTCCCCGCGGCGCTCGCCGCGCTCGAGGCGGGACACGAGTTCCTCCTCAAGGGGGACGTCTTCACCGAGGACGTGATCCGCACCTGGATCGATTACAAGCGCGAGAACGAGGTCGTGCCGGTGATGATCCGGCCGAACCCGTTCGAATTCTGCATCTACTTTGATGTATAATGGTGCCGGCTTCGCCGCGAGGCGTTCAACGTCCGGGTCGGTGCGGATATGAAATCTCCGATTCTCAGAACCTCTCAGCTTCCGTCGCCGCGCTTCGACGCCGGCGAGGGCTGGATGACCTCCTTCGCGGGCGAGGTGCGGGACTCCTACAAGGAATTCCTGAAAAATCTGGAACGGCGCCACCGCTCGGGCGGCTCCGGCGTCGAGATCGCGCGCGCGTGCTCCGCGGGCGTCGAGACGGTCGTCCAGCATCTCCACAATTCGCTCAGGGAATGGATGGGCCCGAGGCTGCGCCGCGTTCCCGGCCGTGATCGCGCTCGGCGGTTTCGGGCGGCGGGATCTTTCCCCGAAGAGCGACGTCGATCTCCTGTTCCTCTGGGACAAGAAACCGGGCCCTGCCGGAACCTCCTTCGCGGGCTACCTCGTGCGGATGCTCTGGGACGCGGGGCTCGAGCTCGGGTCCTCGGTCCGCACCGCCGCCGAGCTCCGCAAGGCGCTCGAACGGGACACCGATCTCAAGACGGCGGTTCTCGACGGCCGCTGGATCTGCGGCGACGAATCCATGAAAGAGGCGCTCCAGGCGATCAAGGCCGAGATGCGGGGGCGCGAGAGCGGCGAGCTGCTCGAGGCGAAGCTCGAAGAGGCGCGCCGGCGCTGGGAAAAATTCGGGTGGAGCTACCATCTCATCGAGCCGAACGTCAAGGAGAGCCCCGGGGGACTCCGCGACCATCAGATGATCCGGTGGGTGGGCATGGTGCTCCCGTGGGACGGCACGCTCGAGGGGCTGTACCGCCTCGCAATCATCGACCGCCAGGAGATCAACGATATCCGGCGGGCGCACGATTTCCTGCAGAGGACCCGCAACGAGCTCCATTTTCTCATGGGATCCAACTGGAACGTGCTCACGCTCGATCTGCAGCGCTCGGCCGCGAAGGGCCTCGGCTACGCGGACGGCGGCGGGCTCCTCGCCGTCGAGCGCTTCATGCGCGACTATTACTCGATGACGCGCGCGGTCTTCACGCTTCTCGAGCGCTTCCTCGACGAGACGACCGGCGAGGGGAATCTCCGGATCATCGACGGCTCGCTCTATCGGCGGGTGGGGACGAAGGGGCTCGGTCAGCTCGATCTGCGCCTCGGCCGCGCGCGGATGAAGGATGACCCGCTCTTCCCCTTCAAGGAACAGCTCCGCACGGGGAAGCGATTTTCCCCGCAGATGGAGCGCCGCGTGAGAAACGCGTTCCGGCCGGCGAAGCTCCCGCGCGGCGCGACCGGGCGGATGCGCCGCTCGTTCATCGAGCTTCTCGAGATGCCGGGGAAGAAGGCGCCCGCGATACGGAGCATGCACGAGCTCGGCGCGCTCAGGCATATCTTCCCGCCCTTCGAGAAGCTCACCTGCCTCAAGAAATACGACCTCTACCACCAGTACACGGCCGACGAGCACACCCTTCAGGCGATCGCGAACCTCGACGAGATCGGATGCTGCGAGGGAGGGCTCCTGCCGCGGATATACGACGAGGTGGCGGAGCGGACCGAGCTCCTTCTCGCGGCGCTTCTCCACGACATCGGGAAGCCCAGCGCGCGCGGCCACGCCCGCGCGGGAGCGCGCATGGCGGAATCTCTTCTCCGCGCGTTTCCCGTCTCGCCGCGCTCGCGAGCGCTCGTCGCGTTTCTCGTGCGGAACCATCTTCTCCTCTCGCATTTCAGCCAGCGGCGGGACATGGAGGACCGGGACACGGGGCTCCAGTTCGTGAAGAGCGTGAAGAGCCACGTGAACCTGAAACTTCTCTATCTTCTCACCTGCGCCGATCTCAAGGCGACGGGGCCGAGCGTCTGGACCGGCTGGAAGGAGAACCTCCTCGAGGATCTCTACTTCAAGGGATCGAGGATGCTCGCGGACAAATCGGAATCGGGCGCCTTCTTCCGAAAGATGCTCGAGAAACGGCACGGGAAAATGATCGGGCTCTGCGATACCGATGAGGAGCGCGCCGCGATGGAGATTCATCTCGCGAGCCTTCCCGATCGTTACGGGATGGTCGTCACTCCCGCGCGGGCGAAGGCGCACGTCGCGATGGTCGCCCGCCTCAAATCCCGCGGCGTGATCGTCGAGATCAGGAGACTCCAGCATTCGATCGAGCTGACCATGTGCACGCGCGACCGGCCCTTCAGGCTCTCCCAGCTCTGCGGCGTCATCACGATCAACGATCTCAACATTCTCGGCGCCTTCGCGTTCACGAGGAAGGACGGCGTCGTGATCGATCTCTTCCACTGCACCGGCGTCGACGGCCGTCTCGCGCTTCCGGCGGATACGGCGAAGAAGCTCGAGCGCGATTTCGCCGCGGTGCTCGGCGGGCAGATCGATCTCGAGAAGGCCTACGCCGCCCACGTCGAGCGCTGGAAATGGCGCACGGCGAAGGGAAGGCGCGTCGCAACCGTCGTCGAGTTCGAGAACGATCTCTCCCGCGAGAGCACGATCGTCGATCTCGCCGCGCGCGACCGCCCCGGGCTCCTCTATCGCGTGACCCGCGTGCTCTCCGAAGAGGGGCTCGACATACAGAGCGCGCAGATATCGACGCGGGGGGAGATGGCCGCCGATTCCTTCTACGTGAAGACGTCCGACGGGAAGAAGCTCGCCGACGCGGCGAAGATGCGCGAGGTCAGGCTCAAGCTCAAGGCGGAGCTGGACGGCTGAGGCCGCCCGCGCGGCGAGCGCATCGATTCGTTCGGTTTTCCGCCTCTTGACCAACCCGGAAATCATGTCGGAAATAAGCACGCGACAGCGCGCCCCGTTTTGTGCTATACTATTTGTTGACAAATGATTATGTACGGCCGCCATTTCATCAAACAGGAGGTTCGGTATGCTGGTCCGGCGCATGGGTGTTCTGGCCGTCGCAGTGCTGCTCGTCGCCGCGTGCTGCGGCGAGGGGGCCTGCACCGTCCCGCATCTCATCAACTATCAGGGCGTGGTCACGGATGCGGCGGGGATCGTCGTCAACGGCACGCACACGCTCACGTTCGGCATCTATCCGGAGCCCGAGGATATGGTGGCCGGGGCGCTCTGGACCGAAGCGCATACGGGGGTGGCTCTGGAGGACGGGTTGTTCAACGTCATACTCGGAAGCGTCGTGACGCTTCCCGAGAATCTCTTCTCCGCCGGAGCCGATCGCTGGCTCGGCGTAAAGGTCGACGGGGACGCCGAGATGAGACCGCGGATGCGGATCACCTCGGTGCCGTGGGCGTACAAGGCGGGACTCGCGGACTCGGCGCTCGCCGCGCCCGGCGGCGCAACCGGCTGGACGATCTCGGGGAACAACATGTATTCGACCGTAGCGGGTAATATCGGCGTCGGCGAGCCGTCGCCCCTTGCCAAGCTGCACGTGCGGTCAGGCGACATTCAGCTCCCGCAGACGGCGACGTACGGCGAAGACGCGATCGTCGAGGCGGGCGACGCCGTTCTCGGTCTCTACAGCACCGACGGCGGCAGCTACGGCTCGGCGATCACGCTCGCCGAGCTCGACGCCGCGCACGCGCTGACGGGAAAATGGAGCATGTTCCGCACGACCGGCGTCTCGTCGAGGCTCACCTTCTCGTTCGGCCCGGACTCGAGCTACGCGGCAAATCCCGCCATCATGTCCCTGCGCTCGACCGGCGTCGGCATCGGAACGACCGGTCCGGCGCGGAAGCTCGAGATCAGCGATACGCAGGCCTTCGTGCGCCTCACCTCGTCGAGCGCGAACGGATCGGTGCTCGAGCTCAAGAGCTCGGCGACGGACGCGGGCACGTGGCGGGGCAAGATCAACTTCCTCAACGGAAGCAACACGGCCGACGGCGCGATAGAATACTACGCGCTCGCGTTTATGGATCAGCCCGGGATGTACTTCAAGGCGGGCGGATACACGAGGCTCTTCCTCAACAGCTCGAACGGCAACGTCGGGATAGGAACCGCGACGCCCGCGGAGAAGCTCCAGGTCGAGGGCACCGTCAAGTGCTCGATCCTCAAGCTCACCGGCGGCTCCGACATCGCCGAGCCGTTCGACGTGAACGAACCGCTCGGCGCCATGGAGGGCGCAGTTGCTCGTTATCGATCCCGACTCGCCGGGCAACCTCAAGGTCGCCGACGCCGCTTACGACCGGCGTGTGGCGGGCGTCGTGAGCGGCGCGGGAGACGTGCAGCCGGGGCTCGTTATGTCGCAGGAAGGCACCGAGGCGGACGGAGAATATCCCGTCGCGCTCACGGGCCGCGTGTACTGTCTCGCCGACGCGTCGAACGGGCCGATCGAGCCGGGGGACCTTCTTACGACATCGGGAACGCCCGGGCACGCGATGAAGGTCACCGATCACGCGCGGGCGCAGGGCGCCGTTCTCGGCAAGGCGATGACCTCGCTCAAAGAGGGCAGGGGTCTCGTGCTCGTCCTCGTCAGCCTGCAGTAGGGAGGCGGGACAATGATAACGAAAAGGAAAACGTTATTGCCCGCCGGGAGGATCCTGCTGTATCTCGCAGCGGCATGCACCGTCCTTTCGGGGACGCTCGACCCCGCGCGCCTCGCCGCGAGGGAGATGCGGGAGATCGAGGTGCGCGCCGCGGCGGAGACCTGGGTGCGGACCACGACCCGGGACGCGCGTCCGGACGCCGCGATAGAGAGAATGGAGCCGTACGTCATTGACGGAGAGCTCGTCGCGTACGTCGCGCATCTCGGGGGAGAGGGATTCTGTCTGTGCGCGGTCGACGAGATGCTGCTGCCCGTGTATTTCTACTCGCCGCGCGGGACGTTCGATCCGGCGAATCCGCCGCTTCAATGTCTCCTGACCGACATGGCCGAGCGCGCCCGCATGGTGCGCAGGTGGATCAGGGACAACGATCCGGTCCTCCTCGGCATGGGGGACGTCGTGAGCGAGAGGGCGGCCGCGTGGACGAATCTCGCTGCGGGCCGCGCGCTTCCGAAGACGCGGGAGAGCCTCGAGGTCACGGCGCTTCCCACGATGATGTCGCTCGATCTGGGCTGCACGTGGCACCAGGGATCTCCGTACAACGATCAGTGCCCCACGCTGCCGCCGGGTTCGGACGAGCGCTGCGTCACCGGCTGCCCCGCGACGGCGATGGTGCAGATCATGCACTACTGGAAATGGCCGACGACGGGAACAGGGAGCCGCGGCATCTACTACAAATATCGATGGAGACCGGAAGGGAGCTGGAGCGGAACCGCTCTCGCGGCGGATCCGCAGCTCACGGATACGCTGCACTGGAGCTGGGACGGCCGCCTGAGATGGCGATACGTTACGGGCGCCGGCGGCAGGCTCGAGATGTCGGGCTATTGGGACTGGAGCATTCAGGCGACGGCCGAAGACACGACATCGACCTTTGTCGGCAACTTCTCGCCGGCGTACAAGGCGGCGCTCAACGCTCTCTACAACGGCATGCCGCAGGACTCGACGTACCTGTACGCCAACTTCGGAACGGCGACCTACAACTGGGGCCTCATCGAGGGCAACCACACGGACCCGGTCGATCCCGGCGACACCGAGACAGCGAAGCTCAACTATCACGGTGGCATCGCGGTCAATTCCATCTATGGATTGCGGGGAACGGGCTCCTCGTGCCCGGAGATATCGAACAACATCCCCTTGTATTTCAGATACGATCCGGACGCGATCACCTACGGGACGAGCGTTTCCGGCATGACGACCGAGATCGCGTGGCTCCGGCCGCTCTCGATAGGCGGCTGCGGGCACGCATGGGTCATCCACGGCTACGATATGAGCACGGACCCCGATCGGCTCTTTCTCATGAATTTCGGCTGGGGGGGCAGCCAGGACGGCTGGTACGTGGCTGATACGCGGTGCCCGACGACGGGGATGGAGCATGCGGTGCGTATCGCTCCCGCCGGCGTCGTGAAGTTCGTCGGATCGACGGCTACCGGCGACGGCAGTCCCAGCTCCCCGTACCTGAACGTCGAGCAGGCGATCGCATCGGCTCCCAGCGGCGCGACGCTCATATTCAAGGCGGGCTCGGACAACGCATTCTCCGCGACCGAGCTCACGATCTCCCGCCCCTTCACCCTGAAGGGGAAAGACGTCATCATTCGCAAACAGTGAAGGGGGCGATTCGCATGGTGAAGTCATTCGAGATTCTTCTGCTCGCCGCGGCGCTTGCGATCGCACCCGCGACGATTCCGAATCTCGGCGGTGGGCTGCAATGGGCGAACGCTCGCGCTCAGGCCGCGCATGCGATGCGCGCCTCGGTGATCGGCTCGGCAGGCGCGCCGGGATCGAGCGCAGGATACCGCATGAACGGCACGATGGGGCAAGCGACGCCCATCGGGATCGGCGCGTCGGCGACGAAGAAGATGTACGCGGGATTCTGGGGCCGGCCGTGGTCGCTCACGGCCGTCGACGAGAATCCCGTCGTGTACCGGAACGTGCTGTTCCAGAACTACCCGAATCCGTTCAATCCCTCGACGACTATCGAGTATTCCATCGACGGGGCGAGCGCCGCCCGGATCGTCATCTTCAGCGTCGACGGACGGAGAATCAGGACGCTCGACGGCGGGGTGAAGCCTCCGGGCGTATACCGGGCGATCTGGAACGGGAAGAACGACCGGGGAGAGTCGGTCGCCACGGGCATCTATTTCTACCGTCTCGAGGCGGGAAGCTTCGCGGCGGTGAAAAAAATGCTCTTGCTGAAATAGAGGGTTCCGGGGAATCGATCGCGATCGTGCGGCCTGTGTTCCCGCCCGACGCTATTCGATGCGCTCGGCGAAACGTTTGAAAGTGATTCGGATATTCCGTCTGATTCTCTCGAGTTTCCGGAGAAACGTCCCGTCCCCCGGCACGCGATCGCCGAAGAGGCGAGAGTAGTAGCTCTCGAAGAACCTCTCGCGCTCGGGGAGCGGCGGATACGGGATGCCGTGCAGCGCCGCGGCGTGCTCCATCGTCCAGAAGAGCCGGTGAGCGGCGAGGAGCGCCGCGCCGTCGCCTCGGCCTCGAGAAGTCCGGACGATTCCAGGCGGGCGAAGCACGGTTTCTTTGGTCCGTCGATGACGGCTGCTTCGATAATGCCGCGGAGCCGCGCCGCGGACAGCAGAAAATCGATGTCGTAGAGCCCCCCCGCCGCGTGCTTGACGTCCCACGGGCCCTTCGATATCGCCTCGAGCTTCGCGCGCGACTCGACGAGCCGCTCCTTCCATCCCTCCCGTCCGAAAACGACCGGCAGCGTGCGCGCGAGCATTTCCTCGAAGGCCCGCCCGGTCGCCGCGCCGCCGCATATATACCGGCACTTCGAGTAAGCGAGAATCTCCCACAGGGACGCGCGCGTTTGCAGATAGCTCTCGTAATAGTCGAGTGTTTGAACGAGAGGCGCTCCCTCCCCCTCGCCGCGGAGCCGCACGTCGACCGGCCCGAGACGGATCGTCCGCGCGTCGTCGATGACGCCGCGGATTGTGTTTTCGCCGTCGCGGGACGGAACATCTTCGGTCGTCACGGCGAGAAGATCGAGATCGCTCCCGAACCGCGCGCCGCGCGTCGCGAGCGAGCCGACCGCGAAGAGCGCGAGCCCCGAGGCCCCTCCGCCGTTCTTTGTAAAGAGAGCGCCGAGTGCGCGCTCCGACGCCTCGGTGAAGAGCGGGCCAAGAATCTCCGGGCCGCTCTCGGGAATCGGGTTCCGGCAGTGGATGGAGAGCAGCGCTTCCTCGTGCCGGCGCGCGAGCCGCGGGAGCGCGTCCTTCGCCTTCGGGTCCGGCTGCTCTCCCGGCGGCGAGCCCTCCACGAGAAAATCGAGGAGCTCGATCCGGCTCGCGAGCGTCTCCGAGAGCTTCGTCGAGAGGGACGATACCGCGAGAAGGAGGCGCAGGAGATCCCCCCCGCCCTCGAGAAGCTCGAGCGTCGATTTGACCGCGCCCGTGGCCTTCACGATCCGCACGAAATTCTTCAGCGTGAGCGAGGGATCGCTCGTCAGCGACACCCGCTCCAGAATGCCCGGGAGCGATTTCGCCGCCGCCGCGAGCGTATCGATTCCCTCGAGACGGGGGAAATCGCCGAAGACGAGCGCGCTCAGGAAGCGGTGCGTCTCCTCCCCCTCGTCGAAACCGTATTTCGAGAGAATGTCTTCCACCGCGCGGTCGCTCGCCGGGAGCGAGAGGAGGAGCGGGATCTCGCCGGGAACGCGGTTCCTGAAATAGCCGTCGAACAGGTGCTGCACCTCGGTGAGCGATCTCCCGAGCTCGGCGGTGAAATTCTCCGGCGTGACGCCGCGGAGCGCGCTCCGCGAGACGCGCTCGGCCGTTTTCGCGAGATCCGCCTCCGCTGCGGGAAGGGTGTGCGTGCGGACGTTGCGGAGCATCTGCATGCGGTGCTCCACGGTGCGAAAGAGGCGGTAGCTCCGTTCGAGCGTCTCCTTCGCTTCCGCGCTCAGGAGGCCGTTTCGCGCGAGTCGCTCGAGCGATTCGAGGGTGTTGCGCGAGCGGATCCCCGGGCGGTTCCGCCCGTGCATGAGCTGGATGCCCTGCGCGATGAACTCGATGTCGCGGATGCCTCCCGACATCAGCTTGATGTTGCCCGCGCGGTCCTCGTCGGAGAGATAGGTCATCCAACGCTCGCGCATCGTCACGATCTCGTCGAGCGGATCGATGCTCGGCGCGGGAGCGAAGATCGCCTTCGCGCAGTTGTCGACGAAGGCGTCGCCGGTCGGCCCGTTCCCCGCGGAGAGGCGCGCCTTGATGAGCGATTGCATCTCCCACGGCTTCGCCCTGCGCTGGAGATAGTTGACGTGGTCGGCGAGCGTCACGACGAGCGGGCCGCTGTCGCCGTCGGGGCGGAGCCGCAGGTCGACGCGGTAGAGCGTTCCCTCCTCCGTGGGCGCCGAGAGATGCTCCGTGACGCGCCGGGCGAGAGCGTCGTAGAAGGCGATCTCGCGCTCCCCCTCGGTCGCCTCGCACACGTACATGAGATCGATATCGGACGAATAGTTGAGCTCGGTGCCCCCGAGCTTGCCGAGAGAGATGACGGCGAAGCGGTGATAGGGAACGGCCGCGTCGAAGCTCCACGCCGTGGCCCCGGGCCCGGCGCTCTCGGCGAGCTCTTCGAACGCCATGCAGGCGGCGGTCTCGACGATCGCGTCGGCGAGGAACGAGAGCTCGGCGGTGACGTCCTCGACTCCGGCGAGCCCCATGAGGTCGCGCGCGCCGATGCGGAGCGTCTCGCGGCGGAAGTAGCGCTTCAGGCTGTTGATGCGCCGCCGGGGGTCCCTGAACGGTTCGATCTGCCGCTGGAGCTCGAAGCGGTATGCGCTGAAGGCCTTTGTTTCCGCGAGCGTGCCTTCCTCGACGAGCCAGGAGAGGTAGCCGGGGTTCTTCTCGAGTATTTCCGTGAGAAAATAGCTGCACGAGAAAATGGTGACGATGAGCCGCGCGATCGGTTTCGCGAGGAAGAACGAATGGAGAAAGCGCGCCGGGGCGATCCTCGACTCGACGAAGCGGGCGAGGTTGAGGAGCGCCATATCGGGGTCGCTCGAGGAGGCGAGCTCGGCGAGAAGATTCGCGACGTTGCCGGGGGGCGGCGCCTCGGCTCTCTCCGCCGGAACGAGCCGCCGCCAGAGCGCGACCGCCTTCACGGGGTCGGCGAACCGGAGCTCCGCGAAAAGCGCTTCGAGCTCCTTCGCTTCGGCGCCGCCGTCGATCGCTCGCCGCGCGAGCCTGTCGTGTTTCGTTCCCATGGACGCGTCCGAGAACTTTCTCTGGAATGCAGGTTTCGTTTCCTGTACGCTCCTGGCGGGCGGATTATACCGGAGAGCGGCGCGGGAATCGAGGAGAAGCGATGAAAAAGATCGAAGCGTATATCAAACCCTTCAAGCTCGACGAGGTCAAGGAAGCCCTCATGGAGGCCGGCGCCGGCGGCATGAGCGTCACCGAGGTGAAGGGTTTCGGGAGGCAGAAGGGGCACACGGAGCTCTACCGCGGGAGCGAGTACAAGGTCGATTTTCTTCCGAAGATCCGGATCGACGTCGTCGTGAAGGACGAGGACGTCGAACGCGTTGTCAAGGCGATCATCGCCTCCGCGCGCACCGGGCAGATCGGAGACGGCAAGATCTTCATTTCGAGCGTCGAGGACGCGATCAGGGTGAGGACCGGCGAAAGCGGCGAGGAGGTCCTCTAGGGCCGATGGAAGAGCTTTACCTCGGCATTGAAACGTCCTGCGACGATACCTCGTGCGCGATCTATTCGCCCGTTCGCGGCGTCGTCACGCACCGCACGGCGGCCCAGCTCGATCACGAGAAGTACGGCGGCGTCGTCCCCGAAATCGCGTCGCGCTCCCACATGCGCACGCTGCTCCCGCTCTACGAGACGGTGATGAAGGAATCGGGCGCCGCGCTCGAATCGCTCTCCGGCATCGGCGTCACGAACGGCCCGGGCCTTACGGGCTCGCTTCTCGTCGGGCTCTCGTTCGCGAAGGCGCTCGCCTACGCGTGCGGCGTGCCGCTCGCCGGCGTTCACCACATCGAGGGGCACATTCTCGCGAACGCGCTCGAGGGGCCGCTCGAGCTTCCCTCCCTCCTTCTCGTCGTGTCGGGCGGGCACACCCAGCTCATTCACATGGAGAAGGTCGGCCGCTACGAAATCGTCGGGAGCACGCGGGACGACGCGGCGGGAGAGGCGTTCGACAAGATCGGGAAGCTCCTCGGCCTCCCGTTTCCGGGCGGCCCGGCGATCGAGCGCGCCGCGCGCGAGGGAAACGCCGCGGCCTACGATTTCCCCCGGGGCCTCCGGCATTCGGGCGGATGCGATTTCTCCTTTTCGGGGCTCAAGACCGCGGTGCGGCTCAAGGTGGAATCGTTCGACGAGATCACGCCGCGGATCGTCGCGGACGTCGCCGCCTCGGCCCAGGAAGCGATCGTCGAGAGCCTCGTCGAGAAATCGATTCTCGCCGCGCGGGAGCGGAGCGCGAAGCGGCTCTACCTCGCCGGCGGGGTCGCTTCGAACGGCCGCCTGCGCGAGGTCATGAGGGAGCGTCTCGCCGCCGACGGCGTCCCGGTCGCCTGGCCCCGCCCCGAGTACTGCACCGACAACGCCGCGATGATCGCCTGCGCGGCTTCTTACCACATCAGGGCCGGCCTGATCGACGGCCTCAAGCTCAACAGCTTCGCGCGCGGAAACCTCGTCAACTGGGCCTCGTGACGCCGGTTGGCTCGGGTCTCTAAATGCGAGAAACCGATTGCAGATTGGCCCCTCGGCCGTCCGTTCGGCTTCTCCCTTTCGACGCCGCCAACATATTGAAATAGCTGCAACTATGCGTCGTTTCACGCCTCCCCCGGCCGCGCATCCGGCGGCATGCATCCTTGGCATATGAATTGCGTAGCAACGAGTTGCCATAATCATGCGACCCGCCAGCAGGGAAGGGATCACAAGAGGAACGGGGTTTCCTTCATGGATCGTTCCGGCAGCAAGCAGGTTTACAAGATTCTCGTTGTGGATGACGAAGATCATATCAGGCGCATTCTCAAGTTTCAGCTCGAAAAGCACGGCTACCGGGTCGTTCTCGCGGAGAACGGAGAGGTGGCGCTCGAGCTCGTTCGGCGCGAGGGCCCCGATCTCATTCTCCTCGATCTCATGATGCCGAGGATCGACGGATTCGAGACCTGCCGGCGCATCCGCCAGAATTTCCAGACTTCCCAGATACCGGTCATCATACTCACGGCGAAGAGCGAGCTTCCGGACAAGATCAAGGGCCTTCAGGACGGCGCGAACGACTACCTCATCAAGCCGTACTCGAACGAGGAGCTTCTGCTCCGCGTCCGGAACGTCCTCGAATGGAGCCTCAGACAGAAAGAGGCGAATCCGCTCACGGGGCTGCCGGGGAATCGCGCCATCGAGAAGGAGCTTCAGGCGCGCATCGAGCGCAAGGCGCCCTTCGCGTTTCTCTATCTCGATATCGACAATTTCAAGCCGTACAACGACCATTACGGATACCAGAAGGGGGACGACGCGATCCTCTTTCTGAGCGACATCATCACCGAAGCGGTCAACGCGCTCGGCGGCGGGGACGATTTCGTCGGCCATATCGGCGGGGACGATTTCGTCGTCATCACCACTCCCGAGCGTTCCGAGTTCATCGCGCGCCATATCATCGACGAATTCGACAGAGGCTCGCTCGTCCTGCTCCGCGAGGAGGATATCACGAGGGGGTTCATGGAGGTCAAGAACCGGCTCGGCGAGATCAAGCGGATGCCGGTCATGTCCCTCACGGTCGCGCTCGTCCTCGACGAAGAGGGAAAGCTCAAGCATTACGCCCAGGTGAACGATATCGCTTCCGAGCTCAAGCAGTACGGAAAGGGAATGGTCGGAAGCATCGTCGTGCGGGAACGCCGGAAATCGAACGAGCCGGCGCAGATAGTGGAATCCGAGGGTTGATCGACCGGCCCGGAGGCATATCCGTGGGACACGCGACGGAAACCAGACAGGACGCGAGGCTCGATCGCATCGTGCTGGACGCACAGGAGGAGCTCGCCGCGCTTCGGCGCGAGCTCGCGCGGTATCGCGGGCTGTTCGATTCCGCCCGGCTCATCGTGGGGCACGAATTTGCGAGACCGCTCGCCTCGCTCAGCGGCTATCTCGAGCTCGCCGAGGAGCGGCTCGGCCCGGCCGCGGGCGAGAAGGAACGGGCATATTTCTCGAAGATGCGCGACTCGATCGATCGGCTCGGAGAGCTCGTCGAGTCGTTCGTCCAGATGCTCCGCGTGGAGCAGGGCGCCGGGGACGTTCACGCGCTCGAGCGTGTCGACATCGCGAGCCTCGTCGATCGCGTGCGCGAGCGCTTCGACGAGAGCTCCTCGGTCATCGCGACGCACGTCGAACGTCCCCTCGGGCCGATTCTCGTCCGGCGCCGGTGCCTCGAGGTCGTTCTCGAGAATCTCGTATCGAACGCGATCAAGCATGGAGGCGGCCCCGTCCGCATCACCGCGTCGCTGGCGAAAGAGCGCCGCGGCGAAGCGAAAGAAGAGCTTCTTATCATTACCGTCGAGGACCGCGGGGCGGGCATTCCCGAAGACAAGATCGAAGAGGTGTTCACGCCGTTCTTCCGCCTCGAGAGCGGAGGCGGGAAAACCGGCCTCGGCCTCGGGCTCGCGGTCGTCAAGAGCATCGTCACGATCATGAGCGGAGAAATCCGGCTGCGGAGCAAACCGGGCGAGGGAACCGCGGTCACGGTCGTGATTCCCGTATCCAACGATATCAAAATGCTGTCCGACACGGTCGGCTGAAGCGAGGTTCGAATGACCGCACATGGCAGAGCTGAAGAACGGATGCCCGCGATCCTGAGCGTTCAGCAGATTCGGGTCGTCGAAATCGTCTCGATATTCTTCATCGTCTTCATCGCGCGGGAGATCGCGGGATTCGTATTCAGGACGGAGCTCGTGATCTCCGTATTTCTCGGCGCGACCCTTCTGAATCTCCTCGCCGCCGGTCTCGAGAACGTTCTGGTCCGCAGGGAACGGATCTTCGCGCGCCCGCGCGAAGCCTGGGAATGGGCGACGGTCCTCATCGACAGCTCGACCGCGATCGCTCTCATCTATCTCACGGGGACGGCGCAGAGCCCGTTCCTCTTTCTCGTCGTGATACCGCTCTTCTTCGCCGGGCGGCTGCTGCCGCCGGTGAAGGCGGGCCTCACGGTGACCGCTTTCTCGGTCGGCGCGCTCGCGATCCTCGGATACCTCGAGATGCGGGGCGTCGTCCCGTTCTTCAGCTGCTATCCGGGCGAAACGGCTCTTCCGGCGGACGGCAGGTTCCTCGCCGGAACGCTCCTTATCCTGGGCGGCTTCATGAGCTTCATGACCTTCCTGTTCAGCAATTTCTACGAGAACTTCAAGGTCTACGTGCATGGGGCCGAGGACCGGCTTCTCAACTCGCGGAAACGGATTCTCGAGCTCACCAGGCTCTACGACATCAGCCTCGGGATCAATTCGGTCATCAGCCTCGATACGCTCCTCAAGATGGTGTGCAAGGAGATCACCCTGCTCCTCAGGAGGCCGTGGGTCTCGATCGTTCTCGTCAACCAGAAGCGCGAGATCATCGAGCACGTCGAGCTCGGGAGGGAAGGCGCCGCGAGTCTCGAGCCGGGGACGCCGCTCGCCGACGATCCGCTCATCGTCGACATCTGCGCCCGCGAGACCGGGCTCATCGTCGACGACATGCGCGAGCAGGGCGCGAACGCGCTCTCTCCGCTCGTCGCGGGCCGCGCGCTCGGTTCCTTTCTCGCCGTTCCCGTCTATTCGGCCAGGGACACCCTCGGCGTGCTCATGGCCGGCGATTTCGCCCGGGAGCCGTTCAATCCGGAAGACGCGAGGCTCATGACGATTCTCTCGGGCCAGGTCGCGATGGCGATCGAGAAGAGCCGCCTCTACGAGGTCATGAACGGGCGCATCGAGCGGCTCGACAGGGAGAACGAGGAGCTCAAGAGCTCGAACAGGCTCAAGATGAGCTATCTCTCGCACCTCTCGCACGAGCTCAAGACGCCGCTCACGTCGATCAAGGCGTACGCCGAATCGCTGACCGACCATATCGACGACGCCGAGTTCCCGGAAAAGGGAGAATTCCTCGGAATCATCTCGGCGGAGACCGAGCGGCTCATCCGCATGGTCAACAAAGTGCTCGACGTGTCGAAGATCGAATTCGGCAACCGGACCCTCAAGCGCACGGCCTTCGATCTCGGCACGCTCATCGCCGAAGTCGAATCCTCGATACAGCCGTACCTGCGCGACAAGAGGCTCCGTCTCGTCACGAACGTTCCCTCCACGCTCCCGCGCGTCGACGGAGACGAAGATCTCGTGAAACAGGTATTCATCAATCTCATTTCGAACGCGAGCAAGTTCTCGCCGAACGGATCCAGCATTTTCATCGAGGCGGTCGAGGACGCGGTCGCGATCAGGATCAGGGTGTCGGACGAAGGGGTCGGCATTCCCCAGGAAGATCTCCAGAACATCTTCAAGCAGTTCTACCAGGTCCACCGGGGCTCGGGGGAAGGGGTCGGCCTCGGGCTCGCGATCGTGAAGAACATCGTCGAGCAGCACGGCGGCACGATCGCCGCGACGAGCCGCCTCGGCGAGGGGAGCACGTTCGCGTTCACCCTGCCGAAGGAGCACCACTCCAACGATCTCCTCGGCTACCTGTTCGATTCGATCGACGCGCGCGACGAGATACAGGAAATGTTTCAGCTCGTCGTGAAGGTCATCGCCGAGATGCTCTCGGCGAAAATCGTCTCGCTCATGCTCCTCGACCAGGAGAAGAAGGAGCTCTTCATCAAGGTCGCCTACGGGCTCGACGAGGCCGTCGTGACCCGCACGCGCTCGCGTCTCGGCGTCGGCATCGCCGGGAAGGTGGCGGAGACGGGAGAACCGCTTCTCATCGAGAACGTCGAGACGAGCGGGCTCAAGGACGCGCCGAACCATCCGCAGTACGAGACGAAATCGCTCGTAAGCGTGCCGCTCGTGATCGGCTCCGCCGTGATCGGCGTGATCAACGCGAACAACAAGACCTCGGGCAAACCGTTCAATCAGGACGATCTCGCCCTGATCATGTCCCTGAGCGCGCGATTCTCCAAGGTCATCGAGCGGATACGGATCTCCGAGGATTCGCGCGCGTTCGTTCAGGAAACGATCCAATCGCTTCGTTCGCTCCTCGCCGCGCAGGAACGGGACGGGCGCGGCGCCAACCGGAAGATTGTCCAGTGGTCGGTGCGGGTCGCCCGGAATCTCCGCCTGAGCGAGAAAGAGGTTCAGGTGATCCAGTACGTTTCGAGCGTGCACGACGTCGGGATGACGTGCGTGAGCGACGCGATTCTCAAGAAAACGCTCGATCTCACTCCGCAGGAGATGGAGGAGATCAAGAAGCACCCGCAGCGCGGCGCCGCGCTCATGCGCCCGCTCGAGTTCGTCGAGCTCGTGAGCCAGAGCATTCTCTTCCATCACGAGCGGCTCGACGGCAAGGGATACCCGATGGGGCTCAGGGGGGATCAGATCCCGATCGGCTCGCGCATTCTCGCCGTTGTCGACGCGTACCTGTCGATGGTGAGCGAGCGGCCGTTCCGGGTCCGCATGACGAACGCGGAGGCGGTCGACGAGCTCGTGCGCCATTCGGGAACGCAGTTCGATTCGCGGGTCGTCGCCGCGTTCGTCGAGGTGCTCATGGATGAAAACCAGATCGAGGTGGACGCGTTCACGCGGATATCGGACGCGCTCCGGAACGCGAAGAAACACCACCTGGTGCCCTAGAGGAGGATAATCGCGGTGATCCGTGCGATCGGCAAAAGGTTGTTCGGCGCGCGCGGCGCCTCTCCCGGCGAGAAGCCCGCGGGCGGGCGTTCCGCCCGGGAAGGCGAGCTCGAGCGCGTCGTCGCGCGCATGACCGCCGTCGGTTCGATGGTCCTCGCCGACGCGCCGAGCCGGGATATCTTCGACGCCCTGGTCCGCGGCATCGTCGAGGACGCGGGAGCGGATTTCGCCATTCTGCGCCTCGCCAAGCCGGGCGGCGACGTTTTCGAGATGAAGGCGTGCGCGGGCCTGGGCGACGTTTCCGCGGAGCCCCGTTCTTCCCTTTCGGTGAGCAGGACGACCTTTCTCGGTCTCTGCGGCGGCGGCGAGCCGCTGGCGGACGGATTCGTCGTCGGGGCCGGGAAGGCGTTCGCGGAGCCGGACAGCCCGGCGCCGCGCCGCGCGGAGTCGCCGGACGGGAATGTGCTGCTGGTCGGCATAGAGGAAAGCGGGGCCGTTATCGGCTTCTTCACCATCGGATTCTTCGTCGGCGCCCCCGGCGAACGTCTCGTATCCCAGGTGCAGCCGTACCGGGACCGAGTGCTTCTCGTTCTGCAGCGCGAGCGCGCGAAGGAGCAGCTGCGCGACAAAGAGCGCTCTCTCGCGATCTGCAGGGAGGAGCTCGATAGCGTCAATCAGCTCAAATCCAATTTCCTTTCGGTCGTCTCGCACGAGCTTCGCACGCCGCTCACGTCGGTCAAGGCGTACACCGAAACGCTCATCGACAACGTCGATACGATCAAGCGCGAGACGCTCCAGGATTTTCTCCGCGTCATGGACGAGGAGGGCGAGCGGATCATCAAGCTCGTCGACAACATTCTGAATTTCTCCCGCATGGAGACGGGGCACCTCAAGGTCGAGCGGACCACGTGCAACCTCAACCGGATGATCGAGGAGGTCCACGTCGGGCTTCAGGCGAAGCTCTCCGCCGCGAAGATCGACACGGAGCTCCGGCTCCCGCGCCACCCGTGCCGCATCGACGCGGACCGGGAGCTCATCGCGCAGCTGTTCCAGAATCTCATGGCGAACGCGGTCAAGTTCACTCCGCCGGGCGGCAAGGTGACGGTCACCCTCGAACAGGAGGCGTCCGCGGCGCGTATCGTCGTGCAGGACACCGGCAAAGGGATTCCCGAGGATCAGATCGAGAAGATATTCGAGCGCTTTTACCA
The DNA here is from genome assembly GCA_963747385.1 of uncultured bacterium. Classification (GTDB taxonomy): domain Bacteria; phylum Krumholzibacteriota; class Krumholzibacteriia; order Krumholzibacteriales; family Krumholzibacteriaceae; genus SSS58A. Next base: position 22,621 of record CAVVEY010000003.1, on the reverse strand, counting down.
GATCGACACGAGCGACACCCGGGAGCACGGCGGCTCCGGGCTCGGGCTCGCGATCTGCAAGAACATCGTCGACTGGCACGAGGGCAAGATCTGGGTCGAGAACGTGAAGGATTCGGGGGCCAAGTTCGTCGTGCTTCTGCCGATGAAGGACATCATCGTCCGGCAGGCCCCGTCGGCGGGATTCATCGGGTCGCGCCGGTTCGAGCGCGAGCGGTACCTCACGCTCCTCATCGAGATGGTCTCGGAGTTCCTGCAGGCGCGCAAGGCGTCGATCATGCTCCTCGAAAAGGACCAGCAGATACTCAGGATCGTCGCGGCGAAGGGTCTCGACAGCGAGTTCGTTCAGAACACGCGGCTCGAGGTCGGGGAGCGCATCGCGGGGAAGGTCGCCCAGACGGGCGAGCCGCTCCACGTCTTCGACATCGAAAGCGACGGCGAATACGGACGCGCGAACAACACCCTTTTCTACGGAACGCGCTCGTTCATATCGGCGCCGCTCCGGGACGGGGACGAGATCGTCGGCGTCCTCAACGTGAGCGATCACGTCGAAGGACGCGAATTCACGCGCGCCGACCGGGAGCTCCTCGAGGCTCTCAGCTCGATCATCGTCGGCATGCTCAAGAAGCTGGACGCGTACGAGCTGGTCTCGATGAATTTCGAGAAGCTCAAAGAGGCGATGCGCGCGAGCCTCGAGATGCGGGAGGCGTGGGGAAGCAGGAATCTCGTCAACCTCACGCTCGTCGCGCTCACGATCGGGAGGAAGCTCGCGCTCGACGAGCGCTCGCTCACGGCTCTCCGCCTCGGCATGAATCTCTACGACCTCGGGCTCATGCGGATTCCCCGGAACATCCGCATCAAGAAGGAGGAACTCACGCCGAAGGAGCGCGAGGTGCTCCGCGGTCATCCGAACATCGGTTTCACGCTCACCTCCCCCATGAATCTCGAGGACCGGGTTATGAAAATGATCCGGAGCCATCATGAACATTACGACGGGAGCGGATACCCCGACGGCCTCTCCGGGAGCGAGATACCGGTCGAGGCCCGGATCGTGAGCGTCGTCGACGCGTTCCGCGCGCTCATGAGCGAGGGGCCGTACCGGAGAACGTTCTCGCTCGGCGAGGCGCGCGCGGAGATAGAGCGGGGCGCTCTCACGCGATTCGATCCGGCCGTCGTCAAGGCGTTCGGCGAGACGCTCGACGACCTCGGGGCGCGGGACGACAAGCACGAACTCGTGCTCGACGCGGTCGAAAAAGAGCTGCAGCAGGGACGAATCGAACGGAAAAAACGCCTGGAGATACTTCAGCAGGAACCCGTGAAGGAGGAAATTCGATGAAGAAGGGAAAAGTCCTGGTCGTCGACGACGAGGTGAACATCACGCAGATCCTCGAGTTCTCGATCGGCGCCGAAGGCTTCGATGTCATCACGGCGCAGAACGGCGAAGAGGCGGTCGAAAAGGCCCGCCGGGAGCAGCCCGATCTCATCATTCTCGACGTCATGATGCCGAAGATCGACGGCTACGAAGCGTGCCGCATCCTCAAGGCGAATCCGCTCACGAAGAACATCCCCGTCGTGCTTCTCACGGCGAAAGGGCGGGACATCGACAAGAGGCTCGGCATGGAAGTGGGCGCGACCGATTACATCGTGAAGCCGTTCAGTCCCAACAGGCTCATCGAGAGGATCAATCAGCTTCTCTCCTGCCACAAGAAGTAGCGGTTTTAGTTGCGGGGAGGGGATGGCTTCCGTATTGTTGGCGGTATGGAAACCCCGCAGAAGCCGTCCTCCCTCTTCGACGTCGCCGTTCCGTTTCCCGTCGACAAGCTGTTCACGTACGCGGTGCCGGAAGCGTTGAGGGGCCGGATCAAACCGGGCTCGCGCGTGCTCGTGCCGTTCGGGCATCGGCGCGTCACCGGGTACGCGATCGAGGAGCGGCGCCGGATGCAGGGCCCGGCCGCGCTCAGGGAGATCGTTTCGCTCGTCGACGAGGAGCCGCTCCTCACCGGGGAGCTCCTCGACCTCGCCCGGTGGATGTCCGCGTATTACCTCCATCCGCTCGGCGAGGTCCTCAGGGCGGTCCTTCCGTCGACGATCAAGGGGAAGGGGCGGCCGGCGGGCGAGGACGAGACGAAGGGGAAATTCCCGGCGGAGATCGAATATCCCGCGCTCACGTCCGATCAGGCGGCGGCGTTCGAGTCGATCCGCGCGGCGCTCGACTCCGGCGCCTCCGCCCGTTTTCTGCTCCATGGCGTCACGGGGAGCGGGAAGACCGAGGTGTATCTCCGCTGCATCGAGGAAGCGCTGCGCGCGGGAAAGAGCGCTCTCGTCCTCGTTCCGGAAATCGCCCTCATCCCGCAGGCGACGGCCCGTTTCAGGCGGAGATTCGGGGCGTCGGTCGCCGTGCTGCACAGCCGGCTTTCGGGCGCGCAACGCGCGTCGCTCTGGCGCGGCGCCCGGAGCGGCGAGATACGCATCGTGATCGGCGCGCGGTCAGCGGTCTTCGTGCCGCTCGCGCGTCTCGGGATCGTCGTCGTGGACGAGGAGCAGGATTCGTCGTTCAAGCAGGAGGACAAGCCGCGCTACAGCGCCGTGCGCGCGGCCGAATTCAGGGCGCGGCGCGAGGGCGCCGTGCTCCTTCTCGGTTCGGCGACCCCGTCGCTCGAGGCGTACGACGCCGCCCGCCGCGGCGAGACCGGCTATCTCGTCCTGCGATCGAGGCCGCTCGGGCTCGCGCTGCCGCGCGTCGAGATCGTCGACATGCGGGGGCGCTACGAGATATTTTCCGAGGAGCTGCTCCGGTCGCTCGAGGAATGCGTCGCGCGGCGCGAGCAGGCGGTCGTTCTTCTCAACAGGCGCGGGCACGCGAACTTCGTCCAGTGCCGCGCCTGCGGCTGGATCGAGCGGTGCCCCAACTGTTCCATCTCGCTCACGTTCCACAGCCGCGGCCAGCAGCTCCTCTGTCATTACTGCGGGCACCGGGGCAGCGTCCCCGACGCCTGCCCCCGCTGCGGCAAATACAAGATCGTGCATCGAGGGAGCGGCACGGAGCGCGTGGAGATGGAGCTCGTGAATCTGCTTCCCGGCGTCCGGGTCGCCCGGATGGATCTCGATACGACCGCGGGGCGCGCGGGGCACCTCGCCGTGCTCGAACGATTCTCGAGCGGCGAGAAGGACGTGCTTCTCGGCACGCAGATGGTCGCAAAGGGCCATCATTACCCGAACGTCACCCTCATCGGCGTGCTCTCGGCGGACCGGGGGCTCTGCTTCCCCGATTTCCGCGCGGCGGAAAAGACGTTCCGGCTCCTCTTCCAGGCGGCGGGGAGAACGGGGAGGGGGGAGAAGGGAGGAAGGGTCCTGATCCAGACCCTCGCGCCCGAGCATTTCATGTACCGGTACCTCGCGAAGCACGACTACGAAGGGTTCGCGGCGGAAGAGCTCGGGATGCGGAAAGCGCTCGGGTATCCGCCGGCGGGCAGGCTCATGCTCTTCACCGTGTCGGGGCGAACGCGCGAGCAGGCTGAATCGGCGGCCGCGAAGATCGCGGGAGCGCTCGAGCGCGCGCTCGATCCCGCGAACGCGGCCGTCCTCGGCCCCACGCCGGCGCTCGTCGAGCGCGTTCGGGGGCGGCACCGTTTCCAGCTTCTCGTCAGGGGAACGTTCGAGCCGGAGGCTCGCGGCGCCATGGTGCGAGTCGGCGCGCGAGTCGCTCGCCGGCGCGAAGCAGATCGATCTCCAGTGGGACGTCGACCCGGTCGAGCTCTCGTAACGCGGACCCGTCGGGCCGCGCGAGGCGGAAAGCCCGGCGCGGTCCGATAATGCTTGACACCATGCCGGACGATTGATAGCTTTCACGTGAAGACAGCATAACCTCATTATGATCAAGATTATTTGATCGCGTCGAGTTCGTTCCAGGAGGATTTCCCCGGGCACATTCAGAAGACGGCTTCGAGCCCTGAGTCCCCGGAGAGTATCGGTTTTTGCCGGCGCAACGGGCCGGAAGGAGGCATCGGGCAGATGAAACGGAACATGGCCATTCTCGCGATCCTCGTCCTTTCCCTCGTCTCGACGTACTCGTGCAAGAGCAAGGAGACGATGAGCGCGATTCTCCACAACGATCAGGGCACATACGACAAGGCGATCGAGCAGGGCAAGCTCGCGATCGAGAAGAATCCGAACGACGCCGACGCGCACTTCGAGCTCGGCAGATCGTACAGCCTGAGCAACCCCGGAGACATGGCGGCGGCGTACCGGGAGTTCCAGACCGCCGCGCGGCTCGATCCCAAGAAAGTGAACGACGCCGAAACCGGCATCAAATCGAACTGGGCGAAGCATTTCAACGCCGGGATCAGCGAGTTCCAGGCGGAAAACCTCGCCGGAGCGGCGCACGAGTTCGAGCTTACGGTGAAGTCGGACCCGCGGCAGATCAAGGGATGGCTCAATCTCGCGAAGGTGTACGCCGGCCTCGCGTGGGCGATTCGACCTACGCGCTTCAGGAATACGCGACCGTCGACACCCTCATCGCGATGACGAAGGATGACAGCGAGGATTACGCAAGCGTCCTCGCCCTTACCGGCCACGTCATGGTCAAGCGCGGGATGAAGGACGAAGCTCTGAGAATCTTCGAAAAGCTCCTGCTCGACGATCCGGCGAACTACGAGGAAGTGGAGCGCGCGGGCAACAAGTACCTCGCCGAGAAGGATTGGGAGAACGGAGCGCTCTTTCTCCAGATGGCGGTGGATGCGCGGAAGAAGACCGATTCGGAGGATTGGGAGTCGTACTACAATCTCGGCGTCGCGTATTTCAACGCGAAGAACTGTCCCAAGACGATCGAGTCGTACCTGTCCGCGTACGATATCGATCCCGAGAGCCGGCAGGGCAACTACAGCCTGCTCCTTTCCTATTACACGTGCGAGATGTACGACGACGCGATGCTGCAGGGACAGAAGTACACCGAGAAGTGGCCGGAGGATCCGAACGGGTGGAATCTGTTGAGCCGTTCCTACGGCAAGAAGGGCATGAAGATCAAGGCGGAGGAAGCCGCGAAGAAGGTTCAGGAGCTATCGCAGTAACGATCGATTCCGGGGAGTGCCGGGCGTCGGCGCCCGGCCCCCCGGCCCATCGGGGTGCGGGGCGGGGCGTTGGAACGGTTTATGCGAGGGACCGATCAGGGAAGCGATTCCCATAATCCTTGACAAGGGGGCTGTGTTTCGTAATATTGGAGAGGCTTGAGAACAGCGTTCATCCTTACGTACCGTTCATCTTTCTTCAGTGCGCGTGCGGAAGGGCAGCTCCCGAAACGGATTCCTTTTAGAATATCCAGTGCAAAGCCAGGCCAGTCGTTTTTCATCCGCGTTCGAAGCGCTGGCAGGTTTTCATAAATAACAAAGCTGGGCTGTGAACCTCCACGAAAGTCAGAGGTCTGACCGTGATGGACATTGCGGAATTAAAAACGAAGAAGATCGAGGAGCTCATCGGCGTCGCCTCGACGCTCAACATCGAGGGGCTGTCGAGCCTGCGGAAGCAGGAGATCATATTCAAGATCCTCGAGGCTCAGGCGACGCAGAACGGGCTCATATTCGCCGAGGGGGTGCTCCAGGTCCTGCCCGAGGGATACGGGTTCCTTCGCTCGTCGACCTACAACTACCTGCCGGGCCCCGACGACATCTACGTCTCGCCGTCCCAGATCAAGAAGTTCGACCTGCGGACGGGCGACACCGTTTCCGGCCAGGTCCGCGCGCCGAAGGAATCGGAGCGCTACTTCGCCCTCCTCAAGGTGGAGATGGTCGACGGGGAACATCCCGAGGATACCAAGAAAAAGACCCTCTTCGACAACCTCACGCCGCTCTATCCGGACCAGCTCATCAATCTCGAGAGCAATCCCGACGATCTCTCGACGCGCCTCATGAACCTCCTGACCCCGATCGGGAAAGGCCAGCGCGGCCTCATCGTCTCGCCGCCCAGGGCCGGGAAAACGATCATCATGCAGAAGATCGCGAACGCGATCACGACGAACCATCCCGAGATCTACCTCATCGTTCTGCTCATCGACGAACGCCCCGAGGAGGTCACCGACATGGAGCGCTCCGTGAAGGGAGAGGTCATCAGCTCCACGTTCGACGAGCCCGCGGACCGGCACGTCCAGGTCGCCGACATGGTCATCGAGAAGGCGAAGCGCCTCGTCGAGCACAACAAGGACGTCGTCATCCTGCTCGACAGTCTCACGAGGCTCGCCCGCGCGCACAACGCGGTCGTGCCCCATTCGGGCAAGATTCTCTCGGGCGGCGTCGACTCGAACGCCCTCCAGCGGCCGAAGCGCTTTTTCGGAGCCGCGCGCAACACGGAGGAGCAGGGGAGCCTCACGATCATCGCGACGGCCCTCGTCGAGACGGGAAGCCGCATGGACGAGGTCATTTTCGAGGAGTTCAAGGGCACGGGCAACCTCGAAATCGTCCTCGACCGGCGACTCGCCGACAAGCGCGTTTTTCCGGCGATCGACATCTTCCGTTCCGGCACGAGAAAAGAAGAGCTGCTGCTCCCGGAGAAGGTCCTCAGCAAGGTATATATTCTGCGCAAGTTCTTGAGCGACAAGAACGTAGTCGAGGCGATGGAATTTCTCCTCGAGAAGATGTCCAAGACGAAATCGAACCAGAAATTCCTCTCGGCGATGAACGCCTGAGATCCGGAGGGGAAGCCCCGGTGGAGCCTCGGCGGGGGCGGCCGCAAAATTCCGTTTGTTTTTTCGCGACAGCATTATTACATTTACCACACTTTTCGTGGTATAATCCCGAAGATAGGCCGACATGCGGCCGCGCACGCGTCAGGAATAACAGGGAGTAGGCGATGAAAAAGGAAATCCATCCCGATTACAAGCGGATGAAGATCACGTGTCTTTGCGGGAACGTGATAGAGACGTCATCCACCCAGCAGGACATCCACGTTGAAATCTGTTCCCGGTGCCATCCGTTCTTCACGGGGAAGCAGAAGCTCATCGACACCGCCGGCCGCGTCGAGCGTTTCCAGCGCAAGTACGCCGACTACAAAGGCAAGAAGAAGGCCGAGACGGAACCCGGGACGGATACGGAGAAATAAGCTCGCCATAACCATCCTCATCCGAGCTCGTGCAAGGGGTTCATGTCCGAAAAAGACACGAGAAAACGCCTCCAGGTGGGCGGCCAGGCCGTCATCGAGGGCGTGATGATGCGTTCGCCGGACTGTATCGCCACCGCGGTGCGGACTTCGGAGGGCGCGATCGTCGTTCAGAGAGAGCCCTTCAGGAGCCTCGTCAGGCGTTACCGCCCTCTCAACGTTCCGGTGATCCGGGGAGCGATCGCCTTCGTCGAGACCTTCGTCATAGCGATCAAGGCGCTTTCGTTTTCGGCCGAGAAGGCGACTGAGGAACCGCCCGGGAAGGAAGGCGCAGCCGGCGCCGCCGCATCCGCGCCGGTCGACGCGAAGAAGGCCCGCGCGGGGCTTTCGATCGTCTCCATCGCTCTCACGATGGTCGCGGCGTTCGCGCTCGGGTTCGGATTGTTCTTCTATCTGCCGCTCCTTCTCACGGAGCTTACCGGCCTCACGCAAGGGGTGCTCTTCAACCTCGTCGACGGCGTGATCCGCCTCGTCTTCCTCGTTATGTATATCGTGCTCATCACGCGCTGGAAAGAGATGCGCCGGATATTCGAATATCACGGCGCGGAGCACAAGACGATCTCCGCGTTCGAGGAGGAAGGGCGGGCGACTCTCGAGAACGTCCGCGCCTACTCGACCCTCCACGCGCGGTGCAGCACGAGCTTCCTGCTCCTCGTCGTCGTCGTGAGCATCGTCGTGTTCATGATCCTCGGGCGGCCGCAGGGCGTCGGCGACAAGCTCATCCGCTTCGCGTTCATCCCCGTCATCGGCGGCGTATCGTACGAGCTTCTCAAGCTCTCGGCGAATCCCGTCGCGCGCCGTTTCATGGCGCCCCTCGTCTGGCCCGGTCTGTTTCTTCAGAGGCTCACCACGAAAGAGCCTTCGAGCGATCAGATCGAGGTCGCGATCGCCGCGCTCGACGCCTGCCTCTGCGACAAAATAGTGGAATCCTAGGCTCGCATTCATTACAGTTGCGTCGTGCCGCCGCACATGGGCCGGGCCCGCGGGCTCGCCGTTTCGCGCGGCCGTCGAATGGAGGATCGGTGGAGTCGAATAACCGGTATCAGAACGTGCTGACGCGATTCGATCAGCTCGGCGAGGAGCTCGGAAGGCCCGAGAACATCCGGAATCGGGATCTCTACCGCAAGATCGCCCGCGAACGGAGCGATCTCGAGAAGGCGGTGCTCGCGATCCGCCGGTATCTCGATTGCGAGAAACGCTACGCCGAGGATCGCGCGGCCGTCGAGCAGGAGGACGATCGCGAGATCGTCGAGCTCGCGCGCGCGGAGATGGCCGAGCTCGAAAAGGAGATGCGGACCGAAGAGGAGAGCATCAAGGTGCTGCTCCTGCCCCGCGATCCGGACGATTCGCGCAACACCGTTTTCGAGATTCGGGCCGGAACCGGCGGGGACGAGGCCGCGCTTTTCGCCGCCGACCTCGCCCGCATGTACCGGCTCTATTCGGAGCGGCACGGATGGAAGGTCGAGGATCTGTCGAGCAGCCCGACCGAGATAGGGGGCTTCAAGGAAAGCATCTTTCTCGTGTCGGGCGAGAACGCGTTCGGGAAGCTCAAGTTCGAAAGCGGCGTGCACCGCGTGCAGCGCGTGCCCATAACCGAAGCGGGGGGACGCATCCATACGTCGGCCGTCACGGTCGCCGTTCTCCCCGAGGCGGAGGAGGTCGACATTCAGATCGATCAGAAGGATCTCCGCGTCGACGTGTTCCGTTCCCGCGGCCCCGGAGGACAGTCGGTGAACACGACCGATTCGGCGGTGAGGATCACGCACATTCCGACCGGCATGGTCGTCCAGTGCCAGGACGAAAAATCGCAGCACAAGAACCGGGCGAAGGCGCTGAAGGTTCTCATGGCCCGTCTCCTCGAGAAAGCGCGCAGCGAACAGGACGAGAAGATCGCCGCCGCGCGGCGCGGGATGATCGGCTCGGGGGACCGGAGCGACAAGATCCGCACGTATAATTTCCCGCAGGCGAGGGTCACCGACCACCGGATCGGGCTCACCATATACAACCTGAAAGGCGTCCTCGGCGGCGAGCTCGACGAGATCGTCGACGCCCTTGCCCTCGCGCATCGCGAGGAGCTCCTCAAGCGCGAAATGGAGGCCGGAAACCGAGCTGGAGGCGCGTGAGATGCCGCACACCTCTCCCGCGAAGAGGGTGAAGGTCATGGAGGCGCTGCGGCTCGCGGAGGGCTACCTCTCGCGGCACGGCGTCGAATCGCCCCGCCTCAGCGCCGAGCATCTTCTCGCCAGGCGCATGGGATGCTCGCGCCTCGACCTGTACCTCCGGTTCGATCACGATCTCATGGAAGAAGTGCTCGCCCCGTACCGCGAGGATCTCAAGACGCGCTCCACGCGCTACCCGCTCCAGTACATTCTCGGGGAGGTCGAATTCATGTCGCTGCCGTTCATGGTCCGCGAGGGGGTTTTCATCCCGCGGCCCGAGACGGAGCTTCTTGTCGAATGGATCGAGGAGATCGCGGGCGACGCCCCGGCGATCTCGTTCGTCGAGCTCGGCGTGGGCTCGGGCGTCATCGCGGGAAGCCTGTGCCGGAGGCACCCCGGCTGGAAGGGCGTCGGCGTCGACGTCTCCGCCGCCGCGGTCGCGCTCGCGAAGGAGAATTTCGAGGCGCTCGGCGTCTCCTCGCGCATGGAAACGTTCGTCGCGGACGGCCTCGGGACGCTCTCCGCGGGCGGGGCGTTCGATCTCGTCGTTTCGAATCCGCCGTACGTTCCGGCGGCGGCGATCCCGTCGCTCGACGCCGAGGTCTCGCGCTACGAGGTGCATGCGGCGCTCGACGGCGGCGCCGACGGCGCCGGGTTCTTTCCCGTGCTCGCGGCGGAAGCGAGGCGCCTCCTCGGGCCCGGGGGGTTCCTCGCGTTCGAGATCGGCCACGGCCAGGGAGGCGCCGCGCTCGAGATATGCGCGCGCGCGGGGCTCGAGCGCGCGTCGATGAGAAGGGATTTCAACGGGCTCGAACGGATCGTGACGGCTTTTGCGCCGAAGGCGAAGGATGGGTGCGATGGATAGATTCGTCATCAAGGGGCCGTGCCGGCTCGACGGACGCGTCGGTGTGAGCGGCGCGAAGAACGCCGTGCTTCCCCTCATGGCGGCCTCGATGCTCACCGGCGGGACGTGCACGCTCGAGAACGTCCCCGATCTCAAGGACACCCGCACCATGATGGCCCTGCTCGCGGGCTTCGGGGTCGTCTCGTCGCTCTCGGGCGGCGTTTGCACGATCGACGCCTCGCGGATATCGTCGTTCGAGGCGTCCTACGATCTCGTGCGCACGATGCGGGCCTCGATATACGCGTTCGGCCCGCTCGTCGCGCGCTTCGGCAAGGCGCGCGTTTCCATGCCGGGCGGCTGCGCGTGGGGACCCCGCCCCGTCGATCTCCATCTCAAGGGTCTCGCCGCGCTCGGGGCGAAGCTCACGATCGAGCACGGCTATATCAACGCGAGCGCCGGGAAGCTCCGGGGCGCCGAGATAACGCTCGGGATCGCGAGCGTCGGGGCGACCGTGAATATCATCATGGCGGCCGTTCTCGCGGAGGGGCGGACCGTGATCGAAAACGCCGCGCGGGAGCCCGAGGTCGCGGAGCTCGCGCGGGCGTCTGAAGGGAGCGGGGGCGAGGATCGAGGGAGAAGGGACCTCCCGCGTCGCGATCGACGGCGTCGCCGCGATCGCGCCCTTCGCGCATCGCGTCATTCCCGACCGCATCGAGGCGGGCACCTTCGCCGCCGCCGCGGCGATCACGGGCGGCCGCATCGAGATAACGAATTGCGATCCCTCCCATCTCGGGGCGGTCATCGAGAAGCTCCGGGAATGCGGGGCCCGGATCGAGATCGGGGACGGCGCGATGACGGTGACGGGTCCCGCGCGCCTCAGGCCCGCGAACGTGGAAACGGGATTCTATCCGTCGTTCCCGACCGATATGCAGGCCCAGATCATGGCGGCGCTCTCGATCGCCGGGGGAACGAGCACCGTCGTCGACCGCGTCTATCCCGACCGCTTCACGCACGTGCCCGAGCTCTGCAGGTTCGGAGCGAAGATCGCGCGCGACGGCAACGTCGCGGTCGTCACCGGCGTCGAAAAGCTCGGGGGGGCGCCCGTGATGGCGACCGACATCAGGGCGAGCTCGGCCCTCATCCTCGCGGGGCTCGCCGCCGAGGGGGAGACGACGATCCTCCGCGTCTATCACATCGATCGCGGCTACGAGCGCATCGAGGAGAAGCTCGGAGCGATCGGCGCATCGATCCGGAGGGTCAGGGAATGAACGCTCGCCGCGAATCGTCCCGGAGGAGCGTGCGGGGTGCGTAACCTCATCATCGGAACGGCGGGGCACGTCGACCACGGCAAAACGGAGATCGTGAGGGCGCTGACCGGGCGCAACACGGACCGTCTCAGGGAGGAGCAGGAGCGCGGCATCTCGATCGTTCTCGGCTTCGCCCCCCTCGATCTCGGGGGGGGCGTCATGGCGGGAATCGTGGACGTCCCCGGCCACGAGCGTTTCGTGAAGACGATGGTCTCGGGCGCGGTCGGCGTCGATCTCGCGCTTCTCGTCGTCGCGGCCGACGAAGGGGTCATGCCGCAGACGGAGGAGCATTTCGAGGTGCTCCGGCTCCTCGGCGTGAGGGGCGCCGTGATCGCGATAACGAAGATCGATCTCGCCGAAGACGGGATCGTCGGTCTCGTCGAGGAGGAGATCCGGAGCCTCGTCAAGGGGAGCGCCTTCGAGGGCGCCCCGGTCATCCGGACCTCCGCCGTGACCGGCGCCGGGCTCGCGGAGCTCAAGGAAACGCTCAGGGCCCGCGCGCTCGCCCTCGGCGAGCGCGAGTCGGCCGATTTCTTCCGCATGCCGATCGACCGCGTATGGACGAAAAGCGGTATCGGGACGATCGTCACCGGGACCGCGTGGAGCGGCGAGGTGCGCAAGGGCGCGGAGCTCGTTCTCGAGCCGGGAGGCAAGGGTGTGCGCGTTCGAGAGGTGCAGAGCTTCGAGAAGACGCTCGAAGCGGCATCCGCCGGCATGCGCACGGCGCTCGCGCTCCACGGCGTCCGCGTGAGCGAGGTCGAGGCCGGCATGCAGGCGCTCACCCCCGGCGTGCTTTCGCCGGCGAGCATGCTCAACGCCTTCGTCGAGGTGGGAAAGCTCTCGCCGGGCGGCCTCAGGAACAGGCAGCGCGTCCGTTTCCATCACGCCGCCTCCGAAATCCTCGGACGAGTGGTCACGCTCGACGGCGGAGGGATTGTCCCGGGATCGAACGGCTACATACAGCTCCGGCTCGAGAACCCAGCCGTCGCGCGGCGGGGCGACCGGTTCATTCTTCGGTCGTATTCGCCGCAGCGGGTCATCGGGGGAGGGAAAATACTCGATCCGGACGCCCCGAAGCTCAAGCTGCACGCGGCGGCGCTCGTTCGGGAGCGCCTGAAGGCGCTCGACGCCGGGGCGGCCGAGGACACGATCGTGGCGTGCGCCGCCTCCGGCGGCAGCGCCGGTTTCGGGACCGCCTCTCTCGAGCGCTACGGGCTCGCTCGGGGCGAGATAGCGGGCGCCGTGGACGCGCTCGTGAGGGCGGGGCGTCTCGTTTCGATCGAGAGGCGAGTCTTCGAAAAGAGGATCGTTCTCGACACCGGGCGATCGCTGGTCGCGATGATCGAGGAGATGTCGGCGGAGAACCGGCTGAGCTGGGGCGTCGATCGCGAGGAGCTCAGGGAACGCTCGTCCCTGCGCGAGGGCCCTCTCTTCGATTACCTCATGGAGGAGGGGAAGCGGGGAGGCACGCTCTTCTTCAAGGGAGGGCGCGTCCGCTCCGGGAGCGGCGAACGGGAGCTCTCCGGGGCCGACGAGAAGGCGCTCGGCGCGCTCGAAGCGCGCGTCCGCGAGGCGGGCCGGGCCTTCGCCACGAAGGCGGATCTTCTCGCGATCGTGCGCGACGAGAAACGCCTCGTTTCCTATCTCCTCATCCTGGCCGACAGAGGCTCGATCGTGCGCATCGGCTCCGACGGCGCCATGCACGCGGAAGCGTATCGGGAGATCCTCGAGAAGGTGCGCTCCCGTCTCCTCGGCGGCGGTGCGCTCGCCGTCGGCGATTTCAAGGAGATGTTCGGATTCTCGCGCAAATTCGCCGTGCCGATCCTCGAACATCTCGATCGTGAAGGATTCACGCGGCGGGAAGGGGACGCGCGGAAGGCGGGGCCGAAATTCATATGATCAAACGTGCGAGACGAAGAAAGACGAGAGCCGTGTTCTATCGCGGCGTTCCGGTCGGCGGGGGCGCTCCGATAACGATTCAGTCGATGACGACGGCGCCGACGGCCGACGTGAGGCGCGTCCTGCGCGAGATTCGCGCCCTCGCGCGCGCCGGATGCGAGCTCGTCCGTGTCGCCGTGAAGGATCGCGCCGACGTCGAAGCCCTTCCGGCGATCTGCGGGAAGAGTCCCATCCCCGTCATCGCGGACGTCCATTTCGATTTTCGCCTCGCCGTCGCGGCGGCGAAGGCGGGAGCGGCCGGGCTCCGCATCAATCCGGGGAACATCGGCGGCGCGGAAAAGGTGCGGCGCGTCATCGACGCGGCGGCCGGAGCCGGGATCCCCGTGCGCGTCGGCGTCAACTCCGGGAGCCTCGAAAGAGATCTGCGCGCGCTCGCGCGGACCGATCCCGCCCGCGCGATGCGGGAGAGCGCCCGAAGAAGCCTCCGGCTCATCGAGGGGCTCGGCTTTCGCGACCTCGTTTTCAGTCTCAAGTCCCCCGACGCTCTCGTGACCGTCGAGGCGAACCGCCTGTTCGCCGCCGACAGCGACTGTCCGCTCCACGTGGGGGTGACGGAGGCGGGGCCGCCCATGAGCGGTACCGCGAAATCGGCGGTCGCGCTCACGCTTCTGCTCTCGGCGGGAATCGGCGATACGGTGCGCGTATCCCTCTCGGGCGATCCGGTGCGCGAGGTCACGGTCGCCGCGGCGGTTCTCTCGTCGCTCGGGCTCCGGGAGGACATTCCGCGGATCGTCTCGTGCCCGACGTGCGGGAGGAGCCGGATCGACGTATCGAGGATCGCCGAACGGCTCGAGCGGGAGATTCTCGGCCGGCGCGTCGGCGTCACGGTCGCGGTCATGGGGTGCGAGGTCAACGGGCCCGGAGAGGCGAAGGACGCCGATATCGGGCTCGCGGGCTCGCGCCGCGGCGCGATTCTCTTCAGAAAGGGAAAGGTGGTGAAGCGTCTTTCGGGGAATATCGAGGGACAATTTCTCGCCGAGGTGCGCGAGCTCCTGGAGAAAGGGGAGGGCTAGATTTTTCTCTTTATTTCCGCGGCATGAAATATATCTGGAATAAATCCGCGAAAAATGCTATCATACGCTAGGTTTTTTCAATGGGTTACGGAAAGGGCTGCCCCCGTGGAAGGACTGCCTGCAACCCTGAGCGTAGGTGTTTGGGTTTTCCCGCGAGGGAGGAGAGGAGGTCGGTTATGAGGGGTAGCAGGGCGATTCTCGCTCTCGCGGCACTCGTGCTCGTTCTGGGCACAACGGCTCTCTATGCCCAGGAAACGTACGCGATGCCGCTCGACCGTTCGATCAATATCGGGCGCACCACGGTCAAGTACGACAATCATATCTTCGTCTTCATCTCCGATAAATCCCACATCGTGCGCTTCGAGGAGATCGACCAGAAGCGGGTGGCGCTGACCATCAAGCCGGCGGTCCAGGTCACTCCGTATGAAGAGATTTCTTTGCAGTGGGGGATTTTCCCGGCGGTGACGCTGGCTCTCGACGAGTCCGGCTGGGGTTCGTTCATTCTCAATTCGGAGACCGGTTACGCCGAGAAGTAGCCGTCCGTGTCCGTCCTCCCGATCTTTCCGCCCGCTCTCGCCGCGGCCGCGCGGCGGATTTTCATCAAAAAGACTTGAATGGCCCGGTGCGCGCGCAAGGCCTCGAACGCGTCCGCCGCGGCCGAGGCCCGGACGCTACTCTTTTTCCGGAAGGGCGGGCTTGACGAAGATCGTCTTGCCGCGCGAGCAGAGCGCCGTGCCCGCCTTCGATTTCCGCGGTCTGCGGACGTGGCGTTTTTCCGCGTAGATCACGGGGACGGTCGACGAGTTGCGGGCCTTGCTGAAGTACGCCGCTATCGAGGCGGCGGCTTCGATGACGGAATGCGGCGTCGACCGGTGGGCGCCCTTGAGCACGACGTGCGAGCCGGGCGTTCCCTGCGCATGGAACCAGAGGTCCGACGCCGATGCGAACTCGTGCGTCAGGACGTCGTTCTCGGCGTCGCTTTTTCCCACATACACCGTGTGCGTCCCGTCGAGAGGGAAACGGCGGAAGCGTTTCGCGGCGCCCGCGTCCCGTTCCGCGGCGCGGGAAGGCTTTTCCGGCGGGATGAGCGCGATGAGCTCCGCGCTGGTTTCGATCGCCGCGATGCGATCGAGAGCTTTCCGGGTGCGCGCGATCTCGCGCTCCACTTCGCGTTTCCGGTTCCGGATGATGAGGCTTCCCTTCTCGCCTTTTTTCGCCTTCGTGAAATAGAGCCGGATGTTCCGCTCGACGGACCGGGCGGGATCGAGGGGGATGGTCACGTCATGTTCGCCGGAGAAATCCCTGACGACGATCTCCTTCAATCCTGCCTGGAGGAGCTGCCGGTGCGTCACGAGGAGGTTCCCGTAGTGACGGTACTCCGCGGCGCGCCCCGCTTCGGCGAGATCCTGTTCGAGGTTGCGGCCGAGCTTCTCGAGGCGTTTCATGGTTTTGCCCGTCTGCACGGCCGCTTTCCGGCGCAGGTGCGCGACGTATGAAGGCATGACGACCTCCGCCGCCCGCATGTCGAGCGCTTCGAGAACGTTCTTCATGCGCCTGACGGGGGATTCGACCGGAAGCTCCACCGGATAGAGCGCCGCGGCGCCCCCTTCCCCTTCTCCGGGAAATTCGTAGAGGCGCCAATCCCATGCGCCCGCTTCGAGCCTGGCCCCGATTTCGACGAGCAGCGGCCAGAGCCGCGCGGGATCGGCTTCGGTGATTTTCGAGAGAACGCCCGCGAGCACCGGATCGATCCCGCCGATCGATCGCGCGAGCGCGTCGGCGGAGGCCTTCGCGTGCTTCCATCGGCGCGTGTGGTCGGGCGTCGAGGAGGAGAGCGCGTTGTCCCGAGTCTCCTCGAGGAGGCCGGGGGGCGGATCGGCGGGAAGCTCGAGGATCGAGTATCGCCGTGGAGTGAGGGTCTCGTTCGGCCCGGCGGTCCTCCGCGCCTTTCTCGCGCCGACCGAGGCGAGCTGCTTTTCGGTGCTTCCCCCGTAGAGCGCGAGCGCTTTCGCGGCCGGGGTGAGGTCGATTCTGAGAAGGAGGCTCTCCTCCCTCCCCCATTCGGCTCCCGGCGCGAGCTCCACGACGAGCACCCGCTCGAAGCCCATGGAATGGATCCCCTCGATGCGCCTCCCGTCGACCGCGGACATTTCCTCAATCCCGCGGTTCCGCGGGGCGAGCTCGCGATCCGACGGCACGAGCTCCGGCTCCCTGCGGTGATAGAGGATATGCGCGAAGGGGAACGGGGCGTGCATGAGGAAGAGCGTGATACCCTCCGGGAATCGTCTCACGGCGGCGATCGAGGCGCCGGAAAGCATCCGGTCGAGCTCGGCGCCGAGGGCGTATACGGTCAGGCTGTTCATGCGTCGAATCATAGGGAGCGGCGAGCCCCAAGTCAAATTGTAAAGCCGGCGCGCATTTCTCCTCTTACCCTGGCTCCTGCAATCGTGCTACAGTGCGCCTCGGGATACGCCGGTCGCGCGGAGAGCGGTATCGCGCGGGCGCATCGAACAATCGCAAGGGGGAGCGTATGGTCTACAGCATGACGGGATACGGAAAGGGTGAAACGCGGGGAGGCGCCGGCGCCGTCACCGTCGAGGTGCGCACCGTGAATCATCGCTTCATCGATTTCGCGATCCGCCTGCCGCGGCAGTTGAACGGATACGAGAAGGAGATCGAAAAGATCGTGCGAGGCTTCCTTAAGCGCGGCCACATCTACGTGACCGTCGCCATCGACCGCTCGGTCGAAACGGAGAGCGTCGCGGTCAACAGGGAATACCTGAGGAAGGCGTATCGGGCCCTGAACGACTTCGCCATCGAGGAGGGGATTCCGGGACGGATCGATATCGGCACGCTCCTCGTTCTTCCCGATATCTTCGCGAACAATCTCGACGCGGCGGCCCCCGAGAATCTCTGGTCGCGCGCGAGAGAGGCGCTCGGCGCCGCGCTCGAGAAATGCAACGAGATGCGGCGGATCGAGGGGGAAGAGCTCGCGCGCGATACGACGCGAAGGCTCGGCGCTCTCGAGAAATCGGTCGCCCGCATCGAGAAAAAGGCGCCGCTCGCCCTGAAGCGTTCGCACGCGCGGGCGAAGGAACGGCTCGCCCAGCTCATCGAGGGGCACAAGATCGACGAGAACCGCTGGCTCATGGAGGCCGCCCTTACCGCCGAGCGGACCGATTTCTCGGAGGAGCTCGTTCGGATCAAGAGCCATCTCCAGCAGTTCCGGACGGTCATCGAAAAAGGGGGCGAGGTTTCGAAGAGTCTCACCTTCCTTCTCCAGGAGATTCACCGGGAAGCCACGACGATGGCGAACAAGGCGTCCGACGCGGGCGTTATCCGCGAGTGCCTTTCCCTCAAGGAGGGGGTCGAGAAGATCCGCGAGCAGGTTCAGAACCTCGAGTGACGCGCCGCGCGCGCCGCCGCGACGGGCCGCGCGTCCGCGCAAAAAGGAGCCGTGCCGCAGTGACATCATCCTTCGCCGTTTCCCGGGAGCCGTTTCTCGTGGTCGTTTCGGGGCCTTCGGGCGTCGGCAAATCGACGGTCGTCGACCGCCTCCTCGCCCGCGCTTCGAATTTCGTCGCTTCGGTTTCGGTCACGACGCGGCCGCCGCGCGGCGGCGAGCGGGACGGGTTCGAATATTTCTTCGTGACGCGCGAGGAATTCGAGAGGCGCCGCGACGCGGGGGATTTTCTCGAATGGGCCGAGGTGCACGGGAACTTCTACGGCACGCCCGCCGCGTTCGTCGAAGGCATGCTCGCGGCGGGAACCGGCGTCATTCTCGAGATCGACATCCAGGGGGGGATGAGTGTCCGGGGACGCTTCCCCGGAGCCGTTCTCGTATTTCTCTTCCCGCCCGATCTCGAGACGCTGAGAGCCCGGCTCGACGGGCGGGCGACGGACGACGAGACGGTTATCCGGCGCCGTCTCGAGAACGCGAAGCGGGAGCTCGCCCGCTTCGACGGGTACGATTATATCGTCGTCAACGACGACGTGGAACGCTGCGCCGAAGACTGCCTGTCGATCATTCGCGCGGAGGCGCTCCGCAGGGAGCGCTCGGCGATCGCCTGAGCGCGGGGGGCTTTGCGCGGCGGGATTTTATGCGCTTGCGCAAGTGCCGTATTTATATTACTATTCCTCACCCGGCATAAAGGGCGGGGAGGCGCCGGAAGCGATCCCCGGCCGCCGGAGGGCATCCCTGCCGGTTGCGCATATCGTCGTACACCATAACGTTGAGAGGGTATGCTATGATTATCGCTGCACTTGAGAAGATTACCGAAGTCATTGCGAACAGGTACGAGGCGGTTCGGGTCATGGCGAAAGAGGCGAGGAGGATCAATACGCTGATCCGCCTTTCCGGCGAGGAAATAGAGGAAAAACCCACCTCTATCGCGATGAAACGACTCATCGACGGGAAAGTGAAGTACATATATGCGGAACCAGAGGGGGAGAAATAGCCGCGAGGGGGGGCTATCCGGCACAAAGATCCTTCTCGTGGTGACGGGCGGCATCGCCGCCTACAAGTCCGCGCTCCTGGTTCGCCTGCTCAAGTGCGGCGGGGCTGAGGTCCGCGTGGTGATGAGCGCCGCCGCGACGGAGTTCGTCACGCCGCTCACGTTCGAAGTTCTTTCCGAGAATCCCGTTTCCCTCAACATATTCGCGCGGCGCGAGCGCCCCGTCGTCGAGCACGTCGAGCTCTCGAAGTGGGCGGACCGCGTCGTCGTCGCTCCCGCGACCGCCGACATCATCGCGAAGGCGGCTCTCGGCGTCGCCGACGAGATCGCGAGCACGGTGCTCCTTTCCGCGCGCGCGCCCGTCATGTTCGCCCCCGCGATGAACGAGGCGATGTGGGCGAGCCCGGCGGTCCGGCGCAACGTCGAAACGCTCGCGGCCGACGGAAAGACGATTCTCGATCCCGGCTCGGGCGCCCTCGCGTGCGGGGACGTCGGTCCCGGCCGCATGGCGGAGCCGGAGGATATCGTCAAGGCGCTCGAGGCTTCCTTCGCTCCGGGGGATCTCGCCGGAATCAGGGTTCTCGTTACGGCGGGACGGACCGAAGAGGAGATAGATCCCGTGCGCTACGTCACGAACAGGTCGTCGGGGCGCATGGGCTTCGCCATCGCCCGCGAGGCGCGATCGCGCGGAGCGCGCGTGACGCTCGTTCACGGCCCGGTCGACGTGCCGGTTCCCCCGGTCGACGCCGTCCGGAGCGTCACGACGGCGGCCGAAATGCAGCGGGCGACGAACGAAGCGTTCGTGCGGTGCGACGTGTGCGTCATGGCAGCGGCCGTTTCCGATTTCACGCCGGTGCGGCGGCGCGCAGAGAAAATCAAGCGGGCGGGGAAAACATACGAGCTCGAGCTCCGTTCGACCGAGGACATTCTCTCCTCGCTCGGGAAGCGGAAGGGCGGGAGAATCGTCGTCGGATTCGCCCTCGAGACGGCTGACGGCGAGGCGAACGCGAAGCGCAAAGCCCGCGAGAAGGGCTGCGACTACATGGTGCTCAACGCCCCCGGGAAGAAGACCGGGTTCTCCGCGCCGACGAATCGGATCACTCTCTTCAAGGGGCAGAAGAAGCTCTTCGCGACTCCTCTCATTTCGAAGGATGACGCGGCGGTTCTTATCCTCGACGCGGTCGCCGCCGACAGCCGTTTGAAGCGGTTCAGACGATAAGGAGCCGGATGGAACGGGACGCTCTCGGGGACATCAGGCGGTGCCTCCTCGCACGACGGGGTCTGGGGGGCGAGGTCGCATACCGGCTGGCGGCGGCCGAGCAGGCTTCCCTCTTCGGGGAGAGCGTCCGGAAGCGGGGGCTCGATCTTTCGGGATTCGATCTCGCTTCGCTCGACGCGCTCGTCTCGAAATGCGAACGCTGCGGCCTTTCCGGAGGAAGGACGCGGACCGTGTTCGGGAGCGGAAACGCCTCCTCGAGAATCGTCTTTATCGGCGAGGCGCCGGGCCGCGACGAGGATCTCCAGGGGCTCCCTTTCGTCGGGCGGGCCGGGCAGCTTCTCACGAAGATGCTCGCCGCGATCGGATTCGCCCGGGAAGACGTATACATCGCCAATATCCTGAAATGCCGGCCGCCGGGAAACCGGGAGCCGCAGGAGGACGAGATGACGGCGTGCGAGCCGTACCTCGCGAGGCAGCTCGAGATCATCCGGCCCGTCATAATCTGCGCGCTCGGAAGAATCGCCGCGCACGGTCTCCTCAAGAACACGACCGCGCTCGGGATCCTCAGGCAGGGCATGCATTACTATAACGATATTCCGGTCGCGGTGACGTATCACCCGGCCGCGCTGCTCAGGAATCCGAATCTCAAACGCGACGCGTGGGAGGACCTCCAGAAGATGAGGAAGCTCTACGACGAGGCGGCCGGGGAGGGCGCATGACGGACACCAGCACGAATACGCGCATCGAGTTCAAGGGCATCGAGCGCATTCCGCCGCAGAACCTCGAAGCGGAACGCGCCGTCCTCGGCGGCATGCTCCTCGAGCCCGAGGCTTCGACGCGGGCGGTCGAGATCGTCGCGGCGGAGAACTTCTACCGTCCCGCGCACGGAAAGATCTTCTACGCGATGCTCACGCTCTTCAACAAGCGCGAGCCGATCGACGTCATGACGCTCTCGGAGGAGCTCCGGAAGGCGGGAGATCTCGACATGGTGGGCGGCATCGCCGCGCTCACCGATCTCGTCGACAGCACGCCGAGCGCGGCGAACATCGAGCACTACGCGCGCATCGTTCTCGACAAGTACATACTCCGCCAGCTGATCCGCGCGTCGACCGACATCGCCGAGGACGCATACGCGGCGAGCCGCGAGGCGGACGCCATCCTCGACGCCGCGGAGCAGAAGATATTCAAGATATCCGAGTCGCGGGTGAGCCAGGGGTTCGTGCACATCAAGGACGTTCTCAAGGAGCGTTTCGAGGAGATCCAGCGGGTGCACGAGACGCGGGTGAGCGTCACGGGGCTCGCGAGCGGCTTCATCGATCTCGACAAGTACACGGCCGGGTTCCACCCGAGCGACATGGTCATCATCGCGGGGCGTCCGTCGATGGGCAAGACGAGCTTCGCTCTCAACATCGCGCAGCACGTCGGGCTCCTCGAGCGCAAGCCGGTCGCGATCTTCAGCCTCGAAATGTCGAAGGAGCTCCTCGTCCAGCGGCTCCTCTGCTCCGAGGGACAGGTCGACGCGCAGAAAGTGCGCAGCGGATTCACCTCGTCGAAGGATATCGAGCGCCTCACGAACGCGGCGGGGCTCCTTTCCGAGGCGCCGATCTTCATCGACGACACGCCGGCGATCTCGACCCTCGATATACGCGCCCGCTCGCGCAGGCTCAAATCGGAACACGACGTCGCGCTCGTCATCATCGACTATCTTCAGCTCGCCCGATGCAGCGAGCGGTCCGAGAACCGGCAGCAGGAGATATCCTCGATCTCGCGTTCGCTCAAAGCGCTCGCCAAGGAGCTCTCGATACCCATCATCGCCCTTTCGCAGCTCTCGCGCGCCGTCGAGGCGCGGGGCGGGGACCGGAGGCCGATGCTCTCTGATCTTCGCGAGTCGGGCGCCATCGAGCAGGACGCGGACCTCGTCCTTTTCCTCTACCGGGCGGAGTTCTACGATCCGGACGATCCCGACAAGCAGGGGAAGGCCGAGCTCATCATCGGGAAGCAGCGGAACGGCCCCACCGGCATGGTCCCGCTCGTCTTCGAGAAGACGTACACGCGCTTCCATTCGGCGGCGCAGTCCGGTGTCGCGGAGCGACCGGAGGTGTTCTAGGTGGCGCCGTTCGTTATTCTCGGCAGATTCTTTCTCGAGTTCGTCCAGGATACGGGCGGGGTGTTCATTCTCATCGGGCGCCTGTTCCAGACGATCCCCCGTGTATTCGCGAACGCCCGGAGCGTCTTCCAGCAGATGGACCGGATCGGGATCGGCTCGATCCCGCTCGTTCTCGTGACCTCGCTGTTCGTCGGCGCGGTGACCTCCGTTCAGGCGGCGTACCAGTTCCACGGATACGTGCCGCTCAAGTATCTCGGCACGGTCGTCGGCAAGTCGGTCATCCTCGAGCTCGGCCCCGTGCTCACCGCGCTCGTGGTCGGGGGGCGCGTGAGCGCCTCCATCGCCGCGGAGCTCGGGACGATGAAGGTCACCGAGCAGATCGACGCGATGGAGATGATCGCGATCGACCCGGTCGAGAA
>CAVVEY010000002.1:0-20923 GCA_963747385.1 uncultured bacterium | reverse complement strand
CGCGCTCGGGGCGTTTCCCGCGAAGGGGACGGTCTTCGTCTCGCTGGCCCTGATCGCCGTCGGCGGGGCGTTCGTGAAGCCGGTGATCTCGGGCCCGATCAAGAAGACCTCGCCGGGGGATCTTTCCAAGATCGGATTCTCCATCTTCTACATGATGGTCAACGTCGGCGGATTCACGGGAAAGATCGTCGCCAAGGCGCTCAGGCAGGATCTCGGCGTATGGCTCTCGCAGTCGAACCGCGTCGGCGCTGCAGGACTGGGTTCGCCTGCACGTGCCTCCCTTTTCCGCAACGGAAGAGATCGCCTCGCGGGCGGCGTCGCAGAATCCGCCGATGTCTCCCGAGGCGTTTGTCGATATGCTGAAATGGCAGGGTTTCGGGATGCAGGTCATCTGTTTCTTCTCGATGGCGGTCGCGCTCGTCGCGCTCCTGTTCGCCGCGTTCGTTTACCGGGAACCCGACCGGTCCGGCGAGCCGGTTCGATCGACGAAGCAGACCTTCGCCGATATGTTCCGTCTGCTCCTCGACCGGAAGTTCATGACGTTCATCCTGATCTTCGCCGGTTTCGACCTGATGTTCTGGCAGCTCTATCTCTCCGTGCCGCTGTACGTCGTCCGGCACATCTCCGAGCGCGCTCCAATGGAGTGGATCGTCGCCATCAATCCGGGGATGATCATACTTTTCCAGATGCCGGTGGCATGGGCGGTGCGGAAGATGAAACCGATCGGCGCCATGGGGCTCGGCATGGGGATATCGACCTGCGCCATGATCGTCCTCGGGCTCCTGCCGACGCTCGGGGGCGCGTGCCTCGCGATCGCGATCTTCGCCATCGGCGAGATGACCTTCGCTCCGCGGTTCCTCGATTATGTTTCGGGAATGGCGCCGAAGGGCAAGGTCGGTCTTTACCTCGGCTATTCATACCTGCGGAGTTTCATCGCGAACGCGGCGGGGGGGCGTCTGACCGGCGAGCTCGTCGAACGATATGTGCCGGAAACGGGCGTGCGGGAGCCGTATAAGATGTGGTTCACGTTCGCCGCGATCGGAATTCTCTCGCTTGTCGCGCTCTTCGCGTACCATCGGTATGTCGCCGGCCGAACCGCGGGGGGGGAGGGGACCTCCGCGCAGCCATGTTAAACGCTCATCTCACCGCGCTCGACGTTTCCATCATAGCGGCGTACCTCGTCCTTTCCTTCGGCATCGGCATCGTGCTGAGAAAGCGGGCGACGCGAAACACGGAGGAGTACTTCGTTTCGGGCCGCTCGCTCCCCTGGTGGCTGCTCGGGACGTCGATGGTCGCGACCACCTTCGCCGCCGACACGCCGCTCGTCGTCTCGGGTCTCGTCGCGAAAGGGGGGATCTGGCAGAACTGGCTCTGGTGGCAGTGGGGGATCGGCGGGATCGTGACGGTGTTCCTCTTTTCCCACCTGTGGCACCGGGCGCGGATCACGACCGACGCCGAGTTCGTCGAGCTTCGCTACGACGGAAAGCCCGCCGCCGCCCTGCGGTGCTACCGGGCGATCTGGTTCGGTATTCTGCAAAACGTGCTCATCATCGCCTGGGTCATGCGGGCGATGGTGAAGATCATCGTCGTTATCATGGGGTGGGACGAGACGAAGACGATCGTCGGAATGGACGCGGAATCGTTCACCGTCCTCGTGCTTTTCGTCGTCACGGTGGGCTACACGACCATTTCCGGACTCTGGGGAGTGGTGATCACCGATTTCTTCCAGTTCATTCTCGCCATGGGAGGCTGCATCGCGACGGCGGCTCTCGCGTTTCGCGCGGCCGGCGGTTGGGGCCCGATGCGGGAAGCCATCGCCGCGCACGGGTATCCCCTCGAGGAGACGTTCCGGATCATTCCGCAGGCGGCCTCCGTCGCCGCGGCGAATCCTTTCACCGAGTTCCTCGTCCTCGTCCTCGTCGTGTGGTGGGCATCCTATTCGATCGACGGGGGCGGCTACCTTGCCCAGAGGCTCTTCGCCGCGAAAAACGAGAGGCACTCCGTTTTCGGGTATCTCTGGTTCAGCATCGCTCACGTGGCTCTGCGCCCGTGGCCGTGGATCGTCGTGGGTTTGTGCGGCATGGCGCTCTTCGGCAAGGTCGACGATCCCGAGCGCCTGTACCCCATGGTCATGCGGGCGGTTCTGACTCCCGGGCTCTTCGGTCTCGTGCTGGCGTCGTTCTTCGCGGCGTTCATGTCGACCGAGAGCTCTCAGCTCAACTGGGGATCCTCCCTCATGGTGAACGACCTTCTTCGGCGCTTCGTGTGGAAAGGCAGGACGGAACGGCAGTATCTCGTCGCCGCTCAGGTTTCTGTGATCGTTCTTGCCGTCCTGGGAGCGCTTGCCTCGTTCGCCGTCAAGGATATCTCCTTCGCGTGGAAGCTCATCATCTCGGTGACGGCCGGGGTCGGCTCCGTCTACGTAGCGAGGTGGTACTGGTGGCGGGTCAACGCGTGGTCCGAAATCTCCGCCATGGCGACCGCGCTCGTCGCGACGGCGGCGCTGGGGATGTGTTCGGAGAGTTCCCGCTTCGGCGGAGCGACGTGGATCAGGTTCCCTTATTCGACGGCGCTCACCGCGCTCGCGACGATTCTCGTATGGATCACCGTTACCTTTCTCACGAAGCCGGTCGGCCGCGATCACCTGAACCGGTTCTACGAGCGCTGCCATCCCGGTGGGGCGGGGTGGAAGGGCTTCAGGAGCTCGGCGCCGGGCGCCACGGCCGACGTCTCCGGGCGGCGCACGGCGTTCAGGATCGCATGCGGCGTCGCGACGCTGTACCTCGCTCTCTTCGGCATCGGGAATCTCGTTCTTGGACGTCCGCTTCCGGCCTTCGCGCTTCTCGCCGGCGCTTTCGCCGCCGGGTTCGCGCTTTTCGTCGCGATGCGTCCTCCGCGATCCGCGCGCGAGGGATAAAAAGAGTTATCACTGCGCTCCCCCGTCTTGTTATATTTCGGATCATCCAGCGTGGGAACTCGAAAACCGGCGCGCATCGGGGAGGTGCCTGAGTGAATGCGAAAATCGGGATGCGATTGCTCTGCGGGGCGACGCTCGCGATTCTCATCGCCTCGTTCGGATGCTCCGAGGACGCGATAATCGGCGCGGGCACCGGGAATAGAAGTCCCGAGGTATGGCTTTCGAGCGGCCCCGTCGAAGGAACCACGACCGGGTATCAGGTGCATTTTTATTGGGGGGGATGGGATCCCGACGGGGAGATTCGTTGCTTCGAGTTCGTCGTGGTCGACGGCTTCCCCCTCGGATTTCATCGTGAAGATACGAGCGGTCTCGATAAATGGAGCAAGACCTCCGCTTTCGACAGCGTGTTCAAGGTGTCGGCGAACGATTCGGCGGAGGAGATCAATTACGGCGGCTATTATTTCACGCGCTACAACAAGGCGCACACCTTTTTCATCCGCGCGGTCGACCTCGAGGGGAGACGCTCCGATCCCGTATACCGGTCGTTCACGGCATGGACGCTCGCCCCGTACATCGAGATCACGATGCCGCGTCCGCCGAGCGACCGGAACGCGACGGTGTCGCTCGGCAAGGTGATCAGATTCGAGTGGCGGGGGACCGATCCGATCGATTCGCCCGACAACACCCAGGATCCCGACTCGATACGCTATCTGTACCACCGGGTCGACAGCCCGGGATACGGCTACAAGCCCGATTACGATATCGTCCTGGACCTGAACGAGAATCCCTGGCGCTACGAGGAAAAATGGAGCCCGTGGATCTACTACCGCGCGCCGGGGGATTCGGGCCGCGCCACGATGCTCGGGGACGACGAGATTCTCGAGCTGAGGAGATCGCACATCTTCGCGGTGCAGGCGAAGGACGAGGCGGGGGCGGTGACCGCGATCTTCACGCGGGGCGTGAACGTGCGGCAGTTCATCGTGTCGGTCACCGCGGCGCCGTTTCTGACCATCACGGCGCCGTATATCGGAGGATTTCAATTTACCGGGACGAATCTGCGCGCCCGGAAGCGCGATCTTCCTCCCGGGGTCGAGCTGAACTTCCGGTGGCGGGGGGACGCCTCCGCATACGGCGGCGAGGTAGTATGCTTCCAGTACGGGTGGGACGTCGCGGATCTGAACAATCCGAGCGACTGGGGTTCGGATTGCAGCCAGTACAATCTCGGCTGCAGGGCGACCTGGTACTCGGGCGTGCACACGCTCTACGTGCGATGCGTCGACAACTCGGGCTCGGAGACCCTCGGGCAGATCGAGATCAACATCGTGCCGTTCACGATGGATCGCAACCTCCTGTGGGTGGACGATTTCCCGTCGGAAAATTTCGTTCAGCTGGATTACTCGATGCCGAGAGAGGATGAACATGACTCCTTCTGGATGGCCCTCTGCCTGCGTGCGAGCGGATTCGATCCCACGCGCGACGTGTACGACGCCGTGTACGGCGGCTACAACTCGGCTCCGCCGAAGATATCCCTGATCGGCCGGTACAAGAACATCGTTTGGACCTACTCGTCCGATCTCGTCTCGATCTGCTTCGACGACATCGTTCGATTCACCCCTGAATCCCAGATCGGGACGGGGAGCCAGCTCGTCGTCAACTACCTCTCGATATTTCTCGCGAAGGGAGGGCATCTTCTGACGGAAGGGCGTTCCGACAGAACAGGCGGGTTCGCCGCGATGCTTCAATCCAACGCGATGGTGTTTCCGCTGAACCTGCGATGCGAGATCACGGGACCGCGGGAAGGGTGCGAGGGGGACACGAGCGGCGTTTACAGCATGGGGTACCGCGATTACTGCATAACCATGCTCGACAAGGTCACCGGCACGTTCCGTACGGATGCCGACATGAGGGTACGGAAAGAGCAGATCGACGCGCTCGACTACGCGACGCGCAACGACGCCGATCCGATTACCGCCGGCATGTCCGGCCTGCCCGCGAAATTAACGCTCTGGGATGAGATCACGAAAGTGGGCCGGCATTTCGATCCGCGGGTGCGCGGATTCAACTACGTGGAGATATACAATCCGGCGTACTGGATGATTCTGAAGCAGGCGAGGTCGCAGGGCTGTTTCCACCCCATGTACCTCATGCGTACGAGGAATGTCGTATCCCCCGTGAACAACACGGCCATCGCGCTCTGGGCGACGAAGTACGCGGGCATCGTTCCCGACGTGGCGTCTGGAGTCGCCGTGGCGGCGCCGAGCGCGCATTTCGGTTTCGAGCTATGGTTCTTCGATCGCACGCAGGTCAACTCGCTCATCGACCTGATATTCGAGAAGTGGGGCATCAAGGCCGGCTGACCGATCTTCGAACCGGCGGGAAGGGCTGCGTGTCTTCGTGCGTCGTTCGCTGCGCAGGTCTTTGCGTCTCGCGACAGTACTCGGCGCGATGTCCTTTGTCGCGGCGCACGTTCTGTTGCCGTCCTCACTCGCCGCCGCCTCCCCGGTGAACCTCCGCTGTTCGATCGTCGACGCCGCGAAAGGCGTTCCCCTTGCGGCGCGGTGCAGGATCGTCGATCCGGCCGGGACGAAGTGGTATCCACCCCCCACCACGTCCCTCTACCATTCGACGAGCGGCGGGTATTTCTACACGAACGGATCGTTCTCGTGCGCGGTTCCCGCGGGCCCGCTCACGCTGACTCTGAAGCACGGCTTCGAGTATCGCGAGGTCTCCCTTTCCCTGAACGTGACCGGCGACACATCGGTCGTCGTCGGGCTCGATCGTTTCGTCTCGATGGACGGCCTCGGCTGGTTTTCGGGGGACACGCATGCGCATATCAACCACACCGGCGGTTACTACGTTCTCAACCCCGAGCACGCGCTGCTCATGGCGGGCGCGGAGGGGTTGAACATCGTCAACTGCCTCGACAACTCGTACTATTTCACCGGGGCGCCCGCGACCTGCAGCACTCCGGGCTGCGTCGTATTCATGTCCGAGGAAATGAGAAGCTCGAGCTACGGACATTTCGGTCTCCTCGGTTTGAGATCCACCGTCCTTCCGTTTTCCTCGATATGGTGGCCGCTTGCCATGGATATCGCCGATTCGGCGCACACGCGGCCGGGGGCGCTCGTCATTGCGGCTCATCCCAACCCCTCCGACGACTTCATCGAGGTCGAGGGCTGGCCCGGCAGCGGGATCGCCCGCGAGCTTCCCGTCGATTGCATCTCGCGCAGGGTCGACGCGATAGACGTTATGAGCTACAGCAATTTCCGCAACGGCGGCGTCGATCTCGACATGTGGTATCGGTTGCTGAACTGCGGGTTCCGCATTCCGGCGAGCGCCGGAACGGACGCAGTCGTGAACAAGATCGATAGCTATCCCTTCGGCGGTTTTCGCGTGTACGTGCGGATCATCGATGACGGATTCCGCGCGGACAGCTGGTTCGAAGGCCTCGCCGCCGGGAGAACGTTCGTCACGAACGGGCCGCTCATCACGCGTTTCGAGATCGGAGGACGCGCGAGCGGCGACAGCTGTTTCTACGCTCACCCGGGCGCGATCGTTTCGGGAAGAGTATCGGCGGAGAGCTCCTATCCGATCGATCGCGTCGAGATAGTGAGGAACGGCGGGGTCGAGCTGACCCTGCGTTTCCAGCCGTCGCGGCTCTCGATCGACACGAGCTTCTCGCTCCTGCTCGATGAAAGCTCCTGGATCGCGGCCCGCGTTATCGGGACCAGGAGAGGGTGGATCGTCCCCGGGGATTCTCTCTTCGCCCATACGAGCCCGGTCTATTGCACGGTCGCGGGCCGGCCGATTCTGGTCGGCGACGACGCGGCGTACCTCGCGCAATGGATCGACGACCTCGATCTCCTCGTTCGCGCGAAAGGCCAGTGGTCCGATCCTTCGCAGTCGGCGCGCGTATTCGGGGAGCTTGCGGCGGCGCGGTCATGGTATGAGGGACGCGCGTACGGGAGCGTCGCGGACGCCGGCGGCGCGATCCGGGGAGCACCTTCGGCGCTCTCGTGCAGGAACTCCCCGAACCCCTTCAGCGGCGCCACCGTGATCGAGTTCGACGTCAGCGGCGATCCATCCCCGGCGGATGGGGGGGGCGAGACGGGTTGCGGGCGGCCGGAGAGCCGCGCTGATCTCGCCATCTATGACGTTTCGGGCCGTCTCGTGCGCCGATTCGGCGGGGTCCAGGCCGTCGCCGGGACGTATCGGATCGAATGGGACGGGAGGAACGAGAGGGGGCAGGGCGCTCCGAGCGGGATCTATTTCGCGCGGCTCGCCGCGACGGGGGGCACGTTCAATCGAAAGATGATTCTCATGCGCTAAGTCGCGCGGGCACGGATGCGAAACGCATGAAAAAGCCCCCGAGGGGCGACCCCGGGGGCTTCGATGTGGTAGCGGGGGCTGGATTTGAACCAGCGACCTTTGGGTTATGAGCCCAACGAGCTACCGGACTGCTCCACCCCGCAGCAAATTCTTCGTAATACTAAGGCTTTGTCCGCTCCCTGTCAATAGCTCCCGGTGCGATTGTTCCCTTTTCCGTCTTTTCGTTCATCGGAACGATCCGATACACCTTGTCCCCTGGTTTCAGATAGCCGTACTTTTCGCGAGCGACCTTTTCTATCGTGAACGAATCGCCCCTCAGGCGATCGATCTCCGCGCTCAGGAGCGCGTTCTGACCCTCGAGCTCGGCGATCTTCGAGCGGAGATTCCGCATCTGACGCTGGGCGCCCCACACCTTCAGCAGCCCCACGTCCCCCGCGATGAAGATGAATCCGATGATGCACAGGACGGCGATGAGGAGCGCCCGGGCGAACGTCGGGCTGATATCGACGGTGCGGCGGATTCGAAGGTATTTCGTTCCGGCCCCATGTCCCCACAGGCTCTTCATCGCAACCTCCGGAACGCTTCGACGCCCGGATACATCGCCACTTCGCCGAGCTCTTCCTCGATGCGGATGAGCTCGTTGTATTTCGCGACGCGATCGGTCCGCGACGCGGAGCCTGTCTTGATCTGCCCCGCGTTCACCGCGACCGCCACATGCGCGATCGTGACGTCTTCGCTCTCCCCGGACCGATGCGAGACGACCGACGTGTATCCCGCGCGCTTCGCCATCTCGATCGCGTCGAGCGTTTCGGTGAGCGTCCCGATCTGGTTCAGCTTTATGAGGATCGAGTTCGCGATCCCGCCGGCGATGCCGCGCGCGAGCCGATCCGTATTCGTCACGAAGATGTCGTCGCCGACGATCTGAATCGTGCCGCCGAGCCGTTCGGTGAGATGCTTCCATCCGTCCCAGTCGTTCTCGCCGAGGCCGTCCTCGATCGAAACGACGGGAAAGCTCTTCACGAGGTCCTCGTAGAATCGCACCATCCCCTCGGCGTCGAGGACCTTTCCCTCGGCGGCGAGATGGTAGCCGTCCTTCTTGAGAAACTCGCTCGCCGCCGAATCGATCGCGAGCGCGACGTCCTCGCCGGGATGGTATCCGGCCTTCTCTATGGCCGTGACGAGAATCTCGAGCGCCTCGCGATTCGATTTGAGATTCGGGGCGAACCCACCCTCGTCTCCGACCGACGTCGCGTAGCCCTTCTCCGAGAGTATCTTCCGGAGCGCGTGGAACACCTCCGCGCCCGCCCGAACGGCCTCCCTGACGCAACCGCACCCGGCGGGAACGATCATGAACTCCTGGATGTCGACGTTGTTGTCGGCGTGCTTTCCCCCGTTAAGCACGTTCATCATGGGAACGGGGAGTATCTTCGCGTTGACGCCGCCGATGTACTGATAGAGAGGAAGATCGAGCTCCGTCGCGGCCGCCTTCGCGATCGCGAGAGAAACGCCGAGGATCGCGTTCGCGCCGAGCTTCCCCTTGTTGGGCGTCCCGTCGAGCTCGCAGAGCAACCTGTCGATGTATACCTGATCGAGTGCGTCGAGATCGATGACTTCGGGGCCTATCACCTCGGTGATGTTCGCGATCGCCTTGAGCACTCCCTTGCCGCCGAATCTCTTCGGGTCTCCGTCCCTGAGCTCGACCGCCTCGTGCTCGCCCGTCGACGCTCCCGAGGGGACGATCACCCTGCCCCATGCTCCTCCCTCGAGCGATGCCTCGACTTCCACCGTCGGATTTCCTCGTGAATCGAGCACCTCCCGGGCCGTGATATGCTCTATCGCCGTCATCGATGCCCCCTTTTATAACTATCGTTCTGTCAATGAGTAACGGTGTTTACTTGGCGAAATAGTCTAGTTTCCCGAAGCTGCGTGTGTCAAGAGAAATCGAGACCGGCGCAGTCCGGACTCCCGGGCCGAATAGCGGGTGACGGCGCTGGGGCCCCCGCACGGGGCGCAGCTCGCCCTGCGAGCGAGCACCTGCGGGGTGCAATCGCCGGCGGGACCCGCGTTTCGAGCTCGGCGGCCGATGGGACCCGCGGGCTCCCGAGATTCGGCTTTTCACCCATGGGTGAACCTGATATTTTGGAAGCGGGCAACTTCATTCGATACAGGGATTATTTCCCGATTGCCGCGAAACATTACAAACGGGGCTTCGTATTAACAGGTGTCAGGGTTGAGCGACGAAGACAGAATACTCATCGAGCGGTGCCTGAAGGGAGATGAGAAGGCCTTTGAAGAGCTTCTGCGCACATATCGCACGTCGGTCTTCAGCATCTGCCTGCGGATGGTGCGGAATCGCACCGTCGCCGAGGATATCGCGCAGGAAGTGTTCATCAAGGTGTTCGCCGCGCTCAATCGGTACGATCCGGCCTACCCGTTCGCAAGCTGGCTCAACCGGATCACGTCGAACCTGTGCATCGATCACCTGCGCAAGGAAAAGGACCGGACGATTTCCCTCGATCAGCCGATCGGGGGTGGAGACGACGACCTTCTCATCCAGATTCCCTCGCTCGCCGCGGGACCTGACCGGGAAATGGAGTCGAAAGAGATGATGGCCATACTGGAAGAAGCCATGGGGATCCTGCCGGAGCATTACCGGATCATCGTGATTCTGAGGCATCAGGAACAGCTGTCGTACGAGGAGATTTCGGATACCCTGGGGATTCCGCTCGGCACCGTAAAGGCGCGGATTCACCGGGCCCGCACAATGATCATGGGGCATTTTCGGAAGAGAGGGCTCTTTCCCTGACTCAAAGGAAATCGGTGGTGAATGAACATGAAACGAATTCTGCTTGAAAGCGGTTCCGCGCGCCCCGCGCTTCGCGCATCCGCCGTCCTCTTCCTTCTCGTCTCCCTCGCCGCGAACGCGGTTTCCGCCTACGAGCGCGAGGAGTCCTTTCAGAAGATCCTCCCGCTCCAGGGGGCGAAGCGCATCGTAGTCACGAATTCCCGCGGCGACGTGAAGGTGATCGGGGAAAAGGGGCGGAACGATATTTTCTGCGAGTACACGAAGAGCATCAGCGGCAGGGATCAGGACGAAGCGGATCGCCTTTTCAATCTCATGGATATCGAGGTTGCGCGGGAGGGAAGCGACATAACGATTTCGGTGCGCTACCCCGACCGGTCGGGCAGCGGCCGCAGCATTCTCGCGATGCTCGCGCAACATCACGCGGGACTGAGCGTCGACCTGAATATCGCCGTGCCTCCCGGGATCGGCGTCGAGGTCGTTTCGGCGAGCGGCGACGTGGAGCTCGCGAGCATGCTCGGCCCCTCCGTGATCACGTCGGCGAGCGGCGACGTCGAGGCCGTCGTCGTCGGCGACCTCAAGGTCGACGTGAGCAGCGGAGACATGAGCGTCTCGGAAGTCTCGGGCAAAGCGGTGCTGAGCAGCTCGAGCGGCAGCGTCGAGGCGCACGCAATCAAGGGAAACATGAGCGTTCGAAGCTCCTCGGGCGAGATCATTCTCTCGGGAGTCGGCGGAGATCTTTCCGTCGAGACGGCCTCCGGGGACGTGACGGTCGATGGCGTGAGGAGCGTCGATTACAGCGGCACGAGCGGATCGGCGCGCTTCTCCGGCGTGCGGGGCGGGGTCACGGCAATCGCCGCGAGCGGCGACATCGAAGTGGACGCGACTCCCGAGTCGATCGCGAATTACGAGATGCGGACTTCGAGCGGCCGGGTCGCGCTCACGTTCGAACGGGTGTTGAAGGGCGGATTCGCGCTCAAGGTGAGAACGACGTCGGGGGACATATCGACGACCCTGCCGATAACGGTCACCAAGGTCGGCAGGCACTACCTCATCGGCGTCGTCCGGGAGGGAAAGTCGATCGTGATACTGGAAACGTCGAGCGGCGATATCGAAGTGAGCGAGCCGGAGGAATAACGATTCATGGAATGCCATCTGTTTCGGCTTCTGATCCAGCGGTACAACGACGGCGAGCTTGAGCCGGCGGAACGGGCGGAATACGAGAACCACCGGCGCCGGTGCGACGCTTGCCGCTCGCTGGACGGGCGGTTCGCGCTCATCGCGGGCGCGCTCGACGGGTTAGCGTTCTTCGAGCCTTCGCCCGAATTCGACAGGAAGGTGCTGTCGCAGGTCGATATCGGCGCCTATCGGGTCGGCCCCGCGCGCAGGGCGGTTCGCGCGGCCGGCAGGGGATGGAACGCCGTGCCGGTCCCCGTGCGCAACGGTTCGCTCGTCGCGGCGCTGGGATTCTTTTTCATCGCCGTGTACAAACCGCTTCTCGATTACATGATCGCGACGATCCGGCAGGGCGCCGAGGCGTTCTGGACGGGAACGGTTCTGGTGAGAGCGCTCCTCGACAGGATGGAAGCGATCTGGAAGGGCGCCGAGGCCGTGCGGAATTACGAAATCGTCGCCCAGACGCTTCTCAGGGCGTTTCACCGGTACGCGACCGGATTGAACACGGCTCAGATCGCCGCGGCGATCGTTTCGCTGATACTCATCGCCGTCGCGCTTTACCGGATGCTCGGCGCGACACGTGGAAAAGGAGAGACCAATGTTGGCATTCTGTAATGGCGCCGTCGTAAAGCTCCTGCTCGTCGTCGCTGGATTCATTTCGAGCGACGTTCACGCCCCCGCCGGCTACCGGAACGCCTATGGCGCGTCCGTCGCGGCGTCGAGCGTCATTTCGACGGCCGATACCGTCGCTTCTCCGAAGAACGCACCCGCGCCGCAGAAGCCCCAGAAGCCGGCGAAAGCGGAAAAAACGTCCCGGATAACGATTACGGACGAGGGCATCCAGATCGAGTCGGACGGCTCCGGAAGGGTCATCCTCGATGTCGACGCGAAGAACCTGGACAAGTTCAACACGAGAGTCGCCGGCAAGCGCGGTAATCTTCCCGAATCGCTCGACACGATCTTCGACGAGGGATTCTTTAGCGTGAAAGGTTCCGACGTGGTGCAATTCGGAAAGAAGATCCACATCGGGTCGGACGAGCTCGTCAACGGCGACGTGGTGGCGATCGCGGCGGATATCGTCATCGAGGGCAAGGTCATGGGGGACGTCGCCGCGATCTTCGGATCCGTCGAACTCGGCTCGTCCGCCATCGTGAACGGGGAAGTCGTTTCGATTCTCGGCGAGGTGAACCGGGACGACGGTTCGATCGTCCGCGGCGAGACCGCCGTCATCGGGAAACATCACCGCAACGGGCTCA
Source organism: uncultured bacterium (assembly GCA_963747385.1). Taxonomy (GTDB): domain Bacteria; phylum Krumholzibacteriota; class Krumholzibacteriia; order Krumholzibacteriales; family Krumholzibacteriaceae; genus SSS58A. Next base: position 8,442 of record CAVVEY010000002.1, on the reverse strand, counting down.
CCTTTCCGATCGGCCCCTTCGGCGAGGGCATGTTCAACGCGGGCGCCAAAGTGGTTCTTTTCATTATCACCATTCTGCTCATGTTCATCGTTTTCTACTTCATCGCGCAGCGCATGGGCGTCGCCTCGGCGCACGCGAGCGGCTCCTTCCTGAAATCGTTCGGAGTGGGTCTCCTCGTTCTTTTCGCCGGCACCGTGCTCGTCGCCGTGCTCGCGATCATTCTCGCGATCACGATCGTCGGCATTCCGGTCGCCGTGCTCCTCGTTCTCTCCTTTGTCGCGCTGTTCGTGCTCGGCTACTTCGTGAGCGCGCTCGCGCTCGGCTCTTTCGTCGCGAGAAAGTGCAACATGGAGCGGGAGTCGGTCTATGTCCACGGCTTCATCGGGATCTTCCTGCTCTCGATCCTCGGCATCGTCGCGGGTTTCATGTTTTTCAACCCCTGGACGGGGCCGGCCCGCGCGATGTTGCGCGTTGTCGGGGGTCTCTTCAATTTCGTGGCGGTCATGACGGGCGTCGGCGCGTTCATCTCCTCGAAGGGGGGAAGTCTCTCCCGCGCGCCGAAGTCGACGCTCGCTCGCTAGGGGAGCTTTTGCCCCTTTGACAGCGCTCTTTTCCCCTATTATCTTGAGGCGTGGATTTCTTTGCCTATCTGCGCCGAGTGACAGTGATTACGACAGCACGGAAGCGCCTCGCGGCGCTGCTTTTCTGTGCCCTCGTCGCGTGCGGCGCCCGCGGAGCGCGTGCCGGAGACGGGACGCGGACCGAGCCGCGGGATACGAGCGCCGCGGGTGGCTTTCTCTCTCGCGCGTCGTCGCGGTTTTCATGGCTCGATTGGACTCAGCGCGGGGGAGGCGGACGGGCTGGCGATTCGACGGGAATTTCGACGGGGCCGGACATCGACTGCAAGAACATCGAACCCTATTACGGATATACCGTCGATTCGATCGTCGTTTCGGGCAACGAGCACACAAAGTCGATCGTGATTCTCCGGGAGATGGCGACCAAGCGGGGAGCCGTCCTCGACGAACGTCTCATCCGGAGAGATTCGGCGTACCTGCGCGGCCTCGGCTATTTCGCCGACGTGAGCATGACGGCCGAGCGGTGCGAGTCCGGGGGATGTCGTCTCCGCGTGGCGATCGTCGAGCGGCCCTCTGTCTTCATGCGCATACCCTATCCGGTCGTCAACTACGATTTCCAGAGGGGACTGAGCTACGGGGCCACCTGGAAGATCAAGAATTTCCGGGGGCTCGGCGAGGATCTCGCCCTTTCCTATCTCATGCGAAAGGATCGGGAGGAAGGCGCCAGTTTCTCCTGGAGCAATCCCTGGTTTCTCGGGCGCAGGGCGCCCTTCCGGTTCGATACGTACGCCTACCGGCGCATCGACGCCCTGGTGGATACCAGTGACGAGTACCTCAAGGAGCTTGTCGGGACGGGCGTCGGTTTCGGCCTCCCGCTCACGCAGAGTCTCATGAGGCAGCTCTGGCTCAAAACGAGTCTCTCCTTCGAGAGACGGAAAACGTGGCTTTTCCTCCCCGACGGTTCGGGCGATCGCTCCGGCCGATTCTCCTATCAGAACTTCGTCGCCGCCGGCGCCGAGCTCGAATACGACAGCCGGGACAATCATATCACCCCGTTCAACGGGATGCGCCACAGGATTCAGCTGAGAAGGTTCGCTTCCGTGGCGGGACCGGAGCAGCGCTACATCTTCTACGGATTGTCGGATTATTTCTACATCCCCACGGGAGAGTACCGCTCGTTCGTCTTCGGCGTCGACGGGGATATCCGCGAGGGGAACACGCCGACATACCTTCAGATGAAGCTCGGCGGGCTGAGGGATGTCCGCGGTTTCGCGAACGACGATCTCCGCGGCACGGTCAAGATCGTCACCACCCTCCAGTACCGCGCGCGGCTCATCGGGACCAGGGTCTTTCGCATTCCGAAGATCGGCAAGTTCGATTTCACGATGAACTGGGTCGCCTTCGTGGATAACGGAGCTCTCATGGACGACATCCGCGATGCAGAGGGGGAGAGATTCTACACGACGGGCGGTCTCGGGGTCGAGATCATCTCCCCGTTCAGGGATCTGCTCCGGCTCGAGATGGCGACCGACGGGAAGAATTCCCCCGCGTTCTACATGACGGCCGGAACCGATTTCTAGTGGGTTTTTGCCCACATTGCGATAATCTGAGGACATCTCTCATAATTAGATATTAATAAAGTAATTACACCGATTTTGAGACGCCGGTGATCCTATTAAATGGGTTAAAAACCCCGATTCCCCGGCGATGGGCAGGATCGAATCTGTCCGTCGCGAGGATTCTCTCCTTCGCCTCATTTCTCTTCAGGATTCGGCCCCTCGTTCATGTCGGGATGTAACTAATTAATTAATAAATAATTATGCCTGGAATAGGGACCGTCGACGCGGATCCGATCCTCAGCCGGCCGGGCGCCGGCGAAGGGGAAACGCCGGTTAACTTCAGATAGGAATGTGGGTTGCAGCGTCAGGGTGCAAGGAATCGGATCGGCCCTGATGTGGAGCTTCGATTCAGAGGAATGAAATGGCTCGTAACATACTTGAATATAATAAAATACGCTGGATCGGCATATTCCTGATTTGCTCATATCTGCTCGTCCCCGTGCGAGGGGCGGCTGGTGAAAAATCCCTGCTTCGCCTCGAAAACGGTCTCGAAGTCAGGCTCTTTACGCCTGATGACGTCATGGCGATGACAGGCAAAGATCAGGAAGGCCGCCTCCTTCTTCGGCTTGCGGACGGCACGGTCTATCAGCTCATCGAGAGTATTCTCGATCCGCAGATCGTGAACAAGGGAGACGGCTCCTTTCATCCGGTGAGCGCCGATTGGGCGATCGAAGCCCTCGCAAAGACGGACGTCGCGGGAGAAAACATCGACATGCACGTCGAGATATACGTGCTCCCGCTGCCGCGTTCGGGAATCCTCGCGAGCTCCGCATGCGGAGACAAGATATTTCTATCCCCCGGCGTGCGCGAGATCGATCGCGATCTCGTCGCTTTTACGGCCACGCACGAGCTCGGCCACGTTTTCCAGTGCCGTTTCGCTCCGGAAGGAAGCGGGGGGAAGTGGGGGGATTATCTGAGACTGCGGGGTCTCGAGGACGACGCCGTCTATTCGGCGGACGCGCCTCGCGCGAACAGGCCCGCCGAGATCTTCGCGGAGGATTTCAGATACCTTTTCGGAGGGAGCGAGGCGCGGTACTCCGGAGGGATCGAGAACCAGGATCTCCCCCTGCCCGACGAGGTTGACGGCATAGAGGAATTCTTCGTCGCGCTCGTCGCTCCCGCCGAGTTCGCGTACAACGCCCGACCCGGAGCGGCGCCGCTGTCGCTCTCGAACTATCCGAATCCGTTCAACCCCTCGACGACGATTCGGGTCGTTTTCAACGGCCGCGCTCCGGCGAGCGCCGGCGAGATCGCCGTATCGGTCTACCGCGTCGACGGTTCGCTCGTGAGGCGCGTGAGCGGCGGAACGATTTCCGGGGATGAGTTCTCCGTGCGCTGGGACGGCAGGGACGATCGCGGGAACGCCGCGCCGAGCGGCGTCTACTTCTACGCGGTGCGTTCCGCCGGATTCAGGGCGGCGGGGAAGATGCTCCTCGCGAGATAGCGCCGTCTTGCTCGCGTTTCCGCATCAATCGCGCATATCGTGAATCGACGCCGGACCGGCTTCACCGGCGCCCCCTGAGCTGTCCGCAGGCGGCCGAGATATCGATTCCCTGGCTTCTGCGCACGGTGACGGCCGGCGCCGTGGGGAGCAGCGGCGCCATGAACCTCTCGATGCGTTCCTCGGAGGGCCGCCGGTGCGGGCACCCGTCCCATTCGTTGAAAGGGATGAGGTTGATCTTGAAGGGTTTTCCCGTCGTGAGGGCGGCGAGCCGGAGCGCGTCCTCCGGCGAATCGTTGACGTTTGCGATGAGCACGTATTCGATCGTCACGCGCGCTTTCCGCGCCCGGGCGAATTCGAGGGCGGCCGCGAGCGTGTCGCCGATATCGCGGGCCGCGGGCATGAGGCGCTTCGCGTTTCGTCCGTCGTCGCGTTGAGCGAGATCGCGAGAGAGAATTTGAGATCGCGGGAGGCGAGCTCGCGAATCGCGGAGGGGATGCCTATCGTGCTCACCGTGATGCGTTTTTCGCCGAGAGCGAACGCGTCGTTGGCGTTGACGATCTCGAGCGCTCTCGCGAGATTCTCGAGATTGAGAAGCGGCTCCCCCATTCCCATGAAGACGACGTTGAATCGCTCGCGCGGCGGCAGATGACCCTTCTTGAAGAAGAGGATCTGATTGAGAATCTCGTCGCTCCGCAGATCCCGCTCGAATCCTCCCTCTCCCGTCCTGCAGAGCGTGCAGCCGAGCGCGCACCCGGCCTGGCTCGAAATGCAGATCGTCCGGCGCCCGCGCGCTTCCATGAGCACCGCTTCGAAGAGGACGCCGTCGTCCGATTCGAGCAGAAATTTCTGGCTCGCGTCGTCGCGCGAGCGTACACTGTCCGCGAGCCGGAGCGAGCCGATCTCGCACCGGCCGTCGAGAACGAGCCGGAAGCTCGACGGAAGATCGGTCATCTCGGAAAAGCCGTCGCAGCCTTTCTGGTACAGCCATTTGAGTATTTGCGCCGCACGGTGGCGTTTCTCGCCGAGCTCTTCGACGAGAGCGGAGATTTCGCGTATGGAGAGATTCTTGATGTTGAGCTTTTCCATGGCCGGTTCCCGCCCTTGCGCGGCGATGCCGCGGTAGATCGATGATACGGGATAGGGAGCGGCGATCCTATAGAAAAAACGGGATTCGGGGCTGCGTGGATCTCGGGAGCAGCAATTTTCGTCTCCTCGTTCTCGATGGCGTCTTTCCCGATTCGGCGTGCGCCGAGGCGCGCGCGCTCGAGATCCGCTCGGTCAGGGAGGCGAAGCGGTATGTGGGATGGGGGGACGATCTGGCGGAATCGGGAAGCGTCTCTCAGGAAAAGGCGGACCGGGCCGCTCACGCGATCCGGGATCTCGTCGCCGCGGCGGAAGCATGGGGATGCCCGCGGCCGTTTTTCGTCGCGACGAACACGCTTCGCGAATCGATCAACGCGCGGGCGGTTAAAAGCCGTCTCGAGGATACGGTCGGCGTCACCATCAGGGTGCTGTCGCAGCGCGAGGAAGCGGAGCTCGGATATATCGGCGCCTCGTTCTTCCGCGCGAGAGACGAATCGGTGCTTCTCATCGACGCGGGGGGCACGAGCACGGAAGCGTCCTGGGGAACGGGAACCTCGATGGCCGGGTTCGCGTGTTTTTCTATCGGCACCCATCGCGTGCGCCGGCTCCTCGCTCGCGGATCGCGCGCGCGGCGCGTTTCGGCGCTGCTCGCGGCGAGCATCGAAGCGCTCCCTCCGCGCGACGGCGCGCCCGCGGAGGGCGGAGTTTATCGCTTGCCCGGTTTCCCTCGAGACCCTACAATGCTCCTGACGGGCGGGACGGCCGTAAGCCTCGCCGTGCTTCATCGGAGCATGCGCGGATCGGCGGGCGATTTCGAGGAAATGCGCCCGATCGCGCGCGAGGAGCTCGCGTTCATGGCGAGACGCCTCGCCGGGCTTTACCGCGCGGGGAGGCAGCGCAGTCTTCCTCTCGATCCGGAGCGGATCGGGCTTCTTCCTGCGGGTCTCGCGCTGATCGAGGCCCTTGTCCGGAGCTTCGGGATCGAAGCGTTCAGGGTCACCGCGCGGGATCTGCGCTGGGGCGTCGTGCTCACGGGGGGAGCGTCGGAATGAGCAAACGGATTTTGATCGTCGACGACGAGGAGAGTATCAGGAGCTCGCTCGAGAGGCTGCTTTCGTACGAGAAGTTCAAGACCTTCGCCGCGGCGGACGGCGCGGCCGCCCTGGATCTCGCCGCGAGCGAGCGCATCGACGTCGTGCTGCTCGACATCAAGATGCCGGGCATGGACGGGCTCGAGGTGCTCGGAAAGCTCAAGGAGCTTCATCCCGGTCTTCCCGTCATCATCATATCGGGGCACGGGACGATCGCGACGGCGGTCGACGCGACGAAGCTCGGGGCGTACGATTTCCTCGAGAAGCCGATCGATATGGAGCGGCTGCTGCTGACGATCCGCAACGGCGTCAATCAGGCGGAGCTCTCGCGCCAGAACGTCCAGCTGCAGAGGAAAATCGGCATCAAGACGAATATCGTCGGCGTCCCATGCCGAGATGCTCGCCATCATGGAGACGATCAAGCGCGTCGCTCCGACCCCCGCGCGGGTGCTCATCATGGGAGAGAACGGAACGGGAAAGGAGCTCGTCGCCAGGAAGCTCCACGAGCTTTCGCTGCGCGCCGGCGAGCCCTTCGTCGAGGTCAACTGCGCCGCCATACCCGAGGATCTCATCGAAAGCGAGCTGTTCGGACACGAGAAAGGATCGTTCACCGGCGCGATATCGCAGCGCATCGGCAAGTTCGAGCTCGCGGACGGGGGCACGCTGTTCCTCGACGAGGTCGGCGACATGAGTCTCTCGGCGCAGGCGAAGGTGCTTCGCGTGCTGCAGGAATCGGCTTTCGAGCGCGTCGGCGGCACGGAGACGAAGCGCGTCGACGTGCGGGTTCTCGCCGCGACGAACAAGATCCTTCTCGAGGAAGCGGAGAGAATGAAATTCCGGGAGGATCTGTACTACCGCCTGAACGTCGTTCCGATCCGCATTCCCTCGCTGCGCGAGCGGAAATCGGACATCAAGATTCTCGCGGAGTATTTTCTCGACGAGGTCGCCGTCGAGCTCGGACGCGCCCCCAAGAAGCTCTCGGCCGGCGCGCTCGACGCGCTCATGGAATACTCGTGGCCCGGAAACGTGCGCGAGCTCAGGAATCTCATCGAGCGTCTCTGCATCCTCACTTCGTCCGACGTGATCGGCCGGGACGATCTTCCCGCGCTCGCTCTCGTTCGCGAAGAGGATGCCCGCAAGGATCCGTTCGGTCTCAAAACGTACCAGGAATTCAAGGACTTCATGGATAAGGAATATCTCGTGAAGAAACTGAGGGAGAACGGAGGGAACGTTTCGAGGACGGCGCGGCAGCTCGATATGCAGCGGAGCAACCTGTACAAGAAGCTCGAGAAGTTCGGCATAGAATTCCGGAAGGATGCGGCTGCCGACGACGATTAATCTCGATTTTTCTCTTATGTCTGATAAGTGAAACCACCCAGGCCGAAAGATTCCCGGCAAATCGCCTAACCGGCGTTTTTTTATCGGGGTTCCCGAATAATTATTTGACTTCCAAGCGTGCGCGCATTAATATATTTATGGTGCTTGGGGTTCTGTGGTGTGTTATGGAATCTGAAGGTTCCATAAGGAGGAGATGGTAGCATGAAGAAGCTGGTTCTGCTCCTGATGACGCTTCTGGTTCTATCAACCCTCGTTTCCTCCCCCGTCCTCGCTTCGCGCGCCTCGTTGTCGGAATATCGGGTTCATTCGATGTTCGGCTTTCTCTACCGGAGCTTGTTTTTGTTCCGGGGAGTCGTTATCGTGCCGGAGGAGATTGTGCCGATAGGCAATGGGGGCGGCGCCGGATCGATACTGGGTGGAGACGCCGATGATTACGGAAACGGCAGATGGAGCGATGTCGACGAGACCAAGCCGGTTAACAAGAACCTCGCCGGTGGCTTGTTGGGGCCGAGTTCGCCTGGGCCGGGCACAATTAAATCGGTTGAATAGGTAATGGTTCGCCGACCATTTTCCCTTGGAGTAACCGATGCCGGACGATCGCCAGGGCAAGGACGATTTCGAATACGAGAAGAAAAAGTCCCAGCCGAAGTATAAAACAGTAGGAGCGGAGGAAGAGCTCGGAGATATGCATTTCTCCACGGAGAATTACTCCGTGGCGCTCGAATATTACGAGAAGGCTCTTCAGAAGATACATCTCGCCCCGCAGCCGGCGGAGCTTCTCAGGATCTACCGCAAGATAAGCGACTGCTACGTGCAGAAAGGCCTTTTCCGCGAGGCCGCGACCTTTTTGCAGAGCGCGGAGTCCCACTGCGAGGAGAACGATACGTTCGGCAAAGGCACGCTCGCGTGCCTTCGCGGCGTCATACTCCGCGAGAACGGCGCCATAGAGAAGGCGCTCCACGAGGCGTCCGCCGCGTATCGGCTCCTGCGAACGAGCGACGATCATCGGGAAGTCGGCAGGGTCCAGAGGCTCATCGCGACCTGCTACGCGCGACTCGGACGAAAGGACGAAGCGGAGCAGTATTTTCTCGACGCGCTGTCGTCGTACCGCCGCGTCGACGACGCGATGGGCGAATCGTACGTTCTCAACAGCCTCGGTCTTTTCCACAAGGATGCGTGCCGTTTCTCGCGCGCGAACTATTTCTTCGTCCGGGCGCTCGAGCTGTGCGAGAAACTGGGTCTCACCCAGCACCGGGTGCGCGTGACGCTCAACCTCGGGATCACCTATC
>CAVVEY010000001.1:0-20531 GCA_963747385.1 uncultured bacterium | reverse complement strand
ACGGTCCACCAGTCGTAGGAGCCGTAGCCGCAGGAGATGAAGAACGGGCCGTAGCCGGCCGGGCGCTCGGCGCTCGGTCGATGATCCGCGATCGGCGTGCCGAGAAGGAATCTGTTCATGTGGCCGCTCGTCGCCTCGGTCAGCTTTATTCTGAATTCGATCGAGTACGCCGGCCAGCAAGGGCCTTCCGTGACGTGCATGAGCTCGGAACGGCTGTAGACCTCGACGCCGCGTATCTCGAGCGCCTTCGCGAGATCGAGAGCCGCCTTCTTGTAGAGCTCGTTATCGGCGAACTCGACCGAGCTCACGCGGATCCATGCCGCGTCCGAAGGCGCCTCGGCCGAGACGTTCTTCCCCGTGCCGATTTTGATCGTCTCCACCGTGCAGCCGCCGATCTTTTTCGTCTGGGGCCTTCCCGCGGACTTGTCGCAGCCGTATGAGGCCGCCGCGAAAACGCACGCGCACAGCGTCACGAACAGAATCCTCATCATGCACCGTCCTTACTGCTCCATCGGTTTGAGCCAGAGCGTGAGGCCGATTCTCAGGTCCAGCGAGCGGAACGTGTCCTCGAGCGCGTCCCCCGCGCTGTTCCGCACGACGTCGGTATCGACGTTCTCGAGAAACGGATTCCCGAACTCCTTCTGCTGGAGCCCCGCGTAGTACGAGCACTCGAAGGCGAGATCGAGGTTCTTCCTGATCGCGACGTCGAGCCTTCCCGTGACGAGCCCTTCGAGCGCGCCGAGCTTCCCGCCGCCGGCGACGAGGCTCGTCTGGCCGTAACCGATGCCGGCGCCGAGGGTGGGCCTGAATCTCTCGCTCTCGCTCATGAAGTTGTGCCGCGCGACGAGCATGTAGCTATAGTGTTTCGGCTTGGTCGGGAAATACTCGTACGCGTTATCGTAGTCGACCGAGGGATAGAAGGCCGTCATGAAGTGCAGCTCGAGCGACCACCGCTCCTCGAAAAGCGTATGCCCGAGAGAGACGCCGAGCCCGTAGCCGGGCCCGACCTTTTCCGCGCCCTGGAGCGCGAGCTCGTCGTTCAGGTTCCCGAGAAAGGGAACGCTCGCCCCCGGAGCGATCCGCACGAAGAATCTTCCGTCCTCGGCGAGGAGCGGCGAGCAGAAGACGGCGACGAGGAATATCGACAGGGCGGCGCAAAGCCTCGATGCGGGATTCGATCTCATGGACGGAATTATAGAGCGGCCACCGGGGAAGTCCATATTTATAATCTGAACCTGACGCGCGCCGGTTTGCTATAATGAACACTCGGGGGGGCGGCAGAGGGCTTTTTCGCGGAAGCGAAGGTGATCGTATGAAGAATGCAGTATTGATATCGGCGGTCTTGGCGGCGCTGTCGTTCGTGGCGCAGCCCTGCGCGGGGCAGGAATCGGCGGATCTGTCGAAGCTCTTCCCCGCCGCCGACGGCATTTCCGGCTGGAAGACGGACGGGGAGCCGCTCTTCTACACGCAGGACGATCTCTGGGAATACATCGACGGCTCGGCGGATAATTTTCTCTCCTTTGATTTCCGGCGGGTGATGGCGCAGGATTACGTCTCGGCCGGGGGCCGGGGGCTCAAAGTGGAGATCTACGAGCACGGGAGCCCGCTCATGGCCTACGGCATCTACGCGCAGATGCGGAGCCCGGGACTCGCGCTCCACGCGATCGGGAACGAGGCGTTCTCCGACGAGTATTCGATCAACTTCTGGAAGGACCGCTTCTACGTGCGCGTCGCGGTCTTCGAGAAGGGGGAGGAATCGAACGCGGCGCTCACGCTCTTCGCGAAGGCGATCGCCTCCGCGATATCGGGGGGCGGAGCCGCGCTGCCCGCGGAAGCGGGCGCGTTTCCCGAGGAAGGGCTCGTGCCGAACGACCTCCGCTATCTCACGCAGGGGGTCCTCGGGCGGGAGAAGTTCCCCCCCGCGTTCGTGGGAACGTACATGTTCGGCGAGGAGCCGGGAAAGCTCTACCTCGCGACGCTCGCCGACAGCGCGGCCGCGCGGGACACGTTCGAATGGTACACGGACGAGATGGAGTCGTTTCTCGCGACGGCGGAGGGCGCGAAGGGCGAATACATCCTGGGCCTCGGCAAGGACCCGCACCAGGGAGACGTTCTCGTTTTCAGCTTCGGGAGATATCTCGGCGTTCTCGCCGGGATCAAGAATCCCGCCGAACGCGGAGTGGAGCTCGTAAAGAGAATGGTCGAGAGGCTCGGCGCGGTCGAAGCCGGCCGCAGGAAGGCGCCGGGCGCCCCGAAGGATTGAATCAGACGACGCGCGACGCCGCGTCCTTCATCATGTCGGGGATCGCGAGCCCGTACGGACATTTCTCGAGACATTCCCCGCATTCCGCGCAATCGCCGAACTTCTTCGGAAGCGCCGCGAGCCGCGCGAGCGCCCAGTCCTTGAGCTCGTAGCGGGTATAGTAGCCGTCGATGAGGAAGAGAAACGGGATGTTGAGACCGTTCGGGCAGGGGAGGCAATAGCCGCACCGGCGGCAGAACGTGGCGCCCCAGAGCTTCTTCTCGGCCTCGAGCGCGGCGAGCTCCCCGGCGTCCGGCGCCGCGAGCTTCTCTCCGGTCGAGGCGTTCTCCACGACCTGCTCCACCGTGTCCATTCCCGGGATGACGACGTCCATGCCGCGCGAGAGCTCGAAGCGCAGCGCGAGCGCGCGGTTCCGGATCGCTCCCCCCGCGAGAGGCTTCATGCAGATCGTGCCGATTCCGCCCGCCTTTGCCGCGGGGATGATCTCCTCCTCCCACTCGGTTTCGATAGGGTTGAACGGGAACTGGGCCGTGTCGAAGAGCCCCGTGCGGATCGCCTTGAGCATGATTTCGCGCGAATGGCCGGTGATCCCGATCCAGCGGATCTTCCCCGCCTCGCGCGCCTTCGCGAGTGTTTCATAAGCCCCGCCCGGCGCGAGCACCCGGTCGAGATCGGCGAGCGTGCCGATCGAATGGAGCTGGTAGAGGTCGATCGTGTCCGCGCGGAGGTTGCGGAGGCTCGTTTCCATCTCTCTGGCGAGCTCGGCCGCGGAGCGGGCGAGCGACTTGGTCGACAGGTAGATTCCGGCGCGCGCTCCGGCGAACGAGCGGCCCATCTTCTCCTCGCTGTCCGTGTAGGCGCGGGCGCTGTCGAAGAAGTTGACGCCCTTCTCGATCGCCGCCTTGAGGATGCGGTCCGCCTCGTCGAACGAGACCCCCTGGATGGGGATCCCTCCGAAGCCGATCGCCGAAACGATCATGTCCGTTCTGCCGAGTGTTCTCTTCTGCATATTCGGGAATCTAACGCCTGGAGGACGCTTTCGCCAGCGCCTCTTCGTATACGGCCTCGGTGGCCGCGATCATCTTTTCCGCGGGGAAGCGCTCGCGCGCCATTTTACGGCCGGCGAGCGCGAGCTCGGCCGCCTTCGACGGATCCTGCAGGATCTCGACGATCCGTTTGGCGAGGAACTCCGCCGAGCCCTTCGGCACGAGGTAGCCGGTCTTCCCGCTCTCGATCACCTCGGGGATTCCGCCGACCTCGGTCGAAACGACGGGCACGCCCGAGGCGAGCGCCTCGAGGAGCGTGAGCGGCATCCCTTCCGAATCCGACGACAGGCAGAATATGTCGATCGCGCCGTAGAAGTAGTCGATCTTCCGGGTCTCCTTCACGAGCGAGACGTATTCGCTCACGCCGAGGTCCGCCGCGTACGCGGCGAGGCTCTCGCGCATATCCCCCTCGCCGATGATCGCGAGGTGCGCGTCGTTCACCGTCTGCCGCACGCGGGAGAGGGCCTCGATGAGCAGCTTGTGGTTCTTGACGCTCACCATGCGGCCGACCGTGCCGATAAGCTTGGCCCCGGGAAGCAGCTTGAACTGCGCCCGGCATTCGGCCCGCGGCGGGAGCTTCTCGTAATCCTGCATGCGGACGCCGTTCGGAATCTCCATGAATCTGCCGGCGAGCGCGGGGAATCGCTCCGCGTACGATCGCCGCACGAGCTCGGAGACGCAGATGACCTTGCTCGCGCGCTTCGTGAATCGCGGGTAGAGCCATCGGTAGAGCGGGGGCAAATCTTCGGGAATATACGGGTTGTGCTCGGTTCGCACGATCGGTACGCCCGTGGCGCTCGCGATCTGCGCGAGCGAGCCCCAGAACATTCCCGGCGAATTATGGAGGTGGATACAATCGACCTTCTCGCGGCGGATGAGGTTCGCGAGTTTCGTCACCGCCGTGAAGTCGCCGCGCCGCCGCTTGCCGAGAAGAAAAACGCGCGAACCGGCGTTCGACATCCGGTCGATCATGTCGCCGCCGCCCGTTATCGAGCAGACGAGATATTCGAAGCGGCGGCGGTCGCCGCCGAGGAGCTGCGTCTCGATGACGCGCTCGGCGCCGCCGCGGTAGAGCGAGTAGATGACGTGCAGGACCCGGTGTCTCATGGCGTTCTCCGTCCCCGTTGCTCGAGTAATTGGAGATTGATAGCATATCCGCGGGGGTGATTTCAATCAAATCCCTCGATTTGCCTTTTGTTTCGCCGCTTGGCGGAGCTACAATCGCGCGACAGGAGGTATCCCGTGGAACGCAGGGCGAAAATCGTTTGCACGATCGGACCGGCCAGCGACGGCGCGAAGAGGCTTCGGCAGCTTCTCGGAGCGGGGATGAACGTCGCGCGGCTCAATTTCTCGCACGGCGCCCCGGCGGAGCATCGAGCGGTATTCGACAGGCTGCGGAAGCTCGACGGCGGGGTCGCGGTCATGCAGGATCTCGCCGGGCCCAAGATCCGCATCGGAGAGATCGAGGGAGGCCAGGCGCGCCTGCGTGACGGCGGCACGTTCGTTCTCACCGCGAAGAAGGTCGCGGGGAACGGGGAAGGCGCGCACGTCGATTACCGGTTTGGGCCCGGAGACGTAAAGGCCGGCGACGATCTGTACCTTGCCGACGGGAGCATTCACCTGAGGGTCGAGAAGACGCTCGGGCGGGAGATCCGCTGCCGGATCGTGCACGGGGGCGTCCTCACTTCCCGCAAGGGGCTCAACGTCCCGCGTCTGCGGATCGGTCATTCGTTGAGCGCGAAAGACGCGGCCGACCTCGAGTTCGGCCTCGCGATGGGAGTCGATTACGTCGCGGTGTCGTTCGTGACGTGCGCCGCCGACGTGCGGCGCGTGAAGCGCGTCGTCAGCGAGAGGAAATCGCATGCGCTCGTCGTAGCGAAGATCGAGAAGGAGAGAGCGCTCGGCCGGCTCGACGGAATCATCGAGGCCGCCGACGCGATCATGATCGCCCGGGGAGATCTCGGCGTCGAGATCGCTCTCGAGCGCGTGCCCGTCGTCCAGAAGGAGATAATCGCCCTGTGCCGCGAGAAGGGGAAGCCGGTGATCGTGGCCACGCAGATGCTCGAGTCGATGGCGGTCTCCGAGCGACCGACGCGCGCGGAGGCGAGCGACGTGGCGAACGCGGTCTTCGACGGGGCGGACGCCCTGATGCTCTCCGCGGAGACGGCCACGGGCGCTTTCCCGGTCGAGAGCGTCGGCGTGATGAACCGCATCATACGGGAGGCGGAGCGCTGGGAGCGGCACCCGTTGCGGGACGAATGCCGCGCCGGACTTTCCTGGCCGCCGAGGGATCTGGCCGAAGCCGCCTGCGCTGCCGCCGCGCGGACCGCCGCGAGCTCGGGCGCGCGCGCCATCGCGTGTCTGACCCGCACCGGGCGCACGGCGAGGCTGATCGCCCGGTATCGGCCCGCGGCGACGCGGATCGTCGCGCTGACCGACGATCGACGGGTCATGCGCCAGATGAATCTTGTCTGGGGCACGGAGACGATTCATATCGACCGCATCGATCGGACCGACGCGATCTTCCCCCTCGTGAGAGAGAGGCTGAGGGCCGCCGGGGTACGGGGGCTCGTCATTCTTGCGGCTGGAATCCCGGTCCCGGAAAAGGGTTCGACGAATACCGTGCATCTCCTCAACTGTTGAGGAAACAAATTTTACGCAAAACCCTCCCGGGTAAAAATATTTTATCAACAGCTGAAAGTGCGGGGCTGTTATCTGACAGTAAAGAGTTTGGCACCTGCGTCCTGCGCCTCGATTTTGTGTCCGCGCGCAACTTCTTTGAATTCAAATTGTTTTTACCTCGATGCGTTGGGCCGGATATGAAGAATGCCGTGCCGTCGACAGCCGGGCCCGCGGATTTCCGTTATGGCACGGTTATTGATATATGGTATGTCAATACGCGACACGGAGGCCTGAGTTAGAGCCCGCGGTTGGGTGAGTGAGATATAAGGGTTCGGGGACCCCCATCGTCAAGAAAGAGGCTTCGGTGACGTCGTAGGCCGAAGGTTAATAGGCAGCAAGATCGCACCCTGTTACCCCTTCGGGACTCAAAGGGATGGACTGGTCAAGGGGTTGATCGGTCCATCCTTTTTTATCGCCCCCGGAAGGGGCGCGCTACTCCAGCGGGCCGAACCCGATGATGTCCTCGATCCCACCCTTCCTCTGGGCCTTCGGCTTGAAGATCGCCTTCACGGGAAGGCCGAGCGCCACTTCCTCGATGCTCACGCCTTCGAGGTAGTGGATGATGCCGCCGTCCGTGCCCTCGATTCTGACCATCGCGAGGATGCGCGGCTTGGCCTTGTCGGAGCCGTCCATGTTCTTGAACGTGACCGTGAAGGTATCGACGTGTCCGACCGTGCCGACGTCGACGAATGTGTCGAGCTCCTCGAAGCAGCGGTCGCAGTAGATCTTGGGCGGCAGGAACGTCACGTCGCAGGCGTCGCAGCGCGTGGCGAGGAACGTCCCTTTGTCCTTGATAGCCCTGAAAAACGTCTCCCCGGCGAGCCCGTACGTGTACACGTATCGGACCGGGATCTCCCCTTCCCAGTAGGTCGGGGCGGTCGACTTCGTCATTCTTTCCGTGATCGCCATTGCCTGTACCCCCTCAGCGTTTTCTTCCCGCGGCCGGCTTTTTCGAGCCCGCGGCGCGGATAGGCTTGAAATAGAGGATATCCGTGATCGCTCCCGTGCGGTCTTCCGGTTTCTTCCACACGGCGCGAACCTTCATCCCGATCTCGACGTCGTCGGGGCCGACCTCTCCCAGCATGTGAAGGATCCCCATGCCCTTCGTGGCCCCGTCGATCTCGATCACCGCCGGCAGCAGCGGCGGCTCGTTGGGACCGCGCCGCGAGGCGTCCCAGTTGACGCGGGCGACGCTGAACGTGTTCACGACACCCGTGTCCTCGACGTAGGCCCACTCGTCCGTCGGGCGGAAGCACAGCTCGCAGAACATCCGCGGCGGAAGCATGATGCGGTGGCACTCGTGGCAGACGCGCGCGATGATCTTGCCCTCCTTGAGCTCGGCGAGGTAGCGCCCGATCGCGACGCCGTCGTCCCACGCGTAGCCGAGGTTCGGTTTCCACTCGGTGGTGAGGACCTTGCACTTCTCGAAATCGGAAGATTTGAGGTGTGTCCCCCTGAGTTTGCAATCTTCCAGCTTCATTCTTCCCGCTCCTTGTTTGTTAGCTTCTCAGTACGATGACCGTTCCCATCTGCATGAGATCTCCCCACGCCTGCGCGAGGCCGCACGTGGGCTTGCCGGGCACCTGGCGTTTCCCCGCCTCGCCGCGGAGCTGCAGGAAGATCTCGATGACCTTCATAAGTCCCGTCGCGGCGATCGGGTTCCCGACGCCCAAAGCGCCGCCCGACGGGCAGATCGGAAGATTCCCGTCGCGCGCCGTGTAGCCCTCGGCGGTGAGGCGCGCCGCCTCGCCGCGCGGGCAGAGCATGAGCCCTTCCATGTGGTGGAGCTCCTTGTAGTCGAACGGATCGTAGGGCTCGGCGATGTGTATCTCTTTCGCCGGCTCCTTGATCCCCGCCATGTCGTAGGCCATCCGCGCCGCTGTCTCGACGTAACGCGGGTAGGACAGATCGCGCGTCCCCCAGTATGCCGTGTCGATCGACATGCCGACGCCGTCGATCCAGATCGGCTTGTCGGTGAGGCGCCGCGCGACGCGCTCGCTCGCGAGCACCACCGCGGCCGCGCCGTCGGAGGCGGGGCTGATGTCGAGCCTGTTCACCGGCCAGCAGAGCGTTTCGCTGTTAAGGACGTCCTCGACGGTGATGTCCTCGGCGACCTGCGCGGAGGGGTGATCGAGGGCGTTGTGCTTGTTCTTGACCGAGACGCGGGCGATGTCCGCCTTCGAGATCCCGTACGTCTGCATGTAGCGGTTCATCTCGAGGGCGAAGATCCAGATGAGCGTGGGCTTCAGGGGCTGCTCGGTCGTATGGTCGAATATCGTGAGAAACGCGCCCGCCGGATGGGGCTGGCAGCTCGACATCTTTTCTTCGGCCACGACGAGGCAGATGTCCGCCATGCCGCTCGCCACGTGCATCCATCCGTGGATCGGGCTGAAGACGCCCGTGCCGCCGCCCACGTAGTGGCGCATGTACGGCTTCCGGTAGGCGCCTGCGCCGTCAGCGAGGTATTCCCCCTTCATGTGGACGCCGTCGAAGGCGTCGGGGGCCGTGCCGAGCGTCACCATGTCGACGTCGTCGAGCGTGAGGCCGCAGGAGTCGAGCGCCATCTTCGACGCCTGCCAGGAAAGCTCCTTTCCCGTCTCCTGCGCGCGGCGCACGAACTTCGTGATGCCGGCTCCAACGATTGCTACTTTCCTCATTCCCATTGCAGAGGACCTCCTACATGTTCGAAAGAATGGCGACCGCTCCCGTCGCGGTCGGAACGCCGCGCCAGACCTGCGCGAGGCCGATGTTCACGTCGGGGATCTGCCGCGCGCCCGCGTGGCCGCGGAGCTGCTCGACGAGCTCGAGGATCTTGTGCGCGCCGGAGGCTTCGAAGAGATGTCCCACGCCGAGCGCGCCCCCCGAGACGTTGATCGGAAGCCGCCCGGTGAAGCTCGTCGCGCCGCTCTCGAGGAGATGCGCCGCCTCTCCCGGCCGGCAGAGCTTCAACGCCTCCATGTGCTGGAGCTCCTTGTACGAATACTCGTCGCAGATTTCCGCGAAATCGATCATGTCCACGGGGTCGGCTATCCCGGCCATCTTGTACGCCATTTCGGCGGCGAGGCGCGCGTAGGCCGCCTCTCCCCAGTCGCGCATCTCGAGGGTCGGCGTGTCGGTGCACCAGCCGAGCCCCTCGATCCATATGGGAGTGTCGGTGAGCGCGAGCGCCGTATCGCCGTCGGCGAGGACCGTGACGACCGCGCCGTCCGCGTGCGGCGCGATGTCGAGACGGTGAATCGGGAGCGAAATCGGCTCGGAATTCAGGACGTCCCTCTCGGTGATGTCGGCGCCGAAGGCCGCGTAGGGATTCCGCATGGCGTTCCCCTTGTTCTTCACGACCACCTTCGCGCACTGCTCGGAGGAGGTGCACGTCTCGAACATGAAGCGGGTCATCTCGAGCCCCGCGATCGCGTGCGGGGTCTCGCGGAGCGGCCGGTTATAGACGGGGTCGAGCGCGAACCCGAGCACTTCGTCGACGTTCTTGATGTTCGAGGCCTTGCTGTGGGCTTCGATCGCGACCGTCTTGAACATGCCGGTCATGATCATCATGTAGCCCGCGGCGAGCGCCTGGATGAAATCTCCGGGCACCGTGTGCGTCGGCTTCAGGACGGCGCCGATCTGATCGGGGCAGTATTCGTCGGCGATGCTGTAGCCTTCGATGAAGTCCTCGGCGGCCGTCACGAAGCCGTCGATCTCGCTCGGCTCGATCCCTGCGTCCGTGTAGGCTTTCCGGGCAGCCTCGAAGATGAGCTCCCGGTAGGAGACATCGGGAGTGATGGACCTGAATCCCGTGGTCCCGATGCCGACGATTCCGACTCGCTTGACCATACGTTCACCTCTCGATCTAAAGGTGCGGGCGAGATGTTTCAAAGAGCGCTTAGGGGAAAATACGCGGTCAGAAGTCTCTCATAAATTCCAATATGGCGCAAGGAAAAAGGCGGAATGCCAAAAAGAGAGGGTCTTTCCCGGGCGGGAAAGACCCTCTGTGTCGCCCGGCGAGATCCGCTAGGCGCGCGACGAAGGCCGCCTATCGATACAGGCTCTTGATCGCGCCCCAATTCGTGCTCTCTACGCCGACTTTGTCCGGGCACAGCGTGGACCGCAGTCCGACGATGGGGAACGTGTCGTTATTGGGGTAGAAGGTCCCCCAGCACTCGCCGCTGTCCGGATGCGGACCGATGACGATCGGGTAATCGGCGAGACGGATATCGCCCAAAGGCGGATTGATTCCCGGCTCGAGGCACGGCGCGAGCGTCATGCACTTGAATTTGATGATCATGTTGTAGCCGGGGGTATACCCGTCGAGAGGCGGCCAGATGGCGAGCGAATGCCCATCGAACGGAGAGCCGAGCGTAACGACGACATTGGGCGAATATTCGATGTCGAGGATCACGAAGGACGCGTGCGCGGGATCGAGCGGCGTCGTCAGCTGATACTCCAGCGCCGTCACGTAGTAGTTCGAAGCGTGGAGATACAGATAGACGTCGAAGAAGCTGGCCGGCTGCGGGGCGTAGGCCATCGTGCCCGGCCAGAGATCGAAGTAGAGACCCAGGGTCGCCGCTGTGAGCGAAGTCGATGCGAAAAGGACGATGAAGAGCGTAAATAGTAGCCGTTTCATGCGAGCCCCCTCCTGATTGTTCGGGATTCCTTCCCGGGATCGGCAAATTTATTGAATGTTTTTCACCTCCTCGCAATCGAAAAATTTCGGGCGCGAACGAGGAAAGAGAAACCGCGGGTACAGCGCAGGTTGCAGAACGATTGTGGTGGTTATGGAGCCACTTTCCACGGGGATTCTAGCACGAATGGGCCGAAAGGTCAAGGAAGAACGGGGGCGCGGCCGATTCTCCCCTTTTGACAAATTCCCCGAAAAGCAGTAGATTTTCCCATAATTCTACGGATACGGAATATCGCAATTCGGTTCAGAGTGCGGCGGCGGTCGACAACTATTGGCTCGGCATCGGTAACTCGAAGGGAGAAAAGAGATTATTATGGCGAATGAAGAGGCGAAGGGCGCTTCGGCCTCGACGCTCGCGAAGGATGTCGCGGCGAGGGTTATGAAGGCCGCGATCGCGGGCAACCGCATCACGCGGAGCCGCGAAGTCATCGGGAATCTCGCGCTCAAGGATTTCACGACGATCGAATCGCGCGGCACGCCGGACGTTTTGACCAAATACCGCAACCCGTCGTTCGTCTCGAAGGTCACGAACCGCTCCGCCTCGGTGACGGAGGTCTTCTTCGCCGTTCCCGACGAGCGGCAGAAAAAGATCATCGAGGCCGCGGCGAATTATCTCGAGACCTCCGGCGTCCAGCTACTCGTCATGGACAAGCAGATGGGGCTCACCCCGGCCCACGCGCATCATTGCCGCACGATCGTGACCGGCAAGTACGCGCGGCTCCTCGTCATGTGGGACAAGCTCATATTCAATCTCCCGGTGAGCGAGGAGGAGAAGGAGCCGAGCCAGACGATCATCATGGTTCCCGAATGGGGGGACGTGGCGAAGAAGCTCGATCTTCCGCCGCGAACGATCCTCTGCGACGCGATCAACCGCGTGACGTTCGTTCTCGGAACCGATTATTTCGGCGAGGTCAAGAAGGGGCATCTGCGCATGGCGATGTACCTCGAGAAGACGCGGTTCAAGGAGGGGAAGGGGGGCGGGCTCGGGGTCCACGCCGGGGGCAAGGTGATCCGCGCCCTCGACGCGAAGACCGGGAAGCTCGAGGACAAGGGCGCCCTCTTCTTCGGCCTCAGCGGCACGGGGAAGACGACCCTCTCGGTGCATCATTTCTGGCTCGACGCCGCGAAGAGGGAGACGGTCGTCATCCGCCAGGACGATTTCTTCGTCATGACGGAGGACGGAGCCGCGTTCGGCACGGAGGATAACGCGTACATCAAGACGGAAGGGCTCGAGCCCGAGGGGCAGCCGCTCCTCTACGCCGGGGCGATCAGCCCGTCGGCGATTCTCGAAAACGTCTACACCGATCCGAAGACGCTCGACGTCGATTTCTTCCGCTACGACCATCCGTTCGGATCGAAGGGGAAATGCCTCAACGGCCGCGGCATCGTCGTGAGGCGCGAGCTCGATTTCACCGACAACCGGGTCGATCTCGACCGCGTCGATCTCATCTTCTTCATAACGCGGCGCGACACGATCGTGCCGCCGGCCGCGCGGCTCAATCCCGAACAGGCTGCCGCGTTCTTCATGCTCGGCGAGTCGATCATCACGTCGGCCGCCGATCCGACGAAGGCGGGGCAGTCGGTGCGCGAGGTCGGGACGAACCCGTTCATCGTGGGCTCGGAAGGCGAGGAAGGGAACCTCTTCTACCGGATCATCAAGGCGAACCCCAAGGTCCAGTGCTTCCTGCTCAACACGGGAGGCTTCGGGGGGCAGAAGATCAAGATTCAGGATTCCGCGGCGTTCATCCGCGAGATCGCGCGCTCGCGCGTCGAGTGGCGGAAGGACGAGACGTGGGGGTACGAGGTGCCGGCGGCGGTGCCCGGGGTCGATCTCGCGCGGTACGAGGCGAGCCGCTTCTACAAGAGCGAGGAGATCGCGGCGTTCACGGAGGCGCTCCGCGCCGAGCGCATCGCGTGGCTCGCGAAGTTCAAGGATCTCGATCCGGTCATCGCGGGTGCCGTGAAGTAAAGGCGCAGGCATTCCCGCTCCTAGCCCAGTCGCAGGGCTCCAATGGGCTCGTCGCGGGAATGTCAGCGCCCCGGCGAGGCGCAGACGGTCATGCGGAATGATACTCTCGCACAATTCGGCTGGGACGAGTGGTTCGAGCGCGCGTACGCGGCGCATGCCCGTGAAGGGCTCGAGCCCGCGAGGGTGATCGCGGAGCACAGGGAACGCTATATCGTCGCGGCCGCGACCGGCGAAATGCCCGCCGAGATCACCGGCAAGATTCTATTCTCCGCGGCTTCCCCGGCCGATTTTCCCAAGACAGGCGACTGGGTCGCGGCTCAGGTATTCAAAGGCGAAGGCAAAGCGATCATACACGCGGTCCTGCCGAGGCGCACCTGCTTCTCCAGAAAATCGGCGGGCATAAAGACGGAAGAGCAGGTGATCGCCGCGAACATCGACGTGCTCTTCATCGTGCAGGGGCTCGACCATAATTACAACCGCATGCGCCTGCTCCGATACATTTCGGCCGTCAAGGGCAGCGGCATAGAGCCGGTCGTGGTCCTGAACAAATCCGATATCAATCCCGAAGCGGCGAAGATCCTGCGGGAAACGGCGGAGCTCGTCAATCCGGTGCCGGCGCTGGCGCTGAGCGCGAAAACCGGCGAGGGCATGCAGGCGCTCGTCGCCCTGATGAAGCCCGGAAAGACCCACGCTTTTGTGGGCTCGTCGGGCGCGGGCAAGTCGACGTTGATCAACGCCGTCGCGGGCAGGGAAATCGCGGTCACGAAGGAAGTGAGGGAAGACGACTCGCGCGGCAGGCACGTCACCGTGACGAGACAGCTCTATAACCTTGGGGAGCGCGGCCTCTTGATCGACACGCCGGGCATGCGCGAGCTGTCGTTATGGGGCGAGGCCCCGGAATTCGACCACATATCCGGGTATGCGGAACAATGCAGATTCAAGGACTGCACGCACGAGCACGAGCCCGGCTGCGCCGTCAGGGAAGCCGCCGAAAAAGGGGAGATACCGCGCGAGATAATGGAGAGCTACTCCAAGCTGAAGAAGGAAGCGGCATACACCGCGTCGAGGGCCGACAAGAATGCGGCCCTGGAACGGAAGAAGAAGGACAAAGAGCTGGGCAGGGTGATAAAGAAATTCAACGACCGCAGGAAATCCGGGAGAGGCGGAGTCTAGCGCGCTACGCGGGTCCTGCCGCGATTGCGACCCGCGGTGCTCGCTCGCACCGCGAGCTGCGCGCCACGCGGGGGCCCCATCAGCGTCACCCGCTAACGGTGCAGGCGCAAGACATTCCCGCGAACGAGCCCATTGGAGCCCTGCGACTGGGCTCGGAGCGGGAATGTCCTGCGCCATAGGACCCGCGTTGCTCCTATTTCCCCGTTTCCAAAAGCTGTATGGCGGCGCGGCCGTTGGCGTTCCCCGGATTGAGCTCGAGGGACTTGCGATAGCTCTCGATCGCGCGCTCTTTCTTGCCCGCCTTTGCCAGGCACTCCCCGAGACTATCGAAGGCGTTCCATGAATCCGGATAGAGCTCCGCCCCCTTCTCGAATACATACACGGCGGCTTCGAGCTTGTTCTCCTGCATCAGCCTGTACCCGAGGGCGTTGAAATCGGCTTCGTCGAACGCGGGGCCGTCCTTGTCGCGCCGCGCGAGAAGCTTTTTAAAAGTCTTCTGCGCCGCGGGAATCCCGCCGGTTTCGAGCTCCTTGCCCACGATCTCCGCCGCGGAGCCGAACTTCGCCTTGCGAACCGCCGTCTTCGCCTTTTCGATCTGCGACTGCTCCCAGGAAAACATCGGCTCGAATTTCTCGCCTTCTTTCAGGGATGCCTCGGCCGCGGCCACGTCCCCCGCGCCGAGATGCGACTGGGCGAGCATGGCATAGGTGGACGGCGAGCCGGGGGAACTCTTCCCGGCATGCCCGCAGAAGGCCGATCGCCTCGGCGTACTGCTTGTTTCCCGATGTATTGACCGGCCAGCTGCATGGCCTCGTCGAGCGCCGAAGAACGAGGCGTCGCCTCCCTTCGCGCGCGCCTGTTCGAGCCCCGCGACCGCCGACTCGACGCCCTTTTCCTTCGCGTCGCTCGCGTACTGGCCCTACGAGTGAGATTCTGAGGTTCCGCAGACTGGCCGCCTCGTCCTGCGGCGCGGGAGCCCCCTTCTCGAGAAGATCGAGGGCGAATTCCAGCACGCGGTCGTTTCCCGAGGCGATGTCCTCAGGCGTGTTCACCATTCGCATGTCGGGAGGCACGCCGATCCCGTCCCAGCAGACGCCGTTTACGTCCTGAATAACCTTGAAGGCGATCCACAGGGTCCAGCCGTTCGGCATCTTGTCCGGGAACTGCGCCGAGAGGGCGCCCTCGGTGAGATCCCCTACGAAGGTGACGTGGGGAAGCACGCGCATGGCCAGCGCGAAGATGTCGGCGCTGCTCGCGCTGAGGCGGTGCGCGAGGAGAATCGTGGGCCGCGTGAACTGCGCCGGGCCGCCGGGCTCGACGAAGCGGTACTCCGCCGGCCACAGGTCGTCGTGCTTGCGGCCGTAGCGCGTCCGCGTCTGCATGTAGTTCCGCTTGCGGTCGGCGAACCGGTTCGCCACGAACTCCTCCGTTTTGCCCGAGCCTCCCGGATTGCCGCGCACGTCGACGACCATGGCCCGGGCGCCGGCGAGCTTCCCGAGAGCCGCGTCGAGCGCCTGGGTCGGTCGGCCCGGCTCCCGCTTTGAAGTGGCTGAAGTGCATGTAACCGATTCCGTCGGCGAGCCAGCCGTAGGTGAAGCTCCCCTTCAGCGTATCCGTGGCGCCGCCCTTGAGGTATTTCGACCTCACGAGATCCAGGGAGAAATCATCCGGCTCGCGGGCGTCCTGCACTCCGCCGCAGTTGCGCCGCTTCTCGTCGGACAGGCAAACGTGGTCGTCGTTCAGGTTCCGCAGCATGGAGAGAATGATGTTCCAGAGCTCCTCGTCGGTGGTCGCCGCGGTGACCTGCGGCCGGTAGACGCGATACAAGCGCGTCCCAGTCGACGTTCTTGACGCCGAACTGTGCGTAGTTCCTGTCGAGGCTCTTCCATGCATACTCGAAATTCAGCACGGGATCGCGGGGATTCTCGGGTTCCTTGGTGGCTGTCGCGGCGGGTGACGCCAGAAGACCGATGGCGAAGAGAAGAGCGAAAAGACGTGTCATGAACGACGGCTCCTTTCCCGCGCCGAGATAGGTGGCGACTTGGAGTACGCTTGTCCTGGTGGGGGGCATGAGCACCCAGATGCCTCGCGCTGTCATTTCTCGATTATACGGGGAGCGTCGGGAAATTGTTTCCTGGATAGCACCCTGCTAAGCGGGTGGCGGCGATGGCGCGGACATTCCCGCAACGAGCCCATGGAGCGCTGCGACTGGGCTCGGAGCGGGAATGTCCAGCGCCATAGGACCCGCGCTAGAACAGGCGGGTGAACCCGATCGTCCAGCGGAAATCCCATTTGTCCGTCTCGCCCACGATTTCGGGGCGGCTCAGGAAGAGCGGGAACTCGGCCGTGATCTTCCAGAGGCTCAGGCTCACGCCGAAGTCGGCGAGGGCGCCGTCGAATGCGGGTTCGAGTTCCTCGCGCGCCGCCGCGGGAATTCCCTCGTACTTGCGGTCGTCGAGCACCTTCCCCCAATCGTAGAACAGGCTGAGCCTGGGCGCGAGCGCGCGCGAGACCTTGCGGCTCAACGGAAGCGGGAACGGCAGCTGGAGCTCGACGTTCGACGCGACCATCTGCTTGAACGAGAACGTTCCGTCGTAGTAGCCGCGCAGGTTCGCGTCCCCCGCGACGTGGAAGTTGTTGTACTGATCCTTCGGGAAGGCCCCGACGCTGCGCAGCCAGAAATAGCGCTCCTTCGCGAGCGTGTTGGCGCCGGCGAGGCTGAAGCGCTCCTGGAGCGGCGGGTCGTTCGCCGCGTGACCGAAGAAGAAGCGCAGGTTCGGCTTGAGGGGGAAAGCGAACCGCAGCGCCGGCCAGAACTTCACGGACGCGGCGAGCTTCTCGAAATTGAAATTGCTCCCCCAGAGCGAGCGATTGTAGGCGATCGAGAGAGATGAGGCGAAGACGTCGGTCTTGGGGCTCATCTCCAGACGAATGCCCCCGGTGATGTCGCGTCCCTTCTCGTATGTGCCCGGGAACACGTATGCGGTGTCGTTGATCTCGTTGTAATTCACGCTGAAAGCCAGGCGCTTCGCGAGGGGATCGAAGAGAGACGTCCTGCGGATCTTCCCGATCTCGAGCGTCGCCCCCAGCCTTCCCTCGCGCTGGAACATCTCGGCGAAGACCGACGCGTCTTTTCCGAGGTAGCCGATTGCGTTGTCGTATGCGGCGTAATAATCGATCTTCTCGCTCCCGAATCCGTAGAGCCCCTGCAGGGTGAATTTCCTGAAATAATTATCGTAGCCGCCGCGCAAGCGGAGACCCGCCTTGCCCTCGTCGACGTCGTTGTAGCCGACGAGCGGAAGGACCCGGTACTGGTAGGAATCGACCGGATAATATTTATTGAACGGCACGTCGAGCGCGAAGCTCTTGCGCCGCGGAGAGTAGTTGTCGAGCCGGTAGACGTCGAGAATCTCGTTATCGGGATCGATCGCGACGGATACCGGCTTCGAGTCGAACGTGAAGCTCTTCTCGATCGTCCGCGTATCGCCGTCGAGCCGCTCGACGGCCGTGTTTCCGTTTTTCAGGCGAAAGGCGAGCGCGAGCGGCATCATGAGCTCCCCTTTGCGCTCGATCCTGAGATCCGCGACGAAGCCCTCCGTCGTGCCCTTCACCTTGAATCGCGAGATCGCGTAGTCGCATTCCTTCGTCGTGTGGAGCCACTGCTTGAAGAAATCGCCGAGCTGCATCCCGGAGATTTCCTCGCAGATCGACCGGAACGCCTCCTCGTCGACGTGCTTGAAACGCCAGCGCTCGACGTAGGTGCGGACGATCGTGCGGAACGCCTCGTCTCCGACCGTGTAACGAAGCGCCCTGAGGAAGAGAGGCGCCCCCACGTAGGGCATCGTGCTGAAGCCGTTCTTGAACTCGTGGGCCGGCGTCGCGATGCGCTCCGCGTAGCCGCTGCGGTGGAGATTGATGACGCTCCTGCCGAGCCCGTCCCACATGCGCTGCTCGCGGAAGAGCGAGAAGGGGAACGATGCGCTTCTCCGGCCTTCCCGTAGGGGCCGAACCGCTCCTCCACGTTCCAGAAGACGGCGTAATTCGCGAAGCCCTCGTCGAGCCACGCCTCGGCGCGCTCGTCGTTCGCGAGAGCCCCGTAGAAATAGTTGTGGGCGAGCTCGTGAAGAATGAGCCCTTCGTCGACGGAGCCGTTCATGGCGAGCATCGGATACTCCATGCCGCCGCGCATCGGGCAGTCGACGATACTGACCTGCGGGTAGGGATAGGGCCCCGCGTTCCTTTCGAGCCATTGCATCGCGCGCAGCCCCCGGGCGAGCGTCGTATCGGCCCAGGCGCGGTTCCAGGGATTGAAGAAGCTCATGATGCGGTAGCCGTTGTAGAGCGTATCCTGGACCACGAAGTTCGGCGAGGCGCACCAGGCGAAATCGTGGACGTTCTCCGCGCGGAACTGCACCGTTTTCGTCGACTTCGGCCTTCGCGGAATCGGCGAAGGCGCCGCCGTGCCGCCGCGCGGTCTTCTTCCAGCCGGGATCGCCCGAGACGAGCGTGCCCGTCGCCGCGACGACGTATTTCCCGGGCAGCGTGATCGACACGTCGAAAGCGCCGAACTCCCCGTAGAACTCGCCCATCCGGTACTGATCGGGATGCCAGCCGTTCTGGTCGTAGACGGCCATCTTCGGATACCACTGGGCCATGCAGAACTGCTCGCCCGAATATCCCGAGCGCCCGAGAAGGGGCATGATCTTTTCCTCGAACGCGATCTCGAACGTCGCGGTCGCTCCCGGGAGAAGCGGCTTCGGGAAGGTCGCCGTGAGAATCGTCCCGTCGACGGTGAACTGCACGGCGGCGCCGTCGAGCTTGAGATCCTTCACGTCGAGCCAGCCCCGCATCGATTTCGGCAGCCCCACGAGGAAGCGCCACGTTCCCTGCAGGTAGTCGCGGATGAGGGGGGAGGTCTTGTCGCGGAAGGCGTTCGGGTAGAGGTGCAGATGGAACGCGCGGAGCGTGTCGGGGGAATTGTTCTTGTAGACAATCGTTTCGGCGCCCGCGAGGAGATGATTCTTCGCGTCGAGCGACGCCTTGATCGTGTAATTCGCTTCCTGCTGCCAGTACTGGACGCTGTCGTCCTGCGCCTGAGCGGCCCCCGAAACGGTCGCCAGCGCCGCCAACGATATGATGAGCCCCGCGATCAAAGGCGTCCTGATCCGCATTCCCGATTCAAACCTCATTTCCACCCCTTATCCGCAAAGGAAGATCGCCGCGCGAACCCTGCTCCGCGCGCGGCAGGCCCATGAAAGGTAGCACAGGGGGAGTATCTTATCAAGCGCGGCGAACGTTCCCTCGGCACGCGTTCATCCGGACGCGAGCAGCTTCTCCACGATGGTGGTGTCGTAGGCGCCCGATTTGAAATCCTCGGTGACGAGTATCCTGTTGAGAAACGCGATGTTGTTCTTTATTCCTTTCAGCACGATATGGCCGAGGGCGTTGACGGTTCTCTCGATGCACTTTTCCCGGTTTTCCGCGTGCACGACGAGGCTGGCGAGGTGGTGGTCGTAGAACTCGGGGACCGCGAACGGCTCCTGCCCGCGCGCGATCTCGCCGATGTGCGTGTAGAAAGTGATTCCCTCCCCCGCCGGATGGCGAAATTCGGTGATCGGCCCGCAGTCGGGCATGAAGCCGTCGGCGGAATCCTCCGCGTAGATCCTGCACTCGATCGCGTGTCCGGCGCAGACGATCTGCTCCTGCGAGAGCCCGGCCTTGTTGTACACGGCCATTATCTGGCGTTTGTAGAGATTGTGCCCGTAGGCCTTTTCGGTGACGGGCAGCTCCACCTGGGCCCTCGTGTTCATCTCCAGGAAATGCAGCCCCGACTGCCTGAGGAACTCCATCGTTCCGAGACCGCGATACCCTATCTTTCGAGCGTATGCGACGCAGTGCGTGGTCGAGATATTCCCTTTCGTCGGGAGTGAGCCTCGGCGCCGGAGCCTCTTCGATCAATTTCTGATGCTTTCTCTGCACGGAGCAGTCCCTGGTCCCGAAATGCAGGACGTTCCCCTCGGTGTCTCCGAGAATCTGGACCTCGATGTGCTTGGCCTGTTCGAAGTATTTCTCCAGAAGAACCTTCCCGGAGATTCTGTCGAACCTCTTGCTGTAGTAATCCTTGAAAGCCCTGTGCACGTCATGCGGGCCGCGGCACTTGAAGAGGCCTCTGCCGCCTCCGGAATCCACCGCTTTGAGCATCACGGGAAAGCCCACGCTCGCGGCGACGATCAGGGCCGGAATCTCCCCCTTTATGATGTCGACTCTCTCCGGGGGAATCACCCTGATGCCGGCGTCCCTGACCGATCTCTTGGCCATCCTCTTGTTGCCGGCGAGCCTGATTATCTTCGAGGATGGACCGATGAATCTGATTCCGGCCTTCTCGCAGGCCAGCGCGAAATCGGCATTTTCCGAAAGGAACCCGTACCCGGGATGGATGGACTTTATGCTGTGCTGCCGGGCCGCTTCGACGATCTTCTCGATATTGCAGTAATCTCTTCCCCCATGCTCCCCCTGGCCCAGGCAGATCCTGTTCTCCGCCGACTTCACGGGCAGCGTGTTCTCGTCCGCCTCGGTATAAACGATCGCCCAGGAGATATTCAGGGCGTCGCACGCCTCGATGACTCGCATCGCGGCGATCCCTCTATTGGCTATGAGCATTTCTATGGCCATGGTTTCCCCCGGGCCGGCCGCGAATGACAGGCGTGGTTCGAGAATTCGTGC